>CAVYTN010000006.1:0-154947 GCA_963771475.1 uncultured Alphaproteobacteria bacterium | reverse complement strand
CTGTGCCGCGGCGATCGGGCCTGCGGTCGTCTCTGCCGCGGCCGGGGCGGCCGTGCGCGCAGCGGGCATCGACGGTTCGGCGGCGACGGTTGGCTCAGGCTGGGCGTCGGCGATGACCTGGGCCTCCGGCGCCCGCTCGGGTTCGGGCTGTGACGGTTCGACTGCCAGCGGGGCCGGATCCGGCACCGTTGCAGCGGCGGCCTGACCGCTCGCGGTCGCGTTCAGCGCTTCGATCAGCACCATATCGTCGCCCGCCGGCTCGCCGCCTGTTTCGCCCAGTTTGCCAACGATCATCTTGATCCGGTCAATCGCGGCCAGGACCTGGCTGACGATGTCCGGCGTGACCGACAAGGTGCGATCCCGGAGCCGCCCCAGCACATTCTCCGCCGCGTGCGCGACCCGTTCCAGGCGTGGAAGGCCAAGGAACCCGCACGTGCCCTTGATCGTATGCACCAGCCGGAAAATGCCTGACAGGGTCCCCGCGTCGTCCGGTGTGCGCTCCAACGTCACCAGCGCAACGTCGAGTTCGGCAAGACTCTCATTCGTTTCGGTAAGGAAGTCGGAAAGTAAATCGTCCACGGCAACCCCCTGGGCAGCCCGTCACGCCGGGCGGAACGGGATGCTGGCAGGAGTTGGCAAACAAAAAGTAAATGCGGACCGATTTTTTTGGGTAACGGAACGAGCCGCTTCAGGCGCTTAGAGCAGGATGACATCGCTTTCGCGCAGTCATCCTGCTCTAAGTATTTGTTTGATCGCGTGATTCAGACCTCCGGCAATTCCGCCTCGGGTCATCACGCTCTAGACGCAGGATCGGCTGCGCCGGTTGCCGGGTTGGCGGGATGACGAGGGACAGGCGCAAACCTTCCTGGCGGGCCAGCAGGACGGTCAGCGCGGCCTGCAGGCCGGCTTCCGTGGGCAGGGCGGCAAGGGCCGCGGCCTCATCGTGCACCAGCGCGGCGAAATTGGCCGGCCAGGCTGCGCCGGGACCAGTTATTCGCACGAAAATATCCTCCGCCGAACCGGCCAGGCCGACCGCTCCCCCGCCCGGTAGGCTATCGGCCGCCAACAGCAGCAGATTGAGCAGCACGCGCCCGGTCCCCGGTGGGAAAACCGCCGGCTGCGCCAGGTTGGCGGTATCCAGGTGGACCCCGTCCGGCAGCCCGGCGGCGAGTTCTCTCCAGCGCATCCAACGCCAGCCCGTCCGCGTGCGGCAACCACGCGGCGCGCCGAAGCGCCTGCAACGGACACGAGAGGTCGGTTCCCGCGTTGGCGTCGACTGCCTGGGCCGGGAACGGGTCGCCCCCGCCACAAAGGCGTACCGAAGCAAGCTCGACAATCCGGATGGCAGCCTCGACCCCGATCATGGGTACCTATTTTTGCTCACGCTCGCAGGATGCTCGGCCCCGCGGCCAAAGTCGAGCGTCTGCTATCGTGTGCGCGCAAGGCTCTCCCCTTGAAGATCGGACGCTCTTGGCGCAAGTCATGTGTTTGCCAGTGAATTCGGGCGGAGCATTCGTCCGGCGGGAGACAGTCACCAATCATGATCGATCCGTTCGGCCGGTCCATCACCTATCTGCGCGTATCGGTCACCGACCGCTGCGACCTTCGCTGCGTCTATTGCATGGCGGAGGACATGACGTTCCTGCCGAAGCGCGACCTGCTGACGCTGGAGGAGCTGGACCGGATCTGCGCCGCCTTCATCCGGCTGGGCACCAACAAGATCCGCATCACCGGCGGCGAGCCGCTGGTCCGGCGCGACGTGATGACGCTGTTCCGCAGCCTGGGCGCCCGGCTGGGCGACGGCGGGCTGAAGGAGCTGACGGTCACCACCAACGGCACGCAGCTCGCGAAGCTGGCCGGACGGGCTGTACGCGGCGGGCGTCCGCCGGATCAACGTGTCGCTGGACACGCTGGATCCGGAGCAGTTCGCCCAGCATCACCCGCTGGGGCAAGATCGGCACGACGCTGGACGGCATTTTCGCCGCCAAGGCCGCCGGGCTGGCGATCAAGATCAACGCCGTGGCGATGAAGGGCGTGAACGAGGACGAGTTCGACGCCATGCTCGCCTGGTGCGGCGATCACGGCTTCGACCTGTGCCTGATCGAGACCATGCCGATGGGCGACATCAGCGGCGACCGCACCGAGCAATACCTGCCGCTGTCGATCGTGCGCTCCCGGCTGCGCAAGACGCTGGACGCTGGAGGACACCGACTATCGCACCGGCGGGCCGGCGCGGTACTTCAACGTCAAGGAGACCGGCCGGCGCATCGGCTTCATCACGCCGATGACCCACAATTTCTGCGAGAGCTGCAACCGCGTGCGCCTGACCTGCACCGGCACGCTGTACATGTGCCTCGGTCAGGACGACGACGCGGATCTGCGGCCGCTGCTGCGCGCCGGCGCGACCGACGCCGAGCTGGACGACGCGATCCGCGAGGCGATCAGCCGCAAGCCGAAGGGCCACGACTTCATCATCGACCGCCGGCACGACAAGCCCGGCGGTCGCCGGCACATGAGCGTGACCGGCGGCTAACCCGAACTTTCCCGAGATTTTGACGCAAGCCATTGATTTGCAGAACATCTTGTTTGTTCGGCTGTCTACGCTGCGGTCAACGCCGCCGCCCAAAAGCGCAAGCGCACGCGCCTGCCCGGAGGTTGGCTTGATCAAATTCGAATTCCGGAGCCTATGGCGACGGCCCGGGAGGATCGAAGAATGTTCCATGATTGCCGTGGCCTCGCTCTGACCACCGGGTCGGAGGAGGCCGTTGCCGCGTTCGATCACGTCGTCGACGGGTATCTGGGCTACCGCGCCGACATGAAGTCGCGGATGGACGCGCTGCTGGCCGCCGATCCCGGCTTCGGCATGGCGCATTGCCTCCAGGGCTACCTGTTCATGACGGGTTTCAACGCCGCCTACCTGCCGGGGGCCCGAACGGCGCTGGGGCAGGCGCGGCGGACGAAGGGATCCGCGCGAGAGGAAGCGCACAAGGCAGCCCTGTCCGCCTGGATCGACGGCGACCCGGAGCGGGCGGCCGATATCTGGGAACAAATCGTCCGCGAGCACCCGCACGATATCCTGGCTTTCCGCCTCGCCCATTTCGTGAATTTCTGGTGCGGCCGGGTGGACGCCATGCTGACCTCGGTGCTGGGCGTGGAGCGGCACTGGAGCGCCGAACTGCCGGGCTATGCCTCGCTGCTGGCCTGCCGGTGCTTCGCGCATGAGGAGGCCGGGTACTACGTGGAAGCGGAACTGGCTGGACGCGCAGCTATCCGGCTCGATCCGTCCGATCTGTGGGCGGCCCACGCCGTGGCCCATGTGCTGGAGATGACCGGCCGGCGCATCGAGGGCGTGGCCTGGATCGAGGCGCTGCAGCCGCGCTGGGACGGCGGCAACAACCTCAAGCACCATCTGTGGTGGCACCAGGCGATGTATCACCTGGAACTGGGCGATTTTGACCGGGTGCTGGCGCTGTACGATGTGGGGTTCCGCGACCTGGATTCGCCACTGACCGGGGCGGCGCCGGACCTCTATATCGATGTGCAGAATGCGGCCTCGATGCTGTACCGGCTGGGCCGGCACCGGGTGGATGTCGGCGATCGCTGGGTGGAACTGGCGGACAAGGCCGAGGGCCGTATCGGCGACTGCCAGTCGGCGTTCACCCTGCCGCACTGGATGATGGCGCTGGGTGCCACAGGGCGGGACGCGGCTGCCGGACAGATGCTGGCCGGCATGCGCGACTTTGCCCGTGGCGGATCGACGCTGGCCGCACTGGTGCGGTCCGTCGCCCTCCCGGTCTCGGAGGGGGTTCTGGCGAACATGCAGGCACGCCATGTCGATGCGCTGGCGGCGATGCGCCCGGTGCTGGCGGATATGTACCGCCTCGGCGGCAGCCACGCGCAGCAGGATGTGCTGGAACAGGTGTTCCTGAACTCGGCGCTGAAGGCCGGCGCGGCCGAGGACATCCGTCTGCTGCTCGAACGTGTGGCGGGGCGCCACAAGGTGCCCCCCGCTCGGCGTCGGGGCTATGCGATGGCAGCAAGGTTTCTGGGTTAGGCCGGCGGCGAGATCAGGCGGCGAATTCCTTGCGGATGGCGTCGGAATGGGCGCCGATCGCCGGCACCGCGCCGAGTTCGAGCGTCTCATCCGACTTGATGACCGCCGGTGCGACGATCTGCGCCGAACCGCCGTTCGGCGTGCCACCGGCGTCCGCCGCAAGGCCGGATGGTGGGCGAGCGCGGCGACGTCGTTGACGAAGCCGTACGCCGTGTTGGCGGCGCGCAGCTTCGCCGCGGCCTGATCGCGCGTCAGGTGCGGCGAAGGTCTGCGCCGACATGCGCGTCGACCATCGCGCGGTTGGCGACGCGGATGACGTTGCGTCTCGAAACCCGGGCTGTTGTCGGCAAGTCCGGCTCGTCGAGGAACTTCGCGCAGAACTCCACCCATTCGCGTTCGTTCTGGATCGAGATCAGCACCAGCGCGCCGTCCTTGGTCGCGAACGCGCCATACGGACAGATCGAGGGATGCGCGAGGCCCAGGCGCTGCCGGCGCCTTGCCGGTGCCCTCGTAATACAGCAGCGGAACGTTCATCCAGTCGGCCATGCCGTCGAACAGGCTGACCTTCAGGCCCTTGCCCGGCCGGTGATGCCGCGCTCGATCAGCGCCTCCAGCACGCCGGCATGGGCGGCCATGCCGCAGGCGATGTCGCAGGCCGACACGCCGACGCGGCCCGGGCCGGCGGGATGGCCGGTGATCATGGCCAGGCCGGATTCCGCCTGCACCAGCAGGTCGTAGGCCTTCATCGTGGCGTAGTCGCCGGTGTCGCCATAGCCCGAGATGTCGACGGTGATCAGGCGCGGATATCGCGCGCGCAGCGTCGTCGGAGCCGAAGCCGGACGCGGGCCGCCGCGCCGGGCGCGAGGTTCTGGATGAACACGTCCGCCTTCGCGAGGATGCGGTGCAGCAGCGCGGCGTCGTCCGGGTTCTTGATGTCGGCGACCAGGCTCTGCTTGCCGCGGTTGAGCCAGACGAAATAGCTGGACAGGCCCTTGCGCCGCCTTGTCGTAGCCGCGCGCGAAGTCGCCCTCCGGCCGCTCGATCTTGATGACGCGCGCGCCGGCGTCGGCGAGGCGGGAAGCACAGTAGGGCGCGGCGACCGCCTGTTCCAGGGAGACGACGAGCAGGCCGGCGAGGGGCTGGGGCATGGGTGTGCGGTCCGGGTCCTTGGGTTTGGGGGACAGGACCATGTGGGGTGGGGTGGTGGCAAGGGACCGGAAAGGATGGGTCTGGGTTGCCATGTCGGGGCGTCATCCGGTCGGGACCGGACGGAGCGGCTCGTGAGGCCCGCGACCCTTTAAAGAGTCCAGCGGCGGCGCTACGCCGCGATTCGCTCCGACATCCGCACCTCCTGCCGAAACGTCTCGGCGATATGCGTGGCCAGGACGTCCGTCAGCGGCTGCACTGGCTTCTGGCCCTTCAGGAGCAGAATGGCAGCTTCCGGCAGCGCCGGCATGCCTTCTTCCGGGCGCAGGACCCGCAACCCGTCCGGCAGCGTGGTTATCGGCGATACCGTCACCGCCAGTCCAGCCAGCACGGGGACGTGGGTCCCCGCAAGCGTCGCCGAGGTGTAGCCGACCCGGTAGCGACGTCCGGACCTGTCCAGTGTACGCAGCGTGGCGCGGCGCCAGGCGCAATCGCCGGCGGACAGCGCCAACGGCAATGGATCCAGACGATGGGGCGCATGTCGGTCGGACGTGATCCACTGTAGCGGGCCATGCCACAGCCGCGTGCTGGGCCAGTTCCGCGGCTCCTGACCTTCCGAGCACAGCGTCAGATCAAGCTCGCCGGCCTTCAGGCGTTCGACAAGGTCGCTGGACGGCAGGCAGAGCACGTCCACCTCAACCGCCGGATGCGTCTGCGCGAAACGCTTCAGCACCGGCGGAAGAAAGCGCATGGCATAATCATCCGGCGTGCCGAGGCGCACTGTCCCGCGCACAACAGGTTCATGAAATGCCGACCAGATAGCGTCATTCAGCGCCAGCACCTCGCGCGCCTTGTCCAGCAGATAGCGGCCATGCGCGGTCAGTTGGACAGCGCCACCCTTTCCGCGTGCCAGGACCTTTTCTCCCAGGAGCGCCTCAAGTCGCTGCACCTGCATCGAAACCGCGGACTGCGTCCGCCCGACACGCTCGGCGGCGCGGGTGAAGCTGCCGTCCTCGGCAATGTAGACGAAGGCCCGCAGCAGGTCGGGGTCGAGACCCATTGGAATGCTCATGCCCATCAGTATCATTGATTCTGGCCATCAGCACAATTCGTTTCCCTGATCAGACCGTCGCCCCCATCCTATCCTTCATAGACATGTGACAGGAGGGTTCGATGTTCGCGCACAAAATCATTGCATCGCCCGGACGGCCGATGGCGCCGGGCCATGTCCGCCTTGATTTTCCCACCTGGCGGAAGCGTCTGAGCGATTGGATTGCCCGCGCGCAGCGCAATAGGAAGACCCGCCGTTATCTCACCGAGATGGACGACCGCATGCTCGCCGATCTTGGCATTTCACGGGCGCAGGCGGCGTTCGAGGCGTCGCGGTGGATGTGGAACTAGGGTGCGATGGCGAACCCGCTCGCCCGGGCGTCACCGCAACTCCGCGGTGGCCGGCGGCAGGTTCGAGAAAATGCAGGTTGCCCGGCAAGATATCAGGCTGGAGGGTACTCTCGCTACGATCCGGTTGGGGGAGTATAAGTTGGGGCGGGGTAACAGGCGGACGCGTTGATTGACGTGCCCAAGAGAGGCGAAATCAGTGAGTTTGCCCATACCGTCGAAGTGATCGTAACTTTAGTGAATTGATTATACCCCGACAGGGAATTGCAGGAGGAGCCCGAACTTACAGAAACCTCATTGGCCGTGATTGCATTCGAGAAGGTGAATTTGCCTGCGGTGGAAACAGCGAACGCTGCGGGATTGGTGCAGGACCCCAGGGCCGCACAGCGCGCGGTGAGCATGGCCGTTGTCTGCAAGGCGTTCTCGGTCCACCACAGCAAACCAATTTGGATTGTGCCGAGCAGAAGCAGTAGAAAGACCGAACCAACAATGGCGAACTCAATTGCGGCTACGCCGGATCGGTCGCGAAGCAGCCGCATCAATAAAGCCTTACGATCGCAGAAGCGCGCAGTGACGTGCTCGCCAACAGGCTATAGGCCGGCATCATCGGGTGATAGGTGTATTGCGCCGTTATCGTCATGTAAGTGCCGGCGGGGTTGCCGTTCGGACAGGCCACATCATACGAGCCGGGCGTCAGGCTATTTGTTGGCGGAGTGGATTGACTGTTCGTTTGAACGCAGAACGGCCCCGGTGTACTGGGAAGAGGAACCGTGACATTGGGCAGAGTCAGGCTTGCCGACACTACCGACTGCACCGAGGCAGGGGTTACCGTGCCCAGTGAGGCCAAGGACTGCTGCACGGCAAAGGCATAGCCGGCACCGTCTGATACGGCCTGATTGAGTTGCATTTGATCGCGTAGGGCCAGACCGAAATCTGCAATCCCTGCGCAGATCGTCAGCAGGACGGGTGCGACGAGCACGAATTCCAACGCCGCCACCCCCCTGCAACAGCGCCACAGCCGTTTTAACCCCAGGCTCATTGGATCAGCCTGGTGGTCAGCGGGCTGTTGTGTGTAGGCGGCACGCCTAGCGAACCGCAGCCGGCGTTATTGAACGCGGAGTTCCCCTTAAAGCTGACAGTTGCGCCGACCACCACCAAACAAGCGCTCGGGGTGACGGCGGTACCCGAATTTCCGGTGACCTGGATGCTGGCGTTGGGAGCATATATGGCCCCGCTGAGAACGTTGCCGCTGTTGCCCACAATTGATATGTTTCCGCTTGTCGCGGAGGTTCCATACAGCAACCCGGCGGTCGGGCCGGTCGATGGCGCGGTGAGAGTGACCGTGGCGTTACCATTCATGGAGATCCCATTGGTGCTGATCAGCGTGACCCCACCGTTATTGGTACCGGAGACGATCGCGCCACCGTTGATGGTAATCGAGCCATTCACATAATAAATTCCGGGTTGGAGCGTATAGTTGACGTTACTGTTGAAGGTAAGACTAGAGGAATAGATGCCCGGATGGTAGGTCACATTTGCACTGCTGCCATCACTGCTGCCTGCCTGACCGCTGGAGGGAATACTCAACTGGTTGCTATAGGTGGAGCTAAACGGATCCGGGATCTGGGGCGCCCCTGATTGCAGGCAGGACGGCGAAGAAGTGCAAGTGATATTGTTCGAGGCGTTGATGTTCCCGCTGGCAATCACGGTTGGAACTGCGACGCTGGAACTGCCGCCCGCGCTGAGCGCACCGTCGGATCGTACGCCACATGTGCTGCTGCTGACTGAGGTGTTGCCGCTGAATGTGATGTCAACAAATGTGGTCACCCCGGTCGTATCGCCTTGGAGAGCCAGAACGCAGGGATGGCCAGTGATGGTGGCCGTGGACTGAGCCGTCGCCGTCGCAGAGATCGTCTGTTTGGTGGCCGTTGTATACAGGCGTCCGAACCAGATGGGTGCGCTTGTCTGTATTGTGGCGGTAAGCGTCGCCGTGGGTGCATGCAGGCTATAGGTCGTCACCCAGTCGCCGTAATTGTCGGTCAAACCTGTGCTGCCACTGGTCGTGCGGGTGCCCGCAGGAACACCATTCAGCTCGGCCACGCTAGCCGCTGACTGCACCGCGGCGGTGGCGTTGTTTGTCTGAGCGTAGCGTGCGCTACCGGCCAGCGCGGCAACATCAGCTATGTGCTGGAGTTGTATCCGCTGATCCTCCCAGTAACTTACGTCGATGGCGAGCGCCATCACGCCGACGCAGAGCGGTATTGCTATCGCCGTAAGCAGAAGAACCGAGCCACGTTGGTCACGCAGCAGAGGCTGGGGACGGCGAATGAATTGAAATCGGGTCGGCCACATGTCCTCTTTATTCGTGCAACCAAAAGAGTAACATTTTTGCTACAAAATTCGTTTCAGCCCTCCTCCTACCGTCCGGGCAGCCGATCCCATTGCCTCCGCGTCCCACTCCCCGCATGCTGGCGGCAAGGAAGGGAACGCTACAATGAACGATCCGGTCGACGTCCTGATCATCGGTGCCGGGGCCTCCGGCGCAGCCATGGCCTACAGCCTGGCCGAGACAAAAATGCACATCCTCTGCCTGGAGCAAGGCGACTGGATGAACCCAGCGCTCTACCCCAGCACCGGCCGCGACTGGGAAGCCCGCTTCTTCGGCGACTACTCCCCCAGCCCCAACATCCGCGCCCGTCCCGAGGACTATCCGATCAACGACGACGCCTCCCCCATCAAGGTGGTGAACTTCAACGGCGTCGGCGGCAGCACGATCATGTACACCGCGCATTGGCCGCGCATGCATCCCTCCGACTTCCGCGTTCGCAGCCTGGACGGTGTCGCCGACGACTGGCCGATCGACTACGACACGCTGGTGCCGTTCTTTGAGGAGAACGATCGCATGATGGGCGTTTCCGGCCTCGCCGGCGACCCCGCGGTGCCGGAGCGCAATCCGCCGATGCCGCCGCTGCCGATGGGCAAGTCGGGCGCGATCATGGCCAAGGCGATGAACCGCCTCGGCTGGCACTGGTGGCCGTCCGACACCACCGTCGCCACCATGGACTACGAAGGCCGGGCGCGGTGCATCAATCTCGGTCACTGCACACCGGCCTGCGCGCAAGGGGCGAAGGCCAGCACGGACATCACCTACTGGCCGCACGCGATCCGAGCAGGCGTCGAACTGCGCACCCATTGCCGGGTCAAACAGATCACGACGGACGAGCACGGCATGGCCTCCGGCGTCGTCTACTACGACAAGGACGGCGTCGAGCAATTCCAGCCGGCGCATGTCGTTGTTGTCGCCTGCAACGGCATCGGCACGCCGCGGCTGCTGCTGAATTCGGCATCGGGACGCTTCCCCAACGGACTGGCAAATTCCAGCGGCCAGGTCGGCCGAAACCTGATGTTCCACCCCTATGCCCAGGTCTATGGTTTCGTTGAACAGGAAACCGATAGCAACCGAGCGCCGCCGACCTGTCTGTGGAGCAAGGAGTTCTACGAGACCGACAAGGCGCGCGGCTTCGTCCGAGGCTATACCTTCCAGTTTGGCCGCGGCGCCGGCCCGGTGATGGAAGCGGTCATGAGCGAGGCAAAAGGGCTCCTCCCCTGGGGCGCCGACCATCACGAAGTATTCCGCCGCCTGAATGGCCACCGCCTGCAGCTCTCGGCGATCTGTGAGGATTTGCCGGAGGCGCATAACCGCGTCACCCTCGACCCGGTGCTGAAGGACAGTCACGGCATCCCCGCGCCGAAGATCGATTACACGATCAGCGAGAACTCGCGCCGCATGATGGAGCACGGCATCGCACGGGCGAAGGAGTTCCTGGCCGAGGCCGGTGCGCGCGACATCTGCGTCAACAGCCCCATCCTCTACGGCGGCTGGCATCTGCTGGGCACCGCGCGAATGGGGACGGACCCGGAACGATCCGTGGTCAATGAATGGGGACGCTCGCACGACGTAAAGAACCTGTTCGTCATCGATGGCAGCATCTTCGTCACCTCGGGCGGCGTGAACCCGACCTCCACCATCCAGGCACTCGCGCTCTACATCGCCGATCAGATGAAGCAGCGCCTGGCCACTTTGTTTGATTGAGGCTCCCTCATGACCAACGCCATGACCGAAACCCTGATCGAGGCCCAGAAGGCCGACCTGGCGGCGATCTCCGCCTGCATCATCCCCGCCAGCGAGCGCTATCGCGTCCCCGGCGCCGACGACCCGGCGATCCAGGCCGATATGCTGGTCACGCTTGGCCGGGACGCGCCGGCCGTGCGCCAGGCGCTGGAGCAACTGACGCAACTGGCCGGCGGCCCGTTCGCCGCCCTGTCGCCCGAACGCCGCGCCGCGGTGGCGCAGCAACTGCGTACGGCCGGCGGCCCGGCGGTGGCAACCCTGACCCGCGTCGTGCTGCAGACCTATTACCGAGACGACCGGGTCGTCCGCTCCCTCGGCCTGGAGCCCCGCGCTCCGTTCCCGCTCGGCCATGTGCTGGAGGATGGCGACTGGACACTGCTCGACCCGGTCAAGGCTCGGGCACCTATGTGGCGAGGCGCCTGACGAACCGAGGCATCACGCCGCCGTCACGCCCCCATCCACCACCAGCGCCGAGCCGTTCATATACGCCGCGTCGTCCGACGCCAGGAACACGATCCCCTTGGCGATATCCAACGGCACACCCAGCCGGCCCCACGGCACCGACTCCGTCACCATCTGCCGCGCCGGCGCCGTGTCGTTGCTGCCCGTCCGGCTCGCGCGTGCCACGAAGGTCTGCTCGCCCATATCCGTCTGGATCACCCCGGGATGGATCGAGTTCACCCGGATCCGATAGCCCTTGCCGCCCGAACTCCAGCGCCGCCGACTTGGTGAACAGCGTCACGCCCCCCTTCGTCATCGAATAGAGCGGATCGAGCTGCGAGCCCACGATCCCGGCGATCGACGCCAGGTTCACGATCGCACTGCCATGCTCGCTGGACCGCGCCGCCTCCCGCAGCGCCTGGGCGGCGAAGCGGGTGCCGAGGAACACGCCGGTCATGTTCACCGCCACCAGCTTGTTCCATTCGGCCAGGCTGATCTCCTCGATCCCCTTGCCGATGAACACGCCGGCATTGTTGACCAGGATATCGAGCTTGCCGAACGTACCGGTCGCGCGATTGACGGCGGCGATCCAGTCTTCCTCCCGGGTCACGTCCAGGTGCACATACTCGCGCCTTGCCGCCGGCGCTGTTGATGGCCGCGACCGTGTCGTGGCCCCGGTCGTCCAGCACGTCACCGATGACGACACTGGCGCCTGCCTGGGCCATCAACCGGGCGGTCTCCCCGCCAATGCCGCGCGAGGCGCCGGAAATCAGAGCAACCTTGCCGTCGAGACGATTCATCGCTCTCCCCCTTTATCCATTGTCGACGACCTTAAATCCGTGCAGCCGGAGCCGTAAACCGGTGCCTCGGCACCCGCCGTTGACACACTAAAGCCCGTCGGGCTGACCAGTATGCGCTGGGGCGCGCTCCGTACAGCAAAAAGGCCGGAAAAATCCGGCCTTCTCGCTGGGTTGGCGTCCGTATCGAACGGTCAGGTTATTATTGTCCGTAGGAGCCGGTCTGCTGTATGCGCGTCGCACTGTGAAGGTCCGCGACCGAGCTGGCATAGGCGGGGGCAACGGCGATGCCGAGGCTCAGAGCGGCAAGGGCAGCAAAGAACAGGTTCTTCATCTTTCTCTCCATTCTCGACGCCGGCAACGTGCCCAGCGTCGATGGCCGCCATATGGGTTCCCGTTGCGCTGCGATAATGCGCGCCCCAGGCATCATATTTATGCGCTGGTCGGGGAAATCCGGGCGGAATTTTTTGGGTTTGTGAAAAATCCGAGGCGATGCCCGTATCGCAAGGAGGCTGGAAAATCGCCGGCCTCCTTGCTGAGGATACGGTCGGTCAGGTTAATCCCCGCCGTAGGTACCGGTCTGCTGTATGCGCGTCGCACTGTGAAGGTCGGCGACCGAGCTGGCATAGGCGGGGACAACGGCGATGCCGAGGCTCAGGGCAGCAAGAGCAGCGAAGAACAGGTTTTTCATTTCAGGCTCCATCATCTTGTCCGGGCGGAGTGTCCGGCGTCGATGGCGCTGATGTAAGCTCTCCTCGCTCTTCGCGATAATTCATCTGTTTGACATCATATCTATGCGTCAGTCGGTGAAATCACTGCTGCCCGCTCATCGTCACCCCCAGATCGTTCACCAGCCCATTCGCCAGGGAATAAACCCACCCGTGGACGCTCAGGCTCTGCCCGCGTCCCCAGGCATCCTGCACGAACACATCCGACGCCACGTTGCGCACCTGGCGCATGACGTTCAGTTCGCAAAGCCGGTTCATCCGCGCCGTCCAGTCGGGAATCGCGAGCAGGGCGTCCCGGTTCTCGGCATACACTTCCCGGATCGGGTGCAGCCAGTGATCGACGAGGCCCCGCCGCTTGCCATCCACGGCCGCCGCGACGCCACCACAGCCGTAGTGACCGACGACGATGACATGCTTGACCTTCAGCACGTCGACAGCGAACTGCAGCACCGAGAGGTAATTGGCATCCTGCGGCGGTGCCAGATTGGCGACGTTACGGTGGACAAACAACTCCCCGGGATCGAGGTCGACGATCTCGTTGGCCGGCACACGCGAATCAGCACAGCCGATCCAGAGATACGCAGGGCGCCTGCTGGCCAACCAGGCGCCGGAAGAAATTGGCATCCGCAGCAACCATGCGCGCCGCCCAGGCTCGATTGTTGGCTTTCAGTTGCTCGATCATCGCTCCATCCTCCTGCCACACCGAACGCCTCCACTCGCTACAAGTCCAACCGCCAACCGTCCACCCGCTAACAGCGAACTGTCCAAGCGCATCGGTTCGACAGAGTGCCGCTCCGGCGATAGTCTCCGGCCAGGACGATCCGGGAGGGAAACACCATGGCTGACAACGCGAAGACCGTCATCGATCTCGACCGCCAGCGCATGGCGGCGATGGGCGCCAAGGACGTCGCCATGCTGCGCGCCCTGCTGGCCGACGACCTGATCTACACGCATTCCTCGGCTCGGATGGACACCAAGGCCAGCCTGATCGGCGCGATGGAATCCGGCGCGACCGTGTATTCCTCGGTGGAACCGTCGAACGTCGTCGCGCAGGACGTTGGATCAGCGGTCGTGCTGACCGGCGAAGCGGCGATCAGCGTGACCTCTGGCAAACACGCCATGTCGTTCCGCGTGCGCTTCACCGATGTCTGGGCCAATCGCGGCGGTACCTGGCAGATGGTGACCTGGCAGAGCACCAAGCTCGTCTGATACCGGCAGCCCGACGCGCTGACCGGTATGCGCGCAGGGTTGGTGTGGCGGCTGCGCGCGGAGTCAATAAGATACCAGCGGCCCGCCCGTCTCGAAACGGGTCAAGAGGTCGGGTCGCTGGTATGGGCCAACCGGCCGCGGGGTCGCCGGCTGGGCGTCACGACGTGCGGAGGTGGTGACGTCGACGGTCAGCACGGCAACGGGACATAAGTGGTGCGGACGAGCCCGCCCTGACCGGGAAGGGCTCTCACCTTACCGGCAGGTCACCGACTTCGCCGCCGCCGGTGAGACTGTCTCGTCATACCGCACCTCACATCCCCGCACCGTCTCCGGCAGCCGGAACGCCGCCGCCAGGCTGGTGCCGGTGTAGGTGCAGGACAGCCAGACGCCATCCGCCGAGGACGAAAAGCGCCAGGTATTCACCGTCTCCTTGCCACGACGCTGGGAGCTGTCGGGTGCCAGCCATACTTCCTGTTCCGGCGGCCCGTCGGAGAACTGGGCGTTCGTCCAGGGATGACCGGGGGCGATGTCGACCATTTTCATGCCCACCGGCGGGTTCGGTGCCGTCTGCTGCACTGTCAGCGCTGCCGGACAACTGACCGGTGCCGCAACAACCGGAACCGCCAGACCGCACAGGGCAGCGAACGCCACCCCCCAACCCCAACCGTGCATGCCGATCTCCCCCGAACGCTACCCTGTTGGCATCCGCCGCACACCGGGCCGGATGGACTGGGCCGAACGGCGCAGGCGCGGCTTGCCTTGTTGCGGGGCAGTATCCAACACCGCGTGCAGCGCCGCCACCGTTTCGGGCGACAGCCGATGGATCACCTGCGCCAGCCGGTTCGCCAGTGCCGTCTGCTCCGGCGTCAGGCCGGCCGTGTTCACCGTCACCCGTGGATTGGACAGCCGGGCAAGCAGCGACAATTCGTCTGCCTCATCCCAGATCAGCCCGAAAAACTCGTTCACCTGATGCACCAGCCCCGCGCTCGGTGCACCCCGCCTTCCATGCTCCAGCGCCGAGAGATAGGCAGCCGAGACCTGCAGATTCTCGGCCAGCTGACGCAGCGTGATACCGCGCGCGGCGCGCAGGCCGCGAAGTCGGGCACCGAACGGGGTCACCGGATCCGCCGCAGGATCAGCCGCACCGAACCGGGGTTCAGCGCGTGCGGATGGGTCGGCACCCAGGATCAGCGGGCGGATCTCCGGCTGGTTGAGCCAGAGTGGCAACTCCCGCCTTATCGCCCCGCCAGTCTCGCCGCTGCCACGCCCGGTGACGACCTCCACGACACCGCACCTGCTCGGCATGGGCGCTACGCAGGAATGCCATCAGCGCGGAATAGGCCCGCTGCACCGTCATGCCGTGCAGGTCGAGCGTGCGGGCCACCGGCAGCTTGCCGCCGCGGAAGCGGTTCCATGTGCCGCTGTCCAATCCCGCCGGCTGCGCGCCGACGGCCAGCGCCGCCGCGCCATGCCGCCGCGGACGGGCCAGGTGGGGCGCTGCGGGCCGCGGCGGGGCGGCGGTGTCGGCCGCGACCGGTGCGGGCGGGACGGCCGGGGAGCAGGGGCCAGGGAAGCAGGGGCCAAGGGAGGAAGGGGTTTGGGTGCCTTCCTCGGCAACGGCGCGATCTGGCGCGTATACTGCGCCCACAGCGCCTGATCGGCCTCGCTCAGCCGCCGCGGGCGGGGCGGCATCGTGTCAGATCACTTCGGGTCACGCGACAGGCCGCGCGTTTCCAGCGCGGCGAGATAGGCGGCCCATCGCTGCTCCTGCTGCTGCCCCAAGCTCATACAGGTAGTCCCAGGAGAAGATGCCGGTGTCATGCCGATCGTCGAAGACCAGCCGCACGGCGTAATGTCCGACCGGCTCGATGCGCGATGATGCCGACGTGGCGGCGGCCCGCGACGATCTGCTTCTGCGCCGGGTCGTGGCCCTGCACCTCGGCGCTGGGGACTTTCGACGCGCAGATATTCCGCCGGCAGCGCGAACGTCGTTCCGTCGTCGAACGTGACGTGCAGCACCCGCGCGGCCCGGTCCAGCCGGATTTCCGTCGGAACCGGCATCAATTCTTCCAGCTTGCGGGCTTCGTCGAGCAGCATGATCGGAATGCCGTCGCGCACCGGATAGGCCAGACCCGCCTTGCGGCTGATCAGTTCGCCGGCCTCACGGTCGTATTCCAGCGGCCCCTTGGTCAGCGGACAGACCAGGATCTCCAGCAGGCGGGGATCGAGCGGCGGCCTGGGGCGATGGTTTCGGACATGCGATCATCGTGCAGTCAGCTCAACTGACGGTGCGGCCACCCGGCGCACCATCGGCGGCCGGCGGCACCCATGCGCAGCAGCGCGAGCAGCGTCTCGGCGCGCTCCGCCTCGGTCTGGCGCTTCCAGCAGCGCCTGTTTCTCGATCGGCTCGAACGGGCAGACCATGGCCAGGGTCACGACCAGCGCATCGTCCGGCAGCCGGTTGATCGCGTCCCAGTTCGGCTTCGACGCCGCGGCGGGCGAAATAGCCGCGCAGCGCCGTCAGCATCGCCTCGCGGTCGATCGCGGCTGGCCTCCGGCTCGCTCGAGATCGGCCGCGATAGCGGGAGAAATCGCCGCGCACCCGGCGATAGCCGCGGCGCATGTCGATCTCGCTCGCGATCGAGAACCGGATCAGCCCGGTCAGCGTGATCAGCAGCCGTCCGTCATCGGTCTCGCTGAACGACGACAGCCGGCCCAGGCAGCCGACGCGGTAAAGCCCCGGGCCGTTCGCGGTCTCGGGCAGCGTCGGATCGGGCTGGATCATCCCGAACATCCGGCCGTTGGCGAGCGCATCCTCGGTCATCGCGAGGTAGCGCGGCTCGAAGATGTTCAGCGGCAGCCGGCCGCGCGGCAGCAGCAGCGCGCCGGGCAGCGGGAAGACCGCGAACTCGGTGGGCAGATCCTCAGGCTGGGTGGAACGCGGCCATCTCAACTGAACAGGATCGCGGACAGGCGGCGGCGGGCGGCGCCGGTGGCGGGATCGTCGGAGCCCCAGGCCTCGAAGAATTTCAGCAGTTGCAGGCGCGCGGCGTCCTCGTTCCAGTTGCGGTCGCGGCGCATGATCTCCAGCAGCGCCTCGGCGGCCTGCTCGCGCTCGCCCATCGCGTTCAGCGCGGTGGCGAGGTCGTAGCGCGCCTGATGGTCCTTCGGATCGGCCTCCAGCCGCGGCCTTGTAGGTCTGCCAGCTGATCGCTGCGCCGCGCGCCCTTCCTTGGCCAGCATCAGCGCGCTGCGGGCGCCGGAGATCTCCGCGTGCTCGGCCAGCTTCTCCGGCACCTGCGCCAGCGCGTCGGCCGCCTCCTCCTCCTGGCCCAGTGCCATCAGCGCGCGGATCAGGCCGCCCCAGGCGTCGCCGTTCTCCGGCTCCTCGCTGCAGCAGCGCGCTGAACAGTTCGCCGGCGCTCTGTGCGTCGCCCTCCTCCATCGCGGCCTTGCGCCTCGGCGAGCAGGTCGGCGGTCGGCATCGAGCCGCCGGCGGCCTTCAGCAGCGCTCTCGACGAAGCGCTTGACCTCGGATTCCGGCTGCGCGCCCTGGAACAGGTCGGCGATCTGGCCCTGCCAGAACGCGGCCACCGTCGGCACCGACTGCATGCGGCAGGCCCAGTTGGGCGAGCTGGCGGACCAGGCCTGGTTCTGCGTCGATGTCGATCTTGACCAGCTTGACCCGGCCGCCGGCGGCCTTGACCACCTTTTCCAGCGTCGGGGTCAGCGTCTTGCAGGGGCCGCACCAGGTCGCCCAGAAATCCACCAGGACGGGGATCGTGCGCGAGGCCTCGATCACGTCCGGCATGAAGGTCTTCTGGTCGCCGTCGACGATCATGTTCGCGGCGTCCACGCCGTTGCCTGCGCCATGGTCGGGCGACTGGCCGATAATATGGTCCATCGTCGCGTTCCCTGATCTTTCGTCAAAACCAAGCCGGCCCGTCCGTCCGGCGTTCGAGCCTGTATGTGCGCCTGCAAGCCCCACACGTCCAGGGGCAGGGCCCAGCTTTCCGTCAGTCGAACAGCGAACTGACCGAGCTTTCGTCGTTGATCCGGCGCATCGCCTCGGCGAGCAGCGGGGCGATGGTCAGCTCCCGGATATTGGCGCAGGCCTTGACCTCGTCCGTCGGCATGATCGAGTTGGTAATGGTCATCATCTCGATCGGCGAGGACCCGATGCGAGCGATTGCGCCGCCCGACAGCACGCCATGGGTGACATAGGCGCTGGCGGAGCGGGCGCCGCGCTTGATCAGCGCGTCGGCGGCGTTGCAATGGGTGCCGCCCGAATTCGACCAGATCGTCGACCAGGATGCAGTCGCGGCCGACGACGTCGCCGATGACGTTCATCACCTCCGACATGCCGGCGCGCTCGCGGCGCTTGTCGATGATCGCCAGATCGCAGTTGAGCCGTGTGGCGATCGGCGCGCGCCCGCACCACGCCGCCGACATCGGGGGAGACGATCATCACGTCGCCGTCCGGCAAAGCGGTCCTGGATGTCGCGGCTGAACAGCGGGGCGGCGATACAGGTTGTCGACCGGGATGTCGAAGAAGCCCTGAATCTGGCCGGCGTGCAGGTCCATGGTCAGGACGCGGTTCGCTCCGGCCTCGGTGATCAGGTTGGCGACCAGCTTGGCCGAGATCGGCGTGCGCGGTGCCGATTTCCGGTCCTGCCTGGCATAGCCGAAATAGGGGATCACGGCGGTGATACGCCGGGCGGAGGACCGGCGGAGCGCGTCCAGCGTGATCAGCAGCTCCATCAGGTTGTCGTTCGCCGGGAAGGAGGTCGACTGGATGACGAACACATCCTGCGCCGCGGACGTTTTCCTGGATCTCGACGAACACCTCCATGTCCGCGAAGCGCCGGACGGAGGCCTTGGTCAGCGGAATTTCCAGGATACGTGCGACGTCTTCGGCCAGCGGGCGGTTGCTGTTGCAGGCTACGATCTTCATGCGCAAAGGGCCGCTGGTTGATGCCGGACCGGTCAACGTGCCGGGAACGCGGGGCTTCTAGCAACGACGATGTGACATGTCCATTAACATGGATTGCGGGGAATCTGCCAATGCTTCGCGAATGGGAGCCGAATTGCCGACACGCAACGTCGTCCTGACTGACCTGCAAGCCGCCATGGTCGAGCAACTGGTCGAGTCCGGACGTTGCCAGAATGCCAGCGAGGTACTGCGGGAAGGATTGCGGCTGCTCCAGCAGCGCGAGGCGGAAGATGAAGCGCGCCTTGTTGCGCTGCGCGAAGCGGTTCGTGTCGGCCAGGATGATATCGATGCCGGTCGCTACCGGACTTTTTCCGACGGCGAGCGGGTGCGCGAACATCTGGCTGAGAGAGCAGCCAAAATCTCAGGCGGCGAGCCAGACACCAGACATAAGGCGGCAAGGTAGCCGATCCGCTGGCTGCTGCTGGAAAGACCAGTATTTGGAAGCAGCCGCTACCACGGCGGCGGATAGATGGGTTGCGGACAGGCAGTACGGCGCCCGCTTAGTCCGTCCTAAAAGAAGAAAATTAACCGCAGATAAACGCGGATGAACGCAGATGGCCCCTTGGCGTTGGCACCGCCTGTGACAGCCGCCATAGCATCACGCTCGCCCATCAGACGCGTGCAGGGCTGCCGCAATTTTTTCGAGGAAGCCAGCGCCCAGGTTATTGGAGCCTGTAAGCGCGCAGCCGATCTACAATCGGCAGAGATTGCACTCTGGCGAAGGGAGTGTGTCCAATTTCCGAGTCTCACCCATGGGGTGCAGTCCACAATGGCGTAATCATCGATCTGCGTTCATCCGCGTTCATCTGCGGTTGATTCCCTCTTCGAACCGGCACAATCGCTCCCTTCGGGGCCCGGAACCGGTGGCGGCCTCGCTCAAGGAGGGTGTGCCTCGGCCTCTCGCCGCAGGGCCGAAACGGCACCGGTCAGCGTCGCCGCATCCATGCCCAGACCGGCGGCCGTCGCTTCCATGCGAGCCGGGTCGGCCAACGCCGCCAGCGCCCAGGTCAGCTTGCGGGTAATATCCGCGCCATACGCAGCCTCGGCCTTCGCAAACGCCGCGTCGGGAAAGGGGCCGCGGTGCCATGCCAGCATGCCGAGATCGGCCACGTCACGAAATTGCGTCGACGCATCCTGGCAGCGATCGGCATTGGCGAGCAGTTTCTCCGCGATTCGATCCACCTCAGCCAGGCGCGGGACACCGAGGTCAGGGTCAGACCGGCCTTCCAGCGGGATGCGCGCCTCCCGCACGATCTCGAAGCGGAGCGGGACATCGCAGACGCGGAGAATAGCCCTGATGCCGTACTGGTCGGATCGAAACGGACGCTCAAGCGTGACGCTGTTGCCGAAAAAAGCGCCGGCGCCCCCAGATATGGCAGCGGAGCGGAGGCGGCGGTAGCCATGGGCGTCCGCGCACAGGAAGTCGATATCCTTGCTGAGCCGGTACTCGTCCAGATCGAGTACGATCTCCGTTCCGCCGCCGAACCAGCAGCGGCATTCCGTCAGCCAGTCGTGGTCCATGGCTCGCAGCGCAGCGGCGACGGCCTGATGTTCGGGGCGGTTGAAGGTGCGCATGCCGCCCTATTTTGTCGTCAGCAGATGGCCAGCCCCGTAGCGCTCGGCCAACGCCTCGATCAAGGCACGTTCCGCCTGGGTGAGCGCTGCGCGATCGACATGGCGCCAGTTTGCCTCATAAAGGCCGAACGCTTCCGCCCCCGGGATCGGGCGATCCGGATCGCGGTTCCAGGCCAGGCGCGCAAGCTCCGGCCAAGCAGCCGGGATGACCGTGTCGGTGGCGACCATGCCGGGACGCTAGCAGGGCCGCCCCGGCGGAGAAAGGCCCAGCGGGGAAAGGCCCGGCGGGGAAAGGCCCGGCGGGGAAAGGCCCGGCGGAGAAAGGATCGGGCTTGAACCGGATCGTCCGCCGGCTTACATCTGGCGGCGTCAGCTTGCTGACTATGGTGATAAACGGCGCGTGGAATAAGCGTTGTGGACCCGGGGGCAGTGCCCGGCACCTCCACCAATCGCCTCGATCGCGGAAACGCATCGCGGCACATGGGGGTGAAACAGGCTCGACACGCGTGGTAAAGACCCGCCTTTTGCCCGGCATGATACCGCCGTTATCGGGTCAATCTACAAGTGCCAATGACAATCAGGCGCTCGCCGTCGCTGCATAAGCGATAGGCGCGGTTCGGGGGGCACCGGGCAACAGAAGCCCCCCACTTCTCATCCCCCAACATCACATGCATGCCTGTTGCGAAAAGCCGGAGTCCCCTTGTAGGGTGCCACTCAGACTTGGGAACACAGCATGAACGACCTCTTCGGGTCAAAACCGGACAAGTCCGCGCCGAAACCCGCCGCCAAGCCGCGCAAGACGGACCTCGAAGTGTCCGCGCGCGACGACTCCGACTACTCCGCCAAGGACATCGAGGTCCTGGAAGGGCTGGAGCCGGTCCGCCGGCGCCCCGGCATGTATATCGGCGGCACCGACGAGACCGCGCTGCACCACCTGGCGGCCGAAATCCTCGACAACGCGATGGACGAGGCGGTGGCCGGCCATGCCAGCTTCATCGAGGTGTCGCTGGAGGCGGAGCAACTGGCTGACGGTGCGCGACAACGGCCGCGGCATTCCGGTCGATCCGCATCCGAAATTCAAGAATCTCAGTGCGTTGGAAGTCATTCTTACCACGCTGCATTCGGGCGGCAAGTTCGGCGGCAAGGCCTACGCGACCTCCGGCGGCCTGCACGGCGTCGGCAGTTCGGTGGTCAACGCGCTGTCCGAGGCGATGGAGGTCGAGGTCGCGCGCGACCGCGTCCTGTGGAAGCAGAGCTACGCCCGCGGCAAGCCGACCACGAAGCTGATCAACGCCGGGCCGGTGCACAACCGCCGCGGCACCTCGATCCGCTTCAAGCCCGACCCGACGGTGTTCGGCGCGCTCGGCGTTCAGCCCGGCGCGGCTGTACCGGCTGTGCCGCTCCAAGGCCTATCTGTTCCGCGGCGTGGAAATCCGCTGGTCCTGTGCGCCGGCGCTGCTGAAGGGCGGCAAGGACGACGTCGCCGGCCGAGGCGGTGCTGCATTTCCCGGGCGGCCTGCGCGACAGCCTGGCAGGCCGATATCGGCGAGCACCGCGTGTCCTGCCGCAGATCTGGGCCGGCGAGGCGGAGCTGCCCGGCGAAGCCACCGGCAAGGTCGAATGGGCGGTCGTCTGGCTGGAGGAGGGCGAGGGGTTCCTCCACTCCTACTGCAACACCGTCCCGACCACGCAGGGCGGCACGCACGAGGCCGGGTTCCGCGCCGCGCTGGTGAAGGGCCTGCGCGCCTGGGGCGAGCAGCGCGGCAACAGGCGGGCGGCGCAGGTCACGGCGGACGACGTGCTCGACCCGATCGCGGCGAAGCTGTCGCTGTTCCTGCGCGAGCCGCAGTTCCAGGGCCAGACCAAGGAGAAGCTGACCAGCAGCGAGGCGACCCGCCTGGTCGAAGACCGCGCTGCGCGACCGGTTCGACCATTGGCTGGCCGGCGATCCGGCCTCGGCCGACAATCTGCTGGCCTTCGTCATCGAGCGGGCGGAGGAACGGCATCCGCCGCAAGGAGAGCAAGGACACCGCCCGCAAGTCGCCACGCGGCGGCTGCGGCTGCCCGGCAAGCTGACCGACTGCACGCGGGAGAACGCGGCCGAGACCGAGATCTTCCTGGTCGAGGGCGATTCCGCCGGCGGTTCGGCCAAGCAGGCGCGCAACCGCGAGACCCAGGCGGTGCTGCCGCTGCGCGGCAAGATCCTGAACGTCGCCAGCGCGTCGGCCGACAAGCTGCGGCAGAACCAGGAGCTGAAGGACCTGATCGAGGCGCTGGGCTGCGGCGTCGGCGACCGCTTCGACCGCGGCGAAGCTGCGCTACGGCCGCGTCATCATCATGACCGACGCCGACGTGGACGGCGCGCACATCGCCTCGCTGCTGATGACGTTCTTCTACCGCGAACTGCCGGAACTGGTGCGGCACGGGCATGTCTATCTGGCGCAGCCGCCGCTGTACCGGCTGACGCAGGGCGCCAAGTCGGTCTACGCGATGAACGACGCGGATCGCGAGACGGAAGACGAAGCGGGAGTTCAAGGCCGGCGCGAAGGTGGAGGTCAGCCGCTTCAAGGGCCTGGGCGAGATGCCGCCGGCGCAGTTGAAGGAAACCACGATGGACCCGGCGAAGCGCACGCTGCTGAAGGTGGTGGCGCTGCCCGAGGAGCGCGCGGCGACCGCCGATCTGGTGGAAAGCCTGATGGGGCGGCGGCCGGAGCTGCGGTTCGCGTTCATCCAGGAGACGCGCGAAGACGGTGCGAGGACGTGGACGTCTGATCGCAGGGGACAAGCTAGCCTCAGGCTAGTGCGTGATGACCGGAGGTGGAATTGCTGGAGGTCTGAATCACGCGATCAAACAAACACCTGGAGCAGGATGGCTGAGCGAAAGCGATGTCATCCTGCTCCAGGGCGTTGTGCCGGCGCCAGCTTCTGACTTCACAGGCAAGCAGGCCCAGCAACACAACGCCAATGCCGACGCCGGCACAGACCGTGCCCGTCCAGCCGCGCCAGTGACAGCCGTCCGGCGAACGGGGCCACGAACGCGTCACCGGCCCCGGCCAGGGCAAGCAGCCCGATCGCATGCCGTTGTTCCCCACGCCCACGCCGACCCGGGGGTTGTCCCATCGTCCCGCTGCGCCGTAAGGAATACGAATGGCAGATATCGTCGGCGTCGCCCCCGAGAACCCAGTCCTCGTCCGCCAGGCGGAGATCCTATCCCCTCCCGTCGCCCAGGCGCGCCGAATGGCCGATGCCATCCGAGCGCTCGCCATCGACGCGACCGAGCAGTCGAAATCCGGCCATCCCGGCCTGCCGATGGGCATGGCCGACGTTGCCACCGTGCTCTGGACCCGGTTCCACAAGTTCGACGCCGCCGATCCGCACTGGCCCGACCGCGACCGCTTCGTGCTGTCGGCGGGCCATGGCTCGATGCTGCTCTATGCGCTGATCCACCTCACCGGCCATGACGGCATGTCGATCGACGACATCCGCAATTTCCGCCAGCTCCATTCCCCCGCCGCCGGCCATCCCGAATACGGCGAGCACCCCGCCATCGAGATCAACCACCGGTCCGCTCGGCCAGGGCATCTGCCACCGCCGTCGGCATGGCGATCGCCGAACGCAACATGGCCGCCCGCTTCGGCAAGTCGCTGGTCGATCACCGCACCTGGGTCATCGCCTCCGACGGCGACCTGATGGAGGGCATCAGCCACGAGGCCGCCGCGCTCGCCGGTCATCTCGGGCTGAACAAGCTGACGGTGATGTATGACGACAACCACATCTCGATCGATGGCGACACCGCGCTCGTCTATTCCGACGACGTGCTGAAGCGCTTCGCGGCCTATGGCTGGGCGACCAAGTGCGTCGACGGGCACGACCCAGACGCAGATCCACGCCGCCTTGTCCTTCGCCATGCGGTCCAAGAAACCGACGCTGATCGCCTGCCGCACGATCATCGGCCTCGGCGCGCCAACCAAGGCCGGCACCCATGGCGTGCACGGCTCGCCGCTCGGCGAGACGGAGGCCGCGGCGCGCGGCAACTGCTGGGTTGGACTGATCCGCCTTTCCAGACTCCGCCAGATCTGTTGGACCGCTGGCACGCCGTCGGCAGCCGCGGCGCCTCGGCCCGGCGGTCCTGGCTGAAGCGCCTCGCCCGTCACAACCAGCGCGCCGAGTTCGAGCGTGTCGATGGCCGGCCAGCTGCCGGACAACTGGCATGAAGCGATCGCCGCGCTGAAGCAGGAGATCGCCGACACCAAGCCGAAGCTCGCCAGCCGCGCGTCGAGCCAGAAAGTGCCTGGAGGCGCTGGTGCCGGCGACCCCGGAACTGATCGGCGGATCGGCCGACCTGACCGGGTCCAACCTGACGCTGGTCGAAGGGCATGGTCTCGATCTCGGCCGGCAATTTCGGCGGCCGCTACATCCATTACGGCGTGCGCGAGCACGGCATGGCGGCCGCCGCCAACGGCATGGCGCTGCATGGCGGCATCATTCCCTATACCGGCACGTTCTTCGTCTTCACCGACTACATGCGCCCGGCGATCCGGCTTGTGCGCGATCATGCGCCAGCGGGTGATCCACGTGCTGACGCATGACTCCATCGGCCTGGGCGAGGACGGACCGACGCATCAGCCGATCGAGCACCTCGCCAGCCTGCGCGCGATGCCGAACGTCCATGTCTATCGCCCGGCCGACACGATGGAGACGGCGGAGTGCTGGGAACTGGCGATGCGCCGGACCGATGGGCCGAGCCTGCTGGTGCTGACGCGGCAGGCGCTGCCGGCGCTGCGGTCCGATGCGGCGGAGAACCGCTGCGCCCGCGGCGGCTACGTGCTGGCCGAGGCGGAAGGGCCGCGCCAGGCCACGCTGATCGCCACCGGATCGGAGGTCTCGATCGCGATGGAGGCCCGCGACGAAGCTGGCCGCCGAGGGCATCGCGGACGGCCGTCGTCTCGCTGCCGTGCTGGGAACTGTTCGAAGCTCAGGACGCAACCCTATCGCGCGCACGGTGCTGGGCGCGGCCTTCCGGGTCGGGATCGAGGCGGCCGGCGGGTTCGGCTGGGAGCGCTGGCTGGGGCCGGACGGCGTGTTCATCGGCATGACCGGATTTGGTGCCTCGGCGCTGCGACGGACCTGTACAAGCATTTCGGGACTGACGCCGGACGCCGTCGCCGCCGCGGTCAGCCGGCGCCTGGGGCAGGGCTGACGCGGCCGGGCTCGCACGCGCATCGATCGCGTGCGGAAACCTTGTCCGTCGGAGGCTTCGCTACCTGTGAAGACACTCGGAGACCGCGCGCCGATATGACATCCAGACCTCCGTTTCGCGGGTCGTCGATTGATCTTGCTCATGGAATAAGGTCGTAAACCGCGTCGGAACATGACCGCAGTATTACAGGAGAACGTCAACATGCCAGTGAAGGTCGCGATCAACGGGTTTGGTCGTATTGGGCGCCTCGTGCTGCGCGCGATCGTCGAAAGCGGGCGCGAGGACGTCGTTCCGGTCGCCATCAACGACCTCGGCAGCGTCGAGGCCAACGCGCATCTGTTCGCCTATGACAGCGTGCACGGCCGCTTCCCCGGCCAGATCGAGGTGTCGGGCAACACCATCACCATCCGCCACAACGGCAAGGTCTACGGCCCGCTGACCGTCTCGGCCGAACGCGACCCGACCAAGGTGCCGTATCAGGGTGTCGACGTGGCGCTGGAATGCACCGGCATCTTCACCTCGAAGGCCAAGGCCTCGGCGCTGCTGACCGCCGGCGCGCGCAAGGTGCTGATTTCGGCGCCGGCCGACGAGGTGGACGCGACCATCGTCTATGGCGTCAACCACAAGACGCTGACCAAGGAGATGACGGTCGTTTCGAACGCGTCGTGCACGACGAACTGCCTCGCGCCGATGGCGAAGGTGCTGCATGACCGTTACGGCATCCTGCGCGGCTACATGGTGACGATCCACGCCTATACCGGCGATCAGAACACGGTCGATACGCTGCACAAGCGACCTGCATCGCGCGCGCGCGGCGGCGGTGTCGGCGATCCCGACCTCGACCGGTGCGGCGCGCGCGGTGGGCCTGGTGCTGCCGGAGCTGAAGGGCAAGCTGGACGGCACCGCGATCCGCATCCCGACGCCGAACGTTTCGCTGGTGTCGCTGGACGTGAACCTGGCGAAGCCGGCGACGAAGGACGAGATCAACGCGGCGATGCAGGACGCCTCGAAGGGCGAGTTGAAGGGCATCCTGGACTACAACACGCGCGCCGCTGGTCAGCGATCGACTTCAACCATAGCCCGGCGTCGTGCACCTTCGATGCGACGCAGACCGCGGTGGTCGATGGCGCGCTGACCCGGGTGATGGGCTGGTACGACAACGAGTGGGGCTTCTCCAACCGCATGTCCGACACGGCGGCGCTGTTCGGCAGCCTCTGAGGTTCACAGATGGCCGGGCCTCGGTCCGGCCAGCCGCCGCGTGCCGAACGCTGGTCAGGCCTTGAGGAAGGCCAGCAGATCGGCGTTCACCCTATCCTTTTCCGTGGTGCACATGCCGTGGCCGCCGCCGGGGTACACCGTCAGCGTCGCCCGCTTGACCAGCTTGGCTGATAGTAACCCGGCATCGGCGAACGGCACGATCTGATCGTCGTCGCCGTGCAGGACCAGGGTCGGGACCTCGATCCGCTTCAGGTCCTCGGTCATGTCCGTCTCGGAAAACGCCTTGATGCAGAAGTAACTGGCCGGCATGCCCGCCTGCATGCCCTGCAGCCAGAACGACTCCCGCACGCCCTCCGAGATTTTCGCGTTCGGGCGGTTATAGCCATAAAACGGCATCGACAGGTCCTTGAAGAACTGCGACCGGTCAGCCAGCACCGCAGCTCGGATTTCGTCGAACGCCTCGATCGGTGTGCCCCCGGGATTCGAGTGCTTTTTTATCATCACGGGGGGCACCGCCCCGATCAGCACCGCCTTGGCGACATGGACATTGCCGTGCCGGCCGATATAGCGCGCGACTTCGCCGCCACCGGTGGAATGGCCGACATGGACCGCTTTCGCCAGACCGAGATGGGCGACCAGTTCGGCAAGATCGTCGGCATAGGTGTCCATGTCGTTGCCATGCCAAGGCTGACTCGACCGCCCATGGCCGCGGCGATCATGCGCGATGCAGCGATAGCCGTTGGAGGCGAGATGGAACATCTGGTCCTCGAACGCATCGGCGCTGAGAGGCCAGCCATGGCTGAACACGACCGGCTGACCGGAACCCCAGTCCTTGTAGTAGATCTCGGTCCCGTCCTTGGTGAGGAATGTCGGCATCGCGCGATCTCCTTTCGTCAGGGTGATGGGTGCGGATCGGATCTTCTGCCCCGGCAAATCCAGGGCCGGCATCGAGATGCCGGTGACGATCAAGATGACGCAGGCGGTCGGCGGAGGCAGAACGGGGCACCACCGGCCGAGTTTCCGCAAAACCGGGCATGAGGCCAGGATGGTCGAAATCCGCAGCAGCGATCATCACACATGCTTGTGCCGGCGCCCCTATCGTCGCGCAAAGGGCGCGCCTTGGCGTGCGATGATCTTCCTTCCGTAGGGAATAGCGGGCGGGCCAGGGGTATCTTTGTGACCGACCACGCGGCCGGTCGCTGCCCGCCATGAAATGTCGCGCCACAAAATGTGCGGCCCGGATTGGCGCGGCGGAAGCGCTGCCTGTAAAAAGCGGCCCAACCCATCAAGGACGACGACCATGCCCTTCCGCACCCTCGATTCCCTGGACGCCCAAGGCAAGCGCGTCCTGCTGCGTGCCGACCTGAACGTCCCGGTGCGCGATGGCAAGATCACCGACCTGACGCGCATCGAGCGCCTGTCGCCCACCATCCGCGAACTCTCGGACAAGGGCGCCAAGGTCATCGTCTGCAGCCATTTCGACCGCCCCAAGGGCAAGCGCGTGCCGGAGATGTCGCTGGCCCCGATGGCCGCCGCGTTGGGCCAGGTGCTGGGCCGGCATGTCCGCTTCGTCGAGGACTGCATCGGTGTCCCGGCCGAGGGCGCCGTCGACCTGCTGAGCCAGGCGGCGTGCTGGTGCTGGAAAACACCCGCTACCACGCCGGTGAGGAAAAGAACGATCCCGCCTTCGCCGCCGCCCTGGCGAAACTGGCCGACGTCTTCGTCAACGATGCGTTCTCGGCCGCCCACCGAGCGCATGCCAGCACCGAGGGCGTGGCGCATCTGCTGCCGTCTTATGCCGGCCGGCTGATGCAGGCCGAGCTCGAGGCGCTCGACGCCGCTCTCGGCAACCCCGCTCGGCCGGTGGCCGCTGATCGTCGGCGGTGCCAAGGTCTCCACCAAGCTCGAACTGCTGGGCAATCTGGTGGGCAAGGTCGATGTGCTGGTGATCGGCGGCGCGATGGCGAACACCTTCCTCGCCGCGCAGGGGATCGGCGTCGGCAAGTCGCTGCAGGAAGCCGAGATGCATGCAACTGCGTTGGAGATCCTGGACGAAGGCCAAGGCCGCGAAATGCGATGTGGTGCTGCCCACCGACGCGGTGACCGCGAAGGAGTTCAAGGCCAACCCGCCGACGCTGATCGTGCCGATCGACGCGGTGCCGGCGGATACGATGATCCTCGATGTCGGACCGGCCTCGGTCGCGGTGCTGAACACCCGCCTCGCATCGCTGAAGACGCTGGTGTGGAACGGTCCGCTGGGCGCGTTCGAGACGCCGCCGTTCGATGCGGCGACCGTGGCGCTGGCGAAATCGGTGGCCGCGGCGACGAAATCCGGGGCGCTCCGCAGCGTCGCGGGCGGTGGCGACACTGTCTCGGCGCTGCGCCATGCGGGGGTGATCGACGCCCTGAGCTACGTGTCATCTGCCGGCGGCGCCTTCCTGGAATGGCTGGAAGGCAAGACCCTGCCCGGCGTCGCGGCGCTGGAGGGCTGACCTGGCCCGCGTCTACCTCGCCGGTCCGGATGTCTTCCTGCCGGATGCGCCGGACTGGCTGGAGCGCAAGAAGGCGATCTGCGCCGGCTACCGGCTGGCCGGCGTCTCGCCGCTGGACGCGCTGGCGAATGAGCCGGCGGCGTGGGCCGAGGTTCCGGAATGGCGGCGGATCGCGCTGCGCAATGAGGCGCATATCCGTAGCTGTGCGGCAGTGATTGCCAACCTCACGCCATTCCGCGGCCCCAGCGCCGATGCCGGCACGGTCTATGAAGTGGGCTTCGCGCGCGGGCTGGGGCTGAAAGTGTTTGGCTATGCGACGGTGGCCGATGGGTTCCTTGACCGCACGCTGGCGGCGTTCCCCGGGCCTTCCCCGGGCGGCAGGCCGAAGACGGCGCCTGGTGGGACCCGGACGGGCTGCTGGTCGAGCAGTTCGGGCTGTTCGACAACCTGATGATCGAAGGGGCGCTGGCCGAGAGTGGCGGCCTGCTGCGCGAAGCGGCGGACCGCTGGCGCGACCTGACGGTGTTCGAGCGCTGCGTGGCGCAGGCGGCCGCGGTGCTGGTCCCGCCCGGCTGAACGAACACGCGGATCAGCCCCCGCGATTATAGATCGACGTCTCCGGCACCAGGAACAGCGTCGCGAGCGGCGGTAGGGTCAATTCCAGCGACTGCGCCTCACCGTGCATCTGCACCGGGTGAGCGGTGACGCCGCCCAAATTGCCCATGTTGGAGCCGCCGTATCTCTCGGCGTCCGTGTTGAGGACTTCCAGCCAGAACCCGCCCGTCGGGACACCGATCCGATAGTCGTGCTGCGGCTCCGGCGTCATGTTGCAGACGACGAGGGCCATGTCGTGCATATCCTCGCCGAGGCGCAGGAACGCGAACACCGAGTTGTGCGTATCGTCTCCGACGATCCAGCGGAAGGCGCTGGAATCCCAATCCCGCAGATAGAGCGCGGAACAGTCGCGGTAGACGGTGTTGAGGTCGGCCACCAGGTTCCTGATGCCGCGATGGGTGTCGAAATCGAGCAGGGCCCAGTCGATCACGCCGTCATGGTCCCATTCCTTCCACTGCGCGATCTCTTCGCCCATGAACAACAGCTTCTTGCCGGGATGGCCCCACATGAAACCGTAATAGGCGCGCAGATTGGCGAAGCGCTGCCAGAGATCGCCCGGCATCTTGTCGATCAGTGATCTTTTGCCGTGCACGACCTCGTCATGCGACAGCGGCAGCACATAGGCTTCGGAAAAGGCGTAGAGCAGGCCGAAGGTGATCTCGTTGTGGTGGTGGCGCCGGTGGATCGGATCACGCGACATGTAGGACAGCGTGTCGTGCATCCAGCCCATGTTCCATTTGAAACTAAACCCCAGGCCACCGTGGGCGAGCGCCTTGGTCACGCCGGGCCAGGCGGTCGATTCTTCCGCGATCGTCATGACGCCGGGGCAGCGCCGATACATGACGTCGTTGAAGTGGCGGAGGAAGCCGACAGCCTCCAGGTTTTCGCGTCCGCCATAGATATTCGGGACCCACTCACCGCTTTTGCGGCTGTAGTCGCGGTAGAGCATGGAGGCGACGGCGTCGACGCGCAGGCCGTCGACGTGGAACGTCTCCGCCCAATGCAGGCCGCTGGCGATCAGGAAACCCTGTACTTCCTTGCGGCCGAAATTATAGATCAGCGTGTCCCAGTCGCGATGGAACCCTTCCTTCGGATCGGCATGCTCATAGAGCGCGGTACCGTCGAACTGCTGCAGGCCATAGGCGTCGGTCGGGAAATGCGCCGGCACCCAGTCGATGATGACGCCGATTTCGTTATTGTGGCAGGCCTCCACGAAACGGCAGAAACCCTCCCGCGCGCCGAACCGGGCGGACGGGGCAAACAGCGAAAGCGGCTGGTAGCCCCATGATCCGCCGAACGGATATTCGGAAACCGGCATCAGCTCGATATGGGTGAAGCCCAGTTCGCGGACGTACGATACCAGCCGCTCCGCCAGTCCGTCCCAGTCCAGGCTTGCGCCGTCCTCCGAGCGGAACCAGGAGGAGAGGTGGACCTCGTAGATGGAGATGGGTGAGTTGACCTGCTGGCGGTCATAGCGTCCGCTCATCCATGCCTTGTCGGTCCAGCGATACGTCGTTGGATCGGCAACGATCGATGCGCTGGCGGGGGGCAGTTCCGTGATTTTCGCCAGCGGGTCGGCCTTGTCCACCAGGCGGTGGCCCTGCGCATCGGTGAGCGCAAATTTATAACGCGTGCCGGCACCGATACGCGGAACAAACAATTCCCAGACGCCCGACGGGAAGCGCAGGCGCATCGGATGCCGCCTTGCGTCCCAGGTGTTGAAGTCACCGATGACCGACACCGCCCCTGCATTGGGGGCCCATACGGCAAACCGCGTGCCTTCGACGCCATCGACGGTGATGACGTTGGCACCCAGCGTCGTCGCCATCTCGAACAGGCGGCCTTCGTTGAAGAGATAGAGGTCGTTCTCGCTCAGCAACGGCCAGAACGCGTAGGGGTCTTCGGTTTCCTGTTCGGCGTCCGGCCAGGAAATGCGTAAAAGATACCTCTCACCGGATGAAACCATTCCGGCGAACAGCCCATCCGGTTGCAGCCGTTCCAATTCGCCCAGCACCCGCCCATCGGACCGGGCCCGTACCGACACGGCGGAGGCGCCCGGCTGGTAACTGCGGATATAACGTGCGCCGTTGACCTCGAACGGCCCCAGCAATCCGAAGGGATCGCGCAGACAGCCCTGTTCGAGTTGCCATGCCTGGTCGGGTCGGATGTCCTCGTTCAGCTTCATCAGCCATCCTTTGTTGCGGTCATGCTCACAATCGGAGTCCAGACCGGTCGGCTTGTCGCTGTGCGAGCGACCTCATACCAGCGGCCCGAAGTCTTCACTCGTGTTAAGACGAACGGGCCGCTGGTATGGTATTGATTTCGCGCGCAGCCGCCACACCAACCCTGCGCGCATACCGGTCAGCCCTAAGGGCTGCCGGTATGCGCGGATTACCCCATAAGGAACAGGGCAGCGGTCGGAGGGATCGATTCGACTCGACTCACTTTGACGGCATCGCGTTGAGGGGCTGCCGACATCACGCCGGTAGCGACTTCGCCGTCTGGCCGAACAGCAGTTTGCGGGCGGCCTCGGTATGCGGTCCCGAACGGCGCAGGTCCTTGCCGACATCGACGCCCCGCTGCACGGCCGGGCGTTCCTTGATCGCGGCGCGCCAGCGGGAGACGTTGGGGAACTCGTCCAGCGACTGGCCCAGCGGCTTGGCGATCAGCACCCAGGGGAAGGAGATGATGTCGGCGATCGAGTACGTCGCCCAGGATGTATTCCCGGTCGGCCAGCCGCCGCTCCAGCACGCCGAGGCAGCGGTTGTATTCCCCGGCATAGCGGCGATGGGCATAGGAATGGTCGGTGTCCTCGACCGTCTTGGCATAATTGACGAAATGGCTGAGCTGGCCGGCCATGGGGCCGAGATTGCCGACCTGCCAGAACAGCCATTCCAGGCATTCCTTCCGCCCGCGCGGCGTTGTCGGCATCAACTGGCCGGATTTCTCCGCCAGATGGACCAGGATGGCGCCGGACTCGAACACCGGCGTGGGACCGTCCGGGCGTGTCGTGATCGACGATCGCTGGCATCCGCGCGTTCGGGCTGATGGCGAGGAAGTCGGGCTGGAACTGGTCGCCGGCGCCGATATTGATCGGCTTCAGCGTGTAGGGCAGCCCGGTTTCCTCCAGCATGATGCTGATTTTCCAGCCATTCGGCGTCGGCCAGTAGAACAGGTCGATCATGCGGCAGTCTCCGTCGCGGGGGCGCTGATGGCGGCGATATCGGCCGGGCTGTAGCCGAGGCTGCCCAGGATCTCCGCCGTGTGCTGGCCCAGCGCGGGGCCGCCGTGACGGATGGCGGCTTCGGTCTTCGAGAAGCGGGCGGCGGGGCGGGCCTGCCGGAGCGCGCCGGCCTCGGGATGGGTGGTCTCGACGACGATGCCGTTGGCGGCGACCTGGGGGTGGCTGATCATCTGCGTCCGGGTCAGCACCGGGGCGCAGGGCACGCCCTCCCGCGTCAGGCGGTCGAGCCACTCGTCGGCCGAGCGGGTGAGCAGCGTCTCCTGGATCAGCGCGAGGCGTTCGTTGATGTGCTTCTGCCGTAGCGCCGGGGTCTTGAAGCGCGGATCGTCCAGCCATTCCGGCTTGTCCAGTGCGCGGGTCAGCGCCAGCCATTCCTTGTTGGTCTGCACCGCGGCGGTGATGGCGGTGGTCGCGGTCTCGTAGATCAGGTCGATGAAGCTGGCGGCTTCCTGCTGCGGGATGTTCTCCGCCACGAAGGTCTGGCTGCCCATGTCGGAGGCCCAGAGGAACGCGACCACCGTGTCCAGCATCGACAGCCGCACATGCTGGCCCTGACCGGTCCTGGCCTTGTGGCAGCAGCGCGGCGGTGATGGCCTGCGCGGCGGTCATGCCGGTCAGCTTGTCCGGCAGGATGGTGCGCACCAGGCGCGGCCGTTCGGTGTCCGATCCCGCCTGGACCGAGGCAAGGCCGGACACCGCCTGGATCAGCGGGTCATACACCGGCTTCTGCGCGTAAGGCCCGGTTTCGCCGAAGCCGCTGATCGAGACATAGATGATGTTCGGCGCCACCGACCGGACGACGTCCTCGCCGAGGCCCATGCGCTCGACCACGCCGGGACGGAAGTTCTGGATGAACACGTCCGCGGTCCCGATCAGGCGCAGCAGCGCGTCGCGGGCGGCCGGGTTCTTCAGATCGAGCGCCAGGGACCGCTTGTTGCGGTTGTTGTTGAGGAAAGAGGCGGAGAAGCCGTTGCGGCGGTTGTTGGCCGCTCTGCGTGTGGTCGCCGCCGTCGGGGTTCTCGACCTTGATCACGTCCGCGCCCTGGTCGGCGAGGATCATCGTCGCCTGCGGGCCGGAGATCATGGAGGTCAGGTCGACGATGCGGACGCCGTCTAATGGGCCTGGCATGGGGCTCGCCTTCAGCTGTTGGAGAGGCACGATAGGGGGCTGGGGCGGTGGCGGCAATCAACGACCGCCGCCGTCAAGGACGCTGTGCGCCGGTGCCCCAGAGGGGGGCCTGTGCCGTCATTCTCCCTTCCGGCGTATGGCCGAAATCGCATCAGTGCGCGCGCCCGCCCGGAGGCTACGGCACAGCGCGAACCGGTAGCGTCGGCGGGAGTTGCACGCCGGGGGACAATCTAAAATATCGTCAAAGTGGGCCCCGGTCAATGCTGCTTGGCGCAGCGGCCCGCTATTTGCGGTTCACATCGTGTCCCCGAGTGGCGCTTATTGCCAGTGCAAGGAAGACGATGAACCCGCAGGTCCTTGACGTCGTCCGAGACCATCTCTTCTACCCTGCCTGCCTTGGCGAAATTCGCGCTCGGGATGGCGTTGCTTGTCGTTGTTCCGCGTCTTTGTCGCCGCCTGCGCGTTCCCGTAGCCGTGGGCCTGCTGCTCGGCGGCGTTATCATTGGCCCGTATGTCCTGGACATCTTCACCACGGACCGCCCGATCGCGGATTTCTCGCCGACCTCGAAGCAAATTGCTGCTGATGTTCTTCGCCGGCCTGGATATCGACCTCGAATTGTTCCGCCGAGCCCGCAATCGCTCGATCACCTTCGGCATCACCACGACCGTGATTCCCCTGGTACGTTTGGCACCGCGGTTGGTCTCATGTTCGGCTACGAGGTATCAGCGATTCCTGGCACTCGTCATCGGATCGCTGCTCGCATCGCACACCCTGCTTGCGCTCCCCTCTCTCGACAGGCTTGGCGTTCAGGGGGCCTGGAGCCAGTGACGGTCACGGTGGGTGCGACGGTGATGTCGGACGCTACATTGTCGCTTGTGGTGTTCGCCGTCTGCGTCTCGATCTAGATCACGACCGGTTTTGTCTTGCGTCCGCACTGGCGTTGCCCTGGCCGAGATTCTGCCGGCTACATCCTCCTGGTCCAACTGTTCGGGCTCAGCCGCTTGGCTGCCTATGTGCTCAAGCCGCGTCGTGAGGACGAGGAGGACGCGTATTTCGTTCTCATGCTCGGCATCATGGCCATTGCGGCCGTCCTGGCCGACGCGATTTCCAGAATTGCCGGGCATCGTCGGCGCGTTCCTGGCCGGTCTGGCCGTCAACGCATCGGCGCGGGAGAAGCCGGCGAGCGCCAAACTGGAGTTCCTCAGCAAGTCCTTGTTCATCCCGATCTTCTTCATCGTCACCGGATTCCTGATCAACCCGGTGACGTTCGTTCAGGGGATCATCGACAATTTCCTGCTCGTCGCCGGCATTATTGTCGCTTTATTGGCCGGTAAATGGATCGCCGCCTGGGTCGTGGGCAGTGCGTTCAAATACAGCCGGGATGAGCAACTGACGGTCTGGTCGCTGACATTGCCGCAGGTGGCTGCCACGCTCGCTGCGACATTGGTCGCCCACGACACGGTGGGCGCTGCGGGGCAGCGCTTGCTCGACGATCGCATGCTCAACGTGGTTCTCGTATTGGTGCTCGTGACGGCGATCCTGGGTCCGGTGCTAACGGAGCGCTTTGCGCCCCGTTTGGCGAGCGGCGGTCCACACCGGGAGATGCAAGGCAGCTAAAGGTGGTCGATACCGGCCGTCGCCGGTCAGACCAAAATCTCCTCCAGACGGGCGGAGACGGCGGCCAACACCGTCTCCCAGTCGCCGCGCTTCGGCTGACGGAACAGCTCCAGCGACGGATACCAGGGGCTGTCGTCTCGCGTGAGAAGCCAGCGCCAGTCGGCGACGTTCATCAGCATCACCCAGCCTGGGCAACCGAGAGCGCCGGCAAGGTGCATGACGGAGGTATCGACACCGATCACGATATCCAGCAACGACAGCAGAGCAGCCGTTTCGCCGAAATCGGTCAGATGGCGCGAATGATTATACACATGCGGGCACGCTTCCAGCGCCTCGGTGTCGTCCGGCTCGGACATCGGCCTGCACGACGTGGAAGCTGACGCGGGGATCGTCCCGCAGCAGCGTCCGGAACAGCGGAAACGGGATGCTGCGCCTTGTGTCGTCGCGATGTACCGGGTTGCCGGACCATGCGATACCGACCCGCAGCCCGCGCCTTGGACCCAGCCGTCTGCGCCAGGCCAATACTTTGTCCTCGCGCGCCTGCAGATAGGGGACATTGGCGGGAATACTGTCGAGGTCGGTGCGAAACGCCAGCGGCAGCGACAGCAACGAGCAATGGGTGTCGAATGGCGGCACCGCTTCGCCCCGGATGATGATGCGCTCGACACCAGCCAGCCTGTCCAGCAGCGGGCGGACATGCGGGTAGACCTCCAGGATGACGCGGCCGCCCCGTTGCGCGACCAGTGGCGCATAGCGGACGAACTGGATCGTATCGCCCAGCCCTTGTTCCGAATGGAGCAGGATCGTGCGGCCGTCGAGCGGCTCCCCGCGCCATTGCGGCTGGGCGAAATCCCGGCACAGATGCTTGTTGTTGTGGGTGCGCATCCGGGCTTCGTATTTGCGCCAGCCTTCCCGGAAACGGCCGTAGCGCAGCAGCCAGATGGCATCGGTCTCCTCGGCTTCCGCGAGATCCGGCGCAAGATCGAGCGAGCGGCGGATGAACACCACCGCCTCGTTCTCCCGCCCCATCGCGAACAATGTCGCAGCAAGATCGTTAAACGCCTCCGCTCGGGTCGGATCGAGATGCACTGACCGGCGAAGCGCTGCCTCAGCCTCGTCCAGCCGCCCTTCGCGGTAGAGTGCGTTGCCGAGGGCATAGAACGTAAAGCCGTCATAGGCGCCGGGCGGGACCTGGCGCATCAGCGCTGCAACGGCGTCGGCCGGCTTCTGATCGACGGGTAGGGCGGCCGCCCTGCCGAGCATGTGGTGAAAGCCGGTCATGCCCCGCGGGTCGCCCGCTCATCGAGATTATGCGTGGCGGCATCCTCGAAGCGCTTTGCTTCATAGGCGAGCATGGCGCACCGCGGCATGTCTTCGGCCCAGGGAATCATGCCGTCAGCTTGGCGTTGAGCGCGGCGCTGACGGCGGCGATGACGCCCGGCCAGTCATTCAACGTTGCCTGGCGGAACAGGCGCATTGTCGGATACCAGGGCGTGGTCTCGCCCTCCTGACGCCAACGATATTCTGCGCCGAACGGCAGCATCGTCCAGACCGGTTTCGCCATCGCACCGGCCAGGTGAGCCAGCGCGGTATCAACGGTTACGATCAGGTCCATGCAGGCCACGGCCGCCGCGGTATCGGCGAAGCTTTCCAACAGGGCGCTGTGATCGACCAGGTTCGGGATTGTATCGATCAGCTCGCGGTCGCCCGGTTCCATGTCGATCTGTAGAATGTGGAACGTACAGTCGTCACGAGAAAGTAACGGACTTAGCAGTTCCAGCGGGATCGAGCGGTTCCAGACCTTGCTGGCGCCCGTCCAGGCGATGCCGATGCGCTTGCGGCCGTCTCGCTTGTTCCCTTCTGGGGCGCCGATCCGCGTCTGCCAGGTTTCCAGGACATCGGGCGGCGCCGACAGATACGGCACATCATGCGGGATCGTATCGATCGTGGTACGGAAGCAGCGTGGCAGGCTCATGAAGGAGCAGTGCAGGTGCACGCGCGGCAGTTCCTCTCCCCGCGCGAAGACATCGTCCGTGCCGGCGAGCAGCGGCTTGAGCGCGGGATGCACTTCCAGCACGACGCGGTCGGCCATGGCTCGAAGCCGAGGGATGTAGCGGAGATACATGATGGTATCGCCGTGCCCCTGTTCAGCATGAACCAGGATGGATTTGCCCGTCAGGTCATCCTCACCGGTCCAGCAGGGGCCGGCCAAAGCATGGCGCAGTTCCTGGCCGAGTTGCGCGTACCAGCGCACCTCGTGCTTGCGCCAGCCGTTTTCGAAATCACCCAGCGCCAGCAATGCGAGCGATTCCAGATAGCGCGCATCGTTGCAGGATGGCTGGATCCGGTACATCTCCCGATACACGGGCAGCGCTTCGGGATAGCGTTTCAGGCTGCACAGGCAGATCGCATAGTCGGCCATGGCCGACAGCTCGCCCGGGTTCAGGGCAATCGCCGCCTCCAGCTCCGGCACCGCGAGGTCCGGCCGTTTCGCGGCCAGTAGCGCTCTGCCGAGATTTGCCGCGATCGGCGCTTCCGCCGGGGCCAGGGCGCGCGCGCGGCGAAACAGCGCGATTGCCTCCCCCAGCCGTTCCTGATTTCGGCGGGCCTCAGCGAGGTTGTTGAGCAGATGCGGATCGTTCGGCGCGTATTCCAGCGCATCGGCATAGCGTGTGCCGGCTTCGTCATGGTCGCCACGCTCGCGCGCGAGGAAGCCAAGATGGTGATGCAGGTCTGCATCCGCATGGCCGGCGGCGAGGGCGGACCGAAAATGCGTCTCCGCCGCTGCGTAGTCGCGCTGCGCGAAAGCGGCCTGGCCCAGGCCGAGCACGGTCGGAATGTCGATGTCCACGGCTGCGGTCTTATCAGGGGCGCATCGATCCCGACAACGGGCTGGTCAAATCGCGGGGCACTGCCAACATGCTATGCGATGCCTCACCCCGAAACCTGGCTGAAAGTCGTCCCCGGCGGCCTGTTCTGCGAACCGGGGGGCTTCTTCATCGATCCGACCCGCGCCGTCGATCGCGCCGTGATCACGCACGCGCACTCGGATCACGCGCGGCCGGGCCACCGCGCCGTGCTGGCGACGGCGGATACGTTGGCGATCATGCAGGCGCGTATGGGCCATTCGGGCGATACGTCCCAGGCGCTGGGATGGCATGAGCCGGTCACGATCAACGGGGTCAAGGTCTGGCTGAGCCCCGCGGGACATGTGCTGGGCAGTGCGCAGGTGGCGATGGAGTATCAGGGCTCCCGCGCCGTGGTCAGCGGCGACTACAAGCGGGTCGCGGACCCGACCTGTGCGGGGTTCGAGCCGGTGGCCTGCGACGTGTTCGTCACCGAGGCGACCTTTGCGCTGCCGGTCTTCGTCCATCCGCCGCCCGATGCCGAAATCCGCCGCCTGCTGGACAGCGTCGCGCTGTTCCCGGAGCGGACGCATGTCGTCGGATGCTACGCGCTGGGCAAGTGCCAGCGGCTGATCGCGCTGCTGCGTCAGGCCGGCTGGGACGGCCCGATCTGGCTGCACGGCGCGCTGGCGTCGATGTGTCGAGGTCTATCGCGCGCGCGGCGTCGAACTCGGCGATCTGCGGCCGGCGACCGCGGCGGCGAAGGCGTCCCTGGTCGGCGCCATCGTTCTCGCACCCCCCGGCGCCATCGCCGACCGCTGGGCGAGACGGCTGGAGGATCCGGTCGTGGCGCTAGCCTCGGGCTGGATGCGGGTGCGCCAGCGGGCCAAGTCGCGCGGTGTGGAACTTCCGCTGGTCATCAGCGATCATGCTGACTGGAACGAGTTGAACGCGACGCTGGACGAGGTCGGTGCGCCCGAGGTCTGGGTAACGCACGGCCGTGAGGAGGCGCTGATCCACGCCGCCGGCCAGAGGGGCCTGCGCGGCCGGGCGCTGCGGCTGGTGGGCTACGACGATGAGGACGACAGCGCCGGTGCTGTCGCAGAACAGGAGGCAAGTCCATGACCGAACCCCTGACGTTCAGCTTTGCCGACGACGGCGCGATCCCGAACTCGCGGCTGCCGCTGCTGGTCTATCGCGACGCGGTGCCGGCCGACCCGGCGGCGATCGAGCGGATTTTCGCCGCCAATCGCTGGCCGCCGGCCTGGCGCAACGGGGTGTATGGGTTCCACCACTTCCACAGCGTGGCCCATGAGGTGCTGGGTGTGGCGCGCGGGGAGGTCTCGGTGCTGTTCGGTGGCCCTGGCGGGCAGGTCCTGACGGTGAAGGCGGGAGACGTGGTGGTGATCCCGGCCGGGGTCGGGCACTGCAACAAGGGGCAGACCGACGATCTGCTGATTGTCGGGGCCTATCCGGACACCGGGCCATCGCCAGACACGCGGCGGGGGAAGCCAGTCGAGCATGCCGAGGTGGTCGCGGCGGTGGAGAAGGTGCCGATGCCGGCCGCCGATCCGGTAGCGGGGGCGGCCGGCCCCTTGGAAAAGATTTGGGTTGGTTGACGGCCGCCCTCGTGAGAAGTGCCGCTCACTTACCCTTAGGTGGATTTCTCCAGCATCTCCTGGAACATCTCTTGGTATGATTCCTGGAGCTCTTCCTTCGTGATTGCCACCCATTCGCGGTGCACGAGGATTTCGATGTCCTCCGCTGGAACGGGCGTGCCGTCGAGCAGTTCGAGATTGTCGGTCAAATGGACCGGGTCCTTGTCGAATTTGCCGAGATATTCCGCTCGGATCGGAAAGCGCAGCATGATCGACGAGTTCTTGTGCGGCTTTGGCTGCCTTCTCGTTATACTCGGCATCGCCAAACGTGTTTTCCTTGTTTGCATCCGACATGGTCTTGTCCACATCGTCCTCGCGTTGCTTGATGTAGACTTGCATCGCGTCCTGCCGGTTGGACGCCGCCGCTACCTTGTTCTGGGAGTTCACGACCGAGGCCTTCTTGTAGCCGACGGAGTTTTCGTCCCCCTTTTTGCCCATGAAAGGTTGTTCGTCATCGGTGATTTCGCACGAGCCACCGCTCAGGCCGCCTTGGCTTGGCATCAGTCCAGTCTTTGAGATGCCTGCGTCGACTTTCCGCAATATATTTGCCAGAGCGGTGACATGATATGTGTACTTACCGAGATTGCTGTAGTCATTGTAATCGCCGGTGGCACTTTCCGTGCAATTGATAAAGGCCTGATCTTCGGTCTCATTTTTGCCGGGTCCAGGTATGACAAGCGTGTTGTCTTCTTTAAGCAAGAAAAACCCCTGAACAACCTCATTTTTCTTCAGGTTGCAAAGACGTTCCAGCTTGGCCTCGAGCCATTCCTTGCTGACATAATCTTCCTCGTCCGACCACGTCTCGCCTGCCTTCTCCATGGCTTCCGGCGTGGGGAATGACTTGATGAGTTTTTCCTCTTGCTCATTGGCACATTTCTCAACGAGCGCGGCCTGGGTCGGATATTCAGCGATGAGTGCTGCCAATGTTCCGAGGTCGTTTTGTGCCTGTTGGAATTTGGCGACCAGGGTCTTTCCCAGCTTGTCGGCCAATTCCTCGTCGGGTTGTGCCAGCCATTTGCCGACCGCTTCGTTGACGAACGCCGTCTGCTTCCTGGTTTCGGCGTCTTTGGTTTGCAGAGTGAGTTGTTGCTGTGTGCGTTGCCGCGCGTCAGCCGTCAGGCGCTGAACGGCAGTTCGCGATGACTGTAATTCTTCTACGAGCTCATGGCCGTTCGAGTCCTCGCTCTGCAGCGCCTGGGCACACGCTTTTACTTGTCCTCCGACCTCTAAAAGGCGCTCTTGGAAAGTCGTCAAAGCTGTATCGGGGAATACGACATTGGCCAGGTTGTTGACCTTGATCATCCTCCCGGCCGCGAGCAGGCTATCTTTCCAAACCGCGACTTCCTTTTTCAGGTGGCTCTTATCGAGCGCTTCCGGTTTTTCGACCGCGCTTTTGAAATGCTGATCGCCAGCTTCCAGTGTCAACGCCCAGCGTTGCTGCAATGCCAGGGCGATCGTCGTCAGCTCTGTTGCCTCAAGGTCGTCGGAAAACAGTTTCTGCCCGCAGTCTTTCGTGGCTTCTTCGACTTTTGCGAGTGTCTTTGCCAGTTTCTCCGCCTGAAGATCGGCTATTTGGTGCTCGATTTCGGCGCGACGTTCCTGCAGACCGGTCAGATCGACTGTAGTCGGAATCGAATCGCTATCATTTTCGGCAGGCTTGATAGTCTCAGCCTGTTGAATCAGGTAGAGCACCTCTTTCAATTCGAGTTCCAGGTCCTGGAGGCCTTGTGTGAACTTCTTCTGTGCCGTGATAAGTTCCATGCGTTGACGCAGGTTTTTACCTTTCCTGTCACGTTCCATAGCGCGCTTCGAGAGTTCTCCAGGCTTTAAGCGAGCGGCAGCAACAGCGTCTTCGTGCTCGCTTGCTTGGGTCCCCATGAGGTTGAGCAGCTTGTCCTGGACCAGCTTTCGATCCGTGACATCTTGCTCTTTCTCTACGAATTCCTCTGACGCGCCGTGATCTTGTTCGACCAGGACCACTTTATATTTAGCGATTAGCTCATCAAACACAGCCGGCTCCCAACAGAAGTAACTGATGCAAGGTCTTAGGCTGCCAGGTCGCTCAGCTCGTCCTGAATTGCAGTCCGCAGAGACGAGCGCTGCTCGAAGTTTGCCGCCTGCTTCATAGCGGCGATCAGCGTATCCATCTCGGCCAGCCTCACCTGGACGGAGTCGAACGCACTGCGCTCCAGATCCACCTTGCGCGCCAGCAACTCCATTCGTTCGCGCTGATCCGCGGCGCCTTGCACGCCGAACTCATTTCGCCAGGCCTGCAAGGCGCTTTCGGTGCGCCGCAGCGGTGCCTCGATTGCCGACACGGCATCGGCGGTATCGCGCAGGTCAAGGTAGTCGCTGAGGGCGCGATGCGCGTTCGTCACCAGCACGCGCTCGCGCAGAGCAAGCCCGTGTCCGTCATCCGGTTGCCGCGCCGCTACGGCGACACCCAGAACCCGGTTGAGCCACGCAACCTTCTGATCCCGACCTAAGTCCGCCATCCAGAACGCCTCATTCCCATTGCCACCGCGGTTGTCCCGCAGAGCAATCAAGCTGCAGGCGGGGCGGGGCCCACAAGCCCGCGACGCCGCTCTTACTGATGCAACCTAAGCACGTCGAGGCGATCTGCAACAAGCGTATCGTTCTGTGATGCGCATTATGACGGTCACATAAGCGGGGCGCGCCAGAGGCCGATGCCACCATAGGGATGAAAGCAACGTCCATCGAACAACTTATGTGACGTTCAATCGCCCGGCTCTTCCTTCCTCGACCGCATGACACGCCACCAGCACCTCGCCGGCTTGGGTGTGAGCCGGCTTTTCCGCCCGGCACCGATCGTTCGCCAGCGGACACCGCGGATGGAACGGGCAGCCCGGCGGTGGCGCGATCGGGCTCGGCACCTCGCCGCCGACCGGCGTCCGCGCGCGGCCGATCTGCTCCAGGTCCGGGATCGCATCCAGCAACAGCCGCGTGTAGGGATGCAGCGGCCGGCGGAAGATCGTTTCGGCCGGCCCGAGTTCGACGATGCGGCCGAGATACATCACGCCCAGCCGGTCGGACATGTGCCGCACGACGGCCAGGTTGTGGCTGATGAACAGATAGGTCAGCCCCAGCCGCCGCTGCAGATCGCGCATCAGATTCAGGATTTGTGCCTGCACCGAAACGTCCAGCGCGCTGGTCGGCTCGTCGCACACCAGGAACTCCGGCTCGCTCGCCAAGGCGCGGGCGATCGAGATGCGCTGGCGCTGGCCGCCGGAGAACTCGTGCGGGTATTTCTCGCCGTCGCGCACCGTCAGGCCGACCTGCGTCAGCAACGAGCCGACGCGCGCCTGCGACCTCATTCGGCCGCGTCGCCAGGCCGAACGTCCGGATCGGCTCGGCGATGATGTCGCTGCACCCGCCAGCGCGGATTGAGCGACGCATACGGGTCCTGGAAGATCATGTTCATCCGCCGGCGCATGCGCCGGCTTGCGCCCGAGCGGCGGACAGCGTCTGGCCCTCGAAAAGAATGTCGCCCTGCGCTGGGTTCGTAAAGGCCGACGGACAGCCGGGCGATCGTCGATTTGCCGCAGCCCGATTCGCCGACCAGCGCGAACGTCGTGCCCGGTTCGATATGCGAACGACACGTCATCGACCGCGCGCAACCGGCGCCGGCGGCTCGCGCGTGACAGAGCGTTGCAGCCAGGGCCGCGAGACGTCGAAGTCGTGCGAGACGCGCGACCGCCTCCAGGATGCGGTGCGCTCAATCATGGTCGTGCAGCCAGCACGCCGCCCGCGTCGCGCCGGCATCCAGCAGATTCCGGCTGTTCGTCCGGCAACGATCGAAGGCCTGCGGGCAGCGCGGATGGAAGCGGCAGCCCGGCGGGATCGCGTCCAGCCGCGGCATCGAGCCGTCGATCTGCCGCAGCCGCTCCGACCCGATGCTCGAGCGACGGAATGCTGGCCATCAGGCCATCGGTATAGGGATGCGCCGGGTGGCGGATGACGGCGGCGACCGGGCCGATCTCGGCGATGCGGCCGGCATACATGACGGCGACGCGGTCGGCGGTCTCGGCGATCACGCCCATGTCGTGCGTGACCAGCATCACCGCGGTGCCGTGGTCGCGCGTCAGGTCCTTCAGCAGCGTGATGATCTGCGCCTGGATCGAAACATCCAGCGCGGTGGTCGGCTCGTCGGCGATCACCAGTTCGGGTTCGGCGCACAAGCGCCAGCGCGATCACCACGCGCTGGCGCTGGCCGCCGGAGAACTCGTGCGGATAGGCGTCGATCCGCTGGGCCGCGGCCGGAATGCCGACGCGGTCGAGCCAGCCGATCGCGCGCCGCCGCGCCTCGGCATCGGTCAGGCGCAGATGGGTCTGCATCGTCTCGGTCAACTGCCGGCCGATGGTGTAGAGCGGATTCAGCGTGGTCAGCGGGTCCTGGAAGATCATGCCGATGCGCCGGCCGCGGATGCGGCGCAGCGGTTCCGGCGGCAGATTGTCGATGCGCTGTCCGTCCAGGCGGATCTCGCCGCCGGCGATGCGGCCGGGGCGTTCCAGCAGGCCGACGATCGCCGCGCCGGTCAGCGATTTTCCGGCGCCGGACTCGCCGACGACGCCAAGGATTTCGCCCGCTGTCGATACTGAACGAGATGCCGTCCAGCGCGCGCAGCACGCCGCGGCGGGTGGGAAACTCGACGATCAGGTCGCGGACGTCCAGCAGCGGCATCAGCGCAGCCTCGGGTTCAGCGCGTCGCGCAGCCAGTCGCCCAGCAGATTGATCGACAGCACCATCAGGATCAGCGTCGAGGCCGGGGAAGATCGTCACCCACCATTGGCCGGAGAACAGAAAGTCGTTGCCGAAGCGGATCAGCGTGCCGAGCGATGGCTGGGTCGGCGGCAGGCCGACGCCCAGAAAGGACAAGGTCGCCTCGGCGATGATCGCAAGCCCAAGACCCAGCGTGCCGATCACCAGGACCGGGACCGATGACGTTGGGCAGGACGTGGCTGAGCATGATGCGCCAGGACGGCACGCCGATGACCCGCGCCGCCAGGACGTAGTCCTTGTTGCGCTCGACCAAGTGGAGCCGCGCACGGTGCGGGCGAAGTTCGGCCACAGGCTGATGCCGATGGCGAAGATGATGACGTAGATCTGCAGCGCATCGCGCATGGTCCGGGGCAGGGCGGCGGTGATGACGCCATCGACCAGCAGGGCGGTCAGGATCGAGGGAAAGGTCAGCTGCACATCGGCGATGCGCATCAGCATCGCGTCGACCAGTCCGCCGGCATAGCCGGCGAGCAGGCCGAGGGCGATGCCGACGAAGATCGCGAACAGGACCGACAGCAAGCCGACCAGCAGGCTGATCCGCATGCCGTACATGATCGCCGACAGCACGTCGCGACCCTGGTTGTCGGTGCCCAGCGAGTTGGACCAGTCGGCGTCGGGCATGCCGATCGGCGGCTTGAAACTGTCCAGCAGCGACAGCGAGGCGACGTCCATCGGGTTGTGCGGCGCCAGCCACGGCGCGAACAAGGCCGCCGCCGACCAGCACCAGCGCGATCAGCGGCCGACACGACCGCCGACGGCGACGCGGCGGAAACTGTAGCAGAGGTCGCTGTCCCAGACCGTGCGCGAGCATCAGCGTCGCACGCGCAGCCGTGGATCGACCGCGTAATAAAGCAGATCGACGACCAGGTTGATCACGCACGAACACCAGCGCGATCAGCATCAGATAGGCGGACATGACCGGAATGTCCGCCGACCGCGACCGATTGCACCAGCAGCAGTCCCATGCCGGGCCACTGGAACACCGTCTCGGTCACCAGGGAGAACGCAACGATGCCGCCGAACTGCAGGCCGATGATGGTGATCACCGGCACCAGCGTGTTCTTCAGCGCGTGTCCGAAATGGATGGCCCGGTTGGTCAGGCCGCGCGCGCGGGCGAACCTGATGTAGTCGGTGCGCAGGACTTCCAGCATCTCGGCGCGCACCAGGCGCATGATCAGTGTCATCTGAAACAGGCCCAGCGTGATCGCCGGCAGGATCAGCGCCTGCATGCCGGCCCAGGAGGTCGAACCCGGTCGTCCACCAGGTGCCCAGATGCACCACCGTGCCCGCGGCCGAAGCTGGGCAGCCAGCCCAGCCAGACGGAGAAGATCAGGATCAGCAGGATGCCCAGCAGGAAGGTCGGCAGCGAAACGCCGATCAGGCTGACCATCATGAACAGCCGCGACAGCAGCGTCGTGCGATGAATGCCGGTGTAGACGCCCATCGGCACGCCGATCGCGAACGCCAGCACCGACGCCGTGATCGCCAGTTCCAGCGTCGCCGGCAGCCGCTCGGCGATCAGCCCGGCGACCGGTTGCGCCAGGCGATAGCTGATGCCGAAATCACCGTGCAGCGCGAGCCAGAGGAAATGCGGCGTACTGCACGAAGAACGGCTGATCGAGCCCGAGCTGCCGGATCAGTTGCAGCCGCTGCGCCTCGGTATGGTCCTGCGGCAGCAGGATGCTGACCGGATCGCCGACATAGGCGAACAGGGCGAAGGCGATGAACCCGACGACCAGAAGGACCGGGATTGCCTGAAGCAGGCGCGAGCCAATGAATCCAACCATTCTCCGCTACTAAGGCGAAACCTGCTGGGCTTGTGAAGGGGCTATTTGCAGATCACGCACCGGTTCATCCGGGCGGGCGATCGATACCTCATCGATCAGCCAGTCGCGGAACTGCCGGACCTGACGCTGGCGAAGCCGGTCGGGGAGTGCGACGAACCAATGACCGTCCGCCAGAGCCACAGGTTCGGCAGGGGCAATCTCGCTCAACACGCCGGTTTCGATCAGGTCGGCGACCAGGTTTCGGTCGACGACGGCAGCCCCCATGCCGGCAATGGCCGCCTGCACCGCGAGCGCCCGCGTTTCCAGCGTCAGCGATGCCGGACGGTCCGGCCAGCCGAGTGCCTCGGCGACCTGGCGCCAATCGTCGGGACGAGTCCGCCCGGCCAGACGGGGCAGATCCTGCGGCGGCATGCCGGATTGCAGGAGCCTCGGGTTGAGGACGACCACGGGCAGGTCACGAAACAGCAGCGTGGCGCGCAGGCCGGGCCAGCCGCCCCGGCCCCAGCGAATCGCGCAGTCGAACGGCTCCGTGGCAAGGTCCACCGGCCGGATGCCGGTGCTGAGCAGCAGTTGGATGCGCGGTTGCGCGGCCTGGAAGCGACCCAGGCGCGGCATCAGCCACAGCGTGAGAAAACTTGACAGGGTTGAGACCCGGATATCGGCCGCTGTCCGGTGCGCGTCGCGCACGGCATTATCGATGGTGTCGAAGGGGCCGATCAGGCGGCGGGCGAGATGCTCTCCGGATTCGGTCAGCCGGCCTTTGCCTGCCAACACGCTGATTCCCAGGCTCAGGTCGAGATCCCGCAGAAGATGTGAGACGGCCGACGGCGTGATATTCAGGCTTCGCGCGGCGCCGGCGAGGCTGCCGGCACGGGCGGTTTCGGCCAGGGCGCGCAGGGCTCTGAGGGATGCGGTTGCCATGAGAAATCCTCATCTATGCCGGTTGCCTTCTCACTAACTCGTTGCCGGCCCAATCGCGCCAGACTCATGTACGAGCATCTGATGCGGCGGGAGGATGCCATGCTGGAGGATGCCATGCTGAAGGAACGCTTCGATGAACTGGCCACCTATAACCGGTGGGCGAACCGACGGGTTTACGACGACGCTGCGACGCTGCCCGACGACGTGCGCAAGCGGCCGATCGGATTGTTCTTCTCCAGTATTCACGGCACGCTGAACCATATGCTTGTCGCCGACTACATCTGGATGCGCCGCTTCACCGGTGAGGGGCCGCAGCCGGAGCGTCTGAACCAGATTCTCCATGACGACTTCGCGGCTCTGCGCGTGGCGCGGGAGGCGGAGGACGAACGGATTTTCCGTTTCGTTACCACGGTTCCTGATTTTCGCCGGGAAATCGCGTATCAGAATTCTTCCGGCCGGACGTTCCGGCAGGGCCTGGCACCGGCGCTTAACCATTTCTTTAACCACCAGGCGCATCACCGCGGGCAGATACACGCCGGCATGACAATTGTCGGGATACGCGAGCCGGCGTCGCTGGATCTGCTGGGGCTGCAGCGATCGGTCAGCGCCTGAAAGTTGCGATTTCGGAAACGGTTTTCTGGCGATGAAACAGTCGCGAATGAAAGTGCCTGCAGACGCATTTTTATCGCAAAGCAGGGTTGCGTCTGCACGAGGTTTGCCGCATTGACCGGCGCGCCGCGCCAGGTGCGGCGTTCTTGGTGGACGTAAGGGAACGTACCAATGCGACTAACGCATACGCTCGGTGCGGCAGGTGCCGCGATTGCTTTGTCTATAGCCGCGCCGGCCGCGCAGGCTGCCGATCCGATCAAGATTGGCGTCATCGCGGAAACATCTGCGATCTCGGGCGTCGGGATTCCAAATGCCGCCAAGATGGCGGCAGAAGAGATCAACAAGCAGGGCGGTGTGAATGGCCGCATGATCGAGATCGTTGATTACGACAATCACAGTTCGGCTTCCGACGCGGTGCGTGCCTTCCAGCGTGCGGCGCAACAGGACAAGGTCTCGGCGGTCATCGCGACCTATATTTCGGAAGTTATGCTGGCGCTGGAGCCATGGGCGGGCCGGCTGAAGATGCCGCTGATCACGCCGGGCGCGGCAAGCAACGAGATCACCAAGCGCGTACATGACGATTACGAGCACGAGAAATACGTGTTCCACGGCTACCTGGCCTCCACGCAGCTTGCCGATGTGGTGTGCAACGCGGCGAGGGATCTGATGGTCAAGGACCTGAAGATGAAGACGTCCGTGATCATGAGCGAGGATGCCGCCTGGACCATCCCGCTGGACGCGGAATACGAGAAGTGCCTGCCCACCGCCGGACTGAAAGTGGTGGACCATATCCGCCTGTCGCCGGACACCACCGACTTCACGCCGATCTTCAATAAGATCGAGGGCGAAAAGCCGGATGTGATCGTCACCGGGGTCAGCCATGTGGGCGTGCAGCCGACGGTGCAGTGGCAGCAGCAGCAAGTGCCGATGCCGATGTATGGCATCGCCAGCCAGGCGACCAATGCAACCTTCTGGAAGGACACCAATGGCGCGGCGGACGGCGTGATCTTCAACATGGTCGCCGCGCCGGACGTGGCGGTGACGCCGAAGACGATCCCGTTCGCCAAGGCCTACGCCGAGAAGTATGGCGCCGCGCCGGGCTATGCTGCCTATCAGGCCTATGACGAAGTCTTCATGTGGGCTGATGCCATCAAGAAGGCCGGTGGCACCGACCCCGACAAGATGGTCGCCGCTATGGAGCAGACTGACTATGTCGGCACCATCGGGCGCATCCAGTTCCTGCCGAAGGAAGACACCTTCGCACACGGCATGCGGGTCGGAGATGGCTACATCGCCGGTCTGATGGTGCAGTGGCAGAAAGGGAAGCAGGTAACGATCTGGCCGGCCAACGTGGCGACAGGCAAGATGACGTTCCCGGCATTCACGAAGTCTGCCGCAGTAACTTTCCCGGACGGTAGCCCAGCGCGCCTCTGTCGTCATGGTGGGCGAAGGCCCACCATCCACGCCTTGCCGATGCAACGCAGGAAGGCGTGGATGGCCGGCCGAGCCCGGCCATGACAGACAGGGACCTGCCGAGGGGCGACCGTCGCCGTTTCCAGTCACGGACCCTTATGCAAGCACTCCAGATCCTGATCGACGGTTTCGCGATCAGTTCGCTTTACGCCCTCGGCGCCATCGGGTTCACGCTGATGTTCGGCGTGTCGGGGGTGCTGAACCTCTCGCACGGCGCGATCATGGTGGTGGCAGCCGTCATCGCCTGGTGGATCGCCGGGACCTTCGGGACCGGGCCCTATGTCGGCGGCCTGGCGGGTGTGGCGGCGGCTTTGGCCTGCGCCTTCTTCACCTATCGCGTCATCGTGCGGCCGATCCAGAACTCGACGTCCATCCCGCGGGAGGAGAAGGAGATCTTCGTGCTGACCGGCACGCTGCTCTGGGGCATCATGCTGCAGGAGGCGGTCGCCTATCTGTTCACCGACAATCCCAAGACGGTGATGCCGCTGGTCCAGGGCGTGGTGCCGATCCTGGGCGTGCGCACACCATGGAACGAGGTCGTGACCGCCGCCGTCTCCTGGGCCGCGATCGGCCTGCTGTATCTTCTGGTCAACCGCACCCGCACCGGCAAGTCGCTGCTTGCCGCGTCGATGAACCCGCGCGGACTGACGCTGCTGGGGTTCGAGCTATCGCGCATCTATGTCCTGGTCTGGGCCATCTACGGCGTGCTGACCGGCATCGCCGGCGTGTTGCTGGGTGCATTCCTGGGCGTGAGTTCCGGCAACGCTGGCACCCTGACGGCCAGCGCGTTCTCAATCGTCGTGCTGGGTGGCCTGGGCAGCGTCTCGGGGTCTCTGATCGCCGCCTATGTCGTCGGCTATCTGGAGACGGTGACCGCCTATCTGGTCTCCCCCTCGATCCGCACGGTGCCGGTGCTGCTGCTGCTGGTCGCGGTCGTCTATGTCCGCCCGCAAGGCCTGCTGGGGAGGCGGTGATGCATCTGCGGTTTCCCCTGATCCTTCGTCATGGTTCGGCTCGGACGCGCCGGCCCATGACGGGACATCAACATCCATCTGTGCATTAGAGCGCCATGTTCCGTTCCCGCACTTTCCTGCTGATCGTGCCAACCCTGATCGTCATGGCGCTGCTGCCGCTGGGCGCGGGGGGCTATATCCTCGGCCTGCTGACCCTGGCCTATTATTACGCCGTCTTCGCGATGTCCTGGGACCTGCTGTTCGGCTTTGCCGGTGAGGTCAATTTCGGGCCGAGCTTCCTGATCGGGATCGGGGCTTACGCGGCGGCGCTTGTTGAATCATTATTACCATGTGCCGATCGCTGGCTGCCTCGTCGCCGGCGGTCTGGCGGCCGTGGTGGCCGGCGTGGTTCTGGCGGTGCCGGCGCTGCGGCTGACAGGGCCGTATTTCGGCCTGGTCACCCTGGTCGCCGTGCTGATGTTGCAGAACATCCTGGTGCTGTTCGCCGGGATCACCGGGGGTGAGATCGGGCTCGACCTGCCGGACGTGCTGGCGATCGATGACACCACCAACTATTACTACGCGCTGGGCTTCATGACCGTCAGCGGCGCCGTGCTGTTCGGCCTGTCACGCTCTCCGGTCGGACTGATCCTGCAGGCGAGCGGGCAGAACGCCGTCGAGGCAGCGGCTCTCGGCTTCAACGTCGCCAAGCACAAGATGGCGGCATTCTGCATCAGCGCGCTGTTCTCCGGTTTGGCGGGCGCGATGCTGATCTTCTACCTGGGCACCGCGTCCGTCGGCACCGTTGTCGACATCGCTGTCGGCGTGAACGTCATCATCGCTGCCGTGCTGGGGGGGCGGCGCACGATCATCGGCGCCGCGGTCGGCTCGATCTTCCTGATCGGCGCCGGAGAGGTACTGCGGCCGCTCGGCCAGCTATCCACCTTTGTCGTCTCCGCCATCGCATTGTTGGTCATCCTGTTCTTCCCCGGCGGCTTCCTCGGTCGCTTCCTGCAAACGGGAGGTGCGGAATGACCGCGCTTCTTGACGTCTCGGGCCTGACCAAACGCTTCGGCGGTCTGGTCGCGGTCAAGGACATCGGCCTGCGCGTCGGCGCGGGTGAGATCGTCGGGCTGATCGGCCCGAACGGGTCGGGCAAATCCACCGTGATGAAATGCATCATGGGGATCGAGCGGCCGAATGCCGGTTCGGTCAAGATCGACGGCACCGAGGTCGCCGGCTGGCCCACTCACCGCATCGCCCGCCTGGGCGTGGGCCTGGTGTTCCAGCACAGCCACCCGCTGCACCGGCAGACGATCCTGGAGCACATCAAGCTCGCGCTGCTGCCCGACAATCTGCTGATGTTGGCGACCGACCACGGCGTGACCCGCCGCGCGGAGCAGATCGCCGAACGGGTGGGGTTGTCGAAGGTAAAGGATCGGCTGCCGCGGACGCTGCCGTTCGCCGATCTGCGCCGGCTGGAACTCGCCAAGGCGATCGCCCGCAACCCGAAGGTGGTGCTGGTGGATGAGCCCTTTGCCGGCCTGACAGCGGCTGAGGTCGCCGATTTCTCCGACCTGATCGCCAGTTTCCGAGCGGACGGGCATGCAGTGCTGCTGGTGGACCACAACGTGAAGGGTGTGGCCGCACTGGTGGACCGGGTGAAGGCGATGTACCTGGGCGAGCACGTCGCCGAGGGCACCGCCGAAGAGGTGATGCGCAACGAAACCGTCCGGCGGGTCTACCTCGGCGGCAAGATCGAGACCGCCGCTCGGCCGCAGCGTGAAGGCGTCGGCCGGACGCCGCTGCTGAATGTGCGTGGCGTCGGGGTGCTGTACGGCAAGGCGACGGCGCTGGAGGATGTCTCGATCCATGTGGGCGAAGGCGAGTTCGTCTCCGTCGTCGGGCTGAACGGCGCGGGGAAGACGACGCTGTTCAATGCGATTTCGGGCCTGGTGCCGTATTCGGGTACGATCGAGTGGAAGGGGCAGTCTCTCGCCGGCCAGACGGCGGGCGCGATCGCTCGTTCCGGCATCGTGCAGTGCCCGGAGACGCGCGAGCTGTTCGGCGACATGACGGTGCGGGAGAACCTGGAACTGGGCGGCCAACACCTTCCCGTGGCCGAGGCGGCGACCCAGTTGGAGTGGCTGTTTGGGCTGTTTCCGCGCCTGAGGGAGCGGGTAGGGCAGGCGGCCCGCACGCTGTCCGGCGGCGAGCAGCAGATGCTGGCCATCGCTCGGGCGCTGATGATGCGGCCGAAACTGCTGGTGCTGGATGAGCCGACGCTGGGCCTGGCGCCGGTGATCCTGGAGCAGTTGTCGAAGGCGCTGGAGACGTTGCGTCAGACGACGGATATCACGGTGCTGCTGGGGGAGCAGAACGTAACGTTCGCTCTGCCGCATGCGGACCGGGTCTATGTGCTGGAACACAGCCGGGTGGTCTGGGAGGGGGATCCAGGACGGTTCGCGGCGGAGGCTGGGGCGGGGTTGTTGTAGGGGCGGTCCGTACCACCTGCATCGGTGCGGGCATTTCGCAGAACTGCCAGAATAAGCGGCCGAGTGGGTTGCATGCCACCTTGTCATGACCGGACTTGTTCGGGCCATCCCACGGCTTCGGCCCTTGCGCTCGCCCATAGCGTCCTTATATCCGAACTGATATAAGCGCCTCGATGAAGCCAATCACCTTCATGGGTAGCGCGATCGATGATCTACGTGCCTTTCCCGACGACGCCCGAAGGGAGGCTGGCTATCAATTAGACCGAGTGCAGTGCGGCCTCGATCCGGCCGATTGGAAGCCTATGTCCAGTATCGGTGCCAGCGTACGAGAGATACGCGTGCGCGATGAAACTGGAGCGTTTCGCGTGATTTACATCGCCACATTCGTCGAGGCCATCTACGTGCTGCATGCCTTCCAGAAGAAGACGCAGCAGACAGCAAAACGAGACCTGGATTTAGCAGCCGCACGGCTTCGGCAGATCGCCAAGGAACGAGCAAAATGAAGGACGAACCGGCAAAAACATTCGCAAGCGTTTGGGACGCGCTTGAAGATACGCCAGAAGACGCGGCCCATATGCGGCTGCGGTCGGAACTTGTCACTGCGATCCGCGATGCGGTGGACGGCTGGGGCGTGACTCAGGCTGAGGCGGCGCGGCGATTGGGGGTTAGCCAGCCTCGACTGAACGATCTGCTGCGGGGACGGGTGGGGCGGTTCAGTCTAGATGCGCTAGTGGGGTTGGCGGCGCGGGGTGGATTGGTGGTGCGGATGGAGGTTGGGCGGGAAGCGGCCTGAGCCTACATTGCGCGATACAGGCGCTTCAAGGAGCGTCCCAAGATCAGGAGTGAGGCCATCAAAAGATCGAGGGTCGGCAGACATCGGTTACTGGGTAATACCTCCGATATTCTAAAGATTCTACCAATGCATCGGAACCAGACGCTTTGGCATAAGCGACTTCGGCATCAGTGATACCCAGTAAGGTGAGGAATTGCACCATCCCATAAGGAAGATTAAAGCCAGGCCAATTTTGTTCTTTATTAGTAACCAATAAATTACGTAATGTGCATCTCGTATCGCTGTTAATCGGAGCGCGCAGTGGAATCCTATCCCCGTTAGCCAAGGGCGGTTTTCCAGGGTACCGTCCAGCCCGCAACAAGATATCGAACGCGAGTATATCCAACATTTGTCGTATCGCCCACTCCCCCGACTCTTTGCTCGCTAGAAGAAATTCTAAGCCCGCGCCGGAGGTGCAATTTGGCATTGTGGCTTCGGGCGCGTTATCCCAAGGGTTTGAATGACCGGAGGTTACATATATCCAGAACGGCCGATTATCTATCGGGGGGAACTCAAACACTCCGTAAAATAGCCATCTTGGGTCCACGGCTGTCTGACCAAACCGATCGCAAAACACAGACTGTGAAAGGGTAAAAATGCCTTTTTGAGCTTTGCCGAAAAGAGATGGGTAAATTTGTTCCTCGCGAAGGCGCCAAATTCCCTCAAGGTCCATAATTCTGTTCCGATCACAGTTCATTAGCTAGATTGGGGGTTCAGACCTATAGCGAACAAACCCCAGTATCCCAAGCGAGTGCACCAGGCTTGTACTCCTGGCTCACACCGGCTGAACTGGTGGTGCGAACGGACGTTGCGCAAAAGGCGGTGCGAGATACCGATAGAGCCTGTCAGGAATCTTGCGCGCATTACGCGGCTTTCACGCCAGCAAGGAAGCCAATGACCTGGTCGCTCAGATCATGCGAATGGCGCGACAGTTCGCTCGCGGAACCCAGCACCTGAGTTGCTGCCGCACCGGTGTCCGTCGCGGCCTGTTTAACGCCGGCAATGTTGTTGGACACCTCCTGCGTGCCCTGCGCCGCCTGTTGTACGTTTCGGGCGATCTCTTGCGTCGCTGCCATCTGCTCCTCGACCGCCGAGGCGATCGCGGACGCAATCTCGTTGATCTCGGTGATTGTCGAGCCGATGCTCTTGATCGCACTGACGGCGCCTTTCGTCGCCTCTTGGATCTGTGCAATCTGCCCGGCGATCTCCTCCGTCGCCTTGGCTGTCTGGCTTGCGAGTGATTTGACCTCGGAGGCAACCACGGCAAAGCCTTTTCCCGCATCTCCAGCTCGTGCCGCCTCGATCGTGGCGTTGAGCGCAAGGAGATTGGTTTGGCCTGCTATGTTATTGATAAGGCCGATAACCTCGCCGATCCGTTGGGCGCCGCTGGCGAGCACCTGTACCGTTTCATCCGTATGCCTGGCCTCCTCGACTGCCTTGCCGGCGATCTGAGCAGACTGTGTCACCTGCCGTCCGATCTCCTTGACCGAGGAAGCGAGTTCTTCCGTCGCAGTCGCCACCGTCTGCACATTGCTCGACGTTTGTTCGGATGCCGCAGCCACCGCCACGGATTGATGATTTGTTTGCTCCGCCGTGGACGACATCGATTGGGCGGTCGCTTCCATTTCGGTCGCGGCCGACGAAAGCGATTGGACGAGATTGCCGACCTTCGCCTCAAAGCTCGTCGTCAGCTCTTCAAGGCGCTGTGCTCGCCGCTCGCGTGCCGCCTGTTCCTCCGCCTGCTTCGCGGCCAGGCGCTCAGCCTCGATTGCGGTGTCTTTGAAGACCTGAACGGCACCCGCCATGGCACCAATCTCATCCTTTCGGCCTATGCCGGGAACTTCCACAGCCCTGTCCCCGCCGGCAAGGCGTTTCATCGCGTCCGTCATGCGTGCACGATCGGGCCGGCAATGCTGCCCGTCAGCAGCCAACCGAATCCGACAGCGACCACGAGCGATATCATCCCACCCGCGATGGTCACGGCGAACGCCGTGCTGAAAGCAGACCTTCGATCGGCCAAATGCACTTGCAGGCGGTCGCGTTCTGACTTGTCCATCTCTCCGACGATCTTGCGGAATCCTTCCACTGATGACTTACCGATCCCGCTCCCTTCCAGCATACTCGCTTGCTCTCGTGTTTCTGGCTTGCCCATAAGAGCAATCTCTTTCTCGGCGACGTCCTCACGCCAGCGTTGGGCAAAGCCGCGTATCTGGGAAAGCTGCTGTTGTTGCGCGGGATTATCGGCAATGAGGTCCTTTACTCGGGTCACGGCTTGCTCAAAAGCCTCGCGCCCGGTGTTGTAGGGCGCCAAGAAACTGCGATCGGCTGAGACGAGATAGCCCCGTAAGCCGGTCTCCTGATCGGTCATGCTCTGCATAATGTCCTGCAAGCCCTCCAGCACCTTGTAGGTGTGCTCAGTCGAGCGAACGCTCGTTTGAATGAAGGAGAGCCGACTGTAGATCGTGGCGCTCACGCCGATCATGACGATGATCAAGCTGGCAAAGGCGACAGTCAGCTTATTCGAGATCTTCCAGTCAGCAAATAAGGACATTATTTTCTCCAAGGCCTCCGCAAGGGCGGAATGTCACGTTTCCCGCGCATTCGAGCTTGGTGAGTAGCTCGGAATGGTTAAACGCTTCTTAATGAGCATTGAACTATCGAGCGAACGGCAATGCCCGCCATGGGAAAAGGCGGCGCTATATACCACAGGCCATAGCAATGCGCGGCGGAATCTACCCGAAGGTCGCCGCCTGTCGATCACCTTGTCGGCCGTGCCATGCCGTTGAGATAAGGAATGCAAGCGCAAGGGGAATACACTTGGTTCGTCGCGAAATCATTGATGGTCCACGTGAAGTCATTTGTACAATTGTTCGACAGAGCAATCAATTGATCGTCGGGTCACGACCATTGCCCCAACATGGCGATTCCTCCAAAGTACCCCCGAAACAAGAACTCCGGGAACCGTCCATGCCCCAATTCGCCGGTCTTACGCCGCTGCTTGCCCCCAGACCATCGCCGTCCTGGGCGCCTCCTCCGACCCCACCCGCATCGGCGGCCGCCCGATCGCCTACATGCTCGCACCGGAATTTCCCCGGCACGCTCTACCCGGTGAACCCCAACCGAGCGGAAATCCAGGGCCTGAAAGCCTACCCAACGGTGGCCGAGCTGCCGGAAACCCCCGACGTCGCCATCGTCGCCGTTCCCTCCGACCTTGCCCCGCGGGCCATCGCCGACCTCGGCGCCAAGGGCTGCAAGGCCGTCATCATGTTCACCGCCGGTTTCGCCGAAGTCGATGACGCCGGCGCTGCTGTCCAGGCAACGATGGTTGCCACCGCTCGCCAGCACGGCATGCGAATCCTCGGCCCCAACTGCCTCGGCGTCTTCGATGCCCGCCGCCACTACTACGCGACGTTCTCCTCCAGCTTCGACTCCGGTTGGCCCGTGATGGGACGGATCGGCATCGCCTCGCAGTCCGGCGCGTACGGTACCCACCTCTACACGCTGGCCCGCAATCGCCACATCGGCGCCAGCCTCTGCGTGATGACCGGCAACGAGGCTGACGTGACCGTCGGCGAATGCATCGGCTGGCTGGCGGAAAACCCCGAGGTCGACGTCATCGCCGTCTACGCCGAGGGCATCCGCGAGGCCCCGGGCCTGATCGCCGCGCTCCAGGCGGCGAAAGACGCACGCAAACCCATCGTCATGCAGAAGGTCGGCCGCAGCGAACTCGGCGGCAAGGCGGCGAAGTCGCACACCGCCTCGATCGCCGGCGACGACGCGGTGACGGAAGCGGTGATGCGGGAGTTCGGAGTGTTACCGCGCTCGTAACTCCGAAGAAATGTTGGACATTGCCCACACCGCCACGCGCAAGATCTATCCGGTCGCCGAACAGCCTCGGCGTGATCACCGTCTCCGGCGGCGCTGGCGTGCTGATCAGCGACGTGTCCGACAGCCTGGGCCTGCCGATGCCGGAAATGCCGCAAGAGGCGCAGGACAAACTCCGCGCGCTGGTGCCATTCTGCGGCCCGCGCAACCCGGTGGACGCGACCGCGCAGGTGTCCAACAACGTCGAGCTGGTCAAGACCTTCATGGATTCGATGGTCGTCGACGGCGGCTACAGCTCGGTGCTTGGCTTCTTCAGCATGACCGCGTCCTCCCGCCGCTGGCCGAAGATCAAGGAACAGCTTAATCGCACGAAGGAGGAAAATCCCGGCCGCCTCTACGCGCTGTCCGTGATCGTTCCGCCCGACCGCCGCGACGAACTGGAAGCCGACGGCTGGGTGGTGCATGAGGACCCAACCCGAGCGGTCACCGCGATCGACGCCATGGGCCGCTTCGGCGCCGCGTTCGACGCGCCGAAAGCCGCGCCGGCGCCCACTGTCCCGCCGGTCAGGCTGCCGGCCGCCACGCCGTCGGAAGCCGAGGCCAAGCGCCTGCTGGCGGCCGCCGGTATCGCCTCCGCCCCCGAAGCAGCCTGCGCCACGGCCGAGGAAGCCGTCGCCGCGGCGGAGCGAGTAGGCTTCCCGGTGGTGATGAAGATCCTCTCCCCCGACATCCTGCACAAATCCGAAATTGGCGGCGTGCTGCTGGATATCGCCGACGCCGGTGCCGTCCGTGCGGGCTTCGCGCTCCTCCTCGACCGCGCAAAAAAAGCCGCCCCCGCCGCTCGGATTGACGGCGTGCTGGTCGCCAAGCAGTTGAAGGGCGGCGTGGAGTGCATCCTGGGCATTCACCGCGATCCGGTTTTCGGCCCGATGGCGATGTTTGGCCTCGGCGGCATCTTCGTTGAGATCCTCAAGGATGTCGTCTTCCACCGCTGCCCCTTCGGGCCCGACGTGGCGGAGACCATGATCCGCTCCATCAAAGGTGCCCCGCTGCTGCTGGGTGCCAGAGGCCGCCCGAAAACGGACATTAAGGCCCTGGCCGAGATGCTTTCCCGCCTCTCGGCCTTCGCCGCGGCGGCCGGCGAGCGGCTGCAATCGGTGGACCTGAATCCGGTCTTCGCCATGCCTGAAGGGCAGGGGGCCTTCGCCGCCGATGCCGTCGTCGAGGTCGGGGCATCCTGACGGCCCATCCTGACGCCCCATCCTGACGCCCCCCCTTGGCCTGACCCCTTCGTTACGCCAACATGCCCGCATCAACGTTGGGGAACTTCCATGTTCAAACGCCTGTTTCTGACAGCCGCGCTGCTGTTCGCGGGCGCGGCGGCGCACGCTGCCACGCTCGATTCTGTCCGCCAGAAGGGCTACGTCGCCTGTGGCGTCAATGTCGGCCTCGGCGGCTTTTCCATACCTGACAGCAAGGGCGTCTGGCGCGGTCTCGATGTCGATGACTGCCGCGCCGTCGCCGCTGCGATCTTCGGCGACGCGGAAAAGGTGCGCTACATCCCTACCACCGGCACCAACCGGTTCGCCGCGCTGCAATCGGGGGAGATCGACATCCTCTCCCGCAACACGACGTTTACCTTCGTGCGTGACGCGACCATTGGCCTGCGCATGGTGATGGTGAATTTCTATGACGGGCAGGGATTCCTGGTGCGCAAGGATGCCAAGGTCCAGCATCTGCAGGATCTTGCCGGCGGCACGATCTGCATGCTGCAGGGCTCGACGCATGAGTTGAACCTTGCCGACTGGATGAAAGCAGCACAACACCGAATTCCATATCGTTCTGCTCGACACGACCGACGTGCTGATCAAGACCATGCTGTCCGGCCGTTGTGATGCCGCCTCGTCCGACGGTTCCAACCTCGCATCGATCCGTGGCGCCGGTGTGCCCAATCCCGATGATTTCGTTATCTTACCAGATCGTATCAGCAAGGAGCCGCTGGGCCCCATGGTCCGCCGGGCGGATGACCAGTGGCTGGATATCGTCCGGTGGTCGATGATGGCGATGATCGAGGCCGAGGAACATGGCGTCACGTCGCACAACGTCGACGCGATGCTGGCCGAAAGCCCCGATCCCGCGGTGCAGCGCCTGCTGGGCAAGAGCGGCGATTTCGGCAAGCTGATGGGGCTGGACAACGCCTGGGCGTTCAACATCGTCAAGCAGGTCGGTAACTATGCCGAATCCTATGAACGCAATGTCGGCATGGGCAGCTCCCTGAAGCTGGCACGCGGCGCCAACGCGCTATGGACCCAGGGTGGCCTGATGTACCCCATCCCGTTCCGCTAGGCGCTGGGCCGTGAGTCAACCGGGGCGCAACAGCCGCCCCGAGATTCTCGCGCCCTTCGCGGTCCGCAGCTTCCGCTTCCAGTGGCCGGCGGATCTGCTGACGTCCTGGGGGATCGAGATGGAGGTGCTGATCCTGGGGTGGTACATCCTCACCGCCACAGGATCGGTGCTGTTGCTGACGATCTACGGCTCGCTGCAATATGCCGGCACGCTGATCGCGCCGATGTTCGGCCTCGCCGGTGACAGGTTTGGGCATCGCAACGTGCTGTTCACGATGCGATTGACCTATGCGCTGCTGTCGGCGGCGATCATGTTGATGGCACTGACGGACTTGCTCGATCCGGCGGGCGCGATGGTCATTGCGGGTGTCAATGGGCTCGTGCGCCCATCCGACCTTGCCATGCGCAATGCCCTCGTCGCCGAAACCATGCCCGGAGACCGCCTGATGGCGGCGATGGGCGTCGCTCGGACGACCTCCGACTCGGCACGCGTCGTCGGGTCCCTGGCCGGTGCGCTGTTGGTCTCGGCGCTGGGTATGACGATCGCCTATACGGTCATCACCAGCTTCTACACGATAGGCTGCACGTTGACGCTGGGCGTGGGGGCACCACGCACGCCCAGCAACACGCTCGCGCGTCTGTCTCTCTGGCGAGACCTGCGTGATGGCCTGACCTATGTCTGGGATACGCCGGAATCGCTGGCCGCCATGTGGCTCGCCTTTCTCGTCAACATGACGGCCTATCCACTCACGCTGGGCCTGCTCCCGTATGTGGCGCAGAAGGTCTACCATGTCGGTCAGACCGGCCTCGGGTCTCTGACTGCGAGCTTCGCGGTCGGCTCGCTGGCCGGGTCGATCATTATCAGCGTCATTGGCCGTTCGATCCGGCCGGCGCGGATGATGATCTGCTTCAGCGTCGTTTGGTACGTTATGCTGCTGGGGTTCATCTCCGTCCCCGGGATCATGGCCGGCCGAGCGATGCTGGTCCTGGCGGGATTGTCACAGAGTTTGTCGATGACGCCCATGGCCGTGATGCTGCTGCACGGTGCCGGCGCCAAATTTCGCGGCCGGGTCATGGGCGTGCGCATGCTCGCGATCTACGGCCTGCCGCTCGGCCTGTTGACCGCCGGCTGGCTGATCCCGCACTTCGGCTTCACGACAATCGCGACCGCGTATTGCGTCGCCGGCGGTCTTCTCAGCGTTGGAATCGGTATGCGCTGGCGCAAGGCGCTCTGGCCGCTCAGCGCCCCGGCCAACGCACGTTGACGGTCTCGAAACCGTTACGGGCTGAACAAAATTTCATTGTGCCGGCACCGAAATGCCGTAATCCGGCCAAGTTCGGGGACCATATTGTTTGGCGGATGAAGCGCGGCTGCCTCTGTTGGTCACGCTTTTCACAGGAGATGATAGAATGTCGGCTCTCAAGTCGCTTTTCGTTGCCGTGCCGGTTGCTGTCGGCCTTTTGGCCGCTCCGGCCGCTCATGCAGAGTGGCGCGGCGATCGCGGCGGCCATGGCGGATGGCACGGACCGGAGCGCCACGGTGACTGGCACGGTGGTGGCTGGCACGGCGACCATGACCACGGGCCGGGTATCGCGGGTGCCGTGATCGGTCTGGGTGCGGCTGCGATCATCGGCGGCGTTCTGGCTTCTCAGGTCTACGCTCCGCCGCCGGTCGTTTATGCTCCGCCACCGGTCGTTTACGCTCCGCCACCGGTCGTTTACGCCCCAGCGCCGGTCTATGCAGCGCCGCCTCCGGGCTACGGTTACTGACCGAATCCCGGCGCAGGTTCCCCGCCTGCGCCGGTTGATCGGCCGATCAAGCCTGAGATCCGGGTGTGATCGTGACGAAGTGAATGGAACCCCATCCGGCACTCTGTGTTTGCAACTGGATGTTGCCCAGCAGGCCTTTGACTTGCGGGTGGCAACTCCTTGGAAACAGCACAGGAGTGCACGCCATGAAGGCCGGACGATTTGCCTGGATGCTGGGACCGACTGCGCTGTTGAGTTTTGCTTTGCTGGCCGGGCCTGCTGCGTCACAGACGATGCAGACCAAACCGGGCGCACCGGCGGCCAGCCCTGGCGGTACATCCACTCCCGGTTCCACGGGCATGCCGAGCGGCGGCGCTGCGTCTCGCACCCCTGGGGCTGCAACGGGCAGCAGCAGTGGCGCAAATCACGCGCCGATCGACATCAATTCCGCATCCGCGACCGAACTGGATGCGCTTCCTGGCATCGGGCCCGCCCGCGCAGAGGCGATCGTCAAGAACCGGCCATTCCGTGCCAAAGATGATCTTGTTACCCGGCATATCCTGCCGCAAAGTGTCTATGACGGCATCAAGGACCGGATTGTCGCGCGTCGCGGCTGAGCGTCTGGCATCGCTCGTCTGAAATGGGCGAAGGCGTTCACCTCCAGGTCTCACCGGTCCAGCCGTTCTCGTCGTAGTCGGCCATGCACTGATCGACCAGCGCCTCCATCGCCTTGCCAGGTCGCCGCCCTTCCGCGCCGGTCAGCGTCTGGGCGCGGATATCCTCCCAGCCGCCGGCGTAGTTGCGTTCGTAAAGTTCGTGCCGGCCGCCGAATTCGGTGCCGATCGCAGTCCCACAGCAGCTTCATGATCTTGATCCGCTCCTTGTATTCGATGCCGTGCGAGCCGCGGACATATTGCCGCAGATACGGCTCGATCGCCGGGATTGGCGAAATCCTTCACCGATGACGGCAGGTAGATCAGCGCCGAGGTCACCGTGCGCTCGACGATGTCCTTGATCCGCGGATAGGCATCGGGCGCGAACACGCGATAGGCCTGCCCGGCCTGCAGGTTCGGCAGCACCGCGTCGCCGATCCACGGGTCCGGATTGTTCGCCATCGCATTGGACAGCGACCAGAACAGGTTGCGCCAGGCGATCGCCTCGCCCAGCAGCACCTGGTTGCCGCGCGCCTCGTCGCCGCCGGTGCAGCGCAGCGCCTTGGCCAGCAGGCCGCAGATGAAATCGAGCTTGACCGCGAAGCGCGTGCAGCCCTGGAACTGGAAGCCGTGCATGAAGCCGGAGCGCGGGATAGAAGCTCAGCACCCGCGCCGGATCGCGGTAGATGAAGACGTCCTCCCAGGGGATGAACACTTTGTCCAGGATGAAGATCGCATCGTTCTCGTCGAAACGCGACGACAGCGGGTAGTCGAACGGCGAGCCGTTGCGCCGCGCCGCCTGCTCGTAGGACGTGCGGCAGATCAGCTTCAGTCCCGGCGCGTCGATCGGCACCATGAACATCAGCGACATGTCCAGGTCCTCGGTCGCGGTCTTCGAGGACTGGCCCATGAAGTTGTAGTGCGTGATCGCCGCCGAGGTGGCGACGACCTTGGCGCCGGAGACGATGATGCCGCCGTCGACCTCCTTCTCGCACCGAAACGAAGACGTCCTTCGACCTGCTTCGGCCGGCTTGTGGCGATCGATCGGCGGATTGACGATCGCATGGTTCATGAACGGCACGGTTTCCTGCGCCCGCTTGTACCAGGCCCGGGCATTGTCGGCGTACGGGCCGTAATACTCGGCGTTGGCCGCCGAGCGTGTTGGTATAGGCCGCCTTGTAGTCGGGCGTGCGGCCCATCCAGCCATAGGTCATGCGCGACCACTCGGCGATCGCCCCCTGCGCGGCGACCAGGTCCTCGCGCGAGCGCTGCACGCGGAAGTAAGCGATGGGTGTAGCCGCCCGAACCGGTATCGGTCGGGCAGGTCAGCACGTCGCTGCTGCTTCGGATCGTGCAGCGCGTCGTACAGCCGCGCGATGGAGCGGACCGAGTTGCGGAACGCCGGGATGGGTGGTGACGTCGGCGACGCGCTCGCCGTCGATATAGACCTCGCGGCCGTCGCGCAGGCTTTGGATGTATTCCGCGCCGGTGTAGGGGCGGCGTGCGGTCGGCGATGACGTCCTCGGGGCGCATCGTGGCCTCCCTGGTGTTTATGTGTTGTTATGGTTTGATATTGGCGGCCTGAGAGCGCGCAGGCCGCTTGGTCAGGTCATCTGGGGCGAATGGGGCCCAGTTTCCCTATAATCCCGGTTCCCCTGCGTCTGGGGATGGCCCGGTCAGGCCGGGCCATGACGGGATGTAGGCTTATGTGGAATCAGGCGGACGTGCGGCGGCTCGCCGCCTACTCCTCCAGCAGCGCGACCGCCCGGATCGGGCTTCCCGTCCCCCCTTTGATCTTCAGCGGAAACCCGATGAACCGGAACCGCCCTTTGCCCACCAGTTGATCGAGGTTGATCAGCCCCTCCATATGCGTGAAGCCCATGTCGCGGCAGACATGGTGAACCTCGAAGTTACTCCGCCCCGGCCGGCCCGGGCTGACCGCCTCCACCCCGAACATCAGGATGCCTTTCCGACCCAGCCAGGTCGCAGACTCCTTCGTCAGGCCTGGAAAATCGGTGATATACGCATCCGATCCATAGGTGCGCCGGTAGAAATCCATGTGCAGCAGCACCGTGTCGCGTGGCCTGATCTCCACCCCCGCGGCCTTTTCTGCCGCCTGCAAGTCCTCGATCGAGATGTCGCTCTTCAGCGGCTTGTGTGAGAGGTCCAGGCATACCGCCTCGGTGAAGTAGTTCTCCAACGGCATCTCATCGATGGTCTTCGCCCCCGGCCGCTCGTCGAAATGCAGCGGTGCGTCGACATGGGTGCCCGAATGGTCCCCCATGTTCAGCAGTGTCACCGCCGAGGAGAACGCGTACCCATCCGCCTCCCGCTTCTCCTCATGCGTGGTGAAGGCCGAGATGCTCACCATCGGGTGGTTCGGCAGCCGTGCCATCTTGTGATGGATCTCGCGGCTCAGGTCGATCAGGCGCATGGGTAAGTGTCCTCCTCTACAGGCAACGCCATTAAACCGCCCGCTGATACCGCATGCCAACTGAACAGAGGAAGAGCCCCACCCCGACCGCGGCAAAGGTCATCAGCGCGAGGTAATACGACCCCGTCAGGCTGACGATGAATCCGACGATCGTCGGAATGACGATGCCCGCAATATTGCCGGCGAAATTCATCGCGCCACCCAGGAAGCCGGCCTTCGCGCCTCCGATCATCAGCCCCGGCAGCGTCCAGTACATCCCGCACCAGCGCAGGAAGAACAGCGTCGTGGCCAGCAGCACGATCACCCACTCCAACTGATGCACGAAGGCCACCAGGAAGACTGAGGCCGTCGCGAGTGCCGACGCGATCCCGAACAGAGTGCGATAGACAAGCGGCACCGAACCACCCGCGCGCAGCCAACTGTCCAACAACTGGCCGCCGGTCAGTTCCCCGGCGAAACCGGCGAAGAACACGACGAAGCTCGCCCACCCCAGCGAGGCGATATTCAGCCCCTGCGTCTTCGCCAGGAAGCTCGGCACCCAGGTCAGAAACCCATACCAGAGCGAGTTGAAGCAGAACCAACCGGCGAACAGCAGCCAGCTCTGTCTCGAGGCCAGGATCGTCCGGACAGTCGCGCCGTCGCCGACACGCGCATCGACTTCGCGAAGCCCGTCCTGGATGTGCCGGCGTTCCACCGCGTTGACCGAGGCGTGCTCATGCGGATGGTTCCGGATATAGGCCCACGCCACGATGCCGCAGGCGATCGTGCCCAAACCCGCGACGAGAAAGGCGAGGCGCCACGACCCCAGCGCCGCGATCAGCCCGGCGATGATGAGTGACCCCAGCGCCGTGCCGAGTGGCGCGCCCCCATCAAGCAACGCCGCCGCGCGCCCGCGCTCCACCGGTGACATCCACAGTGCGATCAGCTTAGCGCCGGCCGGGTAGACGGGCGCTTCCGTCAGACCGAGCCCGAGACGTGTCAGGAGCATCGTGATCCAGCCCGTGGACGCGGCGGCCAGGGCAGCGAACCCGCCCCATAGAATGGTCGCGCCGGCGATCACCGCACGCGGGAGGAACCGGTCCGCCAGCATGCCGCCGGGAATCTGCATCAGACAGTAGCTCCAGAAGAAACTGCTGAGCAGGATGCCCTGGACCGCAGGGGAGATATCGAACTCCTTGCTGATGATCGGCATCGCAACCGACAGTGAGGCTCGGTCTATATAATTGATCGCAACGGTGCCGAGGATCAGGAAGAAAATCCGCCATCGGACATTTGTCATTACGATTCCGGTACGGACCTTTACGGCGTTGCTCATCCTGATCTCCTTGGCGTTTCGGGGGGTAAACGAGAAAAAAACAGTGCAGATCGGAACCGATCGCTGTTCAGCGGATGAACCAGCATCGAAGCCCCGTCTCGGCGCGTGCGCCCTGTGGCGTTAGGGAGGCGGTCGTCTTCAGGAACGGTCCCCGGTCTGGCACGGACACGGCAAACCCGTTCCCGATCCGCACCTTGTCAAGGAGTTGCTTGCGTTCGTTGGAAAATTCAATTTCACCAGCGTCCCTTCCGCCAGGCAGATTGCCAGCGCACGGGGCACTTGGGAAGAGGTGCGACGATCCCGTTTCACGGGCTGCAATCGCCGCAACGGGCCGTCAGGTGACGTAACGTTCATGCCGTCGCCAGTCGCCGCTCGTTGACAACCGTCATTACATCTGCCTGACGGATCAGGTTGCCGGCTGCATCCCGATCGTCCGGCCTGGCGACGGCATGGATGCAGCGTCGCCACCAGCAGGCCAGGCATGAACCTGGTCCAACTGGATGCAGGGGTTCGCAAGCCCAACAGATCGAACGTTCCGAGCCTAGAACAGGATGACATCGCTTTCGCTCAGCCATCCTGCTCTAGGCGGACAGGGAGACATACACGATACCCGGCCGGACCCGCGCCGCGTCTTCCGGCGAGAACCCCAGCGCGGCGAGCCCGCCGGGGTGGTAGCCCTGGACGAAGATATCCGCCTCGGCCAGCAGGTCGCGCAGACGCTGATTGTCTGGCTTTTCGCGCAATTCCAGGAAGGCGGAGCGTTTGCCCCGGTTGGTGTCGATCAACAGAAGCGGCAGGTTCGGCAGGTTTGGGCTGGCGATCCCCAGCACGTCCGCGCCATGCGCCGCCAGCGTGCGGCCGCAAACCGGCCCCGCGATGACCCGCGTCAGATCGAGCACGCGCACATCCGACAGAGGCCGGGCACCAGCGGTCAGGGCCTGGGCCGGGGCGTCACCGATCCGGGTGATCGCCACCACCGGTCGCGTCGGCACGGCCTGACCCTGCGGATGCGCATCCCACTCCGCGAAGCTGCGCATGGCCGTCGCACACATGCCGGAAGCGGCGGCGGCGTCCTCGAAGTCGAAGCCTTTCCACCCCTTCAGGGCCGCGGCCACCGAGGCCTTGTCGTTCGCGCAGCCCAGGATGCGCAGCAGTCCATCACGATGGTGCGGGAAATTGGTATGCAGCCGCACCCAGCGTCCGTCGCCGCACTGATAGGTGCCGGCGATCGGGTCCCACAGATCCTTGGGTGCGGAGCCTTCGATGACGGCGTGCTGTTCGGACCGGAACTCCGTCGCAGCGTGGCCCATATCGACCGCGATGCTCTGCCGCCTGCCGCCGCGCAGGTGATGTAATTCCGCGGCTGCCAGGGCCGAGGCCGCGATGGTCGTCTGCGCCGCCGCCCCGATTGCGAAGCTTGACGGCAGGACTGGGTCGGCGCCGGTCAGGCGGAGATGGGGCAGCGCTTCCGCCGGCAGGCCTGCCTCCGCCCAAAGTGATGCGAGTGCCGTCAACGCCGCCCCGTCGGCACCTGCCCGTCGGCACCTGGTTGAACGGCCTGTTCTTGTCCACACGAATATCGGCCGGCAGGCCGAGCACGCGCTCGGCGATGATGTTGCGAAGGATCTCATCCGATCCCCCGGCGATCCGTCGCACTCGGCGAGGACAGCAGCGCCTGCCTGGAACATCGCCGTAGGCCTCCGACCAGATCGTCGTCCATCACCAGCCCGGCCATCGCCCATCAGGTCCATGCCCGTAGACTCGCGATGTCCTGCAGCTTGCGACGCGTTCACCAGCTTGTGGATCGAATTCTCCGGCCCCGGCGTCTCGCCCTTGCGACAGCGCCGTCATGGTGCGGAAGCGGGTGAACTTCAGGCCCTGGCGTGCGCGCATACCACTCGGCGATGCGCTCGCGCACCGCGCGCGTTGCGGATCGCCGGCTTGCCGTCCAGCATCAGCGAGCGGCTCGAGTTCGATCAGATCATCGACATCCGGCCGCTGCACGTCGCCGACCGCGAGCCGCTCGTTCATCAGCGTGGTGAGCGAGACGCGCCAGCCCTGCCCGACCGCGCCGAGCCGCTGCGCATCCGGCACGCGGACATCGGTGAAGAACACCTCGTTGAAATGCGCGCGCGCCGGACATCTGGTGGATCGGCCGGATCTCGATGCCCGGCGACTTCATGTCGAGGAAGAAGAAGGTCAGGCCTTCATGTTTCGGCACGTTCGGATCGGTGCGCACGACGATGATGCCGAAATCCGACAGATGCGCGCCGGAGGTCCAGATCTTCTGCCCGTTGATGATCCAGTCGTCGCCGTCGCGTTCCGCCCGCGTGCGCAGCGCCGCCAGGTCGGAGCCGCCGGCGGGTTCGCTGAACAACTGGCACCACACCTCCTCGCCGCGCAGCGCCGGGCGGACGTAGCGATCGAGTTGTTCCGGCTTCGCATAGGTCATCATGGTCGGGATGCACATGCCGAGACCGATCTCGAACAGGCCGCGCGGCACCGTCGAAATCCTCTTCCTCCTGCTGGTAGATCACCTGCAGGATCGGCGAGGCCTCGCGGCCGCCGAAGCGCTTCGGCCAGGTGATGGCCGGCGAAGCCGGCATCGGCCTTCTTCGCCTGCCAGGCCTTGCAGCGCTTGACCGCCTCGGCGTCGATGCCGCCTAGCCGCAGCACTGGCCTCGCGCCGGCGCTTGCGGTTCGCGCATTGGCGGCGAGGAACGCGCGCGCCTCGGCGCGGAATGCGGCTTCTTCCGGTGTGTCGTTGAAGTCCATGACTGCGATCTCCTTCAGGCCGCGTTGCGGGTTTCGAGCAGATCGACCAGCCGGTTCTTCCAGAACGGGGCCGAACCGAGCGCCAGCGCGAGCTGCTTCGACCGGCGGTAGTACAGATGGCAATCCACGCCCAGGTGAAGCCGATGCCGCCATGCGTCTGGATGTTCTCCTTCGACGCGAGATGGAACGCCTCGGTCGCGGACACCCGCGCGGTCGCGGCGGCCAGCGGCAGTTCGGCCGCGTCCGCGGTCAGCGCCCAGGCGCCGTAATAGGCGTTGGAGCGGGCCAGCTCGATGGCGACATACACGTCGGCGAGCTTGTGCTTGATCGCCTGGAACGACCCGATCGGCCGGCCGAACGCATACCGTTCCAGCGCGTAGCTTGCGCGCCATCTCAGGCAGGCATCGGCGCCGCCGACCTGCTCGAACGCGAACAGGATCGCCGCGCGGTCCAGCAGGCGCTGCACCGGCCCCCAGCCGCCGGACCAAGCGGCTGCACCGGCGTGCCGTCGAATTCCAGCGCGCGCATGATCGCGGGTGGGATCGAGTGTGTTCAGCGCGCGCCGCCGCACGCCGGCGAGGTCGGCGAGGAACAGTGCGAGCTCGCCGGTGTTCGTCGCGCGCCGCGACGATGGCGATGTCGCGCGATGCTGCCGTCCGTGACCGGCCATTTGCGGCCGCTGAGCCGGCCGCCGACGACGCGGGCATGGATCGCAGCCGGGTCGGGATTGCCGTTGCCCTCAGCCAGGGCGAAGCAGCCGATGGCCGATCCGTCGGCGAGCTTCGGCAGGAATTCCCGCCGCTGCGCCTCGGTGCCGGCGATCAGGATCGCCTCGGTCGCGAGATAGGCGGACGACGCGAACGGCACCGGCGCCACCGCGCGGCCGATCTCCTCGGCCAGCACGCAAAGTCCCTCGTAGCCCAGGCCGGCACCGCCATACTCTTCGGGGATCGCGGCGCCGAGCCAGCCCATGTCGGCGATCTCCTGCCACAGTCGGCGGCGTACGCCTCCTGGCCGTCCAGTGACCGCCGCACGACGGCGGGTGAGCATCTCTCCGCCAGGAAGCGCCGCGCCTGGTCGCGCAGTTGCTTCAGGTCGTCGGAGAAATCGAAGTTCATTGACGTCTCTCCCGCGCCGTTTCTTCTACTGGGCAGGTTGCCAGGGGGAGGCCGGCTTGCAAAGCGCGCGGCCTCAAACCGGCTGCAACGGCCGATGTGGCCCGTCCGGGGTTGTGACCAGGATGGTATGTCATGGCCGTAGCGCCGTCCCTTGCCACGGCTGCAGGGCAACCTGACATGATGGGGGACCCATATACACCGCCCCAGCCGCGTGAAAGAGCCCCGGCGAGGCGGGGCAGGAGACAGCTCATGACCCATCCGCCGATTGGCATCGACGCATCCGGCACACGGACCGAGACTGACTCGATGGGCGCCGTCGAGGTGCCCGCCGATCGCTATTGGGGCGCGCAGACCCAGCGCAGCCTGCATCATTTCTCGATTGCCGAGGACCGGATGCCGGTCCCGCTCTATCGCGCCTACGGCGTCGTCAAGAAGGCCGCCGCGCTGGTCAACCGCGACGATGGCCGCCTGCCGCCGGATAAGGCCGCTGCCATCATCCAGGCCTGCGACGAGGTGATCGACGGCGCGCTGGACGCCCATTTTCCGCTGTTCGTCTGGCAGACCGGGTCCGGCACCCAGTCCAATATGAACCTGAACGAGGTGATCTCGAACCGAGCGATCCAGATCATGGGCGGGGTGCTGGGCAGCAAGGCGCCAGTGCATCCCAACGACGACGTCAATATGTGCCAGTCCAGCAACGACACGTTCCCGACGGCGATGCACATCGCCACGGTGACCATGCTGGATGATCTGCTGCTTCCCGAACTGACGGCGCTGGCGGATGCCATCGAGGCGAAGGCACAGGCGTGGATGGACGTCGTCAAGATCGGCCGCACCCATCTGCAGGACGCGGTGCCGCTGACCGTCGGACAGGAATGGTCGGGCTACGCGCATCAGGTGCGGGAGGCGATCGCCACTGTCGCCGACACGCGCCTCTGGCTTTATGAGCTTGCGGCCGGCGGCACCGCGGTTGGCACGGGCATCAACGCTCCGGACGGTTTCAGCACCCGCATCGCCACGCGGATCGCGGAACTGACCGGCAAGCCCTATGTCACCGCACCGAACAAATTCGCTGCCCAGGGCTCGCTCGATGCCATGGTACGCGCCTCTGCCGCGCTGCGTGGCGTCGCCGTGGCGCTGATGAAGATCGCCAACGACATGCGCTGGCTGGGTTCCGGCCCGCGCTGCGGCCTGGGTGAGTTGTTACTGCCCGACAACGAGCCGGGATCGTCCATCATGCCGGGCAAGGTGAACCCGACACAGTGCGAGGCGCTCGTCATGATCTGCATCCAGGTCCTCGGCGAGGACACCGCGGTCGCCTTCGCCGGCAGCCAGGGCAATTTCGAGCTGAACACGATGCGCCCCATCGTCATCAACAACGTGCTGCACATGACGCGCGCCCTGGCCGACGGCATGCGGATGTTCCGCCTGCCACTCAGTGGAAGGGACGGAGCTGAACCGCAAGCGGATCGACCGGTTCGTTGCGGAATCGGTGATGCTGGTCACCGCGCTGGCACCGAAGATCGGCTACGATGCCGCGTCGCGGATCGCGCATGACGCCATGGCGCATGACCTGACGCTGCGCGAGGCTGCGCTGCGCTCCGGCACCGTGTCGGAGGCGGAGTTCGACGCGCTGGTGGACCCGCGCAGCCTGGTCGGCCACGGCCTGGCAGGAAGCTGAGCGCCCCCGCGATCACGCCGTGCAGCGTATTTGCATCGGCCGCCCATCGCCACTAGCGTTTCCGCCGATCAATCCCGGCCGCGATCAGGCATGGCGATGGCGCGGACAAAGGCAAAAAAGACAGGAAACGTGCATGGCTGACGATATCCACTTGGTGCGGCCCGCTTCCCCCGCCAAATCGGCGGCGAAGTCGGGCGGAAAGGCCGAGCCGGTCGGCTGGGAGCCCGAACTCGCCGAACTTCGCCAGCGTCAGGCGCTTGCCCGCGAACTCGGCGGCGCGGATCGCGTCGCCCGACAGCACGCAGGCGGACGCATGACGGTGCGCGAGCGCATCGACAAACTGCTCGATCCCGGCAGTTTCCAGGAGATCGGCAGCATCGCCGGCAAGGCGAGCTATGACGCCAATGGCGACATCACCGGCTTCACCCCGGCCAATTGCGTCTTCGGCCGCGGCACGCTGGACGGAAGGCCCGTCGTCGTGGCCGGGGACGACTTCACCCTGCGCGGCGGTTCGGCCGATGCCGCGATCAAGGGCAAGCCGAAAATGTCGGAGGAAGCGGCAACGCGCTTTCGCATGCCGATCATCCGCCTGATCGAGGGTTCGGGCGGTGGCGGTTCGGTGAAAACGATTGAAACGACTGGGCGCGCGAATCTGCCCGGTGGCCTGACGGAGACGACAAGTTTCGATCTGGTGGCGAACCAGATGGCCGAGGTCCCGGTCATCGGCCTCGGTCTCGGTTCCGTCGCCGGTCTCGGTGCCGCTCGGCTTGTGGCCTCTCATTATGCCGTAATGGTCAAGGACATCGCGGCCGTCTTCGTCGCCGGCCCGCCGGTGGTCGAGCGCCTGGGTGAGCCGCGGACGAAGCAGGAGCTTGGCGGCTGGCAGATCCAGTTGCGCTGCGGCGCCGTCGATCACGCTGTCGATACCGAGGAACAGGCCTTCGAAGCGGCCAGGCAGTTTCTCTCGTATCTGCCGAGTTCGGTTCACGATCTGCCGCCGCGCGTTCGTAACTGGGACGATCCGGACCGGCGCGATGAGAAACTGATTTCAATCGTGCCGAAGGTGAAGAAGCAGGCCTATCACATGCGGCGGATCATTTCGTCGGTCGTGGATAAGGATAGTTTCTTCGAGATGGGCACGCTGTTTGGCCGCTCCATCATCACCGGCCTCGCCAGGCTGGACGGCTGGCCGGTGGCGATCATGGCCGGCGACCCGCTGTTCGACGGTGGGGCCTGGACCGCGGATGCCTGCAGCAAGATCATCCGGTTTGTCGACATGGCACAGACGTTTCATCTGCCGGTGGTGCATCTGGTCGACTGCCCCGGCTTCCAGGTCGGGCTGAAAGCGGAAAGTTCGGCCGTCATCCGCTGGGGCGTGCGCGCGCTGTCGCGCGATCAATCAGACGACCGTCCCCTGGTGCAGCATCGTCGTGCGCAATTGCTACGGCGTCGGCGGCCTGGGCCACCAGCCGGTCGGGCATCTGTGCGTCCGTTACGCCTGGCCCTCCGGCAGTTGGGGTTCGCTGCCGCTGGAAGGCGGGATCGAGGCTGCCTATCGCGCGGAAATCGATGCCTCCGACAACCCCGCTGGGAAGCTGGAGGAGATCGAGGATCGGCTGAACCGCCTGCGCTCCCCGTTCCGCACGGCTGAGGCGTTCTGGGTGGATGAGGTGATTGATCCGCGCGATACGCGAAAGCTGCTGTGCGATTTCGCCAATCTGGCTGCGCCGTTACGGGAGATTGGGCACAGCCGGTTCGGGATGCGGCCTTAGTTAGCAGTGTTCGACTGGAAACTTGTCGAACTCCACAATGGCATGAGATGGTTCGGTCAAGCCGGACCATGACGGGGAATGGCGATTCCACTCAGTTTGAAACCGCTCTGGCGGCGGCGGTGTTGTTTTGAATGAAACCACTCGCCGCCGATCATTCTGCCGAACTTTGCGCGCCGCAAAGGCAGATGATCACCCGTCCGCGGTCAACCCTGTCGCCAACCTCCCCGGGTGCCCGAACCTGCGTTCCAGCCCGCGCTGCAACACCATCAGCACAGTGGTAAACGCCAAATAGTAGACGCCGGCCGCCGACAAGGCTTCCAGGTAACGGAACGTCGCGGAGGCAGATTGTTCGGCTGCCAGCAACAGCTCGCGCACCCCGATCACGCTGATCAGGGCCGAAAGCTTCAGGATGCCGATGAACTGGTTGCCGATCGGCGGTATGACCAGACGCACAGCCTGCGGCAGAATCACCAGGCGCAAAACCCGCCATTCCGACATGCCGAGCGCTCGGGCGGCATCCTTCTGCCCGGCATTCACGCCAGACAGGCCGCCGCGAAAGATCTCGGCCATATACGCCGCCTCGTGAAGGCCGAGGGCCAGAACGGCGCACACCGGACCGGACAGGATGAGCCCGAAACCCGGGAGGACGTTGAAGGCGAAGATGATCTGCAGCAGCACCGGGGTTCCGCGGAACAGCCAGAGGTACGTCCAGACGAACCAGCGGAGCAGCCGCAACCGGGATTCCTGTACGATCGCCAGCGCCAGCCCGAGTGCCAAACCCAGCAACATTGCCGTCATGCTGATCCACAGCGTCACCAGAGCAGCGCCTGCAAGGTCATAGCCAAACAGGTCGTGCAGAAAAACGTCTGTTCGAAAGCTCATTGCGCCTGCGTCGTGGTTTCAAGTCCAGCCCATGCCGACTGGAGCCATATCCGTTCGCCCTGGCTTACGGATATGGCTCCAGCTCTTCGCATGATCAGCCCTGCGCGGATCGTGCTCAAAAGATGGAGCTTGACGCCGGGAGGCCCCATTTCTTGACCAGCGCGTCGTAACTACCGTCGTCATGCATGGCCTTCAGTGCAGCCGTCAGCGCATCTCGCAACCCTGGATTTGTCTTGGCTATGCCGATACCCAACCTGGAATTGGCATTGAACGGCTCGCCCAGCGGCTCAAACGTCCCAGGCGAGTTCGTCATCATGGCGCTGATCACGGAGGTGGAACTGACAGCGCCCTCTGCCCGTCCCTGCGCCAGTGTGAGCGCCACGACGGCGCTGCTCCCGACGGCGAGAATATCGATCGCCGGTTTGCCCGCCTTGGTGCAGGCATCGCTGAGACTATGTGCCGTCTTCTCGTACAGCGTGTTGACGGCGACGGCGATGTGGTGTCCGCAGAGCGCGTCCTTGTCCGTTAAATGGGCAGGGTTGCCCTTCTGCACGACCATCTGGTCACCGATCAGCAGATAGGGAATGAAGTCGAGCACTTCCTCCCGCGCCGGCGTGATGTAAATGCCGCTGACCGCCGCATCGATGCGCCCAGCCTGGACGGCCGGGATGATGCCGGCATAGTCCATGCCCAGCATGGCCGAACTCCACGCCGATCCGCTTGGCCAATTCGGCCACAAGGTCCACGTCAAAGCCGACCGATTTGCCGTCTTGCTGGAATTCAAACGGCGCGAACGTAGGGCTTGCGCCCCAGGACAGCTTGCCGGTCGTGACGGTGGATGGCGGCGCGGCCCAGGCCCCAATCGGAATGATGATCGGAATAGCGATCAATGCCGCTGCGAGGATGCGTTTCAAAGGTGACTCACTCCGTCGGTTACGGGTTGCGCGCGCCCCGTGCCGGCCGCTGCAGTCCCAGATGGTCGCGCAGCGTGGCGCCCGTGTAGGCGTTGCGCATCAGCCCACGCCGTTGCAATTCCGGGACCACACGCTCCACAAACAAATCCAACCCGCGCGGCATGATGTGGAATTGCAGCATGAACCCGTCCGCGGCACCCGACGTGAACCACTCCTCCATGACGTCGGCGATGCGCCGCGGGCTGCCGGTGATGGTCTTCCGACCGCGCTCGTAACGCAGGTAGACCTCACGCAGGGTCGGGTTGCCGTCGTGTATCAGCCGCAGGATGTCGTCGAAGAAGCCCTTATGGAAATTGGCGCTCTTGGGGATACGCGCTTCCGGGATCGGCTCGTCCAGCGGAAGGTCGGACAGGTCGGTTTCCAGGTCCATCCCCAACCGGAAGCGGCCGACGTCGGGATGCACGAGTTCCTGGAGCCGCGCGTAGTCGTCGGCGGCCTCTGCATCCGTGTCCGCCAGCACGATCGGCAATCCGGCCAACACCCTCATTTCGGTCGGCTCACGTCCGAACTTGGCCATGCGGGCCTTCAGTCCCTGGGTGAAACGCCGCGCATCGTCGATCGAGGGATTGGAGGAGAACACCACCTCCGCCGTCCGAGCCGCCAGGTCCTGTCCGGTGTCGCTGGCGCCGGCGGCGATGATGACCGGATGCCCTTGCGGCGAGCGCGCGATGTTCAGTGCGCCGTCGACCTTGAAGAAGGCGCCTTCATGGTGGACGGGGTGCTGCGCGGCTGGGTCAAAATACAGGCCGCTGTCCCGGTTGAGTACGAACGCCTCGTCGTCCCAGGTATCCCAGAGTTGCCGCACCACATCGACGAACTCGCCGGCCCGCCGGTAACGATCCGCGTGCGGCGCCAGCTTCGCGTGGCCGAAGTTGCGCGCGGCATAGTCGTTGGCGGAGGTCACGACGTTCCAGGCCGCACGCCCGGCGCTGAGGTGGTCCAGCGACGCGAATTGCCGGGCTACGTTGTACGGTTCGGAGAAGCTGGTCGAGACTGTGCCACCCAGACCGATCCGTGTCGTCGCTCCGGCGAGCGCCGTCAGCAGGGTCACCGGTTCCAGCACGTTCATGAACAACGGGAAACGTGACCAGGCGTGGAGGTTATCTGTGCGGGCGGCGGGGGTGTCTGCGATGAAGAACAGATCGAACAGCCCACGCTCCGCCGTGCGGGCCGCGTTTGCATAAGCGGCCAGGTCCGTGGGCGGCGCCAGACGTGATTCGCGATGGAGCCAACTCGCCGGGTGCGATCCTGCCGAACCGAACAGCAGGGCGAGCGACATGTGGGCGACATCTGCCATCAGCAGGCGAATCTTTCAGGTTGAGCGTTGCTGACCGAACCGTTTCCGCAGCAATCGACTTCAAAACACACTGCCATGCGTACCGGCAAAAAACAATTCGGCGACACCGGGTGGGAACCGCCGCTGGCAGCCCGTTTGAGGGTGGGGCCGGATGGAGGTGCAATTCTGATTTCTGCCACGACAGCGAACATCAGCTTTCCGACTGGCCCGATGCGCCAAAATTCGCCATGTGCGTTCATAACCGGCTTGACGTACCCGGAACAGGTGACCGAACTTCTTCAGATTGCGCCACGGGGTGCGCCGGCAACGGCCTCTGAGGGCAGCGCCCCACCGCTCAATTGTTGGTAGCTGGAGGTCAGTCCTGACAAACTCACGGATGGCAGCCCGTCTCGATGAGGCGCTGAACCTCCTGATCGAACGGCTACGCAACAGTGCGGAAAAGTTCGAAAGGCTTCGCGAAGCACTCAAGCCTGCATCGAATACGATAGATGGCAGTGTACTGTAAGGCACGACGAACAATCCGGTGTCTCAGCTCGATGCGGAGCAAATGCCGGTTTTCGCGCTCGGCATTCGGTGGGGCTTGGACGTCTTGGGGAACGATGACACCTCAGAAGCGGAGCTGAGTTCTGAGTTCTAGTCACAGTCCCAGCAGGATGGCGGTGTTCTACATCCGTCGTTTGCGGTCTGACCGAAGATCGATCACTCGGCTTCTGACATGCTTGCCGTTGCCAATGCGGCCCAGCGGTCAGCTTCGGGCTACTACACGTTCCTCGTTGCTCAGTTGGTCGCCAGCAAACCCGCAGTCAATTCGATTCGCTCCCACCAGCCAAAACACTAGGCGAGCCCGACCGGCGAAATAATATGCGCAGTCAGGTTTCGGATTTTTCAGTCAACACTCGGCCCGCTTGCGGGCGCTACGTCGGATCATCAATACGAAGCTTGGTGCGCCAGTTGTAAGGCAACATTGATTGTCTGGCGCGCTTCTGAGCATGATAGCTTTTGTGCCTGTTGCTCTGCGGCCGCTTCGCGCATCGCATACTTAGCACGTATCGAAGCATTGCGCTGTCTAACAATCTCATTTCCCATCTGCACCCACGCCCGCATCAAGGTGTTATCCTCTTCTTGGGAAATCACTTTGCACCGCTCGCCTAAATTCATTGCCATGACAAGTAAGGCTGGCTTTTGCGAAAGGTTCGTTGCAACCGTTTCCTCATAGACGTTCCTCACAGCGACCGAAGCCTCATCACAGTGCGCCGTTTGGGCTGCTAAGCGGCTCTCACTGTCCATTGACGCTTTTGATGAAGCAAATCCCGCCTCATTGGTTTGGATAAATGCAGCAAGACCCTCTCGATAGGTGTTCAACTCGCTCCGCTCGTTAGGGGCCAGCGCCCTGCATCTATCGTCCAAAGCGGCAGCGTCTGCCTGGACGCGATAATTTGCGAGCGCGTTGCTCACGTCCTTCCCGTAGGTCGGGCTTCCATCGACAAGAAACATTAACCCTGTGCAAGCACAAAAAAGACCGATGCTACAGGACGAAGAGCGCCAGAATTGCAAGGAACTTCCCCTGAAGATGATTTTCTTACCCTAGCTCCACCTGATGGCAATTACCATAATTCACCGTTGGGCGGTCCGCGCAGAATTCTTGATTTTCGCACCATCGCTAACGGCTCAACACCGCTTTCCACCCATGATAGCCATGTTTGCAAGGGACGCAATCTACTTGCCCAAACCAGCTCTGTAAGCCGTGAATGGGCAGGCGGGCCCGTTCATGATGCGAGAAAATCGGGAAATATTCCTTGCCACCAAGAGAAAACAAACCTATAGACCAGGAAACCCCAACCCACAGACCCCGCCATGTCCCTAGCCAACCTCCCCGAACCCTTCCTCCAAACGATCCTCCACCAGATCGCCCTGCTCCTCCTCGAAGGCGCCGGCGGCGACATGGAAGCCGCCCGCCACGCCGCCGCGGCCACCCTCTCCACCTACGACCCGCAAACCGAGGCCGAACTCCGCCTCGCCGCGCGCATCGTCGGCTTCAGTCTCCAGGCCGGCGAAGCCCTCGCACAAGCCGCCGATCCCGAGATGAAGCTGACCCACGTGCTGCGCCTGCGCACCGGCGCCGTCAGCCTCAGCCGTGAAGCCGAGAAGGCCGAACGCCGCCTGGAGAAACTGCGCGAAGCGCGCCAGCAGAACGAAGACCTCGAACCGCTCCCCGAACCCGAATCCCCACGGATCGAAAACACCCCGCCGCTGATCGAGGACAACCGCAAGGTCGCCACCTATGCCGAAACCCACGGCCTGACCTGGAGCGAAGCGCGAAAGCAGCGCCAGCGGGAACAACGCCTCGCCGAACGGCAACGCAGGCAGCAGGCGCGGGCCAAAGCCGCGTAGGAACCGTTACTTCCCCATCACCTTGCAGGCGTGATCCTGCAACTCCTCACCGGACCCAAAATCGCCGAGTCGCCGGATTGGCCGTGTCATCCAGCAGCACAAACCCGTCCCCGCTGTCCGGGAACGTCGCCCCGATCACGACAAGCGTATGCTTGCCCATCTCACTGGCGGCCTGAGGGTCCTTATCGGCCAGCACGCGGAACGGATTGACATCAGCCAGGGACGCGTTCGCAAGGCGAATGCTGCGGTAATGATGGCCGGCGAGGGGGATCGGAAAGGGCGTCCAAACGCCCTGCACCTTGTCGAGGTTCCCATCGATCGCCGCGCGCACATCCTGGCGGATGCAATCGATATGGATATGCAACTGGTTCTGCGACCGGCCAAAGGTCGAGTTGATCGCCAGCGTCATCGCATCACGCGGCACCGGGCTTTGCAGCCGCTCCTCGACGAAATACCGCTCCTGCCAGGCGGCGTCGAAATAGTTGGTGGCTTCCGGATCGAGAATCTCCGGATCCTCGATCCCGCTGATCCGAGCGGTGGGGATCAGCAGGAACTGGGCGATACCCGTCGATGTCCTTCAGGACGGCGTAGCCCTTGCCCACACCGTCCGGGATATTCACCAGCGAGCAGGGCGACGGGGTCGCGCTGCGCCTCTTCATGCGGCACGCATTTGCCGTTGACGATCTTCCACAGTGCCGACGGATCGGCCGGCCTGGGCACTGGCCGGGAGCAATGCCCCGGCCAGCGCGAAGGCCAGCAGACAGCGTCTTCAACCCAGCTCCGTCCCGGCCAGCATCTCGCACAGCTTCGCCATTTCGGTATGATCCGCATCCGAACCGAACATCGCCTGCGCCGAAACGATCATCTCCTTCACCAGCGCCGACAGCGGCGCCGCCGTGCCGGTCTCCCGCCCGACCTGCAGCGCGATCGACAGATCCTTCGCCAGCAGCCCCATGGTGAAGCCGGCATCGAACTTCCGCGACAGCACGAACTGCTTGAACTTCTTCTGCGTCGAGTTGTTCATCCCCGTCGCCGCGTTCAGCACATCCGTCATCACCGCCGGATCGAGCCCGAAGCGCTGCCCGATCAGCAGCGCCTCGATGCCGATCAGGAAGCCGCCGGTGCTGACCAGGTTGTTCAGCGCCTTCATCGCCTGGCCCGAGCCGACGCCGCCGGTCCGCAGCACCGACGTGCCCATCGCCGACAGCACCGGCATCGCCGATCGATGATCGCGGCGTCGCCGCCCACCATGATCGCCAGTTCGCCGGTCTTCGCCCGCGGCACGCCGCCCGAGACCGGCGCGTCGATCAGTATGCCCGCCCAGCGCCGCCACCTGCTCGGCCAGCGTCTGCGTCACCGACGGCACGCCGGAACTCATTTCGATCACGATCGTGCCCGGCTTCATGCCGGCGAACACGTTGTCGTCGCCGCCGCCCAGCACGTGCTCGACGATCACGCTGGTCGGCAGCATGGTGATCGACGATGTCCGACGCGGCGGCCGAGTTGGCGCAGCGTGTCGGGCGCGATCGCCGCCGATCTGCTGCACGAAGTTGTTCGCGACTCTCGCGGCGCGAGTCGTTGACGTGCACGGTGAAGCCGGCCTTCACGAGGCAGGCCGCCATCGGCCAGCCCATGTTGCCGACGCCGATGAATCCGACGCTTGGCTTATCGGCCATCAGTCGCGCCTTTCGCGCTATCGACTTCCTTGAACACCTCGGTGGCGATCTTGAACGCCTCCAGGCACGCCGGGAATGCCGCAATAGGCGCCGACCTGCATCAGGATTTCCTTGATCTCGTCGCGCGTCACGCCGTTGGTCAGCGCGGCGCGCAGATGCAGCCGCAACTCCGCGCCGCGGTTCAGCGCCGACAGCATCGTCAGGTTGATCATGCTGCGCGTCTTGCGGTCGAGGCCGGGGCGGGTCCAGCACATGCCCCAGGCGATCTCGGTGGTCATCTGCTGGAACGCGGCGTTGAAATCGTCGGCGCGCGCCAGCGAGGCATCGACGTAATCGCCGCCGAGCACGTCGCGCCGCACGTCGAGGCCCTTCTTGAACAGTTCGCTCTGATATTCGGGGCGATTGGGAACATCGACCATGATGACGTCTCCTCAAATTGTGGTCGGCGCGGACCCTAGGCGCGCGGGGCGGGGTGGACAAGTCGCGACCGGGAATAACGGCTCCCGCTTGATCGGCTCCGCTGAGGCAGTCTAACTAGCCCCCGGCTGGGCATCGTCTTCCCACGACGGAATTGGGCGCTTGCCGGGAATACCGGAGGTTTCGTGTCCGTCCACGCACTATCAGCACCGGATCATGCTGCCACGCTGCGCTCCGCCGCTGCACTGGGTCAGGCCGGCCTGATCACGGAAGATGCCGCGGCCGCGTTGGCGGCGGTGGAGGCGCGCTACGCCGTCGCCGTCTCACCGGCGATGCAGCGCCTGATCGAGAGCTCCGGACGACCCGATCGGCCGCCAGTTCATCCCCGACCTGGCGGAACTGACCGTCGCCCCGCACGAACGCGCCGACCCGATCGGCGACGACGCGCTGTCGCCGGTGAAGGGCGTGGTCCACCGCTACCCGGACCGAGCGCTGCTGAAGCCGCTGCTGATCTGCCCGGTCTACTGCCGCTTCTGCTTCCGCCGCGAGCATGTCGGCCCCGATGGCGGCCTGCTGACGGACGCGGAACTGGAGGCCGCCTATGCCTGGTTCGAAGCCCATCCGGCGGTGAGCGAGATCATCCTGACCGGCGGCGATCCGCTGATGCTGTCGCCGCGGCGTCTCGGCGCGATCCTGCGGCGCCTGTCCGCCATGCCGCATGTCCGGACGCTGCGTATCCACACGCGTGTGCCGGTGGCCGCTCCCGAGCGGGTGACCGACGGCACTGGCTGGATGCGATAGACGTCGACCAGGCGCTGTGGCTGGTCGTGCACGCCAACCACGCACAGCGAGTTCACGCCGAGGCCAGGCAGGCCCTGCGGCAGCTCAGCCGGCGCGGCGTGCCTCTGCTGGGCCAGTCCGTCCTGCTGCGCGGCGTGAACGATATCGCCGCAGGCGCTGGAGGCCTGTTCCGCGCCATGGTCGAAACACGGGTCAAACCCTACTACCTCCACCAGCTCGACCCCGCGCCCGGCACCGCTCGGTTTCATGTGCCGATCGAGGAGGGCAGGGCGCTGCTGGAGCAGCTGCGCGGCCGGGTCACCGGGTTGGCGTGGCCGACCTATGTGCTGGATATCCCCGGCGGCTACGGCAAGGTCCCGATCGGTCCGGACTACCGCGATGGCGACGGGGCGGTGCGGGACATCCACGGCGGTACGCACGCGGTTTGAAGTGGCCGGACAGCCATGTTGAAGTGGCCGGCATGGGGCGCCGCAGACCCCTACGCGACACCGGCATGTCCGAGAGCCAGCGGCTGCTCGCCCAGCATGTCGCGCAGGACGACGTCCCGCGCTTCCTCGAGATCGACGCCGTTGGCCCCGAGCATCGGCGCCGACATCGGCCAGGATGGCGTCGACGTCCTGCATCAGCTTCAGCCGCTTGAACAGGTCGGGGCGCGACAGCCCCATGCTCTCGCCGACCAGTTCGAGGAAATTGACCACCTCGAACGGCCAGTCGCGTTCGTGGCTGCACAGCTCGCGATGGCAGGCGTGATAGATGCCGGCGAGCGTCGTCACGCCGGCGGCCTCGGCGGCCTCGAGCTGGCCTTGTGATGCAGTCCGCCTTGAACGCCGGCAGCGGCGTCAGCTTGTTGCACATATAGCCGACGCGGGGCTGCTCGCAGGTCGACGAAGTCGAGGCCGGGGATCGCCCGCAGGATCGCCTGCGCGCGCCTCGGGCACGCCGGGATTGCCGGGATGTTCGTGCAGGCCGACGCGCTTGTCGACCGGGTGGACCATCAGCGGCCGCAGATCGTCGAGCCGTTCGGCCAGGAAGCGGACGAAGGGCGCCATGTTCAGATCGACGCCGCTGGCCGGCGCGGCGATCTCGGTCAATTGGATCTGGCAGGTCGGGCACCAGGACAGCGCTCGCGGCGCCGCTGCCGCCAGGCGGTCGATCGTTCTGCTAGCCGATGCGGCCCGAGGTCGAGAGGTCGCCGGCGCCGAATTGCAGCACGCCGCAGCAGGCGGACGGGCCGCCCATGACGCGTGTAGCGCACGCCCAGCGCGTCCATGATGTCGAGCGCCAGCAGCGCGATATGCGGCGTCTTCATCACGTTGCAGCCGGTGTAGAAGATCACCTCCGGCCGTTCCGTCAGGCTCCTCGGGCGGGCGGAAACGGGCCAGCGTCTCGGGCGGCAATTGCAGCCGCGACAGCACGCGCACGCCCTTGGTCATGGCGCCGAACCGGGTGAAGCCGGTCTTCCGCCGAGCGGTGGCGGGTTCGCGGGCAAGGTCGGCGGCGCGGGCCAAGGGCGAGCATCAAGCCGCGGATTGACGCCGTACTCGCAGGCCGGGATGCAGTGCCCGCTGCCGGAGCAGACGCTGGCCCAGCGCGCGGCGTCCGCATCGCATGCCGCCGCGCAGCAGGGTCAGGATGCCCTCGGTCAGCGTCTTCGGATCGGCGCGTGATGCCGGCGGGCGCGGGCATCGGACAGACCTCGGCGCAGGCGCCACAGGCGACGCATTTGGCCAGGATATCAGCCGATTGTGCGGCCAGGCCAGTTTCGAAGCTTGGCGTGTCCATGGAGGCCTCCGATTTGGCGACGGCATCCTGCGGCAGGAACGGCCGGTGCGCGACAACCCAAGCGCTACAGCCGCGCCATCACCGTTCGGGAGAACTCCTCGGCAAACCGCCATTTCGCGCTGGTGCCGGTGGCGATGATCATCTCCTCCAGCCCGTCCGCTTCCATCTGGCGGATCCGCTCGATCAGTTCGTCGGCCGTGCCGACCAGGCAGGTTTCGCGGATCAGTTGCTCGTCGATCAGCGTCTGCCTCGCCCGGATGCAGGCCGTGGTAGTGGAATTCGTGCGTGCGGAAATGCCGGTGTTCGGGCGGGGTTTCCTCGACCAGCGCGCAATAGGGCTTCCAGATGCGGCTGAGGAACGGCGGCGGGTCGATCCCGCGCTCATGCACCGTGTCGTAGAAGTAGTAGACGCTGGCCATGATATTGGGCCCGACGGCCTGCTTCACCCGGTCGGAGTCCGCCCTCTCGCCCGGCTCCAGCAGCACGACGTTCAGCAGGGACGCATTGCGGAACCCGGTCATGTCGCGCCCGCCGCGCGCGGCGCCCTGGCGGGCATGGCCCAGCGCCTCCTGCACCGGAACGCCGCGCGGCGGGATGGCGAAGATCAGCCCGTCGCCATACTCGCCGGCCAGCGCCATCGCCCGCGGCCCGAAGCCGGAGACATAGAGCGGTATCCGCGGCTGCAGGTTCATGAACCTGTCTTCATGCCGCAGCATCCGCACCGGCTGGGTCTTGCCGCCGATAGGTGTAATCGACGGTCTCGCCCATCCAGCAGGCCGCGCAGCACGCGCAGATACTCGCCGAAGGCCGCGATCGTCATGGGCTTCTGGCCCATCGTGCGCATCGCGGTGTTGCCGGTGCCGATTCCCAGCATCACCCGCCCCGGCGCCAGCCGGTTGAGCGTCGCCATCGCCGCCACCTGCACAGGCGGGATCCGCGTGCCGCAGATCGCGGTCCCCGGTCCGATACGGATACGCTTCGTCTGCTGCAGCGCCAGGGCGCAGACGGCATAGACGTCCGAATACAGCATCTGGCTGTCGGCGACCCAGATCGAGTCATAGCCGAGGTTCTCGGCGAGGCCGAAGAATCCGATCTCGTCGATATCGGCCAAGGCCATGAAGCTGAATTTCATTGTCCCGCGTTTCCTCGTTTCTGCCCTGTTTGATAGCGATTCACATCCGAGATTTGCCGCGCACCGGCGCGTCAACTCCGGACGATCGCACTCGAAGGTCGATCCCACGCCACACATGCCGGGCGATCGGCACAAATCCCGTTCTGATCTTCGGTATGAATGCTTGCCGGTCAATGGGCACTGGGCTAACCAAGACCCGAGACCCAGCCGATCGCGGGGCGCCTGCCGCGCTTGGCCTATGTTTGAACGGAGAATGCTGCGTGTCTGCGACGACCCACGATCATCATGACCATGATCACCACGATCACCATCGCCGGGTTCGTGGCGCGCTGGCTGTTCAGCACCAACCACAAGGACATCGGCACGCTCTACCTGATGTTCGCGGTGGTCGGCGGGCATCGTGGGCGGCATCCTGTCGATCATCATGCGGGCGCAGCTTCATGCATCCGCACAACACCGTCATCACCGTCGGGCCAGGAGTGGAACACGATCATCACCGTCGCACGGGCTGATGATGATCTTCTTCACGGTCATGCCGGCGCTGATCGGCGGCTTCGGCAACTGGTTCATCCCGCTGATGATCGGCGCGCCGGACATGGCGTTCCCGCGGCTGAACAACATCAGCTTCTGGCTGCTGCCGCCGGCCTTCGTGCTGATCATGATCGGCCTGTTCCTGGGCGAGTCCGGCACCGGCTGGACGCTGTATCCGCCGCTGTCGCAATCCGACCTACGAAACCGGCATGGGCATGGACTGCACCCTGTTCGCGCTGCACCTCGCCGGTGCGTCGTCGCTGCTGGGCTCGATGAACTTCATCGTCACCATCTTCAACATGCGCGCGCCCGGCATGACGCTGCACAAGATGCCGCTGTTCATCTGGTCGGAACTGGTCACGGCGTTCCTGCTGCTGCTGGCGGTGCCGGTGCTGGCCGGCGCGATCACCATGCTGATCTGCGACCGCAATTTCGGCACCGCGTTCTTCGACCCGACCGGCGGCGGCGATCCGGTGCTGTTCCAGCACCTGTTCTGGTTCTTCGGCCATCCCGAAGTCTACATCATGATCCTGCCGGCGTTCGGGATCGTCAGCCACGTCGTCTCGACCTTCAGCCGCAAGCCGATCTTCGGCTACCTGGGCATGGTCTACGCGATGGTCGCCATCGGCGTGGTCGGCTTCGTCGTCTGGGCGCACCACATGTTCGTCTCCGGCATCGACGTCGATACCCGCGCCTACTTCATGGCCGCGACGCTGGTCATCGCGGTGCCGACCGGGATCAAGATCTTCTCCTGGATCGCGACGATGTGGGGCGGCTCGATCGAGTTCAAGACGCCGATGCTGTGGGCGATCGGCTTCATCTTCGTCTTCACCGTCGGCGGCGTGACGGGCGTGGTGCTGGCCAATGCCGGCATCGATGAGATCGTCCACAACACCTACTACGTGGTCGCCCACTTCCACTACGTGCTGTCGCTGGGCGCGGTGTTCGGCATCTTCGCCGGGTTCTACTACTGGATCGGCAAGATGTCCGGCCACCAGTATCCGGAGTTCTGGGGCAAGGTGCATTTCTGGCTGACCTTCATCGGCGTCAACCTGACCTTCTTCCCGCAGCACTTCCTGGGCCTGTCCGGCATGCCGCGCCGCTATCCGGACTATCCGGACGCCTTCGCCGGCTGGAATTTCGTCTCCTCGCATCGGCGCGTTCATCAGCGGCGCTGGCGACGCTGGTGTTCCTCTATGTCTGCTATCCGCACCTTCACCTCGAAGGAGCACGTGGCCGACAATTACTGGGGCGAGGGTGCGACGACCCTGGAGTGGACGCAGACCTCGCCGCCGGCTTTCCACACCTATCTGGAACTGCCGCGGATTCGCTGAATTCAGATTGCTCCGGCGCGGGTCGGCGTGGCAGGAAGCGCGCCATGCCGACCCGTCGTTTCTTGCTATGCCAGCGCTGCTTCCCGCGCCTGTCGCCGGCGCCTGCTTTCGCGGCATGCCGTCACGGGCAGTTTCGCCGAATTTTCTAACGATCCGTCCGCGCCGACGCCCGGCAAGGCCGGCATCTCGCCCGGCGACGCTGGACCGGGCCTTCGCCGGTGTGGCGCCGAACCAGAAGGTGCTGGACCGCGACCGCCATCAGCCCGAGTTCACCCTGACCTGGGCGCGCTACCGCGGCATCGTCATCACCGACAAACGCATCGCCGACGGCCGCGCAGGCCGTCGCCGCCAACCGCGCCCTGTTCCAGCGGGTCGAGCAGCGCTTACGGCGTCTCGACCGGCGTCATCGCCGGCATCTGGGGGCTGGAGTCCAGCTTCGGCACCGGCACCGGCGATTTCCGCGTGGTCGAGGCGCTGGCCACGCTGGCCTGGGAGGGCCGCCGCGCCAGCTTCTTCCGTGGTGAGTTGATCGCCGCGCTGAAGATCCTCGACCATGGCGACGTCGCGCCCGGCGGCGATGACCGGCTCCTATGCCGGTGCCATGGGCCAGCCGCAGTTCATGCCGACCAGCTATCTGCGCTACGCGGTCGACTTCGAGGGCCATGGACGGCGCGACATCTGGACCAGCAAGCCCGACGTGCTCGGCTCGATCGCCAACTATCTGGCCGCAGTCCGGCTGGCGCGGCGGGGCAGACCTGGGGCCAGGCGGTCGTCGCTGCCGCCGGGCGTGGATGCCCCCGGCCGCGATGCCAAGCGCCCGCTGGCCGAGTGGGCGCGCGCCGGGGTGCGCCCGGTGATCGGACGCTGGGCCGCGCACGGCCGACACGCCGGCCGGCCTGATCGCCCCGGACGGTGCCGGGCGGTGAGACCTTCCTGGTGTTCGCGCAACTTCGCCGCCATCCGGCGCTACAATCCGTCCGACTTCTATGCCATCGCCGTCGGGCCTGATCGGTGACCAGGTGGCCGGCGTTGACGACCTTCGCGCCCTGTCTGCGCTCGGCGCTTGCTCGGCACTCGCTGGCTGCATGGCTGTCGCCTGCCGCCGACCGAAGCCCAATCCGCACTACGTCCTCGGCGGCGCCTACCAGGTCGGCGGCGTCTGGCATCTACCCGCGGAGTCCTCCGACCTGGACGAAACCGGCATTGCCGCGATCGCCAAGGACAGCCCTGCCAGGCCTGACCACGGACGGCGAACTGTTCGACCAGACGGCGCTGGCCGGCGGCCATCCGACCATGCAGCTTCCTGCCATCGCCCGCCTGACCAACCTGGAAAACGGGCGCGCAGGTGATGATCCGGCTCAACGACCGCGGCTCCGGCGATCCGCACCGGCTGGTGGAAGTCACCCGCCGCACCGCGGACCTGCTGGGCATGCCGCCGAGCGGCGCTCGCCCGCGTCCGGCTGCGAGTGCTGCCGAGCGAAAGCCAGGACGCGGCGATGCGCTGCCGGGTGCGCCCAGGCTGGCCGTTGACCGCGGCCCCGCGTGGCGCGGTCGAGGTTGCGGAGCTGCCGCCGCTGCCCGGCGTCCGGCAGGGCAGCCGCGGCGCCATCCGTTCCGATCGCCGCCCCGGTGGCACGGCCGGCCAAACCGGCTGCTCCGCCCATGCGGCTGCCGGAAACGGTCACCCAGACGACGCCGCACCCCGGCAAGTTGATGGTGCGCCTCGATACCTTCGACGAGCTATCAATACGCCGCCGTCCAACATGCCAAGATGGGCAGCGGCCGGTGCGCAGTATTGTCCTGTCTTCGAAGGTCGGACGCACCAGTTCCGGGTCGAGGTCGGCCCGCTGCCGATGCATCGCGCAGGCCGACGCCGTGCTGGATCGAGCGCTGGCGTCCGGCATACCGGACGCCCGCATCGTGGTGGAGTGACGGAGGTTTCGTCGAGATGCTGACCCGTCGTCTGGCTTGCTGGCGTCCGCGCCTTGGTCTCGCTGGCCGGCGTTGGCCCGCCGCTGGCACAGCCGAAGACGGCCGCGCAGCCCGAGCAAGGCTGCGCGCGGCAAGGCCAAGGACGCCGGCGCCCGCCGGCATCGCCCGCCGACACCCCGCTGGGCGCCGTCGATACGGCCGCGCGGTGGGCCTATATCGAGGACTTCGACACCGGCGCCTCGCTGATGGAGAAGCAGGCGGACGACGAAATGCCGCCGTCGTCGATGACCAAGCTGATGACGTTGTACCTCGTCTATGACCGGCTCAAGCAGGGCCGGCTGAAGCTGGACGACGAGTTGCCGGTGCAGCGAAAAAGCCTGGCGGATGCAGGGCTCCAAGATGTTCGTGCCGATCGGCAGCATCGGTGAAGGTGGAGGACCTGATCCGCGGCGTCGTCGTCCAGTCCGGCAACGACGCGGCGATCGTGCTGGCGGAAGCGATCGGCGGGTCGGAAGAGCAGTTCGTCGAAATGATGAATGCGAAGGCCAAGGAACTCGGCCTGACGCATTCCTATTTCAAGAACTGCACCGGCTGGCCCGACCCGGAACAGCACATGAGCTGCCGTGACATCGCCACGCTGGCCGGGCGATCATTCGCGACTTCCCGGACTACTATCATTACGACGCAGAAAAAACCTTCAGGTACAACGGCATCGAGCAGGGCAACCGCAACCCGATGGTGCAGAAGGGCACCGCGGACGGTCTGAAGACCGGCCATACCGAGGCCGGCGGCTACGGCCTTGTCGTCAGTTCCAAGCGCAACGGCCGCCGCGTCATCCTGGTTCTGAACGGCATGACCTCGATGCACGAGCGCGCCGAGGAAGTCCGAGCGGCTGATGGACTGGGCTTCTTCAATTTCGAGGACGTCACGCTGTTCACCGCCGGCGACGTGGTCGACCGCGTGCCGGTCTGGCTGGGCACCGAGCGCACCGTGCCGCTGGTGGCCGGCCAGGACGTGATCGTGACGATGCCGCGCAACTGGCGGCAGAAGGCGTCGGTCAAGGTCAGCTACGATTCGCCGCTGACCGCGCCGGTGGTGAAGGGCGATACGGTCGGCAAGCTGACGGTCACCGGCGATGGCGTTCCCCATCTTCGACTGCCGCTGCTGGCGGCCGACGGATGTGCCCCGGCTTGGGCTGCCCGGCCGCGCGATGGCGGTGCTGTCGAAATACGTGACCGGCACGTGAGCACGCTCAGGCCGTTTCATTACGCTGGAAGGCGGGGAAGGGGCCGGCAAGACGACGCAGTCCGATCTGCTGGTGCAGCGCGTTGCGGACGCGAGGCCTTGACGGTGCTGCGCACGCGCGAACCCGGCGGCGCTCCGGGCGCGGAACTGCTGCGGGGGATCCTGCTGGGTGGCGACGATCGACTGGTCGCCCCGGGCGGAGACGCTGCTGCACTTCGCCGCGCGGGCGGAACATGTGGCGAAGACGATCGCAGCCGGCGCTGGCGCAGGGTACCTGGGTGGTCTGCGACCGGTTCTATGACTCGACCATGGCGTATCAGGGCTATGGCCAGGGTGCCGACCGCGGCTTCATCGCCGAACAGATCCGGCTGCTGGGTATTGTTCCCGATGTAACGATAATGCTGGATGTGCCGGAATCCGTTGCCGCCATACGCCTGCGCCAACGCGGGACGAGTGCGGATCGCTACGAGCGTCTCGGCTCCGATTTCCACGTCCGCGTCCGCGACGGCTTCCGGGCGATCGCTCAGGGCGAGCCAGAACGCTGCCTCGAAGTGGATGCATCCGGAGATGTGGCGGCCGTACACGCGGCGATCCTGGCGGGTCTTTCGCAGCGCCTCGGACTCTAGAATGCGAGTCGTTCTGCAGGTTGGCTCCGCCGGTGCGGGGCAACCGCAGACGTGAATCGCTCTCTGAAATAAGAAAGCTCACCACGGATTTTTTCATCTCGCCGGGAATAATCGATGAACTGAATCGGTCTTTATAGACATCGATGTCGCCGCGTTCCGGACGCGCGGCTCGGTTGCCAACGACGCGATACCGGAGGGCGATCTCCACTACGGTTCCAGCATGTTCAGGCCGGCTACTCCTCCAGATCGGCTGGGTGTGCAGGGCTGTCGGATCGGCCTCCCGCGTTGTGGCTGCGTACCCCGGCGGACGGGCCGGGGTACGCAGCCCGCTTCCTTACAAGCGCGCCTCCAGGCCGCCGGTCCCAGTATAGGCGTTGCCGCAACCGTCGAACAAGGTGTAGACAGTCACATTCGCCGTGATATCCAGCTTCACCCCGGCATTGAGCCGAGCGAGGAACCGGGCAGCGACACCAGTGACGCAGCTATACTGCGGTCGGTGTTGAAGTGTCGCGGTAGTCTGTGGGGAGCCGCCGGGAGGGCGGCCCTTGGGATGACGAACTCAAAACGAAACGTCAGTGTGGTTCTGTACTGATGGCGAAAGTGCTCATGTCATCATGATGGGGCGCACCGGCGCCCCTGTAGCGCCGCGCAGCCTGGTCGCCAGCAGGATAAAGCACGCGGTGTAAACGCGTTCTGCCGCAACCTCCTCCAGCGCCAGGTTCTCGATCAGGTATACGCCGCATTCCGCCAGTGCGTATTGATGCACCGGCATCATGAGCCCCTTGTTCGGGTTCGGCAGCACTTCCACCGCCATGTTGTCGGCACCGATCGCAACGATCCCCTGGTCGATCAGCCATTTCGCCGCCGGGACGTCGATGCCTGGCTCGCCCTCCAGGTAGCGGGCATTGTCGGCGCCATAATACCGACCCCAGCCGGTGCGGATCAGCGCGATGTCGCCTGGCTCCACTGCGAACCCGCCGGCTTCGGCCGCACGCTCCAAATGTTCGACCGTCACTGTCTGGCCGGGCTGCATATGCGCACCACCAGTCGCGCCCGCGACATCGAACAGCACGCCGCGCGTGATCATAGGCGGCGCATGTTCGATCCCCAACCGATCCAATCCCCAATCGGTCACCACGTCCGCTGCCTTGTTGCCGTTGTAGAGCATGTCGCCCTTCGAAAAATGACCCAGTGCGTCGATATGCGTGCCGACATGGGCGGTCATTTCGATACGTTCGAGATTGGTGCCGGCGTCGTTCGTCGCCCCCATCTTGCGACGCCGGGCGATGGTATGCCGCCAGGAGCCAAAGATCGACATCAGGAACGGTGTCTGGTTCGGCGCCATGAACGGCGCGCCCATATAGATCTCATGGCTGACGTCAAATATGCGGCCCTGCTTGACGGAGCCGAGTGCGGCCAGCCGCTTTTCCACCGTCAGCAGGTTTGCGGCACCGATCTGATCTGTCGGGCCCCATTGCGTGTGCCCCCACTGCGTGTGGTCGTGTCTCATAGCTCGTTCTCCGTTTCCTTCGGTGGCATTCCTTGTAGACGACCTGGCTGCCGCCGTGGACATCGGCCTGTTTATCGCGCCGCTGGGTGTCGGGCTTTTGATGACGCTTCGCTTCGCCGATATCTCGGTCGGCCAGCATGCGCGACCCTGTCTCCCCTGTTTGCCGGCGCTGCTCGTCGGACTGATGCTGATCACCCGTGTGTCGGAGTTTTCCCTGTTCCTGCCGCGGAGCGCGGGGTTGATCCGCTGAACACGCCGGGTTGCGCGGTCGAGAGTAATGTGGGTTGTGGATAACACTCTGGCGGAACTTTGCGGGAAACCTGATTATTGGCACTTGCGGTTGGCGCTGACCCGTGCCTAGCCTCGAATGCGTTGGTCAACTTCGGCCGAATCGGCAAAACCCACAACCGGGCCAAGCCGTGCGAACCGAAGGAGATGGCCACGCTCGGCCTTCCTTCTGACGGGAGACCCCGCATGTCAGCATCGCTGGCTTCGTCCTACGAACCCTCCGCAAATCCTCTTGATATCATGGAGCAAATCGTCACAGCGAACGAATGGGAATTCGACCGCCGCAGCGATACGGAAATGGCGGCGGAAGCACCCGGCCAATGGTGCGATTACGGCCTGTTCTTCAACTGGTCGCACGACATCAGCGTGATGCATTTCACCTGCGCCTTCGATCTGAAAGTGCCGGAAAAGCAGCGCACGACACTCTACGAATTGCTCGCTATGGCCAATGAACAGCTCTGGCTGGGCCATTTCGGGCTGGAGGGCGGGGACGGCATGCCAGTCTTCCGCCACGCAATCCTGCTGCGCGGCGCGCAAGGCGCGTCCGCCGAAAGCCTGGAGGATCTGGTCGATATCGCCCTGACCGAATGCGAACGCTTCTACCCGGCGTTCCAGTTCGTCCTGTGGGGCGGCAAATCGCCGAAGGACGCGCTGGCAGCCGCCATGCTCGACTGCGTCGGAGAGGCGTAACCCAAACAGGCGCCCGCTCAATCGACCTGCACGTCTTGGCCCGCCTCGTGCGGGCCATTTCGTTCATATGAGGGGTCGTCACACGATTTGTCCCGCTAAGCCTCGCGCCGGCCGACCACGGCAGAGAGCACATCGATCAATGGACAAGTTGCCTGCTGCCCCGCGTCGCATTGCCGGACGGCTTGGGCGAGAATGTGCTCCATGGAGCGCAGATCGGCAATCCTCGCGCGAATGTCGGCCAGATGTGCAGCCGCCAGCGTGCGCACCTCGGCGCAGGCTTCGCCGCCCGATGCTGCCAGTCCCAACAATGCGCGTACTTCGTCGAGGGTGAACCCTAACTCGCGCGCCCGGCGCACAAAAATCAGGCGTCCGATATCGCCGGCTGCATATTGCCGATAGCGGCCCCGCCGATGCGCTTCGGGCAGCACGCCGACCTTCTCGTAAAAGCGGATGGTCTCGATGGCGCAGCCCGTTCGCCGCGAGAACTCCCCGATCGGCATGTCATCGGCCGCCATGGCACCTGTCTCCAGATTTCGCTTGAGTTTGTAGTGACTACAGACCGTAGGGTGCTGCTGACGTCGCGGCAAGGAACCCGGATATGATCTCAACCAAGACTGAACCAGCCATGAACGGCCAGCCGCTTCGCGACACTGGCGCAACGTTGCTGACGCTGGGCGGCGTGGCAGCGGCATTTAGCGTCGCATCCTGTTGCGGCCTGCCCTTCCTGCTGGCGACCGTGGGTGTCGGTTCGGCTTGGCTGACCGGCATTGCCTTGCTGGCAGCGCCTCATCGGCCCCTGCTCCTATGGGCTGGCGCACTCTGCCTTGCAGCCGGTGCGGTGCTGTTGTGGCGCCGTCAGACGGCCACGGTCTGCGCTACAGATGCCGTATGCTCCAAGCCAGCCGTGCGGGGTCTCACGGTTGTTGGCTTGATCGCCGGCTTCGCGCTGCTGACCATCGGCTACCTGTATGCGTGAAACTTCGACGATCGCGGAGTCTACCATCGCCTGCCCGCATTGCGGCTTCACGGCGACCGAGACGATGCCGACAGACGCTTGCCAGTTCTTCTACGATTGCAAGGGCTGCGGCAGGCTGCTGCGACCAAAGCAGGGAGATTGCTGCGTGTTCTGCTCCTTCGGGACAGTGCCGTGCCCGCCTATCCAGGAGAGTGGCGGGCAGGCACGCTGCTGCACGTCGTCCTGACGAGCCGGGATATTTCCGAGAGGTTGGCCGTAGCGGCCGAGCCGAGGATCAGGAGGTCGAAGCCCTCTTTCAGAAGCGATTTCGAAGGCAATCTAGTTCTGCATACCCCTTAGCGTGCAGTTTTGGACAAATCGTGTGGCGACCCCTATGAGGTACTGCCTGTGGCAGCAGGACAGCGGCCAGAACGGCGTAACGCCATGGACGGAACTGGGCATGACGGCGGCGTCTCACCTTTGATCCGACTCCTAATCGTGCTTCTCTCGCGCCATCAGAACAGCGGGGGTTTCATCCATGACCGATGCCACGACCACAGCCATCCCCCCTGCGGGCCAGATCCCGCCGATCCTGCTGGTCGGCTGCGGGCGGATGGGAAGTGCGATGCTGGCGGGATGGCGGGAGCAGGGGCTGGCGCCCTCGATCGCCGTCGACCCGTCGCCTGCCGCAGCCTCCTTTGCCGGTCCGGACCTGACCGTGGTCACAGGTGCGGCCGACATTCCCGCCGACTTCGCCCCGGCTGCCGTCGTCCTGGCCGTCAAGCCGCAGAACGCCGCCGAGACGCTGCCCGCCTATGCCCGGTTCGCCGACGGTCCCGTGTTCCTCTCCATCATGGCGGGCCGCACCATAACAGGCATGGCCAAGCTGCTCGGCCCCAAAGCCGCAATCGTCAGGGCGATGCCGAACACGCCGGCAGCGATTCGCCAGGGGGTGACGGTCGCCTGTCCAGCCGAGGGCGTGATCACACCGCAGCGCAGCCTGTGCGATCGGCTTCTGCAAGCGATCGGCATCGTGGCGTGGGTGGAGGATGAAGCCTTCCTGGACCCGGTGACGGCCGTCTCCGGCAGTGGTCCGGCTTATGTTTTCCTTCTCGCGGAATTGATGGAGCAGGCGGCGCTGGAGCATGGACTGCCCCCCGACCTCGCGCGGTTGTTGGCGCGCCAGACGGTTGCGGGCTCCGGCGCGCTGCTTGCCGCGAGCACCGAGGATGCCGCCAGCCTGCGCAAGGCCGTCACCAGCCCGGGTGGCACGACGGCCGCGGCCCTGGCGGTGATGATGGCGTCGGATGCCTGGCCGCTGACCGTCTCCGAGGCGATCGCCGCCGCGACCCGCCGATCTCGCGAACTTGCTGGTTGAGCCGTTGTCCATGCATCCTATCTTCGTCCCATGACCGATACGGATTTCGATACCGCCCTTGTAACTGCAGCGCTCCGCCTGGCGGCCGAGGACAGTTGGCACCGGGTCAGCGTCGCCGCCGCCGCTCGGACTGCTGGCCTGCCCCTGAATGAGGCGCGGGCGCGGTTTCCCTCGCGAAACACGATCCTGCTGCGGTTTGGCTCATTGGCCGACCAGGCAGCGTTGACGGATGCACCGGCCGAAGGACCAGTGCGGGACCGGCTGTTCGACTTGCTGATGCGCCGTTTCGACGCGTTCCAGGCGCAGCGGGACGGCGTGATCGCGGTGATGCGCGCGCTGCCCTTCGATCCGCCGCTGGCAGTGATGCTGGCCTGTGCGACGGAACGCAGCATGCGCTGGATGCTGGAAGGCGCCGGTGCGACGCTCAGGGGGCCGCGCGGCGACCTGATCGTGCAGGGATGCGTCGCGTTATGGCTGTGGTCGCTCAGGGCGTGGGAACGAGACACGTCGGAGGATCTGTCCGGCACGATGGCAGCCGTCGATGCGGCGCTGCAGCGTGCGGAACGGGCGGTGGGCTGGCTCGGTGGTCCCCGTAGGCCGAAGGTCGCCACGGAACGCGGCGGGGACGCCGATGCCGGGGCGGGTGTGGCCTCGCAGGACGATGCGGGCGGTGCCGCGCCATCCTCCCATGAGCCAACGCCCGATGAACCGAACACAAGGTGAACCGACACCCGGCGAATCCCCGCACGACAACTCCGGATCGCCGCCTGACCCCTAGAGCAGTGTGACATTGCTTTCGCTCAGCCATCCTGCTCTAGGTGTTTGTTTAATCGCGTGATTCAGACCTCCGGCGATTCCGCCTCCGGTCATCACGCTCTAGTAAATCGTGGCCTTCAGCCGCTCCGGATAGGCCTTGTCCCAAGCGTCCCCGTCCGTCGCCCCTCGGGTGATTGCCGCCAGCATTGCGCCGGTGCTTGGCAGCGACTTCCGGTTCACATGATTGGCGGGGTTCCACAGATCCGACCGCACCAGCGCCTTCGGGCATTGGAAGTAGACGCTCTCGGCCGTGACGACGATCACGCTTCTGGGCAACGTCGCGTTGATCGGGAACCGCCCGATCACCTCCGGCGCCGTGGAGATCACGGCGCGGCCGTTGATCCGCAATGTTTCCCCGACGCCAGGGATCAGGAACAGCAGGGCCACGCGGTCGTCGCGGATGATGTTGCGCAGGCTGTCGACCCGGTTGTTGCCGCGCCGGTCCGGGATCAGCACGGTCTTCTCGTCCAAAACCTGGATGAAGCTGCCCGCCGGGTCGCCGCGCGGCGAGCAGTCGAGACCCTCCGGCCCGACGGTGGCGAGCACCATGAACGGACTTGCCTCAATCATCGTACGGTAATGTGGGTGGATGTAGTCGACCTCTTTCACCAGGGAGGCTGGGCTACGCTCTCCGTAAAGAGCCTCCAGCGCCGCCTCGTCGCGGATCAGATGATCCGAGCCGATCGTATCCATTCCCGGCGTCTCCTGTGCATTGACTGTTCTGCCGTTATACTCGCGCCGAATGACGACCAACGGCAAGGAGGGAGACGATGTCCGACAAGGACGAGATCCGCGAGCTGCTCGCGCGCTACTGTTTCGCGCTGGACGAGGAACGCTTCGAAGACATGGCCGCGCTGTTCACCCTGGATGGGGTGTGGGAGACGGCGTTCGGGACGGGCAACGGCCATGCCGGCATCGTCGCGCAAGCACGCTCGATCTCCCAGCCGAACCGGCCGCGGCGGGTGCATCTGACAACGAACATCGTCATCGACCTGAACGGCGATCAGGCGTCGGTCCGGTCAAACTGGCTGCTGTTCCAGAATGGTGAGCCCCGGAATGGCGACATGGGGCCGGAGATCGGTTCGGGCGGCGGCTATTACGATCAGGTCGTGAAGATCGGCGGGCAGTGGCTGTTCCGCCACCGCCGCATCGATCGTTTCATCAAGGCCTGATCAGCGAAAAAGCCAACCGTGGACGAGGGCGATCGTATATGTCGCGCGGGCCGCGCCTGTTCTCGGCCGGTGCGGCGATCAGCTTGTTTGAAAGAAACCACGGAGCGGCCGCTGTGCGGCCTTCACGGAGGATGCACGGAGGGCCACGGAGGGGGCGTTTACGGCGCTCATGGGACATGGGGTCGCTCCACCAGGATACAGCGGCCGAAACTCCCTGACGGTACCGACACAACTCCGTGCCCTCCGGGACCCTCATAGAGGCCGCGCAGCGGCCGTCTCCGTGGTTTTTTTCGCGGAGCCGCCACCATCGCAGACCGCCGGACGTCCCGGCGGATTCGCGACTCTCTACTCAGCGACGTCGACGACGACGAGTTCCGTGGCCTCCGTCGCGGTGATGGTGACGCTGGCTTCGCCGCTGATTGCCACGCCGTCACGCGCGCCGGCGGTCACACCATTGACCGTGACGGCGCCGTTCACCGGCACAAGATAGGCCGATCGGCCGGGCGCGAAGGCAAGCTCCGTCGTCTGTCCCGCGGCCATCGTACCTGCCAGCACCGCCGCATCGGCATTGAGCGGCAGCGCGTCGGAGCCTGCATCCTGTGGCCGGCCGCTGGCCAGCACCGACAAGGCATCACCATTGCGCGGGAAGGCGCGCGTGCCCCAGCCTGGCTTGACGCCCTGACGGTCCGGCAGGATCCAGATCTGGAAGAGCCGGGTCGGGACATCCTCCAGGTTGTACTCGGCGTGCACGATGCCCGTTCCGGCGTGCATCACCTGCACATCACCGGCCTCGGTCCGGCCATCGTTACCCAGGTTGTCACGATGGGTGATCGCGCCTTCGCGGATATAGGTCACGATCTCCATATCCCGATGCGGATGCGGATCGAAACCCGTACCGGGCGCGACCTCATCGTCATTCCAGACGCGCAGGCGCCCTAGGCCCATCCGAGCGGGGTCGTGGTAGCTGGCGAAACTGAAGTGGTGGTGCGCGTTGAGCCATTCGTTGCGGAACGCGCCGAGGGTGGAAAACGGTCTGAGTTCGATCATCGATCAGTCATCCTGTCCTGTTCGGGCTCAGGTGGGATGCTGACCGTTGGGTAACAAGGGGCGGGAGAGGGGCGAGGCGGTTGCCCCAGCCATGCCTTCAGTATCGGGATCGGGTATCGTGGAAGAAACCGCGCGGAGCGTCCGCTGCGCTTCCATCAAGCCAGCGCCATCTCCTGATACCCCGAAGCCGCCACCGCATCACACCGAGCGCGGTAATCCGGCGCGCTGCCGGCGTAGCGGGCGACGATCCGTATTTGCTTGCCGTCGACATTCGAGTTGACGCCTGTCATCCAGGAATTGACCTCAAACGTCAGCAGACCCTCGGCCAGCCCCTTCACATGGTCGGTCCAGGCCTGGACCTCCCTGACCGTCGGCTCGATGCGTTTGATACCATGTGCCTGCGCGTGTCCCAGCAGGTCGGACACCCATTCGACATTGTGCTCGATGCTGCGGGGGATGTTCCCCAGCGCCATGTGCGGGCCCATCAGCATCATCATATTGGGAAAGCCGTCGACCATTACGCCCAGATAGGTCTCGGGCCCGTGCTTCCAGCGATCCTTCAGCTTCTGGCCCGTCGGTGCCACGGATGTCGATACGGTCGAAGCTGCCGGTGATCGCGTCAAAGCCGGTCGCGTAGACGATGATGTCGAATTCGTAGTCCTTTGCGGCCGTCTTGATGCCGGTCTCGGTGACCCGCTCGATCGGGGTTTCATGGAGATCCACCAGCTCGACATTGGGCTGGTTGTAGACCTCGTAGTAATGCGTTTCCATCGGCACGCGGCGGGTGCCGAAGCCGTGGTTCTTCGGGATCAGCTTCTCGGCCGTCACCGGATCCTTCACGCGCTGCCTGATCTTGTTGGCAACGAAATCGCTGATCGCCTTGTTGGCGGCACGATCCGTCAGGATGTCCTTGAAGTTGCCGACCCAGATACCGAAACCGGGGGAGGCGTAGAGTTCCTCCCAGAATGCCTGGCGTTCTTCCGCCGACACTTCGAACGTGCCGCGCAGATCCGCCGTGTGCAGGAAGCAGGAGAAGGTTTCCTTGCAGCGTTGGAACATCGCCGGATAGTCGGCGCGGATCCGCTGCATCTCCTCCGGCGTGATCTTGCGGTTGTGCAGCGGAGTGCACCAGTTCGGCGTGCGCTGGAAGACTGTCAGTTGGCCGGCGGTCTTGGCGACTTCCTGGATCGTCTGCACGCCGGTCGCGCCGGTGCCGATCACGGCAACGCGCTTACCGTCGAAATCAACCGGTTCGTGCGGCCATTTGTAGGTGTGGAAGGCCTGGCCCTTGAAGCTGTCGACCCCGGGGATGTTCGGCATCGTCGGCGCGGAAAGCGGCCCGACGGCGGTGATCAGGAAGCGGCTCGTGAAGCGTTCCCCGGTTTCCAGCGTCACCGCCCAGTTCAAAGCGGCCTCATCCCAATAAGCCGATTTGACCCGGCTGCTGAACTGGATGTCGCGGCGCAGGTCGAACCGGTCGGCGACGTGCTGCAGATAACGCAGCGTCTCCGGCTGCGGGGCGAAATGCTCCTGCCAGTCCCATTCGGCCAGCAGCTCCTTGGAGAAGGAGAACTGGTAGGAATAGCTCTCGGAGTCGAAACGGGCGCCGGGGTAGCGGTTCCAATACCAGGTTCCGCCGACATCGGTCCCGGCCTCGAACACCCGCACGGTCATCCCCAGCTCGTGAAGCCGGATCAACTGATACAGGCCGGATATGCCGGCACCGATGACGATCGCATCGAAATGCGATGCGGCTGGTTCCTTCAGATCGTCCATTCGCTTCTCCTATGGGCCGTCGCGTCAGCGATCATTGCGACGGTCCGGCGTGCCGCGCCTTCGATCCGGCGCAAAATGTTCCTACTGGTGAGTAGGAATAGCATCCAGTGGGTTTCCCGTCCCCTGCATTTCCCTGCCGGCAGGGTTGCCCTGTCAGCCGAACACCCAGCGGATAGCCCGCGCCATGCCGGCGGTGCCCGCCCGGACCAGCGGGCGTCCGAGGCCGGCATCCGGCAGACCGTGCAGTTGCCGCGCCCAGTTCGGCAACAGGTCGATTGCTGCCTGCATCGTCAGCCGCTGCATCGGTTCGGCCAGGGGATTCCTGGCTCGCTGGGTCAGCACCAGGCGCGCGATCTCGCGCGTGCGGGCGTCGCAGCGCAGCAGCGGGCGGGTCGCTTGGATCAGCGCGGTCGCCTCGGCGCGGCTGCGTGGCATCGGGGCAGCGCCCAGGCCCAGGCCGATGACCGCCATCTCCTGGAAATATTTGTCCTGCCGCGCCTTTGGCATGCCGGGGTCGGCATAGCGGATCCAGGCGTCGAGGAAGCAGGTTGTCTCGGTCGCATGCACCCAGGCGAGAAGCGCGGGATCGGCAGCGGTATAGAATGTGCCATCGGGCAGGGTGCCGGTCACGCGGTCATGGATGCCACGGACGCGGGCAATGGCCGCCAGGGCGTCCTCCTTGCTGCCATAGGTGGTCATGGCGATGAAGCGGGCGGTGCGGCGCAGCCGGCCATGCATGTCGCTGCGGAAGTTGGAATGGTCCCAGACGCCGGCGAGCACCACCGGATGCAGCATCTGCAGCAGCAACCCGGCGATGCCGCCCACCATCATCGACGTGACGTCGCCATGCACCTGCCATGCGACTGCCTTGGGTCCGAACAGCCCGTCCGGCCGGCGGCGAACCGGCGTCTCACCGCGGGACTTGTCATTGAAGAGGGCCACGACCTCCCGCGCGATGGTGCGCTTCACCGGCTCCGCGAGGCGGTCGGCAATCGTTTTCGCGTTATCTCCGGCGGGATAGGGCATCGGGCCGGTATATTGGGTTCCGGTGTCTCGCCTGCCAGTTCGTTCGGCGCCGTTTTGCTCCGGTCCGGCCTGGCTTGGCCCGCTCCATTCAGGCCCGCTCGATTCAGGCCCGCTCGATTCAGGCGTTCCCCGCCAGATAGTCGATCGCCGCCTGCGCGCCGCCCGCCTTGTGCGGAATGCCGGCGGCGCGCAGCCCCATCTCCACCCCGCCCAGCGTGCCGATCAACTGCAGGTCGCCGAAGTCGCCGAGATGGCCGATGCGGAACACCCGGTCCTTCAATTGCCCGAGACCATTGCCGAGGCTCATGTTGAAGCGCTTGAGGATGGTCGCGCGGAGCGCATCGGCACTGTGCCCCTCGGGCACGCGCACCGCGGTCAGCGACGACGAGTAATGCCGAGGCTCCGCACACTGAATCTCCAGTCCCCAGGTCCGCACCGCTCGGCGGGTCGCTTCGGCGTGGCGGTCGTGGCGGGCGAAGACGTTCTCCAGCCCTTCTTCCAGCAGCATCTCGACGGCGGCATTCAGGCCGTAGAGCAGGTTGGTCGCCGGCGTGAAGGGAAAATACCCGGTCTCGTTCGCCGCCAGCATTGGCCGCCAGTCCCAGTAGCTGCGCGGCAGCTTCGCGGTCTCGGCCGCCTTCAGCGCCTTCTGGCTGATCGCGTTGAACGACAGGCCGGGCGGCAGCATCAGGCCCTTCTGGGAACCGGCGACGGTCACGTCCACGCCCCAGGCGTCATGCTTGTAGTCGATGCTGGCCAGCGAGGAGATCGTGTCAACCAGCAGCAGCGCCGGATGCTTCGCGGCATCGATCGCCGCCCGCACCTCATCGATGCGCGACGTACAGCCGGTCGAGGTCTCGTTATGGACGACGCAGACGGCCTTGATCCGGTGATCGCGGTCCTTGGCCAGCACCTCCCCGATTGCGGCCGGATCGGCGCCGCGCCGCCAGTCGGTGTCGATGAAGGTGGCATCCAGGCTGAGGCGGTCCGCCATCTCCTGCCACAGCGATGCGAACCAGCCGGTGCGGGTCATCAGCACCTTGTCACCGGGGGAAAGTGTGTTGGTCAGGGCCGCTTCCCACGCGCCCGTGCCGGAGGCAGGGTAGATGATGACCGGTCCCTCGGTCTGGAAGACGCGGCGGAGATTGGTCAGCACTTCCTTGCCAAGCTCGCCGAATTCAGGGCCGCGATGGTCCATGGTCGGGTTGTCGATCGCGCGCAGAACGCGGTCCGGGACGTTGGTCGGTCCGGGGATCTGCAGGAAGTGGCGACCGGGAACGTGTTTGGCATGTGGCATCAGGAATCCTCCTCTGCCGGAGTCTGCGCCGACCCGGCCCTCCTTGCCAACCTCCCCCATGGGAATTGAGAGGACCTGATGGGCACCCATCCGAACGATACGGGATATGCGTGGCTGGGACCGGTGTAATACCAGCGGACGAACGCGCTGACCCATCTGTCATGACCGGCCTCGTGCCGGTCATCCACGACTTTCCTTGTAGAAACAAAGGCATGGATGGCCGGGACAAGCCCGGCCATGACGGTGGGAGGACAATCGGACGGGTCGGCTCGAAAGGCCGCTGGTATAATTATGCTTTTGCCGCCTTTGGCATGGTGAGAAACGCGCGCATGACATGCCACAATCCGGCGCGCGCGTAGCCCATGCCGATGGAATGCGCCGCGCCCGGAATGATGGCGTATTGCTTGTCCTGGACTGGAACCTTCGCGAAAAAATCAAGCAGGTCTTCGTCTGTCGCGATCCCGTCGTATTCGCCGCGGACGATCAGGACCGGGGACTGAATCTTGGCGGGATCGACCAGCGGCAGATTGGCGGTCATGTCGAGATAGGTGCCCGTAGGAACGGTGTCGCCGTTCGGCATGTCGGCGTTGGCCATGGCTTCCGCGACGCGGGGATCCGTCGTTCCGGGCTTGTCGCGGGTGAAGATGCTGAGGATCATGTCCCGTCCGCGCGGACGGCGATTATGGGTTCGGTAGAACTCGGTTCGTTCAGCTCGTTTGGCGAGGGTGGGGGAACCTTTGCCGGTGTAGGAGAAGGCCTCCAGGATGAGGCGATCGACGCGGGCCGGTTCCGCCATCGCGAAAGCGCCCGCTCGGATCGCGCCGGAGCTTTCGCCCATGAAATGGAATTTCGACTGGCCGGTCTCGCGTTCGCACGACCGGCATCGCCGCCTTCAGGTCGGCCACGCCGGATGCAATGTCGGAATTGCCGGAGGTGACCGTGGATTTGCCGTAGCCTTCGAAGTCCATGGTCCAGACGTCGAAGCCGTCGCGGGCCAGGACGTTCATCAGCGAGTACTCACCCGCACCGGGGACGGTCAGGTCGAAGCTGGGAAGGGCGGAAACGGAGGAGCCATGGACGAGGAAGACGACCGGGAGCTTTTGCCCCGCGTGGGGCGGATGCAGACGCTTGCGGTACATGGCGAGGGACACGTCGCCCTTTTTCGCGGTGTACCGAGCGGTCCAGAACTGTTCGGCGGCGTGTGCGGGGCGTGTGACGGCGGCGCTCGCCAGGGAAGCGCCGATCAGAAGCCCCCGGCGCGAGGGGGCGAGGTCCGGTCCGTTTCGCTCCATTTTCAAGCCTTTTCGATGCAAACGAAGCGATTCATTAGCCGCATTTTTTGGCAGCCGTCCAGGGACGCGAGCTGTTCATGCAGGGTGTGCCGGACGTCACGACGACTGTCGTGACATTATACCTGCGGCCCGACGTGATGACCGTTTTCGGGTTCTATCGTCGTGGTCGGCGGAGGCCGACCATCCACGCCTTGCGGTGCCGGTTGAGACAAATCCGTGGATGGTCGGCCTCCGCCGACCACGACGAGGAAGGGTCAGTGCGTAGAGCCGCTGGTATTATTCCGATGCTGTCCGGTCTCTTAGTTCAGGAAGATCTTGCCCGGGTTCATCACCCCGCGCGGGTCCAGCGCCTGCTTGACGGACCGCATCACCGCCAGCGCCTCCGGGCCATGCTCCTCCAGCAGGAACTCACGCTTGCCGATCCCCACCCCGTGCTCGCCGCTGCACGACCCACCCAACGACAGCGCTCGGGCGACGATCTTCCTGTCCAGCGCCCAGGCGCGCTCCAGCCCGTCTGGCTCCGGCGGCACCAGAATCACCGTATGGAAATTGCCGTCGCCGACATGGCCAACGATCGGCGCGGTCAAGCCCGACGCGGCGATGTCTTCCTTCGCCCCGACCACCGCCTCGGTCAGGCGGGAGATCGGGACGATCGCATCCGTCGCGATGCCCTTCCAGCCCGGCTTCAGCGCCAGGCACGCCCAGTAGGCGTCATGCCGGGCTTGCCACAGCTTGCCGCGTTCGGCGGGATCGACGGCCCAGCGGAAGCCCTGGCCGCCCTGGTCGGCCGCGATCGCCTCGGCCTGCTGCGCCTGTTCGGCAACCGAGGCCTCGGTGCCGTGGAACTCGAAGAACAGCGTCGGCATCGGCGCCAGCCCTTCCAGCTTCGAGTAGCGGATGCAGGCTTCCATCTGCACATCGTCCAGCAGTTCCATCCGAGCGACGGGGATGCCCATCTGCAGAATGGCGATGACGGTGTCGACCGCACCGGCGAGGTCGGGGAACTGGCAGGTCGCGGATGAAATCGCCTCCGGAATCCCGTGCAGCCGCAGTTGGACCTCGGTGATGACCCCCAGCGTGCCTTCCGACCCCAGGAACAGCCTGGTCAGGTCATAGCCGTTCGCCGCTTTGCGCACCCGCCCACCGGTCTTGATCACGCGCCCGTCGGCCAGCGCGACCGTCAGGCCCATCACATTCTCCCGCATCGTGCCATAGCGCACCGCGTTCGTCCCCGACGCGCGTGTGGCGCACATCCCGCCGATCGTGCAGGCAGATGTGCCGGGATCGACCGGGAAGAACAGCCCGCTGTCGCGCAGATGCGTGTTGAGCTGCGCCCGCGTCACCCCGGCCTCCACCCGGCAATCCATATCCGCCTGGCTGACATCCAGCACCTTCGTCATCCGCGACAGGTCGAGCGTGATGCCGCCACGCGCCGGCGTCACGTGCCCCTCCAGCGACGTCCCCGCGCCCCAGGGGACAACGGGCACATGCTCCTGATTGCACAGGGCGAGCAGGCGCGCCGCTTCCTCGGTCGTTTCGACGAAGGCGACCGCGTCCGGCAGGACCGGGGTCTGCGTGTCCTCGCCGTGCGAGTGCTGCTCGCGCAGCGCGGCACTCGTGCTCAGGCGCTCGGCGAGGAAGGATCGGGCGGTTTCGATGACGGTCTCGACAGGCATGATCGGGTCCTGGGGTCAAACGGCCTCATGGTTTGGAGCGACGTGCGCCGCCTGTCCAGAGGAGGCGGTGCCATTCCTGGCATGCGGCTTGCGTCACTGAACTATCAGTAACCCAAAATATCACTCTTCTTGGAACACCGCATGAGCTTAGCGACATCGGCGCCTGCCAGTTTTACCGCCTCATCCGCCACGCGCTGGGTCCAGTTGCTGCTGGGCCTGATCTGCATGATGGCGATCTCCAGTCCGCAATATGTCTGGACGCTGTTCACCAAGCCTCTCGGCACGTCCCTGGGCGCACCGGCGGCGGCAATCCAGGTGACGTTCAGCATTCTGATTGTCCTGCAGACGTTTTTCAGCCCGTTCCAGGGTTGGCTGGTGGAGCGTTTCGGTCCGCGCTGGCTGATCGGTTTCGGCGGCGCATTGACGGGATTGAGCTGGGTGCTGGCAGCGCAGGTCTCGTCGCTCACCGGGCTTTACCTGACCTATGGCCTGCTGGGCGGTCTGGGCACGGGCATCGTGTATGTCGGGGTCGTCGGGCAGATGGTCGGCTGGTTCCCGGACCGGCGTGGTTTTGCCTCCGGATTGGTCGCGGCTGGCTACGGAATGGGCGCCATCGTTACGACCTTTCCCATCGCCGACGGGCTGTCGGCGGACGGCTACCAGGCGACGCTGGTGAAATGGGGACTGCTTTTCGGCGCTGTCGGGATGCTCGCCGCGCTGGGGTTGAAGTCACCGCCGGCGATGGTGCACACGGCCGTTGCACAGCCGGGCACGACAAAGGTCGCACAGCCGGGCACGACAAAGGATGTGCCGACCAGCATCATGCTGAAGACTCCGATCTTCTGGCTGATGCTGGTGATGATGACGTTGATGTCCACCACGGGGCTGATGGTCACCAGCCAGATCGGCACGTTCGCGGCGGATTTCGGCATCACCAAGCTGACCGTCTTTGGCGCGGCCGCACTGCCGCTGGCGCTGACCATCGACCGCTTTTGCAACGGCCTGACCCGCCCGTTCTTCGGCTGGCTCTCCGACCACATAGGCCGCGAGAACACCATGGCGCTTGCCTTCGCGATGGAGGGGATCGCGATGGCCGTCTGGCTCGCGCTGATCGATCATCCGATGGCCTTCGTGCTGATGTCCGGCCTGGTGTTCTTCGGGTGGGGAGAGATCTTCTCGCTGTTTCCCTCGACGCTGACCGACACGTTCGGTGCGCGCTATGCGACAAAGAACTACGGATGCCTCTACATCGCACAGGGAATTGGCGCGATTTTCGGCGGCCCGCTGGCGTCATTGCTTCACGCGGGAACCGGCGGATGGACGCCGGTTTTCGTGGTGGCGATCCTCTGCGACCTGGCGACGGCCATGCTGGCGCTGCTGGTGCTCAAACCGATGCGAGCGCGTTATCTGTTGACCGCATAGGTTTGCAATCGGGCGTTAATTCCTGACGATGGCCCCATCGTCAGGAGCGTCCCATGCCGACCATCCGTCAGACCACGGCCGAGGCTACCGTCGCCACGCTTCTCGCCCACGGCATCGACACGCTGTTCGCACTGCCGGGCGTGCATAACGATCCGCTGTTCGACGCCGCGCACAAGGCCTCCGATCGCTTCCGCGTCATCCATCCGCGCCACGAGCAAACCGCCGCCTACATGGCGCTCGGCGCGGCTTTGGCGACCGGGAAGCCGCAGGCATTCGCGGTGGTGCCGGGGCCGGGCATCCTGAACGCCTCGGCCGCGCTGCTGACCGCGCAGTCGATGTGCGCGCCGGTGCTGGCACTGGTGGGGCAGATCCCCTCCTTCGCCATCGACCAGGGTCACGGGCATTTGCACGAGATCCACGACCAGCTTGGACTGCTGCGCCATATCGTCAAGCATGCCGACCGCATCCGCGCGCCGGGTGAGGCGGGGCCCAAGGTCGCGGCAGCGCTGACGGAAGCACAGTCCGGCAGGCCCGGCGCCGTGGCGCTGGAATGCGCGATCGATGTCTGGGGACAGACCGGCGCAACGACCGCCCCCGATCCGGCACGGATCGTCCCGTCAGGCGCCGATCCCCAGGCGATCGCCGCCGCGGTGGCGATCCTGCGCCAGGCCCAGCGTCCGCTGATTGTCGTGGGTGCCGGCGCACTCAGTGCGGGGCAGAATCTGCTGGCGGTGGCGGAGCGGCTGCATGCCCCGGTGACATCCTTTCGCCGTGGCCGAGGCGCGATTCCGACGGATCATCCGCTGGCGGTCTCCTTCACCGAGGGCCATGCGCTGTGGAAGACAGCGGATGCCGTTCTCGCCATCGGTACGCGACTTTACTGGCAGCAGGCGAACTGGGGGGTGGACGCTGCGCTGAAGATCATCCGCCTCGACATCGACCCCGAGGAGATCACGCGTCTGCGTCACCCCGCCTGCGCGCTGCTGGGCGATGCTGCGGCCACATTGCAGGCGCTGGACGACGCCTTGGCCGCCAGCGGCGGCACCTGGAAGCCCAATCCCGACTTGCCCGCCGTGCGCGCCGCGTTCGCCGAACGCCTGGCTCGGCATGAGCCGGTCATGAGCTTCCTGCGTGCAATCCGGGCGGCTCTGCCGGCTGACGGTATCTATGTGGAGGAGGTGACGCAGGTGGGGTTCGCCAGCCGTCTGGCGTTTCCGGTGCCGGCGCCGCGGATGTTCCTGTCGCCTGGGTATCAGGATACGCTGGGCTGGGGTTATGGCACCGCATTGGGGGTTCAGGCGGCGTGTCCTGGGCGAAAGGTCGTGCTGGCGACCGGCGATGGCGGATTTATGTTCCAGGCTGCGGAACTGGCGACGGCGATGCGGCATCGCCTGCCGGTGGTCGCGGTGGTGTTCGACGACGGCGCCTTCGGCAATGTCCGCCGCATTCAGGCGGAGCGTTATGGCAATCGGCTGATCGCCTCTGACCTGACCAACCCCGACTTCGTCGCTTTCGCCCGCAGCTTCGGCATGGCGGCTTTCCATGCGACGACGCCGGATGCGTTGGAGGCTGCGTTACGCGAGGCGTTTGCGCTGGAGGCTCCGGCGCTGATCCATGTGCCGGTGGGGGAGATGCCGAGCCCTTGGGACATGATCCTGCTGCCGCGGATCAGGGGCGGGGAGGGGCGGCCGGCGTTGCCGTGAGCGGGCTTGGTCGACCCGCTCAAGCAGACCGCGTGCGAAAGCAAAGATGTTTCGGGGCCCTTTGTGTCTTCGTGCCTTCGTGGTGGAAGCCGGTAGAGGATGCGGACGCGGACGTTTGCATTGAGGCATGTGCGACTATCCGGTCGATTGGCTTTGCTTCATGCCCGGATTTATTACCACGAAGACACGAAGTCACGAAGAGTTTGGAACGAGCGGGTAGACAATAGTTCCGACTGCAAGTTTCTTCTTCAAGATTTTTGAAGAAACTATGCGGGAAAGCCATCCCTGGCTTGACATTGGGTGGCTGGAACCGGCGTCAGTATAATCCAAACGGGCAGGATGCCCCGAGCGGGGCATTTTAAACTAAGATAACATTGAGACAGGCTCGTAGCGAGACGCACGACTCTCAATCGAACAGCGTCGCCAGCCTCTGCTTGATCTGATCCGCGATATACAATGCGACAGCCTGGATCGTTGAGGTCGGGTTCACACCGCCCCCGGTCACCCACACGCTGCCATCGACGATGAACAAGTTCTTCACGTCGTGGCTGCGTCCCCACGCATTGACCACCGACCGCGCGGGATCATTGCCCATCCGGCACGTACCCAGCAGATGTCCCGGGCTGTTCAAAGCGGTCCGGGGGCAGAATATATCCTTGGCCCCCGCTGCCTCCAGGATCTCGGTCGCGCGTGCGATGCCGTGTTCCATCATGCGGCGTGTGTTTTCGCTGATCGTGTAGTCGATCCGCGCGCCGGGGATGCCGTTGCTGTCCTTCAGCACGGGGTCGAGGGTGACGCAGTTATGCTCCTCGGGCAGGTCCTCGCAGGCGATGCCGATCATCACGCGGTGATCGAGGCGCGTGCGGAACACGCGGTGATGGTCCTTCCCCCAGGGCAGGCGGCCGGTGGCGACGCATTGCACAGCCTCATGCACCGGGCCGGCGCTCCGGCTGAACTGCATCGTATAGCCGCGGACGAAGCCGCGTGACGTGTCCGTTTCGTAGAACTGCTTGCTCCATAGGGCGGTCATCGGCGCGCGCCCGCCATCCATCGTGTCCTCGACATAGCCCGAGACCTGCGGCCAGGGGTGCAGCATCAGGTTCCTGCCGACCAAACCGCTGGAATTGGCGAGGCCATTGGGGAATTGTCCCGAAACCGAATTCAGCAGCAGGCGCGGCGTGCCGATGCCGTTGCAGGCGATGATCACCATTTCGGCAGGCTGGACATGCTCCGCCCCGTCGGCATCGTAATAAATCACCCCCGAGGCCATGCCGTGTTCGTTGATCGTGACCTCTCTGACACGGCACCGCGTGCGCAGTTCCACGCCCGCCCGGATCGCGGCCGGCCAGTAGGTGATGTCGGTGCTGGCCTTGGCCCCCTGCGCGCAGCCGGGCGTGCAGTGGCCGAGGTTGATGCATTTCGCCCGGCCTTCATACTCGGTCGTTGCAACCGTTACGTCCGATGGCCACCAATGCCAGCCGAGGCTGTTCATCGCCTGGGCGTAACGGGTGCCGGTGCGGCCCAGCGGCAGCGGCGGCATGGCGGGATGGCGCGGCGGCACGCCGGGATCGCCGGCGAGGCCGGAGACGCCCATCATGCGGTCGTTCTCCGCAAAGAACGGCTCCAGCGCCCAGTAGTCGATCGGCCAGTCATCGCCGACGCCGTCGAGGCTGCGAACCTTGAAATCCGACGGATGCATCCGCGGCCAGTGTGCGGTGTACATCACCGTCCCGCCGCCGACGGCGTTGAAATTCGCGACCTTCATCGGCGAGGCGTCGTCGTTCACCGGATAATCTGTCACGCGCCCGCGCCGGTTCGGGCTCATGTCGAAATCAGAATAACGCCGAGCCTCCCAGTCGCGGCCGTTGGCGGGCAGGTCGGTGGGTTTGATCCAGTCGCCCTGTTCGAGGCAGAGGATGCGCATCTTCGTCTCGGCCAGGCTGTAGGCCACGGCCGCGCCGGATGCGCCGGAGCCGATGATCAGCACATCGACGATGTCGTGTTGAGTCGTCATGGCTCAGGCTCTCCGGTCATCACGCCAGAAGGGGGGACGGTGGCGCACCGCGTTCAGCAGCGACCAGTCGCCCTGTTCCACCACGTTGCCTTTCGGGAACGGTGCCCGCGCCTCATGTCCCAGCGATACCAGCACGCGATCGTCCCGATAGTAACATTGCAGGACCGCGCGGCTCAGGGCGGCCACCACCGGACCGCTGGTGGTGAGGAAGGCCATGGCGACCGTTTCGGCCTCGGCTTCGGGCAGGTCGTTGAACGGGGCGCTGCCCAGCGTGTCCAGCGTCGCCAGCGCGGCGATCACCGCCGACCGGTCGCGGCCCAGGCTCCGGACGATATCGGCGAGGATCGCCGGGTCATTTGCGGCGGGGACGGCATAGGCGCTGTCGGCGGGGATCATGATCCCGGCGAGGCGATGCAGCGCGCTGGCCTGTGCCGGAGACAGGCCGGCGTCCTGGTCGTTTCCCATATCTGCCACGTTTCCTCCGTGTGCGGCCGATTACGGGATGTTTTCGCGCGATTGGCAAGACGGTTGGCCCCCTCACGGGGTGACTGGAGTCTGAGCGTCGGCGAGGATGCGCAGGCCGATGGCGACGAAACAGACACCGGCCACACGCTCGATCTTGTGCCGGGCATGGGCGAAGCGGCGCATCACCGGCGCGGACGACATGAACAGGCTGACGATCGAATACCAGCTCAGCGCGCTCAGCATCACCAGGCCGATCATCAGCGCCATCAGCCAGGCCGGCGTGGTGCTGGTCACCGCGGTCGCGAACACGCTGGCGAACAGCACGATCGCTTTCGGGTTGGTCAGCGTCACGAAGAAGCCGAACAGGAAGGCGTTGCCTTTCACCGGCAGCCGCATGACCTCGCCGCCGACGTCGGCCGGTTTGGCGCGCACCAGCCTTATGCCGAGATAGATCAGATAGGCGCCGCCCAGCACGCGGACGACCCAGGTCAGCCACTGGTACTGCACCAGTACGGCGGACAGGCCCAGCAGACTGATTGTGGCGTAAAGCCCAAGGCCCAGCGTGACGCCGGCGGTGGTCTTGAGGCCGCCGGCGGAGCCGCGTGTCATGGCGGAGCGGACGACGCCGATGAAGTCAGGGCCGGGCAGGATCAGTGCGGGGATGAAGATGCCGAAGACCGGCAGCAGGATTTTGGCAATGTCCATTTCGGCTCCTCGACGATGCGCCGGCGCATGATCCAGTTGTGGGCGACGGCGGCAAGCATGATCACCAGCCGTCGCCGGGAACACCGATCGCACGTGCAGGTGCCTGCCGACAAATCCGGCGCTTGACCACCACCCCCACGGCTGACAACTCTCCCGCCCGGAGGTGCGTCCCATGACCGATGAACCCAAACGCCTGCGTTCCCGCCGCTGGTTCGATGAGCCTGGCGACCCGGCAATGACGGCGCTCTATCTGGAGCGCTACATGAACTACGGCATCACGCCCGGGGAGTTGCGCGGCGGCAAGCCGATCATCGGCATCGCACAGACCGGGTCGGACCTGTCGCCCTGCAACCGCCATCATGTCGAACTCGCCTCGCGTATCCGCGACGGCATCCGCGATGCGGGTGGCGTTCCGCTGGAGTTTCCCTGCCACCCGATCCAGGAGACGGGGAAGCGCCCGACCGCTGCACTGGACCGCAACCTGGCCTATCTGTCGCTGGTGGAGGTGCTGCACGGCTATCCGCTGGACGGCGTCGTGCTGACCACCGGCTGCGACAAGACCACCCCGGCGATGATGATGGGCGCGGCGACGGTCAACATCCCCGCCATCGTGCTGTCCGGCGGTCCGATGCTGGACGGCTGGTGGAAGGGACGGCTGTCGGGCTCCGGCACCATCGTCTGGGAAGGCCGCAAGCTCTATGCCGAGGGCAAGATCGGTTACGACGAGTTCATGGACATGGTGTCCTCGTCCGCGCCGTCGGTGGGGCATTGCAACACGATGGGCACGGCAAGCTCGATGAACGGGCTGGCCGAGGCGCTGGGCATGTCGCTGCCCGGCTGCGCCGCTATTCCGGCACCGTACCGGGAACGCGGCTGGATGGCCTATGAGACCGGCAAGCGCATCGTCGGCATGGTGAAGGAGAACCTGCGTCCCTCCGACGTGATGACGAAAAAGGCGTTCGAGAATGCTGTGGTCGCAGCGGCCGCGCTGGGGGCGTCATCCAACTGTCCGATCCATATGGTGGCGATCGCGCGCCACATGGGCGTCGATCATTCGCTGGATGACTGGCAGCGCCTGGGTCCCGAGATTCCGCTGCTGGTCGACATGCAGCCGGCGGGGCGGTTCCTGGGCGAGCGGTTCTTCCGAGCGGGCGGCGTTCCGGCGGTGATGAAGGAGCTGCTGAAGGCCGGCAAGCTGCACGGCGATGTCATGACCGTCACCGGCAAGACGCTGGCCGAGAATCTCGCCGACGTGCCCGACGGCGACCGGGAGGTCATTCGCTCCTATGAGAAGCCGCTGCTGGAGGCGGCGGGCTATGTCGTCATGTCCGGCAACCTGTTCGACAGCGCGGTGATGAAGATCAGCGTCATCGACAAGGATTTTCGCACGCGCTTCCTGTCGAATCCGGATCGGCCGAACGTCTTCGAGGGCAAGGCGATCGTCTTCGACGGGCCGGAGGACTATCACCACCGGATCGAAGACCCTGACCTCGGCGTCGAGGAGCAGTCGGTGCTGATCATTCGCAACTGCGGGCCCGTCGGCTATCCCGGTAGCGCCGAGGTGGTGAACATGCAGCCGCCGGCCTCCTTGCTGAAGAAGGGGATCATGACGCTGCCGACGATGGGCGACGGACGGCAGTCGGGGACGTCCGGGTCACCGTCGATCCTGAACGTCTCGCCCGAGGCGGCGGTGGGCGGCGGGCTGGCGATCCTGAAGACCGGTGATCGCATCCGCATCGACCTGAATACGCGGAAGGTGGATGTGCTGTTGCCGCCGGGTGAGCTGGAGGCACGCAAGGCTGCCTGGACCCCGCCCAAGCTGAACAGCATGACGCCCTGGGAGGAGATCTACCGTTCGATGGTCGGGCAACTCGGTCAGGGTGCCTGCCTGGAGCCGGCGACACTGTTCCTGAACGTGATCGAGACACGCGGGGAGTCGCGCAACAACCATTAGGGCAGGTGCCGCCCCATACGTGTTAAAATAAGAGCCGGCGTGGGGGGCGTTCTCTTCGTCGTGGTCGGCCTGCCCCGCATACGCGTTAAAATAAGAGCCGGTGGGGTGTCGCCTTTTTCCCCGTCGTGGTCGGCGAAGGCCGACCATCCACGACTGGCGGTGCTGATGGAGAGAAAGTCGTGGATGGTCGGCCTTCGCCGACCACGACGAAATTGGGCGCTTTCCTCACTATTTTAGCGCGTATGGGTGCCGCCCGGCCGTACGGTGTACATCCAAAGGGTGCTCCGCCAGCGGATGCGCCCCAAGCGGCATGGTCGCCAGGGCGCGGGTGGGGGCGATCCGCGGATCCCGCTCCGCGGCGCCGGCGCATGCGCCAATCCGCAGGAAAGGCGCTGGGTCCACCGGCCGGTCGTTGACGAGTATGCCAAAATACAGGTGCGGGCCGAAGGTCAGGCCAGTCATGCCGACGGTGCCCAGCCACTCGCCGGCGGTGATGGTGCGGCCGCCATCCAGGATCGGCGGCGCGATCTGCCCCAGATGGCTGTAGACGGCGATGAAGCCGGCGTGCTGCACCAACATCTCCAGCCCGCCCACGCCATGGCGCTGCACCCGGATCAACGTGCCCGCCGCCACCGCTCGGACCCGCGTGCCGACGGGCGCCGGGAGATCGATGCCGTCGTGGAAGGTGCTGGCGAGCGGATGGTTCGGCAGGATGCGCGGCCCGAACGGCGAGGACACGCAGGCCGGCGCCACCGGCATCTGCAGCATCGCCTCGCGAGTCTGGGCGCCTTTCTGGGCGCTGGCCAGCGTCGGCAGCAGACAGGCCACCGCCCATAGCGCTGCGCGCCGGACCCACTGCCTGGTGCCTCGCTGGAGACGGATGCGCAATGTCGGGACAGGACGCGCGTGATCGGCACGCGCGTGCCGGGCGGTTACAGACATGTCAGTCATCGCCGATCATTAAATCGGTGCCGAGGTCACACGAAAAATCATCTCGCGGCGAGCGGGACGGCTGGCGGATCACAATACTTTGGCATCAATTCGGGCTTTGGCATCCATTTGCCCTCCGTTGAGTTTGCCGCGGCGCAAGGGCATTCTGGGCGGAATTCAACAAAAGGAGCCGACATGGCACGCGTCCGCAGCATACCGTCATCCGAACTGCCGTCCGATCTGGCCGAGATCTACGAACGTTTCGCCGGCGCCTATGGCCCGTTCCGCAACCAGGTCGCGGTGTTCGCCCATGTGCCTGCCGCGCTGCGTCATCTGATGTCGATGTTAATGGAACTGCGCGAGGCCAACACGGTGCCGAAACGCTACCTGGAGATCGCGATCGTCGTCGTCTCCAAGCTGAACGAGTGCCACTATTGCGTGGCTCACCATAAGCCGTTCCTGACCGTCGAGGGCCTGTCGTCCGACGCCGTCGACCGGCTGCTGGACGCCGACAATCCGGAACTGGACGAGGTCGATCGCCTGGTCGTCGAATATGCCACGGTCGCGTGGGAAAACCCGCAGCGCATTCCCGAGCGGATGTTCGATCGGCTGCGCAAGCATTTCTCGGAGGCGCAGATTGTCGAGCTGACCCTGCGCACAACCCTGTGCGGCTTCTTCAATCGTTTCAACGATGCGTTGCAGATCGAGGAGGAGGAAGAAGTCCTCCACGCATAGCGTCCGGGCATGGCGTCTGACGACCGGTTGGATGACGTACCCTTGCCCAATCGCACAGGCCGCCTGTAGCGTTACAAAAAACACGGGTGGAGACGTCAATGTATCGTGTCGGGCTTGCTGCTTTGGCCGGGATCCTGGCCTGCGGTCCTCTCGCTTGGGCCGCGGACGGCGTGTGCGCGAATCCCACGCAGATGGATGGATTCAAGACCTGCGCCGACGTCGCCAAGGCGGAGCAGGAGGGGGCGGTCGTTCTCTACTCCCCTGATCCCGAAGCGAATACCGCGGCGCTGCTGGACCAGTTCCACAAGGCGTTTCCGAAGATCGCCACAAGTTTCATCCGGCTGCAGACCGGCGCGCTGTATCAGAAGCTGATGACGGAGCGGCGCGCGAAAACCTATCAGGTGGATGCGCTGCAACTCACCGATGTGGGCTACGCGCTGGATTTCCAGAAGCGCGACGGCTGGGTCCATTACGTTTCCCCCGAAATGGCCGCCTACAAAGCTGACTACAAAAGCCAGCCCGAAGGCTACTGGACCTGGGGTAACCTCATCATTGCGGGCCTCGCCTATAATCCCAAGCTCGTGAAGGCGGAGGACGCGCCGAAATCCTGGAAGGACTCGCTCGATCCGCGCTGGACGGGCTCGATCAACGCGAAGGTCGCGACATCGGGGCTGCAGCACGTCACGTGGTACGAGATGAAACAGCTTTACGGTGACGATTACTGGTCCAAGTTCGCTGACCTGAAACCAAAAGTTTTCGATTCCTATGTCCAACAGTTCGACCGCATGGTGAGCGGCCAGGACATGATCGTTAACACCGCACAATACTCGGCCTATCTGCAGTTCAAGGCGAAGGGCGCGCCGGTCGAGTTCGTCTTTCCGACCGAGGGCTTGACGGTGACCCCCGGCGTCTGGGGCGCCGTGGCCGACGCGCCGCATCCCGAGGCAGCCAAGCTGTTCATGGACTGGTTTCTGTCCGCACCAGGCCAGACGGCGTTTGACAGTGTTGCGTTCCTGAGCTCGCCCCGGTCCGACGTGCCGCCGCCGCCCGGCGGAAAGTCGACCACGGAAATGAAGCTGCTCTACCCGAAGGACTGGCAGGCATTCCTGGCGACGCATGCCGCGTACGCGAAGGACTGGGACCACGTCACCGGCGTGCGCTGATCGATGCGCGGGTCGGGACTTCTGATGTGGCTGGTGCTGCTGCCTTGCGCAGCCCTGGTCCTGTATCCGGTCGTGTTCATCGTGAGCGAGTCGCTGAATGTCGGCGAACCGGGGGTGTTCCCGCCGGAAGCGATCAGCCTGGCCAATTTTGCCGGGCTGAAGGATGACGCGGCGATCATCGTCAATACGCTGATGGTGGCGTTCGCCGCCACGGTGATGGCGGTGATCATCGGCTTCGCGCTCGCCTGGATCCTGACACGGACCAACATCCCCGGCGGCACGCGGTTCGAGCGGCTGATGGAGCTGCCCTACTACATGACGCCGCTGGTCGGCTCGATGGCCTGGGGCATCCTGGCGGCGCCGAAGACGGGCTTGCTGAACCAGGCCTGGCATCTGCTGGTCGGGCCTGCCGACCTGTTCAACATCTACTCCCCTTGGGGCATCGCCTGGGTGATGGCGCTGTTCGAGGGAACGGTCGCATTCGTGATGATCTCGGCGGCGATGAAATCGATGGACCCGTCGCTGGAGGAAAGCGCGCGCGTCCTCGGCGGCGGCAAGCTGCGCACGGCACTCGGCATCACGCTGCCGCTGGTGGCGCCGGGCGTGCTGTCGGCGATCGTGTTCGTGTTCGCCGAGATGCTGGGGGCGTTCGCCGCCGCCTTCGTGCTGGGCATCCCGGGCCGTTTCTATGTCGTGACGACGGCGATCTGGGAGTCGACGCAGGCCTTTCCGCCGGATTACGGGCGTGCGGCGGCGCTGGGATTGTCGCTGTTCGTGGCCATGACCGTGACGCTGAGTATCGCGCGGCTGATCATGCGCAAAGGCAGCTACGCGACGATCACCGGCAAGGCGTTCCGGCCGCGGCCGATCAATGTCGGAGCGGCGCGCTGGATGTACCTTGCGGTGGTGTTCTTCTACCTGCTGGTCGCGGTCATCCTGCCGATCGGTGCGCTGCTGATGACGTCGTTCCAGAAATTCGCCACCGTCGTGCTGCCCGACAGCATCTTCACGCTGGACAACTACCGCACGGCGCTCGCCACCGGCACGCTGGGGGCGGCCTTCGTCAACAGCCTGATCCTCGGCGTCTCCGTTGCCACCATCGGCGTGCTGGTGATCGGCGTGCTGACCTGGATTATCTACCGCTCCCGCCTGCCGGGACGGACGGCGATCGAGTATGTGCTGATGTTCCCGCAGGCGGTGCCGCGGCTGGTGTTCGGGCTGGGCCTGCTCTGGGCCTGGATCAACATTCCGATCCCGATCTATGGCACGCTCTGGCTGCTGGGGATCGCCTATTTCACCGTGTTCCTGCCTCTGGGTCTGCGCACGCTGGCCGGCGTGGTGCTGCAGGTGGACCGCTCGCTGGAGGAATGTGCCTGCGTCTGCGGGGCAGGGTGGGTGCACCGGATGCGCACCGTCTCCCTGCCATTGCTGCGGCCGGGGATCGCGGCGGCGTGGCTGCTGATCTTCATCGCCTCGATCCGCGAGCTGGGGGCGTCGCTGTTTCTCATGAGTCCGCAATCGAAAGTGGTATCGCCGGCAATCATCAACGCCTGGCTGTCGTCCAGCAGTGAATTGTCGGCGGCGATGGCGATGCTTCTGACGGCAACCATCTTCGCCGCCGTCATCGTGTTGTTCGGCGTCGCTCGGTCCTTTGTGCGGGCCGAAGCATGAGCAATGCACCCTGCATCGAGGTTGCGGGCCTCTGCGTCGCTTACGGCGATACCGTCGCCGTCGACCGTATCGCGTTTTCCATCCAGCAGGGGGAGCTGGCGACGCTGCTGGGTCCCTCGGGCTGCGGCAAGACGACGACCCTGCGCGCCATTGCCGGGCTGGAGGAGCCGACGACGGGCCTCATTCGCCTGAACGGCGACAGCGTCTACGATTCCGCCCTGCGGGTGAATGTCCCGGCGGAGCGGCGCGGGCTGTCGATGGTGTTCCAGTCCTATGCGATCTGGCCGCACATGACGGTGGCGGAAAACGTCGCCTATGGCCTGAAAGTCCGCCGCCGTCCGCGTGCCGAAATCGAAAGGGAGGTCCGCCGAGCGCTGGATCTGGTGCAGATGAGCGGGTTTGCGGACCGGCCGGCGTCGAAGTTGTCCGGCGGCCAGCAGCAGCGCGTCGCCGTCGCGCGCGCCGTTGCGTTCTCGCCTTCGGTGCTGCTGTTCGATGAGCCGCTCTCCAACCTCGATGCCAAGCTGCGCGCCGAGATGCGGGTGGAGCTGCGGGAGTTGCAGCAGCGGCTGGGGATCACGTCGGTCTATGTGACGCATGACCAGGAGGAAGCGCTGGCGATCTCCGACCATGTGATCGTGATGAACCAGGGCCGGATCGAGCAGATCGATGCGCCGGAGGTGCTGTACAACCGCCCGGCGAGCCTGTTCGTCGCCGATTTCGTCGGCGCGGCGAACCTGATCGAGGGGAAGGTCCGCCAGACCGGGCCGGTGACGGTGTTCGAGACGCAGGGCGGGCAGTTCCTGCGCGTGGCGACGCCGCAGGGGGCGAGCGGGTCGGAAACGAAGGTGGCGTTGCGGTCGGCCTATATCGTGCTGCAGGCTGACCCCTCGGCGGCGGAGGATGCCAATTTCGCCACCGGCACGATCCACCGGCGGATGTTCCATGGCGATTTCATCCAGTACGTTGTCGATTGGCCGGCGGGGCAGTTGCTGGTCCGGCGTCCGCCGACGGAGATGATCGCCGAGGGGACGTTGGTGTCGATTATGTTTTCCCCGGAACATTGCGTGTTGTTGGGTGGGTAGGGCGTGGCCGCGGGCCGCCTCCGTTCGAAAACGGCGGACAGTAAACTAGGCACGGCCCTATCCGGTGGACCATTGCTGGCCGCCATCAACCACAGTCCTGCCTATTGCTTTGCCAGAATCAGGCGTGACAGAGTGGTATGGCTGCCGGCGCGACGAGGGCCAGGGGCGGTGCTCAGCGTGGACCTGCGGCGGGCCGGCCATCACGTTAGATTGTACTGCTTTAAGAACAGAATGAAAGCTGGTAGTTTCGCTGTCGCATCAGGCGCACCAGCGGGACAGGTCCGACGCTTCCTATGAGAGTTCTGTTGAGCGTGCTCGTCGGCATCAGTTTCGCGGTGTGGGCGTCGAGTGGGGTTTTTCTACACCAGCTCCCGAGGCTGGTCGCCGAACGCCTACATGCGGCGGAGTTCCGACCTGCAGTGGGCTCCCGCGTCACCGAGGCCAAGTGCAGTAACTGGAATGCGATCCTTTTCACGGTCTGCACGTCCAAGGCCGTCACCGCGGATGAACGTGTCCTCGAATTCAAAGACTGGGGGCTGGGCCGCGCGGCCTCGGAACCGGTGCGGCTCCTGCAGACCTCTGCTGTCGAGCCGCTCTACACAACGTCCCTGTCGCTGACGCTGATGACCCAACGCATGCTGGCGCTCTGCGTCGTCGTCCCGTTGCTGGCGCTTCTGGATACCGGGCTGTTGTTCTTGCCGTTCGCTGTCATGCTCCGCGCCCGTGCCAATGGCCGGACGATCTGGCAGCAGATCCAAGCCACCCAAGCGGTTACCGATGCAGCAAGGCGGCGGCGCAGGCGCTGATTGTGAACCGTGCCACCCAACGGGGTTGGGGTTTTTCCGTCCCGGCCCTACCCCTACGAGGAAAGTGTTAAAAACCCTGTGTCCCTCGCATAGGTGACATCCTGGTCGGTCTTGGTTGCAGTATTGTTATTGTCTTGCAATCGAGGCATAGCGAATGACGATCAACGGACGCTGGTGTGCTCCGACACACGTCACCCGCTCAAACGCCGACAGCAACCTAGGCGGTTGACGCGCATGCATCGCGAAGAAATGTCTGGTTTACCGGGAACGCGACCCTCGCAAATTGTTGCATACCTAGCCTTCCTGCCCTTTCCGATTGTCATGACCTACACATTGGTGGCGCACTCGATCCCCAGCTACCGGCATTCAAAGTGTTTCTCGTTCGTAGAATTCCTGACACATCCCGCCTCAGCATCGATTCCCGGTATTGCCCGCACGGTTCGGCAACTTGAGGCGGCGGGATTGCCAGATCGCGCCGCTGAAGTCGGACACTACCTTGCCCTGATGTGGATATTGTCAGGCATTGCCATGGTGACCGCGTTGCTATGGCAATGGCTCACTTGGACGGATGGCAATTACGCCTGGCAGATGGCGGCAATCCGGCGCAACTGGGAGCGGACATCGGAGCCAAGGCGATCTTTTTTGATGATCGTTTGGAGTATTATGTTCCCTGTCCTCATGGTCGCGGCCCCTTTCATTGGTGGAGCCAGCCGCACAGGACGCGACGCTCATAATTTCGCCGGCAATCAATTCGAATTTTTCATGGGTATATGGTGGATTGGTGGCTCGGGCTGGCTGTTCTTTTTTATGCCCTGGTTTTTGATATTTTTTCTCACCCTGCGGCATCACCGTCGAGGAAGTTGCGCCGATCTGACCCGTTAGATAGCACATAACGCGAGCCCACGTGCTTATGGTGGATCTGGACTCCGTCCTATGTCGTGACCATGGCGCGGGCCCGCGGCCGCAATGGCGGCCCTGCCTGCGTGTGGCCGCATAAGCCGCTTTTATGACAAGTTGCGGTGTCACAGTGGGGAAGGATGAAGGCCCCGCCATTATCCAGGCAAGGAGTCAGCTTCGTCGCCCGTGACGCCATTAAGGGGCCTCCTCGCAGCGCCGTTCCACCAGAAATCGCCCGGCTGCTTCCTGCGAACCGAACCAGTCACGCCATCAGGCCCTTACCCCGCGTGCGAAACCCGAACCAGCAGCTTGCCAAAGTTCCGCCCCGACAGAATCCCCGTCAGCGCGTCCGGCGCGTTCTCCAGCCCGTCGACCACATCCTCCCGGTAGACCAGGCTGCCGTCCGCCACCAACGGCTCCGCCATCGCGCGCCAGTCCACAAACCGCTGCGGCCGGTCGGAGACGATGAAGCCCTGGATCAGGATCCGCTTGCCGACGACGAAGCCCAGGTTCGGGCCGGGCGGGAAGATCTGTCTCGTTATACTGCGACACCATCCCGCACATCGCCACGCGGGCGAACGGGTTGAGCTGGTCGAACACCGCCGCCTGCACCGCACCGCCGACATTCTCGAAATAGCAGTCGATGCCGTTCGGGCAGGCCGCCTGCAGCTCCCGCCGCAGGTCCAGCGAGCGGTGATCGACGCAGTCGTCGAAGCCGAGGCTGTCCTGCACCCAGAGGCATTTCTCCGCCCCGCCGGCGATGCCGACCACGCGCGCACCGGCCCGTTTCGCCAGCTGCCCGGCGACCGACCCGACCGCGCCGGAGGCGGCGGAGACGACGAACGTCTCTCCCGTCTTCGGCTTGCAGATCTCGGTCACGCCGGCGATAGGCCGTCGCCCCGGCATGCCCAGGACGCCGAGATAGGCCGACAGCGGCGCCGCGTCCTTCTTCAGCTTCACCAGCCGATCGCCCGGCGTCGCCAGATGTGGCGTCTGCCAGCCGCGCGCGCCCACGGCGATGTCGCCGACGGCGAAGCCGGGATGCTGCGAGGCGATGACCTCGCCCGACCGTCTCGCCGGTCATGACCTCGCCGATCTGGATCGCGACGGCGTAGGTCTGCTCCTCCCGCAGCCGGCCGCGCATGTAAGGGTCGATCGACAGCCAGATCGTTCTGGTCACCACCTCGCCCGGCGCGGCTGCGGGCATCGGGATCGTCGCGCATGCTCGAAATCGCCGGATCGGGGTTCGCCGTGCGGGCGCCGTTTCAGGAAGACCGCGCGGCGGACGGCGGAGGATGGGGCCATTCATGCGGCCTCGGCCTTCAGAACGAGGCGGCCGGTCACCTTGCCGTCGCGCAGGCGCATCAGCGCGTCATAGGCCTGCGATTGCGGCACGGTGGCGACCGGCAGGGCGGGCAGCTCGCCGTCCTGCGCCAGCTTCACCAGTTCCCGCAGTTCCTTCGGGTTGCCGACATAGCTGCCTTGCACGGTCAGCGCGCGGATCGCCATGATCGGCAGCGGCAGCATCAGTTCGCCGCCGAACAGGCCGACCTGGACCAGCTTGCCGCCCTTGCCCAGCGCGCCGAAGGCGAAACGAGCGGTGGCGGTGCCGTTCACCAGGTCGATCGATCGCCTGCACCGGGCCGCCCGCGGCCTCGATGATGCGCTTGCTGACCGTGAGCCCGTCGCCGCTGCCGTCCACCACCTTGTGTGGCGCCGGCCTTCAGCGCCGCCTCCCGCTTCTCCTCGCGATGACGTCGACGGAGATGATGTTCTGGTGCTTCAGCGCCTTCAGCACGGCGATCGCGTTCAGCCCGAGACCGCCCGCGCCCACCAGCACGATCGGCTGTGGTCGGCGGCAGCGGCATGGCCTTTCTTGATCGCCGAATAGACGGTGATGCCGGAGCACGCATAGGTCGCGGCGATCGCGGGATCGAGCGTGCCGGGATCGACCAGGTGGCGCGGGTGCGGCGCGACGACGTGGGTGCCATAGCCGCCGTTCTGGTAGACGCCCAGGCTGCGCGCGGCGACGGAGCACATGTTGTCTTCCTCGGCGAGGCACTTCTCGCACTTGCCGCAACCGAGCCAGGGGAAGACGATGCGCAGGTCGCCGACCTTCACGCCCTTGGCGTCGGGGCCCAGCTTGACGACGCGGCCGACGATCTCATGCCCCATCGCCAGCGGCAGCGTCACGCCGCGATCGACCAGCGACATCTTCTGGCCGCCGCCGATGTCGTAATAGCCTTCCCAGATATGCAGGTCGGAGTGGCAGACGCCGCAATGCGTCACTTCGAGCAGCACCTCGGTCCCGGTGGGTTCCGGCGTCGGCAGCTCGATTTCCTGCAGCGGTTTTCCGTTTTCGACGACGGCCCAGGCGCGCATGGCAGTCTTACTCCGAGTAGAGCGTGATGACCGGAGGTGGGATCACCGGAGGTCTAGAATCACGCGACCAAACAAGAGCGTGATGACCGGAGGTGGGATCACCGGAGGTCTGAATCACGCGATCAAACAAAGAGCTAGAGCGGGATGGCTGAGCGAAAGCGATGTCATCCTGCTCTAGCTGCGCGATGGATAGCGCGCCCCACAGTCCGGTCAAGCGGTGGGGTCACGCGGCGAGTATGCCACGACCGGCCGGGTGGCGTTTTGCACGCTTCAGTGTAGAAGTGTCGCATGGCACGACCCCTCCGGGCGGAGTTTCCGCCGCCGTTCCTGATCCGGACGACCAATGACCTGGATGCCTTCTGCCAGCGTATGCGGGCGGAAAGCTTCATCGCCGTCGATACCGAGTTCATGCGAGAGCGAACGTATTGGCCGGAGCTGTGTCTGGTTCAGATCGCCGGCAGCGCGGAGGTGGCGGTCATCGACGCCCAGGCCGACGGCATCGACCTCGCCCCGCTGGGCGCGCTGCTGGCCGATCAGGCGGTCACCAAGGTGTTCCACGCCGCGCGCCAGGACATCGAGATCTTCGTGCTGCAATTCGGCGACGTGCCGCGCCCGCTGTTCGACACGCAGATCGCCGCGATGGTGGCGGGCTTCGGCGACCAGGTCGGCTACGATGCGCTGGTGTCCAGCCTGACCGGCGGCGTGATCGACAAGGCGCACCGGTTCAGCGACTGGTCCGTGCGGCCGCTGTCCCAGGCGCAGATCGACTATGCCGCCGCCGACGTCACCCATCTGCGTGGTGCCTATGAACGCCTCAAGGCACGGCTGGAGCAGGAGGCGAGGCTGTCCTGGGTGGCCGAGGAGATGGCGGTTCTGGCCAACCCCGACACCTATCGCGCCGATCCGGAAACGGTGTGGGAACGGCTGCGTCCGCGCAGCAACAACCGCCGCTTCCTCTATACGCTGAAGCTGATCGCCGCCTGGCGAGAGCGGGAGGCCCAGCGCGTCAACATCCCGCGCCAGAGGCTGGCGAAGGACGAGGCACTGCTGGAGATCGCGGCGACGGCCCCGGCGGATGCCGATGCGCTGGCCCGGGTGCGGGGCGTCACCCGCGGTTTCGCCGAGGGCCGGACCGGTGCCGCTCTGCTGGAGGTGATAGCGACCGCCCGGTCGGTCCCTGATTCGGAATTGCCGACGCCGCCGCAGTCGCGCGATCGGGACCGCCCGTCACAGGCGCTGGTCGCCCTGCTGAAGGTACTGCTGGCGGCGAAATGCGAAATCCATCACGTCGCCCCTAAACTGCTGGCCACGTCGGAGGACATCGACCGCCTCGCTGTCGACGACGAGGCCGATATCCCCGCGCTGCACGGCTGGCGGCGCGACGTATTCGGGGAAGACGCGTTGCGGCTGAAACACGGCAGCATCGCGCTCGGCGTGAACGGGAAGCGGATCAAGCTGATCCCCGTTTGAGGTTTTGGGCGAATAACGCCGAAGTCGCCGGCTGTGCGTCACATTGGCCGAGGTCCAGCGCAGATCGAGGAACGCCGGATCGATCTGGCCGCGCGTCCATTGCGTCAGACGCACGTTACCATATTCGCTCGGACAGTCGCGTCCGGTCGCACGATTTTACAGAGGTCTTTTTATTTGTAATGCAGGATCGTTTTTCTTGTGGCAAGATGGATTAATTCAACCTGCTGTGACGAAGCCTGTCGTCACTGGCCTTTGAATGGTCGTAACGACAGCATATGGCCACACTCCGATAGCCTGATTCTTCAGCAAGGAACCCTGCCATGTTGCGTCTCGCCTTGTTTTTTCTTGTCGTTTCTATTGTTGCAGCGATTTTCGGCTTTGGTGGTGTGGCTGCTGCCTCGGCCGATATTGCCCGGATTTTGTTCTTCATCGCCATCGTCATCTTTGTCGTGCTGCTGATTGCGGGACTGATGGCGGGAAGTTCGTTGTGGTAGCGGTTTGATAACCGGCCAGGGGACATGATCGGGGCGATGTCCCGTTTTCGTCCAGGCCAACAAGTCTTAAGACAAATGCCGTGGATTATGCTGCACCGCACGGCTGAAATTTGCATCCGGAGAATCAGAAGGCGCATGCTGCCCCCTCAATCGGGTGCGGCTGCGCTATCCGGACCACTCAAATCACACGCGAACGTGACGCCTGCCTGACCGGACCGCGCCCCACCTGCAACGGCAGGAGGAAGCAGACATGTCCACAGTTGCCGGGATTCTGAAGCACAAGGGCTACACCGTCCTCACCGTGCACCCCGACGCTCCGATCAGCGAAGTCACCGCGATCCTGGTGGAAAACCGGATCGGCGCCGTCCTCGTCATCGATGAGACGGAGCAGATGCTGGGCATCGTCAGCGAGCGTGACATCGTGCGCTGCCTGGCGGCCAACGGGTCACGGGCAATCGACATGACCGCCGGCCAGGTTATGACGCGCACGCTTCAGGTTGCCCATCCCGACACCACGGTGATGGAGGCGATGCAAATCATGACCGTGGGACGCTTCCGCCATCTGCCGGTCGTCGATCACGATACGCTGGTGGGGCTGATCAGCATCGGCGACGTCGTCAAGGCGCGCATCATGGCGCAGGACGTGGCGGTGGAGAGCCTGACGGCCTACGTCGCCGGGTCGGCGTGATCCGTGCCTGGTTCGGCACAGAAATGAAACCACCGTGCAGGCCGCACGCCGCTCGATGGTTTCCTTCCAGGTCGGCCGACCTTTACACCTGTGCTCCGCCTGGCGCTCCCCCTGGCGCTCCCATCGGCGCCCCTATCGGCGCGTAAATCCGTCCGTCGAACAGCCGCCGAGCAGTGCGATAGAAGGCGCCGCTATGGGCAACCCAGGCGCCGCTGGAATCACGCCCGACATCCGCCCCGACCGTCAGGATCCCGGACGGCATGCCCAGCCGGATCGAGCCCTCCGGCGCGCGGGTGAGGGTCTGGTTGACCACCGTGCCGGTGATGCAGGCAGCCACCGACATGCACAGCGACGACGTCACCGGCAGCGCCCGGTGCGGCTGGCCGTTGGAAATGAATCGCGCGGTCAGGTCGACCTCGGAGGCCTTGATCGGTGCGCCGGACAGGGTGGGCGCGTCCATCGCCGGCGCAACGAAGCCAACGGCGGGAGAGCCGCGCATGCCGGCCGCTTCGATCTCGGTCGCCGCCAGACCCATGGCGATCGCGGCCGCCCGGCGGATCGCTTCCAGCTTCGCCAGCACGGTGTGGTTGGTATCCAGCGCCTCCGGCAGTTCCGTCCCGATCAATCCGATATCCGCCGCTCGGACGATGACGCAAGGCTTGGCGGCATCGACCATCGAGACCTCGATCGTGCCGAGACCCGGCACGTCCAGCCGGTCGGTGACGTTGCCGGTCGGCAGCAGCTTGCCGGTGCCGGCACCACCGGGTGCGAGGAAATCCAGCCGAACCGGCGCACCGGTCCCGGCCACGCCGGGGATCGCCATGTCGCCGTCGACCTTCGCGCGCCCATCCTCCAGCGAGAAGGTGGAGCGGATGATCTTTTTCGTATTCGTGTTGAAGATGCGTACCACGGCGGTATCGCCGTTCGGCCGCACCAGCCCCTCATCAACCGCGAACGGGCCGACGGCGGAGGACATGTTGCCGCAATTGCCACGGTAGTCGACGAAGGCCTCGCGGATCTGGATCTGCGCGAACGTGTAGTCGATGTCGGCATCCGGCCGTTCCGACCGCGACAGGATGCAGATCTTTGACAACGAGGAGATGCCGCCGCCCATGCCGTTCAACTGCCGTCCGTTGGGATCCGGGCTGCCCATGGCGGCGAGGAAGATCGGGTCCCATGCCGACTCGTGCGGCAGGTCGCCGCGGTGGAACATCACCGCACGGCTCGTGCCGCCGCGCATGAAGACAGCGGGAAGAGCGAGCATCGGCATGGCGTGTCCTCCATATTGTGGTGGGCATATTGTGGTGGGCGGGCGTGTCGTGTCGGCGCAGGATAGGCCCTGGCGGGATTTATACAAACCCAGGCGGACGCAGCGCCGGGGCCGGCTGGCCGAGGTGGTCCTAGAGCGTGATGACTGGAGGCGGAATCGCCGGAGGTCTGAATCACGCGATTAAACAAAGAGCTAGCACGGGATGACTGAGCGAAAGCGATGTCATCCCGTGCTACACGTGCTGCACGTGTCACGTGCTGCCAGTGGCGGGCGTAATGCTCAGGATGGTGTGGCGGGCAGGGGCTCCGGCGCGGAATGTGGGGCGGTGATGAAAACCCCGCGCAACGGCCGGAACAGGCCGACGCCCAATGCCCTGGCGTTCACCCACAGCGAATAGGGCAGCACCCCCGCCTGGCTGACGCACCAGATCATCACCGCCTGCCAGGCATCGGCCGGCGGCGTCAGGACGACGCCGGCGCAGGTCAGCACCAGTGCGGCGAGGTTGCCGTACAGCGCCAGCCGCGCACCACCCGCGGCGACCAGCGCAACGCCGGCTGGAAAGGTCAGGACCGAGACCGCCATCAACCCGACCAGCGGCAACGCCGCGTGACCCGACGCCTGCCAGGCCGGTCCTATGATCAGGCTTACGACATGGGTCAGCCCGAAGGCCAGAAGGCCACACAATGGAAGCAGCATCAGGCAGCCGCGGCGCATCCACCGGTCGACCTGCTCCAGCATGGCCCGCTTGCTTCCCTGATACGGCGCCAGCGCGGGCAGCATCAGCCGCCACAGCGCGGTGAAGGTCAGGTCGCGGACGGTGTCCACCATGCGGAAGGCGATATGCACCTGGCCCAGCACCGTGGAGCCCGCATAGGCGCCGATCAGTACTGCGAACAGCCGGTAGCGGCCGATCAGCACCAGCGTGGAGCCGGTCAAAGGCAGGCCAATTGCCAAAAGCTCCCGCAGGACAGCCCGATCGAACGCAGCCGCCGGCCGCCAGCGCCGGCCCAGCAGCAAAGCCAGTGCGCCGAATCCGGTCCCAACGGCCTGTTGCAGCACAACGGCCCAGGCGCCTGCCCCGGCGAGCGCAACGGCGATCCCGACGATACTGCCGATTCCCTGGCCGACGATCGTGCGTAGCGCGAGGCGGCGATATGCCCGCTCCCGAGTCAGCAGGCCCTGGATCACCCCCGCGCCGCCGACCAGCGGCAAAGGCAGGGCCAGCACCAATGCCATGGGCACCAGCCGGGGATCGCCCAGTATCGAGGCCAGCAGCCAGCCGGACCCTGCCTGCAGCGTCGCCGCCGCGAGGCCGGCAAGGCAGGATGCCCAGAATGCCGAGGCCGCCTCGCGCATGTCGAGCGTCGCCCGCTGCACCAGCGCATCGGCGAACAGCGCGTTGACAGCGACCCAGAGCACCACGTTCATCGCGGTCGCCGCCGCGCCGACGCCCAGCGCCTGCGGCCCCACGAGACGGGCGACCAGGAACGAGGTCACCAACGAGAGGAAGCCGGCCACACCGGCCTCCAGCGCCGACCAGAAGGCGTCGCGCTTCATCGGGATGTCGGTCTGCGCGCCGCGAGCACCAGCGGCGCGACAAAGGCCGGCAGCCACATGAGCCGCGATTGGTATCGGTCATGCGGTCCCGACAGGGCACCGGTGACCGCCGCACTTACCGGCAGCGCCACCAGCACCACGATCAGCAGCCCGACCGCTCGGTTTTTGCGCCGCCAGGCACCGGGGAGGAGCAGCAGGCAGAAGAGGACACCGCCGACGGCGACGAGGCTGTGCAAAGCGGACAGGGACGGCGGCACGACGAGCGCACCGGTCTGTTGGCGCGCGGCGGCATAGCGGACGGCCTCGGCGGGCGGGAAATCGGCGGTGATGATCGGGGTGACCTGGTCCGGCCAGGGGCTGAGCCCGTCGCCGCTGGCGAAGTGGACCATCTGCGCAACGGCATTACGGAGCGCCGCGGCGGCGGCGCCCAGCGGGTCGGCGCGCAGCCCGGCATGGATGATGGCGTTCGCCTCGGCCGAGACCTGCTTCGGGCCACCGGCCAGGTTCAGTGGGCTATCGCCGGTCCACAGGAATGCGTCCGAGGACTCAGGCATGCGGTCGCGGAAAGCGCAGAGCCGCCATCCGGCTTCCGGACAGTCGCGCTGGAGGGCTTCCATCCCGGGGCCATCGTAGAGGACGCGCGCCAGCAGGAAGACGTTGCCGAACGGCGAAACGGCGAAACGGCCATGCGCAACGAGATTGACGCTGCAGAGGGCGATGACGGCCAGGAGAGGCGAGAGGCCGGCGGCGAGGGCGGGGCCCGGGGAGAGGGAGCGGATGCCGTAGGCGGGACTGCGCGTGTTGCAGGGAGGGCTGCGCGAGGGGCGTCGTTCGACGTGCTGCTCCCCGTCCTGGCCGGCCTTGTGCCGGCCATCCACGCCTTTTCTGCCCGTCAGCCACCGCAAGCCGTGGATGGCCGGCACAAGGCCGGCCATGACGAAAACAGTCGGCACAAGGGCAGTCCTGACGCAGTGATAAGTCGTGACGAAGAGAGAAGCCGACACAGGACTGGCCGCGGGGCGCACACGCACCACCCGCCTGCGCCACCTCAGCGCCGTGGCGACCCCGATCACCGCCAGGCTCAGCGGCAGGCTGGATTGCTGGGTGGCGATCATGAACGTGGCCAGGCTGGCGAACAGCAGGGCTTCTCGCGTGGCCAATCGCTCCGGCAGCCAGGCCAGGGCCCACAGTACCAGAACAAGCAGCGACGTCAGCAGGTCGGGCATCACCTCCGACACCAGCCAGGGCAGCCATGTGCCGACCGCGAGGCCGGTGACCAGCAGCAGGAATCCCGCGGGTCCCAGTGCCGGCGCCGCCATCCGGCAGATGCGCTGCAACAGCCACGCCGTCAGCAGTGCCTGGGCGGCGACGATTGGCCACAGCGATCGCGTCGCATGCAGCGGGAAGATGGCGAGGCTGTAGAAGATGGGACGATCCCAGCCGGCATAGCGTTCGATCGCCTGGGATAGATAGGTGCCGGTATCGGCGAAAACGATCGGATAGCGGTTCCAGATCGCCGGCCACAGCAACAGGACTGCCGCGGCCGGGATGGTCAACCAGTGGGCACTCTTAGGCGCCATAGCCATCCGGATGGGCCAGCCGCCAGGTGAAGGCGGTGCGCACGATCTGATCGAGCTCGGCATGCACCGGCCGCCATCCAGCCGCCTGGGCACGTTGCGAGGATGCGACCAGCACCGCTGCATCGCCGGGACGGCGCGGGGCGATGCGGTGGGGTACTTTCCGGTTGGTCACCCGCTCGACCGCCGCGATCACCTCGCGCACCGAGTGGCCCTGGCCATTGCCCAGGTTCCACACCAGGGGACCGTCTTCCAGCCGGTCCACCGCCAGCAGATGCGCGCTGGCGAGGTCGGAGACATGGACGTAGTCGCGGATGCAGGTGCCGTCCGCCGTTGGGTAGTCGTCGCCGTACACCTCCAGCGCCGCGCGGCGGCCGAGGGCGGCGTCGATCACCAGCGGGATCAGATGCGTCTCGGGCCGGTGGTCCTCGCCGAAACGGCCGGCCGGATCGGCGCCGGCGGCGTTGAAATAGCGCAGGCAGGCGTGGCGCAGCCCATGCACCTGATGCGCCCAGCGCAGCGCGCGCTCGATCATCAATTTGCTTTCGCCATAGGCGGATTGCGGATCGACCGGCGCGTCTTCCGGGATCGGCTCGTTGCCTTTCATGTTGAACAAGGCCGCCGTGGAAGACAGCACGAACTTCGTCACGCCGTGTCGAATGCAGGCATCGATCAGCCGCATGCCGTTGGCGCCGTTGTCGAGCAAATAGCGCAGCGGCATGCGCATGCTCTCGCCCACCTGCGACAGCGCGGCGAAATGCAGCACCGCCTGCCAGGGACCGTCCGCCAGGATGGCGTCGACCGCCCTGTCATCGGCCAGGTCGGCCTCGACGAAGGTCGCACCTTGCGGCACAGCGGCGCGATGGCCGGTGCGCAGGTTGTCCAGGATGGTGACCGTATCGCCACGGTCGAGCAGGGCCGCAACCACGTGACTGCCGACATAGCCCGCGCCGCCGGTGACCAGAAAACGTGCCGTCATCGCATCTATCCTCGAAAATACGCTTTGTAGCGGCGGTGATACACCCCCGCGTCCGCATTACCCGAACGAAGATGCTCGCGTGTATCGACTCGTGTCAGGACCGCAGCCGTCACCTTGGCGTGGGCGTCGCGCAGCAGGCCCAGCGTGTGCGTCAATGTCTTTGCCTGGGTACGCCGCCAGCGCACGCATAGCAGCGTCGCATCGGCCAGTCCGGCGGTGATGCGCGCCTCGGTCATCGCTTCCGCCGGTGGGCAGTCGAGCAGTACGAGGTCGTAGTTGTCCCGCACCTCCGACAGCAGGCGGCGCATCGTGTCCGACATGAACAGACCCAGGAGATCGGTGCCGATGCGAACCGGGCGGCCGGCGGTGATATAGGCCATGCCGGTCAGCCGGTCCTCCCGCACCGTGTCGCGCCACTCGGCATCGCCGCGCAGGATGTCCAGCAGCCCGCTCTGCACCCCGGCCGGGGTGCCGAGGCGTTGCTGGAACGATGGCTGGCGTGCGTCGCATTCGATTGCCAGCACCCGCTCCCCACCGATCTGCGCCGATCGGGCGAGGGAGATGGTCAGCATGGATTTGCCCTCGGCAGGCCGAGCGGCGGTGATGGCGATGATGCGGGGGCGGTCCGCATCCAGTCCGACGGCGGCGCGCAAGGCTCGGATCTGTTCGGCAAAGGCGGTCAGCGGCCGGCGGGCTGCGTATTCGTGCACCCGCACCGATCCCAGCGCGCGCCGGCCAAGTTCGGGGATCAGCGCGACACAGGGCAGGCCGGCCACCTGGCGGATCGCCTCGCCGCTTTGCAGCGTGTCGTCGACCAGTTGCAGCACGTGCACGAGCAGCAGGCCGAGGAACAACCCGGTCGCGGCTGCCGCCAGCATCGTCTGCACCATGTGTGGCGAGCTTGGCCGTTCCGGCGGCAAAGCGAGCGAGATCTCGTGCGCCTCGGGAAATTCGACGCCGGCCTGCAGCGTGGTGCGCTGGATGCCTTCCAGAACGGTGTTCAACTGGGAGCGCGCGGCTTCCAGGTCGCGGTTCATGATCTTGAGCGGCAACTGGTCGTGATCGGCCTGGTCCGCGGTCTTGCGGGTTGCCTCCAGCGCCAGTTCGGCGGCCTTCACGCGAAGCTGGGCGGCGTGCTGTTCGGCCTCCCCGGCGGCGATGACGCGGCCGGTCTCGGCCTCCAGCGCCGCTTCCGCCTGGTCGAGCTGGGAGCGCACCGCCTGAGTGTCCGGGTGTCGCGGGCCGAGGCGGGTCAGTTGCGCCTGCAACTTCTCACGGATCTGGTCGCGCCTGGTGCGGAACTGCACCACCGAGGGCGCGACCGCCGCCTGGTCCGTCGCGCCCCGGCCGGCGCGTGCGGCATCGAGGCGCGCCGTGGCGGCGGCGAAATCGGCGCGAGCCTTGGTCAGTTCCTCGGACAGGCGGGTGATCTGTTCGGAGTCGAGCGAGGCGTGCATGCCCTGGTTCAGGCCGTGCGCCTCGCGGTAGTCGGAGATCTGCCTCTCCAGCGTCGCGACGCTGCGGCGCAGGTCGCGTGCCTGGGTTTCAAGCTGCGCCTTCGCCTGGTCGATCTTCTGATACTTATCGGCGTAGAGGCCTTTGATATACGCGTCCATGGCATTGTTGGCGCCGGCCGCCGCGACGTTGGGGTCATCGGCGACGAAGCTGACCTCGATGACGTGTGAGACATGCGCCGGGGTGGCGTGCAGCGCGGCGCGCACGGATTGCAGCGTTCCCGCATGGGTGCGGTCCAGCACCGGGCCATAGACCGGTTCGGGTGCTGCGTCCCCGGTTTCCATCCCCAGCAGGCTGCGCAGTGTCGCGGTGATGTCGGCGAGCAGACCGGGCGGCCGGCGGGCGGGGTTGAACCAGGTGTTATCGAACAACCTGCCGCGCTGGGTGACCTGTTCGGCAATTTTCAAGCTCTGCAGGATCTCGGCCTGCGTTGCCATGGTCTGGTCAGTGATCGGGTCCGCTCGGACCAGGCTTTGCAGTTCGCGCGGCTGATACTCAGTGGCCTGGTAAACCAGCGACCCCGTGGCGGTATAAAGCGGCGTAATCTGTTGCAGCGCGAGCCAGGCGGCGAGCGGCACCAGGATGATGACGGCCGCCAGCAGATAGCGACGCTGGCGGATGCCGGCGAGAAAGTCCGGGCGACGGGGCGCCTCGGCTGGGGCTGTCGGGTTGGCTTGGGTCTGCCGCGTGCCCCAGTCGGACGGCGGCACGCCGCCTGCGAGATCGACGGGGCTTTCTGGCATCCGGGATGATCGGCCTTTTGGGTCGTGCCGGAACCGTATCGGCCCGGTGCAGGTGGAGAGAGTGCATTGGTAGTCGGCGAAGGCTTAAGAAAGCATTAATCGCCGCCGGATTCGCCCAAGTGCGAAATGGAGGCGGCGCGCGGGGTTCGGAGAAAGCCCACCCCCATTACGCACTTGGACGAGTCCGTCGGCCGTTAACGCTTCATTAAGGCCGTGGCGCTACATCCTGTGCGAGCCGGAAAGCCGGCTGAGTGACGACAACCCTAAAATAGGGTTCCACCTTGCGCATTCTGCTATGTGGCCTTCTGTTCCTGCTGTGCGCCGGCTGTGCGCCGGGGCGGGGCTTACCCGATCTGCCGTCCGTGGCGGCCGGACCGTATCGCCTGGGGCCGGGCGATGTGATCCGGCTGATCACCTATCAGGAAGACGCCCTGACGGCGGAATTCCGCGTCAGCGACAGCGGCACGATTGCCCTGCCGCTGATCGGCGTGATGAAGGCGGCCGGACTGTCGACCGACGCGCTCGCCGCCGAGGTCAGCGATGCTCTGGTCAAGCGCAGCCTGCTGGTCGCTCCATCCGTCGCGGCCGAGGTCGTGACCTACCGGCCGATTTTCGTCCTGGGCGAGGTCAGCAAACCGGGCCAATACCCGTATCAACCGGGCATGACGATGGTGACCGCTGCGGCCGTTGCGGGGGGCTTCACCTATCGTGCGATCGACGACTACGCATCGGTGGTGCGGATCGGCCGCGGCTCTGCTATCGAGGGCAAGGCCACCCGGCAGACGCTGATCGCGCCGGGGGACGTCATCACGGTGTTCGAGCGCAGGTTTTGATCCGGTCCCGTCTGCTTCGGTCTGTCCTTGTCTCCCTCGTCCTGTCGGTCCCCGCGCTGGCGGGTGACGCCGCCCGCGCGCCGCTCGCCGGACCGTTGCGCATCATCGGCGGACCGGCGACGGGGGGCTGCATCGCCGGGGCGGTCAGCCTGCCGGATCATGGGACGGGGTTCGAGACGATCCACCTCGACCGCAGCGCCTTCTTCGGCGCGCCGCAGACCATCGCCAGGCTGGAGCAACTGGGCCAGGAGGCCGCCGCTGCCGGTCTGCCGCCGCTGCTGGTGGAGGATATCTCCCGCCCCCGCGGTGGGCCTCTGCCGGGCGGGCATGTGAGCCATCAGATCGGGCTGGATGCCGATGTCGGGCTGGATATGCGCCCGCGCGCCATGCTGGATGCGGCGCAGCGGGAGTCGGTCGTGCTGGCGAGTCTGGTGCGGCCGGATCGGCGCGGTGTGGAACCGGACGTGTGGAGCCCGCGCGTGGCGACGCTGCTGCACCTGGCGGCAGGGCTGCCGGATGTCGACAGGATCCTGGTCAATCCGGCAATCAAAAAGCAGTTGTGCGAGACGACGACGGGCGATCGGAGCTGGCTGCGGCTGATCCGGCCCTGGTATGGCCATGCGGCGCATATGCATATCCGCTTCCGCTGCCCGTCGGGCCAGGCGGAATGCGTGCAGGCCGCGCCGCCGCCACCGGGAGACGGGTGCGATGCGACGCTGCAATGGTGGTTCGACCAGCTTAACGCGCCGCCCAAGCCGGCCGCGCCATATCACCCGCCGCCGTTGCCGGCGGCGTGCCGGGGGATTCTGGGCGAGGCCTATCCCAAGCAAGGGTGACCCTCGCACCTGCGACTGCCGGAGGCAGTGTGTTCCGCAAACGAAATTCCTGTCAGCCTCTTGTCAGCCTGAAGCGCCGGGCTCAGGTCTCCGCCGCCATTGCAGGCTTCGCATTTGACTTGGGCGTTCCGCCGGCCGTGTCAAAGCGGATGATCTGCCCGAGATTTGTGGGATCGAGGGCAAACTTCATCTCACGGCGACCTTGCCGCATCCTGTCGAACAATCCCATGCGCCGAGCGCCGGCCTGCAAGAGTGCTTTTGCGGCATAAAACGGGCCTCGGGTATCATCACTCAGGGGCAGACCGGGGAGTAGTTTATGAGTCAGGCCATTCGCCGCGTGTGTCTTGGCCAAGCGTCTTATCACGGGTGTGTAGTACTGCATGGTGTAGGAGACGCTGAATTCCAGGTTTTCTATCCTATGAGGCGAGAACAGGGGCCAGTGGATCATCTGACCCGCCTTCAACTCGTAAATCTTGGCTTCCTTGTCGAACCAGGGCTCATAAGGCACAGCCGTTTCATCGGCATAGAGGGCAGTATGTTCCAGCATCGCAGTGGTCAGGAAGGGCGGCTTATTTGGATACACATAGACCCGTTTTGCGCCATGCACCTGCCATAGTGCTTGGCCATTATGATCGAAGTGGTAGTATACTTGTGCGGACGGAGACGAAATCAGGATGTCTGACACACGATTAAACGTCGGATAGCCACCCTCCACGTAGTTGTCGATATCGCGAAAGATTTCATCCAGGAGCGCCGACATCGGCTCACTGACCTGATCGACGTGCCGGATCAGTAGCCAAAGGTTGCCGCGCCTGATGGCTTCGATCACTTGCGCACCGCTCAGTGTACCAATTTCCCCCTCTTCCCACAGCTTCTTTGCGGTTCCGACTGGTCCAGTCTGCATCAGCATGTAATTCTGTCGTGGAAGACGATCGATGAGTTCCGCAAGAGCATCAAAGCTGAACAGCGGGTTATCTGGCAGTGTGTGCTCCAGATTGACAGTGCTGTTGCGCCAGGCTTTGCTCGCTCCGGTCGCTATCCAATCGGATTGGAATACTGACATCATTCACTCCTGCACAGGAACTTCTTGCAGTCCTTCGTTCCTGCCGGGCGCTTCGACTCGGCGCGCGCCCCACGGGCCATCAAATCATTAAAAAAGTTTATTCTGCTGTCACATCTAGGAGACGAGCGTCGAAACGATCGTGATTGCGCCGTCTAAAGCAAACGGCCAACATGGAGATTGATGCCGGTGTATTCCCCCGGCCCATGCGTCCCGCCTGTCGTGTCGCTCTCCTGGCGACGCATATGGTATCTAAAGTAATCGGCGGCAAGCGACCCCTGGCCTGAAACAGGACGGAAGCGGGGCACTGCCAGGAGACTGGGAGCGCCACGATCAACTGTCATATGGCTGTGATAGACGCCCACGCCCCTGACGGTCACACGCCCTGCAATCCTTGGATAGGAAAGCAAGCATGACCGGGCCGGATAGCGAAACCAACCTTGAGCTCAGCCGACGCCGGCTATTTGCCGCGGCGGGCATCGGAGCCGGCGCGGCCGCTGCCTCGTTGATCGGTTCCGGAGACGCTCAGGCTGCGGCTTTCACCGGCCTTGCGCACGATCCGGTCGCAACGCCGCCTGTCGCGGGCCTGCATCTGCAGTTTGGCGCCGACGCGTCATCAGAGGTCACGGTCTCCTGGCACACGCTCAAGCCCGTTCGGGAGCCTCGCGTCCTTCTGGGCCGTCTCGATGGCAAGCTTGAACAGACGGTGAAAGCGAAACCAACCAGCTACACCGATGGGAAGTCGAAGCAGGTCGTCTACGCCTACCATGCGAAGATCAGCAAACTACAGGCGGACTCGGCCTATCTCTATGGCGCGGTGCATGAAGGCGCCGCGCCGGAGTTCGGCACGTTCCGCACCGCACCGCGCGGCCGCGTGTCGCTCACCTTCACCAGTTTCGGCGATCAGGGCACGCCGACCGTGGGCAAGAAGTTCGTTCCGCCCGCCGGTGTGACGCTGCCCGCCCCGGTTTTCGTCAATGACAATCTTGGCTCACCCGCGGCAGGTGACACGACGCTTGGCGTCGAGCAGCTCAAGCCGTTGTTCCATTTGTTCAATGGCGACCTTTGCTACGCCAATCTTGCCGAGGACCGTGTTCGCACCTGGTGGGATTTCTGGGAAAACAACACCCGCAGTGCTCGCAACCGGCCCTGGATGCCCTCGCCCGGAAATCATGAGAATGAGTTGGGCAACGGACCGATCGGCTATCAGGCGTATCAGACATACTTCTCGGTGCCGGAGGCGTCTGGACAGACGGATGTCACGCGCGGCCTTTGGTATGCGTTCACCGCCGGTTCGGTGCGGGTGATCAGCATCGCCAATGACGACGTGACGTATCAGGACGGCGGCAACTCCTATGTCCGGGGCTATTCCGCGGGTGCCCAGAAAGCGTGGCTGGAAAAGGAACTGGCGGCTGCACGGCAAGATCACGCGATCGACTGGGTTGTCGTCTGCATGCACCAGGTCGCCATCTCGACCGCGGACAAGTTCAACGGCGCGGACCTGGGCATTCGGGAGGAATGGGTTCCGTTGTTCGACAAGTACAACGTCGACCTCGTGGTCTGCGGGCATGAGCACCATTACGAGCGGTCTCACCCGATCCGGGGCCAGGAACCGAACAAGACCCTGACGCCCATCCCCGCGGCGACCGCCACCGATGTGATCGACACCACCAAGGGAACGGTGCACATGGTGATCGGTGGCGGGGGCACCTCCATTCCGTCGAACGAGCTGTTTTTCGATCCCCCGCAGTGTCGCGTGATCACTGCCGTCGGCGCGGTCGATCCGGCGACCGGCAAGCGTACGCCCATCTACGTCAAGGAAAATGCCCCCTGGTCGGCAGTCCGCAATGCGGCGCATGCCTACGGCTTCGCGGCATTTACCGTCGATCCGGGCACGCGGCGCGGCGGCTTCACCACCATCAAGGTCGTATACTATGACGTGTTAGGGTCAGGCGGTCAGCTTGCACCGTTCGAGGCCTTCACGCTGCGCCGGCCTCGCCGGGACTAGGTGACCGTAGACGTCGTGGGCGCGGTCTTGGCCGGAATCATTCGGTCCGATCCGCCCATGGAGTTGTCCGGGCTGGACGGTCAGGTCCAGCCGGTCGATAGCGCGCTCGCCGCCGAATGCCGACGATGGCTCGCCGTGTGCTGCCGCGGCACGCGCCCAGGCAGTGCGTGACGCAAGCTGTTGGCGGCGCAACCGCCGGCAGGGGTTGCCGTTTCGCGTTGAACGAACGTAAGAACAGCGATGCATTTCTGGCCGGAAAAACGTCTCAGGCGCCTGGGTCGGCTGCCGCTGGTGTCCCCGCGGCAGTGGGTCAGGCGGCTGATCTTCTGGTTGGGTGCGATCCTGGTCTCCGTCGTCGCGATCGCCTTTGCGCGGGCGGCTGATATGGCGTCCGATCTGTTCCTGCGTGTGATCTCGGGCCGGCCGTGGCTGCCTTTCGTGGTCTGCCCCCTGGGGCTGACCGTATCGTTCCTCCTCACCCGCCATGTTTTCCCGGGCGCGCAGGGCAGCGGCATTCCGCAGACCATCGCCGCGCTGCACATGCACGACCAGGCCATGGTCGACCGCGTCCTGTCGCTGCGCATCGCGGTCGGCAAGGTCGTGCTCACGCTGCTGGGCCTGTGCGTCGGTGCGTCGATCGGCCGTGAGGGGCCGACGGTGCAGGTCGGCGCCTCCATCATGCATGCGCTGGGCCGGCTGCAGCGCCTGCCGCGCCTGGAACTGCAGCGCGCGCTGATCCTGGCGGGCGGTGCGGCGGGGATCGCGGCGGCGTTCAATACGCCGCTGGCGGGGATCGTCTTTGCGATCGAGGAACTCAGCCACTCCTTCGAGTCGCGCACCTCCGGCACCGTGTTCACGGCCGTGGTGATTGCCGGTGCGACGACGCTGGGGCTGGTCGGCAACTACACCTATTTCGGCCAGACGGCGGCGACGCTGGCTCATCAGCCGGGAATCGCGGCGGTGCTGCTGTGCAGCTGCGTCGGCGGCCTGGCCGGCGGGGTATTCAGTTGGTCCCTGGTGCTCGCCGCGCGCGGGTTGCCGGGACGGTTGGGCCAGCTGATCATCCGCTATCCCGTGGCTTTTGCCGCGCTCTGCGGCCTGTGTCTGGCCGTTCTGGGCTATCTGTCGGCGGCCAGACCTACGGCACCGGCTACGAGCAGGCTCGGGGGCTGGTCGAGGAACACTCGAACCTGACGCCGGTCTTTGCCCTGCTGAAACTGGCGGCGACGATTGTGTCCTATGTCAGCGGGATCCCGGGCGGGATATTCGCGCCGTCCCTGTCGATCGGGGCCGGGCTTGGGCAGGTCCTGGCGCCGCTGGTGCCGAATGCGCCGGTCGGGGCGATGATCCTGCTGGGGATGACGGCGTATTTCTCGGGCGTGGTGCAGGCGCCGATCACGGCGACGGTCATCGTGATGGAGATGACGGCGAACCAGAGCCTGACGATCGCGCTGATGGCGACGGCGTTCCTGTCCTTCGGATTCTCGCGCCTGGTGTGCCGCCGGCCGCTGTATGGCGCGCTGGCGCGGCGGTTCCTGTCCCTGCAGGGTGGCGGGCGCTAACCGGCACGCTGACATGAGCCGGTAACGCCCTGGCCGGGAAACCCTGCCTGCGGGTCGAATGATGCCTGGGTGCGTGGCCCCGGGACGCGCCGGAGCCATGCAAGTCCGATCAGGCTGCGCGCCGGCGCGCGAATCGGACGCCGATAAGGCTGGAACCCAGGAGCAAGAGCGAGGCGGGTTCCGGCACGTTGGCGGCGTCCGCCGTGGCGCTGCCCAATGTTATGTCGTCGAACCCGGCGTGGTTCGCGACGACCCCGCCGAAAGTGACGGACTCTGCCGTGCCGTCGAAGGTCGCACCGGCTTGGGACCAAGTGCAGAAGTCCGTTTGTGCGTCCGGCGCGCAGGCGGTTTCAAAATTGCTGTGATTGACACCTGGGCCAGCAAGTTACCCGTGCCGTTAAGGCCAGAAAAGACATTCACTCTTCCTACAGTGGATGAAGAGTAAAAGAAGGAGAAACCCGTCGTAAATCCGGCGGCAACGTTTATCGTGTCTCTCGTCTCGCCATCACCTGACAGGAAGAAGGCAATTGTCGAACCACTCGGGTTACCCTGGAAGCTTCCCATGCCTCCATTGCCCTGCGAGATAAGGCCCACGCTGTCCGAGGTGAAGGAAATCCCGAAATTGGTCCCCGAATGGCCGGCGCTGTCGGTTCCGCCGTTATAGAAGTTGTTGATGGAGGCGCCGTCGCCGACGCCTTCGAACGTCAGCACAATGACATCTGCTCGCGCAGGTGCTGCTACAGCCCCTGCCAGACTGGCGCCGGCGACCAGCCCGAGAAGCATTCTGACGACACTGCCCTTTGCCATATATCGCTCCGTCATGCGTGCGCCGTGAACGAGGTCACAGCGTCTTGCCGATCGGTACCGCAAATCCTGTGCCATAGGGGTTATAGTTGATATTACAATGAACTACGGGGTGAAACTAAGTTACAAAATGAAGATCTGTAAAATTTTCCGACACGGACGTTCGCCCTGTGGAGAGGAACGACAAGGGCAGCAAATCGGTGCCGAAAAACAAACGGCCCTGGAAGTTCCAGGGCCGTCGTTGCCGTAACGTACGAAGCTGTGGATCAGCGCTTGCTGAACTGGAAGCTGCGCCGAGCCTTGGCCTTGCCGTATTTCTTGCGTTCGACCGCGCGGGAGTCACGCGTCAGGAACCCGGCGACCTTCAGGATACTCCGCAGATCCGGCTCATAATACGTCAGCGCGCGGCTGATGCCGTGGCGCACCGCGCCGGCCTGACCGGACAGACCGCCACCTTCGACCGTGCAGTACACGTCGAACTGGTTGTAGCGGTCGGCGACCAGGAAGGGCTGCGTCAGCAGCATGCGCAGCACCGGCCGTGCGAAATACTGGACGACCTTCTTGCCGTTCACCATGATCTCGCCCTTGCCGGGCTTGATCCAGACGCGGGCGATCGATTCCTTGCGGCGGCCGGTGGCGTAGCTGCGGCCCCACGCGTCGCGCTTCGGATCCCGCTTCGGGGCATCCGACAGGACGGGGATGGGGGCCTCGCCCGCGGCGGCGGCTTCGGCTTCGGCGGCGGCCTGACGGGCGGCCAGCGCGTCCTTCAGATCGGCCAGGGTGCCGGTCTGGGTTCCTGACATCAGTCTCAGTCCCTTTTGTTCTTCGGATTGAGCGCCGCGACGTCCAGCGATTTCGGCTGCTGGCCGTCATGCGGGTGTGTCGGCGCCGCCATAGATGTGCAGATGCTTCATCTGCCTGCGCTGCAACGGGCCGCGGGTGATCATCCGCTCCACCGCTTTTTCGAGCACGCGCTCCGGATGGCGTGATTCCAGCCGCTGGCGGATCGAGCGGCCCTTGATGCCGCCGGATAACCGGTGTGGTAGTAGAAGATCGACTGGTCCGCCTTGTTGCCGGTCACGCTGCACCTTGCCGGCATTGACGACGACGACATTGTCGCCGCAATCGACATGCGGGGTGAACTGCGGCTTGTGCTTGCCGCGCAGCCGGTTGGCGATGACGACGGCGAGGCGGCCGAGCACGACGCCCTCGGCGTCGATCAGCACCCAGTCCTTCTTCACCTCCGACGGTTTCAGCGAGGGTGTGGTCTTGAGCATGGTGATTATCAGTGTGTCCGGTGGTTCAGAAGGCGCGGCTTATGGGCGCGGGAGTCTGGATGGTCAAGGGCTTTGTCGCTTCAGGGCGGCCCTGAGTGGGCAAGTCGGGTGGGAATACCTGATGCGCCCCAACGCGTGTGCGCCTCCGATGGCGTCCCGGAAAGATACCGCAGAGAGTCGGAAGACTCCGCGGGGAAGGCCGGATCGCAGCCGTGCGGCCGTTCGCGTGCCGGGTCATTCCAGCGACGGCCGGGACGGAGACGCGTTCCATGAGCATCGGTTCCTACTGGTCAGTTGACAAAGCAATCCAGCCTTGTTTCCGTCGCGCGCTCCAAACACGAAGGGATGACAGATGACGGTTGCCCAAAGGGAAACTCAGCGGAGCAGTCAGCGGAACCGGTGACCGGCACTGTCGATGTCGTCATCGTCGGCGCCGGGTTCGCCGGCCTGTACATGCTGCATCGCGCCCGCGCGCTCGGCCTGTCGGCGATCGTCTTCGAGGCCGGCATCGGGCGTCGGCGGCACCTGGTACTGGAACCGCTATCCCGGGCGCGCGCTGCGACGTCGAGAGCATGCAATACTCCTATTCGTTCTCCGACGGAGCTGCAGCAGGAATGGCAATGGACGCGAGCTGTTCGCCGCGCAGCCGGAGATCCTGCGCTATGCCAACCACGTCGCCGACCGCCTCGACCTGCGCCGCGACATCCGGTTCGAGACCCGCGTGACCGAGGCGCGTTTCGACGAGGCGACGCACCGCTGGACGGTCCGCACCGACCGCGGCGACGCGGTCTCCGCGCGATTACTGCGTCATGGCGACCGGCTGCCTGTCGACCGCGCGGGTGCCGGACTTCCCGGGCATGGAGAGCTTCAAGGGCAAGACCTACCACACCGGCCACTGGCCGCATGAGGGCGTCGACTTCACCGGCAAGCGCGTCGGCGTCATCGGCACCGGCTCGTCGGCCATCCAGGCGATCCCGGTGATCGCCGCAGCAGGCCGCCGCATGCTGACCGTGTTCCAGCGCACGCCGAATTTCAGCATCCCGTCGCGCAACGGGCCGATGACGGCCGAGCTACGAGCAGTCGCTGGAAGGACGAACTATCGCCGCAGCAGCGCGCCGAGGCGCGGATCGACCCGCAACGGCATCCTCGCCAATCCGAACGACTTCTCGGCGCTGTCGAGGTCTCCGACGAGGAGCGCCGAGCGGATCTACGAGGAGCGCTGGGCGAGCGGCGGCACCACCTTCATGGCCGCGTTCAACGACCTGATCTTCAACCAGGAGGCGAACGACACCGCGGCCGAGTTCGTGCGCGAGCAAGATCCGCGCGATCGTGCAAGGATCCGGTGACGGCCGAGCTGCTGGCGCCGAAGGACCATCCGATCGGCACCAAGCGCATCTGCGTCGATACCGACTATTACGAGACCTACAACCGGCCGAACGTCGACCTGGTCGATGTCCGCTCGACGCCGATCGAGGCGATCACGCCCGACGGCCTGCGCGCCGGCGGCGCGGACTACGAGTTCGACGCCATCGTCTTCGCCACCGGCTTCGACGCGATGACCGGCGCGCTGACCCGCATCGACATCCGCGGCCGCGACGGCGAGACGCTGGCGCAGAAGTGGGAGGCGGGCCCGCGCACCTATCTCGGCCTGATGACCGCCGGCTTTCCCAACCTGTTCATGATCACCGGGCCGGGCAGCCCGTCGGTGCTGAGCAACATGATCGTCTCGATCGAGCAGCACGTCGACTGGATCGCCGACTGCCTCGCACGACTGCGGACAGCGCCAGCCGGCTGCATCGAGGCCGACCCAGGCAGGCCGAGGACGACTGGGTCGATGCATGTCAACGAGGTCGCCGACAAGACGCTCTATCCGCGGCGGCATCCTGGTACATGGGCGCCAACATCCCGGGCAAGCCGCGCGTCTTCATGCCCTATATCGGCGGCGTCGGCGCGTATCGGGAGAAGTGCGACAGGATCGCGGCGAACGGCTATGAAGGGTTCTCGATCGACGCGGCCGCCGGCGGTGGCGGCGGCCGCGGAATGACGAGGGAACCCGATGCTTGATCTGCGTCCCAACTGCGAATGCTGCGACCGTGACCTGCCGCCCGACAGCCTCGAGGCTCGGATCTGCACCTATGAATGCACATTCTGCGCGGATTGCTGCGGAGACGCGGCTGAAGGGCACGTGCCCGAACTGCGGCGGGGAACTGGTGCGCCGGCCGGTGCGGCCAGCGAAGATGCTGCTGAAGCATCCGGCGTCGACGAAGCGGGTGCTCAAAGCGGACGGGTGTCTGGCGGCGGCTTAGCGGTTCGGAGGGGGAGCCGTAGCAGGTTCGGCCGGGCGCCCATAGCTGTCCGGCGTTTTATCTGCGGCGGATCGGCTTTGGACCGCCATGTAAAATCTCACACGGAGGCGGCCGCTTCGCGGCCTAGCAGAGGGTTCCGGAGGGCACGGAGACCCTGATTACATGGCGGTGGCACACGATCGACGCCAGAGTGGACCCGACCCGATAGTTGTCGGGCGCTTCGCGCGTGGCGGCAGCCACCGGGTAAGCCAGAACGAATAGTGCTGGTCTACGTGCCCCAACGCGTCGAGAGCGGTGGATCCGCCCCCGTCCGGCTAGCAGGGGGGCGGCATCGGCGCCACAATGACTCCGTGCCCTCCGGAACCCTCCGTTAGGCCGCAAAGCGGCCGCCTCCGTGTGAGATTTTACACAGCCGATCCAGGCACCACGGCTGCCCCGTCCCCCGCCCAGTATTCTCAGCCCACCGGCGCGGGCGCCGCGTTGTAATCCTCATCCGACACGTGCTCGAACCACGCCGTGCCTTCGCCCTTGTCGTTCAGCTCCGACATCGCGAGGTGGCTGAACAGCTTGTCCGGCGCAGACCCATGCCAGTGGCGCACGTTCGGGGGAATGATCACTGTGTCCCCCGCGCGGATTTCCTGCACCTGCTCGCCTTCCTTCTGAACCCGGCCGGCGCCTGACAGGCAGAACAGCGTCTGTCCGACCGGGTGGCTGTGCCAGGCCGTCCGCGCGCCGGGCGTGAAGGACACGACGGAGGCGCGCATGCGCGACGGGGTGGTGCCGGCCACGACCTCGTCCGAGAAAACCGTCCCGGTGAAGTTGGACGCCGGCGCGCGGTTGGTCTTCCGCGCCGAGGAACGAATGACTTTCATGGGTGTTTCTCCCTTGGTGTTGCGAAGGCGCCTACGCGGCGCCGGCCTTCTCCTCGCCGACCTTCTCCTCGCCGACCTTCTCCTCGATCCAGTCCCAGATCGCCTTTTCGATATGCACGCCGTCGAAGCGGGCAATCTCCTGCAGGCCGGTGGGCGAGGTGACGTTGATCTCCGTCAGGTAGTCGCCGATGACGTCGATACCGACGAACAGCAGACCCTGATCGCGCAGCGTCGGACCGATCGCCGCACAGATCTCCCGGTCGCGGTCGGTCAGCGGCGATTTCTCCGGCCTTCCGCCGACATGCATGTTGGACCGGGCTTCTCCTGCCGCGGGGACGCGGTTGATGGCACCCACCGGTTCGCCGTCGACCAGGATGATGCGCTTGTCGCCGCGGCGCACCGCCGGTTCATAGCGCTGGATCATCAGTGGCTCGCGGGAACGGGCGAAATGCATCTCCAGCAGCGAGCCGAGGTTCTCGTCATCCGGCTTGATGCGGAACACGCCGGCACCGCCGTTGCCGAACAGCGGCTTGACGATGATGTCCTTGATATTCGGCGCGGAACTGCCGGATCGCGATCGGGATCCCAGGTCACCAGGGTGGGCGGCATCAGGTCGGGGAAATGCGTCACCAGGATCTTCTCGGGCGCGTTCCGCACCGAGGCCGGATCGTTCACCACCAGCGTGTGCGGCTGAATATGCTCCAGCATATGGGTCGCGGTGATATAGGCCATGTCGAAGGGTGGGTCCTGACGCATCAGCACGACGTCCATGGTGCCGAGGTCGAGTGTCTCGATGGTCCCGAATTCGTAATGCGCGCCGTGGCGGCGGGCGACTTTCACGGCGTGGCCGCGGGCGAACAGGCGCTCCATCCGTTTGCCGCCGTCGGGACCCGAGACTCCCTCTTTCAGCCCCATGTGGCGGACTTCGTAATGCCACAGCTCATGGCCGCGCGCTTGCGCCTCCAGCATCAGCGCGAAGGTGGAATCGGCATCGATGTTGATGCTCTCGATGGGGTCCATCTGGACCGCGACCCGAAGCTTACGCGCCATACGAAATCCCCAACTGGCCCAGGCCACTGCTGCGGCCACAATGCTGCTGCCACAATGCTTACGGCGTGGCAGGCGCCAGGGGAAGAGGACGAGATCCGTTCTACAGTCCCAGGTGCCCGATCTCGGCATGCAGCCGAGCGCCGACGGCATCCCAGGTGAAACGGCGCGCGCGCTGACAGGCGACGGCGCCCATGGCTTGCGCCCGCGCCGGATCCTCCAGCAGGGTCGCCAACGCCGCTGCCAGGGAGTCCGCATCGTTCGGCGGCAGGCGGAACGCCATCGCCTCCACGCTCGCCACCGCCGACGGCTCACCAATGCCCAGGGCATGCCGCAAGGGCAATGCCGCAAGGGCGGCAACGAGCCGGTTGACCGGGCGGTCTTGCCGCCGGCATCCCGGATCGCCATGTTGCCGCGATGCAAAACCACCCTTCCGCCGTTGCCGACCCGATCGGGTGGCACGGCACAACCATCCTGTGCGTCAGGCGGGATGGCAAAGTCACGATGGCCGGTGACGGTCAGGTCAGCATGGGTCAGACGATCGTCAAGGGCAACGCGCGCAAAGTGCGCCGGATCGGCAGCGGCAGCGTGGTCGCAGGCTTCGCCGGGGCGACGGCCGATGCGTTCACGCTGCTGGAGCGTCTGGAGAGCAAGCTCGAGCGCTATCCCAACCAGCTTGAACGCGCCTGCGTCGACCTCGCGAAGGACTGGCGCACCGACCGTTACCTGCGCCGGCTGGAAGCGATGATGGCAGTCGCCGATAAGGATCGCAGCTTCACGCTGACCGGCAACGGCGACGTGCTGGAGCCGGAGGACGGCGTGATCGCCATCGGCTCAGGCGGCAATTTTGCTCTGGCGGCGGCGCGGGCGCTGATGTCGGTGCCGGATCTGTCGGCAGAGGAAATCGCGCGCCGCGCGATGAAGATCGCAGCCGATATCTGTGTCTATACCAACGGCAATATCATCATCGAATCGATCTGACATATGGACATTCCAACCTATTCGCCCCGGGAAATCGTCTCGGAGCTTGACCGCTTCATCGTCGGGCAGGACGACGCGAAGCGTGCCGTCGCCATCGCGCTGCGCAACCGCTGGCGCCGCCAGCAGTTGCCGGAGGACCTGCGCGAGGAAGTGGTGCCGAAAAACATCCTGATGATCGGTCCGACCGGCTGCGGCAAGACCGAGATCGCCCGCCGTCTGGCGAAACTGGCGCAGGCACCGTTCCTGAAGGTCGAGGCCACCAAGTTCACCGAGGTTGGCTATGTCGGCCGCGACGTGGAAAGCATCGTGCGCGATCTGGTCGATGCCAGCCTGAACATGCTGCGTGACGCCAGCCGCAAGGAAGTCCAGGTCAAGGCCGAAACCAACGCTGAGGAGCGGCTGATCACCGCCCTGGTGGGCGAGGAAGCGGCCGCCGACACCCGCTCGAAATTCCGCCGGATGCTGCGCAACGGCGAGTTTGAGGACAAGGAGATCGAGATCGCGGTCAGCGAGTCCGCTGGCACGCCGATCGGCAATTTCGACATCCCCGGCATGCCGCCCGGCCAGGTGATCAACCTGACCGAGATGATGAAGGGGCTGATGGGCAACCGCCCGATTCAGAAGCGTCGCATGAAGGTCCTCGACGCCCGCCGCCTCCTGGAAGCCGAGGAAGCGGACCGGCTGCTGGACAACGAGCAACTGACCAAGGACGCCCTCGCGCATGCCGAGAACAACGGCATCGTCTTCATCGACGAGATCGACAAGATCTGCGCCCGCACAACGGAAGGCGGTTTCCGCGGCGGCGATGTGTCCCGTGAGGGTGTGCAGCGCGACCTGCTGCCGCTGATCGAGGGCACCACGGTGAACACCAAATATGGCCTGGTGAAGACCGACCATGTCCTGTTCATCGCCTCGGGCGCGTTCCACCTGGCCAAGCCGTCGGATCTGCTGCCGGAGTTGCAGGGGAGGCTGCCGATCCGCGTCGAACTATCGCCGCTGTCGCGGGAAGACCTGCGCCGGATCCTGACGGAGCCGGAGCACTCGCTGCTGAAGCAGTATTCGGCCTTGCTGGGAACGGAGAAGGTCACGCTCGATTTCCGCGACGACGCGGTCGACGCACTGGCCGACCTCGCCGCCGATATCAACGACAAGATCGAGAATATCGGCGCTCGGCGGTTGCATACGGTGCTGGAGCGGCTGCTGGAAGACATCAGCTTCACCGCCACCGACCGGTCCGGCGAGACATTCACCGTGGACGCCGCCTATGTCGCCGACCGGGTGGCGCCGCTGGCGCAGAAGGGTGATTTGAGCCGGTTCATTCTGTAACCGCGGCCCGGCATCGCGCCGGGCCGGCCCGATTCGCATGCCGTGTCTGCCGGCCCGGCGCCGATCGTGTCAGGCGCGAGTCGCGGCGGTTTCCGTTCGCGGTGCGCCGCACGTGTCTCACGGCGGTCGGTTGGAATATGTTTTCCAATTACTTAGACCGTATTAGTTACAAAATATCAGATCTTGGTTGACGCATTTGTGATCGTGCCGGATGACCTCCTGAAACCAGGAAGTTGGGCCTGGTCTGACACGTTTGGTGTTGATGGCGGTTCAGAACCAATGTGGCGCGCCGGCGCTGTCGGCGCGCTCGCGCAATCCAGCCGATCCCGGTCAGGATCGGCTCGACGGGCCATGACGAGCACGTTGCGCGCCGACAGATCGTATGCCCAGGATTCCGATCCCAACCAGGCTTCGAATGGATGGCGGACGGCGATCTGCGTGTTTCCCGATGCGCCGCCCGAGGCGCCGCGTGCCGCACCATCGGTATCCCCCGAGGATCATTTGGATGCCGGGGTGCCTCCCGCATCGCGCCGTATCGCGACCAAAGTGGGGGTCTCTTTCGGCACCCATTTCATTATCTTGCTGGTTCTGCTGCTGATATCGCGGTCGCCGCATTTTGGCGACGTTGCGCCAGGGCCCTCGACAGTTCGGTTCGTGTTCGCCGAACCGCCTGCCGCCCCGCCGCTGGCGTCAGAACGGCTCAACGCGGGGCCTCAGGCCAACCCGACATCAGAACCGAGGTCTCCGGCCAAACCCGAACCACCGACCAGCCTGACGCCGTCGCCTCAGATCTTGCCGCACCCCCCCGCCGGGGCACCGTCCGCGCCTGCTGCCATCCCACCCCTGCCCAAGGTCTGGACACCCTCGGTCCAGCCGACACCAAACGCGCCGCCTCGGGCTTCGGTGACGCCATCGCCCGCCGGTGCGCCCAAGTTCGACAAGCCTGTCCATATCGACACGGATTGGGCGGCCAACGTCAGCGACTGGCTGGTCCAGCACCGCACCTCGCCCACGGATGCGCGGCTACGGAACGTCCGGGGTATCGTGGTGATCCGCTTCAACGTGCGGCCTGACGGTCAGGTCGTCGACGTCTCGGTGCAGCGCAGCAGCGGCAATCGCGGGCTCGACCAGGCGGCGATGGCGATGGTGCGCGGCGCCCGCCTGCCGCCGTTCCCATCCAGCATGGCGCAGCCTCTGCAGAGCGTCACCGTGCCGATCCGCTACGATCTGGAATAAGCCGGGGACAAACCGGGAAATCTGCCTCAGGGCCTAATACCTCGTCCTGCGTCGGCGCTGCAGCCTCCTTGACGGGACCGGCGCGGCCCCGCACATCGCCCCCATGACCGACCCTTTCGTGCAGCCCGAGGAAGCCACCGCCGCCGAGGCGATCACGGCCATTACCGATGAGCTGGAGCTGTTCGACGACTGGATGGATCGCTACCAGTTCATCATCGACATGGGCCGCAAGCTGCCGCCTTTCCCCGATGACTGGGCCAATGACGCGCATCGGGTGCCAGGCTGCCAGAGCCGCGTCTGGATGGAGGCCGCACCGCGCGACGGCAAACTGTTCTTCGCCGGCCTGTCGGACGCGGCGATCGTCTCGGGCCTCGTCGCCCTTCTGCTGCGGGTCTATTCCGGCCGCACGGCCGCGGAGATCCTGGCCACCGACCCTGTCTTCCTGAAGGATATGGGCCTGCTGGAGGCGCTGTCGACCAACCGTGGCAACGGGATCGCGGCGATGGCGCGCAAGGTGCGGGACGTCGCTGCTTCGATCCAGGCTGGCTGAAGCGTCCCGGGCTGATGCGGCCGGTCTCCGCGGCGGTCCGGGTCGCGGCGTTCTTCGGTGCGTATTTCGCGGCGAATGCGGTCAATGCCTTCATGCCGCTGTGGTTCGCCGATCGCGGCCTGGTGCCGGCGCAGATCGGCCAGGTCCTGTCCGCGGCGGCGCTGCTGCGCGTGCTCGCCGGTCCGGCCTGGGGATCGGTCGCCGACTGGATCGGCCGGCGGCGTCCGGTGCTGCTGTTCGCCGCCGCCGTCGCCTCGGGACTGGGCCTGTCCTACGTACTCGCGGCCGGCTTTGCGGTGATCATGCTGATCGCCGCGGTGCAGGGCCTGGCGGCGAGCGCGATAAACCCGCTGACCGACTCCCTCGCGCTGGCCCTGGCGCGCGAGGGCCGGATCGAATACGGCCCGGTGCGCTCTGTCGGGTCCGCCACGTTCATGCTGACCACGGCTGCGTCCGGATGGCTGCTTGGGCGGGCAGGGTCATGGCTGGTGCCGTGGCTGCAGGCGACGGGCTACGGCATCGCCGCGGCGCTCAGCCTCGCTTTGCCCGAGGTCGCATCGGGGCGGGTGGCACCGAACCTGGCCTCGGCCGCGAGCCTGTTTCGTATCCCCGGATTCCGCCTGGCGCTGGGCTGCACCGCGCTGATCCAGGGCGCGCATGCTGCCTTCTATGGCTTCGCCGCGCTGTATTGGCGGTCCCAGGGCATCAGCGACACTGTGATCGGATTGCTGCTGGCCGAGTGTATCATCGCTGAGATTCTGTTGTTCGCCCGCGGCCGGCGGCTGATAGGCTGGCTGGGACCGGCTGGGCTGACGGCATGCGCGGCTTCGGCGTCGGTGGTGCGCTGGGGCCTGACGGCCTTTGCACTGCCGGTCCCCGTCATGGCGCTGATCCAGCCGCTGCATGCGGCGACCTTTGCCATGCAGCACCTCTCGGCGATGCTCCTGCTGTCCCGCTTCGTGCCGCCGGACCGAGCGGCGACGGCCCAGGCGGTGCATTCGGCGTTGGGGTATGGGGCGCCGACGGGGCTGATGATGTTGATCGCCGGCTGGGTCTATGCGCGCCAGGGCGGGATGGTTTTCCTGCTCATGGCCGTTACCGGCGGGGCGGCCCTGCTGCTGGTGGAGCCGCTGCGCCGGGTCCTGGCGGCGGCCCCCCCAAGGGAACGACCTAGAGCGTGATGACCGGAGGCGATCGCCGGAGGTCCCGCGATCAAACACTTAGAGCAGGATGGCTGAGCGAAGGCGATGTCATCCTGCTCTAGGAGACCAGGGACGGCCTGAGCCGCCGCCGCCGATCGCCTTTCAGCCGTCTCAGCCGTTCACCTTGGTCATGAATTCGGCGATTTCGTCGATCACCGGAATCGCGTCCTTGGCTGGAACGGATTCGACGTTGAACACGACGCGTTCGACGCCGAGGTCCATGTAGCGCTTCATCATGTCGGCGTCGCGCTTCGGGAACCAGACGGTGATGGCGATCTCATCGGGGTTGCGCCCGGCTTCGCTGGGCCATCTTGCGGAATTCCGGGATCAGGTCGCCGATCTCGCTGTAGCCGCCGCGGGCAGCCTGCGGAATCCAGCCATCGCCGTAGCGGATCGCGCGCCGGGCGGAGTAGGGGAACGCGCCGCCCACGATCACCGGCGGATGCGGCTTCTGCACCGGCTTCGGCCAGGTCATCATCGGGTCGAAATTGACGAACTCGCCATGGTATTCGGGCTTGGACTGGGTCCAGATCGCCTTCATCGCCTCGACCCGCTCGCGCGCGACCTTGTGGCGATCCGCGAATTTCACGCCGTGGTCTTCCAGCTCGTCCTGGTTCCAGCCATTGCCGATGCCGAACAGGAAGCGGCCGCCCGAGATCGTGTCGATGCTCGCCACCTGCTTTGCCGTCTGGATCGGATCGCGCTGGGCGACCAGGCAGACGCCGGTGCCGACCTTCAGCGTCTTGGTTGCCGCCGCCGCCGCGGTCAGCGTCACGAACGGGTCCATCGCGTCGTAGTATTTCTTCGGCAGGTCACCGCCGCCGGGAAACGGCGATTTGCGCGACAGCGGGATATGGGAGTGTTCGGGCGCCCAGACCGATTCGAAGCCCGCGCGCCTCCAGCGCCTGCCCAATCTCGGATGGGCTGATCGAATAGTCGGTAAAGAACATGGAGATGCCGGATTTCAGCATGGTGATTTCCTCCTCGTCACATTGGATGAGGGGATGATGCACGGATTGGGGCGCTTGGGCAGGGGGCGGCGTGTTGCCCGGCGCTCAGAGCAGCATGACATCGCTTTCGCTCAGCCATCCTGCTCCAGATGTTTGTTTGATCGCGTGATTCAGACCTCCGGTGATCCCACCTTCGGTCATCACGCTTTAGTCGCCGGAGGTATCCAGTTCCACGTCCCAGTAGAGGTAGTCGCGCCAACTGTGGTGCAGGTAGTTCGGCGGAAAGGTCCGGCCGTTCTCCTGCAATTCCCAGTTCGTCGGCTTGCGTGGCGTGATGCGGGGGACCATGCTGCATTCCTTCGGCAGCCGGTCGCCTTTGCGCAGGTTGCAGGCGCAGCAGGCGGCAACGACATTCTCCCACCCCGTGCGGCCGCCCTTGCTGCGGGGGATCACGTGGTCGAACGTCAGGTCCGACGACGGGGTGTGCCTGTTGCAATACTGGCAATGGAACCGGTCGCGCAGGAACACATTGAACCGCGTGAAAGCCGGCGTCCGCAGCGCCTGCACATAGTCCTTCAGCGCGATCACGCTGGGCAGTCTCATCTGCAGCCGCGGGGAGTGGACCACGACCTCATACTCGTTCAGGACGTTGACGCGGTCCATGAACACCGCCTTCACCGTATCCTGCCAGGACCATAGGGAGAGGGGGAAGTAGGACAGCGGCCGGAAGTCCGCATTCAGCACCAGTGACGGGTAGTTCATACTGCTGTCGAGCAAACGGCAATCTCCCGTGGTCGCGAAGTCAAGATCTCCAAACGTCAAGTCAACGGCAACTGGCTGAGTTCACAACTTTTGATTGAGTCTCCCTTCTTCCGCTTTGGGTCCCTGTCAGGGTCCCCTTTTATGCTCCCTGGGCCAAGCGATACACCAAGTCTGGCACTGTTGATATGTCGGCACTGTGACAGCGTGGCTCAATGAGCGAAATTCGTGCTATTCGGCGTGCGCCTGATGCCGCCACACCGTGGAGCGGCTCGGTTTGCTGCAGCGGGCCCGGTCGCAAGTGATTGATCCGACGAGACGCCGCTTGTGGCGGGACAGGCTGGGCCGGGACAACAGGCAACATCGTCCCTTCAGCGCAACGACCGATTCGACTGTCACCAACTGCGTTGCCGCTCCCGGACCAGCCGCGACTCTGAGCGCCGCGAACGGCGACTCGGGCCATCGCGGCCACCCCGAACCGGATCACCCCACCAACCGCCGCGCGATGTCGATGATCCGGTGCGCCTCCGACCACAGGTCGTAAGGCTCCAGCGCATCCATCGGTGCCCATTCGGCCGACATGACATCCGACCCGGCGACCGGATCGCCGGCGACCCAGCGGGCGGCGAAATCGAGGATCGTGTAGTGAAAGCGGATGCGCCCGTCCTCATCGCGGCGGATCGTGTCGACGTGGGCGCAGAAATGCAGGGGTCCGACCTCCAGCCCACACTCCTCCAGCAATTCGCGCCGAGCGGCCTGTTCGCAGGTTTCGCCGAGTTCCTGCGCGCCGCCGGGCAGGGTCCAACTCCCGACATTGGGCGGCTTGCCGCGCTGGCACAACAACACGTGATCCTCTTTGATGACGACGATCCCGATGCCGATAAACGGCCGCGTCGGGTATTCGCGGTCGGTCACTTCGCCACCGGGTCGGAGCCAGTCGCCATCGGCGGGGTCGCGGAATCGGCAGGCGCGCCCGAGGGGGCCGCATCCGACGCGCCGGTTTCTTCGGTTCCTCTGCCTTCAGGTCGTCGACTGTCGGCACCAGCGACTTCTCCTTCCAGGACCCGATCTCATACGACCAGCCGCTCCACCGCTGGTTCAGAGCATCGACTTCCTTCTTGACGGCGTCGGCTTTGACT
>CAVYTN010000005.1:0-102218 GCA_963771475.1 uncultured Alphaproteobacteria bacterium | reverse complement strand
CAGTACGGAACGGTGCCATCACCGGGTCGTCATTCCACAGTTTGTGGTTCTCCCACTGCTTGGTTGTGCCCACCGAGAAGCCCTGCTGCGAAGTGAACCAGATGTCGTAGACCTCTTCAGAGTGGAACCAACGCAAGAAATCCTTGGCGGCATTCTGGTTTTTGCCATAGGTGGGGACAAGGTTTGAGAACGGCACGTGATAGCTGAACTGGCCGGCCGGACCGCTCGGCAGCGGTGAATGGAAGATGTCGTCCTTGATCTGCTTCCCCTTCTCCGACATGTAGGTCTCGGGCTTGCTGCGTGCCAGCAGATAGATTGAAGCACCGTTGCTGGTGGAACTGATCGCGTTCGCGAGGAAGGCGCGGTTGTTACCGGCATCGTCCCATGACATGGCGCCCTCGTCGTAGGCGTCCTTCCAGAAGTCCACCGCGAACTTGACCGACTCGACGGTCGCCTTGCTGTTGAGCACCACCGTCTTGCCGTCGGCTTCGACCTCCTTGCCGCCCCAGGACCACAGATAGGGGTACCAAAAGGCTGGCCCGTCACCGAACGCATGAGCCAATGTCTGACCAAGCGGCCGCCCTTTGGCTTTGAGCTTCTTTCCGGCCGCACGGTAGTCGATCCAGGTCTTTGGGAATGTGTCTGGCGTGATGCCTTCCTCCGCGAACCATGAAGTGCGGTTGGCGAACAGGACGCCGAGGATCGTGTAGGGCATCGCGATCCATTTCTTGCCGTCATTGGCGACGGCGCGCGCGGTCGAGAAATAGCCACCCTGCGCCTTGCCGACCTCTTCGGCGACGTCGCTGACGTCGACAAGATTTTCGGCATAGAGCTGCGCCCAGTTGCTGACCGCCATCATAATGTCGGGTCCGGTCTTTGACTGGATCGCCGACGTGATACGCGCCTGCACCCCGTCGCCATTGATGGTTTCAACCCTGAGCGAGATGCCGAGCGCTTTTTGGCATTCGTCCTTCAACATGCCTTTGAGGAGCTGGTCTGAGACCGGAACGAAATCGACGAACTTCAGCCAGTGCAACGACGTTCCCTGGGCGAAGGCGGGAGCCCGTCGGGAGGCGAGGATTCCGGCCAGGCCGCCCGCAGCCAGCGTACTGGCGCCCGAAAGCTTCAACAACTTGCGTCGATGGATACGCATGGTCGGTCTCCCTGTCATTTGGCGCGCCCGCTTTGGCGTGAATTGAAGCGCCTCGTCGCTTTCAAAGCGAAATCACTTGACTGAAATGCGCCTATATCTCAGGAAAATCAGCGTCTTATATAGTCCGGTAAACGTGCAACCGCCCAGGGTTTGGACCAATGGTCACGTGCTGGCCGGATAAGCGGCTGCGAGGAACAATGTGGCAGGATGCATCACCCTGCCATGGCCGGCCATGACATGAGGGGCTGGCCACCGCCATCAGGCGGAGAATTTCATTCTCCCCGGCCCGATGGCATTCGAGTTTTCGCACACCCTGCTTTGCCCGCCATGACGCGGAACGGGGGCGCCTACTTCTCTCCCGCGCAGTGCCTTGAACCGCGCGATAAGCCCCGATGTCGACCCGTCGTGATGGCCGGCGGCCGCGCCGGGGGACAGTTCCGGCAGGATGCCGCTGGCGAGTTGCTTGCCGAGCTCCACACCCCATTGGTCGAAGCTGTCGATACCCCAGATGCAGCCCTGCACGGCGACCTTGTGCTCGTAGAGTGCGATCAGCCGGCCCAGTGCGAAGGGTGTCAGCCGGTCGAACAGGATCGTGTTGGACGGGCGTTCTCCCATCGCCACGCGGTGCGGGGCGATGGCGTCGATTTCGGCGGAAGGTGAACCCTTGGCCTGCATTTCGGCGCGGATCGCAGCTTCCGGGCGGCCCACCATCAATGCCTCGGCCTGTGCGAAGGCGTTGGCGGCGAGGGCGCGGTGGGCGTCGGGATGGCCGTGATCGGGGTTGGCGGCGAGGATGAAATCCACCGGCACTTTCCGCGTGCCTTGATGCACCAACTGCATGAAGCTGTGCTGGGCGTTGGTGCCAGGCTCCCCGAACAGGACGGGGCAGGTGTCCCACTCGGTCGGCGTGCCGGCCAGGACGACGTGCTTGCCGTTCGATTCCATCTCCACCTGCTGGAGATGGGCGGGCAGGCGGCGAAGGCGGTCATCGTAGGCGAGGATGCAAAGGCTGCCGCAGCCCAGCGCGTTGGTGTTCCAGATGCCGGCCAGGCCCAGCAGCACCGGCAAATTCTGGCGCAGCGGTGCGTCGCGGAAGTGCTGGTCCATGGCCCAGGCGCCATCGAGCATCTGCTGGAACTTCTCCCAGCCCACCGCCAGCGGGATCACCAGCCCGACCGGCGACCACAGCGAGTAGCGCCCGCCCACCCAGTCCTGGAAGGCGAACACCCGCTCGGGGTTCATGCCGAACGCCTTGACCGCCGGCATGTTGGTGGACAGCGCGGCAAAGTGCGAGGCTACCGCCGCTTCGCCCAGCTTGCCCGTCACCCAGGCGCGCGCGGTGGCGGCGTTCATCGAGGTTTCGAGCGTCGTGAACGTCTTCGACGCCACCAGCACCAGCGTGCGAGCCGGATCGAGGTCCTTGGTCACCTCGGCAAAGGCATGGCCGTCGACGTTGGACAGGAAATGCGCGTTGAGCTTCTGAGTCGGTGCGGCCGATGGTCAACGCCTCGGTGGCGACGCGGGGGCCGAGATCGGAGCCGCCGATGCCGATCGTCAGCACGTCGGTGAAGGTCTGGCCGGTGGCGCCCTTGAGCTGGCCCTCATGCACCGCGGTGACGAAGGCTTTCATCTTGTCGCGTTCGGCGGCGGCCATGCCGGCGGCGTCTTCCGTGCCGCGGGGCATGATGGCTTTCAGGCCCGCACTCGCCGGGGCGCGCAGGGCCATGTGCATGGCGGCGCGGTGTTCGGTTTCGTTGACCGGCTCACCAGCGAAGAGGCGGCGGCGGAAATCCTCCAGCCCCGCAGTTTCGGCCAGGGCGAACAGGGCGTCGAGCGCCGTGTCGTCGATCGCCGTCTTGGAGTAATCCAGCGTCAGGTCCTGGAACGCCACGGTATGGCGTTCGGCGCGTTTCGGATCGGCGGCGAACAGCGGCGTGATCTTGTCCCCGTCCGGCCGCTGAGCCAGCTGGCGAAGACGGGCAAATCCGGCCTTTCGGTCCGGAAACGGAGCGGGCTGGGTCATGCGCCGGATTATAGGCCGCGGCGGCGCGGCGAGCGATAGCACGATCCAGTGCAGCGACGTCGCGTTTTGTCTATGATCACCGCAAACCTAGGGAGACGACGTGATGAATGCCCAAACTGGCAAACCCTCGTTCCAACTTGGCAAGATCGGCCATATCGCGCTGTATGTCGCGGATATCCAGGCCTCCAAGCGCTTCTATACCGAGGTGCTGGGCTTCGAAGTTTCGGATGAGTATGACGATTCGATGATGCCGGGTGGCGCGGTGTTCCTGCGCTGCAATCCGGATCATCACGGCATCGCGCTGTTCAAGGCGCAGGGGCCGAACCCATCCGATGCCGGGATGCACCACCTTGCGTTCGAGGTGCCAACGCTGGACGACGTGTTCCGCGCCAGGGCGCATCTGCGCAAGCACAACGTGCCGCTCGATTTCGAGGGACGTCGCCGAGCGGGGGTGCAGATTGCGGTGGAGTTCCGGGATCCGGACAATCACCGGCTGGAGATCTACTGGGGCATCGACCAGATCCAGCCCGGCGAGGCGTCCCGGCCGGCAGAGGAATGGAAGGGCGTGGCCAGCCTGGAGGCTGCGATCGCCGATCCGGTCGTCGGCCAGGACACGCGGTTGCAAGACCCCAGCGTTATGCAGGCTTGATAAAGGGCGTTGTCGTTCGTGCTTTGCTCCAGTCCGGCTCGTCATGGTAACGTCAGGCGATGGGATACTGGGGTAAGATCATCGGCGGCACCGCGGGCTTCTTCGTGGGCGGCCCGTATGGCGCGGTGATCGGCGCGGCCTTGGGCCATGCCGCCGACTCCGGCAACGTGAACGTGATGCGCCGCTCGGCGCCGCCGCCAGGGTTCAACCAGGCGCGCGTCGCCGGCATGTTCGGCCGGCGGGATGAGGTCTTCGCCATCACCGTCACCGCCCTGGCCGCCAAGCTGGCGAAATGCGACGGGCCGGTGAAGCGGGCTGAGATCGATGCGTTCAAGCGGCAGTTCCGGGTGCCTCCGGCATCTGCCGCTGGGATCGGGCGGATGTTCGACCAGGCACGCGACAGCAGCGAAAGCTTCGAGACCTATGCAGCGCAACTGGCCGAAAGCTTCGCCGACAATCGCGGCGTGCTGGAGCAGGTGCTGAACGCCTGTTCGTCATCGCGCGCTCGGACGGGCCGCTGAACATCCGAGAGCAGGACTTCCTGCGCCGGGTGCACCGCCGGTTCGGGCTGGATCAGATTTCCTGGGATCGCGCGTTCGGCACCACACCGCCGCCTGCGACGCCGGCCCAGGCGGATGACGCGTATCGGGAGCTGGGGATGCCGCGCAGCGCCAGCGGAGACGAGCTGCGCACCGCCTGGAAGCGGCTGATGCGGGAGAACCATCCGGACTCGCTCGCCGCCCGTGGCGTGCCTGCGGAATTCATCGCCCGCGCCAGTGACAAGGTCGCCCGGATCAACGCTGCCTGGGACCGCATCAAGCGGGAGCGTGGGCTTTGAGCGAACGGGCGCCACCGCCTTATTTGCGAGTGGTTCCCGTTGTGTCTCGTCCAGTTTCCGCCCGGCCTTCCCTGCCGATCACGGAGCTGCCCAGCCCGAACCACGATGAGCGGGGCGGGGCGCCGGTGGATATGCTGATCCTGCATTACACCGGCATGAAGACGGCGCAGGACGCGCTGGACCGGCTGCGCGATCCGACGGCCCAAGTGTCCTCGCATTACGTGGTCGATGAGGACGGGATGGTGTTCCGGCTGGTGCCGGAGGAGCGGCGGGCCTGGCATGCGGGTGTCTCGCACTGGCGGGGGCACGCGACGCTGAACGCGCGGTCGATCGGGATCGAGATCGTCAATCCGGGGCATGAATGGGGCTACCGCGACTTCCCGATGCTGCAGATGGCGGCACTGTGCGACCTATGCCTGGGGGTGCTGGCGCGGCATCCGATCCCGGCGCGGAACGTGGTGGCACACAGTGATGTGTCGCCGGACCGGAAGGAGGACCCTGGCGAGCTGTTCGACTGGCAGGGCCTGGCGGAGAATGGGGTCGGGCTGTGGCCGGCCGACGCGCCGGACCTGGGGGTCCGGGGGGCGATCCGGGACGCGGTGACGCTGCGGCCGGTGCGGGCGGCGTTGCAGGAGATCGGGTATCGCGTGGCGCCGGAGGGGGCGCTGGACCCGGCTTTGTCCTCGGTACTGCGGGCGTTTCAGCGGCATTGGCGGCCAGAGGCGGTGACCGGGCAGGCGGATGACGGGACGCTGGTGCGCTTGCTGGGGGTGCAGAAGTTGGTACGAGGTGGTTGACGACGGCGGGTCGGGGGCGTAGATGCCGCCGTCCCTTTGGATGGCGGCGTAGCTCAGCGGTAGAGCAGGGGAATCATAATCCCTTGGTCGGCGGTTCAAATCCGTCCGCCGCTACCATCTTTTCAAGGGATTAGCCGATATCTGGGTCTGGTCGGCCGCAGAGTGACCCGACCAACTTACTTTGGTCGCGGTAGCCGCCCGCAGGCGCTGTGTTGCCGCCTGGTCCGGTCGGGAGTCCGGCCGGCGGGGCAGGCTCCCCCGACGACAATTCCCCGGATTGCCTAGCGGTCGGCTCCCACCGACGGCGGCGCCGCCCTGGCCACTGACGCGATCTAGGGGGTGCGGGTGAAATCGAATTGCTGGATCGTGCCCTCGCTGCTCGGCTCCGCCTTCATCACGAGGTGGTCTGGACTCGGCCAGGAAATGCGTCCGGATGCATTATAAAGTTTGCCCGGATGGTTTCGCGCTGCCTGTGCATCCATATGCGCCAGAGCGTCTTGTTGGCCAGGGTTATCGACAGTGATCTGGACGAAGCCGGACACGCCTTTCAGATCGCCGCAGGACAGCGCGAACTCGGCCTTGATCGGCTTTTCGTCAGCGGCTTCAGAGAAGGTCACCCCATCGGCCGAGCAGGTGGCGCCGTGCTGCGTCAGCAGCGTCACTTTCCAGGTCCCCTTGAAATGCTCAAATACCGGCTCCGACGCCGTGGCGGGCTGCTGCGCAACCGCCGCTAGCACAAACACCAAATTAGCCCATCGACTTCGCATGTGCGTCCCCTTTTGCTGCCGCGCAATCCTCCAGGGTAATTGTGACGACTTCGGGGACGTACGGGTTGCACTTCGCAACAGCGCGTGACCCAACGCCGCAGGCTGTCATCGAACGTGAGGCGTTGGGCAAATGGTCCGAGCTAGCATCGCTCAGCGTATGCCAAGCATCTTGTGGGTCTGAAGGCTCAGTTGCCAGCGCGGGCGGCGCAGGCAGATTTCGACTGCCAGCCGCATGTTTTGGTCAAGATCAGGCCCGTCCATCGGCTGTACCCGAGAAGCGCCTGAAATCCAGCCGCTCCAGACTTTCCAGATCCAAGTCTGGCTGCGGCACGACAAGTTTCAACTCATCCCCTGCCAGCAGACGCAAGGGCGCACCGGCCTTAGGGCTGACGCACACCCAGTCGATCCCAGGTGGACCGGGGCTGATGGTGCCATTCGTTTCGATGGCTACTTCGAAGCTTCGGTCCTGTAGCGCGGCAACCAAGGCTTCGTCCAATTGCAATAACGGCTCACCACCCGTGCAGACCACGAACGGCACGCCGCCGCCGGGCCAATGTGCCGCGACCGCATCCGCCAATGCAGCAGCACTTTCAAACCGCCCGCCCCCGGTGCCGTCCATCCCGACGAAATCAGTATCGCAGAACCGGCAGATTGCGTGTGCCCGATCCTCCTCCCGTCCCGACCACAGATTGCAACCGGCGAAGCGGCAGAACACGGCGGGCCGGCCAGCCTGCGCCCCTTCGCCTTGCAGCGTATAGAAGATTTCCTTCACGGCATATGTCATGGCGCCCTCATCTGAGGCCGGCACGCAGAAGCGGAGGCGCTCGGCGCAAGGTCGTTGATACTCATGTCCGCGCGCGTCCACCAGGCATGATCTGGTGCGGTATGCGGCAGGTATGCGGTCGGATCGCCGTCAAAGCACACCGTGTTCGTTGGCGTCTCCTCGATCCGAATAGCGGCGCAAACGAGCCGTCCGCCGTCTGCCGCTAACAGCGCCTGGAGCTTCGACATCATGCAGAGGGCCAATATCTCGGTCGTGGGGTCGCCGGGCGTCACCAAGATTCGCTCAAGCCGGTGCGGCTCCTTGCTGGCAAACCAGTCCAGCAGGGGATCATCGGCTGAGAGATGCAGGGAATGGTCCACATGACCATCGATCCATCGGTGCCAGGTGGCCTTTGCTCGCTCGAACGGCTCGACCATGTTGGCGCCCCCATCGAGAGGCGCTGGTGACGCGGGCCGAAGCGTGACAGTGACGACCTCATTGTGCCCGTGCGGGATGGCACAGGCCTCCGACAGACCCGCGATAAGCCGATGCGCCATCGCATAGCGGCGGCTGAAGAGAAGATTAAACATGTATGCCCGCCGCAACCGCCTTCCATCCCTTGTGCCGCAGGTCGCATGCGCACCGCGCCTCGCGGCAGCAGGGTAGGCAGAGCACGTGGTTGCCTGGGTGGCAGGTTTCCGTCTCGTCACCGGCTAGAGCGTGATGACCGGAGGCGGCATCGCCGGAGGTCTGAATCACGCGATCAAACAAACACCTGGAGCAGGATGGCTGAGCGAAAGCGATGTCATCCTGCTCCAGGTCATCCATCCCACGCAGATCGTCCGACAGGCGCCAGGTTACTGCCTTGTCCAGCCTCGTCAGTGGCATGTGCAAAAGGAAGCGCCGCTGCTCCTTGGGGGGCAGCGCGACCTGCGGCGTCTTGATCGCGCCATCGAGGCAGTCGGAATAGCCTGAAAAGTCGGTTTTCAACATGCCGGCGATCATGTGACGCAAACCGCTGCGAAAGGCCAGGGCGTCGGTGACGTGGATCGTCCGGCGCGGCCGGTTCAAAAAGGTCGAGGTTCGGCCAGAAGATGTCGCCGGAGATGGTTCGGAGGTTCTGGCGCGAACTGATGCGGCGGTCGCTGGGTCCGGAGACGAAGAACGATGGTGGCCAGCGGTTGCCCGAAAACGACGTCTCCCCTGCGGAACAGGGGGACGATACCGTTCCAGCGCTCGGGATCAGCAACCCGCCATCAGCATGACACCTGCACGACTGCCGAGCGTTGTATCAGGCATAAGATGGAGGGCCGCCATGTCACGCGTCGTCGGTATCGACCATATCTCGATCAGGGTCGGCGACTACGAAAAGTCCAAAGCCTTCTACAGCAAGCTGATGGATTTCCTTGGCTTCGAGGTGGAAGCCGACTACGGCAACACGATCGGCTGGAAGAACGGCATAACGTTGTTCTGGATCGCGCCCGCGGATTCAAGGGACAAGCGCAAAAACCACCGCACCGGTGATGTCGGGTTGCACCACTACGCCTTCCGCCTCCGGAGCCGGAAAGACGTGGACGAACTCGACGCCTTCCTCCGCAAGGAACTGAAAGCCGAGATCGTAGATCCGGCAGCGGAATACTATGACGACTACTACGCCGTATTTTTCCTGGATCCGGATGGGATCAAGCTGGAAGGCATGAAATACGGGGAAGGCAGTTCAGCAACATGACGCGCACGAGTCCCGCCCAGCCGGCTCATGTCCGAAGAAACAGGCTCCCGTAGCCCTGGCGCGGCGCCCGCACGCCGGCAATCCGCAACGCATTCCACATCATCGCCGAGGCAGCGGAGATAACCGGCTTCCCAAGATCGTCCTCCAGAACCTGGAGCATTCCCAGGGTCGGCATCCCGGTCCCGCTGAGGAACACCGCCTCCGCCTCCGGCCGATCGGCCTGTCTGCCGACCGCGTAGGCGCGCGCCGTCGTTTCCTCATAGATGTTGCGCACCCCCTCCAGCCGCGCCACGCCGACCACATCCAGGCCATGCAGTGCCAGATGTGCCCGTCCCTGCTCCGTCAGGGCGGCATCGTACGGTGTGGCATACGCGATGCGCCGGACATTCAGGCAGGCAAGTGCCTCCAGCACACTGCCGAACGCGGTCACGAATCGCGTGCCGGAGGCGCTTTCCAGCCGACGGACCAGGTCCGCCTCGGCTTCGCGGCCGAGCGTATAGCTGGTCGCGGTGTGGGCCATGACGATGACCTGGGGCGAAACCATCGCCATCAAACGTGTGGCCTCGTCCAGGCTGGCGATCTGGCTGCGGTTGCGTTTCTCCTGACCGGAATGGGTTCCGGCAGGCCCGCTGGCCGACAGGCGCGTGAAGTGCACCGAGACGCCGTTGGGTGTGAGCTCCGTCATCTCCGGTTCCACCGTCGGATTGCCTGGCGGCACCAGGAACCCGATCCGCGCCCGCCATCCCGCCATTGTCCGTCGTCTCCGATGCTTCGTCATGCTGCCTCCCGACGTGGGTCTTCGCAACCCGTCGGATGGCGAGGCCTGTTTTGGGGATCGGAGCAGCGGGCCAGCGACCGGCGAAGGAGCGAGCTTGGCAACATCCTTCGCCGCCGGGTTGAAAATTGTTCAGTCAAACGCAGAATTCGTTGCGCCGATACTGAAGCTGTACGCCACAAGCAAACGTCATTGTGGTTGTTGGTGCGCCTCCCATCGATGTATGCTTTACGCCCCTTGAACAATAACAGCTTTCATTGGGAGGGACGTTGGACACGTGTCGGATCGATGCGCCTCAGTCCTTCGGAGCCGGATACCGGGCAGCAGCTTAAAGGGTCGTGGCTACGGTTGGGAGCCTTGAGATGCACGCGCGGTTCTGGCTCTGGCTCGCTTTGGCTGCCGCCTGCCCCCCGGCGTTCGCCGCCAACCCTAGCTTCGCCGAGTTGCTCGCGAAGGCGGAAGCACAATACGACGCCGGTCATCGCTGGTCGCCACCCGGCGATAATATGGTCGAAACGATCGCGGGGATGATGGACATAATCTCCACTGCGACGCCACAACAACTCACTGAACTGTCGGCCCTGCTAGCGAAAGGTTCTGATCGTCCGCCGGATGCGACGAAACCTGAACCGGCCGCGCCGGCGCGCCCGGTTGTCTCCCCCCCAGCCTCCCCGCCGAAACCCTCGCCGCAAGCCAGCGCTCGGGCAGCCGACTTGCTGGCGCGGGGCAAAGAGGCGGAAGCCCTTGGTAATATCTCCGGCGCACGGCGCCTCTATGCCAGCGCGGCGGCCTTGGGAAACGGTGCAGCGGCGCTCAGCGTGGGACGCCTCTATGACCCAGACTTCCTGAAACAAACCGCCATGGGCGGAATCGAGCCCGACACGGCGCTCGCTCGTCATTGGTATCAGCGCGCCGAGGCTCTCGGTGACCCCGAGGCCGGTCGGTTTCTTCAAGCCCTATCTGAGAGGTAACGCGATGGACCGCCGCAGTCTGCTATCGGTATTCACCGCCGCCCCGTTATTGGTGGGTAGCCGGGCGTTTGGAGCAGTCCCCACCCTACCGATTACGATCGGCATCATGGGTGGGGAGATCGACGGCACCTTTATGCGAATTACCACCGATCTGACATCGGTGCTGAACTCGAACGACATGCGGATCGTCCCTGTCGTGGGCAAGGGGTCGTTACAGAATATCGGAGACTTGCTGCATCTGCCGGGTGTCGATCTGGCAATGGTCGCGGCGGACGCCCTGACCTACGCCCAGACGAACAATCTGTATCCAGGGGACATTCAGAAGGTCCGTTACATCTGTAAGCTGTATGACAACGACGTGCATGTCTGCGCGGGGCCGGACATCAAGACGCTTGCGGACTTGCAAGGAAAGCCGGTGAACATCGATGTCGAAGGCGCCGGCACCAACCTGAGCGCACGAGCGATCTTCAAGATCCTGGGCATCACGCCCGACTTTCAGACCAACGAACCGACGATCGCGCAAGACAAGCTGCGCCATGGACAAATCGCGGCGAATGTCTACCTCGGCGGCAAGCCTATTCGCCTTTTCGCCACCGCACCGGCCGGCACCGGTCTGCATTTCGTTCCGGTACCGGCGAACGAGGCGCTGGAGAAAGTGTATCTTCCGGGCGGCCAATTGACGCACGCGGAATATCCCACGCTGGTGCCGGAGGGGGATGTTATCGAAACGATCGGCGTTGGTGTCACGCTCGCTGCCTACGGCTGGCCGTCCGGATCAGCCCGCTACCGGAACCTGGTGATGTTCGTCGACGCCTTCTTCACCAAGTTCCCCGAACTGCTGAAACCGCCGCATCATCCGGCCTGGCACAACGTGAACCTGACCGCTGAGCAGCCCGGTTGGGTTCGGTTCCCTCCGGCCGAGGCATGGTTGGCCGCACATCGCCCCGATGCGCCGCCTGGGCAGGGGGCGTTCGATGCGAAACAGCAGGCTCAGTTCGATGCGTTTCTGACGCAGCGCGGTGTGCCGGGCCTGACGCCTGCCCAGCGGGAAGCGGCCTGGACCTACTTCCAGCAGCTTCACATGCAGGGTCGCTAGTCCCCCATCCATGGCCTGACCCGTGCAGCGGACGCTTCCGCCGCCCATCAAACATGCCGCTCTGACGCCAGACGACCCGGTCAAGCTGTCCTCCGGCAAGGCCGGGCGATTCCACCACGGCGGAACCAGCGATGCGGGCCAGCACATTGGGGCCGCTGGCTCGATGCAAGCCGGACGGCTGGGCGCGCTGACCCTCAACGGCCCAAAAATGTCCTTTCAGCACTGAAAGTCAGAGACCGCCGGCCCGACAAAGGGGCGGAACGCGTTCATATGCCGCCTCGAAGCAACATGACGATCAGGATGATGATGAGGATAGTCCCCAGACCACCGCCGACGTAGGGGCCACCATAATAAAACCCGCCGCCACCGAAGAGTAGTATCAAAATAATGAGAAGAATAATGATGTTCATTGGCAATTCCTCTGGGGCAATTCCTCTGGGGCAATTCCTCTGGGGCAAGTCCTCTGGCGTTTCTGTTCAGGACCAATGAACGTTGATTGAAGGTAACCGTTGCGTGATGCAGGCCCGTGCGCTCCAGATCGTGACACACCGGCCGCAGCCGGGGCCGGCCGGCGATTGGCACGACTTCGACCCGACAGGCCTCCCGCGGGCGTGCGCACCCGCGGGAGGCCCGGAACGCTCCGACAGATCCAGCTTGCCCCTGCCGAGTGGCGTCGCCCGGTAACCGGCGGAGCGCGAGGCCCCCCAGTGACCGCAAGCCGGAAATGTCAGGCCGCCCGCACGGAGTTCAGGAAGCCGTCGACTTCCCGCCGCAGGACGGAGGCTTGCTCGCCCAGGAATGTCGCCGCCCCCAGCACATTCGCCGCGGCCACGCCGTTGGCGCTGACCCGATCGGACAAATGCCGCAGATTGTGCGACACGTGCTCCGTGCCGGTCGCCGCGTGCTGGATGTTGACCGAGATATCGCCGATGGCAGAGCTCTGCTGCTCGATCGCCGAGGCAATCGACGCCGCGACCTCCTCCACATCGCCGACGGTCTGGGAGATGCCTTGGATGGCCTTCAATGCCGCATCGGATTCCGTCTGGATAGAGCCGATCTGCGTGCGGATCTCTTCCGTTGCCTTCGCGGTCTGGGTCGCCAGGCTCTTCACCTCGCCGGCCACCACAGCAAAGCCCTTTCCTGCTTCGCCGGCCCTGGCCGCCTCGATCGTCGCGTTGAGCGCCAGCAGGTTGGTCTGTGCGGCAATGTCCTGGATGAGTTTGACCACATCCCCGACCTTTTGCGCGGCCGCGGACAGCCCCGCGACCGTCTGGTTGGTCCGGCGCCCTTCCTCGGCCGCCTCGCGGGAGATGCTGGTGGCGCGCGAGACCTGGCGGCTGATTTCCGACCGCGTGGCGGCCATCTCCTCGATCGCCGCGGCGACGCTCTGGACGCTGGCGGTCACCTGGTCCGCTTCGCTCAGGGCCGCGCCCGCCTGGTCGACGGCGGCGGTCGCGGTGCCGCTGACGGTCTGCGCGGCCGCGCCCATCTCTCCCCCAGCCGCCGCCACGGCTTCGACGACGCCGCGGACTTCCTGGTCGAAACGATCGGCGAGGCCGACGAGCGTCTTGCGCTTGTCCTCCACGGCGCGCTGGCGTTCCGCCCGCTGTTCCTGCTGCAAGGCGTCCATGCGGATGGCGTTTTCCTTGAAGACGGCGACCGCTTTCGCCATGCCGCCGAGCTCGTCGGTCCGGTCGATGCCGGGAATGTCGATGGATAGATCACCCTCGGCCAGGCGACCCATGGTCGTCCGCAGGCTGATCAGCATCTTGCTGATATCGTGATTGACCAGCCAGCCGAGGGCGACCGTCAGCAGCAGGATGAAGCCACCGACCAGGCTTAGCTGGGTCAGCAAATGGCTGAACTGGGCGTCGAGATCGTCGATATAGGCGCCTGCCATGAAGATCACGTTCCAGGGCTTGAACCGTGCGACAAAGGCGACTTTCGGGATCGCCTGTGTCTGGCCGGGCTTGGGGAACGCGAAGGTGACCACGCCTTCGTCGTTGTTGCGCAAGACTTCGGCTTCCAGCGAGTACAGCGGCCGCCCGCTGCTGTCGGCGCTCTTCGAGTACTGGCCTTCCATCGAAGGGTTGGCCCCATGCACGACCACGATGCCGTCGGGGGTGGTTATGGAAACGTAGCCGACGCCGGCATCGAAGCGCATCAGGTGGATGATCTCGCGCAGTTTGCCGACGGCCTCTTCCTGCGTGAGCGTGTTTGCGGCGACCTGTTTGTCCAGCCCCTGGGCAACGCCCAAAGTGGACTGGACGATGGCGCGAAGCTTGTCGACACGATCCTCCATCATGCTGGTGCGGAGCATCTGGGCGCCGATCCCGATCGATACGATCACGGCACATGCCGAAAGGCCGAGCAACAGGGCGAGCTTGGTGCGGAGCTTTAAGCGGCTGAACATGAGGAGGGTATCCGTCTTATGGGCAAGTGGGCCCATGGTCGCGTCCGAGTATGAATACTTCGTAAAGCCCCGTACGAGATTTGCGGATGACCCCATTCGATGCGCTTCTTGCCGTAACGGCTTTGAAGAATTTGCAATTATCAGTAATACTCGCCGCCGTGGAGCATCGTGCCGTCATGCGAAAGCGTGTGCGATGCAGGCAACATGCGATAGCGTGTGCGGTGCAGGCAATACGTACGGAGGAAACGACCTGATGCCCGACAACGACCCGATTCCGCTTCTCGATCACCAACTGGCCGCAGGACGAACTGGCCTGGATCGAAGCCGTCTACGCGGACTTTGACGCGCTCCGTGCAGCGAGCCCCGACATCGCCGCTTTCCAACCCAAAGAGGCCCTGCGCCAAGTGCTCGGCCGTCCCGAACACCAGCTTCCGACGTCGATGGATCTGACGGGCCCTGGCCCCTGGCGCGGCGGCCGCAATCGGCACGGTCGCCTGGTCACCGCTGTCTTCCTGCCGAAGGTCGAGTTGCACCGGCATGCGCGCAGTCGGACGGATCAGTTCACCTTTTATGTCGCGGGCGAGGCGTCTGCGTTCTCCATCGGTGCCGACGGACGGCCTGTCCTGACGCCGGTGGGCGGCGGGGACCACTTCCACAATCCGCCGAATGCGCCTCATGCGTTCCTGCCGAAACCCGGCCAACCGGTGCCCCAGGATTGGGAGATCGCGTTCATCGCCATCACGCCGCGCAATCTGAAAGACGATACGCAAAGCGTGTCGGATAACGTCAGGGCTGCCTATCGACAGGTCGTCGGCGTGGACGCCCCCATCGGGGTGTGAGGCGCACGACGCGTTTCACACCGACGAAGGCAGTTGCGTCAGAACAACGAATATCCGCCGTCGATCACGAACGTATCTCCGGTGTGATATTTCGATGCCGAGCTCATGAGGTAGACGGCGATTCCGCCGAAATCGTCGCCTTCACCCCAGCGGCGCATCGGCACGCGCGGCAGCACCTTCTTCTGGAAGCCCTCGGTATGGACGGCATTCGCCGTCATGTTCGTCTCGATCCACCCTGGCAGGATGGCATGCGCCCGCACGCCGAAGCGGGCAAACTCCACCGCCATCGCGCGCACCATGGAGATCATGCCACCCTTGGTCGCGGCATAATGCTCCGATCGCGGGGCCGCCTCGATCGCTGCCAGGGATGCCGTGCCGACAAGAACGCCGCCGCCGCCACGCTCCACCATATGCCGGGCCGCGGCGCGAAACGTGTAGAAAGCGCCGTCGAGATTGACGCGCGTGACACGATGCCACTCCGCGCTGGTCATTTCGAGGAACGTATGACCACCGCGCCCTGAAACACCGGCGTTGGCGAAACAGCCATCGATACGGCCGAAACGATCGAGCGTCCGGGCGAATGCCGCTTCGACGGCGGCCTCCTCCCCGACATCACATTCCAGCGTCATGACTTTCCCGCCGGCGCGGCCAGGATCTCCGCGGCGGCGGCGTTCTTCGCGGCGTTGGTGCCCCAGATGACGATATCGGCGCCGGCCTCGGCCATCGCCTTTGCCATGCCGAGCCCGATGCCGCTGTTGCCGCCGGTCACGAGGGCGACCTTGCCGGTCAGGTCGAAGGGGGAATAGGGCATCCTGCGTCTCCTCTTGTCTGGTTTCAAACGTCATCGGCTCTGGCTTTTCCGGGGCCCTTCCCTGGGCCGGACGGCCGGAAAGTTGGCATCCGGCCGCGCTGCTGATAGCGTGTCGGCAGCAGCGGAGATCCGCACATGATCCTCACAGCCGACAGTAACGTTGCCCACCGTACCAGCCGCCGCAAGACCGCGAATGGCTGGCATACCACCTTCATCGGCCAGAACCGCAACACGCTGAAGGAAGGCGATCCGATTCCGTCCGGTGACGGCCTCTATCCGATGGCGTTCCTGGTGGAGAAAGAGGCGGGGGCGATCGTCCATCCGCATTTCCACCAGGCGGATCAGTATCAGGTCATCGTCCAGGGCTCCGGGCGCCTTGGCGTCCACGATGTCGCCAGCGTCGCGATCCACTACACCGATGCCTATTCCGCTTACGGCCCGATCGTTGCCGCGGATGACGGGGTCGCTTGGTTCACGCTGCGTAATGCCTGGGACCCCGGGGCGCGCTATATGCCCCAGGCCCGCCAGCAACTGCGCGAGGCTCGGGCCAGGTACCAGCATCGTGAGGCCACCTGCGGCCCGCTGCCGCCGCTGAGCGATACCGAACTCGCGGCCCTGACGGATGCGAGCGGCGCCGCGGTGATTGCCGAAACGAAGGACGGCCTCGGCTCCTGGCGCTACACCGTGCCGGCCCTCGGGTCAGCGACCGGCCCCGATCCGGCGACCGGCGGCGGCCAGTTCTGGCTGGTGTCGGCAGGATCGGCGTCGATCGCCGGTGGCGCTTTGCTGCCGCCGCAGTCCTGCATCTTCGTCGCGCCCGAAGATGCGGCAGCGAGTGCTGACGGCCGGTCCGAGTGGTGCCGACCTGATCTGCATGCAGTTCCCGACCCGCGCACGGGACTGATCCGGACCCGCATTCACGCAGCGTTGCCGGGCTACTTGCGTCCGTCGGTTTCGGGATCGAAGCGCCTGGTTCTGCGTTGCGGCTGCATAGCGGGAAAGGTCCGACGATGGGTGCGATACGATATTTGGCCGCGCTGGCCTTTGGCGGCATCCTGGTTGGCGTGCCGCACTTCGAGGAGAAGCTGGTCAGCGCCGTGACGCACCGGCGCCGAGCCTACGCCTGATGCGCCTGCTGATCGTCTGGCATTCGGCGACCGGCGGCACGCGCCAGATGGCCGAGGCGGCGGCGGACGGTGCGGCAAGCGAACCGGCGATCGACACGCGGTTGCTGCCGGCGCGGCAGGCGGGGCCCGAGGACGTACTGGACGCCGACGGCTATCTGTTCGCCACGCCGGAGAACCTTGCGTCCATGGCCGGTGTCATGAAGGATTTCTTCGACCGCACCTATTACGCCGCGCTGGATCAGGTGAACGGCCGCCCCTATGCCACGATGATCTGCGCCGGCAGCGACGGGACGAACGCCGCTCGGCAGATCGCTCGGATTGCCACGGGCTGGCGGTTGAAGGTTGTCGCAGAGCCGCTGATCGTCTGCACGCGGGCTCAGACGCCGGAGGCGATCCTGGCGCCGAAGGTGATCGGGGCGGGGGAGCTGGCCCGCTGCCGGGAGCTTGGGGCGGCGATGGCGGCTGGGTTGGCGGCGGGGATATTCTGACGTTTGAGAGGGGATGAAGTCTTTGCAAACATGACCATTATGGGTGGAGTCCCGCCGGTCCGCTTCTAGGCTGGGAAGGGCGGGAATTATGATTGTTTTGAAGTCGTGGAGCTGAGCAGAAATGTTGAGTGATGGAAGCGGCATAGACGGCCATCTAACCATCCGGCGCATGGCCGACCATTGACCCAATGCTTTAGGGCAGTTGCCTCATACCGCTCCCGTGACATACGGTCGGCTGAGTTGCGGAGCCCCGGCCACATACACTCCACAAAAGGCTACGCTGAAACGCAGAAGGTGAACCGGGGCCTCACCTCGCAATGTGGCAACACCGGACGTTCGACGCAAGGGGGAGGAGAGGAGCTTGCGCTTTTCAGGGCAACAGCGGAATGAGTTCGTAAAGATGCTGTCGGAAGTAGCGTCTACTCTTCTCACGGAAAGAGCTGGCTCGACATCCGAAGTTGTCCGCTTGGAGATCAAGAACCTCGTGGAACACTTGAACGGATCTATGCGGAGCACGCCGTTCTCCTGCACGAATGGAATTCAGCCATCTCCTTTTCATTGATGGCCTCGCTGCAGATTTTTGAGTTGTCGTTACGTAATCATATGCACGATGCTTTAAGTAAAAACTTTGGCACTCTATTATGGTGGGGACAATTACAAGGAGGGCGTTGGATCGCATCCAGAATCTTCTCCCCCCTCAAATAGATGCTATTAACAAAGCGATTGAGGTTAGTGGCAGACGTTCAAAGGGGGTGACACCGGGCGGTGTAATTTCGGAACTTTCCTTTGGGTTCTGGCTTTCCTTGATAGGTGCACCCTACGACAATCCTAGTGGTGGAGTTACGCATTGGCGAAACTGTCTACACGCTGTGTTCGACAAGGCCGGCAAGATTAGTCGAAAGGAGGCCTATGCCGAGCTAGATCAAATCGTGAGACTTCGTAATAAATGTGCACATCATGAACCAGTAGCGCTGAATATCGGTGTAGAATATGACTTTATTCTGCGTTTCGCACGAAGATTTAGTCAGACAACTGCTGAGTGGATTGGTCAGACGAGCCTGATCCCTCATCTAATCAAGCCCGACTGGTTTTACGCACTGAGGGTGGCAGGCAGACTGGTTGGCTCACCGCCGTAGCAATTTTGGTGTTCGTGGCTGCTAGGCGAGTTTTGATTTATCATCGGAAGGCGCCTGCTGAAGTGTCAGGATCGGGGGAGCACGGCCGGTTTCAGGTATCGATTTTGGCATCTTAATGACCCGGTCGGGTCGAAGGCAACCGCATTTGCAAACGACATAAGTGCTTTTGAATCCCGTGCGTCTACCAGTTCCACCACTTGGCGTGCGGTGTCCCATGGCGGAGGGGAACAGCATCCGCCGAGCCTTATGCGTAGCGCCACGATATCCATTCCGCTCCTAATTCAACCGCGCGCCGCCTTGCGGGGCCGGCCCCCCTTCGCCCCATTGGCACGGGCCGCTGCCGCCTTCGCGGGCGACTTCGCCCGACCAGCCAGCCGCGCCATATGAGCCTTCGTTCCGAAGATGCCGGCCAGGAGGCCAGGGACCGAAATATCGGCATCCAGCGCCTCCCAATGAAGGCCATAGCCGGGGCCGAGGATTTCGACAGCGGCAAGCTGGTCATCCGTCGCCGTCTCCAAGCCCTGTGCCAAGCGAGGCGGAAATGTGAAGGTGCAGCCGTTGGTCAACGCCACGATCATCCGACCCAGATTGCGGTCATAGCGTGCCTTGGCGGCGCGCGGTTCGGTCGCCCGCGCGATCTTTCCGCGCGCCAGGGCGGCGTCGATGTCTGCATTGGTCAGCTCAGCCATGTAATTCCATCCATCTGCTCAGAAATAACGCCCTCTGTTCGGTCACGATCCGCATGGCGCGGCGTACATCGTTCCGCTTCATGCCGTCCGCCCAAATCAACGCCGGCTCGCCATCAGAGCCGATAAGATTGATTTTGGCTTGGCCCTCGCCAAACACATGCACATGGGCCGGCTCGTGGTCGTCCACGAAGATCACGACATTCAGCCCATTTGCGCGATAGATCGTGACCATCAGCTATATAACCTATCTGGTTGGGTTTTCCAACCCTGACTGTTCCGACCCCGGTCCATGCCGTTCATTACACCAAGACCAGGAACCGGCGTTCGCCGCCGGCCATGACGTGGAGAGGGCGATACGTCTACAGTCAACGGTCTGAATGGAGAAATAATCCTTGTCACCAAGGAAAATAACCCTATATCTCGGCAAACCCCACCAAACAGGCCCCGCCATGTCCGTCGCCGACCTCCCGGAAGCCCTCCTGAAGACGATCCTCCACCAGATCGCCATCCTGCTGCTCGACGGCGCCGGCGGTAACATGGAGGCCGCCTGGAGCGCCGCCGCGGCCACCCTCCGCGCCTACGACCCGCAAACCGAGCAGGAACTCCGCCTTGCCGCTCGGGTCGTCGCCTTCAGCCTCCAGGCCGGTGAAGCCCTCGCCCAGGCCGCGGACCCCGAGATGCCGCTGACCCGCGTTCTCCGCCTGCGCACCGGCGCCGTCAGCCTCAGCCGGGAGGCCGAGAAAGCCGAACGCCGCCTGGAAAAACTGCGCGAAGCCCGCCTGCAGGACCTGCCGGAAGAGCCCGAACCGCTCCCCGAACCCAAGCGGATCGAGAAAACCACCACCCTGATCGAGGACAACCGCAAGGTCGCCGCCTACGCCCAGGCCAACGGCCTCAGCTGGAGCGAGGCGCTGAAACAGCGACGTCGGGAACAGCGCCTGGCGGAACGCCATCGCAAGCAGGCCCTCAAAGCCCACGCCGCGTAGGGATGCCCCCACGACGTCCGTCAGACAGAATCCCGCCCGCGGAACCCCGTCGCCACGACGTAAAGCTCGCTCGACTCCTTCCGGCTCGCCGGCGGCTTGGCATGCCGCACCGTGGTGAAGTACCGCTTCAGCACATCCAGGACCTGCTTCTCCGACCCGCCCTGGAACACCTTGGCGACGAACGCGCCGCCCGGCGACAGCACCTGCACGGCGAAATCCACCGCCATCTCCGCCAGCGCCACGATCCGGATGTGGTCCGTCGCCGCGTGTCCCGTCGTGTTCGGCGCCATGTCCGACAGCACCAGATCGGCGGCGCCACCCAGCGCCTGCGTCAGCCGCTCCGGCATGTCGGGATCGGTGAAGTCGCCCTGGATGATGGTCGCGCCGCGCACCGGCTCGATCGGCAGCAGATCGACCGCCAGCACCGACGCCGCCCCGCGCTTCACCGCCACCTGTGTCCAGCCGCCCGGCGCCGCGCCCAGGTCGAGCACCCGGACGCCCTTGCCGGATCAACTGGAACTTGTCATCCAGCTCGATCAGCTTGAACGCGGCGCGCGACCGCCAGCCCTGCGCCTTTGCCGCCGCCACGTACGGGTCGTTCAACTGCCGCGCCAGCCAGCGGGCCGAGGCCGGTGTGCGCTTCTTCGCCGTCTTGACCGAAACCGCCAGACCGCGCGACGTCGAACCGCCTGTCCGGCTTCATCCGCGGCAGCCGTCCCGGCGCCGCCCGAAGCGGTTCCGATCCGCGCGCATCAGGCGCAGCAGCACACCCTCCCGCAGGCCGCGATCGGCGACCATCACGGTGGGCGCCGGCCACACCCGGGTGATCGCGGCGAAGACGGCGCAGCCGGGCAGCACGAACTCCACCCGGTCCGGCCCGACGCAGGGATGCACGGTCAGCCCCTCCCGCCCGAGGCAGCGCAGCCGCTTCAGGGCAGCGTCGGCGTCATGCCGGCAGAGTTCCACGCCGTCGACGTCCAGCCGCCGATACCGTTCCAGGTTCAAGGCGACCCCGGCCAGCGTCGTGACCGTCCCGCTGGTGCCCAGCAGACGGACGCCGCCGTAGCGGATCTCCTGCGCGATGCAATGCACCGACTCGAAGGCGTGCAGCCGTTGGACGACGTCATCGACCATCGCCTCGAACCCGGCGGGGAGAAGCCGGCATCGCCCCAGCGTTCCGCCAGCGTTACGACGCCGATCGGCAGCGAGTCGTAGCTGATCAGTTCCGGCCGCCCCGTCGTCAGCCGCACCCAGGCGAGTTCGGTCGAACCGCCGCCGATATCGAACAGCAACGCCCGCCGTCCCTCACAGCGCAGCAGCGGCGCGCAGCTTTCCAGCGCCAGTTCGGCTTCCTCGCGGCCCGTGATGATGCCGAAATCGAAACCGGTTTCCTGCTTCACCCGGCAGAGGAAATCCGCGCCGTTGGTGGCCCGGCGGCAGGCCTCGGTCGCGATCGCCCGCACCTGCTTGACCTGCCGGCGCTGGAGGCGCGCGGCGCAGGCGCGCAGCGCGGTGATGGCCCGCTCCATCGCCGGCTCGCCGAGGCGCCCGGTGCTGTGCAGTCCTTCACCGAGGCGGACGATGCGGGAGAAACTGTCGAGGACGCGAAACCCCTCACCGGCCGGGGTGCCGACCAGCATGCGGCAGTTATTGGTGCCGAGATCGAGGGCGGCGAAGGCAGGTCCGTGAGTGCGGCGTGCAAAATCCTGCCGCGTGTCATTCAACTGCGCGGCGGCTTCAAGCTCAACGGAGGCTTGCACCGTCACCATATCTGGAGTGTCCGACGCATAACGGTCACAAGGCAAGCACCGAATGCAAATTTGTGACTTGCTTGCCCTTTTTTCACTCCGGCGGGTCGGAACGCGGTCGCACGGACTGGGAGTGCGACACCCGCCAGGTTCCGCCACCCTGCATTTTGACCTCCCGAGCGGCCATGTGGGCGCGGCGGAGGAGGGTGCGGATATCTTCGCCGCTGGTGGGCATGCGGCTGGCGATGCCGATCGACAGCGACACCGGCTGGCCATTGGTCACGGTTTCGAACAGCGGGCTGGCGCATAGTGACTCCGCCCGTTCGGCGGCGGTCATGTGATCCATGCCGTCCTGCCAGAGCGCGAACTCATCCTCGCCGATCCGTGCCACGAGGTCGGCGGGCCGCACCACGGCTCGGAGCTGGCTTGCCAGCCTCACGAGGATGCGATCCGCCGTCGCCCGGCCGAGTTGATTGTTCAGCCGCTTCAAATTGTCGATGTCGATCACCGACAGCGTGCCGACGGCGCCATCCCGCTCCAGCCGGTCGATGCGACGGTCGGCTTCGTCGATGAACCAGCGGCGGTTGGGGATGCCGGTCAGTGTGTCGATACCGATCTGGCCGAACCCGGCGCTGAGGATATGACGCAGCAGCATGGCCGTTGACGCGGCCAGCGGATGATCGGCTTTCCCCCATCCGGCGCACCGGGCGTGCGCCACAGCACCAGGCCGCCCAGCCGCGACGGCGGGATGGACCACGGGCAGGCGAGCACGGCGCGCGCGTCGGCGCCCCGGCCATGCGAGGGTTCGCCGGGATTGGCGGCCAGCAGGGACCGCCCGGTTTCAATCGTGTCGATGCCCGCGACGCCTGCGCTGTAGGTCACAGGCTCACCCGGCTGGCTGCGGTCGATGATCGCGACCCCCTCCAGCATCGCCGTCCGGCAAAGCTCTTTCAGGACAGCTTGTATGGAGCCCTGATGTTCGAACGCGACACGCACCGCCACTTGTCTCCGGACTTCGTTGGGGAAGGGAGAATAATCGTTTTACGCATCAGATGGTGACATTTCCTCCACATCGACTGCCAGGATATCCTGGTTGTCAACTATTTCGGGAGTAACGGAGCATGCGTGCCGTCTGGTATGACCGGCAAGGACCGGTGCGGGAGGTCATGGTCACGGGCGAAATGCCGACGCCGGAGCCGGCGTTGGGTCAGGTCCGTGTGCGGCTGGAGGCGTCCGGGGTCAACCCGTCGGATACCTATCGCCGTGGCGGTGCGGTGCCGGCGGAATATCCGCGCGTGATCCCGAACAGCGACGGCGCCGGCGTGGTCGACAAGGTGGGCGAGGGTGTGCCGGCGTCCTGGGTCGGCAAGCGGGTCTGGCTCTACAACGGCCAGCGCAACGGCCGCTGGATGGGAACGGCAGCGGAATATATCGCGCTGGACGTCGATCTGGTGACCGAATTGCCTGACCACGTCTCCTTCGCGCAGGGCGCGACGCTGGGCATTCCGGGCATGACCGCGCATGGCTGCGTCTTTGCCGCGGGTTCGGTGCAGGGGCGGACGCTGCTGATCACCGGCGGTGCCGGGGCGGTCGGGCACTACGCGGTGCAACTCGCCGCCTGGGCCGGCGCGCGGGTGATCGCCACGGTCAGCTCTGCCGCGAAGGCACAGCGCGCGCTGGCAGGGTGGAGCGGAATTCGCCATCAATTACCGGTCCGAGGACGTGGCCGAACGGGTGCGCGCGAATCACCGGCGGGGCGGGCGTCGATCACGTCGTGGATGTCGATCTGGGCGGCAACCTGGCGGCGGTGATGGCCTCGGTGCGTGCCGGCGGCAGCATCGCCTACTATGCCACGAACGGGAACCGCACGCCGGTGATCGATCTGCGCGCCATGATGGGGCGCAACCTGACCGTGCGCGGCTTCACCCTGCCGACCAGCCCGCACCCCGACCGCAAGCGGGCGCAGGCCGATATCGCCGCATGGGTCCGCACGCCGGGGCGCATACTGTCGGTGGCGGCGGAGTTTCCGCTATACGACACCGCTGCCGCCCATGAAGCGGTGGAGGCCGGTGGCAAGACCGGCACTGTTGTCGTCGCCTGTGCGCGCTGAACCGTGTCGCGCATGTGCGCGCTGAACCGTGTCGCGCCTGTGCGCGCTGATGTCGCGCCTGTGCGCGCTGAACCATGTTGCGCCTGTGCGCGCTGAAAGGACTTGCGTATGACGGATCATCGCCTGGCTCTGGTCGTCGGAGCCAATCGCGGCATCGGCCTCGGTGTGACAGAGGCGTTCCTGTCCGCCGGCTGGGACGTGATCGCCACGGCGCGACGGCCCGAGGAGGCGACGTCGCTGCGGGAGATGGCCGAACGCCACGCCGGACGGGTGACGATCCTGCCGCTGGAGATGAATGACCCCGCCGCCTTGGACGGGTTCGGTGCAGCGCTGGGCGATCGTCAACTGGACGCTGCCCTGATCAACGCCGGCGTCGCGGGACCCGATCACCGCAGCGCCAACGTGGCAACCGCCGAGGAGATCGGCACGCTGATGTTCACCAACGCCATCGCCCCGATCCGCCTGGCGCGGAGGATCGTGCCGCATCTGAAACCGGGGCCGGGCGTGCTGGCATTCCAGTCCTCGGTGATGGGCAGCGTGGCGCTGAACAGCGGCGGCGGGCACGAGCTGTATCGCGCGAGCAAGGCGGCACTGAACTCGCTGACGCGAGGCCTGTGGGGTGAGCTGCGGGACAAGCGGCTGACGGTGCTGTCGCTGCATCCCGGGTGGGTGCGCACGGACATGGGCGGCCGCGGTGCCCCCGGTGTCGGTCGGCGACAGCGCGCGGGGGATCGTGCGGGTGATCGAGGCGCAGAGCGGGGTGCATCAGCACCGGTATCTGGATTACACCGGGGCGGAGATCGCCTGGTAGGGCTGAGTCGTCGCATACGGATCGGCGCGGTCTGACGTAGTGGCCCGTCTCAGTCATGGCTGGCCGCAGAGCCACCGTCCAGCCTTGTGGTGCCGGTGGAGATGAAAGCCGTGGATGGCCGGCCTTCAGCCGACCATGACAGTTGGAACGCTTGCCCCTGACATCTTAGCCGTCGTGGCCCAGACCTACCCCGCGATCCGCACGTACTCGAAATCCCCCGGCATGTCGTCGATCCCCTGCCGTGGCGGGGCGATCCAGCTTGCATACTGCCCGCGTTCCCGCACCGGCTGCATCAGGCTGGTGATGAACAGGTTGTCGTCCGCCGACGGCAGCATCTCGTCATGGCGCGCCGCCCATTGTTCCGCGGTCAGCAGCCGGCCTTCGGTATCCGTGTGCACCGCGTTGAACTCGCCGATGCGGCGGTTGAAGGCGACATGCGGCAGCGTGAAGCGGAATGCCAGGCCGGCGCGTTCCAGCACGCGGTTCCAGCGCGCCACGCCGGCGGCCGTATCGGTCACGTAATCGTCGCGCAGGCGCATGTTCAGCGCCGAGAGTGCCGGCACGTCCTCCTGCACGAGCGCGCCGTCGCGCAGGCGCAGCACCGGATAGACCGAGGACGTCAAGCTGATGATCGTCCGTCAGCTTGTCCTCCTGGTAGCGCCCTTTCAGCCCGGCATTGAACGCATTCGCCGCGTTGGTGCTGATTTCGTTGCCAAACAGATCAAGCGTCAGCGAGAAATGCAGGTTGGCCTTCTTCTGGATCGTCGGCAGGTCGATGACGCCCAGCGCGCGGATTTTCTCGATCTGATACGGATCGTCGATCCCGGCGGCTGCCATCGCCTCGACGGTGCGCTGGATCATGCGCGTCACGCCCGTTTCGCCGACGAACATATGATGCGCTTCTTCGGTCAGCATGAAGCGGCAGGTGCGCGACAGCGGATCGAAGCCCGACTGCGCCAGCGCGGCCAAGCTGCATCTTGCCGTCGCGGTCGGTGAAGAAGGTGAACATGAAGAACGACAGCCAGTCCGGCGTGCGCTCGTTGAACGCACCCAGCATCCGCGGCGTGTCGGCGTCGCCGGAGCGGCGCCTCAGCAGGTCCTGCGCTTCCTCGCGCCCGTCGCGGCCGAAGTATTTCTGCAGCAGATAGACCATCGCCCAGAGATGCCGGCCTTCCTCGACGTTCACCTGGAACAGGTTGCGCAGGTCATAGAGCGAGGGCGCGGTGGCTGCCGAGATGCCGCTGCTGCTCGACCGAGGCCGGTTCCGTGTCGCCCTGGATCACCAGCAGGCGGCGCAGCATGGCGCGGTATTCGCCGGGAACCTCCTGCCAGGCCGGTTCGCCCTTGTGCGCGCCGAACGGGATGGTGCGGCCCTCGACCGCCGGGGCGAGCAGGATGCCCCATTCGTAGTCCGGCATCCGCACGAAGCCGAACTTCGCCCAGCCTTCGCTGCCGACACCGACCGCGGTGCGCAGATAGACGGGGTCGTTCTGGAAGCCCTCCGGCCCCATCGACTTCCACCAGTCGATATAGCCGGGATGCCAGGTCTCCAGCGCCTTGCGCACCCGCAGATCGGCCGAGAGGCCGACATTGTTCGGGATCAGGCCGTCATAGTCGATCTGTCTCCCCTCGGACATAGGCCGTCTTGCATCGTTGCCTCCTTTCAGACGCGGTCCTGGTTGAATTCGGGCCGCACGCCGGAGCCGTAGCGTTTCAGCGATCCGGTCTCGCCCACCGCGTTGGGACGCTGGAAGATCCAGTTCTGCCAGGCGGTCAGGCGGCCGAAGATGCGGGTCTCCATCGTTTCGGGGCCGGCGAAGCGGAGATTGGCCTCCAGGCCGGTCAGCGCGTCGGGTGAGAACGAGGCGCGTTCCTCCAGGATCAGCCGCACTTCGTCGTCCCAGTCGATCTCGTCATAGGCGAAGGTGACCAGACCCGAGCTCTTCGGCATCCTCGGCCAGCAGCGTCTCGCCGATGCGTTCGGCGGCGCGCTCCAGCGGTCTCCGGCTCGCCAAAGAAACGATTGGCCAGGCGGGTGAGGCCGTTGCCCATCGGGTAGGCGCCGAAATTCAGCGCCGAGAGATGCAGCGTGGCCGGACCGCGATTGTCGCCGGCCGCGTCGCCGCTGAACATGACGGCGCGGTCGGCGGCGAAGACCAGTTCGAGCAAGCGTGCCGGCGAAGCAGCTTCCTGGCTCGATCAGCGCGATCAGGCTGCGTGCCATCATGTCGACGCGCTTCAGCACACGCTTCCAGAGCAGGCGGATCTCGTTCACCAGCCAGTCCGACTGGTACTGCTCCAGCAGGCTGTCGGCGGCCAGCACCTGCGCCGGGTCGCCGGCGGTGCGGAACACCAGCAGGCCGATCGACGGTTCGTTCAGCCGCAGATGCAGCAGCGCATCGTCGAGTTCGCGGGCCAGCGCCAGCGGCCAGAAGCCGGCACCGGCCTCATGGATGCCGCGCAGGTCGGCCGGCAGGTCGCCGGGTCCGAACAGGGTGATGTTGGCGAGCCTGGCGGCGCGGTCGATGCTCGACGCGCGACGTGCGGATAGGTGATCGCGATCCGGCTCGATCGTGCGGTCGCAGCGGCGTCAGCGACGATACCGGTCTCGCCGTTGCGATCGGATCGGTCGGCGAGTTCGCAGCGCCCGTTCGCCGACCTTCGCCTCCCAGGACGAGGGCGGCACGACCTCATCGACCAGCCGCCAGTCGACGGCGCGCTTGCCGCGGACGCCTTCCTCGGTGGTGCAGAACACGTCGGCGAGGTCGCGGCGCACCTTGCGCTTGTCGGTCAGCCGGGTCAGGCCGCCGGTGCCGGGCAGCACCGCCAGCAGCGGCAGTTCCGGCAACGAAACGGTGGAGCGGCGGTCGTCGATCAGCATGATGTGGTCGGTCGTCTCGGCCAGTTCATAGCCGCCGCCGGCCGCGGTGCCGCTGATCGCGGCCAGGTAGATCTGGCCGGAGTTCTCGACTGGCGTCCTCGATCGCCAGCCTGGTTTCGTTGGTGAACTTGCAGAAATTCACCTTGTGCCCGTGCGAGGCGCTGGCCGAGCATGCGGATATTGGCGCCGGCGCAGAACACGTTGTCCTTGGCCGGAGCGCAGGACGACGCAGTCGGACCTCCGGATGCTCGAAGCGCAGCCGCTGCACGGCGTCGGCGAGTTCGATGTCGACGCCGAGGTCGTAGGAGTTCAGCTTCAGCTCGTACCCGTCCATCAGGCCGCCGGCGGGATCGACGTCCATGGTCAGCGTGGCGACCGGGCCGTCGAAGGACAGTCGCCAGTGGCGGTAGCGGCTGGGGTCGGTCTGGAAATCGATCATGTGAACGGAATGCCCGTGGGCAGGTGCGGCGATGAAACGGGTGATGGCGGCCAAGGTGGCGTCCTTTGCCTCCAGATGCGGAGCGTGGCGGGCGCCCGGGATCAGGCGGGTTTCGATCGGGCGCGGTGACGTGGCCTGCATGACGCGAAGCTGTTCGTCGGTGCCGTAGGGGTCGTCGGCGCCTTGCAGGCCGAGGGTCGGGACGCTGGATGGCCGGCAGGAAGCCGGTGATGTCGAAGTCGCGGAAACGCGGGTCGAGCCAGGCGCCGTTCCAGCCATGGAAGGCGATGTCGACGTCGCGGTGGTAGCGCGCGAGGCGTGTCGCGCAGGTCGCCGGTGTCGTAGGTGTCCTTGATCTGGCGGATGCTGGCGATGTTGAGGTCCTCGACGAAGAAGTGGGCGGCGATGGTGACCAGGCCGAGGAGGTGGGGCGCCGCATGCCCGGCTCGGTCGCGGTCGTCTCGCCTTCCGCCGTGGCCGGGCATGCCCGGCCATCCAGGCCATTGTCGGGTGCGGTACCGTCAGACGTGGATGGCCGGCCCGCCCGGCCGTGACGACGGTCAGCCTGCGCCGGCCATGACGGGGTGGCACGGACTGCGGCCGTGACGCGAGGATGCGCTGCGCCCACCATCCCCGCATAGATCGCCGCGATCGACCCGCCGTCGGAGTGACCGACCAGCACCGCCTGCCGGACCCCGGCTGCCGCCAGCACCTGCGGCAGCACCACCTGTCGCCTCGTGATGCATATAGGTCATCGGCCGAGGCAGCGTGACCGGGTCCGACTGTCCATAGCCGAAGCGCGAATAGGCGAACACGCCCCAGCCCGGTCGCCTCGGCCAGACGCTCGGGCACGTCGCGCCACAGGGCGACGCAGCCAAGCCCTTCGTGCAGCAGCACGATGCGTCGGCGCCTCGGCGGGGCCGGGGCCCCACCAGGCGGTTTCGATGCGGCCTTCCGGCAGACCGCAAGCGTACCCTGCCCGCATCACACCTCCCGCAGCCGGAAGCGCTGGATCTTGCCCGTCGCCGTCTTTGGCAAGCTGGTCCACGAACTCGATCCATCGAGGGTATTTCCACACGCCGATCCGATCCTTCACATGCGCCTGCAGCGCCGCTACCAGCGCTTCCTGGTCCTCGCTCGCCCGGCCTCCGTCAGGATCACGAACGCCTTCGGCTTGATCAGCCCGTCCCGGTCCTGCCGGCCGATCACCGCCGCCTCCAGCACCGCGGGATGGGAGATCAGCGCCTCCTCCACCTCGAACGGAGACACCCAGACGCCGCTGACCTTCAGCATCTCGTCGCTGCGGCCCTGGAAGCGGATAATAGCCCTCCGCATCGCGGGTATAGGTGTCGCCGGTATAGGTCCAGTCGCCGCGGAAGGTCCGGCGGGTCTTGGCGCGCTGGTTCCAGTAGCCCTCGGCCGCGCTGTCGCCGCGCACCACGAGTTCGCCGGCCTCGCCATGCCGCGTCGGCCGATCGTGTTCATCGAGGATCACGCGCCTCATAGCCGGGCACCGGCTTGCCGCTGGTGCCGTAGCGGATGTCGTCGGGACGGTTGCTGATGAAGATGTGCAGCATCTCGGTCGAGCCGATCCCGTCGAGGATGTCGACGCCGACCATCGACTTCCAGCGGCGGCCGATATCCGCCGGCAGCGCCTCGCCGGCCGAGATGCAGCGGCGCAGACGCGACGAGCCGGCGCCCGGCACGATGATAGGGATTGGCGAGCAGCCCGGCGTACAGCGTCGGAACGCCGCCGAACATCGTCGGGTTGTGCGGCCGCATCATCGCCAGCACCGCATCCGGCGTCGGCCGGTCCGGCAGGAACACGGTCGACTGCGCCGACGGATTGCGGGAAGGTCAGGCTGTTGCCGAGCCCGTAGGCATGGAAGGCCTTGGCGGCGGAGAACATCACGTCGTCGGGACCGATGCCCAGCACCTGGGCGCCGTAGGTCTCGGCGGTGAAGCGCAGGCTGGAATGGACGTGCCGGACGCCCTTCGGCGCGCCGGTCGATCCGGAGGAGTACAGCCAGAATGCCACCTCATCGCCGACGCGGCATCCGCCGTCGGCGTCGCCGGATCGCCGCTTGCCAGGAAGTTCGGCAATCCGACCCAGCCTCGGCCGCAAATCAGCTCGGATCGCTGCCGTCGGCGCGCGAGACGATGACATGCGGCAAGGTCCGCCAGCACCGGCGCCAACCCCTCCACCAGCGCCTCCGACACCACCGCGCCCACCGCTCGGCTGTCCGCCAGGATGTAGCGCACCGTGTCGGCGGTCAGCAGGGTGTTGATCGGCACCGGCACGACGCCGGCGCGCAAGGCGCCCCAGAACGCGATGGGGAAGTCGATCGTGTCCTGCAGCAGGATCAGCAGCCGCTGCTCGCGGTCGATACCGGCGGCGGCGAGTGCACCGGCGAAACGGCGGGTCGCCTGTTCCAGCGCCGCGTAGGTCAGGCTGCGCCACGGGTCCTGGAAGGCCTGCCGCTCGCCGGCGCCGTCGCGCCCATGCCGATCCACGAACCAGTCGACCGCGTTCCCGCTTTCCATCCCCTTTGGCATCCTTCACGCGCAACCATTTGCGCGAGCTTATAGCAGTTCCGGCCGGTTTCGACTCTGCCCCGTTTTTCGTTCTTCCCGCGGCCGGTCAGGCCGCGACTCTGGCGCACCCCCTGGAACGATCCTAAACACGAATCCGGCTGCCAAACGGGAAACCCAAGGGGAAGCGTGGATGCAAAGCTACGACTACATCGTCGTCGGCGCCGGATCGGCCGGCGCGGCAGTGGCCCATCGCCTGTCGGCAGACCCACGCAACAAGGTGCTGCTGCTGGAGGCCGGTCCCGCCTCCCACCCCTGGTCCTGGATCCCCATCGGCTTCGCCAGGCTGATCAACAACCCCAAAGCCAACTGGCTCTACACCGCCGAACCCGAGGCCCACACCAATGGCCGCCGCCTGCCTGTTCCGCGCGGCAAGATGCTGGGCGGGTCGAGCTCCATCAACGGCATGGCGTTCGTGCGCGGCCAGGCGCAGGATTTCGACACCTGGGCGCAGATGGGCAACACCGGCTGGAGCTACGCCGACGTCCTGCCCGTCTTCAAACGGATGGAGCGATACGAGGGCGGCGGCGACGACACCTATCGCGGGCGCGAAGGCCCGCTGCGCATCACCGATCCCCAGCCGACGGACACGCTGTATGCCGCGCTGATCGAGGCGGCCGGGCAGGTCGGCATCCGCCACAACCCCGACTACAACGGTGCCACCCAGGACGGCATCGCCATGAGCCAGGCGAGCATCGCCAACGGCAAGCGCATGAGCACGGCGCGCTGCTACCTCGATCCGATCCGCAGCCGGCAGAATCTGCACATCCAGGCCGATGCGCTGACCGAGGCCCTGACCTTCGACGGCACACGCTGCACCGGCGTCCGCTACCGCGTCGGCGACACGATCCACACCGCTCGGTGTGAACGCGAGGTGGTGGTCAGCGCCGGCTCGATCAACTCACCGCAGTTGCTGGAACTGTCCGGCATCGGCCAGGCGGAGCGGCTGCAGGTCCCTGGGCATCGCGGTGGTGCACGACCTGCCCGGCGTCGGCGAGAACCTGCGCGACCATTTCGCCCCGCGCACCCGCTGGGCGATCGGCAAGCGCGGCATCACCTTCAACGATCGTGCGCGGGGCATCGGGCTGGTCGGCCAGGCATTGCGCTATGCGCTGACCGCACAAGGGCATGCTGGGCATGGTGGCGGCGCCGATGCGGGCCTTCGTCCGCTCCCGCGACGGGCTGGAGGCGCCCGACCTGCTGCTGGGCTGGGTGCCGATGCTGACGGAACTGGGGCCGAAAGGGCCGATCCTGTCCAAGCAGTCGGGCATGACCTGCTACGCCCACCCGATGCGGCCGGAGAGCCGCGGCCATATCCACATCACTGCCAACGATGCAGGCCGAGCGCCGGCGATCAATTTCAACTTCCTGTCCTCGCCGATCGATGCGGAGCTGACCGTGCGGGCGATCCGCATTGCGCAGTCGGTCATGCGGGCACCGGCGATGCAGCCGTTCCGGCTGACGGAGACTTGCGCCGGGCGAGGACCTGACGCGTGACGACGAGATCATCGACTGGGTGAAGCGCGCCGCCGAGACGACCTATCACCCGGTGGGCACCTGCAAGATGGGCCAGGACCCGATGGCCGTGGTCGATGCCCGCCTGCGCGTGCATGGGATTACCGGGCTGCGCGTGGCGGACGCCTCGATCATGCCGACGCTGACCTCGGGCAACACCAACGCGCCGTCGATCATGATCGGCGAGAAGGCGGCAGCGATGGTGCTGGAGGATAACGCGGCCTGACGGGATCGGGCTCGACAGCGTGCGGGCTACCCGGGTGGTTGGTCATGCTGTCATTACGCCGCTGTGGGCGGGCGTATGGACGCACGATCCAGCCTCGGGCGGACCCTGCGCAGGTTTATTCGGTGCGTCAGCCGCCTTTGACGTCGCGGGTCAGCAGGGCGGGCATATTCACGTCCTGATTGCCGGCGAGGAGCTTCTCCTCGTCATCGTAGCCATCATCGTTTGGGGCGGGGCGATCCCGTTGTGTAGACGGCGCCTTAGGGGGCGGCTTTTCTTTCGGCAGGTCCTGGTCGCGCATGAAGCCTCCGTCAGACAAAGTCCCGGAAGTCTGCTGTTCCATAGCGCGGGAACGGCCGTGTGACTGTAATCAAGTTTGACGATGGGCTGCAACAAAACTGCGCCTGCGCTGGATTTTTTTATCTGGCCCGCCGCACGCAGCACGATAATGCGGGCTTTCCATCTGGCGCTGGCCTAATCGTGCTCCCCTTTCGGAAACACGATCCGCTGTCTACGCTCCCCGGGTAAAACAAATCCCAGGAGACGTCCCCAATGACCGCGACCTTGCCGCCGCTCGACGCCGCCGTTCTGCCGCAGGGCGTGCGCTCCCGGTTTGTGCCGGGCGTGAACGGCTTGACCGTGCATATCCTGGAGGCCGGCACGCATGGCCGCCCATGCCTGCTGTTGCTGCACGGCTTCCCCGAGATCGCCTATTCCTGGCGCCGCATCATGCCGGCTCTGGCCGATGCCGGATATTATGTCGTTGCCCCGGACTTGCGCGGCTATGGCCGGACCGCCGGCTGGCCCGTGACCTATGACGAGGACCTGTCGCCGTGGCGCCCGATCAACCTGGCCCGAGATGCCGTCGGCTTGGTCCATGCCCTCGGTTACCGGTCCGTCGCCGCCGTTATCGGGCATGATTTCGGCTCCCCGATCGCGGCGTGGTCGACGCTGATCCGGCCGGACATTTTCCGCTCCGTCGCGCTGATGAGCGCGCCGTTTCCCGGCCCCCCTTCGGTGCCGTTCGACACGCTGCGTACCCCGCCGCCGGCCCCGCCGGAGAATATCAACCTGGCGCTGGCGCGTCTGCCTCGGCCACGGAAGCACTACCATCACTACTTCGCCCGTCGGGAAGCGAACGCCGAACTGATGAACGCGCCGCAGGGGCTGCACGACTTCCTGCGTGCCTATTACCACTACAAGAGCGGTGACTGGGTACGAAACGATCCCCATCCGATCGCCGGCTGGACGGCCGAGGCGCTGGCGGAGATCCCGACCTACTACATCATGGATCGCGACCGCACGATGCCTCAGACGGTCGCGCAGGAGATGCCAACGCAGGCGGAGATCGCGGCGAATGCCTGGCTGCCTGACGATGCTCTGGCAGTTTACGCGGCCGAATATCGCCGGACCGGGTTCCAGGGCGGGCTGCAATGGTACCGGGTCACGACGACAGGCTTCGCCGCCGCGGAACTGGAACTCTTCACCGGGCGCACGATCGATGTGCCGAGCCTGTATTTGTCGGGACGGCGGGATTGGGGGGTGTACCAGACGCCGGGTGCCTTCGAGCGGATGCAGAAGCAGGCCTGCACGCGCATGATGATCTGTGACCTGATCGACGGCGCCGGCCACTGGCCGCAGCAGGAAAACCCGGAGGCGACGGTCGGATTGTTGCTGCGGTTCTTGAAGGAGCAGGGGCAGTAAGTGAGAGGACCTACGGAATCCGCGTCGCCTGACGCAGGATCATCCGCCATGTCCCGCCCTGTCGGGTCCATACAAGTGTGGTGATCAGCCGGGTCGGCGGATGCGGCACCCCGCGCGGACCGCCGACGAAGTCCAGGATCGCATAGACCATCGCCATATCGCCGTTGACGACAATGCGCTGTGTCTCCGGCACGACCCGCTCATACTCGTAGAGCCCGTCGCGGACGCCATCGAGGAATTGCTGCTTCGTCTCCGCCAGGCCCGTGGAGTGGATATAGACCACATCATCCGACGACAGCGCAGCCAAGGCCGCAATGTCGTGCGCGAGCATGGCGCGATACAGCGCCGCGACTGCTTCTTCCATCACTCTTCTCCTGCGACATTCGACCGGGACCGGCGTGCCGAACCGCAGTACGCGGTGCGATGGCGCGACTTAATGATATGATCCCACCTTCGGGGGACGCTAAGCCGCACCAGTCACCGGGTCAATGCAGATCGAAATAAAACGGCAGAGTGAGCATGATCGACTGGAACAGCACTGCCACGGTTCGGCAGTTCATGGAAATTCCCCGGTTGCAGGCAGGATGGCGTGGACCGGCGGCGATCCAGCGGCAGGGTTCGGGATGGGCTAGCCACGCTTGGATGGCGGCGGCACACTGCGCCATGGCCTTCGCATATACGCTTGGCGGCACGCGCTGGACCTTCCCCGATCTGCGGACACTGCTCGCCCGGGCGACTCCGCTGCGATCCGGCGACGTGCTGGCCGGCGCTGGCCGCCGGATCGGCGACAGAACGTGTGGCCGCGCAATGCGCGCTGGCCGATCTGCCGCTGAAACGACTGCTCGACGATCCGGTCATTCCGTATGAAAGCGACGACGTCACCCGCCTGATCTGCGACAGCCACGACGCGGCCGCCTTTGCGCCGGTCGCGCACCTGACCGTCGGCGGCTTCCGGGACTGGCTGCTGGGGAGCGCCGATGCGGCGTCGCTCGCGGCGCTGACGCCGGGCCTGACGCCGGAGATGGTCGCCGCCGTCAGCAAGATCATGCGCCTGCAGGATCTGGTGGCCGTCGCCGCCAAATGCCGGGTGACGACCGCGTTCCGCAACACGATCGGCCTGCCCGGCCGGCTGTCCGTCCGCCTGCAGCCCAACCACCCGACCGATGACCCGAAAGGCGTCGCCGCCGCCACGCTGGACGGCCTGCTGCTGGGTGCCGGCGATGCGGTGATCGGCGTCAACCCCGCCACCGACAGCGTCGCCGCCACGACGGCGCTGCTGCACATGCTGGCCGAGGTCATCGCCCGCTACGACATCCCGACGCAAAGCTGTGTCCTGGCGCACGTCACCACGACGCTGCGCTGCATCGAAGCCGGCGCGCCGGTCGACCTCGTCTTCCAGTCCATCGGCGGCACCGAGGCGGTCAACCGCAGCTTCGGCGTCTCCCTGTCCTTGCTGGAAGAAGCCCGCCAGGCGGCACTCTCGTTGGGGCGCGGAACGGTCGGGCAGAACGTGATGTATTTCGAGACCGGCCAGGGCAGCGCACTGTCGGCGGATGCACATCACGGCGTCGACCAGCAGACGATCGAGGCGCGCGCCTACGCCGTCGCGCGGGCCTTTCAGCCGCTGCTGGTGAATACGGTGGTAGGGTTCATCGGCCCGGAATACCTCGCCGACGGCAAGCAGATCACCCGCGCCGGGCTGGAGGATCATTTCTGCGGCAAACTGCTCGGCCTGCCGATGGGCGTCGATGTCTGCTACACCAATCATGCCGAGGCCGATCAGGACGACATGGACGCGCTGCTGACGCTGCTGGGAGTCGCAGGCGTCACCTATGTCATGGGCGTGCCGGGCGCAGACGACATCATGCTGTCGTATCAAAGCACCTCATTCCACGATGCGCTGTACCTGCGCGGCGTGCTGGGCCTGCGCCCGGCGCCGGAATTCGAGGCGTGGCTGGCCCGCATGGGCATCGATGCCGCCGCCGAGGCGATCCCCGCGCCGCTCGCCCCGGCGCTGATCGGGCTGGCATGACGGCGCCGGCTCTTTGGCGCGATCTGAGGCGTTACACGACGGCGCGTGTGGCGCTGGGGCGTGTCGGCAACGGACTGCCAACCGCGGCGCATCTTGCCTTCCAGGCCGCGCATGCCGCTGCTCGGGATGCCGTGCATGCGAGGCTGGACGTGGAGACGCTGGTGGCGGCGATCGCGGCGCCGGATATCCGCGTGGTGCGTAGCGCCTGCGCCGACCGGGCGACGTATCTGGTGCGGCCCGATCTGGGGCGGCGATTGACCGAGGCGGATCGTGCGGCGCTGGCGGCCGCGCCGGCGCCTGGGCGGCTGGCGCTGGTGGTGTGCGACGGGCTGTCCGCCACGGCGGTGCAGCGCCATGCGCCGGCGGTACTCGCCGCATCTGCTGCCGCGGCTCGGCACGCCCGGTCCCGTCGTCATCGCCGAACAGGGGCGCGTCGCGCTGGGCGACGATATCGGTGCGGCGCTGGGCGCGGAGGCGGTGGCGGTGCTGATCGGCGAGCGGCCTGGACTGACGACGCCCGACAGCCTGGGCATCTACCTGACCTGGGCACCGCGGATCGGGCGGACGGATGCGGAGCGGAACTGCATCTCCAACATCCACGACGCAGGCCTGGCACCGGCTGCGGCGGCTGAGAAGCTGTTGTGGCTGGTGGATGCGATGCGGCGGCTCGGGGTTACGGGTGTTGGGCTGAAGGATGAGCAACCGGCGGCGCAGGTTCGGGTCACGCATGGGGGCGATGTGTCGTGAGGCGGGGCATGAGTCTCCTCAGCCTAAGGCGGGCGGCCCAGCCTATCCAGTCCTGGCCGGCCTTGTGCCGGCCATCCACGCCTTTAAGCTGTTGATATCAAGTAAGTCGTGGGATGGCCGGCACAAGGCCGGCCAGGACATGGATGAGGCATAGTGCCACCGCCGGTTACCCCTTCTGCCGCACGCCCGCGCGTTCCAGGCGTGGCAGGACTTCCTGCACGAAATAGGGGATTTCCTTCAGGTAATCGACGAACGCCACGGTGCAGCCGGCCAGGCCTTCGGCGCTCATGCGGGCCATTTCATCGGCAATGTCATCCGGTGAGCCGACGAACGGATAGGCTCCCGGATAGCCGCCGGCGTAATGCAGCCCCGTTGCGCGAGTGAAGCGGTTCTCGAACGGGCGGGCGATCGGTGCGCCGCCGGCGTTGGGACCGTCGCGCCGCGATTGGAGCGGTAATAGGCCTGGCCCTCGGTATCGGCCATTTCCTCGGCGAAATAATGGAAGTAGTCCTCGGCCTCCTTGCGGGTCGGGCGGCAGACCACGTGCCCCATGGTGAAGACCGGGATCGAGCGGTCGTAGCGCGCCATATGCTGCTCCACATCGGTCAGCAGCGGCTTGACCTGGTCCAGTTCCGTAACGTTCAGGAACAGCACATCGGCCGCCCGAGCGGCGAAGTCGCGGCCGGCGGGGGAGAAGCCGGCCGACATGACGGCTGGCCACGGCCGCTGCACCGAGACCGGATCGGTCTGCAGTCGCTTCAGCTGGAAGAACTCGCCGTCCCAGTCGAACTCCGGGCCGCCCTCCAGCAGGTGCGACCAGACCTGGAACCATTCCAGGCCGTGTTCGTAGCGCTTGTCCTGGTCGATCGTGACGCCGTGCAGGTCGAACTCCTTCTGGTTCCAGCCGCATACGATGTTGAGGCCGGCGCGGCCGTGGCTGACATGATCGATCGTGGCGATCGCCTTGGCGCCGAAGGCCGGCGTGACCAGCGGCACATGGACGGTGGAGAAGATCGCGATCTGCTGCGTCATCGCGGCCAGGGCGGCGCCGTGCGTCAGGGTCTCGAACGACTTGCCGTAGATATTGGCCTTGCCCTGGTAGCCGCGCCATTTGGCGACCGGCAGGATGAACTCGATCCCCGCCTCATCGGCGATCCGCGTCATCGCGGCGATGTCGTCCCAGTTCGCCTGCCAGCGCTCCGGCGCCAGGCTCATGGTCAGGCCGCCGTCGCAGTTGGCGCTGAAGATGCCCAGCTTGAACCGGTTGGCGTTGAACAGAGGGTTGGTCATGGCGGCAGGCTAGCCCAGGCGGGCCGGGCCGTCATGAGGAAGGCACTGCATGCCTTGCAGCAAGCGCGGCCGTCCGCCAACATGGGGAAGGGACACGTCGGCATGACAGCATCTCGTTTCTTCGCCATCGGTTTGCTTCTTGTACCTGACCGCCACCGGCTGCAGCCAGGCGGATGCTCCGCCAGGCATGATCTCGTTTCCAACGTCTCCGGTATCCGGACCGCCGGTGCAGTTGCGGGCGACCGTCTATCGACCGTCCGGGCCCGGGCCGTTTCCGGGGATCGTCGTCTTGCATCATTGCGCCGGCATCGATGGCAATCTTCTGAACCTGGCACGGCATTTTGCCTCGGAAGGCTATGTGACCATCGTGCCGGACAGTTTCGGCTCACGCGGGACGGGCAGCGTCTGCGTCAGCGGTGCCGTCAAAGAGGCCGAGCGGGTGCCGGATGCCTATGCGGCGGCGGATTATCTGCGTTCGCTGCCCGAGGTGCAGGCGGATCGGATCGGTGTGATCGGATTTTCGCACGGCGCCGGAACGATCACCGCGCTGGTCAGCCAGGCGCCGCTGTCAAAGCCGTTCCAGGCGGCGGTGGCCTATTATCCGAACTGCGCCAATCGGCATGACCGGGTGAACGCGCCGACGCTGGTGCTGTCCGGGGACAAGGACGACTGGACGCCGGCGGCGCCCTGTGTTGCCTGGAGCGGGCATGTCCATGACGACGCGAAGCTGACCCTCGTCGTCTATCCGAACACCTACCACGGCTTCGACACGCCACGGACCCGTGACGTTCCGGGACGCGGCTATCAGATGCATCACCTGGAACACAACGCCGCCGCCACCGTGGACGCCAGCGCTCGGATGGAGGCGTTCTTCAGCAAGTGGCTGAAGGGGTGAGGGAAGATGTGCGGAGCCACCATGGGCCGTTGACGTTAAACCCTCCCAAGGCCTGCGAGTGCAGGTGGGTGCCAGATACCAAGACCAGGGTCTTGACAGCGCCAGCTCCCTAGGAGGTTGCTTACTGGCCCCGGGGGTAAAATTGTCTGACGCACCGGGCAGCCCCGCTCTGTGGATATAGACCGATCCGGGCCAGGGTCAATCGGGGTGTGGAAGCGGTGTGGATCGGTGTCGGGGGGCCGACTGACGGGAAAACCCGTCACGGCCCGGCTCGACCGGGACATCTCCATCAGCGTAGGACGAGTGGCTGTGCCTCATTGGCCCGTCATGGCCCGGTCGAGCCGGGCCATGACGGAGAGGGGCGCTTGCAGGCGTTGGAGGCTGACACTGCATCGATGTCATGGCCGGCCTCGTGCCGGCCATCCACGACTTCGACTGTACCGGTCCCGCAAGTCGTGGGTGGCCGGGACAGGCCCGGCCATGACGGCGTAAGGGTCGCGGCCCTATGCGGGCGGCCATGACGCGTCGACGCCGCTCTACCGCCCGGCCACGATCTTCTTCACGAACAGCCTGTCGATCTCCGCCGGCGGAGTAGCCGTGCTCCGCCAGCACGTCCCGCGTATGCTCGCCCAACGTCGGCGCATGGGCGCGCTTCGTGCCGCTCTCGAACGGCGGCAGGCCGGGAATGTTCGGCATCGGCACCAGCTCCGGACACGCCGGGCTGCGCCAGCCAGGACATGATGCCGGTCGCGGCGACCTGTTCCTCCTTCAGGAACTCCTCATAGCTGTTGACCCGCCCGTTCATGATGCCGCGCTCGCGTCAACCGCTCCGACAGCCACGCGGTGGTGCTGGGCCGCGAAGACCGGGCCGCAGCACCGTGTAGAGCTCATCCAGATTGCTCGCCCGCGCGGCGTGGGTCGAGAAGCGGGGATCCTCCAGCAGATCCGCGGCCTCGATCGCCTCGCAGAACGGCCGCCAGTCGGTCGGGCGCACCATCGTGACGTTGATCTGTCCGTCGCGCGGTGTTGAACACGCCGTTCGGCATGCTGACGTCCGCTGCGCCACGCCGTGCTCCAGGTAGTTGCGCGATCAGCCGGATCACCGACAGCATCGCCCCGCCCTGCATCAGGCTGAGCTCGATGATAGCGGCCTTGCTTCACCGTCTGCTCGCGCCGCACATACAGCGACGTCGCGATCGCCTGGAAGCCCAGCAGGCCGGAGAACATGTCGATCAGCGAAATCGCGATGCGGTGCGGATGGTTGTCATGCTCGCCGTTGTTCTCGGTGACGATGCCGATGAAGGCCTGCAGCACCGGGTCCATGGCCGGGCGTGACGGCCAGCGGACCGGTCTGTCCGAAGCCGGAGATCGAATAATAGATGATCCCCGGCTCCTTCGCGCTGACCGCGTCGTAGCCGAAGCCGTAGCGCTGGATGGTGCCGGGCCGGAACCCCTCGATGAACACGTCGGCGCCCTTGATCAGGCGCCAGAGGATCTCCTTGCCCTCCGGCGTCTTCAGGTCCAGCGCCAGGCTGCGCTTGCCCAGCGTGCCGTACAGCGAGAACGCCGAGTGATCCTCATAGGTGCGGCCCAGGATGCGCGACCAGTCGCCGCCGTTATGCGGCGTTTCCACCTTGATCACGTCGGCACCGTGCTGCGCCAGCATCATCGCGCAGGACGGCCCGGCGACACCGCCGCTCAGGTCGATGACTTTCATGCCGGCGAAGGCGGCAGTCGTAATCCATCCATTCCCCCTTGGGTTCCGTTTATTGCTTCGGACCCATGTTACGGAGGAAACGGCCGACGGCAAATTCTGCGGTCAGCTAGATTAGGGCATCGTCGCGCCGGTAAGGACGTAGTCCGCCAGGGCTCTGCCCAGGCAGGTGTTCAGCAGCCCGACGGTTTTTTCCCGCTGGTCGCGGTTGACGCGCTCCAGGTCGACCTCACCGCTGTTCACCCAGGTTTGCGTCAGCGCCAGCCGGCGGAACAGGCCAACGCCTTCATGATCCGCGGTCTGCTGCAGCACCCATTCGTAGGGCTCGAGGTCGATATTGGCGCGCAGGAACCGGCTGAACTGCGGATCGACCAGCACGACATCGACATGCTTCCCGGTCGCCTCGGCGATGCCCTGTTCCAACACGTCGTGCAGCATGTCCGGGCGCAGGCCGCGCACCGCCTCCACCGTGCCGGTCTGCCAGACCAGCAGGTCGTAGCGGTGGCCGGCGAGGTGCTGACGCAGTTCGGTCAGCATCCCGTCGGCCGACATGTTGCGGCCGCCCGCCACGGTCAGGTTGAAGCGGGCATCCGGCCGCAGGCTGCGCAGCGACTCGGTCATCCGATAGGGAAACGATGCGCCGGGGGTCTTGCTGGCGAAGGCCTTGCCGGTCGAGGTACCGATCTCCCCGACCGTGGAGCCGGAGCCCAGCGCCAGGATCTCCACCGGGCGGCCGGCAGCCAACGCCGACCGCGACCGCCCCCAGAGGAACGGACGGCGTGGTGAACTCTGCGGGGATCTCGCAGGCGGGTTTGGGAACGGCAGCAGGTTGCGCCCATGCCGGAGCGGCCAGAAGCAACGCAATCAACGAAATCGGCGCGCAACGCATGATGTCAACCGGTATCAGCCTGGGCGATGGTCGGCAACGGGCAAGATCCGAGCGGGATCCGAGCGGGGTTCCGTGGATTCCAGCGGGGTTCGACGCTGTTCGCAGGCGGTTCGACGCGCCGTTCCGCAGTCCGGCCAGGCCTGTCCTTGACGCGATACCACGCGGCCAGGGCGCCGACGCCCACCATGCCGGCCGCGCCGAACAGGTTGATCGCAGCCTGCATCGTGGCGCGATCGTTGAACTCCAGCGCCAGCCGGGCGGCGAAGCCGAGAACGATACCCGCGCAGAACACAGGCAGCGAGTTCTGGCCGATCAGCACGAAGGGCGCTGCCCAGCGGCTTTGCAGCCAGCCGGCATGCGGCCGGATCAGACGCGCGCAGAGCCAGGTCAGCGAGAGGATCGATGCCACCCGGAACGGGTGCAGGCTGGTCTTGTCCTCGATGACAAGGACACGCAGCCAGGAGGCGGAGAACCAATCCAGATTACGCGGATGCGGCTCTATGACCCAGGCCACGATCAGGCCCGCCGTGATGATTGCGATGGCGAGGATGTCGTATGGACGGCAGTTTGTGGGCATACGGGGCGGCGCGCAGGCCATCAACACGCCGAGCATGAACAGGAACTGCCAGGCAAAGGGGTCGAAGAACCAGCCATGGCCGGTCCATTCGTTGCAGATTAAAATCAGTGACCTGCACCAGCAGGTACGTGGCGAAAGACACGCCCAGCAGCACTTTGCGGCCATCGCAGCAGCCAGATGGTTGCCGCGAACAGCACCAGCAGCACGATGTACAGCGGCAGGATGTTCAGCAGGCTGGGCTGGAAGCGCAGGAAAACCGCCTCCAGGATGCTGCGATAGGGGTCGTCGCCCAGCACGTCCAGGCGGCTTTCCTCCAGGTAGGAGAGCCGGTTCAGCGCCGTCGCGGAATAAGACACCTGGGCGGAGAACAGCACGAACAGGAAAATGTGCGCGACATAGAGGGTCCAGGCACGCTTGAGCACGTCCGCCGAGGTCGAGACGAAGCCATGGCGTCCGCATCCGCATGCCATATGACAGGCCGGCACCATAACCCGCGAGCAGGACGAAGACCTCGGTCGCGTCGCACATGGCGAAGTTGCGCAGGCTGACATCTGCGCAGAACGTCGCCCGGAATGTGGTCGGTGAAGATCCACCACAACGCCAGGCCGCGAAAGAAATCCACCCGCAGGTCCCGCTGGGCTGAACGCCGGATCAGGTCCATACGCAGAACTCCGTCACCCCGCACGCATATGGTGATCCGATTGCCCACGAAACCGGTCCGGCATGCAGGCTCTTAACTTTCTAAGCAGATGGCTGCCATGTCGTGGACGGGGACAGCTCGGCCTCAGCCCCCGGCCCGCGAAGCTGCCTCGCGGAACGCGGCGGCGGTCGCCAGGTATGTATCGATGTCGCGATCTTCCGGTGCGGCCATGACGTGCTGGATGCCGGCATCGGCATAGGCTTTGCAGTGCGTCACCCATTGCCGTCACATTGGCCGCGCTGCAGCCGACGCGGATCGAGATGGTGAAATCTTCCCCCGGCCGTTCGGCGCGCAGGCGCTTCACCATCGCCGGCGGCCTTGTCGGGCGCGATCCGGCTGCCATGCCAGCCGTCGTGCCGCAGCGCGCGCTTGATCGCGGCGTCCGACGAGCCGCCGATCCAGATCGGAATCGGCGCGATCGGCAGCGGCTGGACTGCGCATCGTCTCGATCCTCGCCGGAATCCATTTGGCGGGGAACGTGACCGGATCGTCGGACCAGACCGCCTTCATCATGGCGATGCCTTCGTCCATGCGCCGGCCTCGCTGCTTGAACGGCACGCCCAGGGCGTCGAACTCGGCTTCCAGCCAGCCGACGCCGGCGCCCAGGATCAGCCGGCCATTCGACAGGTTCTGCAGCGTCGCCAGTTCCTTCGCCAGCGGCAGCGGATGGCGCAGCGGCAGCACCAGGACGGACGTGCCCAGCCGCACCTTGCTGGTGCACGGCGGCGGCCCAGGTCAGGGTCAGCACCGGGTCCCAGAAATTCGGCGACGGGGGGTAGGGGCTGTCCTTGGGGACGATGATGTGTTCGCTGACCCAGACATCGTCGAAGCCCAGCTGCCTCGGCCTCCATGGCCGTGCGGCGGATCGTATTCGGGGCCGGCCTTGCGACCGATATGCGGTAGATGAATGCCGAGTTTCATGGTCGGGTCCTCCCTGGTGCATATGCTCCTCCGGTTCGGCCGCATTGTCGATGCGAGGTCGTGCCAGAGGGGCGTGCCAGAGGGTCGTGCCAGAGGGTCGCGCCAGAGGGTCGCGCCAAACGGGTCGTTGCAGACGGGTAACGCCCGGAACAAATCGGTGCCATCCGACGCGCGACGCGCGTAGTCTGCGGATCGCCGGCCTCCAGGGGGTCTTGCGCGCAGGAAGGCGCGTTTGCCACCCTGCCGGACCTTGTGACAGCCGGATCGAATGACGATAGCCACCACCACCGTCCCCGCGAAGCCGAAACGCGCCCGCGCGCCGCGGCGCAAGGCTGAGTCCGGGGGGTTCAAGCCGCTGAAGACCGAACGCCTGACGTTGCGCCCTCTGCGCGCCGCCGACGCCGAGGCCATGCACCGCCTGGTCAACGACTGGGAGGTGACGCGCACCCTGGCGGAGCTGCCCTATCCCTATCCGCGCGACCTGGCCGACGAATGGATCGCCTCCACCATCGCCCAGCTTGAAGCCGGGACCGGCTATCACCTCGCGATCACCGGACATGAGAAGAAGACCGAGATCCTGGTCGGCGTCGTCGGGCTGCGTGTCGATCCGGCAAGCCGGACGGGGCGCCTCGGTTACTGGGTCGGCCGGGCCTACTGGGGCCACGGCGTGGCGACCGAGGCGGCGGGGCGACTGACCAGTTGGGCCTTCGCCAATCTGCCGATCGACCGGATCACCGCCGAGGTGACCGAGGGCAACGACGCCTCGGTCGCCGTGCTGGGCCGCATCGGCTTCCGTCCGACCGGCAACGCGATGCGCCAGTCGCTGCTGCACGATACGGCGACACGAGGTCGGCCTGTTCGAGGCGACGCGCGATGACATTTTCGGCAAGCCGGAAGCTCCCGCCGAAGCCGCTAGCCCGGACGGCGGCAAGCCGATGGTGCTGGTCGCCGCCTGTGCTCTGGTCGATGTCGACGGCCGGATTCTGCTCGCCCGCCGGCCGGAGGGCAAGAAGATGGCCGGCCTGTGGGAATTCCCCGGCGGCAAGCTCGAACCCCGGCGAAACGCCGGAAGCCGCGCTGATCCGCGAGCTGAAAGAGGAACTCGGCATCGATGTCGCGGCGGCCTGTCTTGCCCCGTTCGCATTTGCATCGCACGACTACGAGACGGTTCCATCTTCTGATGCCGCTGTTCATCTGCCGCCGCTGGAAAGGCACCCCGCACCGCTCGGGAGGGTCAGACGCTCGCCTGGGTGCGGCGCGACGAAACTGGCCGAGTATGAGATGCCGCCCGCGGACAAGCCGCTGATCCCGCTGCTGCGCGAGTTCCTGTAGGGAGAGGAGACCGATGGCTGTCCATGCCAGCTGGCAAGAATCCCACCGCCTGCCTGCTGGTGATCGGCAATGAGGTGCTGTCGGGCCGCACGCGCGACGCCAACATCCAGTTCCTGGCGACGGGTCTGGGCGACCTGGGCATCCCGCTGCGCGAAGTGCGGGTGATCCCCGACGTGCCGGAGACGATCATCGGCACGGTGAACGAGGTGCGGCGAAGTTCGACTACGTCTTCACCACCGGCGGCATCGGGCCGACGCATGACGACATCACCAGCGAATGCATCGCCGCCGCCTTTGGCGTGCCGTGGGAGCCGCATCCCGTCGCATGGCCGCGCATGGAAGCGGCCTACAAGCCCGGCGAGTTCAACGCCGCCCGCCAGCGCATGGCGACGATGCCGCGCGGCGCGACGCTGATCGAGAATTCCATCAGCGTGGCGCCGGGCTTCCAGATGGAGAATGTCTATGTGATGGCCGGCGTGCCGCGGGTCATGCAGTCGATGTTCGAATGGCTGGCGCCGCGACTGGAAGGCGGCGCGAAGATCGAGATGCGCGCGGTGCACGCGATCGGTCTGCCGGAAGGGATCATCGCGGACGGCCTGGCCGCGATGCAGGCGCGGTACCCCGATCTGGATGTCGGCAGCTACCCGTTCTACCGGCCGAGCGGGAACGGCGTGGCGCTGGTGGCGAAGGGTCCGGACGCGGCGGCAGCGGAGCGGGCGGTGGCGGAGATCACGCAGCTGATTACGTCGCTGGGGCGTGTGCCGGTCCAGGGGGAACCGCCGGAGGTCTGAGCGGGTCAGCAGCCGGGTCTGAGCGTGATGACCGGAGGTGGAATCGCTGGAGGTCTGAATCACGCGATCAAACAAACACCTGGAGCAGGATGGCTGAGCGAAAGCGATGTCATCCTGCTCTAAGTCCCGCGCGTGCGCGCCATTCGCACCCATAGCAGCGGCAGCACCGTCACCAGGATCGTCAACGTCGACACCGCCGCGATGGTAGGATCGAGCGCGTAGCGCAGGTCCTCCCACATCCGCCGCGGCAGCGTCACCGCGTTGGCGCCTGAGAGGAACAGAGACACGACCAGTTCGTCGAAGCTGGTGATGAACGCGAACAGCGCCCCGACCAGGATACCCGGCCGGATCAGCGGCAGCGTCACCTGCCGGAACGTGCCCCATGGGGTCGCACCCAGGGACAGCGCCGCCATTTCCAGACGGCGGTCGAAGCCGGCGAGGCTGGACCCGACGCTGGTCACCACGAACGGCACCGCCAGGCAGGTATGTGCCAGTACAAGGCCCAGTGGCGTGCCGACCAGGCCGTAGCGGGCGAACGCGTAATAGAGGCCGATCGCCACGACGATCACTGGCATGATCAGCGGCGACAGGATCAGCCCGGTCGCGATCGTCCGCGCCAGTTTCGGCAGCCGGCTCAGGCCCAGCGTCGCCGCCGTGCCGAGGACGGTGGACAGCACGACGGTCGCCGCCGCGACCTCGACGCTGATCCAGGTCGCCGACAGCCAGTCGCGGGAGCCCAAATAGGCGCGATACCAGCGCAGCCCCAGGGCCGGCGGCGGGAAGGACAGATAGCTGGCCTGGGAGAAGGACAGGATCGCCACCACCAGGATCGGTGCGATCATCACCGCCAGGATGACCGGCACGAACAGGCGCAGCAGGCGGTCTCCGGGACTGGTTCCCTGGGCGCTCATCGATCGACCAACCGGAAGGCGGTTCCAACGCCGAAGAGTTTCTGGAACACCGCCATGATGGCCAGCGTCGTGGCCAGCAGCGTGGCGGACAGGCAGGCGGCGTAAGGCCAGTTCAACTGGTCGACCTCCTGGGCAATCAGCATGGCGATGGTCATGTCGTGCGCGCCGCCGACAAGAGCGGGGGTGATGTAGAAACCCAGCGACAGGACGAACACCAGCAGCACGCCGGCCGCGACGCCGGGCATCGACAGCGGCAGAGTCACCTGGCGGAACGCACCGCCCGGCGATGCGCCAAGGCTCAGCGCCGCTCGGCGCAGTGACGGATCGATCTGACGCAGCGCGTTGGCGATGGGCAGGATCATGTACGGCAGCAGGATGTGGATCATCGCGACGTGGACGGCGATGGACGTGTTCAGGATGCGCAGCGGGTGGTCGATGATGCCTGCAGCGACCAGCGCCTCATTCAGCAGGCCGCGGCGTCCGAGCAGAACCATCCAGGCGTAGCTGCGCACGAGGATGGAGGTCCAGAACGGCAGCAAAACCACCCCCAGCGCGATCATCCCGGTCCGGCCGGGCCGGGTCAAATAGAGGGCGACGGGGTAGCCAAGCAGCAGGCAGCCGATGGTCACGGTGACGGCGGTGCGGAGCGTGGTCAGAAAGACGTTCTGAAAGACCGTATCCTGGCCCAGCGCGGCATAGTTGGCGAGCGTCCAGGTCGGTTCGGAGACGCTGCGCAACAGCATGCCCAGGACCGGCAGGCTGTAGAAGACCAGCATGAACAGGATCAGCGGACCGGTCAGCAGATAGGGGCCGAGTTTGCGTGATGGCGCCCGCTTTCTGCCGGTTGCGGCGGGCGCCACGGCTTCAGCTTGTGCGTCGCCTGCGGGCAGGGTCACGACCGGCATGGCAACCCTGCCGTATGGGCAATGAGCAGGGGGCGGTGCCGGTGCACGCGTGCCATTACGTGTCGGTCAGACAATGACAGTATCCGCCGCGGCCCAGGCGAGTTCTGTCGTTTCTCCGACAGAGCGACGCCGGATTCCGGCGCCCGACGGTTCCTTCAGCACAAGGCTGGCGCCGTCCGGCGCGCGCAGCAGATAGCGGCAGCGTTCGCCGACAAAGACGGCGTCGGTGATCGTTGCGGTCAGCCGGTTGGCCAACGGCGCAGCCAGCGTATCGGCGAAGCGAAGGCGTTCGGGACGCATGCTCAAGATGACGGTTTCACCGATGCCTGGCCTTTTCGCTGCTACTGCCTGGATCTTTGCGCCTGCATACTCGGCAACGATCAAGTCGTTATCAGAGAAACCATGTACAATGCCGGTGAGGAAATTCGATTCCCCCAGGAAGGAGGCCACGAACTTGCTGCAAGGGCGGTCGTAGAGTTCCTCGGGCCGTCCGAGCTGGGCGATCTGTCCTTCATTCATGACGGCGATCCGGTCGGACATGGTCAGCGCCTCCTCCTGATCGTGCGTCACATAGACGAAGGTGATGCCAAGTTCCGCGTGCAGCCTGCGCATTTCCAGTTGCAGGCTCTCGCGCAATTGCTTGTCGAGCGCACCCAGCGGTTCATCCATCAGCAGCAGCCTCGGATTGAAAACGATCGCTCGGGCCAATGCCACGCGCTGCTGCTGGCCGCCAGATAGTTGCTTCGGATACCGTTCTGCGTAACCGGGCAGGCGCACCAGATCGAGTGCCTGGGCCACGCGTGTCTTTTGTTCTGATTTCGATATAGCGCGCTGCTTCAACGGAAAGGTGATGTTCTCCGCCACCGTCATATGCGGGAACAGCGCGTAGTTCTGGAACACCATGCCGATATTGCGCTTGTGCGGCGACACGCCGACGACGGATTGGCCGTCGATGGCGACATCGCCGCTGCTGGGGTCCTCGAACCCCGCGATCATCATCAGCGTGGTGGTCTTGCCCGATCCGCTGGGGCCGAGAAGGGTCAGGAACTCGCCGGCGCCGATCTCCAGCGACACGCCGCGCACGGCACCGACGGTTCCATAACCTTTTTCCACCGACCAGAGCGAGACGGTGGCGCCGTTCATCCCAGCAGCCACTTGTTGAAGCGAGCAACCGCCATGTCGCGATTATCGACCCACCACTGATAGTCATACTTCACCAGTTGCGAGCGGATATGCGGCGCGCTGGGCAGGACCTTCATTTGGTCTTCGGTCATGTAGTTCTGCGATTTTTCGTTTACAAACCCATACGGAATCAATGAGGACAGCCGAGCCTGTGGTACCGCCATGGTGGAGAACGCGATGAATTTCATGGCATTTTCCCAATTCTTCGCACCCTTGGGCACGGCCCAGCAGTCGCGCTTGGACAGGCCCTGCGCCCAGCTTACAGCGGCGGGAACGCCGGCCTTCTCCAACGCAGCAATACGCCCGTTCCAGGCGCTGGTGAGCACGACCTCCTTGTCCGTCAGCAGTTGCGGCGGCACCGCGCCGGTCTCCCACCATTTGACGATGCTGTCCTTGATCTTGTCGTAACTGGCGAAGGCCTTGTCGAGGTCGAGCGGATACAGCTTGTCCGGCGGCACGCCGGCGGCGAGCAGGGCGAACTCGATCTCTGGATTGTTGCCGCTGCCGGAGCCGATCAACGAGCGGTCGCCGGGGAATTTCTTGGTGTCCCAGAAATCCGCCCAGCCGCTGGGGACGGCGCCTTTGAACGCGTCGGTGCGATAGGCCATGACCTGCGCCCAGACGAGCATCTCCAGGCCCCATTTGAAGCGGAAATCCTCGCTCACATCAGCGTCGATCAGGTCGTAGTCGATCGGCTCGAAGTAGTCGCCCTTCTTCATCAGGTTCAGCACTGAGAACCGGCTGAGCTGGGCGAGGTCCCACTCCACGGTGTTGGTTTCCACCATGGCCTTGATCTTGGTGAAGTCGGAGCCGGCGAAGGCGTTGACCTTGATGCCCGACATTTTCTCGAAAGGCTCGAAATAGGCCTTCTGCTGGCAGTCCTGCATGAAGCCGCCGAAGGTGGCGATGCGGAGTTCGCCGGTGCCTTTCAGCTTCTCGGGGATAGCGGGGATGTCGGGCAGGTCGGCTTTCGCGCGGGTGTTCAGGAAGGGCATCGCCAGGGCCGAGACGATGGCCGCGCGGCGGGTGATGGTGATGCCTCGACGCATGTTTCCCCCGTCATGGCCCGGCTCGACCGGGCCATCTCCCTCCCCTGAGGCACGGGATGGCCCGGTCGAGCCGGGCCATGACGGGGAAGTCAGCGCGCCGTTGCCGGCTGAGACGGGACGACGACGATCGTCGGACATGTTCAGTACTCCAGCAAATTGTCGCGGAATTGCTTGTGGGCGTAAGCGGTGCGCACCAATCCGCGGTCCTGCAGGGCGGGGATCAGACCGTCCTCGATTTCGGCCAGCGTGCGGCGATTGACGTTGGGCATGGAGAACAGGAAGCCGTCGCCGCCGACCTCTGCCATCACCTCACCCATCTGCGCCGCGACGCTATCGATCGTGCCGACCAGTTCGCAGGACAGTGCGGTCACGTTGTGCTCGCTCATGGTCTGGCGCAGCGTGCGGCCCTTGGCCATGGCCTTGAGCTGTTCCAGCGTCTGCTGATGCCCGTTGGTGGTCAGGCTGTCGGGGATGGGCGCATCGAGGTCCATCTTGCCGAAATCGATGTTCATGATCTTGCCGACATGCGCGAGCCGCTGCGTCAATGTCGCCTCGGCGCGCAGCTTGCGCAGGCGCAGCCGTTCCTGGGCCTCGGCATCCGTTTCGCCGAAGATCGGATCGATCATGAACAGGATCTTGCAGTCGTCGGGATTGCGCCCGCAGGCGGCCATGCGGCGGCGCACGTCGTCGCGATAGGCCTTCATCCCGTCGATGCCCTTCGGATGCGCAACGATCGTGTCGGCATGCTGGGCGGCGAATTCACGGCCGCGCGCCGATCCGCCGGCCTGCGCGATCACCGGCCGGCCCTGCGGCGCCGGTCCCGAGTTCAGCGGTCCGCGAGTCTTGAAGTATTTGCCTTCATGATTGACCGCATGGACCTTGGTGTGGTCGACCAGGACACCTGATTTGCGATCGGCGATGATGGCACCGGGTTGCCAGGACTCCCACAGTTTCGTCACGACATCGATATACTCGTCGGCCATGTCGTAGCGCAGGTCGTGTTCCGGCATGCCGTTCATGCCGAAATTCATCGCCGCGACGTCGGAACTGCCCGTCACCATGTTCCAGCCGGCACGCCCGGCGCTGACACCTGGTCCAGCGTCGCCATCAGGCGGGCGAGCAGATACGGTGGATAGGCGTACGTGCCGAAGGTCGGGACGATCCCGATGCGTGACGTCACCTGCGTCATCAGTGCCGCCACCACCGACGGGTCCTGCCGCGGCACCGCGATGCCGTTCTTCAGGTAGACCTCGGTCGAGCCGCCATAGCTTTCGCCGACATAGGATGAATCTTCGAGCAGGATGTAGTCGAAGCAGGCACGCTCGCAGGCTGCGCGCCATGTCCAGGAACAGCTCGGGCTGCTCCCAGGTGGTGCCGATATGGCCGGTCCACGATTCGCCCCAGGCCTGCACGCTGGATCCCTGCAGGAACCAGGCGAGGTGAAACGGTTTGGCCGACATGCCCTCTTGCCTCCATCTGTTTGGACGGAGCTTAGCAAGAAGCGTGCCTATAATCCCAATGCCTTATAACCCAAGCATATCGCGGATGCGGCCATAGGCGACGCGGGCGGCGACGCCGGAGCGCCACAGCCCGTGAAACGGCATTTCCTTGATCGTCGTCACCGGCATGTCGATCGGGCCGCCCATGATGCGGCCGGCAAGCTGCGGGCCCATGGCCGAACTCATGGCCACGCCGCGGCCGTTATAGCCGAGGCAGACCATCACATCCTGATCGGGTTCGTGGATGTGCGGGTAGTGGTCGGGCGTGTAGGCCAGCTGTCCGCTCCATCCATGCGTCCATTTGACGCCGCGCAGATCGGGCCAGAGGCGGACGGCGTAGTCGGTCAGATAGCGCAACGTCTCCGGCCTCTCGACGTCGCGCTGCACGCTGCGGCCGCCCATCAGCAGGCGGTTGTCGGGGCTGAATCGATAATAGACGGTGATGCTGCCGATCTCATACAGCGAGGACCGGATCGGCATCAGCCGGTCCACCAGATCCTGCGGCAGAGGTTCGGTGGCGGCGATGGCACTGAACAGCGGCACGAGGCTCCGGCGCAGGCCGGGCCAGAGGTCGTCGGTGTAGCCGTTGGTGGCGAGGATCAGTTTCTCGGCCGTGACGGTGCCGGTGGGCGTTTCGACGCGCCAGCCCGATCCGGTCTTGTGCAGGCTCGTGACCCTGGTGTCGCCATGGACGGCCGCACCGGCCTGCGACGCCGCCTGCGTCAGGCCCCGCGCATAGCCCAGCGGGTTCACCTGCCCGCCGCGCTTGTCCAGCATCGCCGCGTGATAGCGCGCGGTGCCTGTGGCGCCCGTGATCGCCTGTCGATCCAGCACCGAGACCGGCGCGCCTCGCCTGATCCATTGTTCGGCCGACGCCGCGACCTCCCGCGCGCCACGAGCGGTGATGGCGGCGCGCAAAGTGCCTGATTGCAAGGCGCCGCAGGCGATTTGATGATGCTCGATCAGCCGGAAGACGAGGTTCGGCGCCTCGCCGGACAGGGCGACCATGCGCGCGCCGAGATCGGGGCCGAAGTCCTTCACCACAGTGTCGGGGTCGTGCTTCAGGCCTGGATTGACCTGTCCGCCATTGCGGCCGGAGGCACCCCAGCCGGGCTGGTTTGCCTCCAGAACCACGGTATCGACATTTTTCAGGGCAAGATGCAGGGCGGCGGACAGGCCAGTGAAGCCGCCGCCAACAATGGCAACGCTGGCGGTGCGGTCACCGTCGAGCGGTGGCGCCGGATGCGCGGGGCGGGCGGTATCGGCGTAAAGGCTGCGGGGGAGCGGGAGCATCGGGGCAAGTCAACCGCGGATGCGCAATGGTTGGCAACCGTTCGCGTGTTGGTGCCGCGGGGCCCGCCTTGTCGCGTCGCATACGTTATGCCTGAAATGGCGCGACCTCGTTTCATCGAGGTCTTCTCACTGCACCGGAGCTTCGCATGTTCACCGTCCGCCCGCTGCCGAAACAGATCGACCCTGCGCTGCTGCAACTGCTGGTCAAGGCCGAACCGGCCACGATCGGGCATTTCCGGCACACCGGCTTCATGGACCCGGCAATTCGCGCCCTGCAGAAAGATGTGCGGATTTCGGGCACCGCGGTGACGGTGCAGTCGGCCGGGCCGGATTCGGCGATCGTTCATTACGCGCTGGGCCAGATCCGCCCGGGCGATATCATGGTGATCGACCGTTGCGGCGATCATAAGCACGCCATCACCGGCGGGGCCGTCATCTACGCCGCGAAACATGCCGGCGTCGCCGGTGTGATCATCGACGGCGTGGCGACGGATTTTCAGGAGCTGCGCGAATTCGGCGTCCCCGTCTGGTGCCGCGGCACAACCCCCGTGACCGGTAAAATGCTCGGTCTGGGCGGCGGGTTCTGTATTCCGGTCTCCTGCGGCGGGGTGGCGGTCAATCCCGGCGACGCGATCGTTGCAGATGAAAACGGCGTGCTGGTGCTGCCGGTCGCTGATGTCGAGGCGGATGCAAGCCGAGCGATCGCGATGCAGAAGGAGGAGAAGGAGGTGACGTTCCGGCGGATCGAGGCTGGGGAGAAGATCGGCGATATTTCCGGGGCCACGAAGCTGGTGATGTCCAAGCTGGCACCTTGAGTCGGCCGTACCGCCGAACCCGTCATGACCAGGCGCTGACAGGGCCACTACAAGGCCGGCCATCCACGCCTTCCGTTTCCATCGCCATCAGCAAGTCGTGGATGGCGGGCTGGCCCGGCTTGACCGAACCCCCCGCGCCTCAGACGCTCACATCGCCCGCCAGGAAGCGCAGCAGGCCGTCCGGGGTGTCCAGCAGCAGGGCGCCATCCACATCGAGCCCGGCGAACCGCCCCGTGATCGGTCCCGTAGCGCCGGTGAACTTGATTGCCGACCCGATCGGATAGGACAGCGCCAGCCAGGCCTCCCGGATCGGCGCGAAACCTTGTTCGGTCCACAGGCCCAACAGGCGGTGGAAACGCTCCAGCAGCTTGTCGCGCGCGCCATCCACCGTCGCGATGCCGCCCTGAGCGGCGATCGTGGTCGTGCGATAGCCGGTGACGGAGGGTGCTTCCAGGATATTGAGCCCCACGCCGACGATCACATCGTCGTCTGCCTGCTCCACCAGGATGCCGGAGATCTTGGCCTCGGTTGCCAGCACGTCGTTCGGCCATTTCAGCGCCACCGGGACTTTGGCCGGGACCAGGGCCCGGACGGTCTCGGCGACCGCGACCGCCGTCAGGAAGCCCAGTTCCGCCGTGCGCTGCGCCGGGACGCCGGTCCGCAGCAGGATGGACATGTACAGATTGCCCGGCGGGCTGAACCAGCTACGCGCCATGCGGCCGCGCCCGTTGGTTTGCTCATCGGCATGTACGACAGTGCCGCCCACCGCGCCCTCGGCCGCCAGGCGGCGAAGTTCGTCGTTGGTCGACCCGATGCTGTCGTAATGCAGGATCGTGAAGCCTGAGGTCATCAGAACTGCTTATACACAATCTCCGGCGAAGACATATTCAGCACGAAGGCGGGGACGTTCGGCGTAAAGTGCAGGTAGCGCACCACCCCGATCCGCTGCCCGTCTCCGTCGCCGGCATCGATCACCAGACGCATGACGCGGAAAATCAACATGATCCCCGGCCGCGAGCGGCAAACTGGCGATTCGCCCGCGAGCGCCGATGTTCAAACCCGGATCAAATCGGCTATCACCGCCTAGAGCGTGATGACCGGAGGCGGAATCGCCGGAGGTCTGAATCACGCGATCAAACAGACACCTGGAGCAGGATGGCTGAGCGAAAGCGATGTCATCCTGCTCCAGAAATCACGAGGATCTCCGCCGATGGCCAAACCTGCTTTGCCCTCTTCCGCCGCCACCGAATGGGATCGCGACGCCGCGCTGACCACAGCCCGCATCCTGCTGGAGATCAAGGCGGTCAATTTCCGGCCGGAGGAGCCGTATACCTTCACCTCCGGCTGGAAATCCCCGGTCTATATCGACTGCCGCCGCATCATCTATTTCCCGCAGGCGCGCTCGAAGATCTGCGATCTGGCTGTGGAGAAGGTGCACCGCCATGTCGGCTACGAGTCGATCGAGACGGTGGCGGGCGGCGAGACGGCAGGCATCCCCTTCGCGGCCTGGATTGCCGACCGGATGGCGGCACCGATGTCGTATGTGCGCAAGAAGCCCAAGGGCTTTGGCGCCAACGCGCTGATCGAGGGCGACGTGCCGGTCGGCAAGCGCACCCTGCTGGTCGAGGACCTGACGACCGACGGTGCCTCCAAGATCCGCTTCGCCAACGCGCTGCGGGATGCCGGGGCGATCGTCAATCATGCCTTCGTCGTGTTCTTTTACGGCGTCTTCCCGGGCGCGTTCGAGACGCTGTCGAAGATGGACATCACGCTGCACAGCCTGTGCACGTGGTGGGATGTGCTGGAGGCCTGTAAGGACCGGCCGTATTTCTCGGACTCGGCGCTGTCGGAGGTTCGGCGGTTCCTGGAAAACCCGGTCGCCTGGTCCGCCGCCCATGGCGGGATTTCGTCGGCGGAGGAAGCTATGGCGCGGAAAGCGGCTGCGGAGGAGTAGGGGGCGGGCGGGCTTCCACGAACCCGCCGGCGTCACCAACCCGCCCAACCGGGTCTGGGGTGGTTTTAACTCCGCGAAAGCCCCACACGGAGCCGGCCCGCAAGCGGGCCTTGAACGGAGGAAGCATGAGGGCGCGGAGGCGTTGTTTCGCCGGCTTGGGGATGTAGGCCGCTTCTCGGTGTGATGACGCTACGCATTTCAGGGCGCTTCGCGCGTTACGAGACTGCACCGCAGCCGTCGGGACATTGCAACCCGCCGAGGTTGATGGGGAAGGGGTGGAAACATAAGCCGTGCCGAGAGTCCTCCGGCCGAAACCCGTCCCCACGACGCCACCGCAACGACTCCGTGCCCCTCCGGCTTCCTCCGTTCAAGGCCCGCTTGCGGGCCGGCTCCGTATTAGGCTTTCGTGGAGCCAAAGCCGCCCCAGACCCGTATCGCCCGGACAGCAGCCGAGGATCGGTCTGACCCGCTCTCCTTCCTCCTATTCCGCGGCCTTCGGCTTCCGCTCGGCCCATTCCTCGACGCTGATGCGTGGCAGTTCGAAGCGGTCCGTGACCCGCGAATACCATCCGGCGCCGTGCATGCGGCCAATCAGGTCCAGCTTCGGCGTGTCGATATAGCAGCGCTCCGCGTCCAGGACGCAGTCGTCCCGCACGTAGATCGCCAGCACCTTGCCCAGGATCACCGACCGGTCGATGCCGACATCGACGATCACCAGACGCTCGCACTCCAGCGCGACCGGCGCTTCGGTGATGCGCGGCGGCTTGATGTGAACCGAGGGGGTGGTGGTCAGCCTGGCTTCCTTCAGCTCATCGATTGTTTTCGGGAAATCGATGGCGGTGATGTTCATCTGCTCCGCCAGCTCATAGCTGACGAGGTTGACGACGAACTGGCCCGTGCGGCGGATATTGCCGCCGGTGTCCTTCGCGTCGCCAGGCCCGCGCCCGCCGATGCCGAACGCAACCACCGGCGGATCGCCCGACATGGCGTTGAAGAATGAGAACGGCGCAGCATTGAGCGTGCCATCGACGTCCTGCGTCGTCACCCATGCGATCGGGCGCGGCTGAATCGTGGAAACCAGCAGCTTGTAGATGTCTCGGGACTGGGTGGCGGAGAAATCGAAAATCATCGACAACCTCGATGCGCTAAGCGGGCGGGCGTTGAGCGGGCGGATACCCTTGCCAGCTTACTATCCGCTGCGCCCCGCACCGGCAAGCCAGGCTTAGTCTATGACCAGGTCCGGGCCACCTGCACGTGCCGCCGGCTCTTCATCAGCGGCTGGATGTGCTCGCCGAACGCCTTCATGCCCAGGATGAAGTCGTCGAAGGTCAGCATCACGCCGGCCATGCCTTCTATCGTTTCCAGCTCATCCAGCAAGGATGCGACCGTTGCGTATGAACCGACGATGGTCCCCATGTTGAAGTTCACGGCCGAGACCGGATTGACCATGCTCGCCGCCGTCCCGCCGGGATCGGCCTTGTCGTCCGCCATCGCCTGGTCGCCGAGCCAGCGGAGCGCGTCGAGGTCCTTGCCGGCCTTGTAGGATTCCCATTTTGCCTGCGCAGCGGCGTCGGTTTCATCGGCAATCACCATGAACAATGCATAGGCACCTGTCTTCCGCCCGGTCTTCGCGGCGGCGACCACCAACCGGCGGATCGTGTCCGCGCACTTCCTTGGCGTGTTTACGCCCTCACCCAGGCAGAAATTGTAGTCGGCGTATTCGGCGGCGAATTTCATTCCGACATCGCTCTGTCCGGCCGAGACGATCGACGGCATCATCGATGGACGGGGACTCAGCCGGCAATCATCCATCTGGAACCAGGCGCCCTTCAGGTCGCGCCGGCCCTTCGACCAGAGATCCCTCATCACCGTCACATATTCGGCGCTGTACTCGTAGCGGCGCGCATAGTATTCCGCGCCGGGCCAGAGCCCCATCTGCGAATACTCCGCCTCCGCCCAGCCCGAGACGATGTTCATCGCCGAACCGGCCCGGCGCGATGCTGTCGATGGTCGACGCCATGCGCGCGACGATCGCCGGCGGAAGTGTCAGGACGGCCGTGGAAGCATACAGCTTGATCCGGTTGGTGACCGCCGCAAGCGCCGCCATCAGCGTGAAGCTTTCCAACGCATGGTCCCAGAATTCCGACTTGCCGCCGAAGCCGCGTAATTTCACCATCGAGAGGGCAAACTCGAAGCCGTATTTCTCGGCCAACTGCGTGGTCGTCGCAATTCAGCGCGAAGCTTGCGCCATATTGCGGTGAGGCGGTCGAGATCAGCCAGCCGTTGTTGGCGATGGGAATGAAGACGCCCAGATCCATGCTTGCTTGCCCTGCCACAATTGCTAACTGGCGCATTTGCCACGCTGGCGCATTTGCCACGCTGGCGCATTTGCCACGCTGGCGCATTTGCCACGCTGGCGCGATGCAGGCTCTGTGCCATGATCCGACCAGCCATCGATCGCCGGAGCCAGGATGCCAAACGCCGCTGAAGCCTTCGCTGCCCATGTCGCCGGCACGCAGTTCGCCGACATCCCGCCACACGCCATCGCTCGGGCCAAGGTCTTCATCCTCGACACGCTGGGCGTCGGTATCGCGGGGTCCAGCGCGCAGGGCTCTGCGGAACTGCTCGCCAGCGCCCGGCTCTGGGGTGAGGGCACGGGCGCCGCGATCTGGGGACGCAGCGACCGGATGCCGGCCCATGCGGCTTCCTTCCTGAACGCCTTCGCCGTGCATTGCCAGGAGTATGACTGCGTCAACGAGCCTGCCGTGCTGCATCCGCTGGCGACCCTGCTGCCGGCGGCCATCGCGCATGCCGAACGGCGCGGCGGCGTCAGCGGCCGAGACCTGATGACCGCCGTCACGGTGGGCGTGGACGTCTCGGCCGGCCTCGGCATCGCCTCCACTCAGGGGCTGCGCTTTTTCCGCCCGGCAACAGCAGGCGGTTTCGGCGCCGCCGCTGCGGTGGGGCGTCTGATGGGGATGGACGCCGAAGCGATCGTGCACGTCTTCGGCATTCAGCTTGCCCAAACCAGTGGCACAATGCAGGCCCATGCCGAGGCATCAACGGTGCTGCCGATGCAGGTCGCGTTCAACAGCCGAGCGGCCCTGACGTCGTGCGATGTTGCGGGGATGGGGCTGACGGCGCCACGCGGGAGTATAGACGGAACGTATGGCTACCTGCCGTTGATCGAAGGCGGGTTCGACCTCGCACCGGTTCTGGAAAGCCTCGGCAAGACCTGGCAAATCGCAGAACTCAGCCACAAGCCCTATCCCGCCGGCCGCGCGACCCACGGTGCGCTGGAAGGGCTGGAGGTCTTGTGCGCCGCAGCATGGTTTCAAGGCGGATGACATTGCCTCCTTTACGGTGATGGTGCCGCCGCTGACCGCGCGGCTCGTTTCGCGGCCGGATGTGCCTGATCCGTCGCCAAACTATGCGCGCCTTTGCTGCGCCTATGTGGTCGCGAAAATGCTGCAGCATGGCAGGCTGGACCCGTCACATTTCCGCGGCGAGGCGCTGACCGATCCGGAAACGCATCGTCTGGCGAAGCTGGTGAAGGTCGAGAGCAACGACAATCCGGACCCCAATGCGCTTGCGCCGCAAACGGCGCAGATCAGGCTGAAGGATGGGCAAGTGCTGGACTGGTCGTGCGAGGTGATGCTCGCCAATCCCGCTCGGCCGTTGTCGCAGGAGGCACATCTGGCGAAGTTCCGCCGCTGCTGGGATTTCGCGGCGGAACCTCTGGGGGAAACGAAGCGGGAGGCGCTGATCGGGATGGTGGATCGGCTGGAGGATGTGGCGGATATCCGCGAACTGGTGCCCTTGCTCACGCCCTGACCGGGGCAGGTGCTGTCGGCCGCCCCCCGCAGGCGCGCGGCTTGCGCACCCACTCCTGGGCGCGCAAGCTTCTGGCAGGAGGGGAGCATGCAATCGATGCTGGAAGAAACCATCCCGATCCTCGACCTTGGCCCGTATCTGGCGGGAGAGCCCGGTGCTGACCATGCGCTGGCGGAACAGCTTCGCTGGGCCAGCGAGAATATCGGCTTCTACTTCATCACGAACCACGGCGTACCGCAGGCGCTGATCGACCAGACCTTCGCGGAAACCGCCCGCTTCCATGCGCAGTCCATGGAAGCGAAGATGAAGCTGCTGATCAACAAGGATCAGATCGGCTATCTGCCGATGGGCGGCGCCAAGATGCGCAGCAGCGACGTCAACAAGAACACCCGCCACGACCTGAACGAGGCGCTGTTCGTCCGCCGTGAGCGCACGCCGGACGATCCTGACGTGATCGCGCAGAAACCCTGGCGCGGCCTGAACCAATGGCCCGCCGATCTGCCCGGCTTCCGTGAAAAGATCCTCGGCTACTGGACACGGATGGAGCAACTCGCGCAATCCATGCTGCCGCTCTATGACCTGGCGCTGGGATTGCCGCGTGGTTTCTTCCGCGAGAAATTCGAAGGCGCACACATCAACCTGCGCCTGTCGCACTATCCGGCGACCGCAGGCCGAGGATAATCAGTTCGGTATCGCACCGCATACCGATAGCGGCTTCATCACCTTCCTGCCGCAATCCGCCGTGCCGGGGTTGGAGATCCTGACGGTGACGAAGAAATGGATCGCCGCGCCGCCGATGCCCGGCACCTATCTGGTGAACACCGGCGACATCCTGCATCAATGGACGAACAAGCGGTTCCGCTCCACCCCGCATCGCGCGGTCAATCGCTCCACGACCGATCGTTACGCGATCCCGTTCTTCTACGATCCGAACACGGACACAATGATCGAATGCCTGCCCGGCTGCAGCAGCGCGGATAATCCGCCGCGCTATCCGCCCAGGACGTTCGGCGAATACTACGCCTGGTTCGTCAAGATGAACTACCGCCACCAGGAAGATCAGGCCGCCTGATCACAAGCGCCGGCGACACGGCGAGCCTGCCTGCTGGTGAAAGCCATCGCGGCCTAGGAAGACTTCAGTCGGCGCTCGAACGCGTGTATTCTGCTGGATAAGGGAGAATGATCATGCCCATGTCCGTTCGTCAGGAAGCGTTCCGCGCCGATTTCCGTCAACGCATTGCCCCCGCCTATGTCGGGCTGCTCCACGTCGCGCTGATCTATGCGCTCGGCGGGGCCGCCATCTGGTATTGCGTCCGGCATATCCATGCGCCGGCCTTGTACGAGTTCCTGGTGATCCCGGTCGCCTTCTGCATTTCCAACGTGTTTGAGTGGTGGATTCACAAATACGTGATGCACCGGCCGGTGAAGTTCCTGATGGGCATCTACAGCCGGCACACGCTGGCGCACCATCAGTTCTTCACCAATGTCGAGCCGACGATCGACAATCTGCGGGATTTGCGCATCGTCTTCTTCCCGCCCTATGCGCTGGTGGCGTTCATGGTGCTGTCGCTGCCGCCGGCTGCCATCCTGGGGGCGGTGGGACTGCCGAATGCCGGCTGGCTGCTTCTGATTACCAACGTGGCGCTGTATTTGAACTATGAGCTGTTCCACCTTTGCTGCCATGTGAAGGACGATCGGATCGTCAAACACATCCCGCTGGTGAACTCGATCCGCCGGCATCACATCGCCCATCATGACCAGGGGATCATGATGGAGCGGAACTTTAACCTGACCTACCCGGTCGCAGACTGGTTCTTCGGCACGTCCGACCTGAAATGCGGGCTACTGAAGCATATTTTCAACGGATACGACACGCGCACGGTCCGCTCCGACTTGCGCCGCACCGTGGCTGCCGAATGAGCGCGCCGCGTGCCAGCATCAAATCGGGCAAGGCCAGCCTGATTGGGGGGATCGTCGTTGGTGTTGCGACGTTCATCCTTTGGATGGTGATCGCGCGGGATGTCGGCGCGGATACGGCGGGGTGGACGGCTGCCGGTGCCGTGGTGGCGATGGCGGTCGGGGCGTGGATCCGGATTGCGGATCTGTAGTGGGCGTTGGCAGCCGCTTGTGATGCTGCCATCTTGGTCTTTGTCCCCCAACCGGCCCCGACACTCGGCGAAAGCGGCAGGGGCGTGGGCTGGACCGCCCGGAAGGTCAATCGGGCGGCTCTGCGGCATCATTGCGGTGGTCGATGCTCGCCCAGGAAGGTTCGGATGTGGCGGAGTGCCTCGGCAGTCTGCTCAGGCGTTTCCTTCCAGGGATAGATGCTGACTTCGGCGCGGGGTGCGAGGCGTGCAGCCTCCATCGCCACGGCATAGGGGTGCGCGGGGACGTCGTCCGGCAGGATCAGCACCGGAGTTTGGCAGTTGCGAACGAAATCACGGGTCACGGTGAAGACGAAATCCGGATTGGCGCCGTACATCGTCTTCAGGAAATCTATCCACCATCTGCATGGTGATCTCGGGCCGGCGTTCGACCAGGGGCGGTCCCCAGCCGGTGATGTTATTCTGATAGAACAAATCCGGCATCTCCGGCCGGAACCCGCTGGGCTGGGCCAGCACAGCGGCGACGATCCGATCGGGCGCCCGCTTGAGCAGGTTCCAGATGAAAGGACCGCCGATGCAGAACCCCATGACCAGGAATTTGTCGATGCCCAGATGGTCCATCAGGCCAAGCTGGTCGTCGGCATAGGCGTCCCAGGGCCGATCGATCTCCAGCGGGCCGGAGGACTGGCCCCCCTTGGCGTTCCGCAGGTCCATGGTGATGCAGCGATAGGTGTCGCTGAGCACCTCCATCGCGTTGAACGGCGGAAAGCCGGTCAGATAGGAGATGTCGGAGTTCAGGCCGCCGCCAGGAATCAGCAGCAGGGGAAAGCCGGAACCGGCTTCTTCGTAATGGATACGGACGGCGCCCTTTTCATAGAACGGCATGGTGTTCTCCTATCCGGCCATCAGCCGGTTGCTCTCGCGGTCGCCGAAGAAGATATCGGTCGAGATCTCATCCACCCGGTTGCAGCCGGTATAGGCCATGGTCTTGTCCATCTCGGTCTGGATGATGTTGACCGCCTTGGACGCGCCGGCCTGCGCCGCCGACCGCGGTGCCGTACAGCGTCGCCCGCCCGGTCAGCACGCATTTGGCGCCGAGCGCCACGGCCTTGACGATGTCCGATCCGCGGCGGACGCCGGAGTCCAGGATGCACGGTCGCCTTGTCGCCCACCGCCTCGGCGATCTCGGGCAGCATGTCGATCGTCGCGGCGGCGCTGTCCATGTTGCGCCCGCCGTGGTTGGACACGATCAGGCCGTCCACGCCGTAGCTGACCGCCTTCAGCGCGTCGTCGACGCGGTTGATGCCCTTCAGCATCAGGATGCCCGGCCATTTGTCGCGGAAGATCTTGATGTCGTCCCAGTTCAGCGAGTCCTGGCGCATCACCTCTTTCGTGTGCGCGATCGTTGCCGATCGGGCGGCGATACGGTTCGGGATAGTTCTCGTTGCGCGGCATGCCGATCGTCGTCAGGTATTTCATCAGCACCGTGCTGAACCACACCGGATGGCGCATGATGTCGAAGGTGAAGCGCGCGGTGGGGTGGAACGGCAGCAGGAACCCGTTCTTGGCGTTGTATTCGCGGTTCGGCGGCACGATCGTATCGGTCGTGACGATCAGCGCCTCGAACCCGTTGTTCTTGGCGCGCTCGATCAACTGATAGGACAGTTCGCGCTGCTTCCAGACATAGAGCTGGAACCACAGGCGGAAATTGGCCTCGCGCGCGATCTTCTCCATGCTGGTCATCGCGCCGGTCGCCAGGGTGAAGGGGATCTTGGCCTTCGCCGCCGCCTTGGCCAGTTCCAGCTCGCCCTCATGCCAGCACAAGCCGGCGGCGCCGGTGGGGGCGATCGCCATCGGCAGGGCGATCTCCTTGCCGAACAGCGTCGTCTTGGTGCTGCGGCCGGAGACATCCACCAGCGCGCGGTGCCGCAGCTTGATCTTCTCGAACCCCGCGCGGTTGTTGCGCAGCGCGAGCTCGTCCTCGGTGGCACGGTCGACGAACTCGAACACCGCTTTCGGCAGGCGCCGCTTCGCTGCCGCACGCAGATCGAAGACGTTATAGCAGTTGTCCAGCGCCGCCATCTATTCCCCCAGGTTTTGCGGACAGCATGAGGCGCGTCATGCGGTTGTCAAGAACGCCGGCCCGCCTGCCGGCCGGGGGCTTGTCAACCATCGCTGCGGCACCCCTTATACGGTGTGGCATCATGCCCCCCGTCATGGCCCGGCCCGACCGGGCCATGACGGGTGGCGAGTAAGCCTGAGGAGTTGCGATGACCGATACGCTGTCCGTCCTGGCTGACCTGATCGGAAGGGCGCGTGCCGCCGGAGCGGACAAGGCGGACGCTGTCCTGGTCTCGGGCGCATCGCTGTCGGTGTCCGTGCGCCAGGGCAAGACCGAACATCTGGAGCGTTCCGACGGCCGCGACCTCGGGCTGCGCGTGTTCGTCGGCGCTCGGTCGGCCATTGTCTCGTCGAGCTCGCTGGACCCGACGGGCTTTCCCGCCCTCGCGGAACGCGCGGTGGCGATGGCGAAAGTGGTGCCGGAGGACAAATACGCCGGCCTCGCCGAAACCTGGGCACCGCCCGAGACGGGCGACCTGGACATGGCCGACCCCTATGAACCGGCGCCGGAACTGCTGACCGAACGCGCCCAGGCCGCCGAGGCTGCCGCCTTCGCGGTCAAGGGCATCACCAATTCGGAGGGCGGCGAAGCCGGCTACGGCCGCACCGAGATCGCGCTGGTGACGTCCGCCGGCTTCGCGGGCCAGCGCGCCGGCACCAGCCATTCGATCTCCGCCACCGCGCTGGCCGGGACCGGCACCGAGATGCAGCGCGACTACGACTACCACGGCACCGTCTATTTCTCCGACCTCGACGCGCCGGAGACGCTCGGCAAAAGCGCCGGTGAGCGTGCGATCGCGCGGCTCCGGCCGGTGCAACCGAAGACAGGCAAGATGCCGGTCATCTTCGACCCACGTGTCGCCGGTTCGCTGCTGGGTCATTTCAGCGGCGCGATCAACGGCGCCAGCGTGGCGCGTGGCGTCAGCTTCCTGAAGGACAAGCTGCATCAGCGCGTGTTCGCCGCCGGCATTGCCATTCATGACGACCCGCGCCGCGTCCGGGGCTCACGCTCCCGCCTGTTCGACGCCGAGGGTGTGCCGACGCGCACCCGAGCGCTGGTCGAAGACGGCGTGGTCACCACCTGGCTACTGGACAGCCGCTCCGCGCGGCAGCTTGGTATGACCTCCACCGGCAGCGCCGTGCGCGGCACCAGCGGGCCGCCCTCGCCGTCGGCGTCGAACCTGTATCTGGCCGCCGGCAGCCTGACGCCGGCCGAGCTGATGGCCGACATCAAGGAAGGCGTCTACATCACCGAGATGATCGGCATGGGCGTGAACGGTGTCACCGGCGATTACTCGCGCGGCGCGGCCGGGTTCATGATCCGCGACGGCGCGCTGGCCGAACCGGTTGCCGAGTTCACCATCGCCGGCAACCTGATTGCGATGTTCGCCGAACTGACGCCGGCCAATGACCTGGTGTTTCGCCGTGGCACGGACTCGCCGACGGTGCGAATCGACGGGATGACGGTGGCGGGGGCTTAGACCCCTCTTTGTCGCCGCGACCCTAACGTGCGACGCCACGCGCCTTCGAACAGCGCCCGCTCGGCTGTCGCGGTCGGTGCAGCCAAACTATCCACTTGGCTTAGGCAGCCATGAGCGCGATTCCGTCTTCCTCCAACACCGCACAGGTCAGCTGCCCGCCGATCCCCGCGCCGGTATCCAGCCCAATGCGGTTCGGCAGGATCGGCACCGTCGGGTTGGACGAGTGGCCATGCACCACGATGGCATCAAATTCAGCCTCCGACGCCAGGAATGGCTGGCGGATCATCAGCAGGTCCTCGCGCGTCTGGTCGCGCAGGGCGACACCGGGGCGCAGGCCGGCGTGGACGAACAGGTAGTCACCCTCCCGATGTGTCAGCACCAGACTGCGGAGGAAGGCGACGTGATCGGGCGGGAAAGCTTCGGCCCAGGCCTCGCGCGGCAGGTCTTCGTGCAGGCCCCAGCTTGCCAGCGCCTCCCGCCCGCCGGCCCATAGCCAATCTGTCGCCGCCGCCCTGTCGCCGTCGATGGCGTCCAGCAGCATGCGTTCGTGATCGCCCAGCAGATTGACCACCTGGACGCCGGGCAGGCGCAGTCGGGCCAGATGGGTCAGCACGCCGGCACTGTCCGGCCCCTGGTCGATATAGTCGCCCAGGTGGATCAGCACCGCGTTCGCGACCGGACGGGCCGCGAGGTCCTCCGCGATCAGCCGATGCAGGGTCTGCAGGCGGTCGAGGTGCCCGTGTACGTCGCCGATCGCGTAGACCCGCCGGCCGCGCGGCAACCGTCCTGGTGCCTGGATGACGTGTAGCGCGATCAGCCTGCTCCGCCACCGGGCGCGGACCGGTGTAGGTGGGGATCGCGGCGGCCTCCAGGGCCGATTGCCTCGGTTGGCGCCTGGCGGGACGGCGCAGCGGTCGCCTCATGCGCCCGCTTGCCTGTTCCCTGGCTGTTCCCTCTTGTCGCAAGCCTGCTAACCTGCCGGGGCATAAGCAAACGGAGGAAACCCTTGGCCAAAATCACATTTCCCGTCGAAGCGAGCCACATCATGATGTTCGCGCGCGCGGTCGGCGACACCAACCCTGTGTATCACGACGCGGAGGCGGCGAAAGGCACCGAGGTCGGCGGCATCATCGCTCCGCCCACGTTTCCGCAGGCGGTGGCGCAGTTCGACCCGGATTATCACCTGCGCCCGAAGCCCGGCCAGAAATGGTTCGGCTCCGCCAAGGGCCCGAGCGGCGTCGAGGGCAAGCCGGCCTCCTCGGGCGGCCTGCATGCCGAGCAGCATTACGAATATCACCGCCCGCTTCGGCCCGGCGACGTGCTGACCGTGGAGACCAAGCCCGGCAAGATCTGGGAAAAGGAAAGCAAGCGCGCCGGCAAGCTGACGTTCCGCGAGCGCGTCACCGAATATCGCGACCAGAACGGCGAACTGGTGATCACCGCCCGCGGCGTCGGGGTGACGACCGAACGTCCCGTGGACCAGGGCTGAGGAGGCACAGGCAATGGCACTCAAAGCATCCGCCCTGAAGGTCGGCGACACGCACACCGAGACGCGTGGTCGAAAACCTGTCCCGCACCCAGATCGTGCAGTACGCGGGCGCATCGGGCGACTACAATCCGCTGCACACCGATGAGGTCTACACGACCCAGGTCGCCGGCTATCCCAGCGTTTTCGCGCACGGGATGCTGACGATGGGCCTGACCGGCAAGATGCTGACGAACTATGTCGGCGACGGAAGGCTGCTCGAAGTTCGGCGTGCGTTTCACCAATCAGGTGTGGCCGGGCGATACGCTGAAGGCGATGGCCACGGTTGCTGGTCTGCGCGAGGAAGACGGCCAGCCTGTCGTCGACCTGACGCTGTCGACGATGAACCAGGACGGCAAGGAAGTCGATGTCCGGGACGGCCTCGGCGCGCATCGATCCCTGAACCGCATGCGCGGCGCAGGCCGTGATCCTGCGCCGCGCGAATTTCGTTGGGTGGTCGGGATGATTCGGCTTGTCGTTTATGACGCCGCGCCGTTAAAATTAGTAAGCGATGGCCAATCCACTTTCGATACTTTCCGATAAAATCAGCGGACTTGTCGCATCCAGCCAGGCTTTTCTGTGCGCGGTGCGAACGGCGGCCGACCGGCACGTGACCGGCGTGCTGATGCAAGGCGACTCGATAGTTACCATTAGTCAATCATTGCCGCCGCTGGACGTCTACACGGCGTTCTTCTCCTCCGGAACGGTCGTTTCCACCAGGCAGTTGACGCGTGATCCGGTGACGGACCTCGCGATCCTGAGGCTGGAAAACCCGCTCCAAGCCAAACCGCTGACCGGCATCCTGCCGCCGGTTGGCAGCCTGGCGCTGATCGTCGCCGCCGACCTGCGCGGCGCACCGACGGCGCGTCTGTCGTTGGTGCACAAGCTGGTGCAGACGTCCTATGGCCTTACTCCGATCCTGGATGTCGCGAGCGGCATGGTCGAACCGGGCGCCGCCATTCTGGACGCCGAGGGCCGGTTGATCGGGCTCGCAGCCCAGGCCGCCGGCAACACGACGATGGCCATTCCCGCGGCGTCGCTGATCCGCCTCGCCGGGCGTGCCGAGGTGTCGGCACAGCCCGCGGCGGACCCTGTGCCGGTCGAGGTGCCGTCTGCACCCATTTTCAACAGCTCGGGCCGGGCGTGGCTCGGTATCTCGCTGCAGCCGATCACGGTTCCGGATCATTTGATCAGCAAGGCCGGGCAGCCATCCGGGCGCATGGTGGTGAACGTGACAGATGGCGGTCCGGCGGATCGGGCGGGCTTGCAGTCCGGCGATGTGCTGCTGACGCTGAACGGGAACAGCACGTCGGGGTCGAACACGCTGCGGGCGTTCCTGAGCGGCGAGCGCATCGGTTCCGCGGTCGAAATCAAACTGATGCGTGATGGCGTATTGATGGTGACGACCCTGATCGTCGGGACTCAGCCGGGTTGACGCCGACCGGCGTTATACCTGCGGCTGCATCGGTACCTCGCACCGGTCTGAGATTTCCGTTGACCCGCCCTGCGGTCTTGCCGCAGCGTGACCGCCAACGCGCGGAGAAGCGCGACGGAGCAGGAGGAGACGAGCGATGGAACTTGGGTATTTCTCGATGCCGTCGCACCCGCCGGAGCGAGGCCTGAAGGCCGGCCACGACTGGGACCTGCAAACGCTGCGCTGGCTCGATGAACTCGGCTACGCCGAGGCCTGGATCGGCGAACACCACACCGCGCCGTGGGAGCCGCATCCGGCACCCGATCTGCTGATCGCGCAGGCGTTGTTGCAGACGAAACGGATACGCATCGGTCCGGGCGGCTTCCTGCTGCCGTATCACCATCCGGCGGAACTGGCGAACCGCGTGGCGATGCTGGACCATCTGTCGGAAGGCCGGCTGACTGTTCGGTATCGCCGCCTCGGGTCTGCCCAGCGACTGGGCGATGTTCGATGTCGATGGGCATGTCGGGAACGAACCGGGAAATGACGCGGGAGGCGCTGGACATCATCCTGCGGCTGTGGAGCGACGAGCCGGCGTTCGACTTCGGCGGACAATTTTGGAATGTCAACAAACCAGAGACCATGTACGGCTTCCTGAAACCGCATATCAAGCCGCTGCAGAAGCCGCATCCGCCGATCGGCGTGGCCGGGCTGTCGAAGAACTCCGACACGCTGAAGATGGCGGGCGAGCATGGGTTCCTGCCGCTGTCCTTGAACCTCAACCCCGGCCTATGTCGCGACGCACTGGGCGGCGGTGGAGGAAGGCGCGCGCCGCACCGGCCGCACGCCCAGCCGGCGCGACTGGCGGATGGTGCGCGAGGTGTTCGTTGCGGAGACGGATGAGGAGGCCTGGCGGCTGTCGGTCGGCGGCATGATGGGCCGGATGATGGGGAATACTTCCTGCCGCTGCTGGGCCAATTTCGGGTTCCTCGATTACCTGAAGCACGACCCGTCGGTCCCGGACTCGGACGTGACGCCGGAATACTGCGCGAAGCACAACTGGCTGATCGGCTCCCCGGCGACGGTGGCCGAGAAGCTGGAGCGGGTCTACAACGATGTCGGCGGCTTCGGCGGGCTGCTGGTGTTCGGGTTCGATTACTCCGAAAAGCCGGAGGCGTGGCACACGTCATTGCGGCTGCTGGCAGAGGAGGTGGCGCCGCGGATCCGGCATCTGACGCCGGCGTAAACGGAACCGGTAGCGAGGCACGGAAAATACCCGGCTATTTTTCTCCTTGTTTCGCGCGAACAGCACCCCTATGTTTTGCGGGTCTCTGGAACGTTGGTGTGGCTCCGGCCAACGCTGCACCTAACGGAGGCCCCAGTCGGCGAAAGTCGGCACCTGCGGATCGCGGGGTTAAATTGGGTGATATTCTCGCGAGAGCGACGGAGGGGGTCAGGCGGTAGCGCTTGGCCCCCTTTTCAGTTTGTCCGGTTCTCAGGTCCGTTCCGGAAGCCCGTATAGCCGGCCTGTACGCTTGGTCTGCTCGACGATGAAGCGGAACGTCTCCGGTGTGCCGCCTTTTGGCGGTGACCCGGCAAGGTAGGCGCTTTCCACGGCGACCACCAGTTTGTCCGTGCCCGGCAGCACCTTGATCCAGACCACCCATGGCAGCGAGATGCCCGGTATTCGCTCCGTATATAGCCATTGATATCCGGCGACAGAGCGCAAGGCGTTTGGCATCCAGGTCCCGCATGGCGTCGGGCAATCGGCGGCTCAGGAACCAGCGAACCGGGCAAAAATACCGCTCCTCGGTCGGGGCGGCTGTCGTCTCGGATCCGTCCGCCAAGGTCCCGTCGCCCGAGCTTATCCGTGGTGCAATGGTAGCTGAACCGCAGATTCAGGCCGATGGTCGCGCCTTTCGGCGTGATCAAGCGCCTCTCGAACGGCTGCAGATGGGCGAGATCGTAATCCGATCCGTCGTATCGCGCCTTTTGCTGCCAGAATGCCTCCGCCAAGCCGCTCTCCGCGTCATCTGCTTCGACTTGACAGCGTTTTCTTAATAACGGGTTACCCGAGGGTCCCCCGAGGGTCCCCCGAGTGTCCCATTGTCGAGAGCACATCAATCCGGCCAAACTGACCTCGTCACCTGAGGGTACCCGTATGAGCCGCGTCCTCCATCGCTCCGGCGCCATCCCACCCATCGCTGTCGCCGGCGATGGCATCTACCTGCACACCGCCGACGGGCGTGCCATCATCGACGGATCAGGCGGTGCCGCCGTTGCCTGCCTGGGCCACGGCAACCGCCGGGTCGCGGAGGCCATCGCGCGCCAGGCCTGCGCCATGGCCTACGCCCACACCGGCACCTTCTCCAACCAGCCGGCCGAAGACCTGGCCGAGATCATCCTGCAGGACGAACCCGGTGGCCTGACCCGCGCGTGGTTCTGCTCCTCGGGTTCCGAGGGCAACGAGGCCGCGATCAAACTCGCCCGTCAGTATTTCCTGGAGATCGGCCAACCCAGCCGCGTCCGCACCATCGCCCGGCGTCAGTCCTATCACGGCACCACGCTGGGCGCGCTGGCGGCCGGCGGCAACATGATGCGGCGGGCATATTACGAGCCGATCCTGTCGCAGACGCACAGCCTGGTGTCGCCCTGCTTCCCCTACCGGTTCAAACAGGACGGCGAGACGGACGCGCAATACCTCGACCGCCTGATCGAGGAACTGGACGCGGAGTTCCAGCGCGTCGGACCCGACACGGTGATGGCCTTCCTCGCCGAACCCGTGGTCGGTGCCACCACCGGCTGCGTCACCGCCCTGCCGGGCTATTTCCGGCGCGTGCGGGAGATCTGCGACCGCTACGGCGCGCTGCTGATCCTGGATGAGGTGATGTGCGGCATGGGCCGCACCGGCACGATGCACGCCTGGGAGCAGGAGGGCGTCACCCCCGACATTCAGGTCATCGCCAAGGGCCTGGGCGGCGGCTATCAGCCGATCGGCGGCATCCTGATCGATGACCGGATCGTTCAGGCGCTGGCGGCCGGCTCCGGCGGGTTCCTGCACGGCCAGACCTACCAGGCGCACCCGGTCGCCTGCGCCGCCGCGCTGGAGGTGCAGCGCATCATCCGCGAAGACGGCTTGATCGAGAACGTCGCGCTGATGGGTGAGCGGCTGGAGACCGCGCTTGAAGGAGCGGTTCGGCAACCACCGCCATGTCGGCGACATCCGCGGCCGTGGCCTGTTCTGGGCGCTGGAGTTCGTCACCGACCGCGCCACGCAAGGCCAGTCTTCGAACCGTCGCTGAAGTTGAACGAACGGGTCAAGGCCGAAGCCATGGCGCGGGGGCTCGCGGCCTATCCGATGGGCGGCACGCTGGACGGCACGATCGGGGACCACATTCATCGTCGCACCCGCCCTATATCGTCGAAGCGGCCGACATCGACACGATCGTCGAGCGGTCTGGGCGATGCGGTGGACGCGGCGGTGAGGGGGCTTTGACTGCCCATCTGGGACCGCCGATCTGGTGATTGGTCGAAGCGGCCACTAGCCAAGACGATCTGCCTTTGTCAGATAGGAAATCGGAAACGTTCAAAGCGAACCGATGGACCTGTCTTTCGATCTACTGGGGCAACGCCCTGGTATCCGGGCTGTTGCTGGGGGGCTTTTACGCGGCGGTGACGATCGGGGTGTCGATCTCGTTCGGCATGCTCGACATCGTCAACATCGCCCATCCCGCGTTCATCATCCTGGGTTCCTACACCGCCTATATCGCCAACAGCCATGTTCGGCTTCGATCCGATCCTGGCCAGCATCGTCCTGTTGCCGGCGTTCTATCTGCTGGGTGTGGCGATCTATCACGTCTACGACGTGTCCTTCGAACGACGAGGCGACGCCGCGATCCGCGGCCTGGCGTTCTTCTTCGGCATCCTGTTCATCACCGAAGTCGACGCTCGTCGCTCGTCTTCGGCGTCGATTACCGCCTGGTGGAGGCGCCCTATATCGGCCCGAGCCTGCACTTCGGCGTGATCGACCTGCCGCTGCGGCTGCTGGTCCCCTGCATCGTTTCGATTGCTGCTGATCGGCGGTGCTGCAACTGTTCATGTCGCATACCTTCATCGGCCGCGCGATCCAGGCGGTGGCGCAGGACCCGCTGGCGCTGCGGCTGATGGCGGCAGATCCGAGCCGGATCAAGCGCATCGCCTTCGGACTGTCGATCGCCAGCGCCTCGGTCGCCGGCGCGATCCTGATCATCATCCAGCCGGTCGAGCCATCGATCGCCCGCGACTATATCGGCCGCATTTTCGCGATCTGCGTGATGGGCGGGCTGGGCAGCTTCGCCGGCACGGTGGTCGGCGGCGATGATGCTGGGCATCGTCGAGAGCCTCACCGCCACCTTCTATGGTCCGTCGTGGTCGCCGGCGGTGGCGTTCGGTTTCCTGCTGCTGACGCTGGCGGTCCGGCCGGCCGGATTGTTCGGGCGGCGTTGATGGCGAATATCCGCTTTGTCCTGCTTGCTGCTGGTCGCTGCCGCTGCGGCTTTCGCCGGCGCCTGGCGGTCGACAATGCCTATCTCTACTTCGCCGGCTATGTCGTGCTGCAATACATCGTGCTGGCGACGGCGTGGAACATCCTGGGCGGCTACACCGGGTACGTGAATTTCGGCATCGCGGCGTTCTTCGCCCTCGGGCGCCTATACCACGGTCGTGCTGCACAAGACTGTCCCGATTGCCGCTGCCGCTGATGATGCTGGTCGGCGGTATCGTGTCCGGGCCTCATCGGCCTCGGCATCGGCTATCTGACGCTGCGCCTGCGCGGCACGTTCTTCTCCATCGCCACCCTGGCGATGGCGGTCGTCATGCAAACGCTTGTCACCAACTGGAACTTTGTCGGCGGCTCGCGCGGCGCCTATATCATCCGGCCGGCGAAGTTGCCGATCTTCGGCGGCGACTACATCGACTACCTGTTCCTGATCATGCTGCTGCTTTCGGTGCTTGTCCGTCGCCGTGGCGCGGGCGATCCAGAACTCCCGGCTTGGCTACGGCTTCGCCACGATCCGCGACGACGAACGCGCGGCCGAGGCGTCCGGCGTGCCGACGCTGCGGCTGAAACTGATCGCCACCGCCCTGTCCGGCGGCTTCATGGGCATGGCGGGGGCGCCGCTGCCCTATTACGTGACCTACCTCGACCCGGCCTCGGCGTTCAGCCTCAGCTACGCGGTCAACACGATCGCCATGCCGCTGATCGGCGGCACCTCCAGCTGGCTCGGGCCGGTCATCGGCGCCATCCTGCTGGGTACGTTGCAGCAGGTGGCGACCGTGACGATCTCCTCCGCGCTGTCGCTGCTGATCGTCGGCGTGCTGCTGGTGGTGTTCGTGATCGCCGCGCCGAGGGCATCATCGGCTGGTTCACGATGACGGCGATGAGCGGCGACGCCGAGCGATCCTGACAGGTCTCCGGTCTGGGCAAGCGCTTCGGCGGCTTCGTCGCGCTGGCCGACATCGAACTGGAGGTCGCGCGATGGCGAGCGCCTGGGCCTGATCGGGCCGAACGGATCGGGCAAGAGCACGCTGGTCAACTGCCTGTGCGGCACGTTGCGCAACGAATCCGGAGCAGGTACGTTTCGACGGCCACGCCCTGAACGGCCTGACGGCGCATCAGCGCACCCGGCTGGGCCTGGCGCGCAGCTTCCAGTTGCCGCGTCCGTTCGACACGCTGACCCTGGCCGAGAATGTCCGGGTGCCGATCCTGTATGCCGGCCGACGCGCATGGCGGCGATCGCCGGACATCGCGCGAAGCGGTGCGACGAGTTGCTGGACATGGTGGGCCTCGCCGACAAAGCCGACCAGCAAGCCGGCGGACCTGACGCAGATCGAAATGCGCAAGCTGGAACTCGCCCGAGCGATGGCGTCACGAACCGCGTCTGCTGATCGCGGATGAGGCGATGGCCGGTCTGTCGCACCAGGAAGTGGATGACATTCTGGCCCTGCTGGTGCGGCTGAACGAGACAGGGCGTCACCATCATCATGATCGAGCACATCATGCGCGCGGTGCTGGCATTCTCGCAGCGCCTCGTGGTGCTGGTCGGCGGGACGCAAGATCGCCGACGGCGATCCGCGCGACGTGATGCGTCAAGACGATGTCGTGGCGGCGTATCTTGGCAGCTAGCCTCACGCATCACCGGCCTCGATGCCGGCTATGGCGCGGTGCGCATCCTGCACGGCGTCTCGTTGTCCGTGGGCGAAGGCGAGACGGTCGCGCTGCTGGGCACCAACGGCAACGGCAAGTCGACCCTGATGAAATGCGTCATGGGCATGGTGCGGCCCAGCCGCCGGATCGATCGTCGCGACCATCGACGGGCAGCGGCATGAACTGGTCGGCATGACGACCGAGGCGATCGTCGATCTGGGCATCGGCTTCGTGCCTGAAGGACGGCGCCTGTTTCCGCGCCTGACCGTCACCGAAAACCTGCTGATGGGCGCGTTCCGCAAATCCGCTCGGCCGCTCGATCAAGCAGAACCTGGAGTTTTGTTTCGAGGTGTTTCCCCGGCTGGCGGAACGGCGTCAACCAGCTCGCCGGGTCCATGAGCGGCGGCGAGCAGCAGATGCTGGCACTGGCGCGCGCGCTGATGTCGGCGCCGAGGCTGCTGCTGATCGATGAGCCGTCGGTGGGTCTGGCGCCGCTGCTGGTGGCGCGGACGATCGACAAGATCAAGGAGCTGAAGGAAAGCTTTCAGCTGGCCGTCCTGATGGCGGAGCAGAACTTTACCCAGGCGATCCGGATCGCCGACCGGGGCTACGTGATCGTGCATGGCCAGATCGAGTTCGAGGGCAACTCGGCCGAAGAGCTGAACAACAACGAGCTGATCCGGCAGTTCTATCTGGGAGAATAGGTGGTGACGTCGTTCGGCTCTGAAGCGACAGCCAGCCGTAATCGAATGGCTTCCCATGATACGGGATCGGTCTGGACTGCAGAGGCGCTATTTCAGTGTCCCCTCTGCGGAGGACCCCTGAAACGGGCGACTTCCAGTGCCCTGGCCTGCCAGGCCTGCAACAATCAGGTCGCGGCCGGCGACGGGATCATAGACTTTGTCGCCGGGGCTGCCGTGACCAGCCTCGACAACATTGATTACGATGCATTTTATGGCATCAACGCCGAGCACTCCCTGGAGTTGTACAACGTCCTGCTGCGCGCCGCCGGATCGCGCTGGCCGGAAGCGTTCGGCAATGCGCTGGAAATCGGCTGCGGGACGGGTGGGCTCAGTCTTGCACTGTTCAGCCGGATCGCGGCTGATTCGGTTGTCCTGACGGACATATCGCCGAAAATGCTGCGGATCTGCCGGGACAGGTTGCAGAAGGCGATCCCCGACCGCGTCAAGGCATTCACCTTCGCCACCTATAGCGGGACGGAGCGGTGCTATCGGCCGGACATGTTCAACTCCTGCTTCGGAACCGCCGTCGTCCACCACATTGTCGATGTTCCGCGGTTCCTGAGGGAGGTCAATGGCCTGCTGAAACCTGGCGGCCTCGCCTTCTTCATGGAGCCGAACCGAGCGTTCCACCGGGCTTTGACAATGACCTTGGCGGATATCGCTGCCACCTTCCTGCGTGACAAATCGGTGCCACTCGAACAGGTCGGCGGCATGCTGAGCTGGGTGGCACAGGTCCACTGCAGCGTTGCCAACTCAGGCGATAATGAGGTGCTGGCGGAGCGGGAGGACAAGCACTACTTCGAGGGCAAGGCGTTCCTGGCCTGGGCACGGGAGGCAGGGTTTGGTGACGTCGCTGCGTTACCGTGCGACCCCGATCCTACCGGTTGGGGAACGATACAGGATTACATGCAGCAATCCGAGGTCAACTCCGTCGGATTCGCGGCCCTGAAAAAGGCGTGGCCATCTCACTACAAACGATACTTTGCGGCACTGAAGCCCGAGGATCAGTCACCCAGCTATTTGTTCTGGCTACGGAATACGGTGTCGGATAAGGCAGTTCGGCGCGGGACGCCGGCGCGCCGCGCCGTCAAGACGGTGCGAAAGGCACCGGCGGAACTTTGGTTGCAGGTGGAACTGAAATGCACCCGCCAGGCTGTCGAACTTGAGGTCGAAGGCTGGTGCCTCGCGGATGTTCCTGTCGGCTCCGTGCAGATCATTGTTGGCCAGTTGCGCAAGCGGTTGCCCGTCTGGCTGCCGCGCGCGGATATCGAGATGCTGAAGAACGCCGATGGGCGCTACCCCGCATTGCACACCCTGTGTTCGGGCGTCCGGGGCGTGATCAGGCTCCCGCCCCTGCCGCCGGGGGAAACCAGCGTTGGCGTCTCGATGCAGGTCGTCTGCACGGGCGGGGAGGTTCTGGATATGGGTTGGCTGGTGCTCCAGCGCGACGACAACGCGAAGAAGACGGTCCATTACACCGTCGATCCGTGAACCCTTACTCCGCTCGCCCGGCGGCCGAACCGGCCGCCGGACCGCCGTGATCAGATCTTGATCCCCAGCACCCTCTGGGCATTGCCGCTCAGGATGCCAATTCTCTCCTTATCGGACAGCGTTTTGGTCGCCATGATCGCGTCCGCGGGATGCAGCTCCCACGGATAGGGATAGTCGCTGCCCAGCATGATCTGGCTGGCGCCGACCTGGGCGGCGAGATGGCGCAGCGCCTCGGGCGTGAATACCAGGGCGTCGAAGTAGATCTGGTTCAGATACTCGGTCGGTTTCTTCTTCAGCTTGATGTTCGGATCACAGAAGGCCGGTCCGACGAAGCAGGCATGGTCGTCGCGCGGCGCATAGGACCCAAGATACCCGCCGCCATGTGCGCCCAGCACCTTCAGGCCGGGAAATTTGTCGAACGTGCCGTCGAAGATCAGATGCTGCAGCGCGATCGTCGTGCCCAAGGGATTGGCGATCGTGTTCCGCGAGCCAGCCATTGCCTTGCAGGCGCTTGGACAGATTCCGGGACACCCTGCGGGTGAATGAACAGGACGGCGCCCAGTTCCTCGGCCTTCTTCCAAACGGGATCGAATTTCGGGTTGGAGAATTCGTCCTCGCCGACACTGTCGCCGATCGCGGCGCCCTTCATCCCCATCTTCTTCATCGCCGTTTCAAGCTGCTGCGCGGCAAGCTGCGGGTCCTGAAGGGTCAGGGAGGCGAAAGCGGCGAAACGGTCCGGATGCTTGCCGGTGATCTCTGCCATTTTCTGATTGTTGATGTCGCATATCTTCGCCGCGACATCGCGATCGGTCCTGAACCAGAACGGATTGACCGACAACACCTCCATGTCCACGGCCTGCGAGTCCATGGCCTTCAGGCGCTGCTCGACGGTGATGAAGATCTCATCCTGTCCGTTGACCGGCGGGGTCAGCTTGGCGGCTGCCTCCGGACCCAGCAGATTGTTTGCCTCATGGAACATGCAGTGGGAGTGGACGTCGATCGTCTTCACCCGCTTGCCGTTCACCATGACCGGCAGCCTGGCCGCCGGCGCAGCGGCGGCGCGCCTGCCGAACAGATTGCAGCCGCAAAAGGTCATGCCGGCCACGGCCGCGGCTTTCCCGAGGAAATTGCGCCTCGTATTCATCCTTGGACTCTCCCTGATCGGTCTCTGTTGAACCACTGATATTGTTTCATACTTCTGACGGGAGCGCCAACGAGCGGTTGTCCGCCGCCGCCCGCCGCGCCATTCTGGCGCCAACACGAGGGGGCGGAGAATGACCGAGGCACAATACGACTTCATCATCACCGGTGCCGGTTCGGCGGGATGCGTGCTGGCCGCACGGCTGTCGGAATCCGGACGCTACAAGGTGCTGCTGCTGGAGGCCGGAGGACCGGACACCAACTGGTGGATTCACGTTCCGATGGGCTACGCCAAGACGTTCGCCCATCCGGTGCTGAACTGGCGCTTCGAGAGCGAACCGGAAAAGGAACTCAACGGCCGCACCATGTATCAGCCGCGCGGCAAGGTGCTGGGTGGCACAAGCTCGATCAACGGCATGATCTACATGCGCGGCAACGCCGCCGATTACGACCAGTGGCGGCAACTGGGCAACGAAGGCTGGGACTACGATTCGGTCCTGCCGTATTTCCGCAAGGCCGAGGACAACGAACGCGGCGCCGACGAATTTCACGGCGCCGGCGGCCCGCTGCGCGTGTCCAACCAGCCCTATGAGTGGGAGATCGCGCGTATCCTGCTGGAAGCCTGCCAACAGGCCGGCATCCCCTACAATCCCGACTTCAACGGCGCGAAGCAGGAGGGCTGCGGCTATTACCAGACCACAACGAAAGACAAGCGCCGCTGGAGCACCGCGGCCGCCTATCTGAACGCGGCGAAGAAGCGGCCCAATCTGACCGTCCGCACCCATGCCCATGCCACGCGGATCCTGTTCAAGGACGGACGCGCGCACGGGGTCGAATTCACCGTCGAAGGGCGGCCGGAAACCGCCTTCGCGGGGCGGGAGGTGATCGTTTCAGGCGGTGCCTATGGCTCGCCGCAATTGCTGCAACTATCCGGTGTTGGCCCGGCGCAGCATCTGCGGGACATGGGCATCGAGGTGTTCAAGGACATGCCAGGCGTCGGGTCGAACCTGCAGGACCACTTCAACACCTACTGCACCTATCGTATCTCCCGAAACCTTTCGCTCAACGGCCTGTCCTACAGCTTCATCGAGCGCATGAAGGCCGGTGCGCAATACGTCTTCCTCAAGTCCGGCCCGATGTCGGGCAACGGCATGTATGTCGGCGCCCTGGTGCGCACCGACAAGCGGCTGGAGCGGCCGGACATGCAGATCAACATCTCCAACTGGTCGATCGTCGAGCGCAACGCCAAAGGGATCATTTCTTATCCGTTCCCAGGCATCTCGCTCAGTCCGGTGCATCTCGCGCCGGACGGCCGCGGCACGGTGCGGCTGCGCAGCGCCGATCCGTTCGCGCCGCCGGAGATCCGCTTCAACTTTCTGCGTACCGAGAGCGACATGCGGGCGATGATCGCCGGCGTCCGCATCGCGCGCAGCATCGTCCGTCAGCACGCGATGCAGAAACTGCTGGTGGAGGAGACCGCGCCCGGCGTCGCCGTCCGCACCGATGAGGAGATCGCGGCGGATGTGCGGGAGCGTGGTGTGTCCAACCTGCATCCGGTCGGCACCTGCGGCATGGGCCGCGGTCCGATGGCGGTGGTCGATCCGCGCCTGCGCGTGCATGGCATTCCCGGCCTGCGCGTGGTGGACGCGTCGGTGATGCCGATCGATCCCCGCCGGCAACACCAACGCGCCGACGATCATGATCGCCGAGAAAGCCTCCGACATGATCCAGGAGGATGCACGCGCCGCGGCGTGATCGCTCGACCGCTCGACAAGACGGTGCACAGAGGCGCAGGCTGCCGCAGGAAAAAGAACCAGGGAGGACGATCATGGCCACGCTGCTGTCACGCGGTCCGGAGCGCCTGCACCACCATGCCTACGTCGTGAGGGACCAGGAGAAGAACCGGCAGTTCTTCGAGGATGTCCTCGGTATCCCGCTGACCGCGACCTGGTGCGAGAGGCATTTCAACAACTGGGTTGGGCGGGAGGTCGCGTTCTGCCACACTTTCTACTCGCTGGCCGATGGCGGTGCGCTGGCCTTCTTTTCCTTCGCCGATGAGGAGGTCTATCGCAAGACGCAGGCTGAGAAGCCCGCGGAAATCCGCGCCTTCGACCACATCGCCTTCAAGGTCGACGACGCGACGTATGACGAGCTGGTCGCGCGCGTGAAGGCCGCCGGACTGAGCCTGCGCGAGACCGATCATGGCTATTGCCGCTCGATGTATTGCGAGTCACCCGACGGGCTGATCACCGAATTCACCGTCGACACGCCGGACGCGGCGAAGATCGACGCCATCCGGCGCGCGGACGCCCATAGCGAACTGGCGCGATGGATGGCCGGGGATCACCGGACGAACAACGATCTGCGCCTGCGGGAGACAGCGTAGGATCTTTCCGTCACTCACCAAGAAACGCCGCGGCCTCCCGCACCACATCCGCCAGCGCGCCATCGGCGAACGGCGAGATCAGACCCGCCGACGCGCACCAGTTCCTGGAACGGCGCCGACCCGCCGCGATCGCACAGTCCGACATAGGCATCCAGCGCGCCGCGGATCGTCCCGGCGCGCTGACCAGAACTGCATCGCGCAACATTGCGCCAGCGTATAGTCGATATAGTAGAACGGCGAGCCGTAGATATGCGGCTTCGCCTGCCAGCGCCCGCCCTTCGCTCAGGTACGCCGAGGTCGCCGTAATCCGTCCACGGCATGTAGAGCCGCTCCAGCCGCTGCCACATCGCATGGCGTTCCTCGGGGAGGCGTCGGGATTGGCATAGACCTCGTGCTGGAAATGATCGACGCAGACGCCGTAAGGCAGGAACGACAGCGCCCCGATCAGGTGCATGCGGCGGAACCGGTCGGCCGCGGCGTCGCCCACCAGCTTGCCGATACCGGGATAGGTCAGAAACTCCAGACTCATGGAGTGGATCTCGGCCGCCTCCATGGTCGGCCACAGATAGTCGACATTCGGCTGGTCGCGGCTTTCCCAGTTCTGGAACGCGTGGCCCATCTCGTGCGTGAACACGCCGATATCGTGATGCGTGCCGTTGAAATTGGCGAAGATGAACGGCATGCCGACGGTCGGGAACGACGTGCAGAACCCGCCGCCGGACTTGCCCGGCCGGTTCTTCAGGTCGAGTGAAGCCGCCGTCGACCATCAGCCGATAGAACTCGGCCAGGCGGCCATCCATCCCGTCGAACATCGTCTGCGCCTGCGCCACCAGAAAATCATGATCTCCGATCGGTTTGGGATTGCCGGCCGGATCGATCAGCGCCTCATCCCAGAAGCGCAGCCTGTCCCAGCCGAATGTCGGCCCGCCGCTGCTCCAGCAGCCGGGCGACCAGCGGGACGACATGGCGCAGCACCTGCTCGCGGTAGCGCGCCACGTCCTCCGGCCCGTAATCGACCCGGCGCATCCGGCGATAGCCGAGCGGCGTGTACGTCTCATAGCCCAGCTTGCGGGCCATGCCGTGCCGCAGCCGCGACGAGCTCGTCGTAGATCTCGTCCAGTTCCGCCGCGTGGCTCTCGAAGAACGTCCAGCCGACACTGGTCGGCTTCGTGGCGCACGGCGCGGTCCGGATCTTCGGCGAACGGCGCGAGGCCGGCGAGGTTCACCGTCTTGCCGTCGATCGACAGAGTCGCCGAGGCCAGCAATTCGGTGTAGCGGGCCGACAGGCCGGGACTCTTCCTCCAGATCCGGCTTGATGGCGGGATCGAAGGTGGTGACGTCGGTCTCCCACAGCCGCAGGGCATGCGTCCCGACCAGCGCGCGCCAGCCCGGGCTGATCCGGATCGGCCAGCAGGCGGCGCTTCAGCGCGTTCTCCAGATCGGTCGCCTCGGGCGCCAGCGCGTCGGCATAGTCGCGATCGGCCTTCGCGTCCGGCGTCGGTGGTGTCCTGGGCGAAGCGCAGATGCACCAGCGACGACCAGGTGTCATAGGCGCGGCGCAGATGCTCCCACGCCGCCACCGCCGCCTCCCGCTCGCCGCGATCGAGCTGGGCGTCGATCGCCCGATAGGCCTCCGTCAGGCTCTCGCGGGTCGGCCTGGGTTCGGTGATGTCGGCGAAGCGGGGCGCCCAGCCGGCCGTGACCTGCGCTGCGCCGTCGCGTTCCGGCCGGCATCTCACTCCCCCACGGCGGGCATCGGCGTGCTCGGCATCAGCGTGCCGGCGGCGCCTTCCTCGCGCTTGAACACGAGGCGTCCGTCGTGGAAGTCGGCGACCGACGGGCGATGCGCGATCGACACCAGCGTCGCGTTCGGCAGCCGCTCCTTCAGGATGCGGTAGAGATCCTCCTCGGCGGTCGGATCGAGGCTCGCCGTGGCTTCATCGAGGAAGATCCAATCCGGCTTCGCGAGCAGGGCCCGCGCCAGGGCGACGCGCTGCTGCTCCCCGCCCGACAGGCGCTGGGCCAGTTGTCGTCGTCGCCCACCCGTTCACACAGCTTCGGCAGGCCGGCATCGCGCGAGCGCCTGCACGATCTCCTCGTTGCTATAGGCGTCGACGGCATGCGGATAGGTGATCACGTGGCGCAGGGAACCGAGCGGAATGTAGGGACGCTGGGGGAGGAAGAAGGAATTGGCGGGGATCTCCACCCGGCCATGTCCGAACGGCCAGATGCCGGCCAGGACCCGGAACAGGGTCGACTTGCCGGAGCCGGTGCGGCCGGTGATCACCACCGAATGGCCGGCGGTCGAGCGTCAGGTCGGCGCCCTCCAGCAGCTTGGTGCCGTCCGGCAGCGTCATCGTGACATCCTGCAGGCGCACCGTGTCATCGGGCGATGTAGCGGCCAGGAAGCCGCCATGGGTTTCGGCGCGCGCCTTGACGATGGCGCGATGGAACGTGGCCAGACGTTCGACGATGGCGCGCCACTGGGCGATCTGAGCGTAGGAATCGACGAACCAGGACATCGAGCTCTGCACGGAGCCGAACGCGCCCACGGTCTGCATCAGGCCGCCCAACTGCATATCGCCGGCGAAATAGCGCGGCGCGGCGACGACGATCGGAAAGATGATGGCGATCTGCGTATAGCCGTTGACCAGCGAATTCAGCAGCTTGGTCCGGTTCATGATCTGCCGCCAGTTGCTGATCACCTCGCCGAAGCGCTGGCGCAGCGTGACCGCTTCTTCGGCCTCGCCGCGATAGAGTGCGATGCTTTCCATGTTCTCGCGGATCCGCACCAGGGCGTAGCGGAAATCCGCTTCCACCCGCTGTCGTTTGAAGTTCAGGATTGAAAGCGGCCGGCCGACGAAATGCGTCAGTGTCGTTCCGACCAGGGCATAAGCCAGCGCGACCCACACCATGTAGCCGGGGATCGGTATCCCGAACACCTCCAGCGCGCCGGACAGGCCCCACAGGATGGTGACGAAGCTGAACAACGAGACGATGTTGGACAGCAGATCGAGCGTCAGCGTCAGCGTCATCTGTGTGAAGTCGCGCAAATCCTCGGTCACGCGCTGATCCGGGTTATCGGTCCCGACAGCGGCGCGGTCTGCCGTCAGGCTGATGTTGTAGTAGGCGCGATCCGCCAACCATTCCGTCAGGAATTGCCGTGTCAGCCAGCGGCGCCAGCGGATCTGCAGGAACTGATTCAACCAGATCGAATACACCGCGAAGATGATGTAGACGCCGGCGACTTCGCAGAAACCCGGCATCAGGCCACTGGCCGTCTTGCGGTAGTAGAAAAGCAGCTCCAGGAAGGCTTTCCAGTCCTTGTCCTGCAAGGCGTTGTAGAATTCGCGACGCCAGAAGTTGAGCACGACGGACAGGCCCACCAGCGTCAGGTTCATCGCGACGATCAAGAGCAGGATGCCGCGGGCGGACCAACGCTCCTCGGACGTGGCGAAATAGGGGCGGGCGAGTTTCCAGGCGTCTTTCAGAAAGGGTCCAATACCACGCATGTGCCGGTCATTTCTCTCTGGAATGGGGTAATTGGGCTTGCAGGGCGGCGAGCCACGCAGTCAACCGCTTGTGGTTCACGCCGAGATCGGAGCTACCATAGACGCTTCTCGACCAAAGGATCAGGTCGCTGTTATCCGGCCCGTCGGGCAGGACCTGCACCATAATCAGGTCGGGGAAGTTGAACACCTCACTGCGCGCGACGTAATTGGCCTGATGGTGCTCGGGGTAGACCGCCAACTCATAGGTGCGCGGCTGACGGGTGGCGACGGTCTGGATCAGGGAGAACAACTGATCGGGCGGCAGGTGGTAGGGCGGAACGAATAGGTCCGGGATCGGCTTCATGCTCGACGGTCCCGCCAGTGCGGTGTTCGGCGTCGCCGGGCGGACGATGGAAGCAGGGTCCATCGGCGGCGGCACAGGCAGACCCTTGGCGCCGGCGTAGCCGCAGGCGGGCATGAGCAGACTGACAAGCCATGCGAGGGGACTCATGTCGGATGGGTCATGCGAGAGCGTACACAGTCATCTTGACTGTGATGCCGTGAAACTTGCCACAGGGGCAAGAGTTTTGCGTCCCCACGCCTTATGGGCGGTAAATGTCAGCAAATCGTCATCTGGCGGCGTGCCGGATGATCTTCGACGCGGCGCGCTTTCGTGCCGGTGTACCGGCATGATCGGGGCCGTTCTCGGCCGATTGCGGCTCACGCTCCGTACGCGGCTTGCGCCGTCGCGACATCGATCCGCTCCTCCCTCAGATCGCGCGCCACCGCCGCCGGGTCGCGCTCCGCCGGCATGCCATAGCCGCCCGAGCCGCCGGTGACGACCGCGATCAGGTCGCCGCGGCGCAGCATCGCGGACCCGTGATGGAGGTTCGCCGACGACGTGATCGACGCATACCCGCCCGCCTGGCCGCCGTTCAGTCCCCAGGGGCGCGACAGGATGCGCGCGCCATCCACCCGCACATGGCAATCGTGATCGGCGCGGTACACCCGCCGGATCGCCATGCCGCCGCGATACTGGCCGGCGCCGCCAGATCCGTTCACCAGCTCATAGCGCATCAGGGTCAGCGGATATTCCAGCTCCAAAGCCTCGACCGGCAGGTTGGAGGTGTTGGTCATGTGGACATGCACGCCGTCCAGGCCGTCCTTGTTCCAGCGCGCCCCGGACCCGCCGCCGATCGTTTCCAGATAGACCCAGAGAACGTTGTCCTTTGGTTGGTGCCCGGCGAAGGTGATGGAGAAGCACGCGCCGTTCGATGCCGCCGTCACCTGCTCGCGGCACGGCCGGCGCGAGGGCCCCGAAAATCAGGTCGACGACGCGCTGGCACAGCGACAGCCGGCCGTTCACCGCGGCCGGATGCGAACAGTTCACCACCGTTCCGGACGGAGCGGTGACCGACAGCGGCCGCGCGAGTCCGGCATTGGGCAGGATGGTGGGATCGACGATCGTCTTGATCGTATAATAAACCGTCGACAGCAGCGCCGTCATCGTCATGTTCAGGCCCGCTCGGACCTGCGGCGGCGCCTCGAAATGGAGCTGCATCGAATCGCCGCTGACGGTGATCTCGCAAGACAGATCGAGCTCGCCTTCGATTTCGGGACAATCGTAACGATCCTCGAAGCGATAGATGCCATCAGGAATGGCGGCAATCCCGGCACGCATCTTGCGCTCGGCATAGTCCATCAGCGCCGATCCGGCCTGCAAGCACCGTATCGCGGCCGTATTTGGCGCACAGGCCTTGCAGCCGCTGCACGCCCAGGCGGTTCGCGGCCATCTGGGCGCGGAAGTCCGACAGACGTTCCCGCGGGACCTGGCAGTTCAGCAGGATCAGGTCCATCACGTCCTGCAGCAGCACGCCTTCGCGATACAGACCGTATAGGCGGAATGCGCAGGCCTTCCTGATAGATATGCGCGTGGCCGCGATCGGCGAAATCGGCATGGTGCGCCAGGTTGACGGCCCAGGCGATCATCTGGCCGTCGACGAAGACCGGCTCTGCCAGCACGATGTCGGGCAGATGCGTGCCGCCGCCCTCATAGGCATCGTTGCCGACGAAAACATCGCCCGGCCGCATCTGCTGCATCGGATGCCGCTTCATGATATGCGGGATCAGGTCGAGGAAACTGCCGAGATGCATCGGGATATGTTCGGCCTGGCACAGCGTGCGGCCCTGCAGGTCGAACAGCGCCGTGGAACAGTCCCGCCGCTCCTTGATGTTCGTCGAATACGATGCGCGCACCAGCGCTTCGCCCATTTCCTCGACGATCGAGGAGAGCGCGCTGCCGATGACCTCGACGGTGATCGGATCGATCATGGTGCGGCCTCCAGGATCAGGTTGCCATAGGGTTCGACCCGAGCGGTCCAGCCGGGAAGGATCAGGGTGGTGGCATCCATCTGTTCGGCGATCGCCGGGCCAGCCAGCCGATTGCCGGGGCGCAGCTTCGCGCGGTCGTAGATCGGCGTGTCGACCGCGCCACCGGCTTCCGGCAACCAGACGGAGCGGTGGTCGATCAGCGCGGCGGACGCGTCGGGACCCGCATCGGGCGCCGGCGTGAAACGCGCTTTCGGCACGATGGCCGAGGCCTCCACGCGGAATGTCACAAGCTGCACCGGTTCGTCGTCGGCGGTGAAGCCGTACTGACGCTGATGCGCGGCTGCGAAGCCTGCTGCGAGAGCTGCCAGAAGCCCCTCCGTCGTCATGGCGGGCCTCCGCCCCACGGGCGTTGAAACAGGGTGCACTGTCCTCCCCACGTCGTGGTCGGGCTTGGCCCGACCATCCACGACCGGCGGTGCTGGCTGAGAGAAATCCGTGGATGGTCGCCCATGTGGTCGGGCCTGACCCGACCATTCGCCGACCACGACGGGATAGGGGCCGGCGCCCCCGTTCCGGCTTACCTTGCGGCCTGTGGGGCCTTCGCCCGCCATGACGGGGGGAAAGGAGGCAACATTGTCCGGCAGCGCGATCGGCAGTTCGTAGTTCTGACCGGCGTAGCGCATGTCCACCGTGCGCACGATCCGCCGGTTTTCGGCCGCGATACCTTCGGCGTCGAACCATGCCTCGGCCCGTTGCGTCAGCGTGGCGAACGCATCTTCCAGCACCGAACCTGCCGCGCCGTCGAGCAAGGTCAGTCGGGTCAGCGCGAAATCGGTGCGCAGATCGGTCAGCAGCAGCCCCATGGCACACAGGATTCCGGGCGAAACCGGCACCAGCACGCGGCTGATCTCCAGTTCCGCCGCCAGGCGTGCGGCGTGGACCGGGCCGGCGCCGCCGAACGCCACCAGCGTGTAGTCGCGCGGGTCGTAGCCTCGCTGCACCGAGATGACCCGGATCGCCCGCGCCATGTTGGCGGTGACGACCGAGATGATGCCCTGCGCCGTTTCCATCGCGCCGAGGCCCAGCGTCTCCGCCAGACCGCCGATTGCCGCCAGCGCCAGGTCGCGCCGCACCGCCATCCGTCCGCCCAGACAGGAATTCGGGGTTGAGCACCCCAAGCACCACGTTGGCGTCGGTCACCGTCGGCTCCGAGGCGCCACGGCCGTAGCAGACCGGGCCCGGATCGGCGCCGCGCTGCGCGGTCCGACCTTCAGCAGCCCGCCGCTGTCGACGAACGCGATCGACCCGCCGCCGGCGCCGACCGTGTGGATGTCCAGCATCGGCGCCTTGATCGGGTAGCCGTGCACCATCGCCTCGCTCGACAGCCGGCATTCCCCGCCCGACAGAAGGGCGACGTCGGTGCTGGTGCCGCCCATGTCGAAGGTGATGATGTCGGGGAATCCGGCCTGCCGAGCACCTCGCGCGCGCCGACGACGCCGGTGGAGGGGCCGGAGAGGACGGTGCGGACGGGCAGGTTGGCGGCCTGCTCGAAACTGATCACGCCGCCGTTCGACTGCGTCAGATGCGGCGCGGCCTGCATGCCCGAGATCCGCCAGGCGACCGGCCAGGCGGCGGATGTAGCGCTGCATCACCGGCCCCAGATAGGCGTTCACCACGGCGGTCGACAGGCGCTCGAACTCGCGGAACTCCGGCGCAACGTGGTGGGAGATGGAGGCGAAGGCGTCGGGAAATTCCTCGGCCAGGATGCGCGCGGCCAGCGCCTCATGCGCCTCCGAGACGAAGCCGTAGAGGAAGCAGACCGCGACCGCCTCGACGCCGCTGCCCGCAGCGTGCGAACGGCGGTGCGGACGGCCTCCGCGTCGAGCGGGATCTCGACGGATCCGTCGTGACGGACGCGTTCCGGCACCTCCAGCCGCAGGTCGCGGCTGACCAGGGTCGGGGGTTTGTCCACCTGGATGTCATACAGGTCGGGGCGCTTCTGCCGCCCGATCTCCAGCAGGTCGCGGAACCCGTCGGTGGTGATCAGGCCGGTGCGGGCGCCGCGGTGCTGGATCAGCGCGTTGGTGGCGACGGTCGTGCCGTGGCCGAAATAGCCGATCGCGGCGGGGGAGGCGCCGACACGGCCGATACCCTGCGTGACGCCGTCGGCAATGCCCTGGGACGGATCGGCCGGCGTGGACGGCACTTTCCAGACGGCGACGGCACCCGTTGCGTCGTCGAACAGGCAAACATCGGTGAACGTACCGCCGGAATCCACACCGATGCGCCATGCCATGTCGTCGAGCCCTCGAAGTTCTGCCGCCCGAAGGCTAACCAGGGCATACGGCCTTTGCAAAGTCGCGCCGGACGTCTTGCCAGTAGCATTACTTGCCAGACCACGGCCACTGCGCTCTGCTGGCGGTAGCCGGAAACGTCAATTAAGCCGTAAAATCGGGCAAGCCGTAAAATCGGGGAATGCCGCTGACCGCGAGCGTGAACATCGTCGAGGACGGAGCCGGCGTGACCCTGGTGTTCAATGGCCGGTTGGACGCATTCGGCATTGGCGCGCTCTGGACGCCGGTGATGCGGGCGGCGCGCAACGCCAAGGGTGCGCTGGTCGCCGACCTCGATGCCGTCACCGCATGCGACACCGGTGGTATCGCGCTGCTATTGGCGGCCGAGGCGGCGCATGCGGCGCCGCTGACGCTGCGGGGCGGTCCGTCGCAGTTGCACGACCTGATCCTGCGTGTGCGGGCAATTCCGGCCGCGCCACCCCGGCCGCGTCAGCGCAGCGCCTGGCCTGATTTCGCCGTGTTCACGCGTGGCTTCGCCGCTGCGGCTGACGGCATCGCCTATCTTGGCGAGGCGCTGGTCGCGGTCGCGTACTTGCCAGCGCGGCGGCGGATGTTCCGCCTCGACGACATGTTTGCGCAAGCCGAGATGGCGGGCGTGCGGGCGGTGCCGCTGGTGCTGCTGATGGGCTATCTGATCGGCCTGATCCTGGCGTTCCAGTCGGCGATCCCGATGCGCAACTACGGCGCCGACATGCTGGTCGCCACCTGGTTTCGATCAGCCTGATCCGTGAACTCGGTCCGCTGCTGGCCGCGGTGATCCTCGCCGGCCGGACCGGTTCGGCCTTCGCCGCCGAGATCGGCACGATGAAAGTCAACGAGGAGATCGATGCGCTGTCGAGCATGGGGCTCGACCTCATGACCATGCTGGTGCTGCCGCGCATGGCGGCCGCGATGCTGGTGATGCCGATCCTGACATCGCTGACGCTTGCCGGGCTTCTCGGCATGGGCACGGTGATGGTGCTGCTCGGCTTCACGCCGGAGGCGATCATCGGCCAGGTCCGGAACTCGGTGCATCTGGCGACCTGCTTGGCGGCCTGTTCAAGGCGATCTGCTTCGGCGCGGCCGTCGCGGCCATCGGCTGCCGGGCCGGGCTGGCGACCGGGGTGGGGCCGCGTGCCGTCGGGCTTTCCACGACCGGGGCGGTGGTCGGCGGCATCGTTGCCACGATCGTGCTGGACGGCGTGTTCGCGCTGCTGTTCTACCGGCTGGGCCTGTGACCGACGAACCGCTCAGCCTGCCGCGTCGGCGGTCGTATCGGTGCGTGACGCCGCTCAGCGCTATGGCCCGCGTGTCATCTATGAACATGTCAACCTCGATGTCGCGCATGGGGAGGTCTTCGTCATCCTCGGCGGTTCGGGTTGCGGCAAGTCGACCTTGATGAAGCAGATGATCGGCCTGCGTCCGCCGAGCGAAGGCCGCATCGAGGTGCTGGGCCACGACATGTACCGGACGCGAGGTGAGGTGCTGCGCAGCCTCGGCGTGATGTTCCAGTCCGGCGCGTTGTTCGGCTGCATGACCCTGCTGGAGAACGTGATGCTGCCACTCGAGATGTTCACCGATCTGCCGCGCGAGGGCCGTGAAGCGGTGGCGCGGGTGAAGCTTGGCCTGGTGGGGCTGGGCGAGTCCGAGGCCTGATGCCGGTGGAGATCTCCGGCGGCATGGCCAAGCGCGCGGGCATCGCACGGGCGATGGCGCTTGATCCGCCGCTGCTGTTGCTCGACGAACCGTCGGCCGGTCTGGACGCGACCCGAGCACGTCGGCCGGCCTCGACGCCCTGATCCTGGGTCTTCGCGACGCGCTCGGTGTCACCTTCGTCGTCGTGACGCACGAACTGCCATCCATCCTCGCCATCGCCGATCGCTGCATCATGCTCGACCGAGCGGCGCGCGGGATGATCGCCGAGGGCGATCCGCGGCGGCTGCGCGATGAGAGCACCATCCGGTTCGTGCGCGCCTTCTTTCGCCGGGAAGAAGTCCCGGCACAGACGCAGGCGGCGTGATGCAGGATCGCGGCACCTTCCTGCGCGTCGGCCTGCTCGTGCTGTTCGGCGTCGCGGCCCTGGTCGGGCTGGTGGTCTTTTTCAGCGGCAATCAGATCCGCAGCGGCAAGAACTTCGAAACCTATATCCGGGAGTCGGTGCAGGGCCTGGATGTCGGCGCCCCCGTCAAGTTCCGCGGCGTCACGCTGGGCCGTGTCACCGAGATCGGCCTGGTTCGGGCAACCTACGGAACCGAGGCACCCGATCCGGGTAACTCGCAGGCCTATGCGATGGTGCTGGTCCGCTTTCGCATCGATATGGCCCGGATCGGCGTCAACGTCCCGGTCGAGAACGCAATCCGCGACGGTCTTCGGGCGCGGCTGGCAAGCCAGGGGATCACAGGCGTGAGCTATATCGAACTCGATTTCGAGCCGCCGGGGGCATATCCGGCGCTCGCGGTTCCCTGGAAACCCCGAGACACCTACATCCCGTCCATGCCCAGCACCTTGACGCGCGTGCAGGACGCGGGGCAGCAACTACTGCAGAAAATGAATGACGTGGATATCGTCGGGCTGGTGGCGGGGCTGAACGGCTTGGTCAGCGACCTTCGCACGACGCTGGCCCGAGGCGATATCCATGGTCTGCTCGCCAACTCGACGGCTACGCTGCACACGATCCAGGACGCTGTGCGGGCCGCCAATCTGCCGGCCCTGTCCGAACAGGCGCAGCAGGCGCTCAAGGCTGCCAACGACGCGGCTGGCGGACAGCAGACGCGGGAGCTGATCAGCAACGCCAACCAGGCGGTCGGAAACTTTCAGCCGCGGTCACGCAGTTGCAGCCGCTGATCGTATCGTTGCAGGCCACAGCACAACGCGCCAACAACGGTTCGGCCGATCTGCAGCAGAGCCTGGGCCCGATGCTGCGCGACCTGCAGGCCACGGTCTCGAACCTGCGCGACGCCAGCGCGCAGTTGCGGCGCGATCCCGGTCAGGTGCTGTTCGGCAAGCCACCTCCTCGCGATCCGGCGTTCTCCCGATGAAGCGCCGTGTCGTTCTGCTGGCGCCGCTGCTTCTCGGCGCGTGCAGCATCCTGCCGGACCGGCCGTATCAGGAGAAGCGCGCGTGGCCGCTGACGGTTGACCGGCCCAACGCCCCGCGCCCGCGCACCCGCGGCAAGGTGCTGCTGGTCCGCAGTCTCACTGCCGCGCCGGGGCTGCAGGATCGCGGGCTGCTGACGCTGCAGGCGGACGGCAGCATGCGGACCTCCGTCTATGAGGAATGGATCAGCCCGCCGGCACTCGCCGTCGAAGCATCACTGCGCCGTGGCTTACGGATAGTGGTCTGTTCGCGGCTGTGATCTCACCAGGCAGCCGTGCCACGCCTGACCTGGTGCTGGAGTTCGATCTGACCGCCCTCTGGGCTGATCCGGCGGCGCATCGTGCCGTTGCAGGGCTCGCGTTCGCGCTGCTCGGTGAACGTTCCAGGGCTCAGGCCGTGTTGGCGCAGCGCGCGGTTACCGGCACAGCGCCTCTCGCCGCGCTCGAGCCGCAGGCGTCAGTCGACGCCCAGAGGCAGGCCCTCGCGGATGCCTTCGGGCAGGTGGAAAAGGACCTGGCGAAATTCGCCTGATGGCCGGACGGTCAGATCAAACCCGCAACAATCACCGTGATCAGGCCGAGCAGCAGGTTCAGCCCGATCAGCCGGCGGATCGCGTTCAGGCTGCTCGCCATCCGGTCGCGGTTCGTCGTGCGGCGGAACTGCCGGTATGGCCCCAGCACGATCACCAGGAAGATCGCCGCCATCAGCACGCCGAGGCCGACCATCGCGTGGATCTGCCAGGGCTGATTGGCCATGCCGCCGATCAGGTACAGCATTGCGCCACCGGTGAGCAGGATCAGCGGCATGACGTGCCAGATCACCAGGAAGAACCGGCGGAACACCTGGGTATGCACCAGCATCCGCGGCGTCGCCTCGATCGCCGCCAGGCTGGGCCGCAGCACCACATAGGCGAAGAACATGCCACCCACCCACAGCACCGCGCACAGCAGATGCAGTGCCTTCAGGGCCGGCATAGCCGCATAGATCGTCATCCAACCAACTCCAGCAACTCGCTCAGCAGCGCACGTAGCTCATTCGCCGCGATTGATCGAGGGGCGGCCTCGGTCACGCCCAGCCCCTCGGCGAAGGCCGCGGCAAAGCCGGTGCGGTTGCCGATCGATGGCGGTCAGCAGCGGCGCGGCGGACGCGGTGAGCTGCGCCATCATCGTCTCCCGCAGTTTGCCCGAGGCCGGCACGCGGTTCAGCACCATCGCCGCCCGCCGCTTCTCCGCTGCCGCCAGTTTCAGCGTGCCCTCCGCCGCCCAGATGTCCGGCGGGCTGAGCTGCACCGGGATCAGCACGATCGTCGCCGCTCGGATCGCCTGACGCGCATCGGTGTCGACCTGCGGCGGGCTGTCGATCACCACCGCGTCATGCGCCGCCTTCAGCCGGTCGAGCTCGCCCGCCAGCCGCCAGCCCGACACGTCGGAGAACGTCAGGCCCGGCCCGATGCGGGCCGCAGCGCGTGCCATCGTGTCAGGCTGTGCTGCGGATCGATGTCCAGCAGCGCGACCTTGCGCGATGGGCGCCAGGGCCGCCGCGATATTGGCTGCCAGGGTCGTCTTGCCGGTGCCGCCCTTCTGTTGTGCGACGGTGATGACGAATGGCATCGGACGGGATTCCTTGTTGCGGTGCGATAAGGGAACACAACTTGCATGCTGCATCCATACGAATGCGAGTATCGCGTGCGAAAACTGATGCTGTGACCCTCGCTTTTCGGGTCGGCACAGCCTAGGTTGGACGTAACGACGGTCCGCTCGACCGCGGGGGAGAACCAAGGGCGAATGTCTGCGAATGCAGATCGGAAACCGACGGCTTATTGCCTGCGCTCGCCGGAAACGGCCGAGGACTGGCAAGCCTATCACGGCATCCGCCGCCGGGTGTTCCATCTGCCGCGCCCCGAGGTCGACCAGAGCCCCAACTCATTCCCGCTGGTGCTGTTCCTCGAACAGGACGCCGTCGGCGCGATCCAGGTGGACAGGCTGGATGCAAATGCCGCCGCGCTGCGCCTGGTCGCGATCGATTCCCGCTGCCAGGGCTGCGGCCACGGCCGCGTCATGCTGCAGGCGGCGGAGGATTTCGTCCGCCGCCTCGGCTGCTGCAACGCGGTTGTCTATGCGACGCCGGAGGCCGCCGGGTTCTATGCGGACTCGGGATATGACGAGGAAGACTGGGACCCGATCTGCCTCGGCGGCATCGTCCAGATGCAGAAGAAGCTGCGTTAGTCCCGCGATTTGCCGCCGTGCCGAGCGTGATGGCATGGTGCGTCGCTCCGAATGGAAACCGACATGCCCTATCCCGACATGCTTCTGCCGACCACGGTCGTCGGCAGCTATCCGCAGCCCGACTGGCTGGTCGATCGAGCGACGCTGCATCATCACGGGGTGCCGCGGGCGCATGCGCACGATATGTGGCGCATCGCCCCGGAGCTGCTGGAGCAGGCGCAGGACGACGCAACGATCCTGGCCATACGCGCGATGGAGAAGGCCGGGATCGACATCGTGACGGACGGAGAAATCCGCGCGAGAGCTATTCCAACCGTTTCGCCGTCGCGCTGGACGGCATCGATGCCGACACCCCCGCCGACCTTGTGAACAGCACCGGCCGGGTGACGAAGGTGCCCCGCGTCGTCGGTCCGATCCGCCGCGTGCATGACGTGGAGGCGCGCGACGCGGCCTTCCTCGTCGCCAACGCGAGCCATGCGACGAAGATCACGCTGCCGGGGCCGTTCACGCTGTCACGCCAGGTGCGCGACGAGTTCTACAAGGACGAGGAAGCGCTCGCGATGGCCTATGCCGAGGCCGTCAACATCGAGCTGAAGGCGCTGAAGACGACCGGCGTCGATGTCCTGCAGCTCGACGAGCCCTGGGTGCGCACCGCGCCCGAGGCGGCGAAGCGCTACGGCATCAAGGCGATCAACCGCGCGCTGGAGGGGGTCGAGGGGCCGACCATCGTGCATGTCTGTTTCGGCTATGCCGCGGTCGTGTCGGAAAGAAGCCGAGCGGCTACTCGTTCCTGGCGGAACTCGGCGGCACGACGGCGGATCAGATCTCGATCGAGGCGGCGCAGCCGCAGGCTGGACCTGGGCGTGCTGCGCGATCTGGCGGGCAAGACGATCATGCTGGGCGTGCTGGACCTGGGCGACGCGGCGGTGGAGACGGCGGAGGTGGTCGCCGACCGCATCCGCGCCGGGCTGCGTTACGTGCCGGCGGAGAAGCTGGTGCCGGCGCCCGATTGCGGGATGAAGTATCTGCCGGCGGCATCGGCGTTCGGGAAGTTGAAGGCGTTGGCCGACGGGCGCTGCGATCGTCCGGCGCGAACTGGCTGGCTGACCGGCGAGATGCTGCATAGCTTCGCGCAAGTCCTTTTCGTCAGCGGCGGTCGAAGGAAAGAATTAACACGCAGATTTTCAGCAAGATGCACGCTAATCCGCACGCAGATTGCATTCCAACCATCCGCGTGCATTAGCGTGAATCGTCTTGCGTCTGCGTGCTAATTCTTTTCGTCCAACCCGCATGGCCGCTGCCCAGTCACCCGCCGGCGGCACCGCCGAACGCGTTGAACGTGATCAGCGTATACGTCTCCCTCACCCCGGCAGCGTCTGGACCTGCTCCGTCACGAACAGCCCGATGTCCTGTTCCGGATCCAGATAGAACTTCCCGAGCAGGTCATACTCGCCCGAGGTCGAATAAAGTTCCGACATCTCGGCGATCCGGTCCGCGGCCTCGCGCGCGACCAGATAGGCCTTGCCCAGCTCGCACTTGATCTGCACGAAAATCGCTCGCATCGCTGCCCTCCTGGTCCGGCGCGCATTATGCCTCCGCGACCGCCGCCGCTACTCGGACCCCGTGACGCGATCGCATCTGTCGCCTATCCTGGCCGACGGCGCCGAATCGGCAGCCGATAGGGGGATACGCATGGAACTGGCCAAGGCTCAACGGACACGCGCAACGACCCGGCACGGCGGCCGCGTGCTGGCGGACGCCCTCGTCGCGCAGGGCATCGACCATGTGTTCGAGGTGCCGGGCGAAAGCTTCCTCGACACGCTCGACGGGCTGCACGACAGCGGGAGAAGCTGAAGCTGGTGACCTGCCGGTTCGAGGCCGGCGCGGTCAACATGGCCGAGGCCTACGGCAAGCTGAAAGGCCGGCCCGCCGCCGCGATGGTCACCCGCGGTCCCGGCGCCTGCCACGGCTCGATCGGCGTGCATATCGCGATGCAGGACAGCACGCCGATGCTGCTGTTCGTCGGCCAGATCCCGCACGAGGACACCGGCCGCGACGCGTTCCAGGAAGTCGATTACCGCCAGATGTTCGCTCCGCTGGCGAAATGGGTGACGCAGATCGACCATGCGCAGCGCATCCCCGAGGTCGTCGCGCACGCGGTCGACGTCGCCACCTCCGGCCGGCCCGGCCCGGTGGTGATCGCGCTGTCGGAGGAAATGCAGAAGGACCAGATCCAGGTCCCCGACCTGCCGCGCGCCGCGGTCGGCCGGCCTTCCCCGATCCCGCCGCCTGCTGCGGATGCGCGAGATGATCGCGGAGGCGAAAAGGCCGATCGCGGTCGTCGGCGGCTCCTGCTGGACCGAGGAGGGCCGGGCCGCGCTGCATCGCTTCCTGCTGGCGAACAACATCCCGGTCACCGTCGGCTTCCGCCGCCAGGCGCATTACGACGGCGCGCAGGAGAATTTCGCCGGCGATCTCGGCGTCGGATCCGATCCCGGCCTGATCGGCAAGATCAAGGAAGCCGACCTGATCCTGGCGATCGGCAGCCGGTTGGGCGACGCGGTGACGCAGGGCTACACGCTGCTCGACATGGCCGGCAGCGTGCCGATCATCCAGGTGCTGCCCGACGGCGCCGAAATCGGCCGCGTGTTCCGCCCGGCGCTTGGGCATCGTTTCCGACCTGAACGCCTTCGCCATGCCGCCGCCGCGCTGGAGCCGGTCAAGCCGGCCTGGTCCGCCTGGACGCAGGAGCTGCGGTCGTTGCGGGAGGCGCAGCGCGCGGTGCCGAACTACGAGGGCACGCTGAACCTCGGCACCGTGATGCGCGAACTGGAGACGATGCTGACGCCGGATGCCATCGTCACCACCGACGCCGGCAACTTCGCCGGCTGGGCCACGCGATTCCTGAATTTCGGCGAAGGCAACGCTATATCGGTCCGACCAACGGCGCGATGGGCTACTGCGTGCCGGCCGCGATCGGCGCCACGATCACGTTCCCGGACCGCATGGTCGTCAGCATGGTCGGCGACGGCGGCTTCATGATGACCGGGCAGGAAATCGCCACCGCGTTCCATCACGGCGTCGCGCCGATCGTCCTGGTGTTCAACAACCAGATGTTCGGCACCATCCGCATGCATCAGGAGCGTGCCTATCCCTGGCGCGTCTCCGGCACCGCGGTCACCAATCCGGATTTCGCCAAGTATCATCGAGGCGTTCGGCGGTCATGGCGAGGTGGTCAGCGACACCGCCGAGTTCACGCCGGCGTTCCGCCGCGCGGTGGACAGCGGCAAGCCGGCGGTGATCGAACTGCGCATGAACCCGGATCAGATCACCACCCGCGCAACGATCGCCGATCTGCGGGCCGGCAAGACGCCGCCGAAGGGGGCGCCGAAAGCGAAACGAGCACCGGCGCCGAAGCATCGTGTTGCTGCCAAGCCGGCGAAGAAGCGGGGGTAGGGGCGACTGTCGTTGCGGGAAAGAAACCACGGAGGCGCCCGCTGCGCGGGCGTTCCCGGAGGATGCTCCGGAGGCCCCAAGCATCGCTCTAAGGCGTGCGCGGGGACCGGCTCCGTGGCCCTCTTCGCGATTCCTCGTGAAGGCCGCGCAGCGGACCGCTCCGTGGTTTCTTTACCTTACGCCGATCACCACCCCCCAAAACAGTCCCCACCGTTAACCTTGCATTAACCGCATTCTGGCTTCCTCGGCACTTGCGCCGATGTTTCCGGGACGCTGCCCATGACACAGTACCACGCGCAAATCTGTCACCTGTCCCACCCTGGGTTCCGCATGTTCGGCGAGCCGGTGTTTCGTCTGAGTGAGGGCAACGCCGTTCCCCTCAATGGTCATCAAGCTCGACGGTCAGACCGCCGTACTGCCGCTGCGAAGCCTGGCGCGGAAGTTGGGCTGGCCGAGGAACCCACCGGACGGGAAGATGCTGCGGCAGATCGAACAGGCGCTCGATTACGTCGTCGCGGTCAAGATCGGCGACACGCTGCCACCCGAACTCAGCGGCGTCGCGAGCTGGGAGCCGACGGAACGTGACCGCCAGGTCGCCTCCAGCTTGATGTGGCACAGCGTCGTGCGGAGTGTCTTCGCCCGCAGCGGCCGGGAATACACGATCCAGGGCGGTGCGAAACCTGGTTGGGAGACCGATCCTGACAACCAGGCCTTGGCGCGAGAGGCAATCCACGATGCGATGCGCATCCTTGGCGGCCACGATGAGCAGGAAACGCGTGAAAAAGTCGCCGAACTCATCGTTCAGTTGGCCTATATCGAGGCGCTGCGCCGCATGCTCAATCGCGGCGTCGCCTGGGTCACGGAAAAGCTGATCCACCGCCCGGCAGACGACATCGCGGCGACGCGGGCGGAGACGCTGAAGCAGGTGAAGATCCTCGCGCGCCGCGGTATCGAAGACATCAATCGCCGCTTCGATGAAATCGATACGGCCCTGGACAACGTCCTGGCGATGATGGAGGACACCGAGGTCACCGCGGCCGACCTGCAGCGGCGCCGCGATTGGCTGTATCGCACCAACCATGCCTGGACACCGCTGTTCACCGACTGGGCGAACGCGCCGAACCATTTCGATGAATTTTTGTGGAAAACGGTCGAGCGCAGGCCAGGACGGCTCCATCATCCTGACCGAAAATCCGCAACAACCACGCTTTCGCGCGTTGCGGGCGGACGGCAGCCACCAGCGTGTTTTCCCGTTGCGGCGGCCGAACTGGACTGGCCTTCGGGCCGGACGGCACGGTACCTGTGCAACACGGTGGCAGCCGCTATGTCGAGGGCTACTCGATGGGCGTAGCCGCGCCCCACCCCGACTACAAGTTCGGCTACATCCAAGCGCGTCGACCCCCGCACCGGCGAGGCGCGACCACCGAAGTCGATGGAAGCTAGCTGTCGGCGCCCCAATGACCTGGTGTTCGAGCCCACGGCGGCTTCTACTTCACCGACCTGGGCAAGCGCTACGCGCGGCACCGCGACCATGGAGGGCTTACTACGCCCTGCCGGACGGGCCAAGATGAACGAAATCGCCCATCCCGATGCTCAGTCCGAACGGCTGCGGGCTGTCGCCGGACGGCAAGACGCTCTACGCCGCCGACACGGAAGGCGCGCGGCTGTGGGCGTTCGATATCGAGGCGCCGGGCGTGCTGCGCAAGCCGCCACCGCACGTGCATCACGGCGGTCGAATGATCGCCGGGCTGCCGGGCGCCGCGCGGTTCGACAGCCTGGCGGTGATGGCCAATGGCAATGCAGGGAGCGACCCTGAACACCGGTTATATCACCGAGATTTCGCCGGCAGGCGAAATTCGTGCGGGCGGTGAAGACGCCCGACACCTACCCCCCACCAACATGTGTTTTGGTGGAAGCCGAGATGCGAACCGCCGACGTCACCCGTCGGAACACCGGGCGCCTGGCAACGATGGAATGGCCGACACCCGGGCTGAGGCTGAACTTCGGTGACGGCAGCGCGACCATCGGCTCTCCCAGCGTTATGGCGGCCGCCGGTTCTCCCGAGGAGACCCGGATGGACGATCGCGTTGAAGGCACGGCCCGTGAGTTCGGCGGCCGGGTGCAGGAAGCCGTCGGCAACATGACCGGCGACGCCAAGACCCAGGCGCAGGGGCTCTATAACCAGGCCGCGGGCCAGGCACAGCAGGCCGCGGCGTCAGATCAGCGACCTGATCAAGTCACAGCCGCTCGTCTCCGCCGCTGGTGCGCTCGGCATTCGGCTACGTCCTCGGCCGCCTGACGGCTAGCATCCGCCGCGGCCACGACCGCAAGGAGGGGGCTGAGCCCCCTTTTTTTGTGCTTGCATCGCCACGAAAAGAAGAGGGCTTGGTGCCGCCAGCGATCCTGAAGTCCCGCGTCAGTGAAGGCTCCCCCATCCGCTCGGTGCGACCTGGGACGGCCTCGGCGTCAATTTCGCGCTGTTCTCGGCCAACGCGACCAAGGTCGAACTGTGCCTGTTCGACGACACCGGCGAGCGGGAACTCGAGCGGATCGAACTGCCGGAATACACCAACGAGGTCTGGCACGGCTACCTGCCCGACGCTCGCCCCGGCACCACCTACGGCTATCGCGTGCACGGCCCATACGAGCCGGAAGCCGGGCCATCGCTTCAATCCGAACAAGCTGGTGCTGGACCCCTATGCCAAGGCCCATGTCGGCAGCCTGAAATGGGATCCCGCCGTGTTCGGCTACACGATGGGCGCGGACGGACACTCACGTTCGACGAGCGTGACAGCGCCCGCTTCATGCCGAAATCCCGCGTCATCGACCCGGCCTTCACCTGGGGCCGCGAACGCGCGCCGTCGGTCCCGTGGGACCGCACCATCATCTACGAGACCCATGTGCGCGGCTACACCAAGCTGCATCCAGCGGTGCCCGGAACATCTGCGCGGCACCTTCGCCGGCCTCGGCCGCAAGGAGGTCGTCGACTACATCAAGACGCTCGGCGTCACCTCGGTCGAACTGCTGCCGATCCACGCCTTCGTCAACGACAGCTATCTGCTGCGACAAGGGCCTGACCAACTACTGGGGCTACAACTCGATCGGATTCTTCGCCCCTGATCCGCGCTATTCCGCCGTGCCGGACTTCGTCTTCTCGGAATTCAAGGAGATGGTCGCGCGGCTGCACGACGCCGGCCTGGAGGTCATCCTCGACGTCGTCTACAACCACACCGCCGAAGGCAACGAGCACGGCCCGACGCTGTCGTTCCGTGGCATCGACAACTTGTCCTACTACCGTCTGATGCCGGACAATCCGCGCTACTACATCAACGACACCGGCACCGGCAACACGCTGAACATGAGTCATGCGCGCGTGGTGCAGATGGTCACCGACAGCCTGCGCTACTGGGCGTCGGAAATGCACGTCGACGGCTTTCGCTTCGACCTCGGGACCATCCTGGCGCGCGAGGACGACGGCTTCAACGAAGCGCATGGCTTCCTGCAAAGTTGCCTGCAGGATCCGGTCCTCGTCCAACGCAAGCTGATCGCCGAACCCTGGGACATCGGGCCCGGCGGCTACCAGGTCGGCGGGTTTCCGCCGGGCTGGGCCGAGTGGAACGACAAGTTCCGCGATACCGTCCGCGCCTACTGGAAGGGCGACGACGGCAAGCAGGCCGAAATGGCGACCCGCCTGTCCGCATCCGCCGATCTGCTTCGCCCGCCGCGGCCGCAAGGCGTGGGCCAGCGTGAACTTCATCACCGCGCATGACGGTTTCACGCTGAACGACCTCGTCTCCTACAACGAAAAGCACAACGAGGCGAACGGCGAGGAGGGCCGCGACGGTCATTCCGACAACCATGTCCTGGAACTGCGGCGTCGAAGGCCCGACCGACGACCCGGAAATCATCGCGCTGCGCGAGCGCCAGAAGCGCAATCTGCTGGCGACGCTGCTGCTGGCGCAGGGCACGCCGATGATGCTCGCCGGCGATGAGTTCGGCCGCACCCAGAATGGCAACAACAACGCCTATTGCCAGGATAACGAAATAAGCTGGGTCAACTGGAATTTCGGCGAGAAGGAGGTCGAGCTCGCGGAATTCGTCCGCAAGGTGATCGTGTTGCGCAGTCCTTCCCGATCCTCCGCCGCTCCCGCTTCTGACCGGGGAATACAATCCCGATCTCGATGTCCGCGATGTGCGCTGGTTGTCGCCGCCGGCCAGGACATCGAGGATCGCAATGGGGCGACACCAACGCCCGATGTTTCGGCATGCTGCTGGATGGCCGCGCTCAGGCCAGCGGCATCAAGCGGCCGGCGATGGACGCGACGGCGCTGCTGGTGCTGAATGCGCACCATGACGTGGTGAATTTCGCCCTGCCGGAGGTCGTCGGCGGCACGGTCTGGCGCTGCCTGCTGGACACCAACATTCCCGACGACAGCAGCCATGAGGCTTCAACACCGGTGAAACCTACGAAATCACGGGACGATCGCTCGTGCTGTTCGTGTCTGGAGCCGGAGAGCAAGCGATCCGTTGCCCTGCGCCGCGCGATCGAGGGTTTCCGCCAGATGGCGGAACGGCCGATCCCGGTGGCGACCCCGGAAACCGGCCGGAAGCGGAACGATCTCTGTCATGACTTTCGTGATCACGTAAACCGTGATCACACAATATGCGGTGCACGCTAAAAGATCTCACCACTACATGGAACGCGGCCTGATTGACGGCCGTACGAACCCGGTACGGTCAGCCGTGGTGAGGCCTCCGGCCAATCCCTCAGCAAGGAAGGTAATGTCCGAATCTAACAAGATTTCTGACGCCCCGCGCAAAGCACAGGACACCACCGCTCGTTCGGCCTCCATGGCTGGCCACGCGGGCGGCGATCGCTCCACCGGCGATGGAGAGCAGCCGGTGAAAGCACGCAGCGTCGGCCACCCCGGTGGCCGACGCTGCGGCGGAGCAGGCGAAACGCGCCGGACGCACGTTCCAGGCGGCGACCGAAGCCGGCACCAGGACGGCCTCGGCGCCGGCAATGTCGCCAATCGGCCTGAGTGCGACAGCCGAGGCCGGCGGCCGGATGGCCGATGCCGCTATGACCAGGGCAGGCGTTTTCTGGCGTCCACCCGCATGCGATGGATATCTATTCGACGCAGGGACGGAGCGTTCGCCGAACGTGTGCAGGCGCTGATGTCCAGCGCGCTGACGCTGACCCGCGGCCTCCAGAAGATGCAGCACGCGTGGCTGGAAATTCTGGATAATTCCATGGAGCAGCCGTGCATCGCCCAGGACCTGCTGCGTTGAAT
>CAVYTN010000004.1:0-243639 GCA_963771475.1 uncultured Alphaproteobacteria bacterium | reverse complement strand
ACAAGACGCCACCCGCCGCCGGACCCGCGGATTCTCCGCCGGGTCCGGCTGGCGTTAGGCAACGGACAGGGCTGATTTGAGCGACACACACGACGAACCCGCGGATCCGACCGGCCCGCAGGGTGATATGCAGCCGGTTTCCCTCGAAGAGGAAATGCGCCGCTCGTACCTCGATTACGCGATGAGCGTGATCGTGTCGCGCGCGCTGCCGGACGCCCGCGACGGGCTGAAGCCGGTGCATCGGCGCATCCTGTACGGCATGCACGAGGCCGGCTACACGCCGGATAAAGCCTACCGAAAATCCGCCCGCGTGGTCGGCGACGTCATGGGTAAGTATCACCCGCACGGCGACGCCTCGATCTACGACGCCATGGTGCGCATGGCGCAGTCGTTCTCCATGCGGCTGCCGCTGATCGACGGACAGGGCAATTTCGGCTCGGTCGACGGCGATAACCCGGCGGCGATGCGCTACACCGAGGTGCGGCTCGCCAAGGCCGCGGCGCTGCTGCTGGAGGATATCGACAAGGATACCGTCGACTTCCAGCCGAACTACGACGAGAGCGAGAAAGAACCGAAGGTCCTGCCGGCGAAGTTCCCCAACCTGCTGATCAACGGCGCCAACGGCATCGCCGTCGGCATGGCGACCAACATCCCGCCGCACAATCCGGGCGAGATCATCGACGCCACGCTGGCGCTGATCGCCGAACCGGACATCACGCTCGAAGAGCTGATGAAGATCGTCCCGGGCCCGGATTTTCCGACCGGCGGCATCATCATCGGCCGCTCCGGCATCCGCAGGCGCTTCGAAACCGGGCGCGAAAGCATCATCATCCGCGCGCGCACCGAATTCGAGGAAATCCGCAAGGATCGTCTCGCGATCATCGTCAACGAAATCCCCTATCAGGTTAACAAGAAGACCCTGATCGAGAAGATCGCCGAACTGGTCCGCGCCAAGCAGATCGAAGGCATCGGCGAGATGCGCGACGAGAGCGACCGCTCCGGCATGCGCATCGTCATCGAACTGCGGCGCGACGCCACGCCCGAGGTGGTGCTGAACCAGTTGTTCCGCTTCACCCAGATGCAGACCAGCTTCGGCATCAACATGCTGGCGCTGGACGACGGCCAGCCGAGGCAACTGGGGCTGAAGGAGGCGCTGCAGTGCTTCATCCGCTTCCGCGAGGAAGTGATCCTCCGCCGCTCCCGTTTCGAGCTCGGCAAGGCGCGCGACCGGGCGCATAACCTGGTCGGCCTGGCCATCGCGGTCGCCAACATCGATGAGGTCATCCGGCTGATCCGCGCCAGCCCCGACGCGGCGACCGCCCGCGTCGCGCTGATGGATCGCGACTGGCCGGCCGAGGATATCGGCGTGCTGCTGGCGCTGATCGACGAACCCGGCAACGTCATCTCGCCGGACGGCACCGTGCGCCTGACCGAAGAACAGGCGCGCGGCATCCTGGAACTGCGGCTGCAGCGGCTGACCGGGCTGGAGCGCGAGAAGATCCAGGCCGACATGACCGAGGTCGCGGAGAAGATCCGCGAATTGCTGGAAATCCTGGGCTCGCGCATCCGCCGCATGGAGGTGATGACCGAGGAACTGCACCGCCGCGCGCAAGGAAATCGCCTCGCCGCGGATGACCGACATCGCCGACGCGCTGGCGGACCAGGACGACGAAAGCCTGATCGAGCCGGGCCAGATGGTGGTCACCATCACCCGCGACGGCTTCATCAAGCGCACGCACGCTGGAGACGTTCCGCGCGCAGAACCGCGGCGGGCGCGGCCGGTCGGGTGCGTGCACGCGCGGCGACGACATCGTCACCCGCAGCTTCAATGCGCATACGCATCAATGGGTGCTGTTCTTCTCCTCCGGCGGCAAGGCGTTCCGCGAGAAGGTCTGGCGCCTGCCGGAAGCCGGCCCGACCGCGCAAGGGCCGCGCGCTGGTCAACCTGCTGCCGGAACTGGGCTCGGACACGATCACCACCGTGCTGCCGCTGCCGCAGGATGAGACGCTGTGGGAGAGCCTGCACCTGGTCTTCGCCACCGCGTCGGGCAACGTGCGGCGCAACCGGCTGTCGGATTTCCGCAATGTCCGCGCCGTCCGGCCTGATCGCGATGAAGCTGGATGAGGGCGACCATCTGATCGGCGTCGCCACCTGCCGCGAGGGCGACGACGTGCTGCTGGCGACCCGCAAGGGCCGCTGCATCCGCTTCCAACTGTACCGACGACCAGGTGCGCGTCTTCGCCGGCCGCGACAGCTCCGGCGTGCGCGGCATCAAGCTGCAGAACGGCGACGAGGTCATCAGCCTGTCGGTGCTGCGCCACATCGACGCCACGCCGGCGGAACGCGAGGCCTATCTCAAGCTGGCCAACGCCAGCGCCGCCGCGGCAACGGCGACGCCGAAGCCGAGGCCCCTGCCGCCGAACGCCGAGGCCGAGGAGAGCGTGCCCGAGGTCACCCTGTCGCCGAACGCATCGCCGAAATGGAAGCCGCCGAGGAAATGCTGCTGACGGTCACCGACATGGGCTTCGGCAAGCGCACCTCGGCCTACGAGTACCGCGTGACCGGCCGAGGCGGGCAGGGCATCGGCAACATCACCCTGGCGCCGCGCAACGGGCGAGCCGTGGTGGCGACCTTCCCGGTGCGGCGAGGGCGACGACATCATGATGGTGACCGATGCCGGCCGTCTGATCCGCGTGCCGGTCGATCAGGTGCGCATCACCGGCCGTTCAGGCCATGGGTGTCACGCTGTTCCGCGTGGACAAGGGCGAGCACGTCACCAGCGTCTTCACGGTGCTGGAAGACGAGAGCGACGATACGGCGGGCCGGAACGGGATCCCGACGACGACGCCCGACAACGAGACGCCTCCCGAGGAAGGACAACGATGGCTGACAGCAAGGCGCCACAACCCGGCGGATTGGGCTCTATCCCGGCACGTTCGATCCCGGTCACCAACGGTCATCTCGACGTGATCGCCCGCGCCGCACGCCTGCTGGACAAGCTGGTGGTCGGCGTCGCGATCAACACCGGCAAAGGCCCGATGTTCACGCTGGAGGAGCGGGTCGAACTGGTGCAGGCCGAAATCGACGTCGATCGCCATCGCGCAACGGCATGGTGATCGAGGTCCTGCCGTTCGACACGCTGCTGGTCGAGTTCGCCCGCAAGGTCGGCGCGTCGATGATCGTGCGCGGCCTGCGCGCGGTGTCGGATTTCGACTACGAGTTCCAGATGGCGGGCATGAACTACCGCATGGCCCCGGACATCGAGACGGTGTTCCTGATGGCCAGCGAGACGCATCAGTTCATCGCCTCCCGCCTCGTCAAGGAGGTCGCCATGCTGGGCGGCGACATCACCTCTTTCGTGCCGCCGCTGACGCATGAGCGCATCCTGAAGCGCATCCGCGGCTGATTTCCTCCGATTCCATGACAAGGAGCGCGTGTGATGCGTCGCCGTACTCTGATTGCTGCCTCGGCTGCGGGGCTTGGCTCCGTATTGCCCGGCGGATTCTGGCTCCGCCCGGGCGCAGGAGGCCGATCCCGAGAACACGATCTATCTGGACCTGAAACAGCGGTCGGGTGGTGATCCAGTTGCTGCCGGACGTGGCGCCGAAGACGGTGGCGCAGATCAAGACGCTGGCGCGGCAGGGCTTCTACGATGGCACGCCGTTCCACCGGGTGATCGACGGCTTCATGGCGCAGGGCGGCGACCCGACCGGCACCGGCACGGGCGGCAGCAAGTTGCCCAACGTGCCGCCGGAGTTCTCGACCAGCGCCATTTCATGCGCGGCATCTGCGGCATGGCGCGATCCAGCGATCCGAACAGCGGCAACAGCCAGTTCTTCATCATGTTTGCGCCGGCCCCGTCGCTCGACGGCAACTATACGATCTGGGGGCAGGTTACGCAGGGCATGGAATTCGTCGACCAGATCAAGCGCGGCACCGGCTCGAACGGCCAGGTGGTCGGCGAGCCCGACCGCATCGTCCATATGCGCGTCGCCGCGGACGTGAAGTAACCAGCGAAGGAGATGTGACATGAGCGATTCAAAGCCCGCCCTGGACCCCGAGAACACGCTGTACCTGGACCTGAAGCACGGCCGCGTGGTGATCGAGCTGTTCCCCGACGGTCGCGCCGTTGCATGTCGACCAGATCAAGACGCTGGTGCGGCGCGGCTTCTATGACGGGACGGTGTTCCATCGCGTGATCGAGGGCTTCATGGCGCAGGGCGGCGACCCGACCGGCACCGGCACCGGCGGCAGCGACCTCGATAACATCCGCGCCGAGTTCACCAACGACGCGAAATTCACCCGCGGCACCTGCGGCATGGCTCGGTCGGCGCATCCGAACAGCGCCAACAGCCAGTTCTTCATCATGTTCGAGCCCGCCCCGCACCTGAACGGGCAGTACACGATCTGGGGCCAGGTCGTGGAGGGGATGGAGTTCGTCGACAGCATCAAGCGCGGCAGCGGCGGCGGCGGGTCGGTGACCGATCCGGACAAGATCGTGAAAGTCCAGGTTGCCGGCGACGCGGCCTGATATCGCCCGTCAAACTCGGCGTTGTCAGATGGTTCTTATTTACGCCACGACGTGTGGCCGCTGCCCCGCGTCTCTGCGATCGGACACCAAGCGATTGGCGCGGGGCTGGCCTGTCCGGCTGAAAACGGCTTGACCCCGCGCCGCACATAGCGTTCAAAGCGCGCCTCCGAGCCCGTAGCTCAGTCGGTAGAGCACGAGACTTTTAATCTTGGGGTCGTGGGTTCGATTCCCACCGGGCTCACCAAGTAAGACGTTAAAAACATAGGCAATTCGCTTCAGCTACCAACTCGGGTCGCTTGGCCTAACAGCCGTCAACCCAGAGCGGAAGTTCGCGCGACCGTTGCTTGGTGCCAGGAAAAGACGTCGTCACGCTGCCTCGGCTCTAGCGTAATACCGATTTAAGCTGCTGATACCTAATATGCGCCGGCGCGCCAGCTTACTTGACCGAAGGCCACAACATGCCGACGGAGTGCGGCAATTGGGCCTATTCTTTCCGTTCGGCGGGGGAGACGACGCTCTCCCGGTTTTGTGGGAGGAAGGCGAACGGCGCGTGTTCTGCCGAGGATGGTGCACGGGCTCCGATGGCCATCGCCACGCCGTGCTGGCCGTGCTGCCCGCCACGAAACAACCGCCCGACATCCTCGAGCGCCTCGCCCACGAATACGGGCTGAAGGATGAGCTCGACCGAGCGTGGGCGGTGCGGCCGCTGGAGCGTGCCCGCCCACTCGGACAGCGCATCCTGATTGGGGCGCAGAGACAACCTCGTTCCGACACCGCGAGGCTCCAACGGAAGTGGCGAGTGTGTGCCACAACGTACACGATCGGCGCTCAGGCGCCAAACCACTCCCCAAGGCCCATTGGATCAAGGCGCTTCGGCGGCCAGCTTTCCGAATTCCTCGGCCGAGAAGGCTCTAACTGTCGTCGTGCGTACATTGCCTCGGGATGTCAGGGCAATTGCCAGTTTGGTCATCGCATCGCCGCTCGGCATTTCGACCACGAGAACGACGTCATATTGACCGGTCGTCACATAGCCACCGATCAACTGACCACCCAACCCAGCAATCAGGGCCTTGGTGGCCTCAGCTCGGGTTACCGCTTCTTTGACGGCTTTCGCGCCTTGGTCGGTCCAATTCAAGAAGCAGATGAACGTTAGCATGGAACGCCTCCCTTTTGTGAACCGCAGGCGTCGTGGCGGGAACGCCACGCGTCATCGTCCTTTCAGTTGATAGACGCGGTGAAGATAGCACCACGGCGCACGTCCCGCACGCCCGAAGTCTTGATCGAGACCGAATGAAGGGCAACTATAAGTTACGTTCATCGGCGCTCCATTAGCCATTTCTATGCTTTCTACTGCGTTTTCTGCCTCTGAGGCCTTGCCATCGCCAGCATTGCCATACCGCACACCTTCGTGAGCCTCGCGCGAATGGCCGCCATAGCTAGTGTGATTTTTCGAATAGTGGCTAGTATCGAGAGGGGTATCGTCTGGTCGGTGATTGAATACAGGCATCGTCCTACTCAAATGCCAGCCGGGTGGAATGTAATGCCTCAAGCGCTAGCTGCGGAGGGATTGTGTATGCGCAAGCATATGTTTTGGCTTCCGGCAATCGCGATGCTCGGTCTCTTTGGGACGGGTGGCATTGCACCTGCTCTGGCGCGGGGCGGCGCCACGGGGTTCGGCGGAGCCTCAGGCTTTCACGCCTCTACGCGGAGCCATTTCGTTAGTCGACACTTCTTCGTTAATCCACACTTCATAGCGCGAAACAGAGCCATAGCTCGGAATAGAGCCTTCGGATTTCGCAATGATCTACGCTTCCGCCAGCGTAACCAATTTGACTGGCCAATTGGGATCTGGCCCTATTCGTGGCCCGTGGACACGGCACCGGTGGCGGTTGGAGACCCCCCCAGCCCATCTGTTGTTGTCATCTCTGGTGCGCCGCCCGGCGTGGCGCCAGAGCGAACGGCACTTCAAACACCCCCGGACTACAGCTATGTCGCCGGTTGCCGCGCAATTCCCAACGGCTACCACTGCGACGTCCCTCCCAGGCCGGGGACGGCTCCCTGATGGGGCGCGACAGGGAATGGAAAGCATAGCACGCTTCGCGGCATAGAACGGGAGCAGTGTCAGCCTGGATGGCGGCCGGCCGGCCCAGGGGATCACACCCAGTGGATCACACCCAGTGGATCACAAAGGGCGAAGAGTGGCTGTCCGCTCATGGTGGCTCAACGCGGGCTTACGCCGGCAACAACGATCGGCATTCGCAGCCAAGCGCCAGCGTAAGATCATCACACCTTCTGGCCGGTCATCGCGTTCCTGATCAGCCCGACAATGGCGGTGAGAACGGCGCCACCGACCCCACCGCCGACAAATTCGCCAATCATCGATCCGATATCGGGACCGCCCGCGCCGCCCGCCGCGCCAACGAGCGCAGGGACGAACAAATTCAGGAGTTGCCCGCCACCAAGACCACCGATTGCTCCGGCGATCGTGTTGCCTGCGGTTCCGAGGCTGGTGTTCTTCATCCCGGCTCCAACGGCATTGCCACCGATGATCCCTGAGATGAGCTGGATAATCACGTTGATGATTGTTGGTGACATAACAAGCCCTCTTGACTGTCACACTCACACTTGCAAGCGGACTGGCTGGAATAAGATACCCCACAGATTCGGGGCTCTTCAGCCGAACATCGATAGTTTTCCGAAATGGTTGGCAAGAAGATAGTAAACCGTAACTCTGTTCTTCGTCCGGTCACCCTTCATCTTATCGCCAATCGTGGCGATTGCTGCATCGAGGTCTGCATCCGGGTTGGTCAGCCCAAGCTTTTTCTTCAAGAAGTTATCGCGTACGCGGGCTACCTCTTCCTTGTCGGTGAATGAAACCAGCGATGCATCCCTTTTCTTCAAAGCGATGCCGCAGTAATGCACGATACCGGCGATCACCTTCGGCTCCGCGTTTGGAGCGTATTTTTTGACGTCGACAGCCCAGTCAACGGTCATGACTTTCTCCCTCAAATCTCCGATTGAGACGGCCATTCCGCCGATAATAAATGGAGAATTCACGGTCTTCTTTGATTTACATCAACCTCTGGAACGATTGGCTGAGCTACCAGACCATTGAAAAAATTACGATAACAGATCTCCAAACATGACCGTCAAGCCACGCCCGCGCCGGCATGGTCAGGCAATCCAGACGAACGAACGCGAGGCCGTCTGATAGGGTGCGCCGATGCTGATCAGACGCTACGAGCACCGGGATGCAGAGGCGGTGCGGGAACTATTCGTGCGGGTGAACCGCGCCCTTGCTCCGCCGGGGATGCGCGAGGCGTTCGAGGGCTACATCGCCCTTGCGATCCATGAAGAGATCGGGCGCATCGACCACTACTATGCCGGCCCGTGGCGCGGCTTTTGGGTGGCTGAGGACCCGTCCGGGGCGATTGTGGGCACCTTCGGCCTTGAGCCTGCCGGTGGGGATGCGGCAGAGCTTCGCCGGATGTATGTGGCCCCCGAGGCGCGCCGGCGCGGCATCGCCCGGACGATGCTGGCGGAAGCGGAGCGCGTCGTCGCGGGTTGGCGACTTGCTCGGCTCGTCCTGAGCACCGCCGAAATTCAAGAGGCGGCGCTCGCGCTCTATCGAAGTGCCGGGTATCGCCTCGTCCGGGAGGAGGTGGCGGAAGCGGTGTCGAATAAGACCGCTGGCGCCGGCCTGCGCCGCTTCCACTTTGAAAAGGACCTGAATGAGCGTGCTGGCCGTGCTCATGACCATCCAGTGTCCAATTTGGACGCTCCGGATACATATTCCATAGGAACAAAGCGAGCGTAGATGCGCCGTGAGGTGGATTGCGAAACAGTCGTGAAGCGCGGGCGGAATGGGTCCGAGATGGTCACACACTGCCGCCTGCTTGGCGCATAATCGTAGAGTACGTAGGGTAGGGGTAACGCCAAGCCGGATTGGTATTGCCGTCCGGTTTCATGCGGCTCAATTCCGGTCGATCCAGGCGCGATATTGGCCCGCACATTAGACCGCGCCCGCCAAGTCTCCGCTAAGTGATTGAAAAATATTGGCGTCCCGTACGAGATTCGAACTCGTGTTACCGCCGTGAAAGGGCGGTGTCCTGGGCCTCTAGACGAACGGGACCGGCCTGCGGAGGCGGCTGGGTAGCGGACCATCCGGCCCCGGTCAAGCGCGATGTGCAGCGCCCGGACGAATACCAGCGCCCTCAGCCCGGATCCCGTCGGTCAAGCCACCGCCGCGTCGGAGATCACGAAGCACGGGCGTGACGGACCCGTTCCAGGCCTCGACCCGCAGATAGCCGGCCAGATGCAGCGGCACCGCCTGGCCCTTCGCCAGCAACGCCTCGCCAGCGCCCCCTCCCGCGCCCGGAACAGCATCGCCTTCAGCCGCGGCCCACCGCCCTCGCCTTCCAGGAACACGCGGATCGTAGCCGCCCTCGCGTCCCACGCGATCCGCCCGGATCACCCGGGCGCGTTGCAGCACCAGCATCGGTTCCTCGTTGCCGGCCCCGAACGGAGCCAGCCGCTCCACGTGCCGCGCCAGCTCGGTCGTCGCGCCCGGCACCGACAGCGCTGCCCTCGACCAGCAGATCCACCGCGCCGGGCAGCGCCGCCGCCGCCGCCAGCCGCTCGTTCAGGAAGGCCTGGAACGGCATCCAGCGCTCCGCCGGCAGCGAGAACCCCGCCGCCATCGGCATGGCCGCCGCCGGTGATCAGCATCCCCGCCTGACGTGCCGCGATCACCGCCGCCACCCAGATCGACCCCCGGCACCGACCGGCCCGACCCTTTGCCGATCCCGTCGGTCGATGCCCGCCACGCAGGCCGGCCGGTTGAACCGCTCCTTGATCCGGCCGGAGACGATGCCGACGACGCCGGGATGCCACCCCTCCCCGGCCACCAGCACCACGGCGTGCCCGCCGCCGCCTGCGCCTCGGCCGCAGCGCATGGCGGTGTCCAGCATCCCGGCCTCGACCTCCTGGCGCTGGCGGTTCACCGCTCCAGCCGCTCGGCCAGGGCCAGCGCCTCGATCCGGTCCTCGCACAGCAGCAGGCGCAGCCCGAGGTCGGCCTCGCTGATCCGCCCGGAGGCGTTGATGCGCGGGCCCAGCGCGAAGCCGCAGGTGGACGCCGACAGCTTGTCGCGGCGCCTGGGTCACCTCCAGCAGCGCGGCGATCCCGGGCCGCGCCCGGCGGGCCATGACCTGCAGCCCCTGATACACCAGCGCGCGGTTGACGCCCGGTCAGCGGCATCACGTCGCAGACCGTCGCCAGCGCCACCAGGTCGAGCAGCGCCATCAGGTCCGGCTCCGCTCCGGCCGCTGAAGTACCCGCGCCGGCGCAGCGCGCGGGTCGTCGCGACCACGGTCAGGAACGCCACGCCGGCGGCGCACAGGCCGTCAGGCCGGAGCGTGCAGTCCAGCCGGTTCGGATTGACCGTGGCCAGGATCGCCGGCGGCGGGCCCTCCGCCTTGTGGTGGTCCAGCACGATCGCGTCCGCCTGGCCGGCCAGCACGGACAGCGCCTCGGCCGCCGCGGTGCCGCAATCGACGCAGACGATCAGGCGGGCGCCCCGAGCCACCAGACCGAGCAGAGCCGGCCCGTTCGGCCCGTAGCCTTCCCGCATCCGGTCCGGCACGTGGTGATGCACGCGTCGCAGCCCAGGGCGCGCAGCAAGCGCACCATCAGCGCCGCGCTGCAGGCGCCATCGACGTCGTAATCGCCGAACACGCCGACCGTCTCGCCGCTCCGCACCGCGTCGGCCAGCCGTTCCGCCGCCGCGATCCATGTCGATCAGCACCGACGGATCGGGCAGCAGCGCGCGCAGCGTCGGTTCCAGGAAGCCGGCGGCCGCCTCGATCCCGACGCCGCGCGCGGCGAGCAGGCGGCCGACGATCTCGGGCACCGCCAGCCGCTGGGCGATGCCGAACGCGACCCGGTCCTCGCCGGTGCGCCAGACCCAGCGCCGCCCGCGCAGGCTGCGGTGACGCCGAGGACGGTCTCGGCCCCGCTCACGCGATGGGCCGGCAGGGCGCTCGCGATCACCATGGGTCAGCCCGTGACCCAGGTCTTCGTGGCGAAGTTGTGGTGCGCCTCGATATAGCGGACGGTGCCGGAACGGCTGCGCATCACGATCGAATGGGTGATCGCGCTGCCGCCGAACCGCTGCACGCCGCGCAGCATCGCGCCGGTGGTGACGCCGGTGGCCGCGAACATCACGTCGCCCTTGGCCATCTCCTCGCACCGTGAAACACCGGTTCGGATCGGCGTGTCCCATCGAGCGGACGCGTTCGACCTGCTCCTCCGCCTCGTACATCAGCCGGCCCTGCATCTGCCCGCCGACGCAGCGCAACGCCGCCGCCGCCAGCACGCCCTCGGGCGCGCCGCCGGAGCCGAGATAGATGTCGATACAGCATCGGGCATCGTGGTGGCGATCACGCCGGCCACGTCGCCGTCGCTGATCAGCATGATGCGCGCGCCGGCCTCCCGGGTTGGCGATCAGTTCCTTGTGCCGGTCGCGATCCAGGATGCAGGCGACCAGATCGGACACCTCGCATTTCTTCGCCCGCGCGAGGTTGCGCAGATTGGTCGCGACCGAGTCGTCCAGGTTGATCACGCCTCGGCGGCAGGCCCGCCGCCGACGGCGATCTTGTCCATGTAGATATCGGGCGCATGCAGGAAATTGCCGTGCTCGGCCAGCGCGATCGTGGCGATCGCGTTCGGGCCGCCCTTGGCGGTCAGGGTCGTGCCCTCCAGCGGATCGACCGCGATGTCCATGGCTGGGCCGCCGGCAGCCGACCTTCTCGCCGATATACAGCATCGGCGCTTCGTCCATCTCGCCCTCGCCGATCACCACGGTGCCGTTGATCGCGACGGTGTCGAAGGCCTTGCGCATCGCCTCCACCGCGGCGCCGTCGGCCTCGTTCTTCTTGCCGAGACCGATCCATTTGGAGGCGGCGAGGGCGGCGGCCTCGGTGACGCGGACCAGTTCCAGCGCGAGGTTGCGGTCGGTCATCGTGCCGGGCTGGGCACGGTGAGCGGATTGATGGGCCATGGAGTTCCTCCTCGCGAGTCGGCGTCGTGTTTCTGTAGCATGAACCATCCGGCACCCCGATGACATCCGCGACGGCTCGCGCAGTTTCGTCAGCGAAGCGCTGCCGGGGAGTCACCGAACCAGAGTCGTTTCAGCCGCCCGAGGATGCCAGCCAGGGGTCGGTCTGCCAGAGCTTGGCCAGGATCTCATGCTCCTGCTGCACCTGCCGGCTCCAGGCCTCGCCGTCGGACCAGGCGGCGTAGTAGCCGGCCTTCTCGGCCTGCTGCTGGAACGTGTCGTCTGCGGCCACGGCCTGCAAGTGCGGCGACCAGCCGGTCGACCACGGGCTGGGGGGTATCCAACGGCACGCCGACGCCGCGGCGGATGAAGGCGCGCAGCGGGATCCCTGCCTCATCCAGCACCGGCGTGTCGGGCAGCAGGCCGAACCGGCGATGCGCGGCGATGCCCAGCGCGCTGAGCGTGCCGTCGAGCACGGGGCCGATGACCTCCGACAGGCCCAGCGCGGCAGCCGAGACGTTGCCTGCCACCAGCGCCTGCCGAGCGGCGGCGGGCGACGGGAAGGTGACGATGTTCAACCGCGTCTGCGCCATGTCCTGAAGCCGCAGCGCCGCCAGATGGGGCGGGCTGCCGGGCGGCGGTGTCGCCAGCGGCACGGCGTCGGCATCCTCGCCGGCGCGGCGGATGATCTCCTGCACCGAATTCGCCGGGTTATCGGACTGGGAGACGAAAGCGATCGGCTCGCGTTCGACCTGACCCAGCAGGCGGATGCGATCGATCAGCGTTCGGATCGCCGCGGTCGATGGCGCGTGCGGGCAGTGTCGGCGTCACGATCCAACCGATGGTGGCCCCGGTGGGCGGCGCATCGGCCAGCGCCGCCAGCATGTCGTGGCCGCCGTTGCCGGGACGGTTGACGGGATCGACCTCGGCGCTGTCCAGATGCTGCCCCAGACAGCGGGCGAAATCGCGCGCGATCTTGTCGCCACCGGATCCGGCCGGAGCGCCGATCAGCAGGTCAAAGGGGGAAGCCGCCTGCGCCGCCGGACCGAGCCAACGCGGCCAGCCGCGCCGCAGCCGAGCGTGCCGCCCAGCAAGGCGCGGCGGCGGATCACGGTTCCAGAGTCGCTTTCGACGTCCGCACCGGGGCTGCCGCATCGCGCCGCAGCCGATGCTCGCCGAGGAACAACAGGATCGGCGCCGCGATGAAGATCGAGGACGACGTGCCGACGACGATGCCGAACAGCATCACCCAGGCGAAGCCCGAGATCGATTCGCCGCCGAACAGCGCCAGCGGCAGGCTGGCCAGAAACACCGTCATCGACGTGCCCAGGGTCCGGTTCAGCGTTTCGTTGATCGACAGGTCGATCAGGTCACGCAGCGGCATCGATTTGTATTTTCGCAAATTTTCCCGAACCCGATCATACACCACGACCTTGTCGTTGGTCGAATAACCAAGGATGGTCAGAATCGCCGCGACCATCACAAGATCGAATTCGATCCGCGTCAGCGCCAGGAAACCGATCGCCTTGGTGACGTCCAGGATCAGCGTCACCACCGCGCCGACGGCGAACTGCCATTCGAAACGAAACCAGATATAGGCCAGGATCATCAGCAGGCTGATGCCCAGCGCCAGCAATCCGTTGCGGAACAATTCCGCCGACACGCTGGCGCCGACCGCATCGACGCGCACGATTTTCGCGCCCGGAACGCCCTTCTCCAGCGCCGCGCGCACCTTGGCGACCGCTTTCTGCGTCGCCGCCTCGGTCGGCTGCGCGCCGAGGCGGATCAGCACCTCGATTCGCGTCGCCGAATCGCTGCACCCCCTGATCGGGGAGATGTGCGCGACGCCAGCGCCGCATGGATCTGCGGGAAGTCGGCCGGACCGTCGGTGCGCACCTCCATCACCACGCCGCCGGAAAAGTCGATGCCCAGATTCAGGCCGGGATAGAAGAACAGCACGACCGAGGCGGTGGACAGGATCGCCGAGATCAGCAGGCCGGTGAACCGCCCCTTCATGAACCTGAATGTTGGTGTTGTCGCGGACGAGACGGAAGCCGGGCTTGATGAACATGCGAAACCCTCAGACCGGCAGCAGCTTGGGCCGGTTGGCGATATACCAGCGGGACACCAGCAGCCGGGTCAGCATCCAGGCGGTGAACATCGACGTGGCGATGCCGACGGTGATCGTCACGGCGAAGCCCTTCACCGGTCCGGACCCGAACACGAACAGCATCACATGCGCCAGAAACGTCGTGGCGTTGCTGTCGAAGATCGTGCTGTAGGCGCGCTTGAACCCGTGCTCCAGCGCGGCAGCGGCGGCCGGCCCAGCTTCTGCTCCTCACGGATGCGCTCGTTGATCAGGATGTTGGCGTCCACCGCCATGCCCAGGGTCAGCAGGATGCCGGCCATGCCCGGCAGCGTCAGAGTCGCCTGCAGCAGCGACATGATCGCCAGCATCAGGATCAGGTTCACGACCAGGCGAGGTTCGCGAACCAGCCGAACAGTCCGTAGAAAACCCCCATGAACGCGATCACGAAGCATGAACCCCGCCAGCAGCGAGATCGCGCCGGCTCGGATGCTGTCGGCACCGAGTTCGGGACCGACGCTGCGTTCCTCGACCACGGTCAGCGGCGCCGGCAGCGCGCCGGCACGCAGCAGCACGGCCAGGTCGTTGGCCGACTGCGGCGGTGAAGGAGCCGCTGATCTGACCGCGCCCGCCGGTGATCGCCTCCCGGATCACCGGGGCCGAAATCACCTTGTCATCCAGCACGATCGCGAAGCGGTGATTGACGTTGGCGCGGCGTGATGTCGGCGAAGCGGCGGGCGCCGACGGAATTGAAGGTGAAGTTCACCACCCATTCGCCGGTCTCGGGGTTGGTGCCGGCGCGCGCATCGGTCAGATCGGCGCCGTCGACGTCGATGCGCTTGCGCACCGCGATCTTCTGCGCCGGGCTGTCCTGCATCGGCAGGAAATCGTCGCCCGGCGGCGGCGGTCCGCCGGACGAGCGGATTCGCCGTCTCATCGACCAGGCGGAAGGTCATGTGCGCGGTCTTGCCGATCAATTGCTTGATCCGGTTGGGATCGCTCGATGCCCGGCAACTGCACGACGATGCGGCTGTTGCCCTGGCGGGTGATCTGCGGATCGACCACACCGGTTTCGTCGATGCGGCGGCGGACGATCTCGATCGACTGGTCGACCGCGCCGGTCGCGCGCTGCGTGCAGCGCCGCCTGCGACAGGGTCAGCGTGATCGTGCCGTCGGGCGTGGAGCCGATCGACAGGTCCGGCTGGCCGTTGTTCGGGTCCATCGGCTGATCAGCGGCTGCATCGCCGCGATCGCGGCATCGGTCTTGGTCGCATCGCGCAGGCGCAGCAGGACGCGGTTCTGGTCCGGCTGGGCGTCCAGCGTCTGGTAGAAGATCTGCTTCTGCCCGCAGCGCCTGGCGCACGCCGTCCGTCAGGCTATCCAGCCGCTCCTTGACGACCGCCTTCATGTCGACCTCCAGCAGCAGGTAGCTGCCGCCCCGGAGGTCGAGGCCGAGATGCACCGTCCGCCACGGCAGCCAGGATGCCGGCGCCGGAATACAGGTTCGGCAGGCCGAGCAGCAGGCCGAGCAGGCAGACGCCGAGAATGGCGGTCGGTCTTCAGGCGGCTGAAATACATCATGGTGTTGTGTCAGAAGGCTCCCATGTCGCCGGTCGGCCCGGCGGCGGCTTTCTGCGCTGCCCCCCCTATCTTGTCCAGTGCGGGGTCTTGTCCAGCGTGGGGTTCTGTCCAGTACGCGAATGCCTGGCCGGCGCCTCGTGGGCGGGGTTTAACTTGCCAAGCCGTGAAGCCCGGTCGATATGGCGACCCGATGAGCGCCACGGATACCAACGCCGCCCTGCCGGATATGCGGGATTCCCGCCTGATGGCCAACCCGTCGCTGCGCCTTTCCGCGTTGGTCATACTGGTCGGCGCGATGTTCTGGGTCCTGTCGGAGCGCTATCCGGCCGACCTTCCGGCATTCCTGCCCTGGGACTTCTTCTGGACCGACTATCTCTGCATCGCGTTTCCGCTCGGCTGGTACCTGCGCGGATTGTGGCTGACGCCCTCCGGCCAGCGGCCTCACATCCTGCGGCAGGTCGCCTTCCTGACCGGTGTGGCGCTGATCTATGCGGTGACGCAGACGCGCTTCGTCTATTTCGCGCAGCACATGTTCTTCCTCAACCGGATCCAGCAACTGGGCATGCACCATATCGGTCCTGTGCTGGTGGCCCTGGGATGGCCGGGGGGAATGATCGCGCGCGGCATGCCGCCGTTCATGCACCGGGTCATCCGCCTGCGCTGGCTGCAAGCCGTGCTGCGTGTGGTGCAGCAGCCGCTGATCGCCGGCGCGCTGTTCGTCGGGCTGCTGGCGCTCTGGCTCGATCCGGCCGTGCATCTGCCGGCAATGATCTCGCCCGTGCTGTACGACACGATGAACCTGAGCATGGTCATCGACGGGCTGTTGTTCTGGTTCCTGATCCTGGACCCGCGGCCGGCGCCCGAGGCGGCGCACAGCTACGCGACACGGCTGATCACCGTCATCCTGGTCTGCTTCCCGGAAATGCTCATCGGCGCGCTGCTGAGTTTCACGACCACCTCGATCTATGCCTATTACGACCTGTGCGGCCGGCTGCTGCCATCGATCGGTGCGCTGGAGGACCAGCATATCGGCGGCATCGTCATCTGGATCCCTGGGTCCCTCATCAGTTCCGCGGCATTCATGATCATCATGGTCCATCTGCGGCTGCAGGAGGACAAAGCCGTCGGCGGCAACCATCAGGACGACATCGTCCTGCCGTCCGGCGCCCGGGTTTCCTCGGCCAGTTGGACGGGGCGGTCATGATCGGGCGGCGGACACTGCTCGCACGCTGTGTCACGGCAGGCTGTGTCACGGCAGGCTGGGCCACGGCAGGCTGGGCCGGGTTGGCCCAGGCGCAGGGGCTGCCGACGGATGGGGGGCCGCAAGGGGCGAACCGGGACCTGCAGAAGGACGTGCCCGGCTTTACGCCGGATTGGCGCAATTTCGACATCACCGGCGCCGCCCCGTCCCTGTCGCTGCGCATGCAGGCCACGCCGGACGGACGCAGCGTTACCCAGGATGAATTCCGCGGTTCGGTGACGATACTGTATTTCGGCTACACGTTCTGCCCGGATGTCTGTCCGTTGGTGATGCAGAACGTGTTGACGGCGCTGGATCGGATGAAGGACGCCGGGTCTCAGGTGCGCTTCGTCTTCGCCACGGTCGATCCCAAGCGCGACACGATCGCGCTGCTGCAGGATTACACGCAGGCTTTCGGTCCGCAATTCATCGGCCTTCGCGGTGACGCCAACGCCCTGGAGCGGCTCGCTCGGCGCTACCGAGTGGCCTACACGGTCACGCCGTCCGATGATCCGCGGCTATATGAAGTCGCGCACTCGGACGCGATCTTCGTCTTCGACCGGCAATTGAACGCCAGGGTGCTGGTGCCGTCGATGGCGACACAGAATCCGGATATCGATGGACTGGCGCGGGATCTGACGCGGCTGGTGCAGGAGAAGCCGTCACCTTGGGGATGGCTGCGGAGTTTGGTTTAGCGGCATCCACCGCCGGCTTTTCACCCTGCCCGTGATGGTTCGGCTTGACCTGGCGGCATGGGATGGCCCGGTCAAGCCCACGGCTGTCCGGTACGACATTTGCAAGTCTGGAGTCGTTTCGACTCCGCGAAAGCCTCACACGGAGCCGGCCCGCGAGCGGGCCTTGAACGGAGGATGCCGGAGGGCACGGAGTCGTTGTTTCTCGGCGGTTTTGGAACGCAAGCCGCTTTGTGGTGTGATTTACGCTGGGCATTTCAGAGCGCTTCGCGCGTTACAAATCCGCACTGCGTTGGCCGGGACAATCCAAGCTGCGAAGGCAGCAAACATGAGTCCTTCCGGCAACCAGCCGGCCGGACCCTGTCCCCGCGACGCTGCTGCAACGACTCCGTGCCCTTCGTATCCTCCGTCCAAGGCCCGCTGGCGGGCTGGCTCCGTGTTTTCTTTCACCCAAGCCGATCGCCGCACCGGCCCGTCTGCAACAAGCGTACCGGACAGCCTTGGGTCAGGCCGAGCCATGACGGGGAGGGTTACGCGTCTCGTTCGCTACGCCATTGTTCCGACAGCGGATGCCCCTCCTCCATCGCGCGCCGCAGCCGCTCAGCCTGGGTATGGGTGTAGATCTCGACCGTCGTGATGTCGGAATGCCCCAGCAGCACCTGCAGGCTGCGCAGGTCGGCGCCGCGCGCCATCATGTGCGTGGCGAACGAATGCCGCAGGACGTGGGGCGACACGCGGGCCGGGTCGATGCCGGCGGCCAGGGCAACCTGCTTCAGCAGCAGGAAGAAAGCCTGGCGCGTGAGCGGACGTCGCGGGTCACGCCCAGGGAACAGGTAGCGGCTTTCAGCATCGGTCGCGGCCAGCAGCGCCGCGGCAGCGTCCTTCGATCCGCCCGACAGCGGCACCAGCCGCTCCTTCCCGCCCTTGCCCTTGATGATCATCGCCTCCGACCGCGCCGCAACGGCCGACCGCGGGACGGACAGCAGTTCCGAGACGCGCATGCCCGTCGCATACAGCAGTTCCAACGCCGCCCGGGCGAGCGCACCGGTCCGGCCGGGCCTGTCGGAGGCTGCTTTCAGCAGCGCGTCGATCTCCGCCTCGGTCAGGAATTTCGGCAGGGTTTTCGGCAGCTTCGGCGTGTCGAGCTGCGTTGTCGGGTCATCCGCACGATGCCCCTCCCGCAACAGGAACAGATGAAACTGCCGTAGCGCCGACAACCGGCGCGCTGCGGTGCGGGCGGACAGTCCCGCCCCCTGGAGCGACGCCATATAGGCCTGGCACGCAGCGTCATCCGCCGTCCGGATGGTCTGCCCCCGCGTACGGATGAACGCGTCAAAATCCTCAAGATCCAGGGTATAGCTGGCGATGGTATTGCGGGCCGCCGCTCGCTCGACCGCCATCATCTCCAGGAAAGCGTCGACACTTGCATCCATTCAGTGCTGCCAGTCAGTGCTGCGGGGCGAACTTGTCGTTGGGCAGAACTTTTTCGACGGGGTGGGGCTGCGGCGTCGGCGGAAACACGCCCAGCATCAGCACGCCACCGATGATCGCGACCAAACCGGCCAGCACCACGAACAGAAAGATACGAATCGGGTAGCCTCCCTCAAATCGGCGTGGCAGGCGGGCGTGAAGGGTCATCGCCTGACGCATGGGCAGTGTGCTAACGGGGAGCGTTATGACACGCAACACCGCTCTGCGGGAGACACCTGCGCTCCCCGACACGTTGGCCGGCCGCACGCATTGTCCTGGTGGGGCTGATGGGTGCCGGCAAGACCTCGATTGGCCGGCGGCTGGCGGCGCGCCTGGGATTGCCTTTCCGCGACGCCGATCAGGAGATCGAACTGGCGGCCGGCTGCTCCATCCCGGAGGTGTTCTCACGCTTCGGTGAGGCGGCGTTTCGCGACGGTGAGCGGCGCGTGATCCGCCGGCTGCTGGCGGGCGACCCGATGGTGCTGGCCTATGGCGGCGGCGCGTTCATGGACGCGCAAACGCGGGAGGCGACACGGTCGGAGGCGGTGTCCGTCTGGCTGCGCTGCTCGCTGCCCACGCTGGTGCGCCGGGTCGCCAGCCGCGACAACCGCCCGCTGCTGGCCGGGCGTGACCGGGAGGAGACGCTGCGCCAGCTCATGGAGGTGCGCTATCCGGTCTATGCCGAGGCCGATCTGATCGTCGATTGCGGCGATGAACCGCCGGACCACACGACGACCCAGGTGATGAACGCGCTGATGGACTACCAACCGCCTCGCCGTCTGCATGTGTCGCTGACGACGACGCAGCTACGACGTGGTGATCGGGGACGGGCTGCTGAGCACGAGCAGGAGCGCTGCTGGCGCCGCGGCTGCCGCAGAAGCGGGCCGTGGTGATCACCGACCAGACGGTCGCGGACCTGCATCTGCGCAACGCTGATGAACGGCCTGGGTGAGACCGGCATCGCCGCGTCAGTCCATCGTCGTGAAGGGTGGCGAGGCGACGAAGAACCTGGAGATCTATACCGACGTCGTCGACCAGTTGCTGGAGGCGCGCGTCGAGCGGCGGACGGCGGTGATCGCGCTGGGTGGCGGCGTGGTCGGCGACCTCGCCGGCTTCGCCGCGGCGACGACGCTGCGCGGACTGCCCTTCGTGCAGATCCCGACGACGCTGCTGTCGCAGGTGGACAGTTCGGTCGGCGGCAAGACCGGGGTGAACACGCGGCGCGGCAAGAACCTGGTGGGCGCGTTCTATCAGCCGCGCATGGTGCTGGCCGACACCGGCGTGCTGGCGACCCTGCCGCCGCGGGAACTGCGGGCGGGCTATGCCGAGATCGCCAAGGCCGGGCTGATCGGCGACGCCGCGTTCTTCGCCTGGTGCGAACGCAACGGCGCCGCGGTGGTCGGCGGCGACCGCGAGGCTCAGGCCGAGGCGATCAAGCGCGCCTGCGCGTTCAAGGCAGCCGTGGTGGGCGACGACGAGCGCGAGGAAAAGCCGAACGACGGGCGCGCGCTGCTGAACCTGGGCCACACCTTCGGGCATGCGCTGGAGGCGGAGTATGGCTACGACGGCGGCCTGCTGCACGGCGAAGGCGTCGCCGTCGGTCTCGGCCTGGCGTTCAAGCTGTCCGCGCGGCTGGGCCACTGCGCGGAGGCGGATGCGCAGCGGGTGATCGCGCATATCTCCGCGGTCGGACTGCCGGCGGAGATGTCGATGCTGAACCGGCGCTTCTCGGCCGCGACGCTGATCGGGCATATGCGGCGGGACAAGAAGGTGCGCGACGGGGCGCTGAACTTCGTGCTGACGCGGGGGATCGGGCAGGCGTTCACCAGCGCGGATGTGCCGCCAGATGCGGTGATGGATTTGCTGCGCGATGAGGGGTGTTGGGCGTAGCCGGCTGCCCGTCCCTGCCCCGAAACGCACGCTCACCTGTAGGCCGTGGAAAATAACGAAATGTCGAATGAGGACGGCACGAAGATAATCTACAGGAGGACGCCGGAATCAGCAGCCATGTTGGCAAACGTCAAACGGGCGATGGCAATCACCGCTACACTCAACCGTTTGACGTTCAACGATACAGACGAAATTCGGGCCTTGTTCAGCCAACTCATCGGTAAAAAGGTCGACGAAAGCTTTTTACTGATTCCGCCATTCTATACTGCCGGCGGGGACGAAATCCGCGTCGGGCATAATGTCTTCGTAAATCAAAACTGCACTTTCTATGACCTTGGCGGCCTAGACATCGCCGACGATGTGATGATCGGGCCGAACGTGAGCATCATCACGACGGGTCATCCGCTTGAACCTTCGCAGCGTCGCGCCGCTACAATCGGAAAGCCCACCGTGATCGAGAGAAACGTCTGGATCGCAGCCGGCGCAACGATTATCGGCGGGGTGACTGTAGGCGAAAACTCGGTTGTGGCTGCGGGTTCGGTCGTCACAGAGAACGTTCCCCCGAATACCCTTGTCGGAGGAAATCCGGCGCGGATCATTCGTTCGATTGGAGACGCCAGCCCTGCTTCTCAGTGATCATACCCCGGAGGTGGCACGCTTTTCATAATTGAGTAGTAAGCGGCTCAATCGCGATTCTGCGAGACAGCGGAACGGCAATGATATAGGTTGCGTCGCCGCAACGTCATCTGAAGTGACACGTGCCCGCAGAGCCTGCAAGCAAGTCCCTATCCCGATCGTCTACAGGAATCCCGCTGTTGAAAACTCTTACTCCTCTCGTCGGACTGGCCCTGTCGGCGCTTGCCGCCTGCTCAACCGAGGGAAAAATAACATCGCTGACGCCTGGCGCCACTGCCCCCCTTCCTGCGGCAGCAACATGGGGGTTGGCAGTCGACGGCTGTCCAGAGGCCACCCAATGTGAAGCACTTCGAGCCGATCTCGTTAGTGCTCTCATAGAGGCCCGTTTGGCCGCCCACATCATGCCCGTCGGGCAGCCCGTGGACGTTGTGCTCGACGTCCATGTCACTCGGATGCGAACGGTTTCTGCCGCCTCAAGGATACTCCTTGGCACCATAGCCGGACGCAACGTGATCGTCAGTACAGACACACTGAGCGATCAGAAAGGCACGGTGCTGCGCTCTTTTGAGGTGGAGGGCGACTCGGCTGCGCATCCGTTTAGCGGACAAACCGGCTTGAATGATGCTTCTCGAGAATACGCTACGGAAACGGTGACGGCTCTGCGCCAAAACTGAGATGTATATTCGTCGGCAGAGTGGTCGATGACAGTAAGCAGGTTCATTGACTGAAGGAATATTCGCCAAGGTTCGTGAGCGGAAACGAGTTGTTAAGCGCATTGTATTGCGTGCAACGGTTGTCCCCGATGGCCAGAAACGGAAACAAATGATACCTTATTAAGGCGCCCTACTCGCACTTCGACCAGCCGCAATGCACGCAGCTCAGACACCCCGCCTCCCGCACCACGCCCGGCTGGCTGCAGCGCGGGCAGAGCGGCCCCAGCGCCGTCGACCGGCCGACACCGGACCGGCGCCTTCGCCGCCAGCGTCTCGGCCGGCGCCAGGAAAGCCGATCTCGATCATGTGCCGCTCGATCACGTCGCCGATCGCCGCCACCAGCGACGGCACATAGCGCCCGTTGCTCCACTGACCGCCGCGCGGGTCGAAGACCTGCTTCAGTTCCTCGGCCACGAACGCGACCTTGCCGCCACGGCGGAACACGGCGCTGATCATCCGCGTCAGCGCCACCACCCAGGCGTAATGCTCCAGGTTCTTCGAGTTGACGAAGATCTCGAACGGCCGCACGCACGCCGTCGAGTTCGACGTCGTTGATGGTCACGTACATCGCGTGCTCGCTGTCCGGCCAGCGCAGCTTGTAGGTGGCGCCACGCAGTTGTTCCGCCCGTTCGATCAGCGCCCACGGCGTCGGAGCGCAGCCGTCGGCGCCGCCGGCGTCGGCGGCAGTGACCGACAGCACGGACCCGGTGACGTCATTCGGCCGATAGGTGGTGCAGCCTTTGCAGCCGCTGCGATAGGCGTCCAGATAAACCGCCTGGAACGCCTCGAAGCTGATATCCGCCGGCACGTTCACCGTCTTGGAGATCGCGCTGTCCACGTGCCGCTGCACCGCCGCCTGCATCCGCACATGCTCGGCCGGCGTCAGGTCCTGGGCGGTCACGAAGTAATCCGGCAGCGCCGCATCCTCCCCGTGCAGCGCGCGGAAGCAGCGCAGCGCGTAGTCCGACACCTCCTCCTCGATCCGTCGTGCCGTCCGGCTGCAGCACCTTGCGGGTGTAGGCCAGGGCAAACACCGGCTCGACGCCGCTGGAGACGTTGTCGGCGACCAGCGAGATCGTCCCGGTCGGCGCGATCGAGGTCAGCAGCGCATTCCGGATGCCCTTCTCGGCGATCGCCGCCCGGACATCCGCATCCAGCGCCTCGGATCGTCTCGCCGGCGAGGTAGGCGTCCTGGTCGAACAGCGGAAACGCCCCCTTCTCCGCGCGCCAGGTCGGCCGAGGTCAGATACGCTGCCCGGCTGATCAGCCCCGCCCAGTGTTCTGCCCGCGCGGCCGCCTGTTCGGAGCCGTAGCGCAGCCCCACCATCATCAGCGCGTCGGCAAGCCCCGTCATGCCCAGCCCGATCCGGCGCTTGGCCTGCGCCTCGCGCGCCTGCGCCTCCAGCGGGAAGCCCGAGGCGTCGATCGTGTTGTCCATCATGCGGACCGCGATCGCCACCAGACGGACCAGTTCGGCCTCGTTCAGATGCGCCTGCGGGGTGAACGGCTGCTCGCACCAGGCGCGTGAGGTTGATCGAGCCCAGCAGGCAGGCGCCATAGGGCGGCAGCGGCTGCTCGCCGCACGGGTTGGTGGCATGGATCGTCTCGCAATAGGCCAGGTTGTTTCTGGCGTTGATCCGGTCGATGAAGATCACGCCGGGTTCGGCATAGTCGTAGGTCGCGCGGGTGATCGATGTCCAACAGCGCCCGAGCGCGCAGGGTGCTGTAGGTGCGGCCGGCGAAGATCAGCGGCCAGTCGGCATCCGCCTCGACCGCCGCCATGAACGGGTCGGTCACCAGGACGGAGAGGTTGAAATTGCGCAGCCGCCCGGCCTCGCGCTTGGCGGCGATGAAGGCCTCGATATCGGGATGGTCGCAGCGCATCGTCGCCATCATCGCGCCGCGGCGGGCGCCGGCGGACATGATGGTGCGGCACATCGCGTCCCAGACATCCATGAAGCTCAGCGGCCCGGAGGCATCCGCGCCGACGCCCTTGCACCGGCGCGCCCTTCGGCCGCAGCGAGCGAGAAGTCGTAGCCGATCCCCCCGCCCTGCTGCATGGTCAGCGCCGCCTCACGCAGATGTTCGAAGATGCCGCCCAGGTCGTCGGGGATGTCGCCCATGACGAAGCAGTTGAACAGGGTCACGCGCCGGTCGGCGCCGGCGCCGGACAGGATGCGGCCGGCAGGCAGGAAGCGGAAATCCTCCAGCGCCTCGTAGAACGGCTGCTCCCAGCGCGACGGCGTCTTCTCGATCGCCGCCAGCGCGCGGGCCACGCGGCGCCAGGTGTCCTCGACGGTCAGATCGATCGGCGTGCCGTCGGCGTCTTCAGCCGGTATTTGGCATCCCAGATCTGGCGCGAGATCGGCGCGACCCGGGCAATGGCGGACCCGCTCATCGCATCGGTATTCATGTCCATCCGCTCACCTCTTCTCGCGCTGCCCGGCTCGAACAGCCCGCGCCCACCGCTACGTAACCGGCGCAGGACGTTAACATGTGGGCGACCCGTTGAGGCGTATCAATCCGCGTCCTGCAACCGCCGCGTAGACCGGTGTGGATCATCCTGCGGAACACGCCATGCCCGGCGCAGCGAGCGTCCCGAACGGCGGTCACCGGTCAGCCCGCGTCAGCCGGGCCCCTCCCGCGAACGCCGCAAACGCTCTCTGTGCAGATTGTACAGCCCCGCCGCGGCGACGATCGCGGCGCCGGCAAGCGTACTCCAGGACGGGACCTCGCCGAAGATCAGGAACCCCGCCGCGCCGCCCCAAAGCAGCATCGTGTATTCGTAGGGCGCCAGGGCGGACACCGGCGCCAGACCGTAGGCCATGGTGAAAATGCAGTGCGCCAGGCCGCTGGAGATGCCCAGGAACGCGAGCACCGTCCAGTTGCCCGCTCCGCCGAGTGTCTCCGGCGGGAACAGGAACAGCAGCAATGCCCCGGCGATGCCGTGAGACGCCATCAGCCAGAATGCCTGGCACTCCGGCGTCTCGGTCCGAGCGAGCTGCCGTGCCATGATGCGGGTGACTGCCATGGCGACGATCCCCGACATCAGCAGCGGCAACGCCCCATTCCACAGTCCGCCGCTTGGGCGCAGCATCACCAGGACGCCGCAGAAACCCAGCAGCGTGGAGAGCATGCGCCGCCAGCGAATCCGCTCCTGCAGCATGGGGATCGCCAGCAGCGTCATGATCAGCGGCGCGGTGAAGCCCAGCGCATAGGTGTCGGCCAGTTGCATGTGCCTGCCAGGACATGTACCAGGCGGCGGTCGTGTAGGACGACAGGGCGGCCCGCAGCATCACGAACCCAAAGCGCACGGGGACGATCCGCCGCCAGCCGCCGGCCCGGTTGCGGGTGACGGTGACCGCCCCCACCGCGAGGGCACCGAACAGGCCACGCCACATCAGCACCCAGGCAACGCCGGTGGACAGGATCACCCATTTTGCCGCGGCGTCGCCGATCGAGAGAATGCCATAGGCCGCCGCCGCCAGGCCGATGCCGCGGATCGTATCGCCGGCATTGTCGGTCAGCACCCGGCCGCGTAGCGCACCAGCCATCACAGGACGTTTCTCCAGATCCCCGGAACTCCCTTGCGGCGAAACGGGCTGCAAGGCAATGACCGCGCCATGGAACCCGGCGAATACGCGCTGATGGACGCCGTCGAGGCGCGCATGTGGTGGTACCGCGCCCTGCACGCTCGGCTGCTCGATGCGCTCGCCCCCGTCCGGGGCCGCGTGCTGGATGCCGGCTGCGGCACCGGCGGGTTTCTGGCGCGCCTGGGTCAGGCACGCCCCGACCTGGCAGTGCTACGGCGTCGAATGGGACCCGATGGCCGCGGCCAGGGCTCGTGCGAAGTCGGGCGCCGCCGTGGCGCGGGGCAGCGTCAACGCATTGCCGTTCCGGGACGGCGCCTTCGACGCCGCGGTGACCGCGGATGTTCTATGCCACGAGGCGGTGGAGCCCGGCGCCGCGCTGGCGGAATTGAAGCGCGTGCTGCGGCCGGGCGGACGGATCGTCGTGAATATGCCGGCTTACCGGTGGCTCATCTCGGCGCATGACCGGCGCGTGCGCAATGCCCGACGCCTGACCGCGACGCAGACCGCTGCCCTGCTGCGTCAGGCCGGCTTCACCCGCATCCGGGCAAATTACTGGAATGGACTGCTGCTTCCCTTGATGGTCCTGCAACGAAAGCTTCTCACGCGTGACGATTCTGTGTCAGACGTTGCCCCGTTTCCGCCATGGCAGGATGCCATGTTGCATGCCATGACGGAATTTGAACGACGCCTGCCCTTCCCGCTGCCCGCCGGCGGGTCGGTGCTGGCGATCGCGGAGACGCCATGAACGACACGCTCACCTACACGCCGCTTCAACCGCCGACCGCATCGCCCGGCCTGTCGATCGTCGTTCCGGTCTATCGCGGTGCCGCGACGATCGGCCGCCTGGTCGACGCACTGTCCGATCTGAACCCGGCCGGGGGGCTGGAGATCGTGCTGGTCAATGACGGCAGCCCCGACAATTCCGACGAAGTCTGCCGCGGCCTGCTGGCCACTGCCCGCGTGCCGCTGACCTATATCGAGCACGCCCGCAACTACGGTGAGCATAACGCGGTCATGACCGGACTGCGTCACGCCCGTGGCGCCTACGTCATCACCATGGACGACGATCTGCAGAACCCGCCCGAGGAAGTGACGCGGCTGTACGACCATGCGCGCCTCGGCAACTGGGACGTCGTCTACACGCGCTATGCGGTCAAACAGCATGAGGGCTGGCGGAACCTGGGCAGCCGCTTTGCCAACCGCGTCGCCGACCAGCTTTTGGACAAGCCCAAGGGCCTTTATCTGTCGTCCTTCCGTTGCATGTCAGCAATGGTGGTCAACGCCGTCGGCCATTACAGTGGCCCTTACCCCTATGTCGATGGCCTGATCATGCAGGTGACGCAGAAGATCGACAGTATCGAGGTGCGACATCTGCCCCGGCTGGAGGGCCGGTCGAACTACACCCTGACCCGTCTCGTCCGGCTCTGGCTGAACCTTGCCACCAGTTTCTCGCTCGCGCCGTTGCGGCTGGCTATCTGGGCCGGAGCGGCGATGTCCATTCTGGGCGGCCTGGGCGCCATCGCCACGATCGGCGAGGCCCTGTTCTGGCATAATACGCCATCGGGCTGGGCGTCGATCATGGTGGCGCTGCTGCTGGTCTCGGGGGTGCAGTCGATGATTTTGGGCGTCCTGGGCGAGTATGTCGGACGCACCTTCCTCTCTGCCAACGGCAAGCCTCAGGGCACCATCCGTTCGGTCACGCGCAACACCTCCGTGAACGCATGACTGCCTACTGGACGGCGTTGGCCACTGCGATCGTGACGAGCATGGCGGGCCAGACCCTGTTGAAGGCAGGTGCCGGGGCGCCGGGCTTCGTCGCGCAACTGCTCGATCTGCGCACGATCGTCGGCTTCGTCCTGTATGCGGGAGCGGCGCTGCTTTACATCGTCGCCCTGCGGCGCATCCCGATGTCGGTCGCGATGCCGTTTACCGCCGTCTCCTACGTCGCGGCGACGCTGATCGGGCATTATGCCTTCGCCGAACCGCTCTCGGCGCCGCATATCGGCGCCCTCGCGCTGATCTGCGGCGGCGTTCTGCTGCTGGCGCTGAGCTGATCAGCGACCCTGGCTGAACGCGCCATAGACGCGATCGGCCGGTTGGAAGGCCCCGTAGACCTGGCTGGTGGGGGCAAACGCCTGATAGGCGCCTTCCTGCTCCACCGGCGGATGCAGGTCCGGGTTCTGCCAACGTGCCAGAACCAGCACGCGATACGCATCGCCCAGCGCCGGCGTTTCGGAGTGATAAGCCGCGATGGCACGCGACCAGTCGCGGCTGCCGGCATACAGCGCATTGAGGAAACGGGCGGCGAAACGCGCATTGGCCGGGGGATCGAAGGCCTGCTCCAGCGAGGCGAAGGCATCCGGATGGAACATCAGGTTGACCTGGTTGCAGCCGACATCGATCGATTTCACACCATGCGCCTGAAACGATTTGACGGCGGCGATCGCGTCCTCCCGCGTTGCGAAGAACTGGCCCTCACCCTCGACGTCGATCGTCCAGGGCCAGGGGCGCACGCGCCCGGTCGCGGGATCCAGCCGACCGGTCTCGGTCAGGCCGATCGCCTGCAACAGCCGCGGCGGCAGCCGTTCGGTATATTCCGCGGACGTCGCCGCGGTTTCGCACAAGGCTGCCGGATCGGCTGACGGTCTCTCGGCCTGCACAGCCCCGTGCGGCCGATCGACCACGGCATCACCCGTCCCAGCCCAGGCGTGAGCGGCTGGCGGCAGAGCGAGAAGCAGGAGCGCCACGCACGCATGTTTCATCATGGCGCTGCGCTTACACAAGATCGTGTCCCCACAGCCAGATAAATCGCTGCCGCGGTGATAGTTCCTCCCGCGGATGATTGCACGACGTCAAACACTTCCCGCAACCGCAGACGGCCTCATGAGACGCAGTCGCCCGATCCATTCAGGCCCCCGGTCGTAATGACGGTCCGGGCCAACAGCTTAACGTGCCATCCTCTCGATTTACTTGCACATTGGTGGGGGTGGCCACGGTCGGCGGAGCCGGCGCTGCTCTCCGCCGCGTGAGACATAGAGGCGATATTGTCACGCTCCCTGTCTGATGATCGGCTGCCACGCGCTCGTGATCCGTCTCTGACGACGGTTTGCGTTACGACGTGACGTTACGCAACGCGTCCCGTTCACCTTTTCACATGGACAGAACAGATGCCAGATCACGGCCCGTTTGCGCAGTTTCCGCAGCATGGCCCGATAAAGGCGGATCCGTCCTCCTCAGATGCGATGAGCGGCATAGCCGTGTCTGTAACAGGATCACAGCGGGTACCCGCCACCGGCGGCATGCAGGTTGGCATGGACGATCTGTCGCGCCTTCCGCCGCAGCGACTCGCCCGCCTGCTGCTGGAACGCGCGGCCGAGGACCCCACGCTGCTGGCCCGGCTTTACGATACGGTTGACGTCAAGACGACGCGGCCGAAACCCGCGCCGGCATGCGCGCCGTCCATCGTCGGCCAGAGCACACGCATGCGCCAGGCCATGGAGTTGGTCCATCGCTTCAAGAAGACCGACGAACCGGTGCTGATCACCGGCGAGAGCGGCACCGGAAAGGAGCTGCTGGCGCGCGCCATCCATGACGGATCCAACCGCGCCGGCGGCCCGTTCGTGGCGGTGAATTGCGCCGCCATCCCGCCCGGCCTCGTCGCCTCGGAGCTGTTCGGCTACGAAAAAGGCGCCTTCACCGGCGCCGCCGCCCGTACATTGGGCCAGATCGAGCATGCCAACGGCGGAACGCTGTTCCTCGACGAGATCGGCGATATGCCTGTCGATCTGCAAGGCCATCTGCTGCGGTTCCTGCAAGAAGGACAGATCCGGCGGGTCGGCGGTCGCGACATGCTGAGCCTGGATGTCAGGATCGTCTCGGCCACCAATGTCCGCCTGCGCTATGCCATCGCCGAGAGCCGGTTCCGGGAGGACCTGTTCTACCGGCTGAACGTGCTCACCCTGCCGGTGCCGCCGCTGCGCGAACGGCGCGAAGATATTCCCCTGCTGGCGCATCACTTCCTGCACATCGCGGCGCGTGATTTCGGCCGCGACGTCGATGGGTTCTCGCCGGAAGCGATGGCAGCACTGCTGCACCACCGCTGGCCAGGGAATGTGCGTGAACTGATGTCGGTGGTACGCCGGGCCGTGGTGATCAGCGACGGGAAATTGATCGAGGCCACGGCGCTGGACGGGCTGGAGGAACGGCTGATCCTGCCTCCCATCATTCCCCGCCCCGGATCCGCGGAGGAACGCGCGGCACTTTTGGCAACGCTGGAGCGCACGCACGAGAATGTCACCTCGACCGCCGAGGCGCTGTGCGTCTCGCGCGTTACGCTGTATCGCATGCTGCGCCGGCACGGGATCGTGCTGAAGCGAGGGATGGCGGCAACGCCCGTCGTCCGCCGCATGCAGCATGCGTTTCCGTAGCGTTCATGTAATGACCAGCGCCAGTGCATCACCCAGGCTGAGTGTTCCGCCGATTACCGTTTCTGCTGCGCAATCGAGTAGGCTCCAGCCGGCATCTCCCTGCACCAGAAGCCAGCCGGCGCGGTCCGTCTCGCGCTGGAAAATGCCGAGGATGGTGCGCGTGCCCTGCACTTTCCAGTGCCGAGCGCTGAGGTCGATGACAGCCTCGATCCCCCGTTCGGCAGCCGTCATGCGCCAGGCGGCAAGGCTCTGCCGTTCTTCGGCGGACAGTCCGGGAAAATCGGCGCTGGCCGGCATCAATGGTCCTGTTCGCAACGATCAGACCGAATGCATGGCAAGAGGCATGCCAAATCGGCAAGCGGCACGCCAAAGTCGGTGGCACGGACTTTGCGCTCAAACCGCTCAGGGCTGGCGATGTTCCATGCCGGACCGGAGCTGCAATAGGATGCGAACATGAAACAGTTGCGTATGAGACACCATATGCTGACGATAGCGCTGCTGGTGGGTCTGCCTGCGACCGCTGCCGAGGCCGCTCCGTTCTGCATCAGGAGCCAGGTATTGCCGCCGCAATGCATCTATCAGGACGCGCAGCAGTGTGACCGGGAAGCACAGCGGCAGAACGGGGTATGTTCGGCCAATCCAGCCGAGCTGAAACTGACACCGGGCAACGGCAAATTCTGCGTGGTAACGTCCTCGCAGATTTCGAATTGCAATTATTTCGATCGGAACACTTGCGCACGGGCCGCCGCGTCGCTGCAGGGCACGTGCACAGATGCCCCGCCATCCTTCGGCGGCACGGGCGTACCCGATCCGTTTTCGCCGACGAACGGGTACTGATTTCGACCGGGGTGTTGGCGGTCCTCGCCACCCCCGGGCACCCGGTTGGTATTACTCGATCGCCTCGGTCGAGCGGGCGATCGCGCGCAGGGCAAATTTCTGGATCTTGCCGGTGGAAGTCTTCGGAAGCTCCCGGAACACAAAGCTCTTCGGCACCTTGAACCGAGCGAGATGTTCGCGGCAGAAGTTACGGAGTTCTTCGGCTGTAGCGGTGGCGCCCGATTTCAGTTCGATGAAGGCGCAAGGCGTTTCACCCCATTTCTCGTCCGGCTGGGCGACGACAGCGGCGCTCAGCACCGCGGGGTGGCGATACAGGACCTCCTCCACCTCGATCGAGGAGATGTTCTCGCCACCCGAGATGATGATATCCTTGGATCGGTCACGGATCTTCGCATAGCCATCCGGTTGCATCACCGCGAGGTCGCCGGTGTGGAACCACCCGCCCTCGAATGCTTTTGCCGTTGCCTGAGGGTTCTTCAGATATCCTTTCATGGTGATGTTGCCGCGGAACATGATCTCGCCCATCGTTTCGCCATCCCACGGCACCGGCTGCATTGTTTCGGGATCGAGGATGGTCATCGCCTCCTGCAGCGGCGTGCGGACACCCTGACGGCCGTTGCGTTCTGCGCGCTTGTCGATCGGCATGTGCGACCAGGCCTCATGCTTGGAGCAGACGCTGGCGGGGCCATAGACCTCCGTCAGGCCGTAGACATGGGTCAGGTCGATGCCCATGGCCTCGGCGCCCTCGATGATGGCGGCCGGCGGCGCGGCGCCGGCGACCTGACCGGCGATGCGGTGGCCGATTTCGGTGCGCAGTTCCGCCGGCGCGTTGATCAGCATCGAATAGACGACCGGTGCGCCGCACATATGTGTCACGCCATGCTCGCGGATTGCATCCAGCACCGCCTTCGCCTCGACGCGGCGCAGGCAGACATTGACCCCCGCCCGCTCCGCCACCGTCCAGGGGAAGCACCAACCGTTGCAGTGAAATAACGGCAGCGTCCAGAGATAGACGGCGTGATGCGGCATGCCCCAATTCAGGATGTTGGACACCGCATTCAGGTGCGCGCCGCGATGATGATAGACGACACCTTTCGGATCACCGGTGGTGCCGGACGTGTAATTCAGCGCGATCGCGTCCCATTCATCGGCCGGATAGAGCCAGGCGAAATCGGGATCCCCGCTCTCCAGAAACGCCTCGTATTCGACTTCGCCCAGCAGCTTGCCTTCAGGATACAGAGGATCGGCGATGTCGATCACCAGCGGCTTCGTTTCCAGCCGTGCCAGTGCCATTTCGATCACCGGGGAGAACTCGCGGTCGGTGATCAATGCCTTGGCCTCGCCATGGCGCAGCATGAAGGCGATCGTGTCCGCATCCAGCCTGGTGTTCAGCGTGTTCAGCACCGCCCCGCACATCGGCACGCCGAACGCGGCTTCGACCATCGGCGGCGTGTTGGGGGCCATGATCGCGACGGTGTCGTTCTTGCCGATGCCATGCCGCGACAGCGCGGACGCGAGGCGGCGGCAGCGCGCGTAGGTCTGCTTCCAGGTCCAACGCTGCGCACCGTGCACGACCGAGAGCTTATCCGGATAGACATAGGCTGCACGCTCGATAAAGGTCAGGGGCGTCAGCGGTGCGAAATTCGCCGCGTTTCTTGGCAGCTCGTCATAGGCGCTTGGCATGGCGTCGTTCCTCCATTCGGTCCAGCGCAACCGGCAGGCTGCGAGATACCGAACGGTTATGGGCTCGGCAAGCAGGCTTCAACGCTAGACCGCGGCAGCCGCCTCGGGCCGCTGGCCGATCTGCAGCACCGTGTCCGTGCCCGTCATCATCTCCGGCCGGTGCGCCACACTGATCCGGGTAATATCCAATCCACGGAGCCGTTCATTGATCTCGATCTCCTTTGCGACATCGAGATGCGCTGTTCCCTCATCGAGGAACAGGATCCGCGGCCTCCGGTAGAGGGCCCGGGCCAGCAGGACGCGCTGCTTCTGACCGCCGGACAACGAGCTTCCCATATCGCCGATCAGGCTGTTGTAGCCCATCGGCATGGCCATAATCTCCTCGTCGACGCCCGCCATCCGCGCGCAGGAGACCACGCGGTCGTGATCGAATTGCGGGTCGTAGAAGCTGATATTCTCGGCAATCGACCCGGACAGGAGCTGATCTTCCTGCATCACGGCGGCCACCTGCTCCCGATAGGCGCGAACGCCGAAGCTGCGCAGGGAATGCCATCGATCAGCATCTCGCCGGAGGTCGGTTCGATCAGGCCCAGCATGATCTTCAACAGCGTCGTCTTCCCGCCGCCCGAGGGGCCCATGACCGTAACGAAGGAGCCTGCTCGGACCTTCAGGCTGACGTTTTCCAGCACGTAGGCTTCGGTTTCAGCATAGCGGAAGCTGATGTTCCGAAGCTCGATCTCCCCGCGGATCGGCGCAGCGGGAATGAACGTCGACGATGGGATCACTACCGTATAGGGCGGCGAACAAGATTTTGACGGTATCGACGTTCACCGCATAGATGATCCTGCGACTGGAGCGGCGCTGGGTAAGCACGCCTGCCTGTGTCATCATCCGCAGAGTGAAACGACAGGCTGGACGGCAGGACATTCATGGAGGTCGCGATCAGTCCGGCGGGCAATCCGGCACGGCCGTGCGGGGCGAGATGCCGCCACAACCTCAATCGTAATGCGTGGCCCAGTGCGGCCAGCATTGCGGCAGCCTGCACGTCGCCCATGGCTCAGCCGTTTTTCTTCTCGGACCGGCCATACGGCAGCCGGTCCGGCGAACATGCCGTCCCTGCGGCGCGGGGAGCGACTGCGCAGTCCGGTTTCGCCTCTCCTGGCAAAATAGCCGTTGCATTTTATTTTTCCCCCACGCTTGTCCTTTGTCGCATAGGCGCTCACGCCAAGGCGGGGCCGGCTAGGTTCCGGCCACACGCGACATTCATTTCAGGGCGATTACAAACCTGCCGAAGTTTATGGCACTGCAACGCCACCTGAATAAATCACGTACCTGCGATGAGGAGGGGACATTACGCAGTCAATCCAAGACAAACGTCATCACGTGAAATGAATCAGGCATTTCAGTGTCCGTAAACCGCCTGCGGCAACCACAAAGTCAACGCCGGCACATAGGTAATGATGCCCAGCACGATCAGCAACAGGATCAGGAACGGCAGGACGCCGCGTATCACCTCCCCGATCGGCGCGTCGGAAATGGTGGACAGCACGTAGAGATTGAGCCCCACCGGCGGATGAATCAGCGCGATCTCCATGTTGTGGGTAAAGATGATGGAGAAATGGACCGGATCAACTCCCAGGGGCTGAAGCGCGGGCGCGAGGATGGGGATCACCAGCAGCAAGGCGGCCACGACTTCCAGGAAGCAGCCAAGAACAAGCAGCAGCACGTTGATGGACAGCAGGAAGCCCCAGGTCGGCAGGTTGTGCGCCAAGCACCCAGGTCACCAGTTGGGCCGGTACGCCGGATTCCGTCATCCAATGGCCGAACGCCAGCGCCGTCGCGACGATCAGCATGATCGTGCCAGCACTGCGCAGCGCATCGGCGATGACGGACAGCGTCTGTGTCACCCGGAAGCCGCGGTAGAAGATCAGGCTGACGAGCAATGCCGTTGCCGCCGCCAGCGCCGCCGCCTCGGTCACCGTGACGATGCCGCCATAGATGCCGACCAGCACGATGATCGGCACGATCAGTGCCGGGAAGGCGCGCACGGTGACGCGCAGACGCTCCGCCATCGGAATGGCCGGTTCCTTGGGGAAGTTGCGCCGCCGTGCGTCGTACCAGACCCAGGCGAAGAACGCGGCGGCCTGCAGCAGGCCCGGCAGGATGCCGGCCAGGAACAGCCTGGGGACGGATTGTTCGGCGACGATGCCGTACAGGATCAGTGCCAGGGACGGTGGGATGACGATGCCGATCGTGCCCGACGCCCCGATCACGCCCAGCGCGAAGCTACGCGGGTAGCCTTTCTCGATCATCGCCGGCAGCAGGATCGTGCCCATTGCCAGGGCGGTTGCGACCGAGGACCCGCAGATCGCGGCGAAACAGCGTGCAGGCAACGACAGTCACGAGGCCCAGGGAGCCGCGGATGCCACCCAGCCAGGCGGCCGAGACATCGACCAGCGCCTTTGCCACCCCGCCCTGGCGCATGAAGGCCGCCGCCATGACGAACAGCGGCAACGACATCAGCGTGCTGGAATTCAGGTGGTCGATGATGACCTGCGCCACGCCGATCATCGGCTGGTCGGATATGAAGTAGAGCACCGCCGCACAGGCGCCCAGAACCAGGAAGATCGGCATGCCCGCGGACAGCAGTCCGAAGAACATGACCAGGAACAGCACAGTCCACATCGGTCAGTTGCCCATCACGTCCAGGCCGAGTGGTCGTTCATGATCGGCGATATGGTGCTGGCCGACGACCATCGTTTTTGGATCGAAGCGGAACAGGAAGCGGAACAGACGGATCAGGTAGCGCACCGTCATCAACACGCCGCCCGCCGGCAGGGCGGCATAATAAATGTACATCGGAAACTGCAGGTCCGACGAGCTGCGCTCATCCAGCAACAGCGACGTGTCGACGATCTGCCAGCCATACCAGACCATGCCGACACAGAAGACCAGCGCGACGATGCAATTGAACACCTCCAGCCAGCGCTGGCCCTGCGGCGGAACCAGGCGCAGCACCAGGTCCGGGCGGACATGCCCGTCCGTCCGGACCAGTTGGCTGGAGATGATCATCACGCCCCAGACGACGAGATAGACGATCACTTCCTCGGCGAAGGAGATGGCGTATTGCGGAAAGAAATACCGCCCGACCACCTGCACGAGGCCGACGACCATTGCCAGCAGGCCCAGAATGCCGACCAGCGTACGTTCGATCGTATCCCAGATCGTATTCGGGCGTTCGGCCATCCGTCAGGCCGTGCCGTTGACCGACGTCTTCGGCCGCCTTGACGACGTCCGGCGACAGTTTCGCGTCCTTGATCAGGGTGTCGACATCCGCCTGCTGCGCCTTGCGGGCGGCGGCGAGGATCTCCTCCGACGGGTCGGTGAACTGCACGCCGTTGGCCTCCATCGTCTTGCGTGCCTCGGCCTGCTTCTCTGCGGCATGCTGGCGATAGGTCGAGATGTTGGACGCCCACAGATCGGTCATGATCTTCTTCACGTCCGGCGTCAGCTTCGACCAGAAGGCGCCGCTGATCATCGGCATGTACTGGCCGACATACTGGTGATCCTGGTAGGAATACTTGACCCCCGCCTCCCACAGCTTCGCCGTCGACACACTTTCATTGGTGGAAACGAAACCATCGAACGTGCCTTGCGACAGCGCCAGCGGGACGTTCGGCCAGGCGGTGGTGTTCGGGATGCCGCCGAAGAAGCTGATGCGCCAGCTGATGCCGGCTCCGCCAGGGCTGCGGATCTTCAGCCCCTTGATGTCGGCCGACGTCTTCAGCGGCACCTTCGTCGTGTACCAGTTCTGGAAGCCCAGATCGACGAACGGGCCGACGACATGGACCCGCAGCTTGCTTTCGATCTGCCCGATGATGATCTTGCCGGCAGCGCCGTCGGAGGCTTTCTCCGTCACCTCGATGGGCCGGCCGTAGAACACCGGCAACTGGCAGAAATCGCAGTCGGGGACGATCCCGGTCTGCGTCCACAGGCCCGGGCAGGCCATGTCGACCTGGCCCTGCAGCAGCGCCTTCGCCACCTGCAGGTCGGCGTAGAGCTGGCCGGAGTGAAACACCTCACTGTCGATCTGGCCGCCGGTCGCTTCCTTGACCTTGCCCAGATAATCGACGATCGAGACGTTGCGCACGTGCGAAGGCGCGGTGTCGAGCGAGCAGCGGATCTTCAACGCCGCCTCGCCCCGCGCGTGGCGCAGGATACCAAAGGTTCCGACCACAGCGACAGCCGAAGCGCCGAGCGCTCGGCGTGAGAGGAGGTTCTGCATTTGAAGACCTTTCCTGGACGACCCTGTTGGGCAGCCCGGACCAATGGCGGGTCGGACCGGTGTCGTCAAGAGGATCGTTGAGAACCCTTCATTTCTTGACGCAAAGCAAGTCCGGGTGACCCGGGAAGCGCGGATCCTCACCAATTCTGCGATACTGGTCCGTGTCCGCAACCTTCAGATGTGCCGGCGCGTCCGCCCCACGCCCGCGCCGCGCCTTCTGCCTGTACGGACCCTGCGCCGCACCCGACCTACCGCCGTTGCTGATCCCTGAGGATTCGATCTCCGGCCGGGACGTTGGGAATGAGAGTAGTTCAGAGTGCATGACGCCGAGACAGCACTCAACCTCGTAAAGAACAGCATCTGCTGTGCGGCCAATATCGGGCTGCCAGGTGCCTCTGAAGCGCCGACGCGTCAAACAACAGCAACCTGATCCTGCAGCACCAGGCGTTCTTTGCCGGATCGTAACAGTCGCTGGACTCAGGACGGCTAGCCTGAACGTCTTTTTGTTGGCCGTAATGATCGCAGGAGATGGTTGAAAACAGGCAGCGGCTCGCCCCTCGCCTCTCGCCACGACTCGCCCGACCCCCTATATGCCTGACGGCATGCCCCACGCCGACTTCGTCCATCTTCGCACCCACTCCGCCTACTCGCTGAGCGAGGGCGCGATACGCCCCGACAAGATCGCCGCCCTGGCGAAGGCCAACGCGATGCCGGCGGTCGCCATCACCGACACCGGCAACCTGTTCGGCGCGCTGGAATTCTCCCAGTACGCAGCGGCAAGGGCATCCAGCCGATCATCGGCTGCCAGATCGCCCTGGCCCGCGCCGACAATCCCCGGCTGCCGCCCGACCCGCTGGTGCTGCTGGCGCACGACGCGGCGGGTCTGGCCAACCTGCAGACGCCTGTCGTCGATCGGCTTTCTCGACACCGACCCGTCGCTGAAGCCGCAGCGTGCCGCTTCCAGGTGATCGCGGACCATGCCGAGGGCCTGTTCCTGCTGACCGGCGGCACCACCGGTCCGATCGCCCGCCTGCTCGCCGAGGGCCAGAAGCCGGAGGCCGAACGCCTGCTCGACGCGCTGCGCGAAGCGTTTCCCGACCGCACGATCATGGAACTGCATCGCCATGGCCTGCCGGTCGAGCAGGCGATCGAGCCCGGCCTGATCGCGCTGGCCGATGACGCGCGGCCTGCCGCTGGTCGCCACGAACGATTGCTTGTTCGCGAACCCGAGCATGTATGAGGCGCAGGATGCGCTGCTGTGCATCGCCGAGGGGCGCACGCTGTCGGAAAAGGACCGCCGCCGCGTCACGCCGGAACACTGGTTCAAGCCGCGCCGGTGACATGCGCGCGCTGTTCGCCGATCTGCCGGAAGCCTGCGACAACACGATCGCGATCGCCCGACGCTGCGCCGTCATGGCGGAAACCCGCAAGCCGCTGCTGCCGGTCTGCCCCAAGGTCCGCGACGGCGCCACCGAGGAAGAAACCGTCCGCGCCATGGCGATCGAGGGCCTCGACGCGTCGCATGGACGACGTCGGCGCCGATGCCGCGACGCGCGAAAGTACCGCGAAGCGGCTCGACTACGAACTTGACTGTCATCGCCACGATGGGGTTCTCCGGCTACTTCCTGATCGTCGCCGACTTCATTCAATGGGCGAAACAACAGGGCATTCCGGTCGGTCCTGGCCGCGGTTCCGGCGCCGGATCGGTCGCCGCCTGGGCGCTGACCATCACCGACCTCGATCCGTTGCAATTCAATCTGCTGTTCGAGCGGTTCCTCAATCCGGAACGCGTGTCGATGCCGGACTTCGACATCGACTTCTGCCAGGAAGGCCGCGACCGCGTCATCGAGTATGTGCGCCAGGAATACGGCGGCGACCGCGTCGCGCAGATCATCACGTTCGGCAAGCTGCAGGCCCGCGCCGCGGTGCGCGACGTCGGCCGCGTGCTCGGCCTGCCGTATGGCCAGGTCAACCGCGTCGCCGAACTGATCCCCAACAACCCCGCCAAGCCGGTGACCCTGCAGCAGGCGCTGGACGGCGAACCTCGCCTGCAGGCCCTGCGCGATGACGACGAAGGCATCGCGCGGCTGCTGGAAATCGCCCTGCAGATCGAGGGTCTGTACCGCCACGCCTCCACCCATGCCGCCGGCGTCGTCATCGGCGACCGGCCGCTGGTCGAACTCGTGCCGCTCTACAAAGATCCGAAATCCGACTTCCTGGTCACGCAATATTCGATGAAGCATGTCGAGCTGGCGGGCCTGGTGAAGTTCGACTTCCTCGGCCTGACCACGCTGACGATCCTGCGTCGCGCCGAGGGCTTCCTGAAAGGGCTCGGCATCACCGTCGATCTGAACCACCTGCCGCTCGACGACAAGAAAACCTACGACATGCTGGCGCGGGGCGAGGCGGGCGGCGTGTTCCAGATGGAAGGCCAGGGCATGCGCGACACGCTGCGCCAGATGCGGCCCGACCGGTTCGAGGACCTGATCGCCGCCGTCGCGCTGTATCGTCCCGGCCCGATGGCCAACATTCCCGATTACTGCCGGCGCAAGCATGGCGAGAAATGGGAAGCGCCGCATCCGGATATTCACGACATCCTGGCCGAGACCTACGGCATCATGGTCTACCAGGAACAGGTCATGCAGATCGCGCAGAAGATGGCCGGCTACAGGCTGGGCGGCGCCGACCTGCTGCGGCGCGCGATGGGCAAGAAGATCGCAGCGGAGATGGAGGCGCAGCGCGACATCTTCACCAAAGGCGCGATCGAGCGCGGCATCGATCCGGCGAAGGCCAAGGAAGTCTTCGACCTGATGGCCAAGTTCGCCGACTACGGCTTCAACAAATCGCACGCCGCGGCCTATGCGCTTGGTCGCCTATCAGACCGCCTGGCTGAAGGCGAACCATCCCGAGGTGTTCATCGCCGCGTGCATGAGCCTGGCGATCAACAACACCGACCGGCTGGCCGCGCTGAAGCAGGAGGCGGAACGATCGGCGGCATCACGATCCTGCCGCCGGATATCAATCGTCTCGGCGGCCGATTTCTCGGTCGAGCGGCTGGACGGACGGGCGGCTGGCGATCCGTTACGCTCTGGCCGCCGTGAAGAAGGTCGGCTTCGCGCGCGATGGAATCCGTGGTCGCCGCGCGCGGCGACACACCGTTCGCCGATCTCGCGGATTTCGCCGACCGGATCGATCCGCGGCAGCTCAACCGGATGCAGTTGGAGAACCTGGTCCAGGCCGGCGCCTTCGACCGGCTGGAGGCCAATCGCGCCCGCCTGTTCGCCGGGGCCGAGACGATCCTGCGCCGAGCGCAGGCCGACCAGCAGGAAAAGGAGAGCGGGCAGATCGGCCTGTTCGGCGGCGTCGGCGGCGAAACCAGAACCGCTCCGCCTGCCCGACATCCCCGACTGGCCGCCGCTGGAGCGTCTGGCGTTCGAGGCCGAGGCCATCGGCTTCCATCTGACCGCGCATCCGCTCGATGCCTACGCCCAGGCGCTGCGCCGCCTTCAGCGTCACGCAAGCCGCTCGATGCCGAAGACAGCGCAGGGTCCGCCGGTCAAGCTCGCCGGCACCGTCATCGCGACCAAGGAGCGCATCACCCGGACCGGCAGCCGCATGGCGTGGGTGCGCATTTCCGATGCCTCCGGCTCGGTCGAGGTCACCTGCTTCAGCGAAGTGCTGAACCGGTCGCGCGAGATTGCTGGCGCACGGCAGCAACGTCCTGGTCAGCGCCGATCTGAAGACCGAGGGCGATGCGATGCGCGTCACCGCGCTGCGATGTCGCCACCTGGACCAGGCAGCGGCGTCAGGCTGGTGCGTCGATCCGCATCTGGCTGCGCGAAACCGCCGCCGTGCCGCATATCCGCGATGTGCTCGGCCGTCAGAGCGGTGGGCGAGGACGCGTCACCCTGGTGCCTCGGATCGAAGGCGAACAGGAGGTGGAGATCGCGCTGCCCGGCGGCTACAATGTCACGCCGCGGCTGGCGCAGGCGCTGAAATCGCTGCCGGGCGTGGAACAGGTGGAAGAAGTGTGAGGCGGCCCACCTCACCATCGTTCCGCTGCCTGATCCGCGGTCGCGTTGGTTTCGGCGTCCTCGCCTTTGTAAAGCTGCGGCCAGCGGCGCTTCACCAGCGGACCTTTGTCGTCATAGGCAAGGCAGGTATTGAGCATCCGATTGCCGCCGCCCCATTGCTCCGTGATGCGCTTGTCGAACACGTCGCTGCCGCGCCCCTCGGTCGAAACACCCTCGGCTGTCAATTGCTTCTTCGCCTTGGCCGGGTTGATCGTCTGGAAAGCCGTGGTGGCCATCTGCTGGAGCAGTTCGCGCAGATGGGTGCAGCCGACGGTGCCGCCGACCGCCTGGTTGGCCTCCCGCAGGAAACCGGACTTGATGCGCATCCCGGCCAGGCGCGAGAAGTTTGGCGCCGCGGTCGGGCACATGGCATAGGGCGTCTTGTCGCTGACCGCCTCGACCGCATGGATGAGCATGTCTTCATCAAGCGTCAGACGCAGCCACATGTCGTGCACCGGCTCACCGGCCTCGATATAGCCGCGGTCGTAATTGGTCTGCCCGAAGCTCTTGCGGTCCGTCAGATGCGCCTCGATGTCGAAAAGCCCATCCTTCCGACGATAGCCGTTGATCTCGATCGCTCTGGTATGCAGCCGTTCGCGGTCGGCAGGCTGGCTCAGCGGCATCGCGTCTCCTGACATGGTCTGTTGCAGCGCAGCGAAGCCTATCGCATCGTTCGGCGGCGGAGGAAAGCCGTCCGCGCCCATCGCAGGGTTGCACTGCGCTCAATCTTGGCAAATCCGGTTGACGGCGTGACCAATCGGCGCTCTTTCAAAGAGCTCGATTGATTCAGATCATAGAGGGTGAGATGTCACGGGCGGGATGTTGGACCCCGAGGAGGACATCGTGGGACTTCCGGTAAGGGCTGCTGTGTGATGCAAGTTTTCAAGGAACACTGCCGGCGCTCGCTGGACTCGATCCGCGACCAGGGCCGCTACCGCGTCTTCACCCCGCTGCAGAAGCGCGCCGACGGCTTCCCCTACTATCTGCGCCCGGACGGTTCGCGAGTCCTGGTCTGGTCGTCCAACGACTATCTGGCGATGGGCGGCCATCCGGTCGTGGTCGAGGCGGCCTGCGAGGCGGCGCGCACCATGGGCGCCGGCGCCGGCGGCACGCGCAACATCAGCGGCACCAGCCCGGTGCACGACGCGCTGGAGGCCGAACTCGCGATCGCTGCACGGCAAGCAGGCCGGGCTGCTGTTCACCTCCGGCTTCGTCTCCAACCAGGCGGCGCTGTCCACCATCCTGAACAGCTTCCCGCATGGGCCCGGAGCAGCCGTGGCAGGTGTTCTCCGACGCCAAGAACCACGCCTCGATGATCGCCGGGCATCAAGGGCTCGCGGGCGGTCGTGCAATATTTTCCGCCACAACGACATGGCGCATCTGGAGGCGCTGCTGCGGCCGCGCCCGCCGCCGCGCCGAAGCTGATCGCGTTCGAATCCGTCTATTCGATGGACGCCGACATCGCCCCGATCGGCGCGATCTGCGACCTCGCGGAGCGATACGGCGCGATGACCTACCTCGATGAGGTGCACGCGGTCGGCATGTATGGCCCGAACGGCGGCGGCGTGTCGCGAGCGCGACGGCGTCGCGCACCGCATCGACATCATCGAGGGCACGCTGGCCAAGGCGTTCGGCTGCCACGGCGGCTACATCACCGGCGATGCCGAGGTGATCGACTTCATCCGCTCGACCGCGCCGGGCTTCATCTTCACCACCTCGCTGCCGCCGATGACCGCCGCGGCGGCGCTGGCCAGCGTGCGGCACGTGCGCGGCAGGACCACGCGCGGCGGGCGAAGCTGTTCGAGCGGGCGGATGCGCTGAAGCGCCGCTTCGACGCGCGCCGGCCTGCCGCGGATCGACGTCGGTCAGCCACATCGTGCCGCTGCATGTCGGCGAGGCCGCGCTGTGCACCGAGGTCAGCCAGCGCCTGCTGCGCGAGTTCGGGATGTATGCGACGCCGATCAACTACCCGACCGTGCCGCGCGGCGAGGAACGGCTGCGGTTCACCCCGGGCCCGCTGCACACCGACGCGATGATGGACGAACTGGTGGAGGCCCTGACGGCGATCATCCCCCAGGCACATCGCAGAGCGGCGTGATGGGTGAGTCATGGTCAGACCAGGGGCTCCGCCCCTGGACCCCGCCAAGGGCAGCGGCCCTTGGAACCCTGCAATGGTTGGGTGGACGGGAGGGGGCGACGCGGACCTCGCAACCGTTCCGGTCGCCCCCTCCCGTCCACCCAACCAGTCATGGGATCAAAGGGGGCCAGCCCCCTTTGCGGGGTCCCAGGGGCAGAGCCCCTGGTCTCAGCCATGATCACCGAACTCGGCCATTTGGCGCTGATCCTGGCGCTGTTTGTCGCCCTGGTGCAGTCCACCGTGCCGCTGATCGGTGCCGCGCGGCGGCATGTCGGCTGGATGGCGGTCGGCCGGTCCTGCGCGCTGATCGGCTTCGCGCTGATCGCGCTGGCGATGCTGGCGCTGATGCATGCCTACGTCACGTCCGACTTCTCGGTCATCAACGTCGTCCAGAACAGCCACACCGATAAGCCGCTGCTGTATCAGATCACCGGCGTGTGGGGCAACCACGAGGGCTCGATGCTCCTGTGGGTCTTCATGCTGTCGCTGTGCGCCGCCGCGGTGGCGCTGTTCTGCGACAACCTGCCGCCGGCGCTGCGCGCCCGCGTGCTGGCGGTGCAGGGCATGATCGCGGTCGGCTTCCTGCTGTTCATCCTGCTGACCTCGAACCCGTTCCTGCGCACCTTGCCGCCGGCGCCGAACGGCCACGGCCTCAATCCGGTGCTGCAGGATCCCGGCCTCGCCTTCCATCCGCCGTTCCTCTACCTCGGCTATGTCGGCTTCTCCGTCGCCTTCGCCTTCGCCGTCGCCGCCCTGATCGAGGGCCGCGTCGACGCCGCCTGGGCGCGCTGGGTCCGGCCCTGGTCGCTGGCCTCGTGGTGCTTCCTGACCATCGGCATCGCGATGGGATCCTGGTGGGCCTACTACACGCTGGGCTGGGGCGGCTGGTGGTTCTGGGACCCGGTCGAGAACGCATCGCTTCATGCCCTGGCTGGTCGGCACCGCGCTGATCCACTCCTCGATCGTGGTGGAGAAGCGCGACACGCTGAAAACCTGGACCATCCTGCTGGCGATCATCACCTTCTCGCTGTCGCTGGTCGGCACGTTCCTGGTGCGGTCGGGCGTGCTGAGCTCGGTGCACGCCTTCGCCATCGATCCGCAGCGCGGCACGTTCATCCTGATGCTGCTGATCGTCGCGATCGGCGGCTCGCTGACGCTGTACGCCGTCCGGGCGCCGGCGCTGAAGGGCGGCGGACTGTTCGCGCCGATCTCCCGCGAGGGCGCGCTGGTGCTGAACAACCTGCTGCTGTCCTGCGGCTGCGCGACGGTGTTCCTGGGCACGCTGTATCCGCTGTTCCTCGACGCGGTGGGCGGCCCGAAGATTTCGGTCGGGTTCCCGTTCTTCAACCGCACCTTCGTGCCGATGATGGTGCCGATGCTGATCGCCGTGGCGTCGGGCCCGATGCTGGCCTGGAAGCGCGGCGACCTGCTGGGCGCGCTGCAACGGCTGTGGGTCGCCTACATCGCGACCGCGCCTGGTCGTGCTGATCGCCTTCTACGTCACCTATGGCGGCCCGGTGCTCGCGGTGCTCGGCCTTGGCCTCGCGGCCTGGCTCGGCGGCCGCGGTGCTGACCGAATTCGCCGAACGCGCTGCGGCTGTTCCGCATCCCGCTGGCCGACAGCGTCCGCCGCGCGATCACATCTGCCGCGCTCGGCCTACGGCATGACCTTCGCGCATCTCGGCCTGGCGGTTTCGGTCGCCGGCTTCTCCGCCTCGGCGTTCGAGCAGGAGGCGCATCGAGATCGCTGCCGATCGGCGGCGCTCGACCATCGCCGGCTATCATCTGACGCTGGAGAGCGTCGACCGCGTGCCCGGTCCGAACTACATCGCCGATGATGCCACGATCGAGTGACGGCGTGACGGCGCGCTGGTCGACGGTCATGCATCCCGAGCGGCGCTTCTTCCCGCTGCAGAAGCAGACCACCGGCGTGACGGCGATCCGCACCAACCTGCTCGCCGACCTTTACGTCGCGCTGGGCGATACCGACGCCGAGGGCGGCTGGACGATCCGGGCCTACTGGAAGCCGCTGGTTCCGTGGATCTGGATCGGCTGCGTGATCATGGCGTTCGGCGGCGTCGTCAGCCTGAGCGACCGGCGCTGGCGCGTGGGCGTCGCCGCGCGGGCCCGCGGCCGGATGGCACGGTGCCGTGGCGGTAGCCGGCGAATAGGCCATGCGCCGTCTGATCTTTCTGCTGCCGCTGCTGTTGTTCCTGGTGCTGGCCGGGTATTTCGCCCTCGCGCTGCGGTCCGGCCACGATGTCCACGAACTGCCGTCGGCGATGATCGACAAGCCGGCGCCGGGTTCGACCTGGCCGGACTGGACGACAGCAAGCCCTTGACCCTGGACGCGCTGAAGGGCCACCCGGTGGTGATCAACTTCTTCGCCTCCTGGTGCGTGCCGTGCCGGATCGAGCATCCCGCTGCTGATGCGCCTGGCCGAGCGAGAATCACCTGCCGCTGTACGGCATCGACTACAAGGACGAGCCCGCCGCATCGACCCGCCTGCTGGCAGACCTATGGCGATCCGTACCGGCAGGTCGGGGTCGATCGCGACGGCCGCGTCGGGCTGGATTTCGGCGTCTATGGCGTGCCGGAGACCTACGTGATCGACAGCGCCGGGCATCATCCGCAAGCGCTTCGTCGGTCCGCTGACCGCCGAAAGCGTGGACAAGGAACTGCTGCCGTTGCTCAAGCAGTTGGGCGGGACGGGCGCCGGCGCGTCATGAAATGGGCCATCCTCTGGCTGATGCTGGCGCTGACCGGTCTGGCACTCGCGCTCAGTTTCGCGCTTCCGCGCTGGCGGTCGAGCCCGCGGAACGTCTCGCCGATCCGGCGCTGGAGGCGCGAGCCCGCGCGATCAGCAGCCAGTTGCGGTGTCTGGTGTGCCAGAACGAGTCGATCGACGATTCGAACGCCGACCTCGCACATGACATCCGCATGCTGGTCCGAGAGCGGCTGACGGCGGGCGACAGCAATGCGCAGGTCGTGCAGGCCGTGGTCGACCGCTATGGCCAGTTCGTGCTGCTGAATCCGCCGGTCGAGCCGGCAACCTATGTGCTATGGTTCGGCCCCCCGGTCGTTCTGGCATTGGGCCTGGCAGGGTCGATCGCGTGGATCGTCCAGCGGCGACGGCGGCAATCGGATACACCCCCTGCCCTGTCCCCCGAAGAGCGCGCCAAGCTGGATGAATTGTTACGGGAGTCGGGTGGTTGATCCTGGCGTTTCTGCTCGCCCTGCTCGCCTTCGTTGCCCTGCTGCCGATTCTGTCACCGCTTCTGCGTGGTGGACGGCCGGTGGCGGAGCGGACGCAATTCGACCAGGCGGTCTATCGCGACCAACTGCAGGAGCTGGAGCGCGATATCGAGCGCGGCCTGGTGACGCCAGCCGAGGCAGAGACTGCCCGCCTTGAAATCCAGCGCCGGCTTCTCGCCGCGAGCCGAGCGCAACCTCAGCAGATTCGCCTGTCGCGCAGCCCCGTCCTGGCCGCGCTTGTGCTGATCGTGGTCGGCGGCGGATCGGTCGCAACCTATGTTTATCTTGGTGCGCCCGGCCTGCCTGACATGCCGTTTGCGTCACGCCCGCACGCAGCTCAGACCGATGACCGCGATCAGGCGCGCCAGGCGGTCGAGCAGCTCGTCCAACGCTTGAGGCAGAATCCCGAGGACGGTCCCGGGTGGTTGCTGCTCGCCCGCAGCCTGTCGGCGCTGGGTGACTGGAACCGGGCGGAGTTGGCCTATCAGCAAGCGATGAACCTGGGGCAGGACGGGACGGACATTCAGGCAGACCACGCCGAGGTGTTGGTGATGCGGGCCGGCGGAACCGTGACACCTGAAGCCGAGGCGGCCTTCCAAAAGGTCCTCGCCGCCGATCACGACAATGCCATTGCGCGGTATTATCTGGCGCTGGGTCGCCTGCAGGCTGGCGAGCCAAAGCAGGCCATCGAGGGATTCCAGGGCTCTGCTGGGGATCCTGCCCGCGAACTCCCCGTTGCGGACCCAAATTGGGCGACAGATCGCCGGCGCCGCGCAGGCAGCCGGCATTCCGGTGCCGGACCTCGCCAAGGGGACGGCTCCGACCGAGGATGGCACACCGGAACGGTCACAATCGGGGGCACCCAGTCCGTCAGCCTCCGCCATGGCGGAGGCGGCCAACATGCCCGAGGCGCAGCGCGAGGCGATGATCCGCGGCATGGTCGCCAACCTGGCAGCCAAGCAGGAGGCTGACCCCGGAAATTTCGACGGCTGGATGCGCCTGGGCCGAGCCTATGGGGTGCTGAAGGAAACGGATAAGGCAATGGCTGCCTATGCCAGGGCCCGAGCACTACGGCCCGACGACCTGGGAGTGCCGGAGGCGGAGGTTCAAGCGCTGATGGCGGATTACAAACCGGGGGAGGCCCTTCCGGACCGCGTCATCCAGTTGCTGCACCAGATCGAGGCGAAGGATCCGACCCAGGCGACGGCACAATGGTACCTCGGCCTCGCCGCCGCCCAGAGTGGGCAAGCCATCGAGGCTCGGCGGCACTGGCAGGCGCTGGTCGAACGGCTGCCCGTCGGGTCTGACGACCGGCGGATGGTTGAAGCGGCGCTGGCGACGCTGCCTGGCAGCGGATCAGCCGATGGCGCACGGGCTGGAGGTAGCAAACGGCCCGAACGGTGGCGCGGCCAGCGGTGGGCCCAACGTGACCCCTGATGGGTCGGGAGATGGGACGAAAGGCCGGACGGAGGGAGAGTCCGGGAAATAGCCGCAAGCCCATCATCCTGGTGGCACTTGCGGACGGCGTATCAGGCAGCAGAACGGGTGTATTCTCCCATCCGGCTGCGCAGGATCGGACCATGGCCAACACCGGCATGGCCGTGTTCGGTCGCGGCGACACGATAATAGTTCAGAATGAATACCCGGATCGCGCTGGTGCGGCCCCCGGTGTGCCCGGCGGCTTCAACCTGCCGGACCAGCGTGCTCATGTCCTGGTCTTCGCGTTCGCAGATTTCGCCCAGGGCATCCCAGAGCTCCGGCTCCAGGCGCATGCTGGTCCGGCCGCGCTCCGCGATGACGTTTCGATTGATCAGACGACTTGTCGGCATGGCTACCTCCTAAAGGCCGGAGGAAAGGAACCATGACAGGGTTAACAATAGGTTCACGGCCTGTGGAAAAACCGGAATTTCGCATGTGAAACCGATAAGTGGCACCTGCGGCAGGCGTCAGATCGGCAGCGCCGCCGCCTTCATTCGCTCCATGCTGAAGCGGCTGCTGACATTGCGCAGCGGCACGGCTGCGATCAGGCGGCGGTAGAATTTGTCATAGGACGCGATGTCGGGCACCACGACGTGCAGCAGGTAATCGACATCGCCGCTCATGCGCCAGGCATCGACAATCTCCGGCGTATCGCGAATGACCTCGGCGAACCGAGCCAGCCATTCCCCGGAGTGGTCGGCCGTCTCGATCGCCACGAACACGGAAACCGGCAGTCCTACCTTGTCGGCATCGATGATGGCGACCCGACGCTGGATGATGCCTTCCTGCTCCATGCGCCGGATGCGTTTCCAGCACGGCGTCGCGGTCAGGCCGACCTTCTCTGCAATGTCGGCCAGCGACATGGACGCATCGGCGGACAGCAGTCGGAGAATTTCCCGGTCGACCCGATCGAGGTCCTTGTCCAAAGCCATAACCGTACCTTTCCGCATCGGCCTGCAGTGCAGAGTGAATTTTCTCCTGATGCTCAATAATCGCCAATGCTGGAGAAGAAAATCCCCTATTTCAGTTTTTCATGCTCCTGCGGCGTGCGCAGCGCCAACGACAGCGCGTGCATGCCCCCGACTTCGGCCGGTCCGAATTCCTGCTCCAGGGCGGTGTGGACGGCACGCGAGCGTGCAACGCGGGTCATCCCGGCGAAGACAGGGCTGACCATCAGGACGGAATAGTGGGTCTGGCCACCGGGCTGCGCCCCGGAATGCCCGGCATGGCGGGCGCTGTCGTCCTCAATCTCGAGAACCGTGGGCGCAAAGGCATTGGTCAGGAGGGCTTGGATGCGGGTCGCGCGATCGGAGGTCATGCCGGCCTATATCGGCGTTTTCGGCCGGCGGTGAAAGGGGCTCCGCAGTGTCGCGATCCAGCCGGGCAATCCCCGGCGAGATCGCGACGCGCGCGGAAACTCAGCGCTACTTCACAGCGGTCAGTTGGCCGCGAACGGCACCGCTGGGGTTGTTCTTGGAATGGAGGTTCACATACAGCATCCCGTCTCCCAGTAGTTTCACCTGCTCAGGGGTCAGCTTGACGGTGACATGAACGGGGCTTTTCGGCTCCTTGGCCAGCGGCACGAGGACGCCGGCATTCTGGCCCACAGCGGCCGGTCCGTGGATATGTGTGGCGGTTAAATCGCTGGAGAAACCGCTGAACGTCATGTCGACGGTCAATTCATGCGTCACCGTATCCAGGATGGCAGTCGCCTCGCCCTTGCCGGTCGACTTGGTCGGGGGAACCTCCTGCGCCGCCGTCAGGTCGGCATGGTATTTCATCGTTGCAGCATGCGCGGAAAAAGTGCCCGCAACGGCGATCGCGCCGGCGAACGCCCCAGCGAACGCCAAGGTACGAAGTAGCATGTAACCTCCTGAACATATGGTTGTTGGACGCGCCGGCGCGCCTGCTGCAGCCCGGCACGCGTTCAAATGGCGACGTTTTCCCGTTTGGAAAGGGGCAGACGTTACAAATCCGAACGAATCGACTGCATAAGCGGCCCCTGGACCGGTTTTGATGAACCTGCCAAAGGGTCGGAGAACGACGAGGGAGGACCCAGACCATGAAACTGCATCCATTCGGCACGCTGTTTCCCGTCTCGACACTCACCCTGGGCGGCGGCGGCCTTGGCATGTTGTGGGGCCAGACGACGTTCGAAGAATGTCTCGCCACCGTGCATGACGCGGTGAAGGCCGGGATCAATCTGCTCGACCTCGCCCCCCGCTATGGCGACGGCAAGGCGGAACGGGTGGTCGGAGAGGCGTTCGGCGGCCGGGTGCCGGCCGGCGTCCACATCACCAGCAAGTGCAACCTGGGCAATCCGGCGCCGGAAAAAGTGCTGTCGATCTTCCGCCAGTCGATCGAAGCCAGCCTGAGGCTGCTGCAGCGCGACAAGCTGGATATTTTCTTCCTGCACTCCAACGTCGCACCCGACGGACATCCGATGTGGAACGCGCCGGATGTCAGCCGACTGACGCCGCTGTCGCTCTATCGTTCGCATGTGCGCGATGCGATGGAAAAGCTGAAGCACGAGGGCCTGATCGGCGCCTGGGGCCTGACCGGGATCGGTCATCCCGACGCCATCATCGCAGGTGATGGCCGAGGACCCGAAGCCCGCCGCCGTGCAATGCATCGCCAATCTGCTGGACAGCCCGGGCGGGCTGAAATTCTACGCCGACCCCGCGAAGCCGCGCACCGTGATGGCAGCCGCACGCGCCAATGGCGTCGGCATCATGGGCATTCGCGCGGTGCAGGCTGGCGCTCTGACCGCGGCCATCGATCGGGACATGCCATCCGACCACCCCGAGGTGCTGGATTACCAGCGTGCGGCCGGCTTCCGCGCCATCTGTGCCGAGATCGGAGAGGATCCGGCGCTTGTCGCACATCGGTATGCGCTGGGACTGGACATCGACACGCTGGTGCTGGGCGTAAAGAACCGCGCCGAACTCGCCGGCTGCGTCGCCGCTGCCGAGGCCGGTCCCCTGCCCCCGGACCTCGTCGCTCGGATCGACGCCAGCGTCGCGCGGTGAACGGCTAGAGCAGGATGACATCGCTTTAGACTCAGCCATCCTGCTCCAGGTGTTTGTTTGATCGCGCGATTTACGACCTGACCGGCGATTCCGCCTGCGGTCATCACGCTCTAACCCATCCCGTGGGCGGCAGCCGGCGTGATCTCGTACATCACCCGGACGTCGCTTCGGGTTGTGCCAGGGATAGACGTCCTTATCGAGGTATTTCTTCGCCAGGCTGTCGATATGCGCCTTTGCGCCGTCGGTGGTTTCCTTGGTCACCGAACCGCGGATCTGGATGTAGCGATACGGATTGTCCGGATCGACGATCGACAGCGCGACCTTCGAGCCCACCGCCATGTTCCGCGCCTTGACCCGTCCCTTGGCGGTGTTCACCCGCACCACCCCGCCGGTGAAGTCGAACCAGACCGGCGTCACCTGCGGCGAGCCGTCGGGCTGAATGGTCGCGAGGTTCGCCAACGCGACTTTCTGGCTGAGCAGATCGAGGTATTTGGCCGGGATTTCGGTCATGTCGTAGGCTCCCACGTGCTGTTGACAGGCAGGAAGTTGGGCGTCGTCCGCTTCGCTGCAAGGCGCCTCAACCGGCAGTCGACGCCGAGTGCCTGTTTCGCGACGGACGCCGAGATAGCCGGACGCGGCCGGCAGGATAGCGTCGTTGTAGTCGTAATTGGCATTGTGCAGGTCACGGCCGCCATCCGACGAACCGTTGCCGATCCAGACGAAGGCGCCCGGCCGTTCCTGCAGGAACCAGGCGAAATCCTCTCCGGTCATCGCCGGCTGGATATCGCGGCGCAGCGGCAGCCCCGCCGCCTGCACCGCCGCGGCCGCGATGTCGCGTTCCGCCGGCGCATTGGTGGTGACCGGGTTGCCCTGCGGGATGTCCACCTCGATCGTCACGCCGAAGGTCCGAGCGATGCCGTCGGCGATGCGACGGATCGTCGCCTGCATTTCGGTCGCGCACCGCTTCCGACAGGCAGCGCATGGTGCCGCGCATGACCGCGCGATCGGGGATCTGGTTGGCCGCCGATCCGGCCTCGATCATCGCCGACACTGACCACGGCGGACTGCAACGGATCGACGCTGCGGGCGACGACGGATTGCAGCGCCAGCAGCAGGTGCGCAGCGGCGACCATCGGATCGCGCGTCAAATGCGGCAGGGCGGCATGGCCGGAATGGCCGGTGATCGTGAAATAGAGGCGGTTGCCGGCCGCCATCACCGGGCCTTCATGCACCGCGACGGTCCCCGCTTCCAGCCCCGGCCAGTTGTGGTAGCCAAAGATGCGCTCCATCGGGAACCGGTCGAACAGGCCGTCGGCGATCATGCTACGGGCGCCGCCACCGCCTTCCTCGGCCGGCTGGAAGACGAAATGCACCGTTCCGGACCAGGAGGGGTCGGCGGCCAGCATCGCCGCTGCGCCCAACAGCGACACGGTGTGTCCGTCATGCCCGCAGGCGTGCATCACGCCCGGTTTGCGAGACGCGTGGGCAACGCCGGACGTCTCCTGTATCGGCAGCGCGTCCATGTCCGCGCGCAGGCCCACCGACCGGTTGGAGGCGCCACGGGTCAAGGTCGCCACCACGCCGTGACCACCGACCTTGGCGGTAAACGGGATGCCCAGTTGCCGCAACTTCTCCTGGACAAAGGCGCTGGTATCCGCCTCCTGCAGCGTGAGGTCCGGATTGGCGTGGAGGTATCGTCGCCAACCGGTCAAGGTTTCGTGCAGGGTGCTATCCATCCGATTTCGTTCCACGGGCTCATGAGAAAGCGACAACCTTGCGCAGGCGGCCCAAGGTGCGCAAGGGTCAGGACATGACGAACCGAAAGAAGCGCCCGATCAAGCCAGGCCGCCTGCCGCCGCGCCGGGGTCAGGTCCCGCAGGTTCCGACGGTAACGGACCGCCCCCCGGCACAGGCTGAGCCGCCAATCGATGAAACGAAGGACGCGGCGGACGACGAAGCCATTCGCCGCATGGTCGAAGCCGCCTACACTTAGAGCAGGATGACATCGCTTTCGCTCAGCCATCCCGCTCTAGCTCTTTGTTTGATCGCGTGATTCAGACCTCCGGCGATCCCACCTCCAGTCATCACGCTTCTAAAACCGGCGCATCAGCTCGGCCCACTGATCGAGCATCGGCAGGATCTTGTCGGCCGTTTCCGAAGGCAGGCTGGGATAGACCATCTCAACACCCAGCTTGGCATAGAACTCGATCAATGCCAGGTCGGGCGGCTGCGCGCCAATGATGATCCGCAGTGCTGCCGGGTCGCGCCCGGCTTCCGACGCCATCTGACGGAAGCGGGGGATCACCTCGCTCAGTGGCGCCTTGTCCGCACTTGTGATCTGCGGCATCCACCCGTCGCCATAGCGGACCGCGCGACGGGCCGAGTAGGGAAATGCCCCACCGACCAGGATCGGCGGATGCGGCTTCTGCACAGGCTTGGGCCACGTGGCCATCGGTCCGAAGTCGACGAACTCGCCATGATATTCGGCGGCGTCCTGGGTCCAGATCGCCTTCATCGCCTCGATCCGCTCGCGGACGAGCTTGTGGCGGGTGGCGAAGACCGTGCCATGGTTCTCCATCTCATCTTGATTCCAGCCATTGCCGATTCCGAACAGGAAGCGGCCGTTGGAAACCCGGTCGATCGAGGCAACGGATTTCGCTAGCTGGATCGGATCGCGCTGCGCCACCAAACAGACGCCGGTGCCGATTTTCAGTGTCTTCGTCACCGCCGCAGCGACCGACAGCGACACAAACGGATCCATCACATCGTAGTACCGCTTCGGCAATTCGGGACCCAGCGGAAACGGAGTCTTGCGGCTGAGTGGGATATGGGAATGCTCAGGGGCCCAAAGTGTATCGAAACCCCGCGCCTCCATGGCGACGGCAAGTTCCGCTGGCGTGATGGAATAGTCGGTGAAGAACATCGAGGCGCCGAATTTCATGCCGCTCTCCGGTAAGGGTGGGCCGGACGGAAACGCCGGCCACGTCAAGGCGTAACCATAACCCACGTTCCCGACGCCCCGGAAGGGAGCGGCTCCCCTGGTCACTTTGGCCGATCAGACCATCAGCGTCTCCGACATCAGTGCCGACACTGGGATGTCCTGAGGTCTCCGCGTGATGTATGCGCTGCGTATCGACCGGATGCGGCGGGATCGAATGATGAAGGTGGGATCTCAGACGCCTGATTTCCGTCGGGGCATCAGTCCTCGCCCTTGCGGAACGGAGAATCCTCCATCAGGGCGGCCATTTCGCTTTCGATCCCGGCGCGCTCATCGGACAGGAAATTCGCTACCGCCCGGTGAAGGCCGGAATGGGCGATCCAGTGTGCGGAATAGGTGTGTTTCGGCAGATAGCCGCGCTGGATTTTGTGTCGCCCCTGCGCCCCCGCCTCCACCCGCTTCAAACCATGCGCGATCGCCCAGTCGATCGCTTGGTAATAGCAAAGTTCGAAATGCAGGAACGGCCAGTCGCCGCGGCAACCCCAATTGCGGCCGTACAACGCCTCGTCCCCGGCCAGGTTCAGCGCGCCCGCCACCGGCCTGCCCCCATGTTCGGCATACATGAGCACGACCCTGTCGCCGAGGCGGTCGCCAAGCAGCGAGAAGAACCTCCGCGTCAGGTAGGCGGAGCCCCATTTGCGATCCACCGTCGACTGATAGAACCCATAGAACGCGTCCCAATGGCGTTCCGTGATCTCGGCACCCGACAGCGCGTGAAAGGTCAGGCCGGCGGCATTGGCATCGCGCCGTTCCCGCCGCAGAACCTTCCGCTTCCGTGATGACAACGCACCCAGGAAGTCGTCGAAATCCTTGTAGCCCTCGTTCTCCCAGTGAAACTGCATGCCGATGCGCTGCAGCCAGCCGGCCTCGCCCAGTTCCGCCCACTCGTCCTCCTTGCAGAAGGTGATGTGGACCGAAGAGGTATCGAGGGATTCGCAGGCCTGGCGGAAGGCGTCGGCGAGAACGCCGGTCGGGACGCCTGATCCGGGTCGGCGCAACAGACGTGGTCCCGGCACGGGACTGAACGGCACCGCGACCTGCAGCTTGGGGTAATAGCGCCCCCCCGCCCGCTCCAGCGCGTTGGCCCAGCCGTGGTCGAACACATACTCACCGTAACTGTGCGACTTCGCATACATCGGCGCAACGGCAACGACGTGCTCATCCTCGGCACGCAGGACAGCATGCTGCGGCAGCCAGCCGGTGCGGGCGTTGGCGGATCCACTGTCCTCCAGCGCGCTGAGGAAGGCATGGCTGACGAACGGATTGCCACCGCCGGCGCAGGCATCCCAGTCGGCGGCGTCGATCTCCGCGATCCGATCGTGGAGCGTGAGCGTCAGCGTGGCCGAACCGTCTGGCATGCGGAATCCTTATGCGATTTCGAACAGCCCCTCGACCTCGACCGCCGCGTCGGCCGGCAGCGACGGCACGCCGATCGTCGTGCGCGCATGCCGCCCCGCATCTCCGAACACCGCCACCGCGAGGTCGGAGGCACCGTTCATCACCAGAGCCTGCTGGGTGAACTCCGACGGCGAGGCGATGAAGCCGCCAAGGCGCACGACGCGCCGCACCCGGTCGAGATCGCCGCCACAGGCCGCCTTCAGGTGCACGAGGACATTGATGAAGCAGAGGCGCGCGGCATCCTTGCCCTGATCGATGCGAGACGCCCCAGGACACCTTGCCGGTGACAGCGATCTTGCCGTCCACAGCCGGCACCTGCCCGGAGACATAGACGAGATTGCCGGTCACCACATACGGCACGTAGTTGGCGATCGGCTGCATCGGCAGTGGCAGCGTGATGCCAAGCTCCGCCAGGCGCGCCTCGATCTGTCCCGCCATCTTGTTACTCTCCTGTCTGGTCGCACCATCATGGCGTCCGAGACGATTTGAGTCACGCCGGATATCCCTGTTCAGCGGACGCTGCTGGCCGCGATTGGCGTGTGACGATCAGCGCTCGGGCGGTTTGACGCCCGCTACCGCGACACGACGCGCAGGTTCCGCCTGCGTGCGCGCGGCGAGGCCTCGGACGGCAGGTCGAGCGGCAGCAGCGGCGATTGCTCCCGAGCGCCCTGGCCGACGGTGTCGGAGTCTTCGACTTCGGCTTCCGGCAGGTCGTGCCGCCCGAGATAGTTGGCCGCCAGATGCCGGAACGCGTAATCGAGCAACGACGTTGCGGCATGCACCGCCGGATCGCCTTCGACCACACCGGCGGGACCGAAGCGCGTGAAGGTAAACGCCTCGACGAAACGCTCCAACGGCACGCCATGCTGCAGGCCAAGGCTGACGGCATGGGCGAAATTGTCCATCAGGCCACGAAACGCCGCCCCTTCCTTCTGCAGGGCGATGAAGATCTCCCCCAGCGTCCCGTCGTCGTATTCGCCTGTCCGCACGAACAGCTTGTGGCCGCCGACGGAGGCTTTCTGCGTGTAGCCGCTGCGCCGTCCGGGCAGGTCGCGCCGGCGAACGGGCATCGACGGCACGGCCAGCGGCACCGGGCGCGGTGGCATGGCATGCAGGAACGGCGCAACCGCGTCATGCATCGCCGCGTGTGCCGAGACGCCATAAAGCGGGATCGGGCTGCCACCGGCCAGCGCCGTGGCCAGCGCTTCCTCGGCCGTGACACCGCTGACCGCCAGCCAGGCGCGGGCCGCCCGTGTCAGGCCGCCGCTGTGGCTGACGGCGGAAAAGGCCGGCGCGATCCCGCCGGTTTCGACGCCCAGCAGCGCCTCGGCGAGCCCAGGGCGCGTGACGGCGGTCGTTGCCCGATGGCGCAGACCTTCGATGGCAGCGGCGGCCTGTCGCGCGGCGCGGGCGGCCTCCGGCAGGCCCCGGACCGGGCTATGCGCCGGCGGCGTCGGCCAGGTGAAGTCCGGGGCCCGCATCGGACCGGCCATCGGCGGTCCCAGCCGGCCGATCCGAGCCGAAGCCGCGTCCGCGCGTCCGCGCAGGATGGCCGCCAGGCAGCGCGCCGTGTCGCGGGCCGCGTCCGACGCATAGTCGATCCCCTGGGCGGCCAGCAACCGGCGAGGTCGGCCATGCCGACATCGATATCGCGCACCTTCGGTGCGGCGAAACTCAGCGCGATGACCGCGGTCTCGACCGTCTCGGCAAAATCCGCGGCGTCGAACTGTCCGTCGCTGTCCAGGAAGGCCGGCAGGTTCAGCACGAACCCAGGCCCCTCGGCCGCGTCGCCCTGCCACACTGCCTCGGTCGGCGCGGCGCGGCGCAGCAGCAGCAGACGGTGCAGCCGATCGGCCAGCGGCAGGTCGAGCCCGGCCTGCTGCGCGGCTGCGGCGATCGGCGCGATCCAGGCATGGGCCGCGGCGGCGAGCGTCACCGGTCCCTTGCCGGGCACCAGCGCGGCCAGCGCCGCCGCCGCCGAGTCGTCCCAACTGACCGGCAGCGTCACCCCGCGCGGCGCGGCATCGGGGTCCGGTGCGGCTTCGGTCCGGCGCATCCGCACGCCGTGCCAGATCCGGTGCGGCGACAGGCGCTGAGGGGCATTTCGTTCGGCTTTCATGGCAACGAGACTAAGGGGGAACAAAATTTCCTGACAGGGTATTTTGTGGCAACAACGCGTACAGGACGCAAAATCTTGGGGATAACTCGGATTTGTGGCAGACGGTCGTTGTGCGGAGAACGCGGCACCGCATTGTAGCGTGGGTGGGTGGACCAAACGGCAGGGCCTGCGTATATGTCGCGGCATGAATATCGGCACATGGCTATTTACCAAGCTGAAGGGTCGCGCGGTCGGCTCGGACGCGATGGGAAACCGGTATTACGAGGAAAAGCAGCCGCGTCCCGGCTCCCTGCGGACACGCCGCTGGGTGATGTACGCCGGCGCGCCGGAGGCCAGTGTCGTCCCGCCCGAATGGCACGTCTGGCTGCATTACACGACCGAGGCGCCGCTGCCGCAAACCGGGCGCAAAGCCTGGCAGAAGCCGCACCTGCCGAACGCCACCGGCACACCGCAAAGCTACCGGCCGCCTGGCCATGACTACGAGGGTGGCCACCGCGCCCGTGCCACGGGCGACTACGAAGCCTGGACGCCAGGCTAGCCGACGCATGGGCCGACACGGGATTGCGGAGGTCCTGACCGGCGCCTTCGTGCTGGTCGTGGCGCTGGGCTTCATGGCCTACGCTGTCGCACATTCGGGCCGCACCACCGGTGCAGGTTATCACATTGTACGCGCGTTTCGACCACATCGACGGGCTGTCGGTCGGCGGCGACGTCCGCATCGCGGGCGTCAAGGTCGGATCGGTAACCGATGAGAAGATCGATCCCAAGTCCTTCTCCGCCATCGTGGCGATGACCGTGCGTGACGATATCCATCTGCCGAAGGACACTTCGGCGGAAATCGCCAGCGAAAGCCTGCTCGGCGGCAAATACATCAACCTATCGCCGGGCGGTGATGAAACCGACCTGAAGGTCGGTCAGACGATCACCATCACCCAATCCTCAATCAGCCTGGAGCAGTTGCTGGGCAAATTCATCTTCAGCGTCACCAGCCTGAACGGATCCAATCGTCCGCCCGGAAACCAGTCAGGGAGCCCGTCCGATGGCGGACAGGGCGGTGCTGGCCGGAACGGATCGAGCCTTGGTGGTCCAATGCCGGGCGGGGCTCCGTCCGGCGGCGGAAATTCACAGGTAAAATAAGGGGGCCATCGTGATCCCGCCGCCACCAACGCAATGGCCTGGTCTGGACGGAAACGCCGTGGGTTGCCGGGAAAAGCTCAAGATGCTCGCCGAGAACTACGCCGAGGTTGCCCAGGTGCTGCAGGATGCATTCGAGGATGCCGTCCTGATGGGCGTTGAGGAAGACGCCATACGCCAGGTGCTGCTGGACGTCGTCGCCGGGCTTGAGTCACCCAAACGGGCTGCACCCAAGGGGAGTGGGCTATGAGCCGGCGCCTTCTCGGTGCGACGTTGCTGGCTTGTGGGTTGTGTGGGCTGCTGCCAAATCTGGGTATCGCCCAGGCACCGCCCATCCAGGACGATCCGCAAGCCAGGGATCACGTGCTGCGGCTTCCACCGAGCTATAATCCGGCAACTGACGCGGCTTCGGATGGCAACCAGACGCCGCGCTCTGACGGCTCGCAATATGGCGGGCCGCAATACGGGCCTTACGGCAGCCAACCCCAGCCGCCCCAGATCTCTCAGAACAGTCCTTATCAAGGCAGTCCCTATCAAGGCAGCCCCTATCAAGGCGGTCCCTATCAAGGCGGTCCTTATCAAGGCGGTCCTTATCAAGGCAGTCCGGCACCTCGCTATGGCGGGTCGCTGCTGGGGGCGCCGAACGTCCAGACACCAGGCTATGGTCCGCCGCCGACATATGGCTCCCCCCAGCCCTATGGTTCGGGCCAGGCGGTCAATCCGGGTTATGGTGGCAGCCAACCTCCATCAGGGGGGCCTCAGGCTGGATCGGGCATTCCGCCGGTCCAATCGCCGCGCTATGGCGCCGCCGGGCGATGCCAACGCCTATGGATCCGTGGGGCAGCCAAATCCATACGTCAGACCGGATAACGGGGCGCAGCCGTATGGCAGTCAAAATCCATCGATAACGCAGGAACCCCTGGCGCCCCTGCCGGGCACGGCCCCCGCCCAGGCGCAGCAACAGCCGCCGAACGTTCAACCCCAGGCCACGCCGCCCTCTGGGTCTCAGCCATCGGCGCCGCAGCCTTCCTCACCCGCGCAGTTGGCCACACCGCAGGCGCCCCCGGACACGCAAGGGTCTGCTGGCTCGCCGCCACTGGCCGGGACCGAAGTGCAGAATACCCGCACCGACCCCGGCGCCCGACCTGCCGAATATCTGGCTGCCCGCCGGCGTCGCCAAACTGCAGGCGTTGGACAAGGTGAACGCTCAGGCCTCGACGCTTGCGGTCAAGGTCGGCCAGTCCGCCACGTTCGGATCGTTGACCATCACGGTGAAATCCTGCGTCATACGCCCCCCTGACCAACCGGCAGACGCCGCCGTCTTCGTCGACGTCACCGACAGCCATCCGGACTCCACGGGTTTCAGCGGCTGGCTGCTGGAAAACGAGCCCTCCGTCTCGATCATGCAGCATCCGATCTACGATCTGCGCGTGACGGGTTGCGCCTGAGCATGGATACGCTGCCCCCCTTCCGGCAGGCGGCGCTGTTCCTCGATATGGACGGCACGTTGATCGACATAGCGCCAACACCCGATGCCGTCGTGGTGGAAGCTGCCCTCCCCGGCACGCTCGCATCTCTGCGCGATCAGATGGGCGGCGCACTCGCCATCGTCACCGGCCGTCCCGTCGAAACGGTGGACCGGCTGTTCGGTGACGCCCCCGGCGCCGTGGCGGGGGAACACGGAGGCGCCTTCCGCTTCACGCCCGGCGCGCCGCTCGAGCGGCCGGACCTGCCCACTCCGCCACAGGACTGGCTGGCAGCGGCCGAACGGCTGGTCGCGGCATTCCCCGGCACACTGCTGGAGCGCAAGGCGCGAGGATTCGCCCTGCACTTCCGCCTTGCCCCCGAGGCAGAGCCGGCGTTTAGAGCGGGTCTGACCGAGATGCTCGGCGGATGCTTCCGGCTTCCAGATGCTGCCCGCACATATGCTGTGGGAGGTCCGGCCCCTGGGTGCCGACAAAGGCGGTGCGGTGCAGGCGCTGATGGCACGTGCGCCCTTCACGGGACGGCTACCGGTGTTCATCGGTGACGACGTCACGGATGAGGACGGGATGCGCGCCTCTCGGACTTTGGGTGGCGCCGGCTATCGGGTCGACGCCGCGTTCGGCGAGCCCAGGGACGTACGCGCATGGCTAAAGGCCTCCGCGCAGCGAGGCGACTGGGCGGCGTTGCCACGCGCCTCTTGATCAGTCTGGCCTGACCCGCCACACCGGTGCGATGCAGGTCGCTCCGCCTGCAGCCAGGAGAATGCGTTCATGGCGCTACGTGACTACGACGTGCTCAGCTTCGACTGCTACGGCACGCTGATCGACTGGGAGTCCGGCCTGTATGCCGCCTTCGCGCCCCTGTTGGCTCGCGCCGGGGTGGACCTGACGCGCGATGCGGTGCTGGAGGTATTTGCCCAACACGAATCGGCACAGCAGGCAGCAACACCCGCCATGCTCTATGCCGATCTGCTGGCAGAGGTGCATGGGCAGTTGGCCGAGGCATGGGGCGTGGCGCGTGACAAGTCCGAAGACGTGCGCTTCGGCAACGCGATCGGCGACTGGCCGGCGTTCCCCGATACGGCGGAGGCCTTGCGATATCTGAAGCAGCACTATCGCCTGATCATCTTGTCCAATGTGGACAGACGGAGCTTCTCGACATCGAATGCGCGCCTCGGCGTCACGTTCGATGCGATCTACACGGCGCAGGACATCGGATCCTATAAGCCCGACCGGCGGAATTTCACCTATCTGATCGATCGGCTGGCGGAACAGGGAACCCGGCAGGACCGCATCCTGCACGTCGCGCAAAGCCTGTTCCATGACCATGTGACGGCCAACGCCGTAGGCCTGGCCTCGGCCTGGATCGACCGCCGGGGCGATGCGGGCGGATCCGGCGCCACCGCCCCAGTCACCGTCCCAGTCCGCTACGACTACCGCTTCCCCACGCTCGGCGCGTTAGCCGAGGCGCATCGTTCGGGCGCAGTTTAGCCCGGCCTCTCGTCCGCGGTTGCGCTGGGCCGCGTTGTTATCGGCTCGCTTTGAGCAGGTTTTCGCGCACGGCTGCGATCTCCGCCTGTAGCCGGCGCAATGCATCGCTGGAAAGGCCGGTCGCCTCCAAGATACACCCCGGGATGTCACGGGCCTTTGTACGCAGCACCACGCCGGCCTCCGTCAGACGAATCCGAACCTGCCGCTCATCGGAGGGATCGCGGCTGCGCGTCAGATAACCGAGCCCCTCAAGCCGCTTGAGGAGGGGGGTTAGGGTGCTCGAACTCGAGGAAAAGCTTCGCTCCCAGGCTGCCCACCGTCTGGTCGTCCTTGGCCCAGAGCGCGACCATGACGAGGTATTGCGGGTAGGTGAGATCCAGCGCCTCCAGCAGCGGCTTATAGACCCGATTGAGAGCGTGCTCCGTCGAATAGATGGCAAAACAAAGGAACTCGGCCACATCGGGCAGTGGTGCGGATTTGCCGGCAACATCGGACATCTTGCTTCTCCGGGAGGAAAGCCGGGCGAGCGTGCGCTCGTCAGTTGCGGCATAAATATATCGTGCGCGATTATATCGCAACCGTTTGACGCTTTGATCAGCATCTGCTTTATTGGTCGTGCACGATATGATCGTGCACGACTATCTTCAGCCGCATGGAGACCACCCAATGCCTCCCCTTCGCTCCACCGTCGCCGTTGCCGCCCTGTTGCTGGCCGGCGCCGCCAGCGCCAGCGCCAGCCCAATCCTGGAGCCGACGACCCAGAAGTTTCTTGATGATCTCGCTGGCTCGACCCCGATCTACAAGCTGACACCGGCGGCGGCCCGCACGCTGCTGCACGGCGCGCAGTCGGGTCAGGTTGCGCACCTTCCCGCGGCCTCGATCGAGGATCGCACGCTGGCAGTTGGGCCAACGGGCCAGACCCCCATCCGCATCGTCCGGCCGGAAAACACCACCGGCGCGCTGCCCGTGATCGTCTATACTTCCACGGCGCCGGCTGGGTGATGGGTGACACCACGACGCATGACAGGCTGGTCCGTGAACTAGCCGTCGGCGCGCATGCGGCCGTCGTCTTCGTCGACTACGACCGCTCGCCGGAAGCCCGCTATCCGGTAGCGATCGAGCAAGACTACGTGGTGACGAAATACGTCGCCGAGCATGCTCAGGAATTCAACGTGGATGCCTCGCGCGCGGCCATTGCCGGCGACAGCGTCGGCGGCAACATGACCGCGGTCGTCAGCCTGCTCGCCAAGGAGCGAAAGGGGCCTGCCATCGTGGCCCAGCTCCTGTTCTATCCGGTCACCGACGCGAGCATGAACGACGGCTCCTGCAAGACCTTCGCCGATGGTCCGTGGCTTGCCAAGCCGGCGATGGCGTGGTTCTGGAACGCCTATCTGCCTGACGTCAAGGCGCGCAAGGACATCCATGTTTCGCCGCTGAACGCAACCGTCGACCAACTGCAGGGTTTGCCCCCCGCGATGGTGATCACCGACGAAAACGACGTGGTGCGTGACGAAGGCGAGGCCTATGCGATCAAGCTGGTCCAGGCGGGTGTCCCCGTCACTGCCACGCGCTATCTCGGCACGATCCACGACTTCGTCATGCTGAACGCCTTAGCCGACACACAAACCGCTCGGGGTGCCATCGCCCAGGCTACCGACTTCCTGCGCAAGGCCTTCGCTCACTGACCACAATCCCCTTTGTGCCTCGGGGCTCGAACTCCAAGCCCCTTACTTCCCCGAAAGGAAATCCAATGTCCGTAAAAGTTCTCTACCAGACCTCCGCGCGCGCAACCGGCGGCCGTGATGGCCACTCGGCTACCTTGGACGGGGCCGTCGATGTCCAACTCAGCACGCCGAAGGAATTGGGCGGCGCCGGCGGAAACGGCGTCAATCCCGAACAGCTCTTCGCAACGGGCTACGCCGCCTGCTTTCTCGGAGCGATGAAGTTCGTTGCGGCGCAGGGCGGTCCGAAGGTTCCGGCTGAAACCTCCGTCACCTCGACGGTCGGTATTGGGCCGCGTTCCGAGGGCGGCTTCGGCCTCGAAATTGCCCTGGAAATCTTCCTGCCCGGCGTCAGTCGCACTGAAGCCGAGGCACTCGTCGCCAAGGCACACGAGGTCTGCCCCTATTCCAATGCGACCCGCAACAATGTGGACGTGAGGCTCAGCGTCGTGTGAGCCTGGAGCAGGATGGCATCGCTTTCGCTCAGCCATCCTGCTCCAGGTGTTTGTTTGATCGCGTGATTCAGACCTCCGGCGATTCCGCCACCGGTCATCACGCGGAGAGCACCTGCGCATGGCTATGTGGAAGGTGCTCTCTCCATGTTCCGGCGCTCCTTGGCGCCGGTGGCTAGGCCAGGAGGCCTCTCGCTGCGAGGTTGCGCATCAGCGCCGCGGTGCCGAACGTCCATGGTTCGCAGCGATCGGTCGGCATCATCCGGTTGACGAGGCGGCCCAATTTCGGCGCCGCGATACTGACGATGTCGCCGGTCTTGTGGGTGAACCCCTGCCCTGGTGTGTCGCGGTCCTGGATCGGCGCGAACATGGTGCCGAGAAACAGCACCGCGCCGTCGGGATAGCGGTGATGCGCATTCACCATCTGCGCCACCAGATCGGCCGGGTCACGACTGATCTTCGCGATGGACGAGGAACCCTCCAGCACGAACCCATCGGGTCCATCGACCCGAAGCGTCACGGTGGTGGAACGGATATCGTCCAGTCCGAAACGATCATCGAATAGGCGCAGCAGCGGACCGATGGCACACGAGCCATTATTGTCCTTGGCCTTCCCCAGCAGCAGCGCCGAACGACCCTCGACATCGCGCAGGTTGATATCGTTGCCAAGCGTTGCGCCCACGATACGGCCGGTGGAGGCAACCGCCAGCACCACTTCTGGCTCCGGATTGTTCCAGGATGAATTCGGATGGATACCACCGTCCATGCCGGTGCCGACCGCGGCCATCGGCTGTGCCTTGGTGAAGATCTCGGCGTCGGGGCCGATCCCGACCTCCAGGTACTGGCTCCAGGCATTCTGCTTCATTAGCACCTGCTTCAGGTGCATCGCAGCCTCCGATCCCGGTTTCAGTTTGCCCAGGTCGTCGCCAACCAGCCTCGTCACTTCCGCACGTATCGCGACGGCCGAGGCGGCGTCGCCGCGGGCCCGTTCCTCGATCACCCGCTCCAACATGGAAATTGCGAACGTGACGCCTGCGGCCTTGATAGCCTGCAGGTCGATCGGCGCCAGCAGCCATGGACGGGTTCGGTCCCGCGTCTCGGGCAGGGTGTTGGCCAGCAGCGCGTCGATCGGCCCGAGCGTAGGCCCCTCGGCGGCGTTCAGGGCGGCGGCAGGGTCCGGGGCCTCGCACAGGTCGCGCATCGTGGGGAAGCGGGCGGACACATCGATGGCCTGCCCATCGCGGACGGCGATGACGGCCGGCCCCCCAACATTGCCCCCTATGGCATTGCCCCCCATGGCATCGGGCCGCCAGGCTCGGCCCGCAAGCGTCGCGGCGGCAGCGTCCTCGGGCAGAGCGGCCCGGATCAGGTCGGGATATGAAGTCATGCGGACGCCCCTGGTCTTGCTTGTCTAGACCGGCACTCTAGCACCCGTCGCTGCCAGCGCGATATGCAGCGGTCGACGCTCGGGCCATGGCTGGCCAGCCCGTTCTACGTTATGAAGTGGAAGAAAATGGACGGGAGAATGCCCGGTAGGAGGATGCGATGAAGCTTTTCGGCGGTTCCGAATAAACCGGCCCGTGAGTATCCGATCCAGCACTCCGACCAGGAGTGGCGAGAGATCCTCAGCCCCGAAGCCTATCGCGTCCTGCGCAAGCACGGGACCGAGCGGCCGGGCACCAGCCCGCTCGACGCGGAGAAGCGAAAGGGCATCTTCTCCTGCGCCGGCTGCGGCACCGCGTTGTTTTCCTCAGATACGAAGTTCGAAAGCGGCACGGGCTGGCCATCGTTCTTCAAGCCGATCGACGGCGGCGTGGACACCTCCGAGGATCGGAGCCTCTTCATGCTCCGCACGGAGGTGCATTGCGCGAAATGCGGCGGCCATCTGGGTCATGTGTTTCGCGACGGGCCGCCCCCGACGGGACAGCGCTACTGCATGAATGGTGTGGCGATGAATTTCCGGCCTGAAACGCAAGCGGACCAATAATCCATTAGCGCTGGCCAGGGCGCGCTGGGACCGGGCCAATCCGATCAGTTGGTGGCTAGCCACGGCCTCGTTGATCCGGGCGACGAAGTCCGGCGACATCTTCATCTCCCGCGCAACGCTGTCCTGCTCCTGCAGCATTTTCTTGCGCTCCGCCGCCAGGTCCTCTGGCGGCACATAGGCAAGCTTGAGGCCGTGATCCTTCAACGTCGCCTCTGCCTTTTCCTGGGCCGCCGCGAGGTTGGTCCGGTAAGCGCCGATATTCGCCGACCAGAGATCGGTGATCAGCGTCTTCATTTCCGGGTTCAAAGCAGCCCAGAACGCTGCCGATATCATCGGGATGTAGTCGCCCATGTTCTGATGATCGATCAGCCCGATAGCGGAGTCCGGCATCCCACAGCTTGGCGCTTGCACAGCTTTCGTCGGTGCTCTGCAACGCATCGAACGTCCCCTGCGACAGCGCCAGCGGCACGTCCGGCCACGCCGTCATATTGGGGACCGCGCCAAAGAACTTGGCCCGCCAGGGCTGCGCGAACCCACCCGAATTGCGGATCTTGAGTCCCTTCAGATCCGCCAGCGTGTTGAGCGGCTTGCGGGTCGAATACCAATTGGTGAAGCCGAGATCGATCCAACGACCGGGGATCGTCACCCGCAGCTTCTTGCTGATCTGATCGTTCACCAGCTCTCCAGGGATGCCGTCGATCGCGCGATGGGTGGCCTCGACCGGCAGGCCGTAGAACGCCGGCAGTTGCCCCAGATCGGCCTCCGGCACATAGGACGAGACCAGCCAGGTGCCCGGCGCGGCCATCTCGACCTGGCCCAGCACCAAAGCCTTGATCACGTCGCGGTCGGCGAACAGCTGGCCGCTGTCGAACAACTGCGTGGTGATCTGGCCCTGGGAGGCAGCCTCCAGCTTCTTCAGGAAATCGGCAATCGCGATCGTCCGGCCATGGCTTGGCGTGGTATCGACAGAGACACGCAGCCTGATCGGTTCGGCGCGGGCGGTGCGGATGAAGGGCGCCGCCAGTGCCGATCCGAGCAGAAGACGTCTGGAAACCGGACGCAGGATCATGCGCGGCCGGCCGGCACGGCGGCGGTCAGTTCGCGGGCGCCGATCGACTGGATCGCCGAGAGGCGCCTGATACAGCACGTCGGCCGGGATGGGCGACTGGCCGGCATCGAGGCAGTCGGCGAACTTGTCGTAAAGCTGCTGATCGGTCAGCGGCCGTGTCGGATGACCGGTTGCGCGGATGACCGGCTGGCCCTCGATCATGCGGCCATCCGTCAGCCGGACGGTGACCTTGTCCGCCGGCGCGGCGCCGGGCAGTTCGGGATCATATTCGGTGGTGGTGACGATCTCCACCTTGCGCATCAGGGCCTGGATGTCGGGACGCTGGACGAAGCCATCGGTCAGTTCCCGCAGCCCGACGCGCCCGGCGACGATGCCCGACGCCATGCAGAATTCCATGCTGAACTTCGCCGCCAGGCCGGTGTCGGGCTGGTGGTTGCGCAGCACGGTGGCGAAATAGTCGCTGATGTTGACGGTGATCTTGTCCACCTGATCGGCCTTGATCGGGCTGTTGGCGACCAGGTCCAGCATGCCGTCGATGGCGCGGTGGGTGCAGTAGCAGGTCGGGTATTTCTTGATGCCCAGGCCCTGTTTCAGGATCGCCCACTCCACGCCGGCCTTGCAGTCGGAGCTGCGATCCTCGGCCCCGGTCGGGGAAATGGCGTGCAGGAAGCCCTGCGGATGCTCCAGCGCGTCGGTATTGGCGGTGAAACCGGCCTCCGCTAGCCGAGCAGCCATGATGCCGGCATGGGCGGATTTGCCGGCGTGGAACGGCTTGGTCATAGTGCCGAAATTCGACATCAGGCCCGCCGCCTGCGACGCGCCCAAGCGCGATGGCGATCGCCGACTTCTCGGCATCGAGCTTGCGCAGCTTGGCACAGGCCGCCGCGGCGCCGACCGCGCCATACAGCCCTGTCGGATGCCAGCCCTTCTGGTGCAGCAGGCCGGTGTCGCGACGGAAGCACTCGGCCCAGGTTTCGTAACCTGCGACATAGGCGGTGATCATGTCGGCGCCGGAGGCGTTCGAGATGTTCCGCCTCGGCCAGGATCGCCGGCACCAGCACGGTGCTGGGGTGACCGCGCAGGGCCACATCGTCGTAATCCAGCGCATGCGCGGCGGTGCCGTTGATCCAGGCGGCTTCCGGCGCGGGCGCCTTGCGGTCGCCGAAGGTCAGCGTGGCGGGACCGTCACCGGGGGCCAGCGTCTCGGTCATGATCCGCACGCTGTCTTCGTTGCGGCCGGCGATCATCGTGCCGATGCAGTCGATGAAGCCCATCCGGGCGATGCGGGCGGCGTCCTCCGGCAGGCGGTTCGGCGAGAGGTCGGCCACAAACTGGCCGAGGGTCTTGGTCAGGGTCATCTTATGCGTTCCTTTTGGCGTTTCTGAGAGCGTCCCTGGGAATAGAGGCCTTGGCCGACAGCGGCGCGGAGATTCGCCGCTGAGGGGGGTGGCGTCAACCTCGGGCGACGGAACGCATGGGTACCCCTTGCAACTACAGATTGTTCTGATAACATATCAGTAAGATACCGAGCAGTCGTCTCAATGTTCTGCCGGCTTGTTGGGAGACTGTGTATGTTGGTCCTTGAATCCCGACCTATCGTGGGCCGCTCCTGGAAATGGTTGTCGAAACCGGCGACCGGTGTCCTTTATGCCGTCGCCGGGCTCTTTCTGTGCGTGTTGCTGACCCAGTGCGCCTCCGCCACTGGGTCCAGCGCCACTGGGTCTGGCCCCCAACCGCAACCAGGGATGACCGGTGGAACGGCGAGCCTAGTTCCGGAGTCGGACAGCGCGACTACGGCAAGTCTTGCTGCCGCCTTGCAAAGTCAGGGCTTCAAGGGGCTGGTTATCAAAGAGAATTTGCCGCGCGGTCCCGTGGACGTCGTCCAGACGGGTGTGGATGGGGCGAATGTCGTGATCTGGGCGCCGGCTTGTCGTCACGTCAGCGGCGCCGGATGTTCACTGATCTTCCTGACAAGTTTCAACGACGATCTGCAGGTCGTGACCGACACGTTCACTGTCCAGACTGCGCGGAAGCTGAATTTCGCTCGGTTCTTTGTCCTCGAAGGTCCGAATGGGCGCCGTGTGGCGCGGTTGGCCTACACGTTTCTGTATCAGGGCGAGCCCGATGTGAAACTGGTCGTGGGTGCCCTTAATCTGCTGGGCCTCGATATCAATACCCTTCGCAATGCCTTTCGTGACGCAAGGAACCAAGCGGCAAAGTAACGGACGCAATCAGCGATTAAAATCCGAACCGCTCCAGCAGCGCCAGCGTCCGGGTCCGCCGGTAAGGCTTTGCATTGACGAAGGCGCGCAGATCGACCGGATGGTCGATATCCAGCCCGATCCCCGGCAGTCGCACGATGGTCGGCTCGATCCCCGCTGCCGCGCGCGGCCATCAGATGCGGAAAATAACTGTCGTCGCCGAACCGCAACGGAACCGAGAACGGCGGCGCGCAGAGCACGGCGTTCGACCCAAGCTCATCATGCGCCGGAACGATGGTGAAGGACGGCGCCGGCAGGCAGGACGCCGACCACTGCATCGACCTCCGCAGCGGTGACGCGCGGAATGTCGCCGGGCAGCGTCAGCAACGCGCCTTGCCCTCGGCGGCCAGGACGCGCGCCATGCCGTTGACCGCGCCGGTGTGGCCGTCGAGCGCGCCTTCGGTGACGACACGGGCGCCGTAACGTTCCGCCAATGCGGCGGCTGCGCGGGTCGATCGTGTTGACCAGGATGCCGGCCAGCCGCGTCGCGCCGGCCAGCGCGGACAGCACATCCTCCAGCATCGTCGCGGCGAGGATTTCGCGCTGCTCCGGGCTCAGGAGCGACGGCAGTGCGCTGTTTCGCCCCGGTGAATTCCTTCACCGGAACGGCAGCCCAGACATCGGTCATCGCGCGCGCTCACCGGCGCCCTATGCCGCAGCCGCGTGTTGACCTTCCGGCGCTCAAGACGGCCGCGGCGTCCAGGACGATCTGCGCCAGCGCCTCGCGGTCCTCCATCGTCGTCATCAGCGTCTGCGCCAGCGTCACGCGCGCATCGATCGAAACGACCTCGCGACATGTCGGCGTGATCGATCACGTAGCCATCCAGCAGATCGTCGTATCGCTGCGCGACCGTTCCGGCCGACGGGATCGAGGCCCAGTTCCGTCATCATCTTGGCCGTCGGTCCCTTCACCGCCTGGCCGGCGATGATCGGCGAGACGCGCGATGATCGGGGCCGCGCACGTCGATCAGCGCCTGCCGCACGCCGGGGATCGCCAGGATCGGCTCGACGCTGATGAACGGATTGGACGGGCAGATCACGACCGCCTCCAGCGCCGGATCGGCCAGGGCGGCCATGAAGTCCGGGATGCGGCCGAGCCGCGCCGGCGCCCTGGAACGGAGTTCGCTGACCACCGGCTCGCATGCGGCGATGCACGAAATACTCCTGGAAATCGAGCCAGCCGTGATCGGTCAGCAACCGGGTCCGCACCGGATCGTCGCGTCATCGGCACGACGCGCGACCCGACCCCCATGCGGCGGCACAGATCGGCGGTCACCTGCGGACAGTGTTTCGCCGGCCTTCAGCCGGCGCGTGCGTTCCACATGCAGAGCGATGTCGCGATCGCCGAGGCGGAACCAGGTCTCGCCGCCCAGAGCCTCCATGCGTTTCCATGAACGACCAGGTCTCGTCGTGCCGGCCCCAGCCGAGTTCGCGGTTGGCCAGGCCGGCCAGCGTATAGGTGACCGTATCGATATCGGGCGAGATCGACAGGCCGAGATGCTCGAAATCGTCGCCGGTGTTGACGACGACCAGCAGGTCCTCGGGCGGCATGATCGCGCGCCAGGCCGAGCGCGAGCTTGGCGCCGCCGACGCCGCCGGAGAGTGCGATGATCAGGGCAAGATCACGGAACAGATCCTCTTCGGGCGGGCGGATCACATCCGCGACCGGGCAGTCGGGCGCGGTCCAGGTCAGGCCGCGGACGACGACGACGGGCTGCGCCTTCGGCGGCCTGGCCTTGCAGCAAGGAAGCGGCGGCGGCGATCTCGTCGGCGAAACCGATGATGCTGACTTCCAGCGTGCGGCCGAACAGATCGGGCTGGCCGCGCAGGTCGATCAACGACGGCAGGCCGGCGGCAGCCGATCGCGACGCCGGCGGTGCCGCGGCGCCAGGGGCGGCCGAAGCTGTCGCTGATGACGACGGCCGACGTTCGGCCCGAACGTCCGCCAGCGCGCGTCCGGATCGCTTCGGCCGAGCCGTCCGGATCGACCGGCAGCAGCAGCGCGCGCTGGCGCGCCGTCGGGCGCGCGACATTGGACTGATCGACGCCGGCATTCGCCATCACGAAGCCCAGCCGGTGCTGCATGATCATCAGGTTCGGCCGGCTGCGCACGACCTTGCACCGATTCCGACAGCACGACCTGGACGATCCGCGGATCCTTGCCGACCTCCGCCGCCAGCGCGATCGCGTCGGGCCGACGGCGACGACGTCGGCGAGATCGACCGTGCGGCCCTCGGCCTTCGAGACGATCTTCTGCGCGATCACCACGACGTCGCCGATCCCGCAACGCCATCCCGGCTCGGGACAGGCCGTCGCGCGATCAGCGCCGGCAGATCGTCGCCGGCCTGCACCATCGGCAGACCGGGGATCGCGAAAAGTTCCAGGCGAGCGGTCATGCCAGGCCTTCGGCGACGGGTCGGGTGGCGAACAGGAAACGCCGTCATGGCGTCAAAGCACCCTACCCGAAGCGCTGGCGCAGCTTCGGCAGCACCTGCTCGCCGTACAGCTTCAGGAAGCGCGCCTGGTCCTTGCCCGGCGCGTGGAACACCAGATGGCGGAAGCCCATGTCGATATACGGCTTGATCTTCTCGATATGCTCATCCGGATCGCTGGAAACGATCCAGCGGCTGGCGGCGCGTTCGACCGGCAGTGCATCGGCCAGACGTTCCATCTCCTTCGGATCGTGCACCGTCATCTTCTCTTCCGGCGTCAGCGCGAGCGCTGCCCAGATGCGCGTATCGTCCAGCGCACGTTGCTTGTCGGTGTCGAACGAGACCTTCATCTCGATCATCCGGTCGTAATCGGGCTTCGGCTTGGACGGACAGCTTCAGCCCTTCCTCGACATTCGGCAGCAGCGTTTCGGTATAGAGATCCCATTTCTTGCCGCTGGTGCAGATGAAGCCGTCGGCCATCCGGCCGGCGTATTTGGCGATCTGCGGACCGGCGCCGGCGACATAGATCGGCAGCGGGTGCGCCGGGCTTGTCATAGATCGTGGCGTTCTCGGGTCTGGTAATACTCGCCCTCGAAACTCAGACTGATCCTCGGTCCACAGCCGGCGGATCAGCGTCAGCGCCTCCCGCAGCCGGGCGAAGCGTTCCTTCATTTCCGGCCATTTCATGCCGGTGGACGGGACTTCGTTCAGCCCCTCGCCGGTGCCGACGCCCAGGATCACGCGGCCGGGAAACATGGAGCCCAAGGTGCCGAAGACCTGCGCAACGACCGACGGGTGATAGCGGAAGGTCGGCGTCAGCACGCTGGTGCCCATGACGATGCGTTGCGTGCTGGCGCCCAGCGCGCCCAGCCACGCCAAGGCCGAGGGCGCATGACCGTCGGTGTGCTTCCAGGGCTGGAAATGGTCGCTGACGAAGACGGAGTCGAAGCCACTGCGCTCGGCCTCGACGGAAAAGTCCAGCAGCGGACGCGGAGCAAACTGCTCCGCCGACGCTTTGTAGCCGAGTTTCAGGGTCATGGACCGTCTTCCTTCTGTCGGGTGCAAGCTACAGAAGGGCGGTTGCGGCGGCAATCCGGGCGGCCCGGTCTCGCATTCGCGGCGTTGGCGGTCATACCCATTTCCAACTATGTTGAAACCCTGGGCGATTGCCGCACCGTGGCGAGCTGCCAGCGGGCAGGCCATAAATACCTCAAAATCCTTCGACAATGGCTTGTCTTTGCATAATTTCCGCCGTCATGCTGCAATGCGGCATGAGCTTTGCCTGTGACTATCCATGCTCCCTGGCAGCGCGCCCACATGAAAGTCCTCCGGGCTGATGATGACGCCGACCGCGCCGGTGCTTTGCCTGTAAGTGGCTGCGCCGAACCGCTATGAGTAAAGGATGGCGTATCATCGTTGTCGCAAGCGACGTCATCGGGGGAACGGAAAGGACCGGGGAATGAAGCAGACGATCCGGCTGGGCCTGTTGCGCCTGGTGGACAGCGCGCCCGTGGTCGTGGCGCAGGCGCACGGGCTGTTCTCCGACAATGATCTCGACGTCGCGATCAGTGTCGAACCGTCCTGGTCCAATATCGTCGACAAGCTGTCCTATGGCTTGCTCGACGCGGCGGTCATGCTGCCGCCCCTGGCGCTCGCCGCCTGCGCCGGCCTGCGCGGTAGCCGCGCCCGTCTGGTCGTGCCGCTGTCGCTGAGCCAAGGCGGCAATTCGATCACCGTAACGTCCGACGCAGCCGCCACCCTGACCCGGGACGCCGAGGTGCCTGGCCTCGGTCTGCTGGAATGGCTGCACAACCAGCCAGCCAAACCCCGCTTCGCCGTCGTGCATGCCTTCTCGACCCACAACCTGCTCCTGCGCTACTGGCTCGCCGCCGGCGGTGTCGATCCGGACACTGACATCGAAACGGTCGTCATCCCGCCGGAAGACGTCGTGGACGCGCTAGCCAACGGCACGATCACCGGCTTCTGTGCCGGCGCACCCTGGGGGGCGGTGGCCGAGGAACGCGGGGTGGGACGCATCCTTCTCGGCACGTCGTCGATCTGGCCCTTTCATCCCGAAAAGTGCCTCTGCGTCGCGGAATCCTGGGCCGAAACGTCGCCCGATGTCCTGCGAGCCCTGCTTCGCTCTATCCTCCGGGCGCAGGTGATCTGTGACGAACCCGGCGAGGCCGAGGGGATCGCCAGGCTGCTTGCCGACCCCGACAGGCTTTACCTGCCGGAATCTGCGTCACGTGCCGCCCTGCCCGGCGGCCATGGCCGCGAACGTATCCGTTTCCATGAGCGTGAAGCCTGGTTCCCGGCGCGCGCGCATGCGCAGTGGTTCCTGGGCCAGATGCACCGCTGGGGCTGGCTACAGCCGGACGAGGATCTGGCCGCACTGACCGCCCAGGTCTACCGCCCCGACCTGCTGGCCCCGGCGGTGGAGGCCGAACGGCTCTATCCGGTCAACAACCTGCCGGCACTGGAAAGTTCGGCGATGCTGCCGCAATTGCACGAACCTGTGTTCAACAACGGTTTGCGGCGCGGCTGACGGGACGCACGCTGGCGCGGTTCGGATTGCGGTGATTTAATCTTCGGCAAACTGGTGCTCTGGACCCGGCACATAAAGGCCTCATGGTCGCCATGTCGGTCCTTGCGGGGGCGGCGTCGCGTGTCGTTCTTGGCGGGCTGATGGACCGCTACGAGGCCAAGCGCGTCGGTCCCGTTGCGGCGAGCCTGATCGCGGCGGAACTGCCGCCATCGACGCCCACGGTTGCGGTGGAGAACGCGTCCCGGCCGAACCAGGCGAGCTATCACACCACACTGGCGACCCTCGCGGACGTGCTGAAGGCGGAACGCCCGTCCGGGCCGACATTGGTACTGATCGGTAAGGTGGTCGCGCTATCGCGGCCTGTCGAGGAGGTTGAGAGGCTGGCGGCCTGATTTCAGGGTCATACTGGTTTAGCCCAAGGCCCCTCCATACGGCGCCGGTAAACGTGTATGGTGATGTGCTTGGACCAACTCGTGTGGCAGGGACTGGCCCCTACCGGCTCGAACAAGCGCGCTGCCCTCGGGGGCAATTCCCGTAGCGTCGCGAACGTCACCGGGCCAGACAGGTTCGCGACACGCCGAAAAACATTGCCCTCGCGAAAGCGGTGGAGAAGGACTTCGGTCCCGCCGCGGCGTCGGTAAAGAAAGCCGCGGCCGAGGCAAAGGCGACCGAAGACTGACGACTTTCGTCCTCCCTTCCCCTTCGGACACCGGAGTATCCACCATGGGCAAACGCACCACCGCAGCCGTCGCCGCCATCGGCAAAGTGATGGGCGAATGTAACGGTCTCGTGGAGATGATCGAAAAATGCAGTGAACAGAGCGCGAAGCTGCGCGCCTCCAACGCCGTACAGATCGAGATCATGGACGCCGTGAACGAAGAATACATGCCCGGCGGCCATCGGACGCCCGGTAGCGAAAAACTGGTTGAAGAGGACAAGCGCAACGTAGCGGCGGTGAAGATCCTTGAGGCGAACACCAAGACGCTGATGAACACGCTGGAGACCATCAACGCGGCCAAGAAGGCCCTACAGGCAAAAAACAAGGAGCTGTCCGGCGAGCTAGCTGTGCTGGAAAAGCTCATCGCGGACAAGTTGAAGAAAAATCCCAAGGATAAGACGAAATACGCCGATAGCCTCGCGCTGATCGACAAGACAAACAAATTCCTCGAAGCCACCACCAAAATGGCGAAATAAAACTGACCGGCGCGTTGGCGGCGACGCGGTCGAACGCACGTCGCCACGATGTCGCAGGGTCTGTTGCTCGTCGCAGAGAGGCTTCCGCGGGCGGTTTCTATTCGTCGAACGGCAATCCGACATAGTTTTCCGCCAGTGCCGCCGCTGCCGAACGATTGGTGCGCACCAGATCGAGATCCGCCAGGTGGATCCGATGTTCGAAGTCGCTCTCCAGATCGTTCCTGTGCAGCATCGTCGTCATATACCAGGAAAACCGTTCCCCCTTCCACACCCGGCGCAATGCTCGTGCCGTGTAGCTTTCCAGCAGGTCCGTCTGGTTCTGTTTGTAACGAGCATCAAGCGCACGCGATAGAACGACCACATCGGCGACCGCGAGGTTCAGACCCTTCGCACCAGTCGGCGGCACGATATGCGCCGCGTCGCCCGCCAGGAACAGCCGCCCGTACTGCATCGGTTCGCAGACGAAAGATCGCAGCGGGATGATGCCTTTCTGCACGATCGCGCCTTCATGCAGCGTCCAGCCGTCGCTGCCGAGGCGGGACTGCAATTCGCCCCAGATGCGATCATCCGACCAGTTGGCAATGTCATCCGTCGGATCGCACTGAAGATACATCCGCTGCATCTCGGGCGTGCGCGTGCTGCACAGCGCGAACCCGGCATTCTGGTTGGCATAGATCAGCTCATGCCACGATAGCGGCGCGCGCGTCAGAATCCCGAGCCAGCCGAACGGGTAGATTTTTTGGTATTCATGCCGCACCGAGGCGGGGATCGCCTGCCGCCCCGGCCCATGGAATCCGTCGGCGCCGATGACATAGTCGCAATGCAGTGACTCAAGCGCCCTGTCCGGGCCACGGCGGAAATCGATCCTCGGCGTATCACCGTCCACGCCGACGATCGTCGTGCCGGAGACGCCAAACACGATTTCGCCCCCTTGAGCCAGGCGCCCTGCGATCAGGTCGATCAGCACCTCGTGCTGCGGATAGACGGTGACATGCCGACCGCCGGTCAGGCCCACGATATCGACATGGTGGCGCTCGCGGTTCCATTGCAGCGTGATGCCGTCATGCTGATGCGCCTCCCGCCGCATGCGTGCGCCGAGGCCGAGCTCGTCCATCAGGTCGGTCACCCAGTGCTCCAGCACGCCGGCGCGCACCGTGCCCTCCACGTCGGATCGTGAGCGAGCCTCCAGCACCACCGATTCGATCCCGGCACGATGCAGCAGATGCGACAGGAACAGCCCCGCCGGACCGGCGCCGATGATGCCGACCTGGGTGCGCATCTCAGATGCTGCCGGCCGCGGCGGCGGAGGCACGCGCGACGGCGTCCTCCAGCTTCAGGATGCGCGTTGCGTTCTGGTAGAACAGTTTCTCGATCACGCCCGGCCGGAAACCGGCCATTTCCCATTCGTCGCAGCATTGCGCGGCGCTCCAGCCCGGATAGTCGGAGCCGAACAGCACCTTGTCCTGCAGCCGCCGCTCCATGTCGTGCTTCAAGGCGGGCGGAATGTATTTCGGACCCCAACCGGAGATATCGATGGAAACGTTGCCTTTGTGAATGGCGACCGCGATCAGCTCCTCGGTCCACGGCCAGCCGGGGTGGGCGGCGATGATGTTCAGCCGAGGGAAATCCGCCGCCACGTCATCCAGGTTCGGGATCGGCCGCGCATAGCCCAGCTTGTAGCCCAAGCCGCCGGGCTCACCCGCGCCGATCGCCGTGGTGCCGCAATGGATCAGAACCGGCGCGTCAAGCGACTGCAGCAAGTCCCAGATCGGATAGAACATCCGGTTGTTCGGCGCGAAACCCTGCACCGGCGGCTGGTACTTCACGCCCATCAGGCCCAGATCGCGGATCGCATGCTCGATCTCCTCCAGCCCTTTTCGGCCGCGCCACGGATCGACCATGGCCCAGCCCGGCAGGAACACGTCGGGGTAGTCGCGCGTCAGTGCGGCGAGATCCTCGTTGGCGAAGACCGATCCCCCGGCCCCATGTTCGGCGTCCCAGGCGATCGGGATGGCCAGGCAGTCGTCACGGCGGAAATCCTCGACGATCTGCTCCGTCGGGCGTGGCGCGAACTTGCCTTTGAACATGCGGATCGCGGCCGGCATGAACGGGCCGCTGGCCTTGGCATAGGCGTCGTTCATCGGATGGACATGGACGTCGATTGCTCGCACCTGCGACCTCCCCCCTTTGGTTTATCCGGCGGCAAGGCTGGGCAACGCGGCCTCCCAGCTTTGGCGCGCGTCGGTGATGGTGCCCGGATCGCCGATCAGCACAAGCCTTGACCGCCGATCCTCGCTGGGCCACGCGTCCAATACAACAGGATGGTTCAGTACGTGATGTACGCCATGAATCACCACAGGGCCCGCCACGCCGGCGATGTTCAGGATCCCTTTGATCCGCAGCAGGTGATCGGCATGGCCCAGCCGGACAGGTTTCAGCCACGCTTCAAACGCCTGCCAGTCAAGCGGCGCCTCTGCCGTCAGGGCCGCCGAGGCAATCCGAACGGTGTGCGCCGGATCGACGGATTCCGCGAGCCATGACGAACGCGGCGTGGAGGGCAGGTGCGGAACGGCATCTGGGGACAGGAAATCGGGCGGGAACAGCATCGCCGCATCGATATCGCCCCTCTCCGCCGACAGAATGGGGGCGAGACCGTTGATCGCCAGCAGCCCCGCCCGTAACGCGCCGGACGACGCCGCATCGGCCAGGTCGGGCTTGGTCAGGACAATCCGGTCAGCGAGCACCACCTGCTTGCTGGTCTCCGGGTGGTTCGCCAGTTGCGTCAGGCCGAACAGGGAGTCCACCAGTGTGACGATCGCGGCCAGCCGCATGGTCCGCGCCATCGTCGGATTGCGCAGGATCGCCTGCGCGATCGGTGCCGGATCAGCCAGGCCCGACGGCTCGACGATCAGGCGTTTGAAGTGCGGGATCACGCCGTCCTCACGTCGGGTGAACAGGCGCATCATTGCCGATTCCAGGTCGCCCGACAGGTTGCAGCACAGGCAGCCATTGGCCAGCACGATGGTCTTGTCCGGTCCGTGATCGATCAGGTCCCGATCGATCGGGATGGCGCCGAACTCATTGACCGCGACGGCGGTGCCGGCGAGGCGGGGGTCGCGCAGCAGAGCATTGACCATGGTGGTCTTGCCGCTGCCAAGGAAGCCACTGAGCAACGCGACCGGCATGCGATCCTGATCGGCGGCCTGGGTGAGAAACGGAAAACGGCGAAGGTCCATGGGCATGTCCCGTCTGGTCGACAAAATCGATGCGTCGTCAAGCTCACGAAACGAGCAGCCATGGCGCAGGATGCAAGGCGGTGCTCACGATTGCACCGGCGCCTTTGCGCGACGAACGCCGGTTCCGCCCCCATGTGATGCGCATGTGATGCATCCCGCGGCATCGGGCGCGTTTCTGTGGAAGCCAGAAGGGAGAACCGGGATGCCCGCAAAATCCAAGGCGCAGCAGATGGCGGCCGGCGCAGCGCTTGCCGCCAAGCGCGGGGAACAGAACAAAAAGGATCTCCGGGGCGCCGCCCGATCAATGGAAAAATCCATGAATGAGAAGGAGCTGCACGACATGGCGTCCACCCCGCGCAAAGGAAAGCCTCAGCACGAGAACAAGGGCTGACGCCAGACGCAGTGCCGCGGTTCGCCCTCCCGGCTAATCATCGTGCTCAGGATGGATGCAGGCCGCCTCGATCGGCCGCTCAACCGGGACGCGACGCCGGAGGTTGCGGCGCAGGTGCCCATCCGCGGTGCTAGCCGCAGGCATTGCCGCGCAGGCTGAACCCTTTAACCACACCGTCCGCAACGGTGAAATTCGTATCGCAGCGGAGGTTCACGGCTTGTGGCGGCAATGCATAGCTGGTGCCCAACCAGTAAGGCCCATAGCCCTGATAGAACGGGCTGCCCGGGATGATATCGACGCGGCTTTCCTCATAAGTCAGCACCTTTATCCCCTCGGTCGCATAGGATCGGGCCGGGGCACCCATCACCGACACCAGCTCCGTCTCCGGCCGACCGACCCAACGGGCGAGTTCCGCCTGACGCTGCGCCAGCCTGTCGACACATCCGGCCACCAGGAGACTGGCAAGGCCGAACGCCATGAGCGATGGCAGACGACGGGACATTGGAACGCCTCCTGTTGTCCCGATTACATGAGATCGGCCGGCGGCAGCCACAACACCTGGGCGATCCGCTCGGCCCCTCCGGCAATCATCGCCAGGCGGTCAAATCCGAGCGCGATGCCCGAGGCCGGGGGCATGCCATGTTGCAGGGCGGCAAGGAAGTCCTCGTCCATCGGCCAGTCCTGCCCGCCCAGCCCGGCGCGCCGTGCGCGATCGGCGACGAAGCGGGCACGCTGCTCGTCTGCGTCGGTCAGCTCCACGAATGCGTTGGCAAGTTCGATGCCGCAGACGAACAACTCGAACCGCTCCGCCACGCGCGGATCGGCTGGATCGCGACGTGCGAGTGCAGCCTGCGCAGCCGGCCAATGGGTGAGGAAGCTCGGATGAGTGCGGCCGAGATGAGGTTCGATCCGCTCCAACAGCAGGCGAAAGAACAGGTCTTCCCAGGTCTCGCCTGATCGCAGACGTGCGCCGGCGGCGGCGGCGAGCGCAGCTTCATCCTCTCCGATCGACAGCAGATCGGGCACACCGGCGTAGCGTGCAAAGGCCTCGGCGACCGTCACACGCTCGATGACGGACAGGTCTGTCGTTGCACCGCGGCAGGTAACGACAGGCGGCAGGACGGCGCGCAGCAGATCGGTCGTCTCGGCGATCAGTTCGTCCATGCCGGCGCCGGGCCGGTACCATTCCAGCATGGTGAACTCGGGCGCGTGGAGATCGGAGGCCTCACCGTTGCGCCAGACCCGAGCGAACTGGAAGATCGGGCCGCTGCCGCCGACGAGAAGGCGCTTCATGGCGAACTCGGGGCTGGTATGCAGCCAGAGCGGCTGATGTCCGCCATCGGGGAGTTCCCGCGCCGTTGCGAACGCGCGCAGATGCACTTCCTCCCCCGGCGCGGTGACGGCGTAGGGAGTCTCTACCTCAGCGTAGCCACGGTCTGTCAGGAAGCTTCTTGTATCGCGTGTCAGCGCGGCGCGCCGGTCGAGGAACGGGCGTCGCGCTGCAAGACGGGCGGGATGCCAGGGGGCAGGATACTGAGCCGGACGCGTGCCTGCTGCGGACGACGATGCTGATTGTACCATGACCCGATGTTTACCGCTCCGAAGCGTTTTCCGTCACGGGGCGGGCGAACAGACGGCCCGGCTGCTTCGTTTCAGCGGAACGAACCATACCTGTTCCGAGAAAGGGGCAAAGCCATGGGCCTGATCCTGATCCTGCTGATCCTGTTCCTGCTGTTCGGAGGCGGTGGCTATTACGGTTACCGATCCGGATACTACGGCGGCGCGCATTACGGCGGCGGGCTGACGCTGGTAATCATCATCATTGTTCTGTTCCTGCTGTTCGGCGGCGGCGGCTACTACCACTACTGATTGCCGCCGCCGCCGTAGCAAATCAGGCAGCGAACTTGCCGCGGCCGAACACCTTGTCGAGCGCTTCCGCCGAGGCCTTGTCGAACGGTGTGGTCTGTGCGCGCACCGCATCGACCTTGGCCAGCGCCGCCTTGACCGCCGGACGTTCGTCGATAGCCTTCACCCAGCGCGCGACGTTCGGCTATTTCGCCATCGCGTCGGCCCCGATCAACGCGGGGATATTGCGCAGCCAGGGGAAGGTCGCGATGTCGGCGACCGAGTATTCGCCGGCGAGATAGTCCCGGCCTGCCAGGCGCTGATCGATGACCTCGGTCACCCGGTGCGCCTGCGTCTGGTAACGGCTCTTGGAATAGTCGTTGCCGGCCGGAGCGAAGCGCATGAAATGCACCATCTGGCCGAACATCGGCCCGACGGTTGACATCTGGGTCATCAGCCACTGGTTCGCGTCGTATTTCGCCGCCGGGTCCTTCGGCAGCAGCTTGCCGGTCTTCTCCGCCAGATACAGCAGGATCGCACCGGATTCGAAGCAGGTGTAGGGCTTGCCGCCCGGTCCGTCCGGATCGACGATCACCGGCACCTTGGCGTTCGGGTTGAGCTTCAGGAACGCGTCATCGAATTGCTGGCCGGTGAACACGTCGACCGGCTTGACCTCATAGGGAAGCGCCAGTTCCTCCAGCGCGATATAGACCTTGACGACGTTCGGGCTGCCCATGCCATAGAGCGTAATCATGCGGTTTCCTCCTGGTTAAACGGGACAACCCTATCCTGGCACGGGCCGGTGCGGATGAGTAAGACCGGGACCGGGCGGCACCGCCAAGCGGTCGCGAGCGGGACATGGCAGCCATGTTCAGCCGGTCTCGCGTTCTGGCCATCGTGTCGGGATGCGCGGGATGCGTACATTGCCGTTGGGAAACCTCCACGCCAGCGCCATCCGACGCCTTGCCGCGGGCCGCTCCGTTCGCCTACGCTGCACTGCGACAGGAATGTTGCCATTTGTCCAGGTAACGGGCAGAAAGGTCCGCTTGCGCGTCCGTGCGCATCCCATACGAAATTACGAAGGTCGCCTGAGGTAGTCGGTTCATGCATGAGGTTGTGAGACAAGGCCTGTACGATCCCCGCAACGAGCACGACGCGTGCGGCGTCGGCTTCGTGGTGAACATCAAGGGCCGAAAATCTCATGATATCATCACCCAGGGCCTGAAAATCCTGGAGAACCTGGATCATCGCGGCGCGGTCGGTGCCGATCCGCTGGTGGGCGACGGCGCCGGCTGCCTGATCCAGATGCCCGACGCGCTGCTCGCCGATTGGGCGCGCGCCAACGGCAAGTCCCTGCCCGCCGCTCGGCCGCTATGCGGTCGCGATGTGCTTCCTGCCGCGCGACAAGCAGGCGCGCGACTATGTCATCCAGCATTTCGAGCAGGTGGTCGCCAAGGAAGGCCAGACCATGGTCGGCTGGCGCGACGTGCCGACCGACCTGACCGGCCTCGGCAAGACGGTGATCGAGACCATGCCGGTGATCCGCCAGGCGATCGTCGCGTCCAACCTGTCGATCCGCGACCAGGACGCGTTCGAGCGCAAGATCCTGGCGATCCGCAAGCAGATCCTGAACAATCTGCGCCAGCCTGGCGGAGAAGCGGAACATTCCGGGTGTCACCGAACTCTATATGCCGTCCTTCTCGACCCGGACGGTGGTCTACAAGGGTCTGCTGCTGGCGACGCAGGTCGGCAGTTTCTACCACGACCTGCGCAATCCGCTGACCACGTCGGCGCTGGCGCTGGTGCATCAGCGTTTCTCGACCAACACGTTCCCGTCCTGGAAGCTGGCGCACCCGTACCGGTTCCTGGCCCATAACGGCGAGATCAACACCGTCCGCGGCAACGTCAACTGGATGTACGCGCGGCGGCGGTCGATGGAATCCGATCTGATCGGGCCCGACCTGAACAAGATGTGGCCGATCATCCCGCACGGCCAGTCGGACACCGCCTGCATCGACAACGCGCTGGAGATCCTGGTCGCCGGCGGCTACTCGCTGGCGCATGCGATGATGATGCTGATCCCGGAGGCCTGGGCGCAATCCGCTGATGGATCCGGAACGCAAGGCGTTCTACGAATACTACGCCGCGCTGATGGAGCCGTGGGACGGGCCGGCGGCGATCGCCTTCACCGACGGACGGCAGATCGGCGCCACGCTCGACCGCAACGGTCTGCGTCCGGCGCGCTACGTCGTCACCGACGACGACCATGTGATCATGGCCTCGGAAGCCGGCGTGCTGCCGGTGCCGGAGGAGAAGATCGTCCGCAAATGGCGCCTGCAGCCCGGCAAGATGCTGCTGATCGACCTCGAAGAAGGCCGCATCATCGACGACGACGAGATCAAGCAGAAGCTGGCGCGCGAGCATCCTTACGCGGAATGGCTGAAGCAGACCCAGTTCAAGCTGGAGGAACTGCCCGACACCGAAGAGCGCGGACAGCCGCGGCCGAACGACCCGGAAGCGCTGCTGCAGCATCAGCAGGCGTTCGGCTACACGCAGGAGGACATGCAGTTCTTCCTCGAGCCGATGGGGCGCGACGGCGACGATCCGGTCGGCTCGATGGGCACCGACACGCCGCTGGCGGTGCTGTCGGACAAGCCGAAGCTGCTGTTCAACTACTTCAAGCAGAACTTCGCCCAGGTCACCAACCCGCCGATCGATCCGATCCGCGAAGAACTGGTGATGTCGCTGGTCTCGATCATCGGGCCGCGGCCGAACCTGCTGGGTCACCACGCCGGCAACCACTACCGGCTGGAGGTGTCGCAGCCGATCCTGACCAACGCCGACCTGGAGAAGATCCGCGACATCGAGAACCTCGCCGGCGGCGCGTTCCGCACCCAGACGATCGACACCACCTGGCCGGCCGAGCGAAGGCGCCGCGGGCATGGAGCGAGCGATCGAGCGCATCTGCCAGGAGGCGACCGAGGCGGTGCTGGCCGACTACACCATCCTGATCCTGTCGGACCGCGCGGTCGGGCCGGATCGCATCCCGATCCCGGCGCTGCTCGCCACGGCGGCGATGCATCACCATCTGATCCGCCAGGGCCTGCGCATGCGCACCGGGCTCGTGGTCGAAACCGGCGAAGCGCGCGAAGTGCATCATTTCTGCGTGCTCGCCGGCTATGGCGCGGAGGCGATCAATCCCTATCTCGCGTTCGAAACGCTGGAGCAGATCCGCACCAGACCAAGCTGGCCATGTCCGCCTACGACGTCCGCAAGAACTACCTCAAGGCGGTCGGCAAGGGCATCATGAAGGTGATGTCCAAGATGGGCATCTCCACGCTACCAATCCTATTGCGGCGCGCAGATCTTCGACGCGGTCGGGCTGTCCTCGGCGTTCGTGGACAAGTGCTTCACCGGCACGGCGACGACGATCGAGGGCGTCGGCTTCAAGGAAATCGCCGAGGAAGCGGTCACCCGCCATCGCAACGCCTATGGCGACAACCCGATCTACCGCGACATGCTGGATGTCGGCGGCGACTACGCGTTCCGCCTGCGCGGCGAGACGCATGCCTGGACGCCGGAACTCGATCGCCCGGCTGCAGCATTCGGTGCGCGGCAACCTCCCCGCCGAGTTCAATGAATTCACCCGCACCATCAACGATCAGAGCGAGCGGCTGCTGACCATGCGCGGCCTGATGGAGTTCAATTTCGCCGACAACGCCGGTGCCGATCGAGGAAGTCGAACCGGCGAAGGACATCGTCAAGCGCTTCGCCACCGGCGCGATGAGCTTCGGCTCGATCTCGCGCGAGGCGCACACCACGCTGGCGATCGCCATGAACCGCATCGGCGGCAAGTCCAACACCGGCGAGGGCGGCGAGGAATCCGATCGCTACAAGCCGCTGCCGAACGGCGATTCCGAGCGCTCGGCCATCAAGCAGGTCGCCTCCGGCCGGTTCGGTGTGACGACGGAATATCTGGTCAACGCCGACGACATCCAGATCAAGATGGCGCAGGGCGCCAAGCCCGGCGAAGGCGGACAGTTGCCCGGGCCACAAGGTGGACCGCAACATCGCCCGCGTGCGCTACTCGACGCCGGGTGTCGGCCTGATCTCGCCGCCGCCGCATCACGACATCTACTCGATCGAGGATCTGGCGCAGCTCATCCACGACCTGAAGAACGCCAATCCGAAGGCGCGCATTTCGGTCAAGCTGGTGTCCGAGGTCGGCGTCGGCACGGTCGCGGCCGGCGTGTCGAAGGCGCGCGCGGATCACGTCACGATCGCCGGGCTTCGAGGGCGGCACCGGTGCCAGCCCGCTGACCTCGCTGACGCATGCCGGCTCGCCGTGGGAAATCGGCCTGGCCGAGACGCAGCAGACGCTGGTGCTGAACGGGCTGCGCGGCCGCATCGCGGTGCAGGTCGATGGCGGCTTGCGCACCGGCCGCGACGTCGTGATCGGCGCGCTGCTGGGCGCCGACGAGTTCGGCTTCGCCACCGCGCCGCTGATCGCCGCCGGCTGCATCATGATGCGCAAGTGCCATCTGAACACCTGCCCGGTCGGCGTCGCGACGCAGGACCCGGTGCTGCGCAAGCGCTTCACCGGCACGCCGGAGCACGTCATCAACTTCTTCTTCTTCATCGCCGAAGAAGTGCGCGAGCTGATGGCGCAACTCGGCTTCCGCACGTTCAACGAGATGGTCGGCCAGGTCGGCAAGCTGGACATGCGGCGCGCGGTCGAGCACTGGAAGGCGCACGGCGTCGATCTGTCGCAAGATCCTGTATCAGCCGGCGATCAAGCCGGGCGTCGGCATCTACCACTGCGAAAGCCAGAACCATCACCTCGACAAGGCGCTGGACCAGGTGCTGATCGCGAGGCCGCGCCGGCGCTGGAAAGCCGACGCCGGTGCGGATCGAGCATCCGATCCGCAACGTCAACCGCACCGTCGGCGCGATGCTGTCGGGCGAGGTGGCCCGACGGTACGGCCATGCCGGACTGCCGGAGGACACCATCTCGGTCCCTCTGACCGGCAACGCCGGCCAGAGTTTCGGCGCGTTCCTGTCGCGCGGCGTGTCGCTGTACCTGGACCGGCGATGCCAACGACTATGTCGGCAAGGGCCTGTCCGGCGGGCGCGTGGTGGTGCGTCAGCCGCCCGGCGTCAGCGCGATCCGGCGGAGAACATCATCGTCGGCAACACGGTGCTGTACGGCGCGATCGCCGGTGAGGCCTACTTCCAGGGCGTCGCCGGCGAGCGGTTCGCGGTGCGCAACTCCGGCGCCGTCGCGGTGGTCGAAGGCTGCGGCGACCACGGCTGCGAATACATGACCGGCGGCGTGGTGGTGGTGCTCGGCGAGACCGGCCGCAACTTCGCCGCCGGCATGTCGGGCGGCATCGCCTATGTCTACGATGCCGACGGGCTCGTTCTCGAAGCTGTGCAACATGGCGGGCGTCGACCTGGAGAAGATCGGCGCCGCCGAACTGGGCCTGGCCGATGCGGCCGGCCGGCCGCGGCAGCGCTCGGTCAGCGTCGAGGACAACGGCATGGGCGATCCGCTGCGCTTCGACGCCGAGCGGCTGCGCATCCTGGTCGAGCGGCATCTGCTGTTCACCGGCAGCAGCCGCGCGCGCGCTTTGCTGGACGACTGGGACGCCGCGCTGCCGCACTTCGTGAAGGTCATGCCGCGCGACTACCGGCGCGCGCTGCTGGACCTGAAGAGCGAGCAGGAGGCCGCCGCGACCGTTGCGGCGGAGTGAGCATGACGACGGCCGACGTCCGCTTGCGATGTCATGGCCGGGCTCGCTCCCGGCCGATCCACGCCGTTCCCGAGCACCTACACCGTCAAGACATGGATGGCGCGGGCCAAGCCCGGCCATGACATGGCGCCGGCGTAACCGGCGAAGATCTGGAGACGAACATGGGTAAGCTGACCGGATTTCTGGAAATCGACCGCCACGACCGCGGCTATGAAAAGCCCGAGCTGCGGGTGAAGAACTTCAAGGAATTCACCAAACCGCTGCCGGCGGAGGAGCTGAACGGCCAGGCGGCGCGCTGCATGGATTGCGGCATTCCGTTCTGTCACAACGGCTGTCCGGTCAACAACATGATCCCGGACTGGAACAATCTCGTCTACCGCGAGCAGTGGGAGCAGGCCGTCGATCAACCTGCACTCCACCAACAATTTCCCGGAATTCACCGGCCGCATCTGCCCGGCGCCGTGCGAGGCGTCCTGCACGCTGAACATCGACGACAACCCGGTGACCATCAAAACCATCGAGTGCGCCATCGTCGATCGCGGCTGGGAGGAAGGCTGGATCGTGCCGCTGCCGCCCGCGGCCAAGACCGGCAAGCGCGTCGCGGTCGTCGGATCCGGCCCGGCCGGCCTGGCCTGCGCGCAGCAACTGGCCCGCGCCGGCCACGCGGTGACGCTGATCGAGAAGCAGGACCGCATCGGCGGGCTGCTGCGCTACGGCATCCCCGACTTCAAGATGGAAAAGCACCTGATCGACCGCCGCATGGAGCAGATGGCGGCCGAAGGTGTGACGTTCCGCACCAACACCGAGGTCGGCCGCGACGTCACGGTCGACGCATTGCTGGCGGAGTTCGATGCCGTGGCGCTGACCGGCGGCGCCGAATGGCCGCGCAACCTCGACGTCGACCGGCCGCGACCTCGACGGCATCCATTACGCGATGGACTTCCTGACGCAGCAGAACAAGCGCGGCGCCGGCGACGATGAGAGCGTGGCGGCGCCCCGACCGGCACGATCAGCGCCAAGGGCAAGCATGTCGTGGTGATCGGCGGCGGCGATACCGGGTCGGACTGCATCGGCACCTCGGCGCGACAGGGCGCGGCCTCGATCACCCAGATCGAGATCATGCCGAAGCCGCCGGTGAAGGAAAACAAGGCGATGGTCTGGCCGGATTGGCCGAACAAGCTGCGCTCCTCGCACGCGCATGACGAAGGCTGTCGAGCGCGACTGGTCGGTGCTGACCAAGGATGCGCGTCGGCGAGAACGGCCAGGTCACGGCGCTGGACTGCGTGTGCATCGACTGGGAACGGCGCCGGACGGCCGCATGACGATGAAGGAAGTCCCCGGCAGCGAATTCCAGCTGAAGGCCGATCTCGTGCTGCTGGCGATGGGCTTCCTGGGTCCGCGGCGCGACGCGCTGCTGGAGCAGGCCGGCGTCGAACTGGATCCAGCGCGGCAATGTGCTGGCGAATACGGTCGAGTACCGGACGTCGCGCGAGAAGCTGTTCGCCGCCGGCGACATGCGCCGCGGTCAGTCGCTGGTGGTCTGGGCGATCCGCGAGGGCCGGCAATGCGCCCGCGCGGTCGATCAGTTCCTGATGGGGACGAGCACGCTGCCGCGCTGAACCGATGCGACTCGGCGGTGTGCTGCCAGGCGCCCGCCCCCGCACATGACAGCCCGGCTCAGGACCGGGCTGTCATCCGATGGCTGTTCCCGCGATATCGGTACGCAGCCGAAAAGTGCGCCTGACACGTCCACATATTCGGATAACCCGAATATTCATCCGCACATCGCCGCCAACTTCATGAACACGTCACAAACCCCAGCCGTGGCGGCCGCTATGACCCGGACAGCGAAACCAATCCAAGGGTCACCGACGTGAAGCACACTGTCCGCCTCATGCTGATGGCAACCGCCATCGCCGCCGCCGCACCCGCCGCGTTCGCAGCCAATGCCGACTGCCCGAATGACGGCATCGTCCGTTTCGGCGTCGAACCGTTCGACACCTCCGCCAAGCTGGTGCCGATCTACGACCATATCGGCAAGCTGCTCGGCGAGAAGATCGGCTGCGAGGTCAAGATCTACGTCACCACCAACTACAACGCCGAGATCGAAGCCATGCGCAACGGCAAGCTCGAAATCGGCGAGTTCGGCCCGCTCGGCTACGTGCTGGCGCACCAGGTCGCCAAGGCCGAGGCCGTCGCCGCGTTCGCCAACAAGGACGGCAAGCCCGACAGCTACTGGGCCAGCCTGGTCACCTACGCCCGGCTCCGGCATCAAGACGGTCGCCGAGATCCGCGGCCATTCCTTCGCGTTCTCCGATCCCGGCCTCCACCTCCGGCCACCTGTTCCCGGCCTATGGCCTGCGCAAGGCCGGCATCGATCCGGACAAGGACATCAAGGCGATCTACGCCGGCAGCCACACGGCGTCGTTCGAGGCGCTGTACAACCACAAGGTCGACGCCGGCGAACTGAACAGCGAGCAGCTCGAATCGGCCACCCAGCGCGGCCACTACAAGGACGGCGACGTGGTCTTCCTGTGGAAGTCCGATCCGATCCCGACCGATCCGATCACCGTGCGCGGCGACCTGCCGGCCGGCTTCAAGGCGCGGCTGACCGAGGCGCTGCAGACCCTCGACCTCTCCGCGCTGCCGGAAGCCGACCGCAAGATCATGGGCCTCGGCGGCCACCGCTTCGTGCCGCAGACCGACGCGGCCTATGACGGCATCCGCGACCTGGTGAAGACGCTCAACATCGACCTGGAGAAGCTCAGCTGACGCCGCCGCATCGCCGCCGCGCGCCTTGCGGTGCGCGGGCTGACCCTGCGCTACCCCAACGGCAAGCTAGGCGCTGCGCGGCCTCGACCTCGACGTCAGAGCCGGCGAGTTGCTGGTCGTCCTGGGCGGCAACGGCTGCGGCAAGACGACGCTGCTGCGCTGCATCACCCGCGCGCTGACGCCGACCGCGGGCGAGGTCTGGCTGAACGGCACGCGACCTGACACAGCTCGACCGGCGAGACGCTGCGCCGCGCGCGGCTGGACCTGGCGATGATCTGGCAGCAGGCGAACCTGGTGCGCCGCCGCAGCGTGCTCGCCAACGTCGCCTGCGGCGCGCTGGGCCGCAACCAGACGCTGTGGACCGCTCTCGGCGGTCTGCCGGCCGAGGAACTGCCGCGCCGCGCATGAGCACCTGCGGCCAGGTCGGACTGGCCGCATCTGGCGGCGCAGCGCGCCGGCACGCTGTCCGGCGGCCAGGCGCAGCGTGTGGCGATCGCCCGCGCGCTGGTGCAGCGGCCGCTGTGCTGCTGGCCGACGAGCCGGTGGCGAGCCTCGACCCCGAAGCCGCGCAGGAGATCATGCGCCTGCTGCGGCGCCTGGCGCATCACGACGGCCTGGCGGTGCTGTGCGTGCTGCATCAGGTCGACCTGGCCTTCGCCTATGCCGATCGCGTCGTCGGCATGCGCGACGGGCGGGCGATCGTTCGACCGATCGACGCGCCGGCCTGTCGCAAGCCGAGGTGCAGGATCTCTATCGAGCAGGGCAGCATGAGCGGCCTGTCGATACAGCGGACCGCGACCTTCGGCCGCGGAAGCCGCCCGTTCCGGCTGGACGCCATGCCTGGGATCGGCGGCGATCGCGCTGCGCAGCGTCGTTCGTCGTCCTCGGACTCGCGATCGTCGTGCAGTCGCTGATCGTCGTGCAGGCGCGGCCGCAGGATCTGGTCACCGGCTTCCACGGCATGGTGGACATCATCCGGCGCGCCACGCCGCCCGGACTTCTCCAAGCTGCCCGACGCCGCGTGGCCGGCGCTGGAGACCATCGACATCGCCATCTTCGGCACGATCGGCGGCATCGTCCTGGCGCTGCCGCTGTCGGTGCTGGCGGCGTCCAACGTCACGCCGTCGCGCTGGCTGTATTATCTCGCGCGCGGCATTATCGGCTTCACCCGAGCGGTGCCGGATCTGGTGTGGGCGCTGCTGTTCGTCACCGCGGTGGGTCTGGGTCCGTTCCCCGGCGGGCTGGCACTGGCGGTGCATTCGGTCGGCATGCTGGGCCGGCTGTTCGCCGAGACGATCGAGAACATGGACATGGCGCCGATCGACGCCCTGTCGCTGACCGGCGCCAGCCGGATGCAGGTGTTCACCCACGGCGTGGTGCCGATCGGTGCTGCCGGCGCTGGCCGGCATCGGACTGTACCGCCTGGACGAGAACATCCGCTCATCGCTGGTTCTGGGCTTCGTCGGCGCCGGCGGCATCGGCTTCCAGCTGCTGACCGCGATGAACCTGTTCCAGTATCAGCGAGGTCTCGCTGCTGCTGATCGTCGTCTTCGTCATCGTCTTTGTGGCGGAGCGGTTGTCGGCGGTGTGCAGAAACTGGCTGGCCTGACGGTGCAGCTTCGGGGGAGCGCCTCGGGGGACCGCTGCGTGGGCCATAGGCGAAGCCCCACCGCCGCGTTATTCTGAGCGTCTGAGGACCAGCATGCCGCTGGCGTGCATGGCACCCGACCAGCTCGGCGGCACCAGGGTCGTCGCGTCCAACTGCGTGACGATCGCCGGTCCGTCGAACCGGTCCCCGGCCCCCATCGTGCCCCGGTCGTAAACCGCGGCCTGCCTGGTTGCCGCCTCGAAATGCACGTCTAACTGGCCGACCGGCGTCACTCCCGACCCTGCCGGCAACGGCGCCCGTGACGGCGGCGGCAGCACACCAGCGGCATCGACGCGGATCGTCACCAGCCGGACCGGCGCAGCGAGCGTGAACCCATACAGCGTCTTGTGCGCCTCGGCGAAAGCGGCCGACGCGGCCGCCAGGTTGCCTGCCCAGGGCACCGGCAGTTCGGACCCCTGCCCTTCGTAGCACATCAGCGCCGTACGACCGATCCGACGGTCGGTGACCGGCACCTCCTCCTCCGCCAGCCACGCGGTCGCGTCGGCTTCCAGGGCGGCAAACGCCGCTGTCCAGATCATCTTCGGACATATTGGCCGACGAGAGGACCGAACGGGTGAATTCCGCGCGCAACTGCGCTGCCAGCAACCCTTCGGCACATAGCACACCCGGCGCTGGCGGGATCAGGACGGTGGCAATGTCCAGCGCCTCGGCCAGGGCGCAGGCGTGCAGAGGCCCCGCACCGCCGAAGCCCATCAAGGCGAAGTCGCGGGGATCATGCCCTCGCTCGACCGAAACAATGCGGATGGCGCCGATCATGTTGCCGTTGGCGATCGCCAGGATGCCGCGCGCCGCCTCATGCAAAGAGAGGCCCAGAGGGTGCGCGACATGGGTTTCGATCGCGATGCGAGCCCTGGCGACGTCGAGGGTCATGCTCCCGCCCAGCAGGTTGCCCGGCAGATGGCCCAGTACCAGATGCGCATCGGTCACCGTCGGGCGCTCACCGCCCAGGCCGTAGCAGGCAGGCCCGGGACGGGCGCCGGCACTGGCTGGCCCGACGATCAGCGCGCCGCGTTCAATCTGTGCCAGCGAACCGCCACCGGCGCCGATCGTGACCATATCGACCATCGGCAAAGGCAGCGGCCATTCTCCGACACGGCCGCGATGCGTCAGATCGATGCGGCCATCGCGCATGAGACAGATATCGGCACTGGTGCCCCCGATATCGACGGTGATCAGGTGACCGAACCCTGCCGCAGCGGCAGCATCGCGGGCTCCGATCACACCCGCGGCCGGACCGGACAGCGCCGTCACGGCAGGCGCCCGGCGGATCACCGCCGAGCCTGCGACGCCACCGTTCGACTGCATCAGCAGCAACGGCGCCGCGATTCCAGCCCCGGACAACCGCTCTTCCAGCTTCGCGACATAGGTGGAGACTGCCGGCATGATGCGCGCGTTCAGGATCGTCGCCACGCTGCGCTCGTATTCGCGAACGATCGGCAGCACATCGACCGAGGCGGTCACGGCCACCCCCGGTAGCACGCCGCGCAGGATCTCTGCCACGCGACGTTCATGGGCCGGGTTTGAGAAGGAGTGCAGCAGGCAGACCGCCACCGCCTCTGCGCCCAGTTCCCGGCAGCGGTCGGCCAGGGCCAAGACATCGGTGTCGTCAAGCGACCGCAGCACGCTGCCGTCGGCGGCGATGCGTTCGTCGACCTCCAGCACCCGGCGCGGCGGCACAGGTCGCTGCGGTTTGCGCCAGGCATAGAGATTGGCGGCGCGTGGAATGTCCTGACGCCCGATCTCCAGCACATGGCGGAATCCGCGCGTCGTCACCAGGACGGTGTGCGCTCCCTTACCTTCCAGGATCAGGTTCGTCGCCACCGTCGTACCGTGGAGCACCCGCCCGACAGCACGCGGCTCCGCGCACGCGGCGTCCAGCACCATGCGCACGCCGATCAGGAACGCCTCGGACGGGTCGTGCGGCGTGCTGGGGGTCTTGGCGCGCAGCACAAGGGCAGTCGCCGGGTCCGCAAGCGTGATGTCGGTGAACGTGCCGCCAATATCGACGGCAATGATCAGGCCTTCAGACGATAGCATCGACATAAGTTCCACGATGGAAGGCCTTGGTCCCGGACCGCTCGGCGCGGCGTGCCTCTGTCGCCGCGCGATCCACTGTCTCGCCACGGATCACAACGCCGTATTCGGCCAGCGCCGCTTCGGCGGAAACGAAACCATCCAGTACGTCCAGCAGCACCTGTTCGGCCGGCCGGTCATAGGGATGGCCGTAACCGCCGCCGCCACCGGTGGACAGAAGCAGGATATCGCCGCGCCGCAGGATGTTGCCGTCGGACAGAGGCTTCAGGCGGCGTTGCTCCGGCAGCGTCGGATTGACGATTGCACTGCCGCTGCCGCCGGATTTCCCGCCAGCCGTGCCCCAGGGGGGGTTATCGACGCTGTCGAGACGCATCGACAGCATGGCCGTCTCTGCCAGCACCTCATATTCCCGCACCAGGCCGCAGCCGCCGCGGAAGCGTCCAGCGCCGCCACTGTCGCGATGGATGCCGTAGCCGAGGAGCCGGACCGGATAGTTCAGCTCCAGGAACTCCACCGGGTAGTTTTCTTGCGCTACGAAATAAACAGCATCGAGACCGTCGGCGTCAGGCCGAGCGCCGTAGCCTACACCGACGCCGTCGGACATGAGGAAGGTGTGGCCGTGATGAACACCGCGCAGCAGGATGATGACATAGGCGGAATGAGCGGCAGGGGCCTTGCCGCCCGCGACATTCACCAACCCGTTCAGCGCTGCCAGCATCCGCATCATTGTCACGCCGCGCAGGCCCAGCGGCGCCGGGAAACGCGGTGCCAGCAACGAGCCCTCGCGCAATTTGACCTCATCGATAGCCTGTGCCCCGCCGGCGTTGCAGACATGCGAGGCATCGCCGCCAAGGAAGAACAGGCCAAGCGCCGTGCCGGGCATATGCGGGTTCATCAGGTAGTTCACCGGCCCCACGGCCTGATCATCGGTCGCGGTCGTATCCAGGGTAAAACGGTCGTCCGGCGTGCGGGTCATTGTCAGCCGCATGCGAAAAGGCCCGTTGCCGTGGCCGTCGGAATCGATCGCATCCGTGAAGCTGTGGCTACCGACGGGAAATGTCTCCTGCAGGCTGTGGCGGACATGGGATTCGGTGCGTACCAGCAATTGCCTGAACGCATCGGCGACGACCGAGGCGCCGAAGCGGCGCAGGATCTCCCCAAGACGCCGCACGCCGGTGTCGACACTGGCCATCAGCGCGCTTGTGTCACCGCGGCTTTGTTCGGGAAAGCGGGAATTGCGGTGGAACAGGTTCAGCACCGCCTCGTTGGTCACGCCCGCATCGATCAGCTTCGTCGGCGGGACGATGATGCCTTCCTGGAAGATGTCGGTGGCGTCTGGGCTGATTGAGCCCGGGCGCAACCCGCCAATATCGGCGAAATGCGCCCAACCCATGACGAAGGCACTCAGCGCGCCATCATGGAACACCGGTGCAAGGAACACCTGGTCGTTGCTGTGCGACACCGCGCCGCGGGAGCCGTAACAATCGCTGAACCAGTAAAGATCGCCGGCGCGCATCGTCGCGGCGGGAAACGCCGCCAGGACGGGCGCGGTGACGTCGCCGAAGATCGGCACATTGGAGCCGACCGCGAGCCGCCCCTCGGCGTCGAAGATCGCCGTATAGAAGTCCTTCTTCTCGCGGATGAAGGCGGAGATCGCGGTGCGTTCAGCAGCGCCTCCATCTCCGCCTGTCCGGCGCGGAGGGCGCCGCGGATGATCTCCAACGTCACGGGATCGCAGATCATGTCTGTCCTGGCATTCGTGGTGACAGCCAAAGCAGGCACGGGCCGTGGGGTCGTTGTCAAGGCGGCAGGGCCACCTTCATGGCGCCCGCCCTCGCGGTGCTGATGACAAGAGAAGCCATGGATGGCGGGCCTGCGCCTTGGCGAAGGCCGACCACGACGGGGAGAAGGCGACACTCCACCGGCTCCTATTCTAACGCGTATGGGGCCTGCGCCCGCCACGACGGCAAGGTGGCGCTATCCTCGGCGCCGTTCCCACGCCTCGGTCAGCAGGCACAGGATTTCGAACAGGATCGACGCCCCGTTGAACGCGGTGATCGTCCCGGTATCGAACGGCGGCGCGACCTCCACCAGGTCGCCGCCGATGAAATCGATCCCGCGCAACGCCCGCAGCAGGCGCAGTGCCTGCAAGGCCGTGATCCCGCCGGCTTCCGGCGTGCCGGTGCCCGGCGCCTCCGCGGGATCGAGGCTGTCGATGTCATAGGTCAGATAGACCGGGCCGCTGCCGACCACGCGGCGCGCCTCCTCGGCCGCGTAACGCCAGCCCTTGTCGTCGAACTCCTCCATACCCAGCACGCGCATGCCGCTGCGCTGGCTGAAACCCCACATGTCCGGATCGTTCGTCGTGCCGCGGATGCCGATCTGGATGACGCGTTTCGGATCCAGCAATCCTTCCTCCACCGCCCGGCGGAACGGTGCGCCGTGATGAAAGCGCGAGCCCATGTAGTCGTCGCCGGTGTCGCAATGCGCGTCGATATGCACCATGCCGACCGGCCGGTCCGCCGCCACCGCCCGCAGGATCGGCAGCGTAACGGAATGATCTCCCCCGACCGACAGCGGCACCACGCCGGCGGCGACAACCTGACGATAGAATGTCGTCGATCTCCTGCAGTGCGCGCCGATCAGCTCATACGGATGTTCGATCCAGCAATCGCCCAGGTCGCGCACCCGGGCGGTGGCGAACGGTTGCACGCCGGTGGCGCCATTGATCCGCCGCAGCAACGATCGTCTGATCGCGCACCGCGCGAGGCCCGTGGCGCGTGCCGCTGCGGTTCGTCACCCCGCCGTCGAACGGCACGCCGATCACGCCGATATCGGCCTCCGCCAGATCCTGCGTCGGCGGCGTGCGGAAGAACGTTGCGATCCCGGTATAACGCGGCAAAGCCTGCGGGTCGTTGAAGTCCTGGTATAGGTGCCAGGCTGCTTGATCATCATCCGCTCTCGCAATCGTTCGCACTTGCCCGGTCGATCGGAATGAATCTTACCCGCGTTCGGTTGCATCGTCTGGAATGACAAACCACCATGCCGTGATTATTCGATCCGTAACATCACGTGCAGGGGGAGCGCATCGCATGGACCACACTGCCGAAACCACCGCGGGCCACGTTCGGGGCGCAGAGGTCGAGGGCATACGCGCCTTCAAGAGTATCCCCTATGGCGCACCGACCGGCGGCGCCAACCGGTTCCTGCCGCCGCAGCCGGTGGCACCGTGGTCCGGCGTGCTGGACTGCACCGAGTTCCGCAGCAAAGCGCCCGCAGGCCGGCATCGCGCCGCCCCCGCGGGCCGAACTGGCCGATTTCTCCGGGGCGCCCGATCCATCGCCGGAAACCGAGGACTGCCTGAACCTGAACGTCTGGACGCCGGCCACGGACGCAGCGCGCCGACCGGTCATGGTCTGGTTCCACGGCGGCGCGTTCAGTTGGGGCAATTCCAACGCGCCGCGCGTCTGGGGCCATCGCCTTGCGCGCAAGCACGACGTGGTCGTGGTCACCGTCAACCAGAGGCTGAACATCTTCGGCCATCTGGACCTCTCGGCCGTGGGCGGAGAAGCCTATCGGCACAGCGGCAATGCCGGCACGCTGGATATGATCGCGGCGCTGGAATGGGTGCGCGACAATATCGCCCGCTTCGGCGGCGATCCCGGCAACGTCACGATCTTCGGCGAGTCCGGCGGCGGGGCGAAGGTGGCGGTGCTGCTGACCATGCCGCGCGCCGTCGGTCTGTTCCATCGCGGCATCATCCAGTCGGGCGCGGTCGTCCGTCTGCGCACGCGGGAACGGGCACTGGCGCTGACCGGGCATGTGATGCGGCATCTGGGCGCAGCCTCGGTCAGCGATCTGCAAGCCGTGCCGGTCACCGACCTGCTCGCCGCCATCAAGCCGGCGCAGGCTGCGCTGGGTGCCTCCCCCTACCCGCTGTTCGACCGCTACGCATTCGGGCCGGTGGTCGACGGCGACATCGTCCCCGTGCATCCGTTCGATCCCGGTGCATCGACCGTGCAGCCGGACATCCCGATCATCATCGGCGACATGAAGCAGGAGACAGCGAACTTCCTCGCCCCGGTCGACGAGGTCTGGAACCGGACGCTGACGCGGGAGGACATGCTGCACCGCGTCGCGCCGATCGCCGGCAAGCATACCGGGCGGGTGATCGAGCTGTATGACCGGCTCTGCCACGGCATGAACCCGGCCGAGGAACTGATCGCCATCACCACGCGACAGCAATTTCCGCATCCGCTCCTGGGTCCTGGCGCAGCGCCGGGTCGCGCTGGGGCGCGGCAAGGTGTGGATGTATTCCTTCGAGTGGGAAACGCCGGTGTTCGAGGGCCGCCTCGGTGCGCCGCACGCGATGGACGTGCCGTTCACCTTCAACACGCTCGACCTGACCAACGCGACCGGCGGTGCACCGGAGGCCGAGGTGCTGTCGGACACCATGGCCGCGCTTTGGTGCAGCTTCGCCCGCACGGGGCGGCCGGAGCATCCAGCGGTCCCAGCCTGGCCCCCCTACGACACGGCAGAGCGGTCGACGCTCGATCCTCGATCGCGTCTGCCGCATCGAGCACGATCCGCGCGGCGATGCGCGACGCCTGTGGCTGGACATCACGGCGACTGCATAACCCCACTGGCGTAACCCCACCCGGGTCACCCCACCGGGTAATCCCACTGGGTTGACCCTGTCCGGATGGGGCTGTTTGCTGCCGGAAACACGAACGGGGAAACCAGACCGATGATCGAAGCCGACTACGTCGTGGTGGGTGCCGGTTCGGCCGGCTGCGTCGTCGCCGCGCGCCTGAGCGAAACCGGTGCGAAGGTGCTGCTGCTGGAGGCCGGGCCGAAGGACTTCTCTGCTGTGGATCCACATCCCGGCCGGCATCCTGAAGCTGCTGTATCATCCGGTCGTCAACTGGAACTACAGCGCCGCAGGCCCCGACCAGCGACCCATCCACTGGCCGCGCGGCAAGACGCTGGGCGGATCAAGCTCGATCAACGGCATGCTTTATGTGCGCGGCAATCCGGCCGATTTCGACGGCTGGGCGCAGATGGGCTGCCGCGGCTGGAGTTTCGAGGACGTGCTGCCCTTCTTCCGCAAGTCGGAGGACTACAAGCAAGGCGCCGATCCGGAATATCGCGGCAAGGGCGGCCCGCTGAAAGTCGAGGACTACCGAACAATCCTGCCGCTGACGCATCACTTCATCGAGGCGGCGCAGCAGGCCGGCTTCAAGTTCAGCAAGGACCTCAATGGCCGGGAACAGGAAGGCGTCGGCTACTCGCAGATGACCCGCAGCGGACGCTGGCGCGGCTCGACCGCGCAGACCTTCCTGCGCGAGGCCAGGTCGCCGGCAGAACCTGCGGGTCGAGACCGAGGCGCTGGCCTCCCGCCTGCTGTTCGACGGCACGCGCTGCGTCGGCGTTAAGTTCCGCCAGCACGGCCAGGAGGTCGAGGCACGCGCCCACAAGGAGGTGATCCTGTGTGGTGGTGCGATCAACTCGCCGCATCTGTTGCAGATCTCCGGTGTCGGACCGGCCGAACATCTGCAATCGATCGGTGTGCCGGTGGTGCATGACCTGCGCGGCGTCGGCGCCAATCTGCAGGATCATTACGTGGCACGCGTTTCGCACCGGGTGCACGGGTCGATCTCGATCAACAAACTGTCGCGCGGCCTCCGCCTGGCGCGCGAGGTGGTGCGTTTCTTCACCGCCGGCAATGGCGCCCTGACCTTCGGCGTGACGACGGCGCAGGTCTTCTGCCGCTCGTCACCGGAAAAGGCCAGTCCAGACCTGCAGCTTCTGTTCACGCCGGCAAGCTACGACGCAACCAAATTCGGCGACGCTGGAGCAGGAGGACGGCATGACCGTCGCCGTCTGTCCGGTCCGCCCTGACAGCCGTGGCACGATCATGGCCCGCAGCGCGGACCCGGCCGAGAAGGCGGTCATTACGCCCAACTATCTATCCGATCCCGCCGATATCCGTGTCCTGAACGCCGGCATGCGATACGCTCGGCAGATCTTCGCCCAGCCCGCCATCGCGCAATACAGTTCGTTCGAGACGCTGCCGGGCAAGGACGTCGATAACCGATGACGGCCTGCTGGATTATGCAAAGCGGTTCGGGACGACGATCTATCATCCTGTCGGGACATGCCGTATGGGCGACGGCCCCTCGGCGGTGGTCGACTCCCGGCTGCGTGTCCACGGTCTGCAAGGTCTGCGGGTGATCGACGCCTCGGTCATGCCGACGCTGACGACAGGCAACACCAACGCCCCCACCATCATGATCGGAGAGAAAGGTGCCGCCATGATCCGCGAAGACAACGGAGCAGCCGCATGACCATGATCGCCGCCGGCGGCAAATCGATCTACGGAGCGCCTCTGGGCATCCTGATGCTGGAGACCCGGTTCGCGCGCATCCCAGGCGATATGGGCAACGCGGGAACCTGGCCGTTCCCGGTCCTCTATCGTGTCGTGAAGGGCGCTGATCCGAAGCGGGTCGTGCTCAACAAGGCTGCCGGATTGCTGCCGAATTTCATCGAGGCTGCACGGGACCTGGTGTCCCTGGGTGCCGAGGCGATCACCACCAACTGCGGGTTCCTGTCATTGTTTCAGCAGGAACTTGCTGAGGCAACCGGCGTGCCGGTCGCCACCAGCGCGCTGATTCAGGTGCCTTGGGTCCAGGCGACCCTGCCACCGGGCAAACGCGTCGGCGTCATCACCGTGTCCGCGCAATCACTGACGCCGCGCCACCTGGAAGCAGTCGGCGTGCCGGCGGATACGCCCTTCGTCGGCACCGAGGACGGGCAGGAGTTCTTCCGTGTTCTGATCCTCGGGGAAAAGGATGATCTCGATGTCTCCCTCGCGGCACAAGATATACTGGAAGCCGGCCGCCGGCTGCTGAGCCGCCACCCGGAGGTCGGTGCCATCGTGTTGGAGTGCACGAACATGCCGCCCTACGCGTCCTCGCTGCGGGATGCGCTGGGCGTGCCGGTGTTCGATATCTATTCGCTGATCACCTGGTGGCACAGCGGCCTTCGCCCCCGCGCGTTCCGTTAGGGTGCCGCGCCGGTGAGCGCAGATCGGCCGACCATCCACGACTTGTGGTGCCGGTTGAGACAAACCCGTGGATGGTCGGCCTTCCCCGACCACGACGGGGACGGGTCAGCTAAGGGCACGCCATGCGGCGGAAAACGTGCCGGCCGGGACGCGCAGTGCGCCGATCGACCGGCACGCCTTTATCAAGCTGCCGCTTCCATTGCCTGAGGATTGATATCCTTGTTGGCCAGTTGATTCAGCAACGCATCGGCCTGTTTCTCCTCGGCGAGCGTTTCCTCGAACAACTGCACGAGTTCCTTACGACCCGCCGCGTTGGCCCACGCGACCAGGGTGCCATAACGCGCAATCTCATAGTGCTCGACCGCCTGGGCACAGGCGACAAGGCCGGCGTCACGAACAGGTCCCTCCGGGAAGGATTCCACGACCTCTTCGCCTTCCTCGATCAGGCCGTTGATGGCCTCGCAGGTCTGGGTGCGGGCACGTTTGCCCATGACCTCGAACGCCTTCTGCAAGCGCTCCACCTGGCCCTGCGTTTCTTCCCGGTGATGCGTGAACGCCTCCTGCAATTTCTGGTTTGTCGCCGCCTTCGCCATTTTCGGCAATGCCTTCAGGATCTGTCGTTCAGCGTAATAAATATCCTGGATGAAACTCAGCAGCAGGTCGTCAAGACTCTTTGTCGTCGCCATGCGCCTCTCCTAGTTGAAAGTTTCCACGTGCTCAGCGCCTGCGGCCCGCAGGATATCGGCCGCCTGCGCCTGCTTCTGTGCCGTGGGCGTGCGCACCGCGAGCACAAGGTTTCCCTCGCGCGCACGCTCAGTCCGGCTTTCCTGTTCGGCATCGTTTGCTGAGGCCTCCGCCGCATACGTCGCACCGCCGGCAACGCCGCCGGCCGCGACTGCTGCCGCAGCGGCAGGCGCCGCGGCCCCTCCCGTCGCAACCGTCACGCCTGCGGCTGCCAATGCAGTGACGCTCGCCGCAGTGCTGGCGGCAAGCGTGCGCATCTGCTGAGCATCCTGTTCTGTATCTACAGCCGGCTGGTCCGTATCCGTCGGCAGCGTCAGGTCGGCTCGGTCGAACCCTGAGACCGAAAGGCGACCCACAGCGTCCTGCATCGCGTCAGGGTGCGTGAATGTGCCCCGCACCTCACGAAATCCGCCAGAGGATGTCGTTTCGTTCATAGGTCGACCTTGTGAAAGAGAGATCTTGTGACAGAGAGATAAGGCAGCCGAGCCGCGCCACCGGGATCATCCCGGCGGCGCCCCCGGTATTCAAAATTACTCGCCACTGCGATGACTTGATTGGCCGCCCTTGCGGCCTGCTTCGGCAGCCTTCTCACGATCCTGGGCAAAATTGCCGGGATTGTGCTCCGCCCCGCCGCCGCCATGGCTTTGCTGTCCGCCCTTGCGACCCGCTTCGGCCGCGCGTTCGCGGTCATTGGCAAAGTTTCCGCCGCTGTGCTGACCGCCGATGTGCCCGGCGCGAGAGGCCTTCTCGCGATCCTCGGCGAAATTGCCCGGATTACCGGTGTGTCGTTGTTCAGCCATCTGCGTCCTCTTTTCGCTGTTTTCCCACTCACCGGACCGTTTGATCCGGTGCGGAGTCAACGGCAGGGACGCGGCGCCGTTTGTTCAAACTTTCTGTGAGAAGATCGGGACTTTTTTTATTTCAAATGCGACAGCCGTTTCGCTTGACGCCTCCGACGAAGCTACTCCGGCGGGCGGCATGGCATCAGCGCCATACCGCCCTTCATAAGATCAGGGCGTAACGTGCGCCTCCAGGAACCACAGCGCCTTGTCCAGCCCACGGGAAACACCGGTGAAGATGTCAGCGGTGTCGGCATCGCCGGATTCTGCCGCCTGGTCGATGCTCTTGCGCACCTTGTTCGCCGTGTCGCCATAACGTTCGATCAACGCATGCAGATGATCCGGAATCGAGGAGATATCGAGCGGATACGGCGCCAGAGACGTTTCCTTCGCAACCACCTGAGTCGTTCCGAGCGCTGTCCCGCCCAACTGGACGACCCGCTCGGCCATCGTATCGACGTGGTCGTCGAGTTCGGTGCGGAAGCCATCCAGCATCTCATGCACTGCGATGAACTCCTTGCCGCGCAGGTTCCAATGCGCCTGCTTGGTGACCAGGGCGAGGTCGATGCAATCAGCCACCCGAGCGTTCAACAGGTCGATGGACACCGATTTGACGTTGGATGGCAGGTCGTTCCGGGTTTCATGCCTTTTCATGCAGCGCTCCTGTCACGGTGGAAAAACCGTGGGTAGAGATAGGCAAGACGATGTCGACGGAGCGCTCGCATCGCGAATTTGTCATCCGCTGGGCGCTGCCCCCGTTGCCGCAATGCCGCCCAGCGTCGAACCACCGCTATCCAGTTTGGGCGGGGATCCGACAGCCAGTTTCGGGGCGGGAGCTCCGTGATGGCGATGCAGGTATTCCTGCGGATCAACCGCCAGGTAGCGCGACGGCCGATCGCACCTCGTGCTGGAAACGTCGCCAGCTCGGACAGCAGGCGCTTGTCGTCGTCCGACAGCCGGATCGTTTCCCGCAGATGGTCGGTCCAGCTCTCCATGGACCAGACCTCGACCCAACCCTCCGGGTGCGCGACGTCTTCGTAGACCTGCCAGAACACGGCCCCGGCCCGGCCGCGGACGTGATGCACCTCCTTCATCAGCCTCAGGAATTCGGCCGCTGTTCCGGGGTTCAACGCGATAATACGCGATCTCCATCATCCGGCCGCGCGCATTGCGCAGCAGCGGGACGAACTCGGGCGCCGGCGCCTCCGGCAGCGGGCGCCTGGAACGGCTCTGTCGCTTCCTCCGTGGAGGCAGCGCGCACGATCGCCTCGATGCTGAAGAACCGCGCGAACACCATCAGCACCAGGCCAACGACCGAGGCCGCCAGGAAGGTGTGCGGCAGGCCGATCTCGCCCGCCGAGCCAGCCCCAGCCGAACGAGCCGATGGTGAGCGCGCCGTTCTGCGCCAGCTGGTAGATCGACAGTGCCCGGCCGCGCACCCAGGGCGGGCAGACCAGTTGCGCCGCCGCCTGGATCGTGGCGAAGGCCGAGGTCCAGCCGAGGCCGAACAACAGCATCCCGAACGCCGCCGGCACCCAGTGGTTGGACAGCCCGACGACCGCCATGCCGACGCAGGACAGCAGCGTGCAGACGACCACCGTGCTGCCGCGCGACAGCCTGCCGCGCACCATCGGCAGCAACATGCCGGAGGTGACGCCGCCGATCCCCATCATGCCGAGGATGACGCCATACATGCCCGGCCCGAGGACCAGGTCGCGCCGGACATACAGCGGCAGCAGCGCCCAGGGCGCCGAGGCCGGGATCGAATAGGCAGGCGGTGCGCACCATCGCCGCCTGGACCGCCGGGGTGTTGCGCACGAAGCGCATCCCAGCGCGCATCGCGGAGATGAAGTGCTCGCGCGGCACACCGGTGAAGTGCGGCTCGCGGCGCCAGGACACCAGCGCGCTGATCACCGCCAGTGATCGACACCGCGTACAGGGAGAACGTCAGGCTCGAGCCGCCGAGCAGGATCAGGAACCCGGCCAGCGCCGGCCCGACCGCGCGGGTCAGGTTGAAGCCGATGCCGTTCAGCGCGATCGCCTGCACCATGTCCTCACGCGGCACCAGTTCCGGGACGATCGCGCTCCAGGCCGGGTTGGTCAGCGCCGAGCCGATGCCGATCGCGAAGGTCAGGACCAGCAGCCAGGCGGCGGTCATGCACGCGCAGCAGTGTCAGGATGGCGAGCAGGCAGGCGGCGCAGGAACGGTCCAGATCTGGGTGCCGATCAGGAACACCCGCCGGTCGACGATGTCGGCCATCGCGCCGCCGGGCAACGCCAGCAGGAACACCGGCATGATGGTCGCCGCCTGCACCATCGCCACGATGATCGGCTTGGGTGCCAGCGACGTCATCAGCCAGCCGGCGCCGGTGTTCTGCAGCCAGGTGCCAAGCCAGCCGACGACGCTGGCGAGCCACAGATGGCGGAAGGTCCCGTGGCGCAGCGGCACCAGGGCGGCGGGCAGGCGCATCAGGTGTGCGTCCCCTGGCATGTGACCCCCGGCAAAGGCAGGTCAACCTGGATGCGGATGGTCCGCCCGACCGTCAGTGGATCGGACCGTGATTCCCCATTCGGCGCGCCGCAGATGCGCCGTCGCCGTCATGCGGTCACGGGTCCGGTCAAGGTCGAGGTCCAGCGGGTGCGTCTGGCCATGCATGGTCAGCGTGCCGGAGATACCGTCACCACGGCACGCGCCGGAGAACCCCATCTCTGGGAAGCGCGTGACATCCATGAAATCGGGGCCGGTGACGCGTTCGGTCATCGACTGGGAGGACATTTGCAGGCTCGACGGATCGATCTCCAGCATGACCTGGCACTTTCCGGGTTGTTGCCGATCGTAACGCATCACGCCATGAAACCGGGTGAAATTTCCATCGACTGGAATGAGGCCGATGCCATAGGCGCGGATCGCCACGGCGGTGGCGGTCGGGCGGAGCACAAGCTCATCCGCTGCGGCGGGGATGGCTGCGACAGAGCAACAGCAGAAGGATGATCAGACGCATGATTTTCCGTTGCAGTGCAACAAAGGCAATTTCGTGGTCGATCCGATGGTGTACCGGTAATTCCCGCGCAGCGCGTGACGATCTGGCCACATCCGCCCACCTGAGGCATAGTCCCGGCGACAAGATGGAAAGGATGCCCCGACCGTGCCGGTGGAGAAGCAAGCGTATCGAGAGGCGATGGCACGCCTGGGTGCCGCGGTGAACGTGATCACCACGGACGGGCCTGCCGGACGTGCGGGGTTCACGGCCAGTGCGGTCACCAGCGTGACCGACACGCCGCCCACCTTGCTGGTCTGCGCCAATCGCACGAACAACTCCTATCCGGCGATGCGGGCCAACGGCGTGTTGTGCGTCAACACGCTGACCCCGGCGCAGGAAGGTCTGTCCCCGGTCTTCGCGGGCATGACCCAGCACAAGATGGACGAACGCTTCGACGGCTACGCCTGGCACGTCTTGCAGACCGGCGCGCCGGCGCTGGACCAGGCGGTTGTCGTCTTCGATTGCCGCATCAGCCAGATCGTCGAGGTCGGTACGCATGATGTGTTCTTCTGCACGGTCGAGGCGGTGCGCACCGGCTCCGCCCATGAAGGATTGATTTATTACGGGCGCGGATACCACAAGGTCGACTGGCCCCGAGCCTGAATAACGCGCGATCTGCGGATCAACCGCCGACGGCGACAAGACGGAGAAGCTGCGTCATGGCATGCGCTTGCAGCGACTGGTGCTGACGTCACACATCGTCTTCAGCTCCGACTTCCATTTTGGCGAGAGGTCAGCGGCCTGGCGGCGCATTTCAGCGGCGACATCCTTCACGCACACGATCGCACCTGACACCACGCGCATCCAGCCAGGTGTCAAGGCGATGTGAGGCCAGCCGACCCTCTGAATGTCAGGCTGCCCGCCAGGTTTCTCCGTCACGCGCGGCCTTGCCTTCCTCCTCCAGCTTCAGCAGATGCGCGAGTACGCTGCGCTCCGCCGCCTTATGCAGACGCGGGTTCAGCCCGCGATACAGTTTATCGACGATCGCCACGGGATCGGCGGGCCCTTCCGCGAGCTTTTTCATGATGGCCTGCTCGCGCAGCATGCGGTGGGTCAGCATCTCGCGCACCAGATCCCGAGGCTGACGCAGCAGCGGGCCGTGGCCGGGCAGATAGGCTGCCTCATCGCGGTCGAGCAGCAGCTTCAGACTGGCAAAGTAATGAGTCATGTTGCCGTCGGGCGGGCTGATGACGCTGGTCGACCAGGACATCACATGATCGGCGCTGAACAGGATCGTCTCATCCGTGCCAGGGCATCGAAAAGCACAGATGGTCAGACCGGTGACCCGGCGTGTGCAGTGCCGTCATGCCGGCGATGGCGTCGCCGTGGCCGAGCTTGATGTCAGCTTCGAACGCCTCGGTCGCGCTGGTGCGGAAACCCACGGTCTTCGCCCCGGTCGCGGCTTTCAGTGCCGGCACGGCACCGACATGGTCGTGATGCGTGTGGCTGACGACGATCATCGCCACCTTGCCGTCGGTTTGGCGCAGGATGGCTTCGACATGCTCCGGGTGATCCTCCGGTCCCGGGTCCAGCACGATCGTGCCGTCCGGACTGTCGATCAGCCAAGTGTTCGTACCGAAATAGGTCATCGGTCCCGGATTATTGGCAACGATCCGGCTGATCCCCGGCAAAACCGCCAGTTTCACGTCCCGCTCAGGCTCAACCTCGGTCAGAAAGGGCATTTTGCTGGACTCCGTGCTTCATGGGTGCATGCCGCAATCCGCAGGGACTGGCAACGCCGGGCTGGCCGTGCCAAGCTTGGCGTCAACGAACGGGAGGAGAAACGGCATGGCCAAAGGCCTGCTGCTGATGGCGTTTGATTTCAGTCCTGCGCACGCCGATGAGTTTCACGACTGGTACGACCAGGAACACATCCCGGAACGGCTGAGCGTTCCCGGTTTCCTCAACGCCGAACGCTGGATCGACGTAGAAAATCCAAATATTCACGTCGCGACCTACGATCTCGCCAGCCACGACGTGCTTCGCTCGCCGCCCTATTGCGCCGTCAGCGGCGGCAACCAATCACCCTGGACGAAGCGTGTCACGTCGATCAGCCGCCGCCTGCTGCGGTTCGAAGGATCGCAGATCGTTCCCGGTGACCTGACCGCGCCGGAGGGTGCTAGCGGCCTGCTGATGGCCGCCATCACGCCTGCACCGGGCACCGAGGCGGAATTCACCGCCTGGTACAACGAAGAACACCTGCCGCAACTCGCCGCCGTGCCCGGCGTGCTGGCGGCGCGGCGCTTCGAGGCTGGAGACCGTGCGTCGGAACGGCGCTTTGTCGCGCTCTATCACCTGCGTGATGCGGGTGTTTCCCGCTCCGAGGCGTGGGCCGCGGCCGCCTATACAAAATGGACCGAAAGGATGCGCCCGCATCTGCTCGACATGATGGTCCTCAGAATGAAACGTTTCCAAGGAAAGGCCTGACCTCACGATGCTTACCCGCCGCAGAGCCCTCATATTATCGGGCACCGCCCTCACTGCGCCACTCGCCATGCCCAACATCGCGCCGGCAAAGGAAGCCCCGGGCGTCACCGACAAGGAACTGCTGATTGGGCAGACCATGCCCTATTCCGGTCCCGCATCGAGCTATGCGCCGATCGGCAAGACCGAACTCGCCTATATCAGCATGATCAACGAACAGGGCGGCATCAACGGGCGCAAGATCAAGCTGCTGTCGCTGGATGACGGCTACAGCCCGCCCAAGACGGTCGAGCAGACGCGCAAGCTGGTCGAGGAGGAAGGCGTCGCCTGCCTGATGCAGCCGCTGGGCACGCCGACCAACATGGCAACGCGTAAATACATGAATGCGAAGAAGATACCGCAACTCTTCATCGCCTCTGGCGCCACGCAGTTTGACGATCCGGAGAACTTCCCGTGGACGATTGGCTGGCAGGTCAGCTACCAGATCGAGGGATATATCTACGCGCGCTACATCCTCAGTCAGAAGCCGAACGCGAAGATCGGGGTGCTGTATCAGAACGACGATTCCGGCCGCGACTTCATGAAGGGGTTCCAGAACGGGCTCGGCGACAAGGCCAATCAGGTCGTCAAGGCCACCAGCTATGAACCGACCGACCCGACCATCAATTCGCAGATCGTCGAGCTGCAGGCCTCGGGCGCGGATGCGCTGTTCACCGGCGGCATTCCTAAGTTCTGCGCGCATGGCGATCCGCAAGGTTCGGGACCTGAACTGGGATCCGCTCTATGTCATCACGACGACGATGGCCTCGGTGTCGTCGGGCATCGCGCCGGCGGGACTGGAGAAGGGCATCGGCCTGGTGACCGGATCCTACATGAAGGATCCATCCGACCCGCAGTGGAAGGACGATCCCGGCTACAAGGGATGGCTTGCATTCATGCAGAAATACCAGCCGGGTGCCGATCTTTCCGATATCAACAATGTCTACGGCTATTGCGGAGCCCAGACGGGCGTCCAGGTCTTCAAACAATGCGGCAACGACCTGTCGCGTGAGAACATCATGAAACAGGCCGCCAGCCTGGATATCCAGTTGCCGATGTTCCATGACGGCATTCGCTTCCAGACCACATCGAAGGAGTTCCGCGGGATCAAACGGTTGCGCCTGCAACGATTTGACGGCAAGGCCTGGGTGCCGTTCGGTGAACCCATGCAGGCCTGAGGCACCGACCGGCGCGCCTAGAGCAGGATGACATCGCTTTCGCTCAGCCATCCTGCTCCAGGTGTTTGTTTGATCGCGTGATTCAGACCTCCGGCGATTCCGCCTGCGGTCATCACGCTCTTTGCTTGATCGCGTGATTCAGACCTCCGGCGATTCCGCCTGCGGTCATCACGCTCTATGCGCACGCCGATCGCGCACGCCGGTCGCGCACTCCGCGTACCGGGCGTCGTGTTTACCCGTTGTTAAAGGCAGTCGGGCATTCTGTCCTGATGACCACGCCGGGCCACTCAGGCAGCTCCGCGAAAAGCCTCGCCAAGCGCAGAGCCACCTATGATGCCGGGATCCTCGCCGAGGCAAGGACGCGCGCCGCGATCGAAGCCGATGGCTGGACTGTCCTCGGCCAGCGCCTGCGCACCGCCGCCGGCGAGATCGACATGGTGGCCGAGAAAGACGGGCTGCTGGCGATCATCGAGGTCAAGTCGCGGCCCACGCTTTCACAGGCGGCGACGGCTCTGACGCGGCGTCAACAGCATCGCCTCTCGGCTGCTTGCGACATACTGCTGTTGCAGAACCCGGACTGGGGATGGCAGGGCGTGCGCTTCGATCTGATCGTGACTGACGCAGCAGGCCGTGTCAGGCGAATCGCCGATGCCTTCCGGTTAGGCGATTAGAGCGTGATGACCGGAGGCGGAATCGCCGGAGGTCTGAACACGCGATCAACAAACACCTGGAGCAGGATGGCTGAGCGAAAGCGATGTCATCCTGCTCCAGAGTGCATCGCCTGAGCATGACGCGCTGGTACGCGGCAACCTCAGACGCGAACCGATCATGCTCTGGACCGCGTAACGCACCTCAACGTGTCCCTGCAATCATTGAGCTGGGCGTCGGTTCAGCCTTGATCAGATACAAGACGGCATCACCGAACCAGCGCGTTTCGAACGCCATGCGGACCGGCATAGTCGGCGCCGCCGCAAAGGGGGACGCCAGCCAGACGGAACCACGGAAAATGCGAGCATCGGCCTCCTCGTCGACCTTCGCGCCAGCAATCGGCGTCGCCGTGAAATCGCACCGCAGCGCAGAGCCGTTGAACTCGGAGCCGCGGTAAGGCGTAAGCAGTTCGTGCTCCACGGTTTGGGCGTCGAAGCGAAGGATACGGTGGCCGTCATACGTACGCAGTGTCAGATCGCATGCACCCGTTTGGGCCACCATGCGCATCAGGTCCGCCATGGCGCTGAGGGTGTCCACCGACCCATTCTTCAGCGCGACCGGAACGGGCTGTCGCTCGTCCGCATCAGCGGGCAGCAGGCGACGAACGACGGGCATGCCACCGTTGAAGTCTATGTCGGTGAGGCGCGGATCGCCCTTCAAGGCTCCTTCAGCCAGCAAGCGTTGCGGTGCAGCGGAATTGCCGTGCCAGGTGCCGCTGACGACACTGTCGTTGTTGCCATGGGCAAAGAGGCTGGCCAACCCGGTCGTGTGATAGGCCATATGCATCTGGTACGTTTCCGGACCCAGAACGAAGTCCGTTTGCACATCGGCAACGTGAAGGCCGGCCGCGTAGAGCTCGTAATGCGATTGAACAGGCGTCGACGACTGCGCGAATGCCGCGCCACTCCAGAACAAATTCCCGAAAGCGCCCCCGAGGGCAAAGAATCCGGCGCCGATGATGCCCCCACCGCGTCTTCGCATGTTGGTAAGGTGCGCTTAACCCGCACAATTGCAAGATATAACAGCGGCCTGTTACACGCTGATCGCGTCGGTCGCCCCTTCAAGTTCCAGGAAGGTCGGCATGTGCTGGGTCGGCACCATCTTGCGTCCGGTCTCGACGCTGACCGGCGGCGCATTGCCGTGCAGATGGCTGACCAGCACCGCTCGGATGACCTCCAGGTACTTCGCCTCCTCCTCCACCACCCCGCGCATGCGGTTGGAAAAGGGACCGGCAATACCATAGGCCAGCAGGATTCCCAGGAACGTCCCGACCAGCGCACCGCCGATCATCGCCCCCAGGACAGCCGGCGGCTGGTCGATATGCGACATGGTTTTCACCACGCCCAGCACCGCGGCCACGATCCCCAGCGCCGGCAGAGCGTCGGCCATGGTCTGCATCATGTGTGAGGGATGCAGTTCTTCGTTCAGCGTTTTTTTCAGTTCCCGAGCGATCAGGTCCTCGATCTGGTTGGGATCGTCGGCATTCATGGTGAACATGCGCAGGTAGTCGCAAATCATCGTCACCGCATGGTGGTTGTGGAGGACCTTCGGGAACTTCTGGAAAATCTGGCTTTCCTCGGGCTGCTCGACATGCGCCTCGATCGCCACCACGCCCTTGTTGGACGCGAGCTTGGTCAGATGGAACAGCAGGCTCAGCAGATCGATGTAATCCGCCTTCCTGAACGCCGCGCCCTTCAGCATCTTGCCCAGCGCCCTGCCCAGATGCTTCACGTCGTTGAGGCTGTTGGCCATCAGGCAGGTGCCGATCGCCGCGCCGCCGATCGTCCACATCTCGAACGGCAGCGCCTCCATCAGTGGCTCCAGGCTGCCGCCCGAAACGATGTAGCTGCCGAACACGCAGACAAAGAGGAAGACCAGGCCACCAATGGTCAGCATGCCGGCCTCCTAATGCGTCCGGATTGGGATCGGGTGCCGCCGGTGCGGCCGGGACCGTCGGATGCCGTGGCCGAGGGCGGCTGGCCACGCAGGACCGTGATGGCGATCCGGCGATTGGCCGCGGCCAGCGGATCGGACGGGATCAGCGGATCCCGGTCGGCGTGGCCGGTGACCGACAGCACCCGCGCTTCCGGCAGACCACCGTCCACCAGCAACCGCCGGGTCGCATTCGCCCGTTCGGTCGAGAGCTCCCAATTGGTCCGACCCGGCCCCGGGAAAGGCTGGGCGTCGGTGTAGCCGGTGATGGAGATCGCCTTGTTGAGCTTCGACAGGACCGGGACGATCTTCTGAATCAGCAGCCGCGTGCGATCGTCGGGCACGGCAGAGCCGCTGGGGAACATCGGCCGCTTGACCTCATCCATGATCTCGACCCGCAATCCGTCAGGCGTCATGTCCACGGCCAGTTGCTTGGCGAGGTCCGCCAGGGCGGGATCGCCCGCCACGGCCGAACGGATCTGCTGTGCCGCCTGCTCGAACGTCGCCTTTTCCTTGAGCCGCAGTGCTGCCTGCATGTCGACCTCACCCGGTGCACGGATCTGCGGCTGGCCGTCATGCTGCTCGGCTCATCGGGCCGCCAGGGCCAGCGGCCTGGCGACGGCCCGACTGCCCGCGTGACGCAGGATCGGGCACGTCGTCCTGATCCATGTCATCGGCGATCGGGCCCTTGCCCACGCCGTCGCCCTCGCGGGCATGGTGGCTGTTGGTGGAAACCGGATCGTCGCCGTCCTCGGTCATGTCGACAACCGGATGATCTGCCGACCGTTACCTGCACCGTGCCGCGGTCGGAGGCGTAGTTCGCCATTTTCATACGGCGTATGGCCACCGAACGGCTGTCCCGTGCCCGACGTCGCATGCGACAGCAAATTGTTCGGGCTGAAATAATCCGCCAACCCCTTGCGTTGAATATCGGTCGTCGCGCTCAGCAGCCACATCAGCAGGAAGAACGCCATCATCGCCGTGACGAAGTCGGCATAGGCGACTTTCCATGCGCCACCGTGATGGCGGCCATGCACCTCTTCGCTTCTGCGGATGATGATACCCGCTTTGTGCTTGCCGTCCTTGCGTGCCATGCGTCTGGGCCAGCCCCTGCCGAGGACCGCGCGTCAGGGACACGCGATGCGCCACGTCTTCAAGAAAGCTGGCCGGCCGCGCTGTAACGCGACCGACCATCCGAAGCCGGAGTATCGCGGTGAATGGTTAACGATTTCCTAAGTCCAACCCGTCACGAACCCCTTTGGCACGAAGCCCTTTGGCCCATCACGACGCGACCGGCACCGTCCGCGGCTGGCCGCGGCCGATCAACAGCACGGACATCGTACCGGCCAGCGCCAGGGCGGCGATCGGCATGATCGCCAACGGGAAACTGCCGGTCTCGTCCTTGATCCAGCCGATCAGGTAGTTGCAGAAGAAGCCCGAGAGGTTGCCCAACGCGTTGATCTGCGCCAGCCCTACCGCGGCCACCGGTGCCGACAGCCATTCCGACGACAGCGCCCAGAATGGCCCCTTGCTGGCATAGGTGCCGGCCAGCACCAGTGTCAGCATAGGCAGCAGCGACCCAGAGGCTATGCGCCCAGAACGTGGCGATCATCGCCAGCCCCATCCATCCCAGCGGCAGGGCATTATGCAAGACCCGCTCCCCGCTCCGGTCGGAGGAGCGTCCCCACAGGATCATCCACACCGCGGCGATCCCGTACGGCACGGCGTTCAGGAACCCGGTCTCCAGATTGCTCAGGCCAAACGACTTGATCACCTGCGGCTGCCAGACCGCCATCACGGACGATGCGCCGGCCGCGCCCGAATAGACCAGCGCCATCACCAGGACATGCTTGTTCACCAGCACCTGCCACACGGACAGGCGCGACACCTTGGAAGCGCGGCTGCGCTCCATGGCCAGCTTGCCGGTCAACCACTGCCTTTCGAGTCGTGGTCAGCCAGTCGGCATTTTCAGGCCGGTCGGTCAGCCAGACGAAGCTCAGGAACCCCATGAGGACCGCAGGGATCGCTTCCAGGATGAACACCCACTGCCACCCGCCCAGCCCCAGGACCCCGTCCATGCCGAGGATCGCGCCCGAAATAGGCGAACCGATCAGCCCAGCCACGGGGATCGCCACCATGAAGATGCCGACGATCTTGGCCCGGTATTCGGACGGGAACCAATAGGTCAGATACAGGATGACACCCGGGAAGAACCCCGCCTCGGCCGCGCCAAGCAGGAAACGCAGGATCAGGAAGCTCGTCGCTCCGCCGATCAGCGCGCAGGCCCCGGAGACGATGCCCCAGGAGATCATGATGCGCGCGATCCAGCGGCTGGCGCCGAACCGCTCCAGCCCCATGTTGCTGGGCACTTCCAGGATGAAATAGCCGATGAAGAATATGCCGGTTCCCAGGCCGAACATCTTCGGATCGATCCCGACCGCCTTGTTCATCTGCAACGAGGCGAAGCCAACGTTCACGCGATCGATATAGGCAATGAGATAGGCAATCAGCAGAAACGGCATCAGCCGCCAGAATACCCGCTTCATGACAGCGGCTTCGAGCGCAGGCTCCTCCCGCTGGCCGCCGACGGTTTGCGTCGTGGACATTGTCCTCTCCCTACATGTTGGTTGATGAAACTTTAGACACACTCCGCCGCTCTGGCATAGAGCAGCACCCCGAGCCGAACTGAGAGCGGTGAATTTGGCGATGACACGCGACAGCGACCCTATGACGCAAAACGCAGATGTAACGAAAGCAGAGACGCAACTGGCCCCGAAAGACCTGGCGCGGGCCATCGTCGACGACGGCATTCGCCGCTATTTTGCCGCTCGGCATACGCGCGTCGGCGCCTTTGTCGACAACAATTTCTCGCTGCGCGGATCACTGCGCCTGCATCGTGCCGCTCTTGGCTGGGACATCGCCAAGGCACCCTTCAACCTCACCATGGCGGGGCCGCAGGTCGGCCTTCTCGTTGCCTCGCAGGTTGCCCGCAAGCTCGGCGCACCCCGCGTTGCCGCCCGCCTAGGCAATACGCGGCTCGTTGTGCATACGGCCGTGGGACGAGAGCTTGCCTGGCGGCTGCACGCCGATCTGCTGGAACTGCCCTATCGCGACGGCAATCGGGAAGCCACGAAGGATGCCTTGGCCGAAACGATCCTGTCGGACCCGCGTGTCGCCGCCGCCGTGACGCCGGCCCTGGATACGCTGGGCGCCCGCGGCGATGATCCGGCGTTGCGGCAGCGGCTGGAAGCCGCAATGAGCGAATACGCCCGCACACGCGCCGCCGCGAGCGAGATCACCACCGCCCTCTTCAGCCTGAGTGCGGGTGCCTTGGCCTTGCGCAAGCTCACGCCTGGGGCGTTGTCGCTGGGTCCATCCCTGGCTGCGGCGATCACCCAGCGCGCGGCGGTGATGTCCTTTCCCATGGGCGGCGCCCTGGGGTCGATGTGGTACACGCTGTTCCCGATCGCCCCGTCTGCCGTCCTCGTGGCGGGACTGACAGGCGGATTGCTCGCCGCCTCTACCCTGGCGTCGGCCTTCGCCGGCGTCGTCGCCGATCCGGTGCAGCGGAGGCTGGGCCTGCATCAGATGCGCCTGCGCCGGCTGCTCGACGCGCTGGAGCGGCAGATGGAAGACCCGGCCGCGCCCGGTTTCGTCGTGCATGACCACTACGTCGCCCGCCTGCTCGACCTGTTCGACATGGTCGGCGCCGCCGTGCGGCTGGCGACGCGCTGATGAGAGTGCCATCGTCTGATCGTTGGCACGCCGGTGCGCGGCAACGATCAATCTTGAATCGCCCTCTCAGACAAAGACTTTAAAGCATGATCGGGTCTATTGAGCCGATCCCACTCTGGCCTACGTCCGAGTTAATGGTCGCCACGGTGTCCAAAGACTTGCTACGCCGTACACGCTGGCGGCCCCGGCGGCCCGAGAAGGCCAAGCCCACCAGGCCCGTGCCAAACAGCGAGAGCGTCATCGGCTCCGGCACCGGGGTGGGAGCCGCGGTGAAGTCAGCCTCGAGGAGAAGTGTGGAGGTTGCGGTGCAACTCTCGTTGGTGCCTTGGCCGCAGGGCGGCAGCGACCAGATGCCATTGGCGAAGCTGCCGGAGCCGCTGATCACGAAGTGGAGGTCGGAGACGATAATGCCAGGCAGATTAATAGTGCCAGGGAGCGCGGCCGCTGAGATCGTGAGCCCGGAGATCGTGTCCGTGGTGTTGCCGCTGGCCTGCGCGACGGTGAGCGCGAACGCCTCCGACGCGGCGTCCAGGTTCGGGGCTGTGAAATTGAGCGTCAGCGTGTAAGTGACGCCGAAATTCGTATCAAAGCTGCTGGCGTTGCGATCCGCCCAGGTGAGCGAGCCGATCGTCACGTCATTCAGCGGCGTGCTGCCGGTGAAGCTGACATTGTTGCCGGTCAGCGTGCCGTTGTTGCTGCCGGAGAGGTCGAGCACGTTATTGGTGCCGCCACCGCCGCTGCCGATGCTGCAGGCATTGCCGGATGTGCAATTGGTGATGTTGCTGAAGGCGCCGCTTGAGGTGAAGGCGATCGTGGTGGCGCCCGCCGGCCCAGCGAGACCGAGTGCCAAAGCGCTCGCCAGCATCATTGTCCGCAGCATCGAATTTATACTCCCAGAGGTATTTATTCTTGATAAAGCAATATTCATGCCATGTTATATGTTTCAATAACTTATAAAAAGTCCTCTATGTCGGTATGGTATAATTGTAAAAAATTTCGACACACGACAATGTGAAATAGACTAAACGTAACTTTGTCTCGACACGTACTGAATGTAATCTTGTCTCGACGTGCGGAGCAGGGTGGCGCATCACTCGCCGTGGTCATCCGAACGGAAACGGGCCGCATGCGTTCAGCACAGCGAATGTCCGGCACTAATTGGGCAGAATGCCCAACTACATTGGTCGTTGTTGGTTCGCACAGTCAGGACGATAGAAGTCTATCAACCCGGCGAGGACTCACCTGCGCCAGGACGCTTGAGGACATCCCGTGATCGCGAGGTTGCGGATTGCTGCTCCCGGAAGCCGGAGCTTCGTGGCTGCCATCGTGGTGGCGCAGGTGCTGACCCAGATCGGGGCCTTCACGCTTCCGGCGCTGCTGCCCGGCTACATTGAGCGGTGGCACCTGTCCAAGACCGAGGCGCCGTCTTCGAGGGCGAGACTCTGGCTGAATGCCCTCATGTTCTGGCTGCGTAATCCGGATTATCTCGCTTGAGAGCTGCTGGATCTGCACGGGGAGACTGTCAACACTAGAACAACACTAGAACAGCAGGCCCTTCTTCAGCATACCGTGGATACCCTTTTCGCCGTTCACCGTCTGCGTCACATGGAAATCGACCGCCAGCGAGCAGAACGCATAAGCCTGTTCCCGTGAGAGGTTGGTGCGGCTGGTGATGAACGCGATCATCTCCCGCAAGGCCTGCTTCATCGCCTGATCGAGGTCCTCGTTCAGCCCCATGCTGATGAAATGGGTCGGCGTTTCCGCCTTCGGCATGGTCAGCACCGGGCGAGACGGATGTTCGGCCTTGTGCAGGATGAAGGTGAAGGTCCCGGTCAGGCACATCTCCAGCGCCGTGACGCAGACCTCGCCATCGCCCTGCACGCCGTGCCCGTCGCCGACCGAGAAATTGGCACCCGGCACCCAGACCGGCAGGTACAAGGTGCTGCCGGCGGTCAGTTCCTTATTGTCGAGATTGCCGCCATGGATGCGCGGCTCCTTCGAGGCGATGGTGCCGAAAGCCGGCGGCGGGGCGACACCCATCACGCCGAAGAACGGCGCGAGCGGCAATTCCGTGCCCCAGGGCAGTGCACAAACGCGGCGGTCCCGATCCACCTTGATGTGCATCAGCGTTGTTTCGTGGAAATCCTCGGGCAGCGTGCCGGCCAGAGGTCGGATCAGGTTGTAGCCCCAATCAGCGCCCGGCTCGATCGCATCGATCCGGATTTCCAGCATGTCGCCGGGTTCGGCGCCTTCGATCGCGATCGGCCCGGTGACGATATGCCCGGCGCTGTAGGTCGGGTTGGCATCCAGGATGGCCGACAGCGCGGGCGGGACGGTCATGCCGGCCGAGGCGGGCGGCAGCACCTCCTTCCGGCCGGAGACGCACTGCACGGTGACCGTGTCCCCTGACTTTATGGTCAGCACGGATGGATAGGCCGCGTTGAAAACGCCGAGGCGCACGGTCTCGGGGGCGGCATGCAGGGTGTGTTGGGTCATCGCGGTTATCCTACCATCGCCGGACGGTTGCTGCGGAACGGGGTCGCCTTCTCGAACGCGTCAGCGATCTGGAACACTTTCGCTTCCTGGAACGGCGTGCCGACGATCTGCAGCGACAGCGGCAGGCCGCCGGGGCCAAATCCCGAACAGACGCTGATCGCCGGATAGCCGGCGACATTGAAGGGAATGGTGAAGCTGGGTTTGGCGAAGACGTCCCACCGCTCGACCCCGTCCAGCTTCGGCGCCTCCCCGGCGGCGCCGGCGGTGATGACGACATCCAGGTCCGCCATCGCCGCCTTGAGTTCGTTACGCAACTCGCGCCGGCGCCGGACCGCCTGAAGATAATCGACGCCCGAGACCAGCGCACCCAGCATCAGCCGGCGCTGCACCCGATCGCCGAAATCGCCCAGCCGCGTGCGCGCCCATTCGTCATAGGCGGTCGCGCGTTCCGTGATCGAGATCAGAGATCCGCAGGCATGCCAGTCCTGCAACGGCGACAGCGTCACCTCCGTGATTTCGGCGCCGAGGTCGCGGAGCACCAGGACCGCGTCGTCGATCGCCTTGATCGTGGGCTCGCTGACACGGCTGTCCTGCTCATGGAAATGGCGGATAATGCCGATCCTGGCCCCTTTCAGGCTGGTCCCCAGCAAGCCGGTATAGTCGGGAACGGGGCGGTCGGCGCTGGCCGGATCGCGCGGATCATGACCGGCAATCACTTGCAGCATGAGTGCGCAATCCTCGGCCGTCCAGGCCATCGGCCCGATATGGTCCAGGCTGAACGCCGCCGGCGCCACCCCGGCCCGCGAAACGACGCCATAGGTCGGCTTGATGCCGGCAATACCGCACAGCGCCGCCGGGCCGCGGATCGAACCGCCCGTATCGGTGCCAATGCCGCACAGGATCATGCCGGAGGCCACAGCCGCGCCGGTGCCGCTGGAGGACCCGGCGGTGAAATGCTCCGGATTCCAGGGATTGGCCGCCGGCGGCTTCGGCAGGTCGAAGGACGGGCCGCCATCGGCGAATTCGTGCGTCGTCAGCTTGCCCATCAGCACGCTGCCGGCCTCGGCCAGCTTCACCGCGCAAGTCGCATCGGTGTCCGGGATGTTGTCCTGCAGGATCGCGGACTGGCAGGTGGTCGGCAGGCCTTTGGTGTCGACGATGTCCTTCAGACCGATCGGGATACCGTGCAGCGGCGTTTTCGGCCCGTCGCGCAGGATGTCTGCCTCGGCTGCCTTGGCCTCGGCCAGTGCGCGCTCCTCGGTCAGCAGCACGAAGGCGTGCAATGTCGCGTCGTGCGTGTGCACGCGCTTCAGGCAATCCTGCGTCAGCTCGACGGGGGAAAGCTTTTTCGCAGCGATCAGCCTCGCCGCCTCAGCAATGGTCGGAATCATACCAGGTCCTCGTCCGTAAAGCCGAACGTGTGGGCAAGCTCCGCCATATGGCCGCGCGGCGTGCGAACCCTCGCTTTCATCTCGGCGAGGCTGTCATGGATGGACTTGAGATCGGCCTTCTGTGCATCCGTCAGGGTCATCCCGGCAGTTGCCAGCAGATAATCGAGCGCGGGGTCGGTGAGGGTCGGTGGCATCGGCATCCTCCTTCGGGTTGCCCAGAACAATGCAATCGTCAGGCCGACCTTGCGAGGGACCGATTTTGCCCGCTGGTTCGCTTCGCCTAATCTGCCTGCCGAGGGGAACACCCAGGGGTAAACCATGCGCATCGAGATCATCTGCACCGGCGACGAAGTCCTGACCGGCAAGATCACCAACACGAATTTTTCCTATATGGCACAGAAGCTGGAGGATGTCGGCCTGTCGGTCTACTGGGGCACGACGGTCGGCGACGACCGCGACGCGCTGCTGTCGGCGTTCCAGCTTGCCTCGGCACGGGCAGACGCGGTGATCGTCAACGGCGGCCTCGGGCCGACGGTCGATGATCTGTCGCAGGAGATCGCTGCTCAGGCGGCCGGCGTCGAACTCGTGCTGCATGAGGAATGGCTGGCGAAGATGAAGGATTTCTTCGCCAAACGCGCCCGTACCATGCCACCCAACAACGTCAAGCAGGCGATGCTGCCCTCGACCGCCGAAATGCTGGACAACCCGATCGGCACTGCCTGCGGGTTTGCCCTCGATATCGGCAAAGCACGCTTCTTCTTTACCCCCGGCGTGCCGCGGGAGCTGCGGCGGATGCTGGAGGAGCAGGTTATCCCGCGCATCCTTGCCCGCTCTGGCGCGCCCTCATCCATCTATCTGAAGCGTTTCCATTCCTATGGCCTGGGTGAATCCCATGTCGACCAGTTGCTGACCGGCGTCGAGACGCTGGATCCCGACGGCGGCATCAAGCTGGGATTCCGGGCGCATTATCCTCAGTTGGAAACGAAACTGACCGTCCGCGGGGCGAACCGGGCGGAGATCGATGCCAAGCTGGCGCCGGCCATCGCCGAAGTGCGCCGGCGATTGGGGAACTTCATCATCGCCGAGGATGACCAGACACTGGAAGGCGTCGTGCTGTCGGCGCTGACCGAGCGAGCGGCGACGCTGACGGTCGTTGAAACATTCACGGCCGGGCAGATCGCCGCCCGCATCGCCCATCTGCCGGGCGCCGAGACAGTGTTCCGCCACGGCACGGTCGCACGCCATCTCGACAGCCTGTTCGGCGTATCGCTGCCGCCGGCCCTGGATCAGCCGACGACCGAGGCCGTCGCCTTGGCGGCCCGCGAGAAGACGGGCGCTACGCACGCGCTGGCAGTTCTGATCGAGCTGGACGACGGGGCGGACAGGATCGATTTCGGCGGCACGATCTGGATCGGTATCGCAACATCAGAGCGCGTCGAGTTCCGTCGCTCACGGATCCTGGGCGGACGGGAATGGGTCCGGTTGGGCGCCGTCGAACTGGGCATGGACTGCCTGCGACGCTTCCTGATGGGGCTGCCAGTGGTGGAACGGATCGATTTCGAGAAGACCTGACAGACGTCCATACCCCGCTCCCTGGCGTCATGATACCCGGGCGTTGCCTGGGGGCACGCTGGAGGGCTCGCGCTGCCTTCCCCGTCCGCCAAAGCAGGACTACCCTCCCGCAAAACCGCACAGGCCCTTCACTGCATGACCACTCGGACTCGCTTGGCCGTCGATATCGGCGGCACATTTACAGACCTGGTGCTGTCCCTGCCCGACCGGACCAGTCTCTGCCAAATTGCTGACGACGCATGACGCACCCGACGCGGCCGTGATCGAAGGGACGCGCAGCATCCTGGCGGAAGCCGGGGTCGATGGCAGCAATCTCGATCTGGTGGTTCACGGCACCACCCTGGCCACCAACGCCCTGATCGAGCGCAAAGGCGCCCGCACAGCGCTGATCACCACCAAAGGCTTCAGGGATTCCCTGGAAATCGCCTACGAGCACCGGTTCGAGCAATACGATCTGTACATGGAACGACCTGTCCCGCTGGTCGAACGCGATCTGCGTCTGGAGGTGGCCGAGCGGCTGGCGGCGGACGGGTCCGTGTTGCTGCCGCTCGACGAAGCCGCGCTTCTGACACTTGTCGATACGCTTCGTGCCCAGCGCATCGAGGCCGTGGCGATCAGTTTCCTCCATTCCTACATCAACCCGACGCACGAGGAACGCGCGCGCGAGATCCTCGCGGCCGCCATGCCGGAGCTGGCGATTACCCTCTCCTGCGAAGTCTGCCGGGAGATCCGCGAATACGAACGGACCTCCACGACCGTTGCCAACGCTTATGTTCTGCCGCTGATGGCCAGCTATCTGGGCCGCATGCGCGACGGCTTCGCCGCGATCGGTGTCGTCTGCCCGCTGCTGCTGATGATGTCCTCCGGCGGCGTCTGCACCGTCGAGACCGCTCAGCGCTATCCCGTGCGGCTGGTGGAGAGCGGGCCGGCCGGCGGCGTGATCCTGGCGCGCCGTGTCGCGGCCCTGGGCGGCTACAAGCGTGCCCTGAGCTTCGACATGGGCGGCACAACGGCGAAGATCACGCTGATCGACGATTTCACCCCGCAGCAGTCGCGGCATTTCGAGGTTGCCCGAGCGTATCGGTTTGCACGGGGAAGTGGGATTCCGGTGCGGATTCCGGTGATCGACATGGTGGAGATCGGTGCCGGCGGCGGATCGATCGCGCGCGTGGACAGTCTGCGCCGCATCGCCGTCGGCCCCGACAGCGCGGGATCGGACCCTGGTCCCGCCTGCTACGGCCGCGGCGGATCTGCGCCGACCGTGACGGATGCCGATGTCGTGCTGGGGCGCATCGACCCGGCCGGATTCGCCGGCGGCAAGATCGGCCTGTCGCCTGAGCTGGCGGCGAACGCGGTCATCGGCGACGTCGGCGGTCCGCTGGGCATGGACGTCGAGGAAGCGGCGCGCGGCATCGCCGAAATCGTCGACGAAACCATGGCCAGCGCCGCACGGGTCCATGCGGTCGAAAACGGCAAGGACACCGCCGAACGCACGCTGATCGCGTTTGGCGGCGCTGCGCCGCTGCATGCCGCGCGTCTGGCCCAGAAGCTTGGCATTCGGCGCGTGGTGATCCCCGTCGACGCCGGTGTTGGATCGGCGCATGGCTTCCTCGATGCACCGATCGCCTATGAGGTCGTGCGGACATTCCTGATGCAGCTCGGCGCGCTGGATCCGGCGGTGATCGAGGATCTGTTCGCCGGACATGCGCACCGAAGCCGAGGCCGTGGTTCGCCTGGGCTATCCGGAGGGGATGCTCGCCGAACGCCGCGTCGCCTTCATGCGCTACCGCGGCCAGGGGCACGAAATTGCCGTGGCGATCGATGGCGCGCTGGACCCCGACGCGCTGCGGACGGCATTCGAGGCAACCTATACGCAACTGTTCGGCCGCGTCATCCCGAAGCTGGAGATCGAGGCCGTGACCTGGACTCTGGCGCTGTCCCAGCCCTATGCCCTGCCCCCGGCCGACCCGCCGCCCGCCATCGCGGAACCGGCCGATCCGGTCGGCAAGCGCTGGATGGTGGAATCGAGCAGCGGCGAAACCGTCAACGCGCCGGTCTTCTACCGCCCCGATCTGGCACCAGGCGCCACCATGCGCGGACCAGCGGCCATCACCGAGGCCGGGACCACCACCATCGTCCCATCCGGCTTCACCGCCCGCATCGCCTATGGCGGCGAAATCATCATCGAGGGAGGCGTCCGATGACCACCCGCCGCAACATCTCGGAAATCGAGGTGCAGATCATGTGGAACCGCCTGCTCTCGGTCGTCGAGGAGCAGGGACAGACGCTGGTGCGCACGGCATTTTCGACCTCGGCGCGGGAGGCCGGAGACATCTCGGCCGGGCGTGTTCGACCTGAAGGGCCGGATGCTGGCGCAGGCGGTGACCGGCACACCGGGGCACATCAACACGATGGCGGCCTCCGTCGGGCATTTCCTCGAAGTGTTTCCCGTCGAGGACATGAAGGAAGGTGATGTCTACATCACCAACGATCCCTGGAAGGGCACCGGGCATCTGTACGACCTGGTGGTCGTCTCGCCCACCTTCATGGACGGCCGGATCGTCGCGCTGTTCGCCTGCACCTCCCATCTGGTCGACATGGGCGGTGTCGGGCAGACGCCGGAAGGACGCCAGATCTGGCATGAAGGCCTGTTCATTCCGCTGCTGCGCCTGGTGCGCGCCGGCGAAATGAACGAGGACCTGCTGGCGATGATCCGCGCCAATGTGCGCGAACCGATCCAGGTGGTGGGCGACGTCTACGCGCTGATCGCCTGCAACGATATCGGCAGCCGCCGCCTCGTTGCGATGATGCGCGAATTCGGGCTGACCGAGATCGAGACGCTGGGCGAGGAGATCATCACCCGCAGCCGCCGCGCGATGGCCGAAGCGATCGGCAAGCTGCCGAAGGGGACCTGGACGAACAGCATGCGGATCGACGGTTACGAAGCGCCGATCGATCTGGTTGCGGCCGTGACGATCGGCGACGACACGATCCATGTCGACTACACCGGCACCTCCGGCATGTCGTCCTACGCGATCAATTGCCCGCTGTGCTATACGGAAGCCTATACGACCTTCGGCATCAACTGCGTCGTCGCGCCGACGATCCCGAACAATGCCGGCACGCTGGATGCGGTGAAGATCACCGCACCCCCCGGCACCATCGTCAGCGCCACCTACCCCGCGGCCGTCTACGCCCGGTCCTCGATCGGCCACATGATGCCCGACGTCGTCTATGGCGCGCTGGAGCAGGCGATCCCCGGGCGGGTGCCGGCCGAGGGCACATCCAACCTCTGGTCGCTGAAAATGATTGCCGGGCACGGCCTGACCGGCCTGGGTGCAGAAAGCCGGCACCCAGTTCATGGTCATGTCCTTCCATTCCGGCGGCGCCGGCGCGCGGCCGGCGCAGGACGGGCTGTCCGCCACCCCCTTCCCGTCCGGCGTGCGCAACGTGCCGGTGGAGGCGACCGAGGCGATCACCCCGCTGGTCATCTGGCGCAAGGAACTGCGCCAGGATTTCGGCGGCGCGGGCAAATTCCGCGGCGGGCTGGGTCAGATCATGGAGGTCTCCTCCCGCGAGGACGCCGCGTTCGGCCTGTTCGCCGGGTTCGAGCGCGTGAAATTCCCTGCCCGCGGCCGCAATGGCGGCAAGGCCGGCGAGCGTGGCGCGGTCTCCCTCGCCTCGGGCGTCGAACTCAAGCCGAAAGGGCTGCAGGTCGTCCCGCCGGGAGAGCGGCTGGTGATCGAAATGCCAGGCGGCGGCGGAATGGGAGCACCCGCCGAACGGGATCCGGACGCGATCCGGCGCGATATCCGGCTGGGTTACCTGTCCGCGGAGGCGGCGAAGCGGGATTACGACTTCGGCTGATGCGGGTTAGTGCTGCCGGGATTGATGGCCACTGCGAAATCCGTCATTCCGCTGCACCGCAATGCGCGATAGTTGAAGGCGCCGCCGCAAGGTTCGCGGCAACGATCGGCGGAGGCAAGAATGCGGGTGGGTGACGGGCAAGCATGAGACGCTGGATCACCTCCTTTGTTCCGTCGAGCCAGAAACCTGAACCGGTTGAACCACCGGCCCCACCGATGGCTGGCCCCTCCGGCCAACCCGCCGGGATCGATCATCTGATGGCACAGAAGCGTCCGGCCGACGGAAACGGCCGAGACGCCAGCGGGGGATCCGTACGACAGCCTGATGCCGGTGCGCCGTCTGACCGCGCACGACCCCGCTATCCTCTGCAGCCGCCCGTTCCAGCCGGAGAGCGAGCCTGCGGCACGCCTGGCCGTGATTACGGACTCGACGCCGATGCCGGGCACTAACGACGGACATCGCCGCCAACGACCGCGCGCAGGAACATCCACAAGCCGACGGCAGAGGACGCAGCCGCAACGGCACACGAAACGATGCCCGAAGGAGGAGCTACCAGGGGACTGTGCCGCAACCGGAGGCCACGGACCACTGCGGTCGCTGCTACCAGGCGCGGAACCATCACCGGTCGGAACCGCCGGCGACAAGGTGCCGCCGGTGCGGTGGGATACGCTGCAGGCCATGGCTCAAAAGGCGATGCAGCAGGGTGATCCCGACATCGCCGCCGAGTGGTGGTGGCTCATGCGCCTCGCCTTCCCGACGATGTTCTATGGCTATACCGATTGCGCGCTGGCGCTTGCCGGTCTCGGCCGGTTCGACGAAGGGCGGCGGCTGCTGGACGAAGCCGCAATCCATATTCAGGAAGAGCCCGCCATTCCCGTCACGCGTGCGCTTCTGGAGGCGCGTGCCGGCAACATGGACGCCTCCGTAGACGGTTGGCGCGCTGCCGCGGCGCTGCCGACCAGCACCGCTTGGATATGCGGGCGTCTGGTCGAAGCCCTGGAACAGCAATCCAGGCACGATGAGGCGGATGCCGTCCTGGGACAGACTGTTCACGTCCCGCGGTTCCGAGCATCCCGCGCTTCTCGCAAAGGCGGTTTCGGTTGCCGTCAAGCGCAAGGATTGGCCTGCCGTGGCGGAACGGCTCGTTGCTCTGGGCAACGTGGCCCCGGCGGACCAGACCCTGGCGATCGATCTGGATAAGATCCTGGTATCGCTCCGGAACAGTGATCCGGCCGGGCTCGCGGTGGTGATCCAGGCGCCGTGGGTCGAGCCGGTGATCGCCAGCCCGCAGACCGACCCGTACCGGCTGATCGGTCAGGCGCGGCTGGCGCAACTATGCGGCCGCCTCGCGGATACCATGGCACGGTTGGCCGCGCTGCGACCGGTGATGCCGAAAACGTCCGATGCCTATCTGCGTGTCGAGGCGATCCTCCGCGACGCCGGCTCTTCCGCGGCGGCGGATGCGATCCTGGCCGAGGCGAAGGCACAGTTCCGAAAACGATACCGATGTCTGGATCAGGATCGGCAACGTCACGGAAGCGCAGGGCGACTGGACGGGCGCCGTGGCGCATTGGACCGCGATGGGTCCGAGCGTGGACCGCGAAAATCCCGATGCCGGTTCATAGTGGATCGGTCGACACGCTGAAGCCAGGGTCAGACAGCGGCCTCAAGGGCTGCCCGTCCGATTGCCCGCCCGCCATCACGGCCGGCTGTTCCGGCCATCCATACCTTTGTTTCTACGAGGAAAATCATGGATGACTGGCACCAGGCCGGTCATGACAGCGGGCTAACGTGTTCGCCCGCTGGTATCAGATCACGCCCATCCGGTTCCAGGCGTCCAGCGCGGCGATCTTGTATGCTTCGGCCAGCGTCGGGTAGTTGAAGGTGTTCTCGATGAAATAATCCAGCGTGCCGTGCAGGTTCAGCACCGCCTGGCCGATATGGATCAGTTCCGTCGCGCCCTCGCCGACGATGTGGACGCCCAGCAGACGGCGGGTCTTCATGTGAGAAGATCATCTTCATCATGCCGTTGTTCAGGCCCATGATGTGGCCGCGCGAGGTCTCACGAAACCGGGCGATGCCGCATTCGTAGGGGATGCCGCGCCGGCGGACCTCCTCCTCGCTCATGCCGACGGTGGAGATTTCCGGCACCGCATAGATGCCGTACGGGAAGTAATCCGGCGCCGGCGGCATCGGCGATGTTGAACGCGTGGCATGCCGCGATACGCCCCTGCTCCATCGACGTCGACGCCAGGCTGGGAAACCCGATCGCATCGCCGGCCGAATAGATATGCGGCACCGCCGTCTGGAACGTCGCCGGATCGACCTTCAGCCGCCCGCGGTCGTCCGGAACCAGGCCGCACGCCTCCAGATTCAGGCGTGTCCGTCGCGCCGACCCGCCCGGCGGCATACAGCAGCATCTCCGACCGGATCCGACGGCCGTTGTCCAGGATGGTGACCGGCCAGTCGTTCTCGAACTCGATGCGGCTCGACCTTGGAGCCGAAGCGGATCGCCATGCCGCGGTCGCGAAGCTGGTGGGTGAAATCCTCGATCAGTTCGTGGTCGATGAATTCCAGGAACGTCTCGGGCGGACTTCGACCAGGGCGACGCTGACATCCAGCGCGCTGAAGATCGTCGCGTATTCGACGCCGATCACGCCGCCGCCGACCACGGTCAGGCTGCGCGGCAGACGCGGGATTTCGACGATCTCATCGCTGTCGAGCACGGTTGGTGCCGTTGAACGGCACATCGGCCGGGCGATACGGGCGCGTGCCGACCGCGATCAGGATCTTGTCGCCCTCGACCTGCGCGGATATCGCCGTCGTTCATGGTCACTTCGATCGTGTGCGGGTCGAGCGAAGCGCCCGGTCCCGTTCATCGTCTGCACCTTGTTGCGGGCGAACTGATGCTCCAGCACATCGACCTCGTGATCCAGGGTCATGTGCAGCCGCGCCATCAGGTCCTTGGCCTCGATGTCCTTCTTGACCCGGTAGGCGCTGCCGTAGAACCCGCGCTCCCGCCAGCCGGTCAGGTTCAGCACCGTCTCCCGCAGGGTCTTCGAGGGGATGGTTCCGGTATGGACAGAAACGCCGCCGACCCGGCGCCCTTTCTCGACCACCAGAACGTCACGGCCCAGCTTGGCGGCCTGGATTGCGGCGCGGCGCCCGGAAGGGCCGCTGCCGATGACGATGAAATCGTAGCGCGTCATTATCGAGATGCTGCACCGCGAATGCCTGACGCCAGACGTTTTCATCCTTTCGCAAGAATGTCCGATTCGGCAGAAACGACGCAGAAGCGGCTGCATTGATGGCGGCAATCAGACGTGCCATGGATCAGCCATTACGGCAGGCCATCGGACCAGCTCTCGCGTCAAACAACCAGGAAGGGAGACGCGCCATGCCGCTACCGGCGGACACCGATGTCAGCACGCCGAAATACCTGCGCGACAAATACGCCATCGTCGGTGTCGGCGAGACCACCTACACCCGCGGCTCCGACAAGACCACGCGCGCCCTGGGCACCTGGGCGCTGCGCAACGCCGCCGCGGATGCCGGCCTCAAGCCGTCGGACATCGACGGCATGCTGTCCTATTCCGGCAACGACAGCACGCCGGCCACCTTCATGGCCGGCGACATCGGCGCTCGGCTGAATTTCTACATGGACTGCATCGGCGGCGGATCGTCGACCGAGGCGCTGATCGGCATCGCGATCGGCGTCATGGAAGCCGGCCTGTGCAAGTGCGTCGCGATCTTCCGTGCGATGAACGGCTTCTCGCAGGTGCGCATCGGCGGCACCGGCGCGCGCTCGGCCGCGCCGGTCAACGGCGATATGCTGCACAACCGCGCCTATGGCTGGCAGAGCGCCGGCCAGATGTTCGCGCCGACCTTCATGCGGCACATGTACGAGTACGGCACGAAGCCGGAACAGGTGGCGATGGTGAAGGTCGTGCATTCCGAGCACGCCTCGAACAATCCGAAGGCCTACTACAAGAAGCGCTACACGGTGGATGACGTGCTGAACAGCCGGATCATCTGCAAGCCGCTGCATCTGCTGGACTGCTGCGTGGAGACCGACAACGCCACCGCGATCATCGTCACCCGCGCCGAGCGCGCGCAAGGACCTGCGCCATACGCCGGCGCTGATCCGCGGCATCGTCGGCCGCTGCAGCAAGCCGCGCATGGACATGCACTATCAGCACGGCCCGATCTCGCGCGTCGCCGGCTACTACGCCAAGGACATCCTGTGGCCGAACGCCGGTGTCGGGCCCGAGGATATCGACGCCATCGGCGCCTATGACGCGTTCACCTTCACCTCGATGCTGCAACTGGAGGATTACGGCTTCTGCAAGAAGGGCGAGGGCGGCGAATACGTCTCGTCCGGCATCACCCGGCTGGGCGGCAAGCGGCCGCAAAACACCTCGGGCGGCCATCTGTGCGAGGGCTACACGCACGGCATGAACATGGTGATCGAGAACGTGCGCCAGTTGCGCCACGACGTCGATGACTAGTTGCCCGATCGGGCCGGACGGCAAGCGTCAGCACACCTACGACTACCGCGAGGGCGGCTGCCGGCAGGTCAAGGACATCGAAGTCACCGCCAATCTCGGCTGGGCCAATCCGATGACGGGATCGGCCATGGTCATGCGGCGCGGTCTGAGGGAGGAGGCAGAGCAATGTCCGTATCAAGGCGACTATCTTGGCATGACGCTGTCGATCGACGATCTGGACGGTGAGAACCTGGACTATTTCCACCACTGCGCGGAGCACGACTTCCATCTGCAGAAATGCGACGACTGCCGTCTGCTGCGCTATCCGCCGACCACCGCCTGCCCGTGGTGCGCCAGTCCCAAGGCGACCTGGACGCCGGTCGAAGGCAAGGGCGAGGTCCATTCCTATGAGGAAGTGCACCACGCCATTCAGCCGGCGTTCAAGGCGCACACGCCGTACATGGTGCTGCTGGTGGAACTCGACACCCAGAAGGGCCAGCCGACCGAGCACGAGGCGTTGCGCGTCGTCGGCAACCTGACAACGCCGGACGGGGTTCTCGCGCCGCCGGAGACGGTGTCGCCGCGTCGGCATCGGCACGCGCGTGCGGATGGTGTTCACCGATGTGGCGCCGAGGGCTTGTCGCTGCCGCAATGGACGATCGACGATGAGGCGCCGCAGCCGGCCAAGCCGTGGCGCTATCCCGAGACCTGATGTGGCGGGCCAGGTCCGCCGCACTTTGAAGCCGCCGCCGTAGCGGACATGGGAACCATAAACCACACTGGAAACAATGATTTGCCAGTGTCGTGGTTCCGAAGTCCGCCGTGCCTTGAACCAAAACAATCGGGACAATAGCAGGCGTGATGTTCGCATCTGTCAGTGACGCGATGCTGCGGACCGGGACACTCGTCAGCATGCTCGCCATGGCGGGGCTGATCGGTTCGCGTTGGTGCGGGCGCCATGGCGGCCGGGTCCGCATCGCCGTCACGATCCTTTATATCGCTGCCATCCTGGTACTGGTCTGCGCTGCATCTTTTCGTTCAGTGAACATGTTTCCGCCATTTGCAACCGAAAGGGTTGTCCCATGGGGGGCCATGCCATAGCGTAACGCCACGGCCCGTCTCGGTGACCGACAAGAACTGGCTCCGAAACAAGGCGCCGACAAGAATTACAGGAGGTTACGTGATCACACGCTCAAACGGAGTTTCGCGCCGTCGTGCGCTGAAAATCGCCACCGCAGCGGCCGCCCTGCCGCTCGTGCATATCCGCACGGGTCGACGCCGCGGGCAAGGTTTCCATAGGCTTCTGGGACCATTGGGTGCCCGCGGGCAACGACGTCATGAAGCAGCAGTGCGACGCCTGGGGGGCGAAGAACCAGGTGGACGTGCAGGCCGACTTCATTACCTCGGTCGGTGCCAAGAACATCTTGACCCAGGCGGCGGAGGCGCAGGCCAAGACTGGACATGACATTCAGCAATTCCCAGGGTGGGAGGCCCAGAACCACGCCGACCAGCTGGAGCCGGTCGACGACGTGATGAAGCGGCTGATGACGCAATACGGTCCGGTCACCAAAGCCGCGGAATACCTGTTTACCAAGAAAAAGACCTGGGTCGCGGTGCCCTGCAGCGCCGGCAACCAGAACAAAGGACCGTGCGGCCGCATCTCGGTGCTGAAGGACGGTTGCGGGACTCGACGTCCTGAAGATGTATCCCGCATCGGCGCCGGCCACGGCGGAGGCCGAGAACTGGACCTATGACGCTATGCTGAAGGCGGCGGAGGCCTGCCACAAGGCAAACATGACATTCGGCATCGGACTGGGCACCACAGCGGATTCGGTCGACACCGCGGGCAGCCTGTTTGCAGCCTACGGCGCCCATATCATCAATGAGGAGGGCGGCGTCGATGTCCGCTCCGACGCAGTCCGTCAGGTGCTGGAATATGCACAACAACTGGTGAAATACCTGCCGGACGATGCCGTCAGCTATGACGATGCTTCGAACAACCGCGCCTTGATTTCCGGCAAATCAGCTTTGGTCTGGAATCCGCCTTCGGCCTGGGCCGTCGCCAAGCGCGACGCGCCGCAGGTGGCGGCGGATTGCTGGACTTTCCCCGCGCCCAAAGGCCCCAAGGGCCGGTTCCTGCCACTCGGCGCGTTCTCCTGGGGGATCTGGAACTTCAGCCCCAACAAGACGGCCGCGAAGGAACTGATCGAGTTCCTGTCGCAGCGGGAGAACGTCGAAGCGCGCTGCAAGGCGACTGTTGGGTATGACGTGCCGCCCTTTGCCAGCATGACAGACTTCAAGATCTGGGATGAGGTCGAGCCCCCCAAAGGCACGGTCTATCACTACCCGATTCGGCCGTCGCACCATCAGCAGAACTGGATCGCCGTCGCTCCCGCGCCGCCGGAGATCGCAGTGCAGGCGTACAATCGCGGCACCTTGCCGACCATGCTTGCGAAGCTGAAATCCGGCCAGTCGATCAAGCAGGTGCAGGACTGGGCCGAGGATGAGCTGAGCGGCTTTGTCCGCTGAGCCCGACCAAGGCCGGCTGCCTCACACGACAGGGGTCGCCGGCCTGCCTTGGGTGCTGCCACGCATTTAACTTAAAAACACGTCAGGCTTCAGAACCGGCGTTGCGTGCCGCCGCCGCAAGGGTTAGCGTATCTGCGGGTGTATCTGGATGCCGCGTACCGAAAACGCGCGGCACCTGATGCACAGGGCAAGGCTTTAAGAAAAAAGTAACGGTCATTCCGTACTGTTTGGGAGAGATATGTTCATGGGTGTGGCATCGCACAATCGATCGTTTCGGCAGCAAGCGCTTGGCACGCCTTTATTGTGCGCCCGGCAAGGCATGGCCGCATCGCCCGTTTGTGCGGCGCACCAATCGTTTCAGTTTCCCCCAAATCGGACTCTCAGGAAGGACTTGACGTGACGACGTCCAGGATACCGACGAACGCCAAAACCGGCGGTTTCAACCGCCGGAAAGCCTTGAAACTGGCCGCCGCCTCCGCTGTGCTGCCTTTGGTGCACATCCGCACCGGGCGGGCTGCGGGCAAAGTCTCCATCGGCTTCTGGGACCACTGGGTTCCGGCCGGCAATGCCGTGATGCAAAAGCAGGTGGAAGCCTGGGGCGCGAAGAACCAGGTCGAGGTGCAGGCGGATTTCATCACCTCCAACGGGTCCAAGAACCTGCTGACCCTCGCCGCCGAGGCGCAGGCGAAGACGGGGCATGACGTATTCGCCTTCCCGACCTGGGAAGTGCAAAACCATGTCGACAGTCTGGAACCCATCGACGATGTGATGAAGCAGTTGACCGACAAGTATGGCCCGGTCAATCACGTCTGCGAATACCTCGCGAAGATCAAAGGCCACTGGATGGCCGTCCCCACCAGTTCGGGCACGCAATACAAAGGCCCATGCGGACGTATCAGCATTCTGAAAGACACCGCGGGCCTGGACATCCAGGCGATGTATCCGGCGAAGCCCGAGCATACCGCGCTGTCCGACAAGTGGACATGGGATGCGCACCTGGCCGCGGCCGATGCCTGCAAGAAGATCGGCAAGGTCTTCGGCATCGGTCTCGGCACCACGTCGGACTCGGTCGATACCGCCGGCGTGTTGTTCCAGGCCTTCGGCGCCGAGCTGGTCGATAAGGACGGCAACATAACGGTGAAGTCGGACAAGGTCCGTCAGGTGCTGGAATATGGCCAAAAGCTGGTCCATTCCCTTCCCGACGACGCGGTGAGCTATGACGATGCGTCGAACAACCGTGCGCTGATCTCGGGACAGAGCGCACTGATCTGGAACCCGCCCTCAGCCTGGGCGGTTGCCAAGCGCGATGCTCCGGCGGTTGCCGCCGACTGCTGGTCCATCCCCGCCCCGGTCGGCCCCGCCGGCCGGTTCGAGCCCTATCTGCCGTATTTCTGGGGCGTGTGGAATTTCAGCAAGAACAAAGCGGCCGCCAAGGACCTGATCGCCTTCCTGATGCAGCGCGATAACGTGGAGGCCCGTTGCACCGAGGTGGTCGGCTACGACGTGCCACCCTTCGAATTCGATGCTCGACTTCAAGGTGTGGGAGGAAGTCGGACCACCGAAGGGCGTCGTGTACAACTATCCGCTGCGGCCGTTTCACAAGGCCACGCCGCATATCGCCGCGCTGCCGGCTCCGCCGGACATTGCGGTGCAGATCTACAACCGGGGCACCATGCCGACGATGCTGGCCAAGCTGAAGTCCGGCCAGTCGATCGATCAGGTGATCTCCTGGGCGAGCGACGAACTGGAGGGCTTCACCCGCTGAACAGGGCGGCCCGGATCGGGACAATCCCGGTCCCGGGCAGCCGGCGGGTGGAATTGGAACAAAAGATATAGGGAGGTTTGACGGATGGCAGACGGGACGAGCGTACCGATCGACATGATGCACCCCGCCCGGCCGGCGCCCGGGCGGAACACCATGCAACGGTTCGCACAGCGGCGGTCCACGATCGGATTCCTGCTATGCCTGCCTCTGATCCTGCTGGTCGTGGGCTTCGTGATCTACCCGGCATTCTACGCAATCTACCTCAGTATGCTGAACAAGAAGATGACGGCCTTCGTCGGCCTGGGCAATTTCGCGTTCCTGCTGAAACGCCACACCTTCCAGTTGGTCATCTTCCAGAGCTGCCTGTTCGCCGTCACCGCGGTGGTGATGAAGGCGCTGATCGGCTTCATCCTCGCGCACCTGATGCACAACATTCCCGGCAAGAACCAGCGCATCTGGCGCGGCCTGCTGCTGGTGCCATGGGTCATCCCGCTGGCGCTGTCCACGCTGACCTGGTGGTGGATGTTCGACCCGTCCTACTCCGCCTTCAACTGGATCCTGAACCAGTTCGGCCTCGCCAACGTGCCCTGGCTCGGCGTGGGCTGGATCGCGCGCTTCTGCACGATCACGGTCAATGTCTGGTTCGGCACGCCGTTCTTCATGATCATGTATCTCGCGGCGCTGAAGTCGGTGCCGGAGCAGCTTTATGAAGCGGCCGCGATCGACGGCGCCGAGCGCGATGCAGAAGCTGTTCTTCGTCACCCTGCCGATGATGCGCAACATCATCGCGATCACCGTGCTGTTCAGCCTGATCGTGACCTTCGCCGACTTCGACATCGTCCGCATCCTGACCGCCGGCGGCCCGCAGGACATGACCCATGTCTTCGCGACCTATGCGTTCCAGGTCGGCATCCAGTCGGGCGACATCCCGCTGGGCGCGGCCGACAGCCTGTTCATGTTCCCGATCCTCGCCTTCGCGGCCTTCTTCGTGCTGCGCGGCGTGACCCAGCGCACCAAGGAGATCGCGGCATGAGCGCGACAACCGCTGATCGCGCACGCGCCACGGCGCGCGCGGCGCACGCGCAAGACACAGCCTGCACCGGCAGCGCCAATGGGCGCTGTGGGGCAGCTACGCGGCCCTGGCCGTGTTCGTCGTCATGTTCCTGATCCCGCCGTTCTACACGCTGATGACCAGCCTGAAGTCGTCGGCCGAGATCTCGGCGCAGACGGGCAGCCCTGGCTGGTGCAGCATCCGACGCTGGAGAATTTCTGGTACCTGATCACCTATCCGAACTTCCAGACCTACTATCTGAACTCGGTGATGGTCACGGTGCTGACGGTCGTCGTGTCGATGGTGATCTCGGTCCTGGCGGCGTTCAGCCTGTCGCGGATGGGGTTCTGGGGCAGCCAGACGTCTGTCGACCGGCGTGTTCCTGACCTATCTGGTGCCGCCGTCCCTGCTGTTCATCCCGCTGTTCCAGATCGTCGGCAAGCTCGGCCTGATCAACAACTTCTGGTGCCTGGTCATCCTGTATCCGACGCTGGCGGTGCCGTTCTGCACCTGGATCATGATCGGCTATTTCAGTTCCATCCCGAAGGAACTGGACGAGGCCGCGCTGATCGACGGCGCGAGCTATCTGCAGATCCTGTTGAAGATCTTCATCCCGGTGGCGATGCCCGGCATCATCGCGGCGACGATCTTCGCCTTCACGGTGGCCTGGGGCGCGTTCCTGTATCCGCTGGCCTATCTCTACACATCGAACCAGATGGTGCTGACGGTCGGGATCATCTCCGACCTGATCCGCGGCGACGTGTTCCAGTGGGGCAAGATCATGGCGGCCTGCCTGCTGGCCTCGCTGCCGCCGATCATCATCTACGCGTTCCTGATGGACTACTACGTCGCAGGCCTGACCGCCGGCGCGACCAAAGGCTGAACCGAGGCTTGAATCATGGTCCGGCGCAACCGGACCATGTGAACAATCACTGATGGCAAAGACGTAGCGGCCGAACTGTCCGGCCGTTACGCCAACATACGGGAGAAAACATGGCTGAAGTCTCCTGCCGCAAGGTCGTCAAGGAATACGACGGCGGCGTCCAAGCGGTGAAAGGCATCGACCTGGACATCGCCGACCAGGAGTTCGTCGTGCTGGTCGGCCCCTCGGGCTGCGGCAAGTCGACGACGCTGCGCATGATCGCGGGCCTGGAGGAGATCACCGGCGGCGAGATCTGGATCGGCGGCGAGGTCGTCAACGACGTGCCGCCGCGCGACCGCGACATCGCCATGGTGTTCCAGAACTACGCGCTCTACCCGCACATGAGCGTGTTCGACAACATGGCCTTCGGCCTGAAGCTGCGCAAATTCCCCAAGGACGAGATCAAGCGCCGGGTCGATGAGGCGGCGCGTATCCTCGACATCGCGCCGCTGCTGGAACGCAAGCCGCGCGCCCTGTCAGGCGGCCAGCGCCAGCGCGTCGCCATGGGACGCGCCATCGTGCGCAACCCGAAGGTGTTCCTGTTCGACGAGCCGCTGTCGAACCTGGATGCCAAGCTGCGCGTGCAGATGCGCACCGAGATCAAGAAGGTGCATCAGACGGTCCGCACCACCACCGTCTACGTCACCCACGACCAGGTCGAGGCGATGACCCTCGCCGATCGCGTGGTGGTGATGAACGGCGGCGTGATCGAGCAGGTCGGCGCGCCGCAGGAACTCTACCACAATCCGGCCACACGCTTCGTCGCCGGCTTCATCGGCTCGCCGGCCATGAACTTCCTGAACTGCCGCGTGCAGGACGGTTCGGCCGGCGGGTTGGATATCCGTGTCACCGACGACATCACGTTGCCGGTTCCGCCCGCGCGCCTCGACCGCTACGGCAAATACAAGAACCGCGAGATGACTGCTCGGCCTGCGCCCCGAACATCTGTTCGAATACCACGATCAGGGCAAGCCGGGCTGGAACCGTGTCGATCTGCCGGTCGACGTGGTCGAGCCGATGGGCATGGAAACGATGGTGCATTTCTTCGTCGACGGCGCACCGGTCTGCGCCCGCGTCGATCCGGCCACGCATTGCGAACCGGGCCAGATGCTGCCGCTGACGGCGGATATGAACCAGATGCACCTGATGGACCCCGAAACCGGCAAGGTGGTCTGACGCATTGATCCCGGTCACCGTCGTCACCGGTGCCCTCGGCAGCGGCAAGACGACGCTGATCGGGCGCGTGCTGAGCGATCCCGGCTTCGCGCGCACCGCCGTGATCGTCAACGAGTTCGGCGATATCCCGCTCGATCATGACCTGATCGCCAGCGCTGATGAAAACCTGCTGACACTGGCGACCGGCTGCCTTTGCTGCACCGTCCAAACCGATCTGGCGCGCACGATGCTCGACCTGTTGGCGCGGCGGGAGGCGGGCGAGGTCACCTACGATCGGGTCCTGGTCGAAACGTCCGGTCTGTCCGATCCGGCGCCGCTGATGCAGGCATTGCTGGGCGATGCCGGGATCGCGGCAACCCATCGTCCCCCTTTCCTTGTCACCCTTGTCGACACCGGCCACGGTCCAGGGACGCTTACCGAACGGCCGGAAGCTCGGCGGCAGGTCGCGCTGGCGGACAGACTGCTGCTCAGTAAAACCGACCTGCTTCCATGCCCCGAAGCGCTGCTTCTTCTGCTAAGCCACCTGAACCGCCATGCCCTGCCCCGCCCGGCGGCTGAAGCCACAGCGGCCGACCTGTTCGGCGACCCCGCCCCGCTAGAGCAGGATGACATCGCTTTCGCTCAGCCATCCCGCTCTAGCTCTTTGTTTGATCGCGTGATTCAGACCTCCGACGATCACACCTCCGGTCATCACGCTCTAGCCCTCGCTGCACGATTGGACGCTCTGGCCGATCCGCCGGGGCATGCGGATGTCGACAGTTTTACGTTGGCGCGCGAGCGCCCTGTGCCGGCGCTTGCACTCACCCTTTTGCTCCAGGCCCTGGCGGAGCATTGCGGCCGGAAACTGTTACGCCTGAAAGGGCTTGTCGCGATCGAAGAAATGCCGGAGCAGCCCGCCGTGATCCACGGTGTGCGCCACGTGGTCAGCGCCCCGGAATTCCTGCCCGCATGGCCGACCGACAGACCGATCCACGCGCATCGTCTTCATCGGTTCAGCGATACCGCGCTGGTTCCCTGCACGCCTGCTCGACGCGATCGAGGCAGAGGTCCGAGACGCCCAGGCCACCGCACACCCCTGATCGCCGCTGCGGGGATGACATCTCGCTGGCGCAGCCGGGGATGTGGGTTCCCTCTCCGACCTGTCCGCACCGTCCGTCGGCGCTGTCCCCCTTGCTATCACATGTAACGGAGATCTCCGGTCTGACGGCGATTCCGTTGGAATATTGATATCGGGAATGCAAGCGTCTGGCCCTCTGGCCGTTAGTCCCTGTGTCCATTTCCGCCACCCGAGCGCGCGGGTACGTTGATGGGGCGTTGAGGCTAATGGCTGGACGATGAAGATGAATTCCGACCAGCCGGTATGACGCGGATCAATGCAGGCTGCCGAAAATGGCAAAACGCTGATGCATCGTAGGGGAGGAGCAGTGACATGACCGCTGGCATATCCACGGGTGCCGCTCACCCGCCAGAAATTCCGCTGGTCGGGATAGCGCCAAAAGCAATGCCGGCGACCCGCCGGGACGGGGCGGACGCCGTGCAGCGCGTGACGGCGATGTTGCAGCGGCCGGTGCACGAAACGCCGTCCACGTTCGTTTGTCGGATCAGGCACTTCGGGAACTGGCATGCAAGGCCTTGGCGGAGCAGACGGAACTGACCAGCCAAATCGATCCGGATCGCCGTGCGTCAGAGCTGGGTGACATTGACCGGCGAAGTGAACGGCGCCTGGGAAAAATGTCTCGCGGAAAAAGCGGTCCAGCAGATCAGTGGGGTCAAGGGCATCAGCAACAATCTGATCTTCGAGAGTGAAGCGCTCGCCTGGAAGATCAGTCAGCGCATCGGAGACTTTTTCGCTCGGGCGGCTGAAATGGCGGCCCAGCGGATCATGGTGAATGTCCATGATCGAAAGGTCATTCTCTGCGGCACGGTCTGTAGCCAAAGGGAACGCGATGCCGCCTACGCCGCCGCGTGGACAGTTCCCGGTGTCGCAGAGGTGATCAATCGCCTGCAGGTGCGCGATACCTGACAGCCCATTGGCGGGGACGCAGCTTCCGTCACCATAGCCTGGCAGAGGCGGATCGACCTGGCGGCAGCCATGCGCCAATCGCAGAGCAAGCGGCCGGTCCGGTGCCCCGCTTGGGCGCGCCAGTGGCATGCTCATGATTTTACAAATTAATTCTTCGACAGTCGTACTCCCGGCTTGGCCACCCGAGCGGGGGAACGGGGATAGGGGAGACTTTCGAGGGACTACAGGTCGGTAGGAAGTCTATTCTACACTTTCGGTTCCTCGCGAAAGATTCTCCGCATGATCGCCGCTCGCCTCGCCAAGCTTTGTTCCGGACGACTCCACTACGCTTGGATCGCATTGGCGGTGATGTTCTGCGGCATGCTCGCGGGCGTAGCGGTGCGCGCCGCGCCCGGTGTGATGATCGTGCCGCTGCAGCAGGCCTTTGGCTGGGACGTCTCGACGATCTCGGGGGCGGTGTCGCTCAACATCATTCTGATGGGTGCAACCGGGCCGTTCATAACCGGGCTGATCCAGGTCATTGGCATCAAGCGGACGGTCCTGGGCTGCCTCGACGCTGCTGATGACCGGCACCGGGCTGTCCTTTTTCATGACAGCCCCGTGGCAAATGTTCCTGACCTGGGGCCTGATGGTGGGCATCGGATCGAGCGCCGGCGCGGTCGGCATAGCCGGCGCAGTTGCCAACCGCTGGTTCGCGCGGCGCACGGGACTTGCCGTGGGGTTGCTCACCTCCGCCAATGCCGCGGGCCAGTTGATTTTCCTGCCGCTGATGGCGCTCGCCGCTCAGACCTATGGCTGGCAGGGGGTGGCTGTCGGCGTGACGGTTGCGATCGCGATCGCCATCCCGATCGTGGCGCTGCTGCTGCCGGAATCGCCCGCTGCGGTCGGGCTTCCAGCTTTTGGCAGTACCGAGGTCGTGCCGGACATACCCTGGCGCGGACAAAATCCCTTCGGTGTCGCCTTCACAGCGCTGCGCAAAGCCTCGGCCTCAATGGATTTCTGGCTGCTGTGCCTGACATTCGGCATTTGCGGCTTCTCCACCAACGGGCTGATCAACACGCATATGATCGCCTACTGCGCGGATCACGGCATTCCCGAGATGCGGGGCGCTTCGATCCTGGCGGTCATCGGCGTATTCAGCCTGATCGGCTCGACGATGTCGGGGTATCTCTGCGACCGGTTCAGCCCGCGCGTGCTGTTGTTTTGGTATTACGGCCTGCGCGGATTGTCGCTCGTGTTAATGCCCTTCAGCGATTTCGGCGGCCTTAGCCTGGGCGTCTTCTCGGTCTTCTACGGCCTGGACTGGGTGGCGACAGGCCCGGCCACCTTTGCCCTGACGAATGAGGTTTTCGGCCGTCGCGACGCCCCGGTGATCGTCGCCTGGATCTTTGCTGCCCATCAGGTGGGGGGATCACTGGCCGCCTTCGGCGCCGGCGCGGTGCGCAGTTTCTCCGGCAGCTACCTGATTGCGTTCCTGGCCAGCGGCCTCGCCTGCCTGATGGCTTCGATGCTGGTCCTGCGCGTCACCCCAAGGTCGGCCCTGGCAGCGGCCGCGGAGTGATCTGGTCTGAGCCGGCTCAGTGTCGATACTCATCGTATGTTAACTACCCAGAGTTGCACGTATCCCCGTTGCTAAACCGGCTGACCGTACCCCTATCTGGAGCATGTCCCTTCGCGGCACCGGTTCGGCAGTTTGATGAAACGTGGCGTCGTTCGCATTGGCATTTCCGGTTGGACCTATGCGCCATGGCGCGGGGCCTTCTATCCACGCGGCCTGCCGCCGCAGCATGAGCTGCATTTCGCTGCCGACCATTTCCAGGCTATCGAGGTCAACGGCACCTTCTACGGGCTGCTGAAGCCTGACAGCTACCGTGCCTGGTGCAGCCAGGTCGGCGCAGATTTCATCTTTGCGGTCAAAGGTCCACGGTTCATCACGCACATCTTGCGTCTGAAGGACGTTGAGATACCGCTCGCCAATTTCATGGCGTCCGGCGTCCTGGCCCTGGGGGCGCATCTCGGGCCGATCCTCTGGCAGTTTCCGCAGAACATGCGCTTCGATCCGCAGCGGATGGCCGCATTTCTCGCTCTGCTGCCGCGTGACACCGAACAGGCGGCCAAACTTGCCACCAGACACGACCACCACCTGCGCACCGCACCCTGGACGGCCATCGATCACAACCGGAAGCTGCGCCACGCCCTCGAGGTGCGGAACGACAGCTTCCTGACGCCCGCCTTCCTCGACATGCTGCGCGCGCATAATGCCGCCCTGGTATGCTCCGACGCCCCTGCCTGGCCGCGGCTGATGGATGTCACGGCGGACTTCGTCTATTGCCGTCTTCACGGGGCCACCGAAGCCTATACCAGCGGCTACGACGACGACGCGCTGCAGCAGTGGGCGACCAAGGCCAAGGCCTGGGCACGCGGTGACGAGCCGCCGGACGCGAGCCGCATCGGACCGAAGGCACGCCGGCAGCGGCGCGATGTGTTCATCTTCTTCGACAATGACCGTAAGGTCCGAGCGCCTGCCAATGCGTTGGAACTGATCCGGCGCATGCGCACCTGACGCCAACTGGCTCCGCATATACAAGAGGGACGGCCCCGATCGGGTCGCCCTGGCCAACCCGCGGCAAGCATGCTCTATCGGGTCGTCACCCCCGTAATGCAGGTTTCCGCATGCCATCTGATGCCAAGCTGCCCGCCACCCCTCGGCCTGCCGCCACCATCCTTCTATTGCGTGATGGGGCAGACGCGCTGGAGGTGTTCATGGTGGTTCGGCATCACCAGATCGATTTCGCCGGGGGCGCCCTGGTGTTTCCGGGCGGCCGTGTCGAGGATGCCGATCACGCGCTTGCAGCCGAACTCGATGCAAGGCTTGCGCTCGATCCGCCCACCTTGCCCTTCCGCATCGCCGCCATCCGCGAAACCTTCGAGGAGTGCGGTGTGCTGCTCGCCCGCCATCGCGACACCGGCAGCCTGATCGGCGCCGACGTATTGCAGCGGCTGGAGGATCGGTTCCGCGCTGATTTGAACGCCGGATCAATCGGTTTCGACAGCGTGCTGGCGGCCGAGAACCTTGAGCCCGCCACCGACCTGCTGGTTCATTTCGCACACTGGATCACCCCGGCGAACCAGCCGAAACGCTATGATACCCAGTTCTTCCTGGCCGTGGCGCCACCGGCCCATCTTGCAGTTCATGACGGCCACGAAGCGGTTGAATCGATTTGGATCCGCCCCGTCGACGCGCTCGCCGGCACCGAAGCGGGACGCTTCAAGCTGGTCTTCGCCACTGCCAAGAACCTGGAGAAACTGGCGCGCTCGGGGACGGTGGCTGAAGCGCTGGAGCGCGCTCAAACTGCCAGAGTGGTCACGGTCGAACCCCGTGCCACGCGGCTGGAGGGCTCCAAGCGGTTGCTACGCATACCGCCCGAGGCTGATTATGGTGGAAGTGAATTTGTGGTGGATTTTCCGCCCGCATCCTGACCGCGGGCCAACGTCAGGCGACCAGGCGAACCGGTGCCCGCGTTTCGAACGCATCGGCGAAGCGATCACCGAGCTCACGCACGTCATTTTCATCGACGTCGTCGACGCGGAGATAGAGGTGTTCGGTGAGACGCTCGTAAAGGCCGACACCGTTACGTGTGAAGAAGCGCGTACCGGGGACCGGTTCCCAGACGTCTTTCATGGTTCTCCTCCTTGTCGCCATCTCGCCGTCTTCATGCAGCAAGACATGCGGCGACCGGGTGCATAGATCCTGCAAATATGGCTGTTTGTCAATCTTCCCTTGCCTATATTAAGGGCATCACTGTCGCACTGGCCACGTGTTCGGAACGGTAGGCTTTCGATCCGAACGCTCGGCCCGACCAGGCCGGACTAGCGGCCTTGCAGCAGGTCCGTGAATGGTGCGAGCGCCAGCAGCAGCGACGCAGGCGGAGGACAGAGGCGCACGCGATCACCGGGGGCAGGTGGACGTCCTGCCCGCAGCGATATCACGATCGCGAGAGCGGTCACGCCTGACAGGGGCCCATTGGCACCATAGCGTCGGCAGCGGCATCGCCGGTTACGGAGCGTAAAGTTCGTTCGGCCGACATGGAAGGCCGTCGGCGGTCTGTCTATCCGATCTATATTGCCAGGCAACTGGCACGACGATGGACCGCTTGCGATGAGGGCCGCCGCCGACAGAGCTCCTGGACCGGTCGTTACTTAACTGACTTCGCCGCCACATAGGCGTCCAGAGCCTGCCGCACATCGTCGGGCGACAGATCGGCATTCAGAATCTGGGCTGCCTCGTCACGCCGCCCGGCCATGGTCAGCGCGGCGGCCAGGTCGTGGCGGATCTTCGGCGAGGAGGTCGGACCACTCGCCAACGGCCGAAGCATCCGCACGCCCTCCTCTCCCCTGCCGGACATCGCCAGCGACAAGGCGAGGTTGACCACCGCGGCCGAGATCTGCGGGTCGATCCCGAGCGCCTGGCGGTAGGCTTGCTGCGCACCGTCATGATGACCCTGCAGATCGCGGGCGACACCCAGATCGTTCCAGCCCGTGGTGTTGCGCGGATCGGACTGAACCGCCCTGAGGAAATAGATCTCTGCCATGGCCGGGTCGGTTGCCAGCTTCAGCCGTCCGAGACCGATCAGCGCGCCCGGCCACTTGTTGTCGCGATGCAGCGCCGCGGTATAGGAAAGCTCTGCCTCCTCGGGTCGTCCCAGTTGTGTCAGCGCATCACCTTGCAGCACCAGAGCCTGGACGCTTTGCCGCTCGCCGCGCCCTGCTGCGTCGGACAGGATCTGCAACGCGGTCTGCGGTGACCCGCCCCGCATCGCGGCCCGCGCCATGTTGAGCGATTGTTGGTCCGGCGTTATGCCAGTCGTCGTCGGTCCGCAAGCCGCAAGGGCAAGAACCAGAAACAGGATGAAGCCGCGCATTGCCAACCAAGGTCAGTGACTGAAAGCCCGCGCCAACTGAATGATGGCAGGCCCGCCGGCCACGAGAAACACACAAGGAAGGATAAAGGCAATCGTCGGCAGCGTCATCATCACCGGTAATTTTGCGGCACGAGCCTCGCACCGATTTAGCATTCCCTGTCGTAATTCTACGGAAAGTACCCGCAGCGCATCAGAAAGCGGCGTGCCGTACTGCAACGATTGGATCAGCGTCGCCGACAAACGCCGCAGCGACTCGAGTCCCGTGCGCGTGCCAAGCTGCGCAATCGCCACCCGGCTGTCGGACAGCAATTGCATTTCGGTCGCAGTCGTTTCCAGTTCCTCCGCCGCCTCGGGATACGCCATGCGAAGCTCAGCCGCGACCCGCAGGATCGCCGGACCAAGCCCCAGGCCTGCCTGCGTGCAAATCACCATCATATCGAGCGTATCGGGAATACCCTGCTCCAGCCGTTTGATGTAGCGCTTCCGCATCCCGCCGATCACCTTGTCGGGCAGCATCAGTCCGACGATCGCCCCCACCATGGGCAGAAGATTGAGCAGCGTCGGCGGCAGCGGAAGGTTCCCCGAGACCAGCCAGACCAGAGCGGGCAGGCCGAACAGCAGCAGGATCTTCGCGCCGATGAAGACACCGATACCCTGCGATCCGTGCAGGCCCGCCGCCGAAAGAGTGTTCTCCAACTCTGATAGCGTCTTGACCGGCACCAAGCCGGTTTTCAGGATAAACGTTCCAACGGTCGAGGCGAAGCGCAGAACCGCCTTGCGAAATTCCTCGGATCCCGATGCCCTTTTGACGGCGGCCTCCGTCCCGTGAAGCATTGCCACCCGTGCCTTGAAGCGCTCCTGGCGCTCCATCTGTTTCATCATCCAGATCGACGATAGTACCATCATGATACTGAAACCGAGACCGGCAAAAATCAGGACCGGATTCATCATGTCAGCGACAACGCCTTCTGGAACATCTGGCGGATGGTGAGCAGCCCCAGCAGCAGCGACACCGCGGCCGCAGCCAGCATGTTGTGGCCCACGGTTCGGTGAACAGCAGGCCCATATAAGCGGGGTTCATCACCCACATGATAACGCCCGTGGCAAACGGCAGCACCGTCAGCACGATCACCGTCGCCTTGGCTTCAGACGATAACGCCTTGCCCTTTTCAATGATGGCCACCCGTTTGCGCACCATCTCCGACAGGCCGTTCAACGTTTCACTCAACGCACCACCCGTCTGATTCTGGAGCGACAGAGCGGTGGCGAGGAAGCTGTATTCAGGCAGAGCGCACCGGCGCGCCATTTCGGCAACCGCTTCTTCCAGAGGGGTGCCGACCGAGACCTGGTCGATCAGCCGTGTGAACTCCCCTTTTGTCGGCTCCAGTGCATCCCGCGTTGCCGCTCGGATCGCCTCCAGCACCGGCATGCCGACGCGCACGCCCCGGACCACCTGGTCGAGGATGTCGGGCAACTGCAACACCGCGTGGTGCTTCCGCCGCTTTTCCATCCAGCCGAAGATGTAACGTGTCATGATCAACCAGACGGGTACACACCAGGCCCCAGGACGCATTGCCCAGCATGCCGCTGCCCAGAACCTGGGCCGCCTTTGCGATACCGATCGAGACCGCGATCACCACCCACCAGGGAATTGGATATTGCGACAGGCGCGACGGCTCCACGCCGACCAGGCTGGCACACATGCCAATCGGCGAGCGTCTCTGTTCACGCCTAGTCGGCACGAAGGCCGAGGCCATGACCTGGCGCTGCAGCGCCTTCGGCTGGCTGACCTGCCGAAGGCGGGTCTTTCGTTTCTCTTTCTGCTTCTGGCCTTTGGCGACGAAATAACCGCTGATCCAGAGCCCCAGCAGCGAGAGGCAGGAGAACGTGAACAGCCAGAGGATGATGTTGGTCATGACGTCCTGTCCGGCGGCTGTGTCATGCTGATCTCACGGTGCACCAGCGTCACGCCCCATCGAGGGCCGCCTTCCAGGCGCGTTCGAGACCAAAATACGCCAGTCGTGCCTGGCAGGCGGGCGGCAACCGGTTGACGTGGTAAGAGCCGTAGAGCCGTCCGTCCGGGCCCTCCCCTTCCACCTCGAAACGAAAGACGTCGTTCAGCGTCACGACGTCGCCCTCCATGCCGCACACTTCAGTCACCTGGGTGACACGACGGCCGCCGTCGCGCTGGCGCTCGACCTGCACGATCAAGTCGACCGCGCCGACGATCTGCGTGCGGATCGCCTTCGACGGCAGGCCCATATTGCCCATCTGCACCATGTTCTCGATACGGGTCAGAGCGTCGCGCGTGTTGTTGGCGTGAATGGTGGACATCGAGCCATCGTGGCCGGTGTTCATGGCCTGCAGCATGTCGAAGGCCTCCGATCCGCGCACCTCGCCGATGATGATGCGGTCAGGCCGCATACGCAGCGCATTCTTCATCAGGTCGCGCTGGGTGATCTCGCCGCGGCCCTCAAGGCTGGGCGGCCGCGTTTCCAGCCGTACCACATGCGGCTGCTGCAATTGCAGCTCCGCCGTATCCTCAACCGTCACGACACGCTCGCCGGGGTCGATGAGCTGCGACATCGCGTTCATCATCGTCGTTTTGCCGGAACCTGTTCCACCTGAAATGATGACGTTCAGGCGGGCGCGCGAGGCGATCTCCAGGGCATTGGCAACCTGGAACGGTCAGCGCCTTCCATTCGATCAGCTTGGCGAAGTCGACGCTTTTCTTGCCGAATTTCCGGATCGTTAAATACGGTCCGTCCAATGCCAGCGGCGGAAAGACGATGTTGACGCGCGATCCGTCCTTCAGGCGCGCGTCGCACATCGGGCTCGATTCATCGACGCGCCTTCCGGCGCCGGCGGCGATGCGTTGGCAGACGTTGATCAGGTGGCCGGTGTCGCGGAAGCGCACATGCGACTGCACCACCCTGCCGCGCCGTTCGATGAAGATCTTGTTCGCTCCGTTGATCATGACCTCGGAGATCGAATCATCCTCCAGCAGCGGCTCCAGCGGGCCGAGGCCGACGATGTCGTCGACGAGTTCATGCGCCAGCCGCCGCTGCTCGCGCCCGTTCAACTGGATACGCCGGTCGTTGGCGGTCTCGGCGATCAGGCGCTCGACATCCACTGCAAGCCGGTCGACCGGCAACGCCGCGACGGCCGACGGATCCAGTCGGGACAGGCAGATCTGGCGCAATTCCATGATCGCCTTGTCGGGCACTTCCTGCGTAGACAGCGACGGCGGCAGATCGGCGGCCTGTGCGGCCGGCTCCGGGGTAGCCGTGGTCGGAACAATCGATGGGCGGCGGCCGAAAGACGGATGGAGCAAGCTCATTTGCGGCCTCCGAAGAGGGCCCTCAGACCGCGGCGCTTCGTAGGCTGCAGGCCGGCATGGTCGGCGCCGGCGGAATCGAGCAGGCCTGCGAAGGCGACCTGCCGAGCAAGTTCGACGATGGCACTGCGCAGGCTCGACGACGACATGATCGCCGGCTCCCCCATCGTCGCCGCGGCGCCGATCTGCCGCGGCAGGTCGGGGATGACGATGTCGACCTTCGTCTTCAGAGCCGATTCCACCTCGCGCTTGGTCAGGCCGCCCGGCAGTCCGTTGCGGTTAAGGATAATGATTGGGCGATCCATCTGACCCGGCCCCGTCGGCAGCGCCAGCAGCCGCAGCGTGTCGCGCACCGCGGGCAAGGTCGGCAGCGTTACCAGCACCCGCTGATCCACCACGTCAAGCAGGTTGCGATAGAGCGGTTCCGGGTCCGGCGGCACGTCGGCGACGACGAAATTGTAGCGCTTGCGCAGCGCACTCAGCAGCGACGATGCAGCACCCGAGGCGGGACGGAACGGGAGCATCCAACTTTTCTTCGCTCGCCAGCACATGCAGCCGGTCGCCCGCGGGCAGCGCCGCACGCTCCGCCAGCAAGGCGTCGATGCGTTCGGGCGTTTCCAAAGCCATGCGCAGGCCAGTCCCCTGCTGGACGTTCAACAGCAGCGCGGCGGTGCCAAGCTGGATATCCGGATCGAGCAGTACGGTGTGACGGCGCATCACGACGCCCAGATGCCAGGCCAGGTTGACCGCGATCGTCGTCGCCCCCGACCCGCCGCGCGTGCCGGAGATCGAAATCGCCCGCCGGCCGGGTGTCGCCGCGCTTGTCGCGGCGGCTGCCTTCCATGAATTTCAGGAAGTGCCGCGAAACCACGTCGCGCGTCAGCGGCTTGGTCAGGTATTCGGCGGCGCCAAGGCCGCGTGTCACCTCGCGGTAGAAATCGAGGCTGGCGTTCTCGCCGATCAGCAGGACACAGACATCCGGTTCAACGACGTTCGCCAGTTCGCCCAAAGCCGAAAGCGGCTGCTCTTCGCCGCTGAGATCGATGATCAGCACGCGGGGCGTCATCTGCTTCTGCATCGACGTGATCGCGGCACGCACCCCGCCGCGGCGGAGGTCCATCTCCAGGTCGGTCGGCAGACCGTCGCGCAGCGCCTCCTCGGTGCGGGCGTCGGCGATAAAGCCGACAAGCTGCGGGCGATCGTAGCGGACGGAAGACTCTGCCGGGTCCACACCGGGGAGCTGATCGGTAAGCTGAATGGCCGCAGACATGTCTTCAGCCTCCGGGTGATTGCGGCGAGGAACCGGACGAGCCGCCGCTGCCCACTGGCTGCCGCTGCCGCTGACGCAGCGGACGACCGCCGCCGCCTGACCACGTACCGTAGGACAGCGGCGATGGCTGCCCCTCCCAGATATGCTGGATCGCGATAGTCGAGGCGTGGGTATCGCTGACGGCCGAATGCCGCCCGACGATCAGGTCGTTCGGATTGGCAACCATCGCCGCGAGGTTGCCGGCATTGGCGCCTGTCGGCTTCCAGACGTCGTCGCGGAGGTAAGGATCACGATTGCCGCAGGCGGACAGCAGCAGCAGTCCGGTCATCAGCAGAAGGCGATCAGGCAAAAGCGTGACATGATCGGACCTCATTGCACGATGAAACCGGCACTCCCTGGGATCTTGACCGGGACCGGCGGCTCGTTTGCCGCGACCTGTTTCATGAACAGCAGGCGGTCGATGTCCGACGGGCGTGCGGTAATTGTCGGTCGGCAGGTGCAACCGGTTCGGATCGGCACCGGCCGCACGATGTACGGCGTCACGACGATCACCAGTTCGGTCTCCTGCTTCTGGAAGGCCGTATCGCGGAACAGCGCGCCGATCAGCGGGGTTTCGCCGACGCCGGGGATGGAATTTGCGTTGTCCGTGGTCGTCTGCTGCAGCAGCCCGGCAATGGCGAAGCTCTCGCCGCTGCCCAGTTCGACCGAACTTTCCGCTCGCCGCACCGTCAGTGCCGGAATAACCAACTGGGAATTTCCCGGAGTTGATCGTCACGGCGTTCGACTTGTCGAGTTCGCTGACCTCGGGCTTGACATGGATATCGATACGGCCGTCGGACAGAACGGTCGGCAGGAAGCTCAGCATGATGCCGTAATCCTTGTAGGATATGCTGATCGAGCCATTCGTCTCGCTGACCGGAATCGGAAACTCGCCGCCGGCCTGGAAGCTTGCCGGCTGGCCGCTTTTCACCGTCAGGTTCGGTTCCGCCAGGATATGCGCCAGATTGTCCTGCGCCAGCGCGTCGATGATGCCGTTGAAATTGCCGCCGGGGCAGATCGGTATGAAGCTGCCCTGAGCCGGGGCGCAGGTGATCGTGCTGGCGTTGGCATTCAGCGTCAGCGCCGGCAATGTGCCGATGCGGCCGATCGAGCCGATCGAGTTCCAGTTGACCCCGAGATTGCGGACCACCGTCGCGCGACATCTGCGCGATGCGCACATTCAGCGTCACCTGCATCGGCGAAGAAATGGTCAGCTCATTGTCGATCGCAAAGATCGCCGGCGAAGCCCTTGGCGATCGATAACCGCCTGGGCCGCATCCTGCGGCGTGTTGACCGAGCCAGTCAGCAGCAAGCCCCTCGCCTGCGCAAGCACCTGGATCCGTGCCTTCGGGATCAGGCGGGAGATCATCGCCTGCGCCTGCTTGGCGGAATAAGTCTGTGGCTCCACCGTCAGGTCATATTGCACCAGCGTCCGCCCCTCGGTGTCGAGGGCGGCGATCGTGGTGCGACCGGCGGCGATGCCGAACACGAACAGGCTGGTGGCGCTCGCCGGCCGGACCTCGGCGACCTTCGGATCGGCGACGAACACATTCGCCGCGGCACCATTCAGCACGATGACCTTGCCGGTGCCGGCTTCCAGCGCCAGCGGCGCGGATGCAACTGCGGTCGCGCGGGCCGGCGGGGCAGAGGTCACGCGCGGCAGTGGGGGACGTTGCGGCACCTGAGCAGGCTCCGTCGCGGCCGCTTGGGGGCCAGGCGCCAGCGAGACGGGCACCTGCATGGCCGGGAGCGGAGCAGTCGCCACGGCAAGGGAGCGGCTGCCGGCGCCGACTGGTTGTTCGGCGAAGCCCCTGTTTGCGCCATTACAGCCCCGGGCGGCGGCACCGCCGGCAGCGTCACATCCGGGCGTTGCGAAAGTGGGAAACGGTTGCAGTGGGGCGGCATAGCCACGCGCCAAACCCAGGGCCAGGGCAATGGAAATCCAGGAGATCCAGGCCACGCGACCCGCTCCGACGGCCGCCGGCGCTTGTTGCGGGACGGGGGAATGGAGGACCGACGCATAAGCCATCAGAACTTGAACTCCTTCACGTCACCCGAGCCCTGGAAGACGCGCATGCTGCCTCCTTTGGCCGGCGGTGGTGCGTTCTCGGTGACCCCGAGTGCGGGGGACACATCGACGGCCCAGACCGTGCCGGGAGCCGCTGGTTGCCGGCGGCGCCGGCTCCGGGCCGTCGCCGTTCGGCTGCTTGGCCTCCGCAACCTGCTGGATGCCGTCGGCAGAGCGGACGGACACCGACAGATGCCCAAGCAACGATGCGACTGAGATGCGCTGTGCCTGGCTTTCCGTGACTTCCAGCGTCACCGTGCGGTTGCTACGGTCCATCGCAGGCGCGGCGGCCCCCAGGACCAGCTTCTGGTCGATCGCGAGCACGCGGACATCCGACAGCACGGTCTCAGCCGCCACACGATGGGCGGCGGGCAGGCTCTGGTCTGTCAGTGTCTGGGTCAGGATCAGATCGACCCGATCGCCCGGGCCGAGCAAATCACCCGCGCCGGTACCGGTATCCACCGTGATCGTAACGGCGCGCATGCCCGGCTGCAAGGGCGGCCGCGAGGAAGCCATGCTCCCCCGGTTTGATCATGTCGGTCTCGCGCACGACCTCGCCCTGCGCAAACGCGCGGCGCGTCATCGAGCCGACCAGCGCGCGACGGACGTCAGGTGTATCGAGGGTGATAGTCCGCGGCCTTGCCCGGTTCTACGACCATTTGCGTGGTGGCCAGATCGTCAGGCTTGACCAGCGTGCCGGCATTGATCGGGTGCGCTGCGGTCAGCACGGCGACTTTCGCTGGCGGCGGGGGCGGTGCAGCCACGCTGTGCGACTGGCGAGTCGCGATCCAGGCGACGGTGCCGAAGCCGACCAGGCCGAACGCCATCATGATGAAAAACGCGATGCGGATCATTTACGCACCTGTGCGGAGCAAGGTGATAAGCACGCCTGCTGCGATTGCGCAGGCATAGGGAAGCGGTCCACCTCGGCGGATCCGCCACGCTTCGGCGCGCAATACGCGGGCGGGCAATGCCGCCGGGCGGCGCGACGCCTTGGGCTTGTGCTTCCCGGCAACCGCTCGGCCCAGGAGGTAGAGCACGGCCAGTGCACCGCCGGCGAAGGCGATAAAGGCGAGAAGCGTGAAAACAGCGTGGGGCGGAACCAGTGTCGCCACGGCGCCCAGGAGCTTGACGTCGCCACCGCCCATCCAGCCGCGGCGCCAGCAGAAGGCGGCAGCCAGGAAGACCGAAAGACCGGCAAGAAAGGCTGGAGAGGATTGTTCCGTCGGCGACCCGTGTCAGCAGCCCCGCGATCGCAAGGGCCAGGGCCATCCAGTTCGGAACGGTGCGGGCGGCGACATCATGGAGCGCCGCAGCCAGAAGGATGGCAATGCCGGTTACAAGTGGAATGACGGTGAAAGAGATGAAAGGTCGAATCTTGCACAACGCGCTCCATTCCGACATCGACTCAGGTCAGGTGCGTTTCGGTGCAGCGTCTTGCGACGCCGCACCGAGCGCGAGAGCGGCCGAAATGAGCGGCCGGTATTAGCCGCCGGTGATGCTGGCGGCCGAGCTTGCGTGAACTCGGTGCTGATATCGCGTCGCCCAGAGGGGCACCGCAATTACCACGACGCCGGCAATGATGGAGCCCATGATCGCGTATTCGAGCATGGTCACCGCGCGGCGGTCGGTCTTCAGCTCGACCCAGGTCTTCAGGTATTCGAACATTGTTACTCTCCTTGTATCCGGTTGTCTCTAACGCCGCCTGCCGCTCGGATGCTCCCGGTGACCTGCGCGCGCAACGAAGAAAACATGGACTCTCTTACGCAAAGGTTACAAAAAATGTTTTTCTTGCGACTGTATTAAGTCAAGCTGAGTGCAAAACTACAATCGTGATCAACGGCCCGGCGTAATAACGCGCGGAAGCGTATTTCCACCCTCCGATGAGCGGCTTTCCGCAGTGGAATCGACGTTTGTGCTGTTTGCCGGAGTCCAGATTCGCATGCCGAATCGTTCCACATCGGTCTGCCACGCCGGCACCTGCACCGGCGCCGTTGACCAGATCGCCATGACGCGTTCGCGATACGGGATTCCGAGATCCGGATTCGCCGAGTGATAAGCAGCGACCGCATCTGTCCACGAACCCAGACGCAGGTTCAGGGAACGCAGAAAAGCAGCGGCATAATTTGCATTTGCAACGGGGTCGAACGCCTGCTCCAGCGAGGCGAATGCGCCGGGATGCCAGCCCAGATTGATCTGGAAGCAGCCTACGTCGATGCTGTGCCGCCCTTCCGCACTCTGTGCCCTGACGTCCTGAAGGGCCGCCTCGGCGCTGTCATAGCGATGCGGCTGGCCGTCCACGTCGACTGACCAGGGCCATACGACGATCTTGCCAGCCGCGTTGTCCCAACGTCCGCTTTCGACCCGGCCGATCGCCTGCAACAGACCAGGCGGCAACCCATAGCCCTGCTCCGCCGCAGCACCAGCCCGTTCACACGATTCGGGAACCTGGGCCCTGGCCCCTGCGAAAACAGAGAGGACTCCCGCGATCGCGAGGCCACTTCGCAGTAACCGCATCCCCGTGGCGCGGGCAACGCCTGGCAGCGCCGGAAGGGATGATCCTCATGGGCCCGCATTGCCTTTGGCGGCGCGATCGAGACACCAGTTACCCGCAGGCCGGTTCGGACGAATAGTTCTGTATAGTAATGTATTTATCGTTGAAGACAAAGGCCGGCGTGTCATGCCTTTGTCCCTTTGCAAGCCAATGACGGCGGAAGACCGTATTTGCACCGCCTGAACCGGGCCAAGCGGCGCATGGAGCGCAGCGACATCGCTCGGGAGCAGCCCGACTGCTCGGACCGCCCCCGAACCGCGCCGAATCAGGCCCTGCCGGCCCCGGCCCAACCATCCGTCTGCGACGGCCACGCAAGCGGGGAAACCGGGCGCGGTTCTGCCGCCGCGACGTCGTGCGGCACCCGCAGCGTATACCCGAAACCCCAGACCGTTTCGATCAGCGTCGGCATGCCAGCAACTGACAGCTTCTTGCGCAGACGCGAGACGATGACGTCCAGCGTCTTGATCTCCCGCTCATCCTGGCCCGTGTAAAGATGGTTGAACAACGCTGCCTTGGTAACGACCGAACCCTTCTTCAGGAACAGCAGTTCCAGCACCATGAACTCCCGCCGCGACAGCGGCAGGGATTTATTGCCGACCTTGATCTCCCGCCGGTCGTGACGGAATTCCGCCGCCCCGGCCGTCAGGACAGAGTCCGCGTGCCCCTTGCTGCGCCGGACCACGGCCCGGATGCGGGCAAAAAGTTCCTCGGTCGCACACGGCAACGTTATGAAATCGTCGGCGCCCTGGTTCAACGCCTGGGCTTTTGCCTGGCTCGTTGCCCCTTCGGCGACGATGACGATCGGCACGCTGCAGCCTGAAACGCGCAGACGCCGTACCACCTCATGGCAAGGCCAGTCGCGCGGATGCTGATCGAGCACCACGACGTCATACTCATAAAGTCGCAGATATTCCAACGCCTGCTGGTCGGTTTCTACGCGTTCGCACAGCATTCCGTGCTGCCGGAGCAGCGATGGGTCGTTAGCGTAGCGTCGCATCGACCCGGAACCAATTTGCAAGACTAACATGCCAGCTCCCTCAGCCATGACGTAACATGTTTTCGTCTTGCAACCGGTTTCTGTCCATTAACCAGAGTATCTAGGCACCAGTCGCAACCGGGTTAGGCTATCGAGCCAAATGGCTTAATCCGTTTGGTTGCAACCCTTACATGCACGGCCTGGGGGCGATCTGTCGCAATCGCTGCAACGAAGGCCGCACAATACCATGAGGTATCCAGAAATGTAACTGTTTTGAAGCGAGAGCCGGGGCAATGATACCTCGGTGACCTATCTCATGTGGAAGAAACTCTGTCTCGCTCGCGAGGCAAGCGTAATCACGATCGTTGCGATGGGTTCGCCATTCAACTTCAACGCGTCGTCGCCGCAGCCGGTGCCGGCCGGCTGCTCGATAGGGTTCACCAAACCAGTCTGGACCAGTTCCTGCCTCTCGGATGGTACGTACGCCTTCGGCCCAATCACCCTGGGCGGCGGCATCACGCTGAACTTGAACTGGAACGCAGCACCAGGTAACTCTTCTGCCTCGGCGAGGGTTACTCCACGGTCATCCTTTTGGCCCCGACAAGCACGTCCAGCCTGGGCAGCAGCACGGCTGTCGCGGTCGTGGGTCCCACCACGTCCAGCCTGACGGGTGCCGGCACCTTTACATCGGGGGCCTCAAACACCCGCATCTCAGGGGTCTTCTATTTCCCATACGGCCCGATCAACGTCAGTGGCGGCGCATCGCTGACGGACACGAGCCCGCACGACATCGCCCCCTGCCTGGAACTGATCGGCGCACGGATCACCGTCTAGGGCGGCGGCGTCCTCGGCTCCACCTGCACGGGGCTCCCCGGCATCGTCGGCGGGATCGGATCAAGCTTCGCGATCGTCCAATGTCTACTCGCCCCCTCTGTCCCCGCCTGTTGCCCTATCCAGGCAGCCCCCGGCGCCGGGGGCTGGGCTGCGACCGCTCTGCGCTGGCGGCCCTGGAATTCGCCCTGACGATCACGGGTTCCAGCCCAGGTCACTGAACATGACCGACAGGTCGGCCGCCGGTCCGCTCTGGTCGCCGGCGAGCCTGTGTTGACCAGCCGCGCGACCGCTTCGGTGCGATTATGGGCACCCAGCAGGCGATAGATCGCCGCGAGATGGACCTTCACCGTGCCGACCGCCAATCCAAGTTCCCGCGCGATCAGCTTGGTGGAATAGCCGCGCGCCATGAGGTCGAACACGTCGCGCTGCCGTCCGGTCAGGCTGCCGATGGAAAATCCGGCGCGGTGCGGACGAACGCGGCGTCACGCTGGATCGTATCCGCGGACAGAAGCGCAGGATGAACACGCCGCCGCACAGCACGCTGTTGAATGCCGCCAGCACCTGCAACGGACTTGCAGAGGTCGTCAGGCAGCCATGCGCACCCGCATCGATCAGGTCGAGCATTCTGTCGCGCTCATCGGTCCTCCGCCAGCACGACGACCTTGGCCTGCGGAAACATCAGCCGGATCCGCTGCAATCCTTCGAAGCCGTGCAGATCGGGCAGATGCTCGTCCAGCAGCACGACATCCGGCGGGCTGGTCATCGGCAGTCGAAAGGGCTGCCTGGAACGTGTCGGCCTCGACCAGGTGCCAGTGTGCGTGGTGGTCTCTGAGTATGCCCATCAGGCCAAGCCGGAACAAGGTTGGCCTGGCTGCAATCAGTGCGGTCGTGCCAGGTGACCCGACCCCTCCGGCGAGGATACCGTCCATCTGCCTATCACTCCGGCCTTTTTGACTTTTTGTCGGACAACGACCGGCTACACGATCATGCCCTGCGCGGCGCTAAATCTAAGAGTATCCGCAGTCCTTTGCAATCGTTCGTTGTAGGCTTGACCAAAATATTTCAACCGCAATCTTCAGAACGTCAGGTAGGAATTCTGTAGGAATTGTGGGTGTTTCTTGCCGTGCAATCCAAAATTATTTACGCTGCTAGCCGGACTCACCGAGGTGAGTCGCAGTTTTGGCACGTGGTTAGGCCGATTTGAGGCCCAACGACGCGAAGTCGCACAAAACGGGATTCCACTGTAACAAGAACCAGGCAGCTCCCATATCAGAGCGTCACTGTATGTGATGTATAATCGTACACATTTACGATACCTTACCGTTATATTGCGTCAGTTCGTTACTATGAATGTCAGAAACTGCGCTTTCTCGACAGCATCTCCATGGGTGGCGAGTACACCTCGAACAAGACGCTGGCGCGGCGTGCTACTGGGCGCCTTCCCGATCCGCCTTGCCATGGTATCGACGGTTACCAGCTTCCCGCCGGTGCGACGACGCATCAGTTATCGATCGCCTGGGGCTGACGTCATGCATGCGCCGACAGCCTGCTCGCTCTGGCAAGTCCGGATAGAGAGCTATAGCACCGGCTACACGCCACCATTGTACACCCGCCTTAACACCATCGGCAACGTGCCATGCATGCCGCTGTCTGGGCCATCCTGCGACTCTGCATGCGCACGCATTGGCAAGACCTTTCAAAGGATGGGCGCCACCAGTTTGCGTACAAAATCGGGCCGCCGCATCCCCAGGGAATCGCGCGTCTCCGCGCTAACAGAATCGATCGATCACTGGATGACCGGATTGCCGTCTATCGCTATCATCACGTTATGAAGTGCCTGTCCGACAGGATCGTCGAAGTGGTCGCCTGGCAGTTCCGGCACCCGCCAGTGTTTCGCTGGCTGATCGCCGCTGCGCTGTTCGCACTGGCATTGCTGGTTCGGGCCAGCCTGGGGCCGTCTGCACGGCGCCAATCCGGCCCTGGCCTTCTATCCGGTCATCATCCTGACGGCCACGTTCCTCGGCTGGCTGGACGCCGCGTTCATGCTGATCCTCTCGGTTGGCGTCGGCGCCTATGTGTATCTGCCGCCGGGCCTCTATCTGATGCCGTTCGCCTGGCTTCTGGTCGGGGGCCTGAACATCCTGATCATCGCCACGCTCAAGACCGTGGCGCAGCAACTGCTGTTGGCCAACGATCAGCAAAGGGTCCTGTTCGCCGAATTGCAGCATCGCGTCGCAAACACTCTGCAAAGCACGGCCGGCAGTATCGAACTGGCCAAACGACAGATGTCTGCCTCACCGTCGCGCGCCGCCGCTGCACTGGACGAAGCGTCTCGCCGCGTCTGGGCTGCGGCGGACGTGCATCGCCGCCTGCACGATCCGGCCATGGTTCGCACGGCCTTGGGCTCGATCCTGCACGACGCCGTCGCCAGCGTGATCGATCCGCAGCGGATCAGGCTGGTCTTCGACATCGACCAACCGGACCTGTCGCTCGACCAGATGAGCACGATCACGATGATCATCATCGAATGCGCTCATAACGCGCAGAAGCATGTGTTCGAAAACGGCCTCGGCTCGATGTTTTCAGTATCGCTCAAGGCGACGTCTCAGGGTCGCGGCATGCTGGTCATTCGCGACGATGGTCCCGGCATCGGCGCAACACCCGCACCGACGGGAGACCAGAAGCTCGGGCAAAAGCTCCTCCAGCGCCTCGCGACCAATCTCGGTGCCACCCTTAGCCTGACACCCGGCAGCGGGACCGAAATCGTCATCGCCTTTCCGCTGGAGACCGTCGGGCACGACGCGACAACTTCACCATGAGACTGAATTGCGATGGCGCCAGACGTCGCGCCACTGCCCTACCCCTGCCCTACCCCTTTGGGGTGATGACGGGATCATGCTCTACAACGACGCCTGTTCCGGCGTCGCCGGCGGGCGGCACCCGCAATTGCTCGGATCAGAGGTCGCCGATTTCAACGACAACGTCATGAGGGTCGGACTGGGAGGCGGCACGCTGTCCTACCAGGATCAGGAATTGACGCTGTATCGCTCCGGCGTGACGGAGCAGGTCTAGAGCAGGATGACATCGCTTTCGCTCAGCCATCCTGCTCTAAGTGTTTGTTTGATCGCGTGATTCAGACCTCCGGCGATTCCGCCTCCGGTCATCACGCTCTGCGTCACGAGTCCGTAAGGTGATCACAAAGACCTGGTTTGCGCGCTGCCGCTGTCAAAACCTGGGCCGATGCGCCCCTCACGGGACCAGCGGATTATAGCGTGCCTTGATCGCTGATGCGCTGGAGCAGGTCGCCGGTCGACCAGCCGCCGCCCAGTGCCTCGACCAGCGCGACGCTCGCGACCAGACGGCTTTGCTGCACCGCCAGCGCCGTCTGCTGGTCCGACAGCAGCAGCGTCTGCTCGGTGATCACGCTGGTATAGGCGACCGTGCCGGCCCGGTAGGCATTCAACGTCGCCTCCACCGCCCGCTGCGTCGGAGGCGACCGCGATCGCCTCCGCCTTCGCCTGCTGCTCCAGGATGCGCAGATTGGACAACGCGTCCTCGACCTGCTGGAACGCGGTCAGCACGGTCTGCCGATAGGCTCGCGACCGACTGGTCGTAGGTCGCGCGCGCGGCCGCCACCGCGGCGGGACGCGCAGGCCGCCGTCGAACAATGTTTCGGCTGCCCGACGCGCCCAGCGACCAGAACCGGTTGCTGACGTTGAACAGCGCGCCCAGCGGAGTGCCGCGAATCCGCCCAGCGCCGACAGCGAAATGTCCGGATAATACGCGGCGATCTGCACGCCGATCAGCGCGTTCTGCTGCTGCATCGTGCCGTTCCGCCGCCGCGATGTCGGGGCGGCGCTCCAGCAGCGCCGAGGGCAGGCCGGGCGGCACCACCGGCACCGCGCTGGCCAGCGGCGCCGGCGCGATGGTCAGCTCGGACGGCGCGATGCCCGGTCAGCACGGCGATCGCATGCTCGAACTGCTGGCGCTGCACGCCGACCGCCGACCAGTTGCGCCTGGGTCGATTGCAACTGCGCCAGCGCGGTCACGTAGTCGATGCTCGACTGACGTGCCGGCGCGATACTGGTTCTCGGTGATCTGCAGCGCGCGGCTGATAGGCGGCGACGGTCTCGCGCAGCAGTTGCGCCAGCGAATCCTCGGCGCGCAGATCGAAGTAATCGGTGGCCAGCGTCGCCTGCGCCGACAGTTTGCGCATTCGCCAGATCGGCCGCGCTGACCTGCGCGCCGGCGACGTTGCTTTCGACCTGGCGCCGGATGCGGCCCCACACGTCCAGGTCCCAGGTCACGCTGCCGGCGACGCTGTATTCGGTGCCGCTGCGGCCGCCGAACTGCCGCCGCCGCCGGTCGACGACCGCTCGAGCTCGAACTCGACGAACTGCGTGCCACCGCCGCCGCCGCTGTCGCGTGACGCCGGCGTTCAGCGCCGACGGTGGGAAACAGGCCGGCGCGCGCCTCGCCCACCAGAGCGACGGCGTTGCGATACTGCGCCTCGAACTGCTTCACGGTCTGGTTGGAGACCTCGACCATGCGTTCCAGCCGATCGAGTTCCGGATCGTGGTAGATCGACCACCACGCGCCCTTGTCCACGTCGTCGCGCGGCTGGCTGAGCTTCCAGCCGGCGAGTTCCTTGAATGCCGGCGGACGCCGGCGCGTCGGGACGTTTGTAGTCCGGTCCGACCATGCAGCCGCCGGCGAGCAACGCAGAGCAATGGCCGCGCGTCGTGCCGCAAGCCGGTCATCATTCCGCGGCCTCCGGCGTCGGCCAGGCCGGGGAACGCGCGATGCCAGCGCCGTCTCGCAGCACAGGCGGAAGCGATCGAGGTACAGATACAGCACCGGCGTCGTGTAGAGCGTCAGCACCTGGCTCACCATCAGGCCGCCGACGATGGAAATGCCCAGCGGACGGCGCAATTCGCCGCCGTCGCCGAAACTCAGCGCCAGAGGCAGCGCGCCCAGCATGGCGGCGCTGGTGGTCATCATGATCGGCCGGAAGCGCATCAGGCAGGCCTCGAAGATCGCCTCGCGCGGGTCCATGTCGTGCGTCGCGTTCGGCCTCCAGCGCGAAGTCGATCATCAGGATGGCGTTCTTCTTGACGATGCCGATCAGCAGGATCACGCCGATCAGCGCGATGATGCTGAATTCGATGTTGAACAGCAGCAGCGCCAGCACCGCGCCGACGCCGGCCGACGGCAAGGTCGACATGATGGTGATCGGATGGATGTAGCTCTCGTACAGCACGCCCAGCACGATGTAGACGGCGATCAGCGCGGCGGCGATCAGGATCGGCTCGCTGTTCAGCGATTGCCTGGAAGGTCTGCGCGGTGCCCGCGAAAGCTGCCATGGATGCTCGCCGGCATGCGGATCTGCCGCATCGCCTGCTCGACCGCCGCGGTCGCGTCGCTCAGCGATTTGCCGGGCGCCAGATTGAAGGAAATCGTGCTGGCGACGAACGGTCCCTGGTGATTGACCGCCAGCGGCGTGTTGCCCGGCCCGAATGTGGTGAAGGCGGCCAGCGGCACCATCGTTTCCTTGCTGGTGCTGACCGCCGCGCCGGACGAGGCGCTGCCCTTGCCGGTATTCGCCAGCGCGTTGGTCGCGGCGTTGCGCGCCGAACTGCCGGCGATGCTGGCCGCGGTCGTCGCGCGTGCTCGTCGCGTCTGGCGTCGCGGCGCTGACCGTGCCGACCACCGCGTTGGTCGTCTCGGTGCCGCTGGCCGATGCCGCCCGACGTGCTGACATAGATGTCCTGCAGCGTCTCGGGACTCTGCCAGTAGCGCGGCGCCACCTCCATGATGACGTGATACTGGTTCTGCGCGCTGTAGATCGTGGAGACCTGGCGCTGGCCGAACGCGTCATACAGCGTGTTGTCGATCTGGCTGGCGGTCACGCCCAGCCGGCTGGCGGTGGCGCGGTCGATCACCAGATCGGTCTCCAGCCCCTTCTGCTGCTGGTCGGAATTGACGTCGCGCAGCACCGGATCGTGCTCCAGCGCGGCGACCAGTTTCGGCGCCCATTCGTACAGCTCCGCGCGTGCTGTCGCCCTGCAGCGTGTATTGGTAGGCGGCGTTGCTCTGCCGGCCGCCGACGCGAATGTCCTGGATCGGCACCAGGAACAGTCTGGGCGCCCGGCACGACGGCGAGCTTGCGGCGCAGGCCGGTCATGACCGTGATCGATGCCGGCGCGCTCCGACAGCGGCTTCAGCGCGACGAACACCTGATCCGGTGTTGGTCTGCCCGCCGCCGCCACCGCCGCCCGCGCCGGTGAAGCCCGACGACGCTCTGCACCGCCGGGTCGTGCTGCACGATATCCATCAGCTGCGTCAGCTTCCCCTGCATCGCCTGGAACGAGATGCTCTGGTCGGCCTGCAGCCGCCCGATCAGCCGGCCGGTGTCCTGCTGCGGGAAGAACCCCTTCGGCATGATCACGTACAGCGCGACGTTCAGCCCGACGGTGATCAGCAGCACCAGCATGACCAGCAGCGGATGGCGCAGCGACCAGGCCAGGGTGCGGTCGTAGAACGACTAGCGCGCGGTCGAACAGCGTCGCGCCGCTTCGGCACGCTGCGCGGTCAGCGGGCTTGCAGCAACAGCGCGCACATCATCGGCGTCGTGGTCAGCGAAATCGCCAGCGACACCAGGATCGCCAGCGACAGCGTCATCGCGAATTCGCGGAACAGCCGGCCGACGATGCCGCCCATCAGCAGGATCGGCAGGAACACCGCGATCAGCGAGAGGCTGATCGACACGACGGTGAAGCCGACCTCGCGCGCGCCGAGCAGCGCCGCCTGCACGCGCGGCATGCCGTCCTCGATATGGCGGGAGATGTTCTCCAGCACGACGATCGCGTCGTCGACGACGAAGCCGGTGGCGACCGTCAGCGCCATCAGCGACAGATTGTCCAGGCTGTAGCCCAGCAGATACATCGCGCCGAACGTGCCGATGATCGAGACCGGCACGGCGACCGCCGGGATCAGGGTCGCGCGGCACGTTGCGCAGGAACAGGAAGACGACCAGCGTCACCAGCGCCGACCGCGATCAGCAGCGTCGTCTCGGTGTCGTGCAGGCTGGCGCGGATCGTCGTGGTGCGGTCGTTGGCGATCAGCAGATCGATATCGCTGCGGCATCGCCGCCATCAGCTGCGGGATCGCCGCCTTCACGCCGTCGACCGTATCGATGATGTTGGCGCCGGGCTGGCGGAACAGGATGACCAGCACCGCCGGCTTGCCGTTGCGACAGGCCGGCGTTGCGCAGGTTCTCGACCGAATCCTGCACGTCGGCCACATCGGACAGCCGCACCGCGGCACCGTTGCGGTAGGCGATCACCAGCGGCTTGTAGTCCGCCGCGTGCGTGGCCTGATCGTTGGTGTAGAGCTGGTAGTGCAGCCCGTCGGCCTCGATCGCGCCCTTCGGGCTGTTGGCGTTGGCGGAGGCGAGCGCGGCGCGCACATCCTCCAGCCCGATGCCGTATTTGAACAGCGCGTGTCGGATTGAGTTCGACGCGCACCGCCGGCAGCGCCGCGCCGCCGATGATGACCTGGCCGATGCCGTCGATCTGCGACAGCGTCTGCGACAGCACATTGGTCGCGGCGTCGTACATCTGGCCGCGGGTCAGCGTCTTCGAGGTCAGCGCCAGGATCAGGATCGGCGCATCGGCCGGATTGACCTTGCGATAGGTCGGGTTGCTGCGCAGGCTGGTCGGCAGATCGGCGCGCGCCGCGTTGATCGCCGCCTGCACGTCGCGCGCCGCGCCGTTGATGTCGCGGTTCAGGCCGAACTGCAGCACGATCGCGCGCCTGGCCGACCGAACTGGTCGAGGTCATCTCGGTCACGTCGGCGATCTGCCCGAGATGGCGTTCCAGCGGGCTGGCGACGCTGGTCGCCACGGTCTCCGGGCTGGCGCCCGGCAACTGCGCCTGCACCGAGATGGTCGGGAAATCCACCTGCGGCAGCGGCGAGACCGGCAGCTTGAAGAAGGCGAAGATCCCGGCCAGCGCGATGCCGATGGTCAGCAGCGTGGTCGCGACCGGACGCGCGATGAACGGCGCCGAGATGTTCATGGCGGCGCTGCCTTCCGGCAGCATCGGCGGCTCGGGCTCGCCGGCGCAGGCGCAGCGCCAGGCGGTCGAACATCAGATAGATCACCGGCGTGGTGAACAGCGTCAGCACCTGGCTGACGATCAGGCCGCCGACGATCGCCACGCCCAGCGGCCGCCGCAGTTCCGATCCGGTGCCGTTGCCCAGCATCAGCGGCAGCGCGCCGAGCAGCGCGGCCATCGTCGTCATCAGGATCGGCCGGAAGCGCAGCAGGCAGGCCTGATGGATCGCCTCGCGCGGCGGCTTGCCCTCCTCGCGCTCGGCCACCAGCGCGAAGTCGATCATCATGATGGCGTTCTTCTTGACGATGCCGATCAGCAGGATGATGCCGATGATCGAGATGACATCGATGTCGTCGCCGGCGATCAGCAGCGCCACCAGCGCGCCGGCGCCGGCCGAGGGCAGCGTCGACAGGATCGTGATCGGATGGATGAAGCTTTCGTACAGCACGCCCAGCACGATGTAGACCGTGACGATCGCCGCCAGCACCAGCAGCAACTCGTTCGACAGCGATGCCTCCAGCGCCGACGCCGCACCCTGGAACGCGGTGACGAAGCTTTCCGGCAGGCCGATATCTGTCTCCGCCTGGCGGATCGCGGTGACCGCCGCGCCCAGCGATGAGCCGGGCGTGGTATCGAATGAAATCGTCGTCGCCGGGAACTGCGCCAGATGGCTGATCTGCAACGGTCCCGGCTTCTGCTCGACCTGCACGATGGCGCTGCAGCGGCACCTGGCCGGTGGTCGAGCGCCGATGACGGCAGGTGGATCGCGATCAGCGCATCCAGCGAGGTCTGCAGCGCCGGGATCCGCCTCCATGATCACGCGATACTGGTTGGACTGCGTATAGATCGTGGAGATGATGCGCTGGCCGAACAGATCGTACAGCGCGTTGTCCACCGTCGCCGGCGTGATGCCGAAGCGCGCCGCCGTTTCTCGGTCGATCACCAGGTTCACCGTCAGCCCCTGCTGCTGCAGGTCGCTGGCGACGTTGGTCAGGTCGGGCGACTGCTTCAGCCGCGTCCAGCAGTTTCGGCACCCACTCGTTGAACGCCGACAGGTTGGGGTTCTCCAGCACGAACTGGTACTGCGTGCGGCTGACCGCGGCGTCGATCGTCAGGTCCTGCACCGGTTGCAGATACAGCGAGACGCCCGGCGACCTCGGCCGTTTCCTGCTGCAGGCGGCGGGCGATCTGGGTCGCGTTCAGGCTGCGGTCGTCCTTCGGCTTCAGGTTGATCAGGAACCGGCCGCTGTTCAGCGTCATGTTGCTGCCGTCGACGCCGATGAACGAACTCAGGCTGACGACGTCGGGATCCTTCAGGATCGCCGCCGCCAGCGCCTGCTGATGCTCCGCCATCGCGCCGAACGACGTGGTTTGCGCGGCGACCGAGATGCCCTGGATCACGCCCGGTGTCCTGCACCGGAAAGAAGCCCTTCGGCACGACGATGTAGAGCCAGCACGGTGACCGCCATGGTGACCAACGCGACCAGCAGCGTCAGCGGCTGATGATCCAGCACCACGTTCAGCGCGCGGTCGTAGCGATCGATCACCCAGTTGAACGCCGCGCTCCGCCTGCAGGTCGAACCGGCTGCGCTGCGACTCCGGCCGATGCCGCACCAGCCGGGCGCACATCATCGGCACCAGCGTCAGCGACACGATGGCGGAGATGACGATCGTCACCGACAGCGTGATGGCGAACTCGTGGAACAGCCGGCCGACCACGTCGCCCATGAACAGCAGCGGGATCAGCACGGCGATCAGCGACACGGTCAGCGAAATGATGGTGAAGCCGATCTGCTCGCTGCCCTTCAGCGCGGCCTCGCAGCGGGTTCTCGCCGGCCTCGACATAGCGCGACGATGTTCTCGATCATGACGATCGCGTCGTCGACCACGAAGCCGGTGGAGATGGTCAGCGCCATCAGCGACAGATTGTCCAGGCTGAAGCCCAGCAGGTACATCACCGCCAGCGTGCCGACCAGCGACAGCGGCACCGACAGGCTGGGGATGATCGTCGCCGGCACGTTGCGCAGGAACAGGAAGATCACCAGCACGACCAGCACGACCGCCAGCCCAAGCTCGAACTCCACGTCGGCGACCGAGGCGCGGATGGTCGTCGTGCGGTCGGTCAGCACCGCGACGTCGATCGCCGCCGGCAGCGTGGCCTGCAGCTGCGGCAGCAGCGTCTTGATGTTGTCGACCACCTGGATGACGTTGGCGCCGGGCTGGCGCTGCACGTTCAGGATCACCGCCGGCGTGCGTGTTGGCCCAGGCGCCGAGCTTGGTGTTCTCGGCGCCGCTGACGACGGTCGCGACGTCGTTCAGCCGCACCGGCGCGCCGTTGCGATAGGCGATCACCAGGTTGAGGTATTGCTGCGGGATTGGTGATCTGGTCGTTGGCGTTGATCGTCGTGGCCTGCGCCGGCCCGTCGAAATTGCCCTTCGGCGTGTTGACGTTGGCGTTGCCCAGCGTCGTGCGCAGATCGTCGATGTTCAGCCCGTAGGCGGCCAGCGCGCGCGGATTGACCTGCACGCGCACCGCCGGCCGCTGACCGCCGCTGATGCTGACCAGTCCGACGCCCGGCTGCTGCGAGATCTTCTGCGCCAGCCGCGTGTCGGCCATATCCTCGACCTGCGGTCAGCGGCAGCGTCTTCGAGGTCAGCGCCAGGGTCAGGATCGGCGCATCGGCCGGATTGACCTTGGCGTAGATCGGCGGCGCCGGCAGATCGGACGGCAGCAGGTTGCCCGCCGCGTTGATCGCCGCCTGCACCTCCTGCTCCGCGATATCCAGGCTGAGATCCAGGCTGAACTGCAGCGTGATCACCGACGCCCCGGCCGAACTGGTCGAGAACATCTGGTTCAGGCTCGGCATCTGGCCGAACTGCACCTCCAGCGGCGAGGTGACCGACGAGGTCATCACCTCCGGGCTGGCGCCGGGATAGAAGGTCTGCACCTGGATGGTCGGGTAATCGACCTCCGGCAGGGCGGAGACCGGCAGGAAGCCGGTACGCGACGATGCCGACCAGCAGGATCGCGGCCATCAGCAGCGTGGTCGCGACCGGGCGGAGGATGAAGGGCCGCGACGGGCTCATGTCAGGTGCCGGTCAGCGATTCCGCGGATCGCCGGCGGTGCTGCTGCTGGCCGTCGCCCTGGCTGCCGTCTGACTGCCGGCGCTTGTACGGCCTGCCGCGGGCGCCGATCCGCGGCCTGCGCCGGTGGCGGCGGTACCGTCACCTTCGCCCCGTCGCGCAGCCGATCGGTGCCGTCGGTCACCACGCGGTCGCCGGCGTTGCAGTCCCGACAGTCACCGCCTGATAGCCGCCGTCGATCGGCCCGACCTTGATCGGCCGCACCGACACCGTGTTGTCGGCGTTGATGACGTAGACGAAGGTCCCGGGTTCGCCGCGCTGCACCGCGGGCACCGGCACGCGCACGGTGTCCTGCATCGTGTTCACCAGCAGACGCGCATTGACGAACTGGTTCGGGATACAGCAGTCTCATCCGGATTGGCGAACATCGGCGCGCAGCTTCAGCGTGCCGGTGGTGGTGTCGATCTGATTGTCCACGCGTCGCCAAGCTGTCCCGTCGCCAGCAGCCTGGTGTTGGACCGGTCGTAGGCCTCCACGCTGCAGCGTCGCGCCGGCGCGCACGCGCTGGATGATGTCGGGCAGGTTGTCCTCGGGCACCGAGAACAGCACCGAAATCGGCTGCATCTGCGTGATCACGACGATGCCGGTGGTGCTCGCGGTCTGGACGTAATTGCCGGATCGACCTGGCGCAATCCGACCTGGCCCGTCGATCGGCGAGACGATATGGCAATAGGCCAGGTTCAGCTTCGCGTTGTCGACCGGCACCCTGATCGGTCTGCACCGTCCCGGTGTACTGCTGCACCAGGAAGCGCTGGTCGTCGACCTGCTGCTGCGCGATCGAGTCCTGCCGGCCAAGCGTCTGGAAGCGCTTCAGGTTGGTCTGCGCCTGTGCCAGCAGCGCCCTGGTCCTGCGCCAGCGTGCCCTGCGCCTGCTCCAGCGCCGCGATATAGGGCCGCGGATCGATCTGCGCCAGGAAGTCGCCCTTCTTGACCATCTGGCCTTCCTTGAACCCGACCTCCTGCAACTGGCCGTTGATCTGCGTCAACACGGTCACCGTGTCGAGCGACGTCACGGTGCCCAGCTCATTCAGGATGATGCGGATGTCGCCCTTGTCGATGGTTGCGAACCCGACCGGCTGCGGCGCGCCCTGGGCCGCGCCGCCTGCCGCCCCTCTGCGCGCCGTGGCGGCCGACTGATGATGGGTCCACCAATACCAGCCAGCGCCGCCAACGACGCCCAGCAGGACAACAGCCAGCAAAACGCGTCCGATGGACGACCGACGCTTCGGCGTCTGCGCCGTGTGCGTATCAGGCGCACGCTGTGGCCTCGTTCGAGACTCCGCGATCTCATCCATCCCGCGCTCGGTCCTTTCGCTGGATCCACGTGACTGGATCCCGGCGATAAAGGGTTCAGAGCACCGGCCGCAAGTTGCAAGCTGCCAATGTTACCTTGTAGTGGCGCTTGGTTACAGGCCAGATATATGCGGTCTCGCAAAGGCGTGATGGCGGAGAGCCGCCAGGCGATTTCGTACGCACCGCTTTTCCGCTTGTTGAGAGCAGCGAACGGTCCGGATTTGACAAATAGCAACCGGCCGATGCCGCTCGCAGAGAGTGCCCCGCCAGTGCGACCGACAGCGCAAGATAGTTGGCAATCGCGGCATCGTTCGGCGCCACCGCCTGCGCCCGGCGATACAGAGGCTGCGCGTCAGCGTGCCGCCATGCGACGCTCGGCCTTCAGGCACCCCAGTCCGAAGTGGACGGTCGCTGCGCCCCTCCGCGGGCAACCTGAGCAGGCAGGTCACGCCGAAACGACGGTCGAGCAGCCTTGAAGAAATTTTGCCTCATATTCAGACCGGTCGGGCGCGAGGTGGCCGACAATACAAACGGCGTCTCGCCCAATAGCTTGATTCGTCCAGGAGCAACTAGTTCGATTGCGCCCTGCTGCCGCAAAGACTGAATGGAACGGCGAAGTATTTCCGGCTTTATGCCCAGGTAGTCCACGATATCCTTGCTTTCGATCGGAATCGTAACCACCGGATGACCGTCCAAATCAGCGTCCAGCACAAGCCGGTCCTTCATTTCCATCAAGAAGTCCCACACCCTCTCTACAGCCGTCAGTAATCCCAGCGTCGCGATCCTGTTACGCGTCGCTGCGAGGCGGCAAAGTGCAAGACTGCGAAGCCGAAGCGCCAGCATCGGGTCAAGCGCCATCCGGGAATTCAGACGATTACGCCAATGCCTGATCAAAACGGTCTGCCGGTCGGCCGCCGCCTCCGTCGTGAGCCCATGCATCGTGTCAACATCATCGAACCCGAAAATATCGCCTGGCAGATAAAATTCGACGACCTGACGGCCCCCGGTCTCCAGGATACGGCATGCCCGCACCGATCCCGAAACAACTTCATACCAGCTATCGAGCGGGGCCCCTGCGCCATAGATCAATTCATTGCGATTGTAAGCGACCCGCACCGAGACCGGCTGCCGACTTGTTTCGGCGTCAGACGCTGGCTGCAGGGGATGCAAAGCATCACTCATTGCCGGCTTGCGATATGGTAATCGACTGCCCGGCGGGAACCGGGCGGCAACCTGATCGGCAACATGTCAGGCGAGGTCTGACGTTCAGTGCCCGCGGATGGCAGCAGGAGGTGAACGGACGTGCCAAAGCCACTGGCACTCTCGATCTTTAACCGGCCACCCATAGCTTCGCAGAAGCGCTTGACCTGATAAAGCCCCAGACCAGATCCCTGTGCGCCTTTAGTGGTAAAATAGGGCTTCGCCGCATTGGCCAGCGTCTGCCTGTCCATTCCCGGACCGTTATCACGGACGGAAACATCCAGGATCCGGTGGCACTTTCCGTCCTGTCCCCGGACAGAAAGGCTTCTTGTCGTAATGCGAACGACCGGGTCCGAAATGCGGGCTATACGAAACGCATCACGGGCATTGATGACCAGGTTGAGGACGGCGGAATCGAACTCCGCCGGGCATGCCAGGATTTGTGCGGCATCAGGTGCCCGCAGGCCATAGTCGAGCTCTGCCTGAGAAACCACCCGCTTCAGCATAGGGAGTAACGCATTCAGACGTGCATTGGTCGAGGTTATCGCCGCCTGACTTGACGCACTGGATTGGCTACTGAAAAGTTGGCCAAATGTCCGTGTGAGTTCGCCCGCGCTGAAAATAGCCGTCTCAAGCGGAAGCAGCGCTTCAGGTGTAAGCTCAGTGCTGCGCTTGCGTGCCCTTTCCGTGCAGCAGGCCATGACAGCAAGAAGATTGCGGATGTCATGCAAGAATCCCGGTCCCAGTTCGGCCAGGATGCGCATTCTCTCAAGGGTGCTTCTGCTGTCAGGCATGGGCCTTGCGGCCGGTCTTGGACGGCTACGACGCAAGCTTTTTTTGGAGATGTGCGGCTTGTCGAATAATTGCGTTCGACGGTCCGGAGGGTCGCTGGGCTCTTCGTTCAACACCATTCGCTCCTGTTACCGTTTCGGCGGGCGGAGAGTCGCATCCTGTATGTTCAAGACTTGAAGACTATTGAGTTCGACGTTAAGGAGCGATTAGGTAAGCTACGCAATTCTTCGATTAATATTCGACTATGATCTCATTTACTGACCATAATCGATAAAACTTAAAATACGCTTCATTAATTACGCGTTGTCCATTTTTTGTACGCTTACCATACGGGCACCGCCAATGGCGAAGTCCGGAAACGTCCCCAGATGACCTGAAATAGTTCGGGGGCACGTTTCTGCCGGAGACCATCGCGACTTGGTCCGGGACCCAGTTCGCAATATCTACGGCAACAGAACGTCCGTTACTCTATACAATATCGAAGCCTGCCCTAATCACGCCTTAGTGTTTCTCTTGAGATCCAGCACCACGGCAATTATTCACGACGGTAAAAAAATACAGGAACTACAACTTAAACGGGAATTAGGCGGGCACCCTTCGTACGGCGGCCGTATCAGCGGTGACATCTCAAACGCGTCGAAGACGGTGCCAATCTCGAACCGAACGATCTTGCCCGAGCGCCGGGCCGCGGGCTACGGCTTCGGCCTCGGCCGCCGATCGTAACCGAGAAGGCACATCCCACTGCGCCCGGACCATGGGCACGAATTGCTAGACGATGTCGGGAAAGGCAGCTTCCCCGGCTACTCCGCGATCGGACGACTGAAAGGCTTAGCCGAACTCCGCGGGGTCATGACCGCTGTGGTGCAGCTTCAGGCTCTGCCGGCCTGACCCGGACACCGACACCTATGATCCTTGCGGGCCGCTTATCCGGCGCGGCAAGGATCACATCGCTGCCCGTCCCCCATCGACGAACAGATTGACGCCGTTGATGTAACAACCGGCGTCAGAACACAGCAGCATCGCGGCACCCACCAGATCGTCCGGCCGGCCCAGGCGCCCGGCCGGGATGCGTTTTGCCAGGGCCTCGCCCTCGACAGCCATCTGGTCGCGGTTCCGAGCGGTAAGGATCGCGCCGGGGGCGAGGTTGTTGACGGTGACGCCCTGGCCTCCGAACTGGCGGGCCAGGTTCAGGACCCAGTTGAGCTGCGCGGCCTTGGTCCCGGCATAGACGAGCATCGCGGGATGCGGCCGCTCCTGCTGCACGCTGCCGATGGTCACGACCCGGCCCCAGCCGCGTTCGGCCATCGGCGGCACGAGGGCCTGCAGCAATTCCATGGTCGTGCGCAGGTTGACGGCGATCTGGCGGTCGAAGCGCTCGCGGGTGATGGTCCGGAAGTCCTCGGGCAGCTCGATCGAGGCGTTCAGCACCAGGATGTCGACCGGCGCCCATGCGGTGACGGCGGCGGCCAGATGGTGGCCGGCGTCGTCATGGGCGAAATCCTGGGCGAATACGGCAGCCTCGCCGCCCATGGCCTGGATCTCCTGGAGGACGGCGGCGGCATCGCCAGCTTCCTCGGGCGTGCCGGCGTGGTGGATGGCCACGCGCGCACCGGCGCCGGCGAGGCCCAAGGCGATGGCGCGGCCGATTTCGCGGCGGGCGCCGGTCACCAGCGCGGTGCGGCCAGTCAGGCGGAACGGGGCGAAGGGGTCGGACATGGTGGGACTCCGAGGACACAGTCAGGCCGCGATGGCAAGCACTGATCCGTGATCATCGCTCAAACCGATCGTTGGCGCGACTGTTTGTTGCCCGGACATAAAGCTTGTCGCCGAGGCGAACGACCCAGATGATCACCGGCTTTCGTAACGTTCCGTGACGTCGGAGCGAAGCTTTCTCCAACTCGTCCGCTCCTCCGATCCCGTTCAGCTCGTCGCTCGTCCTCGTTGTCATTGCTAAGCCGCCATCGTCGTGAAACTGCCTGCCAGGCTCTCCTATCCGGTCTTTGATCCGCTCTGGTATTGTTCGTCGGTTACCTTTTCCATCCAATCGACGACTTTGCCGTCCAGCTTTTCCTGAATGGCGATATGGCTCATGCCCGTGGTCGCCGTGGCCCCGTGCCAATGCTTTTCGTTTGGCGGAAACCAGATCACGTCGCCCGGCCGGATTTCCTCGATTGGCCCACCTAGGCGCTGCACCCAGCCGCAGCCCGTCGTGACGATCAAGGTCTGACCGAGCGGATGGGTGTGCCACGCGGTACGGGCGCCGGGCTCGAACGTGACCAGGGCGCCACTCACACGGGCCGGATCGGGCGGGCTAAACAGCGGATCAATGCGGACCGCGCCCGTGAACCAGTCCTCCGGTCCCTTGCCCGAGGGCTGAGAGCCTGCTCGCTTGATATCCATCGTTTGTCTCCATCTATTTGTTGCGTCTCTGGTCTTATCCCATCGGCTCAGCGGCGCGGGTCCCGGGCTGGTGGTCGGATACATAGTATTCGCCAAAGCCTGTGGCGTGTCCCGCCAGCGTCAGTCGGCGCGGCGATTTTCTCCTGATTCCGGAAGTGCATAGCAACGCGCAGCTTTTAAGAGAACTTTGTCAACAAGAGGGGGGCGACAAGACAGGCGCTCCCACATCTTTGAGCAAAATTATATAGGCATGATCAGAGGGAAACAGATGTGTCGCATCGTCCAGTACAAACACATCGAAACCTGCTTCGGCTAGGTGCCGCGGCCTTCGTTCCCTTGATGTTGGAAGAGCAGGGAATATCCCCAGAGACGGCTCTGGGTCGCACGGGTTTCACCCGGCGTTCACCGGGTCAGGTCGAGCCAGTCGTTCCGGTCAACTGGCTCGGGAGAGTCTTTAAAGCCGCTGCGGCAGCAAGCGCACAGCCGGAGTTCGGACTGTCGGTCGGCGTACGAGCTGGATCCCGAATTGAAGATTGGGGCCAGGGGTCAATACCGGGCGACCCCCATGTGAGCGCCGCGCTCATGCGAATCATCTCGCAGCCTGCGGCATTCCCCCAGGCATTTCTGAATTTGAGTGTCTCTGGTGATACATGCACAATCGGCTGTGTCGCGTTGCAGCAAGGGGTCGTTGCGCGCGATCAACTAACCGATTGTGCAATAGGATTTGCCGCCGGAGCACTCCGTGTCCTATGCGGACCGCGTTGGCGTCCACGGGGCTTTTTCTTTTCGCACGGGCCACCGCGTGATCCGTCCCGCTACTCAGCGTTGCTGCAGGCTCCGGTATCCTTCGGCGCTGACGTCGATGCAATGGAGTTTGATACCATATGGCTCGATCGGGACTGTGCATCGCCTCCAAATCAAGCCCCCGTTGATCGTAGCCGGCGGGGGCTCAGGCGTGACCTGGTGGGCGAAGTCCGCGTTGCCCTTACCTCCTGGAACGCGGTGGACAGACCTTCAGCACCGGCCATAGCTTCAGTAATAGGATTGCAGTCGCGCACCCTTAATCGCCTTCTCAGGAAATCAGGCACCAACTTCAATCGGTTGCGTGAAGCCGCTTTGTACGAGACGGCGCAGCGGATGCTTAGCGATGCGACTGCACCTGTCCTGTCCATTGCGTGGTCCCTCGGCTACGCGGATGCAAGCGCCTTTTCCCGCGCATTTCGCCGTTGGTCAGGCATGACGCCGACCGAGTGGCGCCAGTCCTCGAAGACCGAGCTGTAAACAATTGCCCAGGATGGCGCGGCTCATTGGGTTTCTCCTATGTCGTTTGTGCCAAATTCGCATAGCGACGATCGCTGACATCACGCATCACCGAGTCCCCCATGCAGGCCGCGGTGCAGGATTCTCATGAATGCTCTGCTCTGGCCGCCTTCAGGAGACGTCGCAATGATCAGCAGGTCATGGTTTATCGCCGGAGGTCTGGCGGTGGGCTTGTTGACTGCACCGAACCAACTTCCGCGCATCCATTGGTCCTCTGCCGCGTTCGCGCAGGCCGCAGACATGGCGGGCATCGCACGTACCGAGAGCGTATCTGCTCGGGCAACCGTCAAGGCGGTTGATCTGCGGACCCGTTCAGTGACCCTGCAAGGGGCTGGCGGCGATCTGATCGTTCTAACGGCGGGAGAGCAGGTAAAAAACCTGGCACAAGTCCGGCCGGGCGATACTGTCATCGTCCATTATTATACGTCATCTGCCTACGTGGTTGCTCCACCGGGGACAAAACTTCCCGAAGACAGCCTGACGGTCGACGCCGCACGTGCCGCGCCAGGCGAGAAGCCCGGAGGTGCGGTCGGGACCAAGATGGTGGTCAGCGGACTGGTCGTGGCTGTCGATCCGGCACAGCATACCGTTTCGCTTGTCGATCCTGTGGGCGGCCGAGTTCGATCCATCAACGTGGTAACACCGGAAGGCCAGCAAAGCATGAAGCTCATCAAGGTTGGCGATACAATCACTGCGATTATCACTGACGCAGTCCTGATCGCCGTCGAACCTGCGGCATGAGGCATTTTCACCTGAATTTTAGCAATCATGCGGGACTTCCTCTGATGAAATTTTGTAAAATCTCGAATTGCCGCCGCCGCACGGATGCCGGAAGGCCGGGTTCGTCTTCCACACGGCGCGCCATATTCGGTTTTGCGGTGGCTGCCCTGTTGCCAATTGCCGGATGCTCCTCATCGCAAAACGTCAATCAACAGTCTCTTGAAGGGAAGCAACCTGACGGGTTTGTTGATATGGAACAGGTGCAAGCCGCCTTTATCGGGAGCGGGGGTGGCGGGAGCGGAACATTGACGTTCCGTGGTCAAACCTATCCTTTCGCCGTGGGTGGCCTGGGAATTGGTGGGATCGGCGCATCGACGATCGATGCCAGCGGCGAAGTATATGGTCTCAAAACACTTGCGGACTTCCCCGGAGCCTATGCCCAAGGTCGTTACGGATTCGCGATAGGCGAGCGAAAGTGCGGGCGATCTCTGGCTCCAAAACGAACAAGGCGTTATCATGCACCTCAAAGCGAAGCGGACCGGGCTGATGTTGAGCCTGGGCGGCGATGCCGTTGTGATCTCAATGCAATGACACGCCCGACGCCGTCGAGAGCCCAGGCTCCGCCCGGCTCACTGGCTTGACGGGGGCTTGGAATGCGCACCGGCGGAATAGCCCTGCTGGTAGGACGCCTGCCTCATTCTTTTTCACTGAATCATAGATCAGCCCACCCGCAAGCCCCGCGACCTGCCCCGGCTGCCGCACCTAGCCCGGCATTGCCGCCGATTGCGCCAAGCACGGCGCCGCCAGCAGCGCCAATCCCAGTGCCCGTCACAGCACGCTGTTGCGTGGCGCTCATGTCGGAACAGCCAGCCAGAGCCGATGCAGACAAGCAATAGAACACGAGAGTTCATGAAGATGCTCCTATCCTCACCGCGCACGACTACAGGGGAACTGCTGCTGAAGGTACGCAGCTATGCCATCTGCCGGACCCAGATTTTTTTGGTCCGGATGCGCATCGACCCATTGCACGAAAGCGGCAATCGCCTCCGCACGGCGGAGTGTGCGGTCGGACGCACAGAACATATGACGCGGTTCCGCCTGGTTTTCTGCCTCCAGCACCCGATAGACCCCAACAGCGAAGCCGTGGCAGAAGTTGATTGCCGCCGTGTAGTAAGGATCCGCCGAAGTAGCCTTGCACAGGTCCACCAGGTCTCCTGTTGTTCTGACGAGGAAACTGTCCTCGGTAATCGCTGCCCTCGCTTCAGTCGGGAGAATCCCCGAGCACGACGATCAAAGCAAACATGCTTACGGAGACGACAATTGTCTTGATGCGCCATTCTGGCCTCATCCACCTCTCCTGTTCGCTCTGTCTCTGAACAACAAGCCACTATCGCGCCCGGCGCGGAACACGAATATGCAGTTTTGGCTAAGAGCCGCGAACGACCGGCAAGATCCCGAGTATGCCTTGAGAAGTCGCCTTTGCCGTTTTTTGCATAGCCTCCCGCCGACCGATCATTCTCCAAGTTCCGAAGTACACCCGTGTTGCAACGTAGAGTTGCAAGATCGATGAAGTCTTGTTCACGGCATTTTTCGGCACTGCTCTGTGCCACAAGGCGCCGAGTTTGGCGATGAGCGTCAGATCAGGGCTTGCCAAAAGCCTCTGAATCCCGCTGCGACGATCCCTCGACTTGCCAGTTTCGCATAGCCCTCTACAGGCTAAGCAGGTGTGATGGATGGGCACAGGATGCGTGGCTGTGCCTGTAATCGGCTGTCGGCGCGATCGAACAAGGATCCAAAGCTGATATGCATGACATGTCCAAAGTCTCAACCGAATGAACAACATCGAAGCCAAACCGGTCTATGAGGCGACCGTTCGGCACAAGCGGCGCGTGCCGGTGATGTGGGCCTTACCGATCATTGCCATTTTGATCGGTGCGTGGCTGGCGTGGGACACACTCTCCAAGGAAGGTCCCCGGATCGTCGTGTCCTTTGAGGACGCCGAGGGGCTTCAGATCGGACAATCGCAGCTCAAGTTCAAAGACATCACCCTCGGCACCGTCAAGGAACTGGAATTCGCCAAGGATCGCCGGCAGTGTTCTGGTCACGATCGCAACGACTCGCTCAGGCGGAACCGTTCCTGACCAGCGGAACGCAGTTCTGGGTCGTGAAGCCGCGCCTGTTCGCAGGCAATATCTCGGGTTTCAGCACGCTGCTGTCCGGCTCCTATATCGGAATGCTGCCCGGCGACGCAGCCGCCAAGCCTGAACGCAATTTCGTCGGCCGCGAAGAACCGCCGGTGCTGGAAACCGCCGTGCCCGGCCGGACCTTCCTGCTGAAAACCGATGAGCTTGGTTCCGTGAGCCTCGGCTCGCCGGTGTTCTATCGCGGCCTGTCGGTTGGAGAAGTGCTGGGTTGGGACGTCGGCGACCTGGCAGAGAATGTGACCATCCACGCCTTCGTCCGCGCACCCTACGACAGCTACGTCCACGACCAGACGCGGTTCTGGAACGCATCCGGCGTGTCAGTGAAGTTGGGCGGCGGCGGCGTCGAAATGCAGGTAGAATCCCTTCGCGCCGTGCTGCTGGGCGGTGTCGCTTTCGAAACGCCTGCGAACGCGCCATCAAGCGCAGGTCAGTGCTGCGGACCATGAGTTCCCGCTGTTTCGCAATCAGGATGCCGCCAAGGCCGCTTCCTACAGCCGGAAAATCCCGCTGCTGGTATACTTCACCTCCTCCGTGCGTGGCCTCGGCCCGGGGTCGGAGGTCGTGACCCATGGCCTCCAGCATCGGCAACGTCACGGATGTCCGATTGACCTATGATCCCGCGAAAGACGCCATCCTGGCCCCCGTGCGCCTGGAAATCGAGCCTGAACGCATCGTGGGCGTCGGACACCAGGTGTTCAAGAACACCGAGGACATGGTTCAGACGCTCGTCAACAAGGGATTCCGGGCGTCACTCCAAAGCGGAAACCTCCTGACCGGCGAGATGCTGGTCTCGCTCGACGTCGTGCCGGACGCGCCTGCGGCCACGGTCACGATGCAGGACGGCGCTTTCGTGTTCCCAACCGTCGACTCCGGCGGTCTGTCGGGCCTGCAGGCATCGGCCAGCGACCTGCTTCGCAACGTGAATGCCATTCCTTTCGCCGCCATCGGCCACAACCTCGAGGCCATGACGAAGAACATGAATGACGCTCACCAACAGTCCGCAACTGCAGACGGCGCTGACAGCGTTGACGGCGACATTGAGCGATGCGCAATCGCTCGTCAGGAACTTGGATAACGGAATGGGCCCGGCCGTGAAGCAACTTCCGGAACTGGTCACGTCATTGCAAGCCACGCTGAAGCAAACCAACCAACTGATGCAATCCGTCAATGCGGGCTACGGCGACAACACGCAGTTTCACCGTGATCTGGACCGGATGATGGCCCAACTGACCGATGCGGTTCGCTCATTCCGAGCGCTGGCCGACTTGCTGACCCAGCATCCCGAGGCGCTGGTGCGAGGCCGGGGGAACGCCCCATGAAGTACGTTCGCGGGCTCCGCCTTGCCGTCACATTGTTTGCCGCCCTGACTGGCGGCTTCGTGCGCGTCCCCAACGCCCAAGCTCTACACGATCGCCCCGATACCGGGACCCGAACTGTCCGGAACGCCCAAGGTCGTCGAAGTAAAAGGCGTCGGCGTTGCGCAATACCTGCAGCGCAGCCCGATCGTGCGGTCATCGGACGGCTACCGCGTCGACCTCAGGCCCAATGACTGGTGGGGTGAGCCGGTGGACGCGATGCTGGGGCGGGTTCTCGATTGAGGATTTGGCCCAGCGGTTACCCCATGTGACGATCTTCTCATCCGCAGGCGCGGTCACCGCCATCTCCCGACGCTGCGGTCGAGCTGGAAGTGCAACGGATGGACCTGGACCAGAGCGGCAATCTTGTTCTCCTCGCCCAGAGCTCAGTATCGTTCAAGAACAAGCAAGCGCCCGTTACGCGCAGCTTCCGCATATCATTGCCACCACCTTCGCCCGGTGTGGAAGGTCAGGTTGCCGCCACCAGCACGGCAGTCGCGCAGATGGCGGACGGCATCGCGGCAATGCTGAGCCCATAACGCAGTCTCGAAATGATGCCGCCAGACGCTGGAAAGGAAACGCCGGATCGGGTGAAGACCGTTCTTCGCGAGTGCCCTGGGTGCGGAATGTTCCAGACGGAGCCTGCACTTGTGCCCGGCCTGACAGCCCTGTGCCAACGGTGTGGGACGACGCTCCGAACAGCACGACGTCACCCGGTCGAGCACAGTCTTGCATTGGCCGTTGCGGCGCTGATCCTGCTGGCTGTCATTTGCTCGACGACGCTGATGACCGTGCGTTCATCCGGCATCGTCCATCAGGCCGGGATCTTTTCGGGCCCCATCGAACTGGTGCGGCGCGGCATGTCGGGTCTTGCAATCGTCGTTGTCTTCGTCACCGTTCTGGCGCCGTTGGCCAAGCTGAGCGGTACCATATACGTGCTGCTTCGTCTCCACGAAGCCAATCCTCCAAGGCACCTTCGGCGCATATTCGTGATCGTTGAACGGCTCACCACCTGGTCGATGGTCGAAGTCTTCGTATTCGGCGTCTTCGTCGCCTACGTAAAGCTCGGCGATCTCGTCAAGATCGAGCTGGAGACCGGCGTTTATGCCCTCCTCGCGCTGACGATCGTGAATGTCTGGGCAGACGGGTGGTTGGATCGCGAGGCGATCTGGAATGCGTTCGACAGAGGTCGCGCCCGGGATGTGTCGCACAAAGCCCTGTTCACGGAGAGGCTGCCAAGTCAGGCAGTCGGATGCGAAACCTGCACGCTGGTCGTCGTACCAGAGAAACCAGAGGCGCCGCTGCCCCCGCTGCGGTTCCGCTCTGCATGCCCGCAAACCGGACAGCATCGCGTGGACATGGGCGTTGGTGATTGCAGCAGCGGTCTGTTATCTTCCCGCGAACCTGTATCCTGTCCTCACCGTGATGCAACTTGGCGCCGGGGAACCCAGCACGATCATCGGTGGGGTGCGCGAGCTCATTCAGACGCGGATGTATCCGCTGGCTGCGTTGGTGTTTTTTGCCAGCGTGGCCGTACCGATGCTGAAGATGGTGGGGCTTACCGCGATGCTGGTCTCGGCGCAGACCGGCCAGACGCAATGGCTCCGAGACCGCACACGCTTATACCACGTAATTCGCTGGATTGGCCGGTGGTCGATGATCGACATCTTCATGGAGGCACTCCTCGGCGCTCTCGTCCAATTTGGCGGCGTCGTCACCATCGAACCGGGGATCGGCGCCGTGGCGTTTTGCACCGTCGTCATTCTCACGATATTTGCAGCCGAGACGTTTGATCCACGGATCATGTGGGACGCAGCCGAAGAAAAGACAAACATCCGTCGAGCTCAAGCAGCGGCATAATTCCAGGATCTGCGGCCGGACGCTTCCTGACTCAGGTGCTCTGAGGGTTGCCGACGGTGTTTCGCCGAATATCTGATGGTATTTGACAGCGAAACGACCAAGCTCCCAGAAGCCGAATTCGGTCGCGATATCGGTTACCCGCGTGAGCGTCGGGTCAGCTTCACGTAACGCGCGCCGAGCCAATTGCATGCGACGAAGCAGCAGATAATGCGTGGGGCTTACGCCGAGTTGCTCCTGACACGCCATGCGGAAGGTCCGGCTCGAAACGCCGATCTTCCGGCTGAGGGCCGGCATGCTGAGCGGGTGTCCAGGGTGTGCTTCCAGCGCCTCGAAGAAGCGGTTGATGATCAGGTGGTGATGTTGCCTGGCGATGGTATCCGGCCGCATCTCTGCCATGGTGATGTTGTCCAGCATGATCTTGATCAGCATCTCTTCCAATCTAATCTGGGGCACAACTGACACAACTTGTTCGCCGATTATATTCGTCAAAATCGTCAGACGAGCATGCAAGTAACGTAGCCGCGCCAATGCTACGGTAGGCGGTGTGATGACCCTGAAGCCATCTACATGCTCCGGAGTGGTGCCTAGATGCGCGGTATGAACGGTCTGCATTTCATCGCTGTCCAGCGTCATAGCGCCCCAGGCGACGGGCCCAGACAGTCGTGACATATACGTCGTATCGCCATTGTACTGCAGAAGATTATCGTAACCAACCTCCGCGCCGTTGCAAAATATTGGCGGTCCGGGCTTGGTCAGGAACAATACACCCGGACGAGACGTATTGACTCGAACGACGCGTGCCAGGTACTCATCCCGTTGCTGCGCATATAGTCGGCCACACTCAAACAACCTGGCGCGGGCCTTGAACGCCCCTCGCTGGGTCACGGTGGGTTTATGATAGCGTGGCCGGATCAGTGTAAAAAATTCGTCCGGATCACTTGATTCGATGATTCTACTATGAAACATCTTTTCCCCCACCATTTCATTCTTTATAGTATATGTTTGGTGCGTTTAGGTTGGTCGTATGTCCAGCATTGCCTATGCAGCTCTGGCGAATCGTTGATTTAGAGCAAATCGCGCTTATGTTACTTGGGATTTACAGCGCACGATGAAGCTCTCGCCTGAGCCGCCACAGAACATTAAAAAAAGCCTATCGGTCCTCAGTTATTTTACTTGTCATTTAACAATCCGAACAGATTAATCGATGCCTGATGGCGGATGACGGATCAGTCTTTCGGCCCTGTTCGATCCGCTCTGAAATTTGCCGCCGTGCCTGGGCACTGGAGCCAGGAATATCCTCGGTGCAAATGACCTTGTCGCGATCACCGATTGCGGAGTTTGCGATCGCGTCAGGACCATCTTTCTTGCCGCGCTTCCAAGCAAAGGCGTCGTTCTCGTCTAGCAATGAGATGAACGGGTCAGTCCACCTACATGCCAAATCTGCATAGCCGGGATGCTCCTTGAAAGCCAGCGTAGTTAATCCGATCGGCGACCTCTACAGCTTCCCGTTCCAGAACAACACAAATTTCAACTATGGGCCGCACAAGGACACGCAGAATATCCTCAACATCCAGCCTGTCATCCCATTCCACATCACAGAAGACTGGACCATCATCACCCGTACCATACTGCCGCTGATCTGGCAGCCTTCGCTCCAGCCGGCGAGCACGGTGCAAAATTCAAGTCAGTCTTCGGTAGCGGCGCCGGTTTGGAAAAATTTCGGTTCACCCGAACCGATTTTGGCTTGGAGAAGGAACGTTTGATGCTTAGCCGGATTACCATGGCGGCCGTTCTCACGGTACTCCTCGCGGCTGGTGGAATATCCGGCGCGCGGGCACAACAACCAATGAGCTCCGGCCAGCAGTCGCCAGGACCGTCCGGCTGGACCTTCAACATCGCACCGTATTTGTGGTTCGCAAACATCAACACGGACCTCAGCTTCAACCTGCCGCCCGCACTCGGAGGCACAGTGACCGCCAGTCCATCAATCGGATTCGGCGACCTGGTGTCCCACCTGAACTTTGCACTGATGGGTGCGGCGGATGCGCGATACGATCGGTTCTCGGTCCTCACTGACTTCATCTACTTGAACCTCGGAGGCACCCCCGCCCAGTTCAAGTCGGTCAACTTCCCCAACCATCCGGCCATTCCCATCGAAGCCGGGCTCCAGACCAGCCAGGGCCTCAACCTGAAAGCCACGATATGGACATTGGCGGGCGGCTACACGCTTGCACAGGGCAACTGGGGCAATTTCGATTTGCTAGCCGGGTTCCGACTTTTGCAGATAGACACCAGGATGAATTTTAGCCTGGCATTGACCATCACAGGCCCACGCGGCAACGGCGCGACGTTCGGGGGCGTCGGCAGCGTATCCGGCTCGGCCGAGCTCTGGAACGCCATCGGCGGCTTCCGCGGGCGCATCCGCATCGGCGACGGCAGGCTGTTCATCCCCTACTACTTCGACATCGGCACAGGCGCCTCCGATCTCACCTGGCAGATCTCATCCGGCCTCGGCTATCACGCCGGCCCGGTCGATGTGTCGCTCACCTACCGCTATCTATCGTTCGCGCAGAGTGCCCCGGTGAAGCGCCTCTGGATCCAGGGTCCGATGCTCATGGCAAGTTTCGCCTTCTGACGGTTTCCCTGTCGCGTGATGCAGGAGATCCGTCATGGGCTCCCGCGCAGCGCTTTACCCCGAAGAAGCAGCAAAGCCGATGACTGGCGACCCATGTCTACGAGGCCTGTGACAGTCCGGACTCAGGGTATCATACCGCATTCGAACATTTTATTTGCGATCGGGGCAGCGACCTTGTTAAGGAACGCGGCGCGCATGCTCGAGTTCTGGCGCAGAACCGCGACCGCACGCTGTTCCTCGGGGGGCTTCGGCTTCCCCTGACTTTGCGCCCTTTCCTGCCACAACTGTTCGCACGTCGCGAACTGGTATTTCTGGATAACCTTGTTGGCAATCTTGTCCATGACCGGATATTGTTGCGAATTGGCGATACTCGCAAAAGACAGAACCGAGACAGCCGCAAGCACACATGACTTCAACTTCATCGCCATTTTTCCTTCACGGTGTTAGTTCCGTATACGATATAATAGCACTTATGGCCGATCAACAAAACGATGCCAATTTCGATCGGCACAATCACCAGGAGACCTCCCCGCAACCCAATGCTACGGCGCGGGGATGACGCGATAGTACACGCCGTTTGCGCCATAGGTGGGAGCGAGCCACATCCCCCCACACTGGTACCTGCTGCGGAAACGGACGGTAAACGCAACCGGCGGGCAATGCGGCATAGGCTGCCGGCGGCGGCGCTGCACTGGCGGCCGCCGCGCCAGCCACGGCACCAGCAGTCGCACCGACGACAGCGCCGGCCGCGGCCGCACAGCCGTAACAGCCGGAGGCCGAGTAGTACGGCACCGCCACCGGGGGGTGATAGGCCGTATAGGAACCTTCGCCGGGCGGGCGATAAACCGTCGCCCCCGAGGTGTAAGTATGTGTCACGCCCTCCCCGTAGGCGCCGGAGGTGCTGCCGCCATAGGCGTTCGTGTGCTCGGTACCCCCTCCCCAGCCATGAGCGGAGCTTCCGCCATACACGTTCGAATGTTCCGTGCCCTCGCCATATGCGTGGGTCGTGCTGCCGCCATAGACGTTGGTGTGGCTGGTTTCCCCGGCGCTGTGACTGGTGCTTCCGCCGTATCGGTTGGCGGTTGCCCAGGCGTTGGCCTGATCCGGTCGTAGCAGCCCCGCCAGCAGGGCTCCGGCCATGACAACGATCTGTTTCATGACATCATTCCTAATCATGATCATGGCGACTTACCTGACGCAGGCGCCGGCGCATCGGATGACTTGGGATGATCTCCCAGCGGTCTTATGCCAGCCGGGGTGGACACGCTCGGCGGCCGGTCAAATTTCATTCTGCGCGCCCCCCTGGCCTTCTCCGAGGTGAAGGAGGCGGCGGGGACGTCAACGCCGAGCTTCCAGTCGGCCAGGTCGAGTTCATGACGCAGTGCTAATGGATCAGCACTGTAGACAGCCCTGACGCGTCGCGGCAGCTTATCGTCGGCGCCGATCCATATTTGCAGAAATACGTCGGAATTGGCCCAAGCCACCATCTCGGTCTTCGTGCCCCCGACTTCCCCGGACGGACCGATATAGAACGCAAGGATCGCGCCGTTCGTCAGTGCCTCATAAGGATCGGCAACAACCAGATCGGTAAAGGGATAATAAATGTCCGCGGTATCGTACGCTGCCTTCAGGGCGCCCTCGATGGTCGGCGGAGCGTCTGTGACTGCGACCAGGTTCTCTACCGGCGCGTAAGCCATCATTGACTTACCGTCATAGTAGAACTCGGAAGCCGGTCCGTCACCGGGGATAATCACCCGAAGCTTGCTCGGGCGCTGCATGGTGACGTCGTAGCGTACCGTGTAAACGATCGGTGGCCCAAGCTGGCTTGGATACTCGTAGCTGGCGACTGCCTTGAACGACATCGACCTGGCGGCCGCAAGCGTATCGCTGGCAGCTTTGAGCAGGCCCATGGCCCGCGGTTCGAGCACCATCTTCGTCGGTCCTTGCGGTTGCTCCTTCGCTTCCGCCGGATTGGATGGGTTCGCTTGCTGCGGGTTCTGCTGCTGTGCCAGTGTGCTTCCAGCCGCCGCGAGCAACAAACAAACACTCACCCAGCGTATTCGCACCACGGATTGAGTTCAATTCGTGGCCTTGCGCGCGGAGTGGCGGCGGGGAGATACTGGGGTCATAAGATCATCCCCTGTTGAAAGTTTCCGGCAAGACTGCCGATAGCCGCTACCAGAAAATAACCTGACTAGCTTAGGTCTTTACAATGTTTGACCTATGCTCCTCGGCACGATACGTCGAAGATTGGCCTGGGATCTACAATTTCCCAGCCTGTAGCCGAAGACTCCACCCAGGTGCTATGCAGAAACGGCAGAGACCGCCATACGCGCATCAAGCCCGCATTCCGGGTGGCTCCGCAACGAACCTGGTGCATGATCTGGCTATGGACCCTCCCTCTCATAACGGTCTCACGTCAGGCTGACGGGGGACCTATTGTTCGGTGACGTTGACCCGGGCCCAACTGGGGTCGGAATTGAACTGGGTGATTTTGGCGGCAATCCGTGCGGTATCCGGCCCGAGGTCCTTCTGGAAGACAATGCCGTCCTGGTTCACAATAAACGTCATGATGCCTGACGAGGCGTAGTTGGCCGGCCATGCAATCAAGGCAAATCCCTCCGTCATGCGGCCGTTCCGGACATAATTCTTCGCCCCATCCGGCGCCTCGGCCCCTTGGGACGACAGGATTCGGAAGAAGTAGCCCTGATAAGGCATTGGTTTCCGATCCACCGTTTCGCCCGGATAACCCTCGTCCTTTGCCTGAGCCACCAGTGGCTCAAAAGGACTGTCCTCCTCACCCTCGGCAACGGGCCAATAGAGTCCGTCCTGCTTGCCCGGCGCGCTCACGATCCGCCGCGCGTATTCACCGATGCCGGTCTGCTGCTTCTTGCGATCGAAATAGTCCTGCTGTGCGTCGACATAGGCGAGCGATACCCTGATGGCGGCTATTTCATTGCGGCCGATGCGACGGTCGATGATTTCCTGGGCGCCCTCATGCGCATCGAACGACCATTGGCCATTCCGCCGCTCGATTGGGATCGGCAAGGGCCAGTCATTGGACCCAACATTGAGGATCGCGCGATCCGCGCCCTCCGGCACAAGGACATGCTTGGCATCATAGGCCTCGACGAAGCGGCGCTGTGCCTCCACATCCGCAATCCGGTCACCCGAGTTGAGCAGGGCCTCGCTGCCGGGACCAAGGACGGCATGCAGGGCCGTGGCGTCGTGCGACCGCGCCGCCGCCGCCAGTGCCGCCGCGGCCTCCTCCGAAGAGGCGTAGCCTTTTTGCGGGGGCCCTGCCGCATACACGCCCACCATCAGTGCCAGCGCGGCCACCACGCCGATGCATACCCGCACAGCCATCCGTTGTATCAGCCCGGTCATCGTTCGATCCTCATCGGCCTCTACGCCCACCGCCGCCGCCTCCTCCCCTCGCCCCCCTCCGCCGCCTCCTGCCCTCGCCCCCCTCCGCCGCCTCCTGCCCTCGCCCCCCTCCGCCGCCCCTGCCTTGTTGACGGACCTGGCTGGCGGAACGACTTTGATTGCCGCGGGCACCGTTCTGGGCGGCGCGCCGGCCGCTATCCATCCCCGAGAACGCCGGCGGTTGGCGCGACGCAGCCGGCCTTTGGGCCGACGGACGAGCCGCGCCCCTCGATTGCGCGGACGCGGTCGCGCCGGGCCGACTGGCGCCAGCCGTTCCAGGCCGGTTTTGGCCTGCCGCCGACCGGGCGCCGCAGCACCGGCGCGGTTCGCAGCACCGGCCTGCGCCGCGCTGGACCTTGCCGGCCTGTTCACGGCACTCGCCGGGACATTGACGTTCGAGCGGCCGACCGCATTGGCAGGCAGCCCGCCCGCCCGGGCGGGCGCCCCCACCGGTCCGGCCGGCGCCCGCGCCAAGCCCGCGGGCCGGCCACCCGGACGGTTTGCCTGCCAGGTGCTGGAATTGATCTGTCGGCGATTGGCATTAAGGTTGTTGTAGCAATTCGCGTTCACGTTGACGTCGCCCCTGCCCCATCCGGGCGACGCCCAGCCCCACAGGGAACCAACGACGGCGGCGCCCGCAGCGAACGCCATCCCACCGACAAGCGCCGAGCCGAACGCATAGCCGGGCGGTGGCGGCAAATAGACTGGCGGGTAGCTTGGATAGGGCCACGCACCATAGACATTTGTCGGGTTGTAGCTCGGAACATATACAACGGACGGCTGGGCCGGCTCAATGACAATGGTTTCTCGTTCGTTACGGACAACTTGCTGTTCTGTGGTTTTCAGGTTGCCGGCGCTCTGCGCCTGTGCGCGCAGCCGTTGCACTGAATTCATCACGGCTGCCTGCTGATCCGCGAACGCATAGCCAAGCTGCTGCATCCAGTCGAGGTTGCTGTTCAACAGCGCCAAGACCGCCGGGAATGGCACCAGCGATTTGACGCTCGGGTCCCAGGGCTGTGCCTCCAGGGCTTTGACTAGCTCATCGCCGGTCAGCGACTTATGCGCCGGTTCTTCGACCCAGCGCCCTGCGCTGACCACCTGCAATGGGAACGTCGAGGCCATGAGGATCTGCGTCAGCAAAGCATCGGGATAGAGCGCGATCGGTGCCAGAAGCGCATCAAGCTGCTCTGAATTATAGGTTTTTGCTTCCGCGGTCTGGGCACCCGCGGTCTGGGCACCCGCCGACCGGATGTTGAAGGTCGCTGGCGCCGTGACATGCACGACACTGCAGCAAAGAAGTAGGCGTAGTAACTTCTTTATCATTTTGCTTTGACCCCAGGGGGCTCGCTTAATCGGGGACGCAACATCTTCCGTCCGGAAAGGAGAGGCGCGCCCGATGTATCGAAGGGCCTTATGACCGGCTATGCAGAAATGGCATCGCATCGGAGACCCCATCATCTGCCCCGCAGGTCCCGCCTACGGGCAAATGGCCGTGCGATGATCTGATCGGGAGGGTTTGTGGATTCGGTCCGTATTCGTGATGGGACAACGAAATCTGGTTACTGCCCTATAATGTATTGATATGGATCAATGTGGCGTCAGAGCGGCGGAGCAAACTAGTCCCCACTGCGATGGCGTTATTGGCGTCAAGAGATGCCTGGCACTTGGTGGAACTCTATCGCGTGACTTGTTATTGACATCCGGATTGATGCCGTAACGGAGTCACAACCTACAGGAGCAGAATATGATGATCAAAAAAGCACTCTTGACGACAACAATGTTGATGTTTCCCTTAGCGGTGTTAGCGCAGACGCCGACGGGACCGGTCACAGGAATTTATTTGGGTGCGTCCGGCGGCTTCAACATCAAGAGCAATCCGAACGTCAATAATATCCATAGCGACGTGTCCGGAGCCGCCGGGCTGACGACTCCCAACCTCAATCTATCAACAGGTATTGGCGGCGCGGGCGTTGGCACCGTTGGCTATGGGTTCGGGAATGGGTTGCGCGTCGAGCTCGAGGGCGCTTACCGCGGAAACTCGTTCTCACGGACCAGTGGCCAGAACAGGGCCGGGGTGGGTGTATCCACGGGTACCAGCGGCACCGAGCAGCTTTACGGTCCGATGGTCAATTTGGATTACGACTTCTTTGGTTATGTTCCCTGGTTCACGCCCTATGTTGGCCTGGGCCTCGGTTATCAGCGGGCCAAATTGAGCAGTTTCTCGACCAGCAGCGCCGGCACGGCTGTCACGGGACCGGTTACGATCACCTCAGGCGACACCCGGGCTGCCTTCGCGGTGCAGGGCATTCTGGGCGCAGCATTCGATGTTCCGAGGTGCCTGGTTTGGCCCTGACGGCCGAGTATCGCCTCATGGCATTGACCGGGACGCGAACCTATAATGCCGGGTTGACAACCACCACCGCGGGTGGAAGGCCCGTCACCCGCTTCGGCAAATTCGAACTGGGCCACGATCTGAACAACACGTTCCTGTTCGGCGTTCGCTACAACTTCGGAGCAGCGCCGGCACCGCCGCCTGTGGCGCCAGTGCCGACGACCGCTCCGGCCCCTGCTCCGAGCGCGTTCGTATCTGGTCTTCTTTGACTGGGACAAGGCCACGCTCAGCGACCGTGCCCGTCAGATCATCAAAGATGCCGCCGACAACTCGACACGGGTGCAGGTTACCCGCATCGAGGTCAATGGGTACACGGATACATCTGGTACGCCTAAATACAACCAGGGCCTGTCGATTCGTCGGGCGCAGGCTGTCGCCAACGAACTGACCAAGAACGGCGTCCCGGCGAGCGCGATCACCATTCAAGGCTTCGGAGACACGCGTCTGCTGGTTGCAACCGGCCCCGGGGTGCGTGAGCCACAAAACCGTCGGGTTGAAATCATCATGCGCTAGTCTGCCTGCCCAACTGTGCGCGAAAGCCGCACAGTTGGGCCTGGTGAAGCTGGACGGGCCAAGTCGCGTGGCTGAGCACGGTCAACGATTGGAACGGTTCCCATTTGACCTGGCGTGAATTGGCCTGGCTGCCGGAGAGTTTGGAGGGGGCGGGCTTCTAGTCCCGCCCTCGTTTCGTAAGCTTTTATTATGGATGCAATACGGTTTACTGGTCCCCGCAGGATCACGTAAGGCACAATAGCCAGGACAATAGCCACGACGATCGCCTCCCCCGGATAGACAAAATGCAACACGATAAGCTGGTATATGACGTCAATGACCAGCGCGAGGATGAATACTCTGCCGATACTTTTCCAGCCATCCTTTATCATGTCCATGCGCTGGGCCGGGTCGGACCCAAGTGCCCATAAATACGGCGGCTTGTGAGCCCTGGCATCCCTCAGTCCGGAGATTGTTGCAAAGATCGCCGCCATGAATGGCTGCAAATATATTCTGAACTTCATCGGGCCGGTGACCCGTTCAACCAGATTGTCGGCGAAGCGAGCCCACATGTCATCCATGTCACCGTGTCCCTATGTGGCGCTTCAGAGCACCCTCGCTAAAATGCCGGCGGACAGGAAAACACCTGCACCAGCCAGCAATACCGACAAGATCAAAGATGGCCGCGCCAGACTGAACAGGTACGACCGCCGCAAGAACCTCAAAGTCACTAGGTATTCTGCGATTCCCATGATGAGCGCCGCCGTTCCCGTCACCGTCAGTATCACCCCGGCATTCCGCGGGGTTGTATCATGAAGCGCGATTTTTCCAATGTCGTGGATCTCCTGAAGAACTTTGTAGATCGTATAACCGAAGGTCAGCATGGAAAGAGACGTGCGAATCCATGCCATCATAGTCCGGTCCGCCGCCATCATCGTGCGCATCACGCCCAGATCAGGTCCGGCTTCGACAACGGCGGCAGGTGTTGACTTGGTATCGGATGCCAAGTTTGGCTCCTGTGTCCAGCGCGACAAACCTGCACGACCGTTCAGACGTGAGTGCTCCAGGCTCCAGCGGCCGGGGATGACCGGGTCATCCCCCTAGTCATCCCCCTGGCAGCGACCGCTCCATCGGTTCGACCAGCAGCAAGAGGCCACAAGGCTAGTGGTGGGCGCCCCCGGAAGCCTCCTGCAATGTCCTCAGTACCTGCATCCAGATTGAACGAGGCCGGCTTCTGACGCGGAGGGAACTTCACGAAATCCTCGATCTGCTGGCTCACGATCGCCTGCATGGCATACATCAGGTATGCGTGCGAAATGACCCAATCCCAGTATGTGTTCGAGTTTTCGTCGGCGCGTTCGAACGGGTCCCGACGCAGATTGAACATCTTCGGAATCCGCAGTTTCACAAACGGCTCGGCCCAGCACGCCAACTGCTTCGCGCGCTGCTCCATCAGCACGAACTTCCAATCATTGTAACGCATCGCCAGGATGTCACCGTCGTCACTGACATAGAAGAAGAACGTGCGCGGGCTGTCCTTTACTTCGCCCGCCAGATACGGGAGCATATTGTAACCATCGACATGGACCTTGAACGTCCTGTCTGCGGCCTTATGACCCTCCCGAAGCTTCTCCTTGATCTTGTCCTCTCCGGCGGCGGCCAGGAACGTCGGAAGCCAGTCCTGATGCGAAACGAGACCGTTTAAGACCGTACCGGCCTTGAACCTGGCTGGGCCAGCGAACAAACGCGGGCACGCGCCAGCCGCCTTCCCAGTTAGTATTCTTCTCAGAGCGGAATGGGGTGATACCGGCATCCGGCCAGCTATTGTAATGCGGACCGTTATCCGTGGAGTACATGACGATCGTGTCTTCCGCGATGCCAAGTTCGTCGAGCTTGTCGAGCATCCGGCCGATATTCTCATCATGGGCGACCATCACGTCGTTGTAGTCCCCCTGACCGCTCTTTCCCTTGTGCTGCTCCGCCGGGTGAGTCCGAAAGTGCATGGCCGAGGTGTTGTACCATACGAAGAAGGGCTGCCCCGCCTTGTGCTTGTCTTCGATAAAGCGCAGCGCATGCGCCGTGACCTCATCGTCGATGGTCTCCATACGCTTCTTGGTCAGCGGACCGGTATCCTCGACCGTCTGGCCACCCTTTCCATCCGCCCGGCAGTGGAGCACGCCTCGGGGGCCGAACCGCTTCTTGAACTCCGGGTTCTTTGGATAGTCCGGATCCTCTGGTTCTTCCTCGGCGTTCAGGTGATAAAGGTTGCCGAAAAATTCGTCGAACCCGTGCAGGGTCGGCAAGAACTCGTCCTTGTCGCCAAGATGGTTCTTGCCGAATTGACCTGTCGCGTAACCCAGCGGCTTCAGCAGCTCGGCAATCGTCGGGTCTTCCGCCGACAGGCCTACATTGGCGCCCGGCATTCCAACCTTCGTTAGACCCGTTCGTATCGGGTTCTGGCCGGTAATGAAAGCAGCGCGCCCCGCAGTGCAACTCTGCTGTGCATAGAAGTCGGTGAAGGCGACGCCTTCATTGGCAATTCGGTCGATGTTCGGGGTCCGGTAGCCCATCTGGCCGCGGCTGTTGAAGCTGATGTTCCACCAGCCAATATCGTCGCCCCAAAGGACCAGGATATTCGGCTTCCTTGTCGCCATGATGCTTCCTTTCGATTTCCTAGGTGCCGAACCAGTCGCCAGCGCCGAAGTGTCTGAGGCAGACATGACGTGCTCCCGCGCCGCAGCGTAACCGAAACGTTCGATCGCTCATCCGAACGATCGGACGAATGAGTGACAGGCCTAGTCACTTCATCTCGTCCGACGCCGCATTGATTTGGCGCAATCGCAGGACGCGGCGCCCGGCTACGCCAACGCACAGCCGAGCTATATCGTGTCCGTAGCAACCAAGGGTCAGCTATGCGCGAGCGTCAGTTCCACGCGTCGATTGTCTGCTCGGCCCTTCGCTGTGTCGTTCGATGCCACAGGGTTTGAGTCGCCATAACCGTGCGCCTCGACGAGATTCGGCTTCACGCCCTGCGAGATCAGATATTCCATAACACTTTGAGCCCGCTTTTCCGACAGGATCTGGTTGGACGTGACGCCCTGCTGCTGTAAAGCTGGACCGATCGGCGTGTTATCCGTGTAGCCGTTGACCAGAAGCTTGTTTTGCTGCGTGGGCGCAAGTTTTGATGCCATCCTGGCAATGATCGTTTTTCCTTGTTCTTTCATCTCCCAGCCGCCCGGCGCAAATAGCAGGTCACTGTTGACCGTATATTTTATTGCCTCCTGCAGCCGGCCGACCTGTTGCTTCTGGGCTGCCAGTTGTTGCGACAACGCCGCATTCTCGTCTTGGAGTTGCCGATTCTGAGCTCGGAGATCATCGTACTTACTGTCACTGACGCACCCCATCAGACTCACGACTGAGAGTAGCGATCCGGCAAAAAGACTGCGCTTGATTGTATTGGTCATGAGCGTAAGTTCCTTCTTCTGACGACATAGATCGAGAAAACGCACAGCCTTTTTCCACCTGAACCGCCGAACATTCGTCGGCCGCGTTGATTGGCTTTGGCGGGTAAGGCGTGAATGACGTTTCAGCCGCCCGACGTCTATGCACTTTTGGCCTGTTGGGCCGGTGCGGACCTTGTCGGACGTGTCGCACCATTATCTAAAAAGAGTTGTACATGGCCGTGCTAAGGACGGCATGGGCGATTTGATTCAAGGATCTGAGGTTGGGCCAGCGGTTATCTTCAGCCATGGCTGGTCGTTCGAGGGCCGGATAATCATCGTGGCTTCGCGCGGCAATCGCGGCATAGGCCATGACCGCCACGGCCAAGGCCGTTCAAGTCAGCCTTCGCATCAGAGATCAAATCGCCGCCATCTCAGCGCCGCCGCGAATGAAGCACAGATGCCGGACCGTCCCCTGAAAGCACAGAGACGTTTGAAGAGCGTTCATGCAAGCCACCGTAGACTATGGGAGCGGAGATCAAAAGCTGATGCATCATGACGACATTAACCCATGGGTTGGCTACGCTGTCACGGCACTGATGATGGTGGCAGCAGCCGAGGTCGGCCGTTTTCTTGGTATGCGGTGGGCACGCCAGAGACCGGACACAGTTCTGCCGGACTTGACAACCTTGGAGAGCGCCGGCCTTGGCTTGCTCGCCCTCCTCATCGGATTTACCTTCGCCATGGCGCTCACACGCTTCGACGCCCGTCTCAGAGGCGTACTGGACGAGGCGAATGCCATTTCCACCACGGAGTTGCGCGCGCGACTGCTGCCGGAGCCGCAGGCTACCGAAGCGCGAAAGCTACTCGACGACTATATCCGGGTGCGCATCGATCTCATTCGTAGTCCGGGCGGCGACTCAGCTTCGCTCGACCGGACGGTCCAACGTAGCACGCAACTGCATGCGGAGTTGTGGAAATGTGCAGTCGCCGCCACGGCCGCCGATCCGCGTTCAGTCTCGACAGGACTGTTCGTCGCCAGCCTGAATGAAATGATTGACTTGCAGGAGATCCGTCTTGCCGCGGCCCGTAACCGGGTTCCGCCGGCTGTGCTTGTATTGCTCAATGGGGTAGCGATCGTCGCAATCGCGTTAAGCAGCTATGTCGGCGGTCTCGCGGGACAGTGGGGACGAATTCCGCATGCGATCATAGCGGTGATGATCGGTACCGTAATTGCGATGGTTTCCGACATCGACCGTTCGCGGAGTGGCCTCATCACAGTCACCCAGCAGACCATGTTGAACCTGGAGCCGAACCTGACGCGTTAGAGCGTGATGACTGGAGGTGGGATCACCGGAGGTCTGAATCACGCGATCAAACAAAGAGCTAGAGCGGGATGGCTGAGCGAAAGCGATGTCATCCTGCTCTAGCGTATCGTTAATGGAGTCGTTACGATTAAGCTTCGGACTGTTGCTCAGGCTCCGTAGATTTTCACCAGTTCGGCGTGCGCCGCTTTCACCGATTCCGCGGCGTCCATGCCCTGGATCGCTTTCGCGTACATGTCGACGATGATGTACTTGGTCTGCACCTCGGCCGCCTTCTGGTTCGGTTTTCCGGCATAGCCCAACAGGCGCCCGGTGACCGGAAGCTTCTTGAACGGAGCGAGGACCGGGTCGACGTTCCACACCGGATGGTCCTCCCACATCTTGGTCGGGCCGCAGGTGTAGCCCTGCTGCGAGACGAACCACTTTTCGAAGATTTCCTTCGACGACATCCAGCGGATGAACTTCTTGGCGGCGTCCTGGTTCTTCGAGTACTTCATCACCAGGTTGGTGAGCGGGCCCGGCAGGTTGAACTGACCGCCGGCACCGCCGGGAATGCCGGCATGAAGGATGTCATCCTTCATCGGCGTGCCCTTCTCGGTCAGGTAGGAGTCGGGCTTCTTCTTCGCCTCGAGATAGATCGAGGCACCGTTATTCGTGGCGCTGATGCTGCCGGAGAGGAAGGCGCGGTTGTTGCTGGTGTCATCCCAGGCGAGCCCGCCCTCGTCCATCGTCTCCTTCCACAGGGCGACGGCGAACTTCACCGACTCGACGGTCTCCTTGGTGTTGAGCACCACGGTCTTGCCGTCGGCCTCGACCTCCTTGCCGCCCCACGACCACAGGTACGGGTACCACCAGCCCGGCGCGTCGCCGAAGGTGTGACCGGCGGTCTGGCCATAGGGCCGGCCGGCCGCCTTCAGCTTCTTGCCGACGGTGCGGTATTCGTCCCAGGTCTTGGGGAATTCCTGTCGCACCGGCTTCGGCGAGCCAGGATTTGCGGTAGGCGACGAGGCCGCCGCCGGTGCACCAGGGCACGCCGATCCACTTGCCGCCGACGGTCCCGATGACCTTGCAGATGTCGTAGAAGCCGCCCTGCGCCTTGCCGAGGTCCTCGGCCACGTCGCTGACATCGACGCAACTGTCGGCGTAAAGCTGCGGCCAGTTGTTGAGGGTCATGAAGATGTCGGGACCGGAGCCCGACTGGATCGCCGCGGTGATGCGCGCCTGGATGTCATTGGCGTTGATCGTTTCGACCGTGAGCTTCATGCCCAGATCTTTTTCGCACAGCTTGACGATCTCGCCCTTGAGAAGCTGGTCGGAAGCGGGGACGAAATCGGCCCAGCGGAGCCAGTGCATCGTCTGCGTCTGGGCGTAGGCGGGGGCCCGCCCGCTCGCCAGGATGCCTGCCAGGCCGCCGGTGCCCGCGGCGAGCGCGCTGGCGGCCGAAAGCTGCAAAGTCTTGCGTCGACGGATTTGGGTCATGGTTTCCTCCCTTGATGTGTTGCGCGGCCCTGAGTCGCTCGCGCGATCGCGACGCGTCAGCCGAGCGCGTTAAATCGCGGCTTCGGTCTGTGTTGTCGAAGAAATGCACCCGGTCGGGATTGATCGCGAGGCGCAGCTTTTCGTGCACCTTGGCGGTGACGGTCGGCTCAACCGAAGCGACCATCGTCGTCGACCCGGCGGCAACGTCGAGCAGGATCTCCGAGCCGAGCCGCTCGACCACCTCGACCGCGACGTCGAAGCTCAGGTCCCGGCGTCGCCGTCGCCGGCGATGCGCAGATCCTCGGGCCGCACGCCGAGCGTCGCTTCCATCCCGGCGTAGCGTCCGAGCCGCGGCGACGATCGGCGCCGGTACCTTGATGCGGAGATCCTCGCTCTCGGCCCACAGCGAACCATTCTCGGCCGCGATGCGAACCTGGGCGAAATTCATCGCCGGGGAGCCGATGAACCCGGCGACAAAGCGGTTGGCCGGCTGGTTGTAGAGTTCCATCGGGTCGCCGACCTGCTGCACCCGGCCGTCGCGCATGACGACGACCCGGTCGCCGAGCGTCATCGCCTCGACCTGGTCGTGCGTGACGTAGATCGCGGTGGTGCCGAGACGCTCATGCAGTTTCTTCAATTCGACCCGCATCTGCACGCGCAGTTTGGCGTCGAGGTTCGACAGCGGCTCGTCGAACAGGAACACCTGCGGATGCCGCACGATCGCCCGGCCGAGCGCGACGCGCTGGCGCTGGCCGCCGGACAGCTGGCGCGGCTTGCGCTTCAGCAATTCCTGGATGCCGAGGATGTCGGCCGCCTCCTTCACCCGTTTGGCGATCTCCGGCTTGTCGAATTTCCGCATTTTCAGGCCGAAGGCCATGTTGTCGTAGACGGTCATGTGCGGGTAGAGCGCGTAGTTCTGGAACACCATCGCGATGTCGCGATCCATCGGCGGCAATTCGTTGACGACCTTCTCGTCGATCGAAATCTGTCCCCCGGTGATGCTTTCCAGTCCCGCCACCATGCGCAGGGTCGTCGTCTTGCCGCAGCCCGACGGGCCGACAAGCACGACAAACTCCTGGTCGCGGATGTCGAGGTTCACGTCGATGACGGCGTGGACCTCGTCATACTTCTTGTTCAAGCCGCGCATCGCGACGCGAGCCATGTGCTTATCCCTTCACCGACCCGGTGATGCCGGACACGTAATATTCGACGAAGAACGAATAGACGAAGGCGACCGGGATCGAGCCCAGCAGCGCCCCGGCCATGAGCTCGCCCCAGAAGAAGACGTCGCCGCGCACCAGTTCGGAGGTGACCCCGACCGGCACCGTCTTCTGCTCCGGCGAGGACAGGAAGACGAGGGCGTAGATGAATTCGTTCCACGACAGGGTGAAGGCGAAGATGCCGGCCGACAGGATGCCCGGGATCGCCACCGGAAAGATGATGTAGACCATCGCCTTCCAGCGCGGCGCGCCGTCGATGCGGGCGCACTCCTCAAGTTCCTTCGGGATCGACTTGAAGTATCCCATCAGCAGCCAGGTGCAGAACGGGATCAGAAAGGTCGGATAGGTCAGGATCAACGCCCAGGGCGAGTCGCCGAGCTGGAAATTGCGGATGATGTCGGCGAGCGGAATGAACAGCAGCGTCTGCGGCACCAGATACGTGATGAAGATCGCCGTCCCGATGCTGCCGGCGAACGGGAATTTGAGCCGCGACAGCGCGTAGCCGGCGAGCAGCCCGCAGAACAGCGAGATCGCCGTCGCCGCCAGCGAGATCAGCATCGTGTTCACATCCAGGTGCTGAACAGGGTCTCGGTCAACAGGTCGTGGATATGCTCAAGCGTCGGGTGGGTGGTCCAGAACGGCGCGTAATTGGCGCGCTCCAGGGCCGGTAAAGCTCGCTGTCCGGCCGCAAGGTCGTGATGACCATCCAGTAGAACGGAAACAGCAGGCTGACGACGAACGCCGTCACCGGCACATAGAAAAAGACCCAGCGCCGCCAGGGAGCTCCCTCGATCATGGCTAAAGTGTCTCCGTCCGGCGGATGTAGACGAGCTGCACGATCACCACGAGCAGCAGGATCGGGAAGATCGCCAGCGAGATCGCGGCGCCCTGGCTCAACAATCCGGTGCCGATGCCGAGTTGATAGGCATAGGTGGCGAAGAGCTGGGTGGCGTTGGCTGGACCTCCGCCGGTCAGCACGTAGACGAGCTGGAAGTCGGCGAAAGTCTGGATCACCGAGAACAGGACGATCACCAGCGTCACCGGCAGCAGCAACGGCCACGTCACGTGGCGGAAGCGGTTCCAGGCGCGCGCGCCGTCGATCGCCGCGGCCTCATGCAGTTCGGGGCTGATCGTCTGCAGCCCGGCCAGCAGGCTGATCGCGTAGAACGGCACGCCGCGCCAGACATTGACGATGATCACCGACACCATGGCCATGATCGGGTCGCCGAGCCAGTTGATCCGGGTGTGGATGATGCCGGCGTGGAACAGCATCCAGTTGAGGACGCTGAACGTCGGGTCGAACATCCACTTCCAGGCAAAGGTCGACAGCACCGTCGGGATGATGAACGGCAGCAGGATGAAGGCGCGCATGAACGCCTTGCCGCGGAAATGCCGGTTGAGCAGCAGCGCCAGCCACAGCCCGAGTGCCAATTTGAAGACGGTGGTGACGAACGTGTAGAGGCAGGTGTTCCACACCGCGACGTGGAAGATGTCGTCGCTCCAGATCTTGACGAAATTGTCCATGCCGACGAAATGGCCGGGCACGCCGACCCTGGTGTCGGTGACCGCCAGCAAAATGCCGTTGACGAACGGATAGGCGATAAACAGCGCGAGCAGCACCACGGTCGGCAGCATCAGGCAGAACGCCAGCCGGCGCTCGTCCTCAAGCAGGCGGGTGATCGGCCCGCGCTTCGGCGCGGGGACATATTCTTGTCTAAACGCAACGGACGCAACGGACCCGGCGGTCGCCATCGGCGCTTTCTCCCTGACTCCTTCTCAGTTGCAAACTACGTTGCGACTGTGAATTTTATAAAATACTAGGGACAATGGCGGCGGCGCACAAGCAGGGAATGAATCGCGGCAAATGTCGTGATGGAACGGCATGATCTGTCGGACCATATCCGGTTGGCGACGGGCTGGTCCCTCCAGGCCAAGGCAAGACGACGGGCGTGCGATAAACTTTTCGATGGCGAGATCTCCGGGCCGCAAAGAGCTGAACGAGGGCGCAACGACCTGCCGCCCAATTGGGCAGCCGGCCGAGATGCATCACCGTTCTCGCCGCGGTTACAACAGCCGGGCCAGCAGCCGTGGTAAAAGGAGCGTCAGCCAAGGGAAGGAAGGAGCCATGATCCCGGGAACGTCCCAAGTTGACTTTGAAGCGGCACTGCAAGACCCCCAGGCCTTCTTTGCCGAGCCGCAGGAGGTTGCCGACTATCCTCAGCTATCGCGAAAGCAAAAGCTTGCGATATTGCTTCAGTGGGAACAGGACGCCCTTCGCCTTTCGGCATCGGAATCAGAAGGTATGGCTGGCGGCGAGGAGAACATGCTCGGCCGCGTGAAACACGCTATACAGGCAGTACGCGAAGAACAGAGCTGACGACCCGACATGGCAAATGGTTCGCGCCGATGGCGCGCGCTTATGACGAAAGGCTTCGATGAAAAAGGTGTCCCAAATCCTTCGGTCTAAATCCGACTCAACGGTCCACTCCATCGTTCCGACCGCATCGATGTTCGAGGCCCTTAAGCTGATGGCGGAAAAAACGTCGGCGCGCTCCTGATCATGGAGGGCGAGACGATCGTCGGCATCCTCAGCGAACGCGACTACGCCCGCAAGATCGCGCTTATGGGGAAATCGTCGAAGGAGACGCCGGTACGCGACGTCATGACATGCCCGGTTATGTACGTGACTCCGCAGCAGACCACCGAGGAGTGTATGGCGCTGATGACGGAAAATCGGCTGCGCCATTTTCCCGTCCTGGATGACGGCAAGCTGATCGGTCTCATCTCGATAGGGGACCTGGTCAAAGACATCATCTCCGAGCAGAACTTCGTCATAGAACAACTTCAAAGTTACATCAGTGGACGGCGAGGTTGAGCACCTTGCTGTCCGCCCACGAAGTCCCGTTCGGTGGTGTTGCATTACTTCCGGACGACCTACGCTTATCTGATGCTGGTAGCCGATCCCTTGAAATTGGACGCCTGAATAGTTATTTTTATTAGCAAAGCGGTATAGCGGATACCATTCGTTCCGTATTCTCGATCGCAGCGAAGGGGCCGCCACACGCGCATGTCAGATGAAGCTCTGACCAGCGCCTGCTCTGTCTCGAGGATGTGAAGCGCCCATCTCCCCTCAACGATACTGACGATCGCCGGGCTGAAAGCTGGGGGTCAACAATAACGGGAGGAACTTCGATGGCCAAGCATGCCGACGCCAGCCGGTTGGTTACCCGTCGTGGGGTGATGAGAACCGCGGTTGGCACTGGTTTGATAGCAGGAGCCGCTCCGTTCATCAGAACGCGACCGGCACGGGCCGCGAAGACACTGAGGATCCTCCAGTGGAACCATTTCGTGCCAGCCTATGACAAGTGGTTCAACGGCCAGTACGTGACCGCATGGGGCCAAGCCAATGATACCCAGGTGATCGTCGACAATGTTGGCGTGACGACGCTGAATTCCCGTGCCGCGGCCGAGGTGTCGGCGCGCCAGGGGCACGACCTGTTCCTGTTCCTCTCCCCGCCGCCGGTGTACGAGGCCCAGGTCATCGACATGACAGAGGTCTATACTGAAATCGAGCGCACGCACGGCAAGCAGATCTCACTTGCGGTCAAGAGCACCTACAACCCAAAGACCAACAAGTATTTCGCTTTTTCCGACAGCTACGTGCCGGACCCCATCAACTACCGCAAGGACCTGTGGGACGATGTTGGCGTCGCTCCCGATGACTGGGACGCGATCCGCCGGGGCGGCGCGAAAATCAAACAGAAGCACCGGATCCCGGTCGGCATCGGGTTGTCCGCCGAACTCGATACCGCAATGGCGATGCGCGCGATCATGTACCTCCACGGCGCATCAGTGCAGGACGCGAGCGGCAAGCTGATCCTGAATTCGAAGGAGACGCTCGACACCATCAAGTTCGTCAAGGCATTGTATCAGGAGGCCATGACCCCCGAGGTACTGGCCTGGGATCCTTCATCGAACAACCGCGCCATGATCGCGGGGCAGTCATCGCTGGTGCTCAATGCGATTTCGATCACGCGCGAGGCCGAGGATAAAGGTCTGCCAATTCAGAAGGACATCTGGCTTGCCAAGGCGGCAAAAGGTCCGGTGCGGCGCATTGGCCTTGAACATGTGATGAACTGCTACGTGATCTGGAATTTCGCCCAGAACATCGACGGCGCCAAGAAATTCCTGATCGATTACGCCAACAACTTTGAACAGGCGTTCACGGCCAGCAAGTTCTACAACTTCCCTTGTTTCCCGAGCACCGTACCGGATCTCACGCAGAAGATCAGCTACGACGAGAAGGCCAGTCCCCCTGATAAGTACAAGGTGCTGGAGGATGTGCTCGACTGGGCAACGAATGTCGGCTATCCGGGCTACGCCACGGCAGCGATCGATGAGACATTCTCGACGTGGGTACTCAACACCATGTTCGCCAAGGCTGCTACCGGGACCTTGACGCCCGAGGCGGCTCTGGCCGAGGCCGAAGCAGCCTGCAAACAGATCTGGCAGAAGTGGACTGAGCGCGGACTGATCTGAGCAAACACGCCGGGTACACCGGGTAAGCATGAGCACGGTAGAGACCAGGGCCGTCACCAAGCTATTCGGCACCGTCCCAGCAGTGAGCCGGGTCGACCTCCTGGCTCGGGAAGGCGAGTTTCTCGTGCTCGTCGGCCCATCGGGCTGCGGCAAGACCACGCTGATGCGAATGATCGCCGGGCTTGAAGAGCCGACATCCGGCGAGGTGTTGATTGGCGAGCGTGACGTCACCAATCTGCCGCCGCGAGCGCGGAACATCGCAATGGTGTTCCAGAGCTACGCTCTTTATCCACATCTCTCGGTCTACAAGAACATTGCGTTTCCGCTGCGTGCGCGAAGGGTCGGTCGCGAGGAGATCCTGCGCCGCGTTCACTGGGCCGCCGCCATGTTCCACATTGAGCACCTGCTGAATTGCCGGCCACGCCAGCTATCCGGCGGTGAGCGGCAGCGTGTCGCGCTTGCGCGTGCCATGGTACGGCAACCCGACGCATTCCTGCTCGACGAACCGCTGTCGAACCTTGACGCCAAGTTGCGCACCCTGGCGCGCGACGAGCTGAGGCTGTTCCAACGCCGTGTCGGAACAACAACAATCTATGTGACGCACGACCAGGTCGAGGCAATGGGCCTCGGCGACCGTATCGTGGTGCTCAACGAGGGACGCATCCGGCAAATCGGCACACCGGCTGAGATCTACCGCGAGCCGGCCGACACGTTCGTGGCCACCTTCATGGGCTCGCCACCGATGAACCTGGTCGAGTGCGATGGCGTCCTGCTCGGGTTCCGGCCAGAGGATCTGGCGGAGAAATCGTCCGCGAACCATGACGCAACGATATCATTACCGGTGCGGATCACGCGGGTCGAATACCTGGGTGCCGAATGCCTGGTCTACGGCCTGCTCGAACCCCCGTTCTCGGAACGCCACGTCATCGCCAGGATCTTCGGCGCGGGAGGGCTACGCTATGCCCCGGATGACCGTCGGGAACTCGTGGTGCAGGAGCGCGACCTCAGGCGCTTCGATGCCCGCACCGGCCTCCGGGTGGATCGTGCAGGCAGATGAACCGACCGGACAAAGTCTGGCGAGATAGGGGCGATGGGCCACGCCAGCCAGTGCCCACGCGCCTGCTCGACGATCGGGTGTGGCTTGGCCGGCTGATGCTCGGGCCCGCAGTTCTGTACATCGCAGGGCTGGTGGGCGTGCCGTTCATCCTCGCAATCGTCTACAGCATGACGGACGTGACCGTGGGATCCCATGACATGCGCTTCGTGGGTCTCGCCAATTTCGAGCGGCTCCTCCACAGCCCAGCCTTCTGGGCTGCAGTCAAGAACACCGCTGTCTTCACTGTGGTGTCCCAGGTCTTGGTCATCGTCCTGGCGAATATCCTGGCGATAGCGCTGTCCGGGGATTTCCGGGGAAAATGGCTGGTTCGATTTCTGATCCTGCTGCCCTGGGTCGCGCCAATCTCCCTCGGCGCCATCGGCTGGCTGTGGATGTTTGACCCAATCTACAGCATCCTGAACTGGATGCTCAGGGCAGTTGGCTGGCTAGGGCCGAATGACCGTTACATCTGGCTTGGTGAGCCGCATCTCGCGATGGCGTCAATCATCATGGTCAATGTCTGGCGGCTGCTGCCGCTCGCCACCATCATCATCCTGGCGGGTCTCAGCGCCATCCCTCCCGATCTCCTGGAGGCGGCCGAAGTCGATGGGGCCGGGTTCTTCCGCCGGCACTTCGAGATCGTCCTGCCATTGTTGCTTCCGATCACGCTGATCGCGATGCTGTTCGGCATCGTATTCACGGTATCCGACCTGATCGTGGTTTTCGTCCTGACACGCGGCGGCCCCTTCAACAGCACCCAGGTCATCGCCAGTTGGGCTTACTTCACTGGCATCGATGGCCGCGATCTGGCGACCGGCGCAGCGATTTCCCTGTTCCTGTTCCCTGTTCTGCTCGCCGTTGCAATCACCCTTCTACGCATCGCCAAGCGGACGGAGGTCGACTGATATGATCCGGCCAACCCTGATCGCCCGAAGATACGCCCTCACGGCTGGCCGTGCCGCGGTCATCGTGCCGTTCATCATGTTTGCCGCATTTCCATTCTACTGGATGCTGATCACGTCGTTCAAAGACACACGCGACCTGCTGAACACAGCCTACAACCCTTTCCTGTTCAACCTGCCACCGACACTCGAAAACCTCCGCGTCCTGTTCTTCGAGACGGACTACCTGCACTGGATGTCGAACACGGCTCTGGTGGGCGTCTGCGTCGTGGTCATCACGGTGCTGCTTGCCGTGCCGGCCGGATATAGTCTGGCGCGCCTGACCGGGTCCGTCGGCCAGTATATCGGTATCGGAATTTTCCTCACCTATCTCATTCCACCAACGATCCTGTTCATTCCGTTCTCACGGATCGTTGCCACAGCCGGGCTGCAGGACTCACTTTGGTCGCTTGTTCTGGTTTACCCGAGCTTCACCGTTCCGTTCTGCAGTTGGCTCCTCATGGGCTTCTTCAAAACGATCCCTCGCGATGTGGAGGAGGCGGCGATGATCGATGGGCTGAGCCGGTTCGGAGCCTTCCTGAAGGTCGGTGTGCCGCTGTCGGTCCCCGGCATCCTGACCGTGATAATCTTCAGTTTCACATTGGTTTTACAGGAGTTTTTGTACGCTATTACCTTTAATACCTCTTCTGCGGAATACACGCTCAGTGTTGGGGTTCCGACCTTCCTGGTACGCGGCGATGTCTACTTCTGGGGGTCGTTGATGGGCGCGTGCCTGATCGCCACGATTCCGATCGCTATTGTCTACAACCTGTTCGTGGATCGCTTCGTTGCAGGCTTCACGCTTGGCGCAGTCAAGTAGCAGCCCGACAGCCGCAGATTGGTGTCGGAGAGCCAGGCGCCGAACGATCCCTAACCGTCCAGCATCGCGGTCGCGATCCGCTCCCGCGTCAACGGCATGTCCCGATCCGCACGCCCAACGCGTGATTCGACCGCATTGCCGATCGCCGCCGCGGTCGGCCCGAAGGTGCATTCGCCCATGCCGAGCGTCGGCTGTCGGGATTGTCGATGATCACGGTGTAGATCTCCGGCACCTCGGAGAATGTCATGATCGGGTAGCTGGTCCCAGTCCAGCGACGTGATCCCGTCGCCGTCCAGGGTCACCTGTTCCTTCAGTGTCATGCTGGCGGCGTGGACGATCCCGCCCTCCAACTGGTTGCGGGCGCCGTCGGGATTGATCACGAGGCCGGCGTCGGCGGCGCACCAGACGCGGCGCAGCGTGATCTCCTGGTCCACCTCCAGTTCCACCGCGACGCAGGCATAGGCGGCTTTGTTCTTGTAGCGGCTCCAGGCCAGCCCGAGGCCGCGTCCGGTCGCCGACCGGCCCGCGCGAGGCCCAGCCGCACCGTTCCGCGACGTTCTCGATCAGCCGCCGCGCGCGCGGATCGGACAAATGCGACAGCCGGTAGGCGACCGGATCGACGCCGGCGCGTTCCGCCAGTTCGTCGATGAAACATTCCAGCGCGAACACGTTCGGCAGTGCCCCAAGGCCGCGCAGCGACGACGTGCGCACCGGCGTCGCCAGCGCCAGATGGTGGATGACCCGTTTCGCCGGGAAGTCGTACAGCGGGAAGCCGTTGCGGGTGCCGCCGCCGCCGTTCGCCTCGGGCGGGTCGTTCGCCTTCGCGGGCGGCGGCGGCGTTCGGCAGCGCCTCGTGCGCCAGCATGTTGCCGCCAAAGACCGGGCGTTGCACATGCGACCCGGCCCAGACCTCGGCGGTCCAGTCGATCGGGCGGCCGGCCTCATCGAGCACGGCCCTGATGCGGGTCATGTGCGCGGTGCTGACCGGTTCGAAGCCGAACTCCTCCTCGCGCCGCCACTGGACGCGGATGCACTGACCGGGCATCTGCATCGCGATCACCGCGGCGTCGAGGGCGGCATCATCGGCGCCGTTATGGCCGTAGCAGCCGGCGCCATGCGCGTGACGGACGGTGACCTGGTCGCGCTTCAGGCCCAGAATGTCGGCGATGCTGTTGCGCAGCGGATAGACGCCCTGGGTGTGCGACCAGACGGACAGGTGGCCGTCGCGGATATTCCGCGAGGCCGCAGGACGGCGCGAGCGCCGCGTGCGCGACGAACGGCCGCGAGTAGGTCTGCGCTCACGACCTCGCCGGTCTCGACGCGGCGGTCTCGGGTCGCCGAAGAAACGATCGTCGGAGGGCTGCGTCGTGAACCATGCGGCCTCCTGCTGCGCCGGCGTCAGCACGCCGTACTCCGCTCCAGACTGGCGTGGGCCGGAGCGGCGACGGCGGCGCGCTGCACGACGGTTTCGTCCTCGCCGACGAACGCAACGAAATCGCCGACGCGCACGATCTCGGATATCGCCGCTGCGCGGCCCGACGCACCGCTGCTTCGTCCAGCGACGCCAGCGTGGCACCGCGCGAGGGCTGCCGCAGCACCCGTGCGTGCAGCATGTCCGGGCCGCACGATATCGTGGATGAACGCCGCACCGCTGACCTTCGCGATCAGGTCGCGCCGCGGGCACCGGCTGTCCCACGACCTTGTAGGCCGAGGGCGGTTTCGGTTCGCGCCGTGCCCGTCGATGTCGTCGGCGAAATCCTCGGGGCCGGCGAAGTTCCAGTAGTCGTGGCCGGTCGGGTTGCCGTCCTGCAGGAAGAGCGCCGTCGTCGACCGTGAGGTCGGCCGGCGCGCAATTCAGCCGTTGCGCCAGCCGGCCGAGCATCCGCGCGCGCAGCTCCGCGGTGACCAGCCGAACGGAACGGCCCGACACCTCGATCGACTGGCTGGAACTGGTCGAACCCTCGTCCGGCGCGTCCTGCGGTGTCGCCCGAGAGGATGTCGAAGCGGTCGAGCGCGACATCCAGTTCCTCGGCGGCGATCTGCGTCAGGGCGATCAGCACGCCCTGGCCGATCTCCACCTTGCCGACCGCCAGCTTCACCGTGCGGTCGGGCTGGAAGCGCAGCCATTTGTCCAGGCGGCGGTTGTTGACGATGCTCAGCGGCAGGGTGTCGCTCATGGCCGGTGCTCCATGCGAGAGCTCCCAGCGAGCGGCTTTCTGCGACGGCGCGATGATGCGGGGGTGGGTGCCGCAGCGGCAGAGATGCTTGTCCAGCGCGGTGACGATCTCAGCCCGCGACGGCTCGGGGTTGCGGTCCAGCAGCGCCTTGGCGCTGATGATGATGCCGGACAGGCAGTAGCCGCACTGGCCGGCCTGCTCCTCCAGGAACGCCTGCTGCAGCGACATGCGGACGCTTCGGCGTGCCAAGCCCCTCGATCGTCGTGACGCGAGCGGCCGGCGACCGAACCGACCTCGCGCGCGCAGGAATAGTCCGGCTTCGCCATCGATCAGCACCATGCAACTGCCGCACTGCTCCAGCCCGCAGCCGTAGCGGGAGCCTTTCAGGTCCAGATGGTTGCGCAGCACGTCCAGCAGCGGCGTCGTCGCGTCGGCCGTCGACGCTGACCGCCTGTCCGTTGACCGTCAGTTCGATGCTCATGTCAGCGTCTCCGATCCACGGCAGGTCCCACAGTTCCGCGTTGCACAACTTGTCCGCCAGGGCGGTGGAGATCGCGTCGAACAGCCGCTCGCCCTTCTCCGTCGTCGCGGCCTCGGGGTTGCCGATCACGCCGCGACGCGGAACGGCTGCCGATCGAGCGCCACGTATAGACGCCGCCGCCGACCACGTCCGACACGTCCGGCGTGGTGTTGGATTTCGCCAACGGGATGCGGTCCTCCGCCACCAGATCGGGCCGCACCGCCATCATCATCGACGGTCTCCGCCTCGCAGGCGTGCGACAGCCCGCCCTGGGTCTCCAGGATCTTGGCGATCGGCGACGGCGGCGGCGTACCAGTAGGTGAACTGCACGATCGGCACGCCCAGCTTCGGCGTCAGATCGTCGGTGATGCTGCGCAAGCGCATTCTCGTTGCCGCCATGCGCGTTCAGCAGCACGATGCGCCTGAAGCCGTGGCGCAGGACGGATCGCACGACGCCCTCGACCACGGCGGCGAAGGCGGCGTTGTCCAGCGTGATCGTGCCGCCGAAGCTCATGTGATGTTCCGACAGCCCGGTCCACAGCACCGGCAGCACCACCACGGCCTGGCCCTTCGCCTGCGACCTTCGCGGCCGTGCGGGCGGCGACGGTCTCGCCCAGCATGGAATCGACCTCGACCGGCAGATGCGGGCCGTGCTGTTCCAGCGAGGCGACCGGCAGAATGACGATCGCGTCCTTCCTCGCCTGTTCGCGCAACTGATCGGCCCGCAACTTGCGCCATTCGTAGTGCATCTCATCCCCCTTCATTGCCGACAGAAGGCCACGAGAAAGCGCGTTGTGGAAGAGCCGTCGCTAAAGCCAATCGCTTGTCGTGGGCGGTGTCCCTGGCCCGATCGGCGACCAGCTCGGGCCGGACGCCCGAAGAAATTGCGGGTCATTCCTGATTCGCAATATGATAAAAGGCCAAATGCTGGCCCTTCAAGAGTGATTTCGGTCTGACTGTAATCGCCCATCCGCGTCATGGCCCTGCTTGGCCGGACCATTTCGTACAGCGGGGGACGCAGCGCGGGGGAACCGTGCCCCACTGGCCAAGGATCGCCCGGTCAAGCCGGGCCATGACGGTGTCGGTTTCCAGTGGCGAGCCTATTTCTCCAGCACGTAGCTGCCGGGCGCATCCTCCAGCGGCGGATGTGCGTCGCTGCCCATCGAGGGAAACGCGACCGTCTCACCGGCATGGGTGGCGAGCCAATGGGACCAGTCTGTCCACCAGCTTCCGTCGACGCGCTCCGCGGCCTTGCGCCACGTCTCCGGTGAGTCCGTCGCCTGCCCCCCGCTTACCCAATAGGTGCCTTTGCCGCCGGGCGGGTTGATCATCCCGGCGATGTGGCCGCTGGAGGCAAGGACAAAGCGCACCTGGCCGCCCACAAGCTGCGTGATACGCCACGCCGCATCCCAGGGCACGATATGGTCCTTCTCGGCACCGACCGCGTAGATGTCCAGCCGGATACGGCCCAGATCCAGAGCCTCGCCCTTTAAGGCGAACCTTGCCCGGCTGGATCAGGTTGTTCTCGGCGTAGGTGTTACGCAAATACCAGACTATGCGCCGCACGGGCCATCCGCGTGCCGTCGCTGTTCCAGTAGAGCAGGTCGAAAGCAGGCGGCTTCTGACCCAGCAAGTAGTTGTTCACCACGTTCGACCAGATCAGGTCGTTGCTGCGCAGCAGATTGAACATGTTGGACATCTCGCGACTGTCGAGATATCCCCGCTCCATCATCTGCTGCTCGATGAAATCGATGGTCTCGTCGCCCAGGAAGACGGCCGTGTCACCGACCTTGGTGAAGTCTTGCAGCGACACCATGAACGTCGCCGAGTTGAACCGGCCGTCACCCTTTGCGGCCAGCCAGGCGAGCGTCATCGCCAGCAGCGTGCCCCCGATGCAATAGCCCATCACGTTCACGGTCGGGCTGCCGGTGATCTCACGCACCACGTCGCTCGCGGCCAGCGGGCCCGAGATCCATGTAGTCCTCGATCGTGGTATCCTCCATCGAGGCGTCGGGGTTGCGCCAGGACAGCATGAACACAGTGAAGCCCTGTCCGACCAGGAAGCGGACCATGCTGTTCTTCGGCTGCATGTCCATGATGTAGTATTTGTTGATCCAAGGTGGGAGGATCATCAGCGGAATCTGGCGGACCGTCTCGGTGGTGGGCGAGTACTGGATCAGCTCGATCAGCCTGTTGCGAAAGACCACCTTGCCCGGCGTCAGCGCGAGGTTGCGCCCCGGCGCGAAGGCCGTGGTGTCCACCATGCTGAGCTTTCCTTCCTTGAGGTCGTGCAACAGGTTGCGCACGCCCTCGGCGAGACTTGCGCCGCCGGTCTCGACCGCCCGGCGCAAGGCCACCGGGTTCGATGCGAGCAGCAGGGTGGGGCTCATCGCGTCCACGAACTGGCGCAGGTGGAAGTCGAGGCGCTGCCGCTCCGCCGGGCTCAGGTCATCCGCTTCGCTGGTCTGGCGCAGCAGCCAGTCCGAAGCCAGGAGGTAGATCTCCTTCAGCGTGCGGTACGCGGGATTGCCCTGCCACTCGGCCGCGGCAAAGCGCTTGTCCGGGCTGCCGGCCGGGACAGGCGGCGCGTCGGGCTGTGCCAGCCCCAACCAGCGCTCACCCGCCTCGTTCCAGGCATCCACAGCCGATTGCCACATTCGAGTGTTGAAATCGACGGCGGCGGCTATGGCCTTGTCGGGCCGGCTGAGCGATCGCAGCCAAACGGTGCGCAGCGCCCGGGCGATCTCCGTCCAATCCACCGGAACGACCTCGCGCAACGGATTGGCGTTGAGCGCCTCTTCGGCGGCACGCAGGATCGGGTCCTTGGCAAGCATCTCGCCGAGTTGCCGCACGCCGCCCTGGAGCAGGCCACCGGCCATCTCATCGGGCGACATCTGCCAGAGGGTGGCACCCGGCGTACGCGGGCTGAACGCGCCTTGACGCCCGCCAGTTTTGAGGCCGATTCGAGCCAACTGGTCCAGAGGTTAAGCATCATTTCGGGACCGGGCGAAAGTGCAGCGGGCTTGTCCGGGCCATTTGTGCCGCTCAGTTCTCGCAACTACCATGACGTCTTTTCCTCTTTATCCTTGTTGCCGGCCTCGATGAGGAGTGCACCCAGCCCGCAATGGCCTCTTTGCTCCGTGCCGCTCATCGGGCCGCAATGCGCATGCCGGTCTAGATATGGCTCGATTGCTTTTCTGGACAATGAGCGGAGCGCAGGCGCTCAAAGAACCTGAGGCGTATCTGGTGCAGCCAGCGCTAAATGTGCACGGGAACGCCCAAGGCCATGTAGGCGCTCTCCAGAAGACTTTCGCTCTGCGTCGGGTGAGCATGGATCGTTGCGGCGACGTCCTCGAGCCGCGCGCCCATCTCGAGCGCCAAACTGAAGCCGGCCGACAATTCCGCAATTCCGGCACCCACTCCCTGAATGCCGAGCAGAAGATGATTGTCGGCCCTGGCGACGACGCGGATGAACCCGGCCTCCTTCTCGAGCGTCATGGCGCGGCCGTTCGCGTGAAAGGGAAATTGCCCAGTCTTGAACTTGATACCGGCTGCCGCAGCGTCTTCGGGCGATAGGCCGGCAGTGACAATCTCAGGATCGGTAAAGCAAACCGCCGGAATGCAACGCTTGTCCCAGGAGCGGTTTTCACCGGCGATGATCTCGGCCACCATCTCGCCCTGCGCCGATGGCCCGGTGTGCCAGCATCGGCTCGCCCGTCACGTCTCCGATGGCGTAGACGCCGCGCATCGAGGTTCGGCACTTGTCGTCGATGCGAATAAAGCGACCATCCATGTCGAGGTCGATTGCATCCAGTCCCCATCCATCGGTCGCGGGTCTGCGGCCAACCGTAACGAGAACCTGGTCGACGGGCAGCATCACGCTCTGTCCATCCGCCGCCTCGATGGAAAGCGCAGTGCCGTTGCGAGCAAGCCCCTTTGCCTTGGCACCCGTGAGCACCTCGATGCCGAGTTCGCGCAGGCGCCTGGCCACCGGTCGCGTCAGTTCGGCATCGTATTGTGGCAGAATGCGGGACTGGGCCTCGACGATGGTCACCGCGGCGCCCATTTTGGCAAAGGCGGTCCCCAGCTCGAGGCCGATATAGCCGGCACCCACGACGACAAGTTGGCCCGGCACCTCGGTCAGCGCCAACGCGCCTGTCGAGGAGATCACCCTGCCGCCGAAGGGAAGGACTGGCAGTTCGACAGCACTCGGAACCGGTGGCGATCACCACCTGTTCGGCACGGATGACCTGCTGGCCGATTTCCGTCTCCACCTCGACCGTCTTGCCGTCCCGGAAACGCGCCCAGCCCTCAACGACCTTCACCCCCGCCTTTTTCAACAGTCCCGAAACGCCGTTGTTGAGACGGCCGACGATGCCGTCCTTCCAGAGCATGGTCTTCGAGAGATCGAGTTCGGGCTTGCCGGCGGAAATGCCGAGCGGGCTCGCGCCGGCAGCGATTCGTGCGATCTTCTCGAACTCGTCGGCCGCGTGGATCAGAGCCTTGGAGGGAATGCAGCCGACATTGAGGCAGGTTCCGCCGAGCTTTTTCGCCTCGACGACGACCGTGTCGATGCCGAGCTGGCCTGCTCGGATCGCGCAGACATAACCGCCCGGCCCTGCACCGATCACCAACAGCCTGCAGGAAATATCTTTCACGGCCTCAGCCTTCCATGAAAATCAGCGCGGGTGTTTCAAGCAGCGTCTTGATGCGCTGCACGAACCGCGCGGCATCGAAGCCATCCACCACGCGGTGATCGAAGCTCGACGACAGGTTCATCATCTTCCGAGGAATGAACGCCGAGCCGTCCCAGACCGGACGCACCATCATCTTGTTGACGCCGATAATCGCGACTTCGGGATGATTGATGATGGGCGTCGTCACCACGCCGCCCATCGCGCCGAGCGAGGTGATCGTAATCGTTGAACCGCTCAGTTCGTCGCGGGTGGCGGTGCCGTTCTTCGCGGCTTCGGCAAGCCGGTTCAGTTCGGCCGCGCAACCCCAGAGATCGAGCGCCTCTGCGTGCCGGACCACCGGTACCATGAGACCTGCCGGGGTTTGCGCCGCGATGCCGATATGGACGCCGGCATGCTGGTGCACGACGCCTGCCTCATCGTCGAACAGCGCATTCAGGTTGGGCTGCTCGGCGATGGCCCGCACCATGGCGCGCATCAGGAAAGGCAGGAGCGTCAGTCTGAGCGGGGCGTGCTGCTTGCTGTGCCTTGTTCAAGCGTTGCCCGAAGCTCCTCAAGCGCGGTGACATCGACTTCCTCCACATAGGTGATGTGGGGAATGCGCGTGTTGGCAATTGCCATCCTCTCGGCGATCTTGCGACGCAGGCCGACCACCTTGACGTCTTCCACCGCAGTCCGCGGCTGCACGCCGGGTGCCCTCGCCATTCCCGGTCCCTGAGCGAAGAGAGCATCCAGATCCTCATGCGTGATGCGGCCGGCCGGGCCGGTGCCGGGCACCTGTCGCAGATCGACTCCGGCCTCTCGCGCCCGCAGACGAACCGCCGGCGAGGCCAACGGCTTTTCGCCTTCGGCACGCGGAGCGCCGCCGGCGAAGTGGCGGAACGCATCGATGCGGGTCGGCCGGTCGGTGGTGGATCCGCCGGGGGAGACGCGACCGGCGCATGCTCGAGCGAATCGTCCACCGGAGCGTTGGCCGGCGGAGCGGAGGCTACTGCTTCGGCGGCGGCAGGCTTCGCTTTCGCTGCCGGCGCACTCTCGGTCGGCTGTCGTCTTTGCCTCCAACGTTCACCCGGACAAGGTCGGAACCGACCGCGACCACGTCGCCGACCTCGGCGGCGAGCCAAACGATCTCGCCCGCGACCGGCGAGGGGATTTCCACCGTTGCCTTGTCGGTCATGACCGCGGCGAGGATGTCGTCCTCCCGGACGAGATCGCCGATCTTGACGTGCCACTCGACGAGTTCGGCTTCGGCGACGCCTTCGCCGACATCGGGCAGCCGGATCGCATGTTCGGCCATCTCACTGCTCCATCGTTTCGAGCAGCGCGCGTCCGACGCGATCCGGACCGGGGAAGTAGTCCCATTCCTGAGCATGCGGATAGGGCGTGTCCCAGCCGGTGACGCGCATGATCGGCGTTTCCAGGTGATAAAAGCAGGTTTCCTGCACCAGCGCGGCAAGTTCTGCGCCGAAGCCCGATGTGTGCGTCGCTTCATGGATGATCACGCATCTGCCGGTCTTGCGGACCGAGGCTTCGATCGTTTCAAGATCGAGCGGCACCAGCGTGCGAAGATCGATGATTTCGGCATCGATGCCAGTTTCGGCGGCGGCCGCCAGGCCGACATAGACCATCGTCCCGTAAGCGAGGACGGTCACTGCCGCCCCTGGGCGTCGGATCGCGGCCTTTCCCAAAGGCACGATGTAATGACCGTCCGGAACTTCGCCGAGTTCGTGTTTCGACCAAGGCGTGATGGGCCGGTCGTGATGACCGTCGAACGGACCGTTGTACAGCCGCTTCGGTTCCAGGAAGATCACCGGATCGGGATCCTCGATCGCCGCGATCAGCAATCCTTTGGCGTCGCCCGGCGTAGACGGCACCACCGTCTTGAGGCCCGCCACATGGGTGAACAGAGCTTCCGGGCTCTGGCTATGGGTCTGGCCGCCGGAAATCCCGCCGCCGGTCGGCATTCTCACCACGAGCGGACAGGTGAATTGCCCATTGGAGCGATAGCGCAGTCGCGCCGCCTCCGAAACGATCTGGTCGTAGGCCGGATACATGTAGTCCGCGAATTGAATCTCGACGCAGGGGCGGAGCCCATACGCAGCCATGCCGACCGCCGCGCCCACGATCCCAGATTCGTTGATCGGCGCATCGAAGCAGCGGCTCTTGCCGTATTTTGCCTGCAGCCCCTGCGTGCAGCGAAACACGCCGCCGAAGAAGCCCACATCCTCACCGAACACGACGACATTATCGTCGCGGCCCATCATGACATCCATCGCGTCGCGAATGGCCTCGATCATCGTTCTGCGGGGCATGATTTACACTCCCGCCTGCTGGCGCTGGCGGCGTAGATGTGGCGGCATCTCCGCATAGACATCCTCGAACATGTCGCGCACCGAGGGCTGGCCCCCGGCATGCAGGGTGCCGTGGCTTTCGGCCTCCTTCTGCGCGGTGATCACGGTGTCCAGAACTTCAGCTTCCGCTTGCTTGTGCCGTTCATCCGACCAGACGCCGCGCACGATCAAGTGATTCTTGAGCCGGATCACCGGGTCGCCGAGCGGCCATGCATCGGACTCGGTCTTCGGGCGATAGACGGCCGGGTCGTCGGAGGTGGAATGAGCGCCGACGCGATAAGTGACATATTCCACGAGCGTTGGACCGAGATTGCGGCGCGCCCGCTCGGCCGCCCACTTTGCCACGGCATGCACGGCAAGATAATCGTTGCCATCGACCCTGAGCGCGGGGATGCCGAAGCCGAGACCGCGGGCGGCGAAGGTGCCGGAGCCGCCGCGGGCGATGCCCTGGAAGGTCGAGATCGCCCATTGATTGTTGACGATGTTGAGCACGACCGGGGCCTTGTAGGTGGAGGCGAAAACCAGGGCGGCATGGAAATCGGATTCAGCGGTTGCGCCATCGCCGATCCACGCGGCGGCGATCTTCGTGTCGTTCTTGATCGCGGACGCCATGGCCCAGCCGACAGCCTGTATATACTGGGTAGCCAGATTTCCGGAGAGCGAGAAGAAGCCGTCGTCCTTCGACGAATAAAGCACCGGCATCTGACGGCCTTTCAACGGATCCCGCTCGTTGGAGTAGATCTGGCACATCATGTCTTCCAGAGAATGGCCGGCGGCGATCAGCAGCCCCGCCTGACGATAAGTCGGAAAGTTCATGTCGCCCGGCAGCAGCGCCTTGCGCACACCGCAGCTAACCGCCTCTTCGCCCATATGCTGCATGTAGAAGGATGTCTTACCCTGCCGCTGCGCCATCACCATCCGTGCGTCGAAGGCACGCAAAATCATCATGTGGCGAAGACCTTCAAGCAATTCCTCATCGTTCAACAGGCCGCCCCATGGGCCGACTGCTTCACCGTCGCGGTCGAGGACCCGGATGACCGAATAGGCCAGGTCGCGGATAGATTCAGGATCGGCGTCCACCTCCGGCCGCGCCACCGATCCCGGCTTCCGGAATCCGGACACTCGAGAAATCGGGGGTGCCACCGGGCCGAACCGCCGGCTCAGGCACATGAAGGGTCAGCGGAGCATAGTCCATCAAGTCCTCGGTCTCCCATCTGCGCGCTGTCGCTGCCGAGCATTTTGTCGGCCGGCATAGGCGACCACGTTGCTGATCCTACTACAACTCGCGGGAGAGCCCATGCTCGCCCGCCGTGAGGCATGACCCGGGTCAGCGCGTGTTGAGATGCTGGTAACGACAAGGCGCTTAGGCGACACCCCTTCATCGCTCCAGAGTGTGATAGAATCGTGGCCCTTGCCAATCTGCCGCGCCCCATCTACGGCCGGGGTCAAGACAAATGGAGGATCGTATGAAGCTCGCCCGCCGGACGGTTCTGCAAGCTGCCTCCGCTGCAATATTTCCACTCGACTCAGGCTCGGGCACAGCCGGCGCGGAAGAAGCTGAAGGTCGGTATCATTACCGATCTCTCGGGTCCGTATGCCGATCTTTCGCGCCCCTCACTCGCCTGTGCGCAACAAGCCGTGGAGGACTTCGGCGCGGCTGCCAAAGGCTGGGATGTAGAGATCCTGCTGGCTGAACATCAGAACAAGGCGGATATCGCGGTTACCGTCGCGCGCCGCTGGTTCGACCAGGATGGCGTAGACGCGCTGCTCGATGTCAGCACCTCTGCCACCTCGCTTGCCTGTGTCGGGATCGTGCGTGAAAAGAACAAGTCGATGATGCTTTCCGGGCCCGGCACAACCGCGCTAACCGGACAGCAGTGCAGTCCGAACCACGTCCACTGGTCGTGGGACACCTATGTACTCGCCAAGACCTCCGGTTCGGCGTTGGTCAGGCAGGGTGCGACAAGCTGGTATTTCATTGCGGCCGACTACACTTTTGGTCAGCAGCTCGCAAAGGACGGCGCGGCGGCGGTCGAGAAAGGTGGCGGTACCGTGCTGGGCAGCGCGCTGTATCCGTTTCCCGGGACCTCGGATTTCTCGGCGCTGCTGCTTCAGGCGCAGGCGTCCGGGGCCAAGGTGCTGGCCCTGTGCAACGGCGGGGCGGACACGATCGCCAGCGTCAAACAGGCGCGCGAGTTTGGTCTGAACCACACCATGACCATCGTCAGTCTCTTGTCGTACGACACGGATATTCGCGCGATCGGGCTGGAGGCTGCGCAGGGGCTGATGGCAACGCAAACCTATTACTGGGATCTGAACGAGCGCACGCGCGCCTTCAACAACCGTATCCGACCGAAGACCGGCGCCCTCTGGCCGAACATGGCCAACGCCGGCCTCTATTCCAGCACGTTGCACTACCTCAAGGCAGTTGCCGATATGGACCCGTCGCAGGCAAAGAATGACGGTGCAGCGGTTATCGCTCGGATGAAGGCAATGCCAACGGACGATGACGCGTTTGGTCGCGGCTCGATACGTGAGGACGGGCGTAAGTTGCACCCTGCTTATTTGATGCAGGTGAAGTCACCGTCCGAGAGTACTGGACCCTATGACGTGTTGAAGTTGATCGCCACCGTTCCAGCCGATCAAGCCTTCCGGCCGCTCAGCGAAGGCGGCTGCCCGCTCGTGAAATCCTGAACAACACGGCTTCGCGGTCGAGCCGGGGCATAACTATCCGCCTGCCCCGGCAGAAGACCGCACTCCAGCAATGCCGCTTCATCCTACGGTAAGCCGGTCGACAGAAGATACAGCAGCGGCTTCCTGGCCCGGAATGATCGGCGTGTGACCGGGGCGGCCAGCGCGGTACTCCTCCGGCACGAAGTGCTGCGTCAGCTTCCAGTAGTCGAGCAACCGCCAAGGAGAAGTAACGGTCACGCGGTTGTGCCGATTCTTATACCAACTCGTCACGCCCGGGTGGGCCCAGACCATGTTGCGGCACTTCTCGTCCACCAGCTTGTTGTAACCGTCATGCACATCGGCGCGTACCTCGAGCGTCGAGTAGCCATTCTCGATCATCTCGCGGAGCGCCTGGGTGATGTAGCGAACCTGGCATTCGGTGTGGAAAATGATGCTGCCGCCATGTGCAAGATTGGTGTTCGGGCCATAAGTAAGGAACAGGTTGGGAAAGCCCGGCACGGTGATCCCGAGATAGGCCCGAGGGTCATCGTCACCCCAGACGCCGCGGATCGTCCGGCCTCCGCGTCCCCTGATGTCCATCGGCCACAGCATCTTGGATGCCTGAAAGCCTGTGGCCATGATGATCACGTCTGCGGGGTGGACAGTGCCGTCCTCCATGACGATTGCATCCGCAGTGACGTGCGAAATCGAGCCTGTCACCAGCTCGACATTTGGCCGCTTGAGCATCCGATACCAGTAGTTATCCCGCAGCATGCGCTTGCCATAGGGTGGGTAGGCCGGGATCACCTTCGCCAGCAGCTCCTTGTCGTCTTCAAGCTCCTTGCGGACATAATCGATGATCAGTTCACGCATCTTGTGGTTCGCCTCGTTCAAGGAGCTGTCCGGCATCGGCCAGTCCGGGTCCATCTGCAGCGATGCGTGAAAGCCGTCGGATCCAGCCCAGAACAACTGGAAGCGCAGCCACTTGCCGAAATACGGGATGTGTTGAATCGCCCACTTGTTCCCGGCGCTGACCGTCTTTGTGGTAGTTCGGGTTATTCATCAGCCAGTGCGGCGTGCGCTGAAACACGAGCAGACGGTCGACGTCAGACGCGATCGAGGGACCGGCTTGCACCGCGCTGGCGCCCGTGCCGATCATTGCGACGCGCTTGCCGTGCAGGTCGACGGTGTGGTCCCAGCGGGCGGTATGAAAGACAGGTCCCCGGAACAGCGACAACCCGGCTATCGGCGGGACCGACGGACGATTGAGCTGCCCGACCGCGCTGATCACCGCATTCCCCTCGATCGTCTCGGTTAGGCCATCCGCGGAGCGGAACGTCACCTGCCAGCAAGCTAGTTGTTCGTCGAATTCCGCTGTAGTGACCTCCGTCCCCAAGCGAATGTTCTCGTCGAAGATGGTATTTATCGGTTGTCGTGCCGATGTATTCTAAGATCTCGTCCCGTCGCGAGAAGTGTCGGGACCACATATCGTTCGGGTTGAAAGAAAACGAATAGAAATGATTCGGCGTGTCAACGGCGCAGCCAGGATAGTCGTTTTCCAGCCAGGTTCCCCCGACGTCTCGGTTCTTTTCCAGGATCACGAAGGGAATGCCGAGTTCCTTGAGACGGATAGCGGCGCACAGGCCAGAGAACCCTGCGCCGATGATGATCACCTTGAAGCTCTGGATCGGCAGTCTGTCAGGGTCGCGCTGCCAGTGCACGGAGCGCGTATCCTCGTCACCCAGACGGGTCTCTTCCATCAGCAGCGGGATGTACTCCTCCGGGACGGTCTGGCCTACGCCGGCGCTCATTAGCTTCTGCAGCGTCTCCGACGGCACATGCCGCGGCGGCGGCTTTCCCGTGGTGGCGTACTCCTTCAGAACGGCGGCGAGTCGGTCCCGTACCTTCTGCTTCAGATCCTCTGGCACCGATTCGAGGAAGCTCCACGCACCGTGAATGTGCGGCGCAACGTCGTCCAGTATCTCCAGATCGCCACTCAACTGCGACAGGACCATCAGCATCGGCGCGATATCGGCGTCCGCCAGCGCCGCTCTCAGGGCTGCCTCATCCTGAACCGCCGCTTCAAATATGTTGCCCATGTCACTGTGTGCCCGCGTTCTCGCGGCCCTCCCTGCTTTCACGACCAGCCTCGATCAGACCCCGCCTGCTCTGCTTGGCGGCCGCGGCATCCACGTATCCTCGAAAACGCAGAACATGCGGCCGGAGATCCGCTTCAGATAGAGCAAAATGCACGCGAGGCGACCGGCATTCATAGGCGGCCAGCCTTGGGGCGGTCAGCTTTGGGAAGGCTGACCGATGCGCCGATACGGACTGCGCGATGACCCGTGGGAGCGGATCAAGGACCTGTTGCCTGCCCGGCTCGGCTCGGTTGGGGCGACCGCAGCGGTGCTGCATCCGCCTTGGGCACGAGATGCTGATGGCAAAACGTGAACACTGACGATCATTCTCGTGACACATGATCCGGTTGCAGTGTACGTAGCCTGATCACGAACACGGGAAGATCCGGCAGATCGTCCGCCACGTCATTGACTCCTGGCGGCGCGTCCTGAAACGTCTGTCCAGTTATCGCCAGGGGAACGCCAGAGGAGGGATCGTGATACGTGCATGCTTAATCGCGTATGCGATATTGCTTTCAAGTACGATCCACTCGAACGCACAGAACGCAGCGGCGGGTGAGAAGGCTTTTTTCGTTTGCCGCGCCTGCCATCAGATCGGACCGGACGCAAAAATAGCGGTCGGACCAGTACTGAATGGGATCGTAGGGCGCAAGGCGGGAACCTATCCTGACTATGATTACTCGACGGCGAACAAGGAGTCCGGGATTGTCTGGACGCCGGAGGAACTCGACAAATACCTGGCCAATCCCCAGGCCATCGTGCCCCACACGAAGATGACGTTTCCTGGCCTGAAGGATGAGCAAAAGCGGAAGGACGTTATTGCTTATTTGGCGCAGTTTGGTCCCAACGGAGAAAAAAAGAACTGACCTCTGCAATCATCGTGAAAATACCACATGTCCTAGTGGGTCATCGCAGATTGATACTGAAATAGACTTGGGTCTGACTTGTCCTTCGACTTGCCAGCAACATGCATCGCGCGTCTGTTGGTCGAGCCTCCCATGCACGCCTCTAAAAACAGCCAGGCGAAATCATCCGTCACCCGTCATCATGCCGACGGCGAGAAGGATTAACACGGTTAAGTGAAAGGTCGCCGGCGTCCGGTCTTGTGCCGCCAGCCTGGACTGCAATCGGGGATTACGCTACGAATCAAGGGTTATCGGGGCTAGGTGTCCTCGTGACCGCCCGACGTAGAGCATGATACCACGAGGGCCTGTGGCCTCGACGAACCCAAAGGTTCGGGAGGGCGCTATGTCTATTCGAAACCCCGTTGAATGGGGCGTCGACCAGTTCAGGCAAACGATTATTGGCGTAGAGGCTGCCAATCGTGGCCTCTTGCAGGCAGAGGAGGATACGCACCTCCCGCTCCCGACCGTCCGCCGGATCAAGATGGCGGACCTTAAGGACGTGTTGGTCCGGGGGGCCAGTGATTTCGGGGCCAACCGAACCGACGTTCTCTTTCTATGCGCCCTGTACCCTGTCATCGGGCTGGTGCTGGCCGGTTTCGTGGCGGAACATAAGATGTTGCCACTGCTGTTCCCGCTTGCATCCGGCTTCGCCCTCATGGGCCCGTTCGCCGGAGTGGGCCTCAATGAAATGAGCCGGCGACGCGACCTGGGCATCGGCGCTGGCTGGACCGATGCCTTCGCCGTACTCCGCTCCCCGTCGTTGGGCGCAATCATCCTGTTTGGCCTTTTGCTTACCGGAATCTTCCTGTTCTGGATGGTCACCGCATATGCAATCTACGACCTGACACTCGGTCCACTGCCGCCGGACACGATCGCCAGTTTCATCCACGACGTTTTCATGACCCGCGCGGGCCACGAACTGATCGTCATTGGTGTGGGCGTTGGGTTCCTTTTCGCTGCCGTCGTATTGGTGATCAGCTCTGTGGCGTTTCCGCTGCTGCTCGACCGCGAGGTGGGAGTTGAGGTGGCTGTTCGGACATCGGTGCGGGCAGCGCTGGTAAACCCGGGCCCGATGGCCCTCTGGGGATTGATCATCGCGGCCGGCCTGGTGATCGGCTCGATCCCGTTGTTTGTTGGTCTCATCGTTGTCCTGCCCGTGCTCGGGCATTCCACCTGGCATCTGTACCGCAAGATGGTGGTGGCACGATGACGCGCATCCCGATCGAATCAGTGCCGGCGTCGAGGTGCCTGGGGGTGGCAGAGAACCCGACGGCCGAACCCGACGGCCCCTGGGGTGGGTGAGGCATGCCGATAGCGATTGCACTGGTTCTGATAGCTGTCGGGTCGGTCGCGTTTCATCTCTTCAACCCCTGGTGGCTGACACCGATTGCCTCCAATTGGCACTACATAGACGCCACGATTGCCATCACTTTCTGGATCACCGGGTTCGTTTTCACCGCTGTCGTTCTGTTCATGGCTTATTGCCTGGTCCGGTTCCGCCACAGGGAAGGTCGCCGAGCCGCGTACGAGCCGGAAAACAAACGATTGGAGTGGTGGCTCGCCGGCTTCACGGCGGTGGGCGTCGCGGCGATGTTGACCCCAGGCCTGTTCGTCTGGAGCCATTTTGTCACTGTACCGGAAGATGCCACGGAATTTGAAGCTGTGGGTCAGCAATGGACATGGAGCTATCGTCTCCCGGGGAAGAGCGGTCGACTTGGAACGTCCGGTACCAGGTATGTCAGTCCTGACAACCCGTTAGGGGTGAATCCCAACGATCCCAACGGCAAAGACAATCTTGTGATCGTCGGCGACGACCTGCATTTGCCCGTCGGGAAGCCGGTCCGGGTCCTGCTGCGCTCGGTTGACGTCGTGCACGACTTTTATGTGCCCGAGTTCAGGGCAAAGATGGACCTGGTGCCAGGCATGGTCACGCAATTCTGGTTTACACCCACCAGGACCGGAACGTTCGAGATCCTCTGCGCGGGATTCTGTGGAATTGGGCATCCGCAGATGCGAGGCAACGTCGTGGTCGACACAGAAAGTGACTACCAGGCATGGCTGCAAAAGCAGCAGACCTTCGCACAACTGTCTGCCTCAAAGTAGTGCGGAATACCCGGATACCGAAACAGGATCCGGCAGGACAGGATGCATGGAGCCGCATCAGGGACGAGAGAGGAGTGCATTTGAATGAGTGAGATCACAGCAGGCACCGTTGGCTCTGTCGGACCAGCGGAAGTCGCCGAGGTCGAACTTTATCATGCGCACTCCTGGCTCACGAAATACGTGTTTTGCCAGGATGCCAAAGTCATCGCGATCCAGTACTCGCTCACGGCCATGGCGATCGGATTGGTAGCCTTGGTGTTATCATGGCTGATGCGTCTGCAACTGGCGTTTCCGGGCGCGTTCTCTCTGATTCGTAACGACAACTACTATCAGTTCATCACCATGCACGGCATGATCATGGTGATCTACCTGCTTACGGCGCTGTTCCTGGGCGGATTCGGCAATTACCTTATTCCGCTGATGGTCGGCGCGCGGGACATGGCCTTCCCCTACGTAAACATGCTGAGCTACTGGATCTATCTGCTCGCCGTGCTCGTCCTGGTGGCCAGCTTTTTTGCACCGGGCGGCCCAACGGGCGCCGGATGGACCTTGTATCCACCTCAGGCCATCCTCTCCGGCACACCGGGGCACGATTGGGGCATCATTCTGATGCTCTTGTCGCTGATCCTGTTCATCATCGGCTTCACCATGGGTGGCCTGAACTATGTGGTGACGGTGCTGCAATGCCGCACCCGCGGGATGACGCTGATGCGCATGCCACTGACGGTGTGGGGTATATTCACGGCGACCGTCATGGCCCTGCTGGCATTCCCCGCCTTGTTCGTCGCTGCCGTCATGATGATGCTGGACCGGCTTCTGGGCACCAGCTTCTTCATGCCGTCCCTGGTCGAAATGGGGCAGCAGTTGAAATACGGCGGCGGCAGTCCGATCCTGTACCAGCATCTGTTCTGGTTCTTTGGACATCCCGAAGTCTATATCGTCGCTTTGCCGGCGTTCGGCATCGTCTCCGACCTGATCAGCACCCATGCAAGGAAGAACATCTTCGGCTACCGCATGATGGTGTGGGCGATTGTCGGCATCGGTGCGCTCAGTTTCGTCGTGTGGGCACACCACATGTACATCAGTGGCATGGATCCGTATTTCGGCTTCTTCTTTGCCACCACGACGCTGATCATCGCCGTCCCCACTGCCATCAAGGTCTACAATTGGGTGCTGACCCTATGGCGGGGCGATATCCATCTCACCGTGCCGATGCTGTTCGCGCTCGCTTTCATCGTTACCTTTGTGAATGGAGGGTTGACCGGCCTGTTCCTCGGCAATGTTGTCGTCGATGTTCCGCTGTCGGCCACGTTGTTTGTTGTCGCGCACTTCCATATGGTGATGGGTGTCGCGCCGATCCTGGTCGTTTTCGGCGGCATCTATCATTGGTACCCCAAGGTTACCGGCCGGATGCTCAACACGACGATGGGCCAGCTCCACTTCTGGATTACCTTCCTGGGGGCCTATGCGATCTTTTTCCCGATGCACTACCTGGGTCTGCTGGGCGTGCCCCGCCGCTATTACGAGCTGGGCGAAACCGCCTTCATCCCGGCCTCGGCCGCGTCGCTGAATGTTTTTATCACCGTTGCTGCGTTGATCGTCGGCGCGGCCCAACTCATTTTCCTGTTCAATCTCGGATGGAGCCTGTTCAAGGGCAAATCAGCCGGCCCCAATCCCTGGAGGGCCACGACGTTGGAATGGCAGACACCACAAACCCCGCCAGGGCATGGCAACTGGGGCAAGGAGCTGCCTGTGGTCTATCGCTGGGCTTACGATTACAGCGTGCCGGGCACCGAACAGGACTTCGTGCCGCAAAATCAGCCCGCTCTCGCACGAGTCAGTTAGGCGCCCTCTGTGAGCGTCATGATCCTGTTCCTGACTGTTATCGTGGTCATCGCCGGATGGTGGCTGTCGCAGCAGCAACTGATGGCGAAGCCATGGTTGGACGTCGGCTCGATTGGCGATCTGCCCGCATGGGGTGGATCCTCGGTGCCCCCGGCGAAGGTTGGATTGGGCGTGTTTCTCGCCGTTGCAAGCTGTCTGTTCGCGCTGCTGGTGAGCGCGTATTTCGTGCGGATAGACATAGCCGCAACGACCGAGAGCGGAACGAACGGTGCGATACTGCGTGGGATGCCGGCCCCCCGGCAGTTGTGGCTGAACACAGGCGCACTGATTGCGAGCAGCATCGCAATGCAATGCGCACAGATCGCCGCTCGGCACGGCTATCGGGATGCAGTGCGGGATGGCCTGCTCCTGGGCGGCCTGTCCGGCCTGTTTTTTCTGGCCGGGCAGCTCCTGATCTGGCGGCAGCTTGTAGGCGCCGGGTATTTCGCCGCGAGCAATCCGGGCAATGCCTTCTTCTACCTGCTCACCGGCGTGCATGGACTGCACGTTTTGGGCGGCTTTGTGGCCCTGGGCAAGACATTCCCCAAAATCCGGCGTGGCGTTGCGATCGAGCGGCTGCGCCTGAGTGTGTGGTTATGCACGGTCTACTGGCATTTTCTGCTTTTGGTCTGGCTGATAATCTTCGCCTTATTGATGGGCTGGGCAGACAATTTCGTCATTATCTGCCGCACGCTGATAATCTAAGGGGGCACGAGCCGATGGCAAACCCTTTGCCGACGACCACGGAAGATAGTTTCACGCGGCCCCGAGGCTGGGCGGGCTTCGCGGCCGACTGGGCTTCCGACCAGCGGGCGTTCAAGACGGCGTCCTGGGGGAAGGTCATGATGTGGATCTTCCTGCTCAGCGACACCTTTATCTTCAGTTGTTTCCTGCTGTCATACATGACGGTACGAATGTCGACGACGGTTCCCTGGCCAAATCCCAGCGAGGTCTTCGCCTTACAGTTTGGCGGCAAGCCGATTCCGCTGATCCTGATCGCAATCATGACCTTCATCCTGATCAGCAGCAGTGGAACGATGGCGATAGCCGTCAACTATGGCTATCGACGCGAACGCAAGAAAACAGCGGCCCTTATGTGGGTGACCGCGGCGTTTGGCGCGTCATTCGTGGGGATGCAGGCTTTCGAGTGGACCAAGCTGATCCGGGAAGGCGTTCGGCCCTGGTCCAACCCGTGGGGGGCAGAACAGTTCGGCTCAAGCTTTTTCATGATTACCGGGTTTCACGGCACCCACGTGACGATCGGGGTGATTTTTCTGCTTATCGTCGCGCGCAAGGTGTGGCGCGGCGATTTTGACCAGGCAAGGCCGGGTTTTTTCACCAGCCGGAAGGGCCGTTACGAAAACGTCGAAATCATGGGTCTCTATTGGCACTTCGTCGATCTGGTCTGGGTATTCATCTTCGCGTTTTTCTATCTCTGGTGAGGAACGAATGTCACACGCAGCAACTCATGCCGTCCCAGGCCAGACGATTACGCATGTCGAGGGTCAGACACATCCGATCAGGCTTTATCTGGTGGTCTGGGCGTGGCTCTTTGTCCTCAGCACGTGCTCTTATCTCGTCGACTACTTCGGTCTACACGGCTATCTCAGGTGGTCCCTGATCCTGCTGTTCATGGTTCTGAAAGCCGGCCTCATCGTTGCGGTTTTCATGCATATGGCCTGGGAGCGGCTGACCCTGATCTATGCCATCCTTCTCCCACCCATAGCAGTGTTGGTATTCGTGGGAATTATGGTCTTCGAAGCGAACTACACGCTGTTTACCCGGCTGGGCTTTTTCGGGACAGGGCATTGAAGGGTGCAGTTACTGGCATGGCGATTACGCACGGCGGGTCCCCGCAACCCGTGATGCCATCACAACAACAGAACGGCCGTTCGTGGGCAGCCGTCAGCGCGCTTCGGTCCAGCTTTCCGAAAACGCCAGCGCACAGGTGCTGAAGGGTCGTCCCTCCCGTTCAGTCGGGAATGGGCGTCCTTTTGCCTCCACGCCATTGACCGTCAACCGAGCCCCAAGGGCCGGGATCAGAACGGTGCAGACCCCGTATTTTCGTGCCGGCGGTGCGCCCGGCTGGGTATGGATCAGCAGCGGCTCGCCAATGTCATACCAGGTCAGAGCGATATCCTCGCCATGCGCGATCAGCCGCTCAGTCCAGAAATCGCGCGCATCGCCGCATCGGCTGAACGTCGCATCAGTGACGGGAATGGTTGTGTCGCTTAACTCCGCATTCAGCATTCCCTGCACGGTCTTCTGCAGCCAGCGCGCCATCGCGATGTTGTCGGCGTAGATGCGCCACCGGTCCTGGGTCAGCTCGCTCCGCAGATACAGCACGTGTCCGGGGCCGGCGGGCGACAGCAGGATGCGCCAGAAGCTGGCATTGGTGATGACTGGCCCGCCATCGGTCTCGCTCAGGCGAATAAAGGGGTTCTCCCCGGTCAGGATCAGGCGGTTCGGATCGGCGGACATGATGGGGGCCTCGTTTGTTCGAAACGCAGTCTTGCTCAGGCAACCCTATCCGCCCCGATGCTGGCCGGCAACCGGTGCCAAACAGGAGCCCATGCACGGCACGGCTGGCGCAGAATGTGGCCCAAAGACCGAGGTGATGCCCTTTAGTTATCGTCCGGTTCCACCGCGTGCAATAACCGCGGAAAAACTGATCAGCGGTGAGCACACAGCGTATCGAGGTTAAGCTCGGTGTTCCACACCCAGAATTTCCCGGTAAATGACGAATTCTGCCGCGTCGCCAGCCAAGTTGCACAGGCCTCCGGCTGAATCGCTCTGGCTTCGGCGAACGCCCCCGCCGCGAGCAGATCCAGGAACCGCCCCAGTGGATCGGTGAAGTCAGAATATCCGTGCCGTTTAATCATATCAGCCGGAACTTGCCCGCGCCGCAGCATCAGGTCGATCTCGTCTTGGGCATTGGCGGAAGTCGGCCCACCCGAAACCAGAAAGGTTATAATGGCGATCGCTTGCTTGATCGATCGATGTTTCACGGGAAATCCTCCGCTGGCACGGACACCGAGGGGATCACCCCCTCCATGCTCAGGCGGTGCGGGCAGCCGCTACCAGATCGAGCAAGATGGCCGTTCATCGAGAAAGATGGGCAATCGCTCGCCAATGTCACCCCGCTCGTCCGTCTGGCCCCACACTCGCTTACCCCTGAGGGGCTGCTCTCTGTAAGCTTTCCGCCAGTGTGGTGGAGTACTCATCACCTTTGTAGATATCCGAGACAATCGATCTCAGCTTGTTTGCCTGCTCGGTCATCCCCAAAGCCTCAGCATAGGCTGCCACTGTTCCAAAGCCGGCAAGGCCATAGTGCGACATGCGCTGATATTGGCCGATTAATTCCAAATCGCGCAGATGAGGCGGCAAGTCAAACTCCAAACCGTGCTGCGTAGCTTCCTGAATTAGCCCCTGCATACCCACGCAGGTGCTAGCGCTCTCCGCGTCCATCATCTCACGCAGCGCCTGCGTATGCTGAGCGATATGACTGGCAGAGCGTTCAAAGAGCCGCTTTAGCTTCGGATCTGTCGCCTTTTCGCCAAAGGCCTGCATGATCTTCTCCATCTGGTCATTGGCCGACCAGAGATCGCGCATGTCCACAGTATAGAGATCGTTGAGGGTGCGCGGTGCTGCTACCATTTCCCAGCCCTCCAAGTCCTTATGGCCCACCCAAGTCGCGAGCAGATGATTAACGCTTAACCATGCATCGCGGTTTTTGGCTCGCTTGCCGCACATCAAACCACCCGGAGCGCGTGCCGACCGGCCACGGGGCGATCCGTCAGTCGGCCTTGGCGAGCCGGCGTTCCATACTGCGGCCGTAGACGGACATCGCGAGACAGCACGCAAAGAACACCGCGGCGGAGAACACGTAGCCCTCGGTCGCAAAGCCGAGCCAGGCCGGGTCTTTCAGGGCTTGTTCGACCGCGCCCAGCAGGTCGAACAGGCCGATGATCGTAACCAGCGTCGTGTCCTTGAACAGGTCTACGACCGTGTTGATGATTCCCGGGACGATGATGCGCAACGCCTGCGGCAGCACAACGAAGGCCTGAGCTTGCCACCAGCTTAAGCCCAGCGAATAGGCAGCCTCATCCTGGCTGGACGGAACGCCTTGCAAGTCCGCCGCGCACCACTTCGGCCATGTAGGCGGCATTGAAAAGGACCAGCGCGGCCATCGCGCGCAGCAGCCGATCGACTGAGACACCCTCGGGCAGGAACAGCGGCATGACGACTGCCGACATGAACAGAACTGTTAGCAGCGGCACGCCGCGCCAGATCTCGATGTAGCTGATCGAGAGGACCCGGATCACGCGCAACTGCGAACGGCGACCGAACGCCAGTAGGATTCCCAACGGGAGCGAGCCCACGACCGTTACAAACGAGACGATGACGTCGAGCATGAGGCCGCCCCAGAGGGACGTATCGACATAAGTCAAGCCGAACAGGCCGCCGGAGAGCAATATCCAGGCGAGGCCAGGGGCCAGGGTCAACAGCAGCAGCACGAACAGCCAGCGGTGCCGTGTGTCGTCACGCAGCACCGGGACGCAGAAGGCCGCGAGCAAGGCGAACGGCGGTATCGACGCGCCAGTACTGGTCGGACGGATAACTGCCGTAGATAAAACGGGGAAAGCGGACGCGAATGAAGGTCCAGCAGGCGCCGTCGCCACTGCACGCCGCCCGCGTCACGCCGGAGACCGTCGCATGTGTGATTGCCCAGCGAAACAATGGCGGCAGGATAAGGCAAGCCATCACCAGGACGACGATCGTAAGAGCGCCATTGAACAGGGAGCTGAACAGATTACGCCGCATCCAGTCGATCGGGCGCGGCGGTGCGTTGCGCGGATGGTGCGGCATGAAGCTGCGCGACACGGACATAGGCTGTTCGGTGGCCGCGTTATTCATCGGCCCACCAATGCGACGCGCCGGTTGTACCAATTCATCAGTCCTGAAACGATCAGGTTGATGGCGAGGAAGACGCCCATCAGCAGGGCCATCGACTCGATCTCGCGGTTGGACTGCATCATCGCGGTGCCGGCGAAGATCTGATACAGCTCCGGGTAGGCCACTGCCGCACCGAGAGAGCTTGACTTGATGATGTTGAGGTACTGGCTGGTGAGCGGTGGCACCATCACGCGCAACGCCTGTGGCAGGATGATCTTCGACAGTACCTGGCGTGGCCGTAGCCCCAGGCTGAGTGCCGCCTCACGCTGACCCTTGTGGACGGACAGAATGGCAGCGCGCACGATCTCGGCGATAAAGGCGGCCGCATAGATCGACAGGCCGGCCCAGAGTGCCACCAGCTCCGGCACCACCTGGACACCGCCGGCGATGTTGAAGCCGTGCAATGCAGGCCGGTCGATGCGGCCGATACCCGCAATGAACAACACGATCGCCAAGGGCAGCAGCAGGAGCGCTTTCGCCCCGATCGGGAAACCGCGTCGTGGCATCGCGCCAGACAAATGGTATGGCAAGCAGCAAGATGAGAGAAAGCGGCCATAGTTGGTCCGCGAGATCGTTAGCGACGAAGCTTGGCAAGTAAAGGCCGCGGACATTCAGCAGCGCGTCGCCTGGCAGGAGGATGCTCTCCCGCGGGCCCGGCAGGGTCTGCAACACCGAGACGTACCAGAAGACGATCTGCACGAGCTGCGGCGTATTGCGGACAAGCTCGACGAAGCCCAACGCAATGTTGCGCACCAGCCAATTGGCGGAAAGCCGCATGATGCCCACCAGCACCCCCAGCAGCGTGGCCGCGACGATACTTAGCGCCGCAACCAACAGCGTGTTCAGCACGCACACCAGCAGAGCGCGGGCATATGTGTCGCCCACGCTCCAGCCGATCAGGTGGAACGGAATATCGAAATTCGTCGGGTCGGCAAGGAAACCGAAACCCAGCCCCCCGCGCCGCTGCCCCGAGGTCTCCGCGGCGATCGAGCCAAGGAGCCAGACCACCGCAGCCACCGCGGCCAGCAGCACCCATTGCGCGACCCGTGCGCGCTTTGAGGGTCTCCTGATCAAGTCAGCCCATCACTTCCAACTGGGCGTCATGAACAGGCCTCCCTTGGTGTACAGGTTGTTCATGCCTCGTGGCAGTCTCAGCCCCTTTTCGCCGAATGTGGCCTCATAGACCTCGCCATAGTTGCCGACATCCTTGGCGATGCGGTAGGCCCAATCGTTGTCCACGCCAAGAAGCTTGCCGAAGTCGCCTTCCAGACCCAGGTAGCGCCGCATCTCCGGATCCTTGGTCGATTGCTTGGTCTGCTCAGCATTCGACTGGGTGACGCCAAGTATCTCGCCTTCAATCATGGCATACTGTACCCATTTCACGAGGCGCGACCACGCCTGATCGCCCAGCCGCGTGAACGAACCGAGGGCCTGCATGCCGCCGATCGTTTCGGGAATGAACATCCAATCGTCCGGTCTTCTTCATGGTAGAACGGGCCGCTGCGACCGATCCGCCGTCGTCCGTGTAGCCGTCACATCGCCCGGCATCTGCGGCAGCGAAGGCTTCCTCCGGCTTGTCGAACAGCAACGTGTTGATCTTGATGCCGTTCGCCCGGTTGTAGTCGGCGATGTTGGTTTCCAACGTGGTGCCGGTCAGCAGGCAGATCGTCGCGCCGTTCAGGTCCTTGGCATGCGCGACATTGAGGCTCTTGCGCACCATGAACGTCTGGGCCGTGTAGAAATTGTACGCCGGCTCGTCGAGGCCCAATTGCGTGTTGCGAATAAACGTCTCCTCGGAATCGCGGATCAGCACGTCGATTTCGCCTGACTGCAACACCGAGAACCGCACCTTGGACGTCAGGCCAATGAACTTGACCTTGGTGGGCGAGCCGAGCAGGGCGTCGGCGATCGCGCGGCAATAGGCGACATCGAGCCCCTGCCAGTCGCCCTTCGAATCCTGGTAGGCGTAACCGGGGATGCCGGTGTCGATGCCGCAGATGAGCTGGCCGCGCTTCTTGATCGCCTCCATCGTCGGACTTTTCATCTCGTTTTGGGCGCGAGCGCTGCCGACGCTTCCCAACGATAGGGTGAGAGCGAGGCCAAACGCGGCCAAGCAAGCACGAATTCGAGACATGATGCCCCTCCTGTTCTATTTCGCGCATAATTCTGCGACCTTATTCGCAACCCGGTTGTGATCGGGACGATGAGCGGCGGCGGTGGGCTGCTCCGATCGTTTCACCGCGTACTATCCCACGCTGCCGCCCGCGAGCGAGCTCGTGCCACGGCGACGAGGATTCCCGCGGGTCCAGCACCCACGGCGTGACTAGTCCATGCGTGGCGGTGTAATTCCACGCAATTGAACCGGTGCCAGATAGTCTCATTAACTCGCTCTTGGCCGCCTGGTGTAGAATGAAGCCATTCCATCAGGTCGCGGGCCATCACACAAGCCGCATCACGGCAAATCCCAGGCCATGTGAGGCGGGCCGATTGATGCCAGTCTTGACCTTGTTGCACGGACAACCACGACGACGCGGTCCTCTCCTAAAACCACATTTCTTACACGATGCGGACGGACTCTGGTTGTCTAAGTGTCCGTTTGCGAAGCGGCATATTCTGGTCGACACCCAGGGACTGCTGATGCATGCGATGCCCGTGCCGAAATCCAGGTCGCCGAAAGGCCGCCTTGATCTATCGCCGGACAATGCCGGGTTCCGGTCTCAAGACGTGACCCCCAATATCATCATTCACAGAATAAACAGGCTGACTTTGGGAATCAGGATCAAGCCCGATGCAGGGTCTGCAATGGCCGCCCCTCACAGCCATCCGCAGGAATACCCAAATGCTCAAGGATCGTGGGGGCAAGGTCGATCACCGAGCTAAGCTCCGTCCGTATGGTGCCTTGTCCGAAGCCTGTTCCCTCGATCATCAAGAATGGCAACTGCTCATAGGTGCCCAGACCACCGTGTTGCCCACAGCCCAGCCGGTCCGGCTTGCCGACAACGGGGCGGGCTGCGAAGCTGATACCCGGCACGCCATATGCGTTCGGCCGGTCCTCGCTCCGCATGGAGACGGCGCAGAGTAGGCCCCCTTCCGGTGCCTGGCCTGCGGCTCGCAGAGCGTCACCCGCGAGCACCGTGCCAGCCCAGAGCTGGGCGGTCAGGAAGGCGAGGACGGCCTCCGCATCGCCCGCCCGATCCGGGTGCAGGTAGATTAGCGCTGAGGTGCCATTGGAGACGGAAAGCAGGCTCGGTTCCTCGGGGGCGGCTTTAAGACCGGCGGCAGTGAATTCCGCGTCGATGTCGATCACCGCGCCCACCGTCTGGTGGCCGTGATCGGAGCAGGCGATCAGCAGCGTGCCCGACGCGATGGCCGCGCGAATGCGACCGAAGCAGGCATCTGCCCCTGCGATCGCAGCCATCGCTCCAGGCGAACCGAGCGGATTTTCATGCTGAGCATGGTCCGGCTCGCCCAACCAAAGCACGGCGAGATCGGCATCCTGTGCGCGATCCAGGAAGTGGTCGGTCAGACGTTGATCGCCTGCCGTGCCAAGCGTGACATCCGCCACCGCCTCCGAACCCGTGATAGGGCGAAGGCCCGGGCCGTGGGACCAGGCGCGGTGGAAGACCCAGCCATGCCCATCCGGATCGTGGGCACGGGCCGCACCGGGAGAGACATTGTTGAACACCATCGCCTTGCGTCCGGTGCGTGCAAGGCGCTCGGCCATGGTAGGCACGGCGAAGGTCCGGCCGCGAACGCGGCGCCAGTGATCCATGAAATCCGGCCGCCCGACATCCTGGGGCACAAGCCGCCCTTCCTCCATCAACGCCACTGAATTGCCCTGAAGGCCGTGGGTCGCAGGCAGGCAGCCCGTCGCAAAGCAGGAAGAGACGACGCGGGTCGCGGACGGGAAGACGGACCGATGGGCCGCGAAGCTGGTGGCGTTCGCCGCGAAGGCGTGGAGCTCGGGCGTGGTCGCCGGCCCCAGCATGTCCCGCCGGAGCCCGTCCAGCACCACGACAACAGCCCGAGGCGTCATGCGGCCGCCCCGTTCAGAGCGGCATCGAAAATGTCGTAATTCCGCAGATGTGGATGCGCCGCGCGCCAGGCAGGTGCGAGCGGGGCGGAGAGCAGAAACGGCACCCGCTGCTCAGCGATGCCACCGTGGGAGCGCAGGCGTTCACCCGCGAGGCCCGCCAGATCGTGTTCCGCCGCGCGGGCGCCGAGTGCGACACCGCGCGTCGCGATGACCGTGACATCGCCTTCCATTTCGGGGGCGAGATCGTAGCGCCGGCACGCCTCCGCCCCCTCCAACGCCTGCTCGATGCCCGGCAGGCCCGCGAGACGGGCCACGACTTTGTTAGTATCGGGGCCCCCTGGGGCAATATGGACGCGCACGAAGCCGCCGAGCGCGCCATGGTGGCGGACAAAGGGATCGGTGATTGGGCAGATCACCCGGCAGGAGCCGGCGCCAAAGGCAGCATCGAGCACGTCGCCCACGAAGATTACATTGGGTGTGCCGTCGGACCTCGCCATGTCGTGCATGCCGTGATCGGCGGTGGCAGCGACGATGGCCCCGAGATCCATCAACCGGCTGAGCCGCGCATCCACCGCGCGATGAAATTCGCGCGCCTCCGGCTCGTGCGGCGCGTAGCGGTGCTGCACATAATCCGACAGCGAGAGGTAGAGCAGCCGGGCGCGCCCCGCTTCCAGCAGCCGCACGCCGGCGTCGAGCACGAAGAGGGAGAGATCGGCCGAATACTGATCGGGCTCACCCCGGCCAACAAGAGCGGGTACGTCGCCGATCCCGTGCGTCTGCTCCCGCGCGGCGGCGGCGTGCTGGGCGGAGATCGCGATGCCGTTCACGCCGATCGGCAACCCCTTGGCGAGGGCCGCACGCAGCTTGTCCTTTGCGGTGACGACGGCCGTCGGCACGCCTGCGTCCGCCATCGCCGCGAGGATGGTGGGCGCTTTCAGCTCCTTGTCGCCCGTGACCATCACCGTCTCGCCGGTGCGCCGGTCCAGGTAGAAATTGCCGGAAACGCCATGGCCCGCAGGCGGGACGCCGGTCACGATGGAGCAATTGTTCGGGTTGGTGAAGCTCGGCAGCGCCGAGAGTGCTTCGCCTGCAAAGCCGTCACGCGCGATGCGGGCGAAGGTGGGCAGTTCGCCAGCCGCGAGCCCGACCGTGAGGTAATCCGGGTCGCAGCCATCGAGGCAAACCACCGCCACGGGACGCTGCGGCAAGGCATAGGCCCGGCCATTGACCACGACGTCTTGGGTTACGAGGTTGCCTGGCACGCCATTTCTCCCACGCTGTGCGGCCTTAGACATGGAGGCCATGCTTGGCGAACGCGAGCGACTTTTTGTCCGCGAAATTGAAAAGACCATCCTGGCGGACCTTGAGCATCTCGCCAAGATGGCTGAGACGGCACCGCTGCGACCCGTCCAAAATGGACAGTCTCGCACGACTGCCTCTGATCGCCGGGCTGAGGTAATCCGGCTCCTGTCCAATGTGAACACTGCCCGCCTATCTGACAGGGAGATCGCCCGCCTGGTTGGCGTTTCACCACAGACGGTCGACAACATCCGCCGAAAGCACGAAGCGTCGATGTCGGCATAGGCGGCGACAGATCATTGCTGGCGCACGGGGTGGGGCATGGGGCCCCTCGGTGTCGATGAGCTGACGTTTGTCGCAAAGCGCCTCGCGCATCGTGGCCGGTTCGGGGAGCCGCGGGTCAGCGACGCTTGGCGGCGCAGGGGCGAAGCCCTGAGTCTTTCCCTTCTCTTGGTGAACGTGACGTTGGTTGCACGATGTCGTCACACGATGGTCGTGGCCGGTGATCGTCACGATGATCGTCACGATGATCGTGGCGTGATCGTCATGATGGTCGTGATCGGTGACCGGTGATCGTCACGGGTGATCACGGTGATCGTCACACGGTGATCATAGGCATCGGTCGTGGCGATGTCGCGGGCGCCCCCATGGATGTTGCCGTTCGTCCTCCGACAGCCAGCGGACGCGTTTGCTGCCGTCTTGCTGGTCATTTGGCCTCGCCTTCTCCGCCGCGCTGATTGAGGCGCTGCGCGACGTTTATGGCCCACTCGCTGGCCCGGCGCTGCTGTCTTTGTTGCAGCCGGAGGATGGCGGACGGGCGGCCGATTGGCTGCTGCATTTCATCGCGGCAGCATCACGATCGGCGATGCGCCGGGCGGTGGCGCGCTGTTTCGCATCGCGCTTCGCCTGGCGGCCGCGCCTGGTTCGTCAGAACACGATCGTGGCGTGCACGCCGGCGATGACGGCGTTCTTCAACGGCACGGCACTGAATGAGCTTGGCATGCCCGCATTGGAGTTGATCACCACCTGCAGGTCCGGCTGGAACGACAACCAGTTGTTCGCCTGGTAGAGGTAGGTCATCTCGAACACTGTCTCATTGCTGGTGTAGGGGAAGCCGGTCCCCGTGAAGAGAATCACGCTGTTGCCGAAGGCGCGCTTGCTCGGGCTTATACCGAGGTAGCTGAAGGCGACGCCGAAGACGTCCTTGTCACGGCCCGCGAACGGGCCGATCCAGTTGATCCCGCCCTCGACGAATAGGTTGCTGACGGTGAAGGCGCCGGGTCCGCCCATAACCTGCAGGAAGACCCCGATGCCCTGCCCTTTGGCGTTCGGCTTCTGCCAAATCATCTGATCGACGATGCCATAGAACGCCCAGGTGCCGGCGTGCTGTTTCGCGACACCGTTGCTGGCAGGGCTGGCCAGCGGCACGCCCATCGTGTCGAAGACATTGTTGGGGTAGGTCGACGAGTTCGTACCAGAACCCCAGCTTGTAGGTGCCCGGCAGGCCTGGCGCGTCATCCGCTTGGTTCACCGAGTACCAAATCTCGCCGAAGGACAGAGCATGGCCGCTGAGACGGAACGCCACACCGCCCTTGTCGCGCTGCTGCGGGTTGCCGGGTCCGGGCGGCGCGGGATCGCTGTTGAACACCGCGCCGACCAGGGTGATCTTTTCCGTTGGCTGATACTGAATGCGCACGAAGGGTGCGGCCATCGGGTAGTTCGGGCCGCCCGACGGCAGGTTGGCGGCCGGCAGGCCCGGAAAGCCGAAGCTGGAGTTCAGGAACAGCGCCCGGTACTGGGTAATCATCATCTGGTCGTTGGCGCCTTCCTGACCGATGCGAATCCTTAGAGCGCCGTGCAGCAGATTCTGCTCAAGCCAGAGGTCGTACAACTTTGTGTCCGGGGTAGCCTCGATATTGCTGACAAGCTGCGCGTTGCCGATCAGCCCCTCTGATGGTCCGAGGCCGTGGATCTGAAACGCCGAGGCAAAGAACGTCGCGCCGGTCCAGCCGGCCAGTTTGTCGAGGTCCAAACTGACGCTGCCGGTCGTCAGGCCGTTGAACGCGAAGCCTTGCTTCAGGCCGCCAACCATATTGCCCCAAATCTCGGCCTGCTCCTGCAGCCCGATGGCTATGCCCGCATCCGACAGTTTCGTCCGCAGGCCGCCCCAGTCGCCGGTCAGCGTGTCCTGGGCCCATATAGACTGCAGAAAGCTGCCCGGCGGCTGCACGTTTGGCTGTGAGATTGCGGGGGCGGGCGCCTGACCCACGACCGCGGGAACTTGCGCTGCGGACCCAGGCGGCGGCGTTTGAGGGAAGGCGGGACTGGGCGCGGCGGCCAGCAGAGCGGTGAGAGAGGTCGCAGCCGTTGCCTTTAGTTGTTGGATTCGGCTGCGCCGTGACCAAATCTGCATTGCAACCGGGCTAGGCGATCCTCGAGTCAATAGCATGATTAGTCGTTGCTCCGCGCAAGGTTGGCCACCTGCAGATAGATCATCCATCGAAGCGTAGCCATGCGGGCACTATATTAGCGTTCGGCCGTCGGCCATGGTGAAAGTCGGGGCCGGCGTCGTCCATTTCGTCCCCAGACATTTTGTTCTCCGATGCGAAGGGCGGCGCGAAGGGCGTTGCGCAGTTTCGCAAGCGCCTGGTCCCAACCGTTGTGCTGGCCGCGCAGGATCGCGTCTACGGCGGCGGCGGCCGTTTCCATCGCTACACGCCGCCACCTGGCCTCATCGATAACGCGCGTGATAAGGCGCTCCTCCACCTATTCGGCCTCGACCAGCAGGACGGTGTTGTGGTCCACGTCGAAGCCGTCGTACGGATGCCGTCCTTCAGGACGACGGTGATGTGCTTTGCGCATTTGCTGCGGTCGAAGTTCACGATCGTCGTTTCACCACTGTCGATGACGCCCTCCGGGATAGATCGCGCCGCATGTCCTTCGGCTTAAGTAGCCAGCAATCGTCAGATGGGCGTCGTAATCAGCGTCCAACCAGTTGTAAGACGCATCAACCGTCGCGTCTCTTCGGTGATGACATCTGATTGCTCCAAAATCATGTTGCAGGGGGTACCGGGCGCCCATACCCAGCAAAGCCGGTGCGGGAGAGGGTCAGCATCGAGGTTGCATGGCACTTAACGTTGCATCCGCTGCTCACGTTGGCGTGACGTAAAACCCTCGACACACACATTTATTTTTTGCACGGCGTGCCTAAAGCTTCCCTCCCTGGAGCGTGAAATGGCGATTTCGGCACCAGGAAGATATCATGGGTAACGACATGCGCCATGCCATTTCCTTCGCGGCGGCGGCGTCCGGTATGTTTCTCCTGGCCCTCGCGCTGTTCGGCGATCCCGCCGCCTATCTGCACCAGGCGCTCTCCGGCTGGCAGGCGACCACCTTGTTCGAAGACCCATCCACGGCCGGTCAGGGCGACATCGCGAACAATTCGGCGATGATCCGCCAGATGGACGCCCTGCAGTCCGAGGTGACGAAACTGCGCGCGGCGCTGGCGGAACGGGAGCAGGGGAGAACGCGGGATACGTCACCCCGCAGCGATGCAGGCCCGGCCGCAGATCAGGTTGCCGCGGTTCGGGATGCCGTCAGTCCGGCGCCTCAGGTTGCTCCGCCTCCCGACACGTCGGACAGAGCCAGGGCGGACACGCCGCAGCGCCTCCCGACCGCCACGGGGGCGCGGCCTCGGCAGTGGGGCGCGAACGAAGGAAGGCGCGGGCGAGCCCGCCACGGCGTCCTGTCAGGGGCCAGTCAGGCGCAGCATGAGGCGGCATACCGATGGCGGAAAGTCGTCAAATTTTTTAGGAAAATCATTGGAACAACTGGATGAGTGCGGTGGGGCTCGAACCCACGCCTCCAAGACGAAAGGTTCAAGAGATCAAGCAAACAAAAAAGCGGAGGTCACACTGTCTCAGCCCGCTGCAGGGGCTTCAACGAGCCGTAACGAAGCCGGAGCCTTCAATCATGCACATGATGGCTTAAGGATCGGCGGTGCTTCAACACTTGGCAGTCAAGGAGTGATAGATGCGCATTTGTCTCATGTTGGCCGCTGTCTTGGCCCTCGGGTCAGCCGCTTCGGCCGCGGAGCGCGACCGGCCGACTGCAATCCTCGTCAGTCCGATTCACGAGGCCCAGATTGTCCGCGCCGACGACGGCAAGGACCACGTGGAATACGAACTTCTCGTCGTCAACGTGTTCTCCGAGCCGGTGACGCTGGCGAGCGTTACTGTTCTCGATCCCGCCGGAAAAGAACTCATGCGGATCGAAGGGGGCGCCCTTGCGGCCGCGACCCAGACCCTCTTCGCGAAGACAGCAACACCAGTCGTTCCCGCATCGGCCGCCGTCTCGGTTGACGTCGATCTGATCCTGCCGCCGGACACCGCCCCGGAACGGGTCACGCACCGGATCGCCTACACCCTCAAGGCGGACTCGGAGCTTGCTTTGATGGTCGGCAGCCTGGAGGTTAACGCACCAGAAGTCACCATCAACCGCCAGCCGGCCATGGTGATCAGGCCGCCCCTTAAGGGGAAGGGCTGGCTCGCGACCACCGCTTGCTGCAAGCCCAACGTCCACAGAGACCTTCGTGTCGCGATAGACGGCGTCCGCATCGAGACCGCCGAGACCTTCGCCATCGACTGGGCCAAGGTCAAGAACGACAGACTCTTCGACGGCGACGGCAAGAGGGTCGAGCAATACTATGGCTTCGGCGAGGACGTCCTCGCGGTCGCCGATGGCACCGTGGTCTACATCCACGACGGCATGCCCGATGAGACGCCGTCCGTCCTGATGGTCCCCAAGTCGAAGTCAGACTATGGCGGCAATAACGTGATTCTCGAAATCGCTCCGAATGTCTTCGCCTGGTACGCGCATTTGCGCCAGGGCAGCCTCACGGTGAAGGTCGGTGACGCGGTGAAGGCCGGGGCGCCCATCGCCAAGTTAGGGAACACCGGCCCCTCCGAAGGCCCCCACCTGCATTTCGGTCTTCTCAACAAGCCCGACCCTATCGCCGGACGGAGCCTGCCTTTCGTCTTCGACAGCTTCACCTTGGACGGCGCGGTTGATTTCGACACCTCGAAGGGGGATCGACTGGTGATTCGGCCCGATGCGCGACAGGTTCGGTCCGCCTATCCGCTCTACGGCGGCATCCAGGATTACCCGTAGCGGGCCGCGCTGCAGTCATCCTTGGTCAGCGCACGTCTCCCTTGCGTAATCCTCTGTCGGGGATATCCCCGCAGGCGTTTGGTCTGACCTGTGCCGCTACACCAAGCGCACCAGCACGGCAGCGAAAGCAAATAAGCCGATGAAGACCAGGAGTATGGCAACCGCGAGAACCGGTGTCTGCATCCCCTCCTGTTTCACCCCGGCGATCGGAGCAAACGTTTCGCTCCACATGTAACGAATGGACCAAGTGTATTGCCAAATCGATATGATAAGAGCCAGAACTCCGCAGGAAATCATCGAAAGCCCCAGATAGAGCGGCGCCCTTGCGGTCAATCCCGGGTGGGCGCCAGGGACCTGCTGCAGGTGTTCGAAGAACTGGACGATGGCAAACCCAAAGCCGATCAGTGACACGGCCGTGCGCAGCCATGACATCATGGTGCGTTCGAGCGCGAGTCGCGTGCGGACCCAGGCCATATGGCTGTCCGCCGTAACCCGCACCTCGAACCGACCCGCATCGGGCTTCCGTTTTGGAGCGCCGGTGTCACTCATGGCCGGTGTCACTCATGGCCGGTGTCACTCATGGCCGGTGTCACTCATGGCCGGTGTCACTCATGGCCGGATCATGCTGCGAAGGCCGACGTGGCTCATGCCGGTATCGCTTGGTTGCGCATGCCGCGTCGCCGGACGTAGCGGCGGTGTAGGGAATTGCGAATCCAAGGACCTTACTCCCGTCCGGGAACCTTTATCGCGTTTGGGAATGGCACCTCGTGCCTGACCCTGGAGAAGTCAGAGCTTGCTGCCTATGCAAAATCGGCAGGGCCCGCGGCGGCGACCGTTACGCAGGGCGGCGGCTAGCTAGAACGGGCTACGCTGGACCGGCCTCTCCTGACGCATCTTAATCTTTAACGTATCCATCCGGCGAAGGCCACGGATTATGCGCGCTTACGGGCTGGCGACTTGCGCGTCCACTTGTTGGCGAGGCTGTGTACGGCTTGAGCGATAGCCTCGGCATCCGTGTCGGCGGGATCGAAGTGGCCGCCGATCCATTGCAGTCTCTCATCGTGTTCCTCATGGCGGGGATCGGCCATGGCATCGAGGAAGTCGCGGTAACCCCAGGGGCCACCGACATCCTCCGGCGGACACCGTCCGGTTGCTTCGACAAGGCGCGGGTAAGTGATGCCGGGCACGGCATCAGTGATGCGCTCGATACGGACAGAGTGTTCCCAACCGTCGCCGAAGTCGTAGAGGTATTTGAGCGATCTGGCGCCGACATCCTCCAGGACATCGACGAGCCGGGCTTTGCGAGCATCGAGCGGTCCGTCACCGAAGTCCGGATCGGGCATGCCCCAGCCGACGTCGCGTGCCCGGATCTCGTAGAGATGGACCGGCGAACAGCCAGGACTTCCGGCCCAGGGCCACACCGCGCAGGCTGCGTTCGGCGGAATTGTTTGTCAGGCATATCCGCCGATCATTGAGGAAGCGTGAACGCCTCCCACCGCTTCAGCATGTAGTCCATCGCCTTCGCCATATCGGCATGGCGCAACTTATTGAAATAGATCGTATATTTTCGTTGTCAGATGGATGGCGTCCCGTAGGGGATTCGAACCCCTGTTGGTGCCGTGAGAGGGCACTGTCCTGGGCCTCTAGACGAACGGGACGGCGCAAGGCGGCGGTTACTACCCGGAAGCGGCGCAGACCTCAAGCCCCCCTGCACCATACGCCTGAAATTCAGTGCGCCAAGCGCAAGATCCGCCCGAGCCACCGCGCCCGGACTGCGCGGGATCGATCAGGACGACCCGGTCCGGCCCTCCGCCTTGCAATTGCACTGCCAGCCGGTCCTGCACGGCCGTGACGCCGACGATCCGCGTGCCCTCCGGCTCCTCCAGGGTCACGGCCAGCGGCGCTTCCCGGCGCAGTTGCGACGGCACCCGGGGGCACCCGGCTGGCAGCCCCCGGCGTGCCAGCGCGACCAGCAGACCGGTCGTGCCGAGCACGATCAGCACGCCCATGACCACCGTGGCGATTTTCAGCGCCCGCATCCCGTCCCCCATCAGTGCCTTCCGTTCGCGCCGGCATTGCGCGTAAGCGCGTCGCATCGATGACATCCCTGAATCCCTTCAGCCTGCAGCGTACGAACCGCCTGACCGCGACGGCCGATCAGGCCGGCCAGCGCGTCGATCGCTTCCTCGCCGACGCGATCGGCACCATCTCCCGCTCCCGCGTCAAGGTGCTGATCGAGGAAGGCCGGCTGACGCGCTGACGGAAAACCGGTCACCGAACCGGCCGAACCGGTCCGCGCCGGGGCTGACCTATATCCTGGATATCCCGCCGCCGGCGCCCGCCACGCCGCTGCCGCAGGCGATTCCCTTCCCCATTCTGTATGAGGATGACGATCTGATCGTGCTCGACAAGCCGGCCGGGCTGGTCGTGCATCCGGCGCCGGGCAATCTCGGACGGCACGCTGGTGAACGCGCTGCTGGCGCATTGCGGCCCCAGGCTTCACCGGCATCGGCGCGGAACGCCGGCCGGGCATCGTGCATCGGCTGGACAAGGACACCTCCGGCGTCATGGTCGTCGCCAAGACCCAGCTGGCCAACGACGAGCTGACGGCGGCCTTCGCCGCCCGCGACCTGGACCGAGCCTATCTGGCGCTGTGCTGGGGGCTGCCGCTGCCGCTGACTGGTGAGATCGAGGGCGCGATCGGCCGCGACAAGCGCGACCGCAAGCGCATGGCGGTGGTCAGCCATGGCGGCAAAGCGGCGCTGACCCGCTACCGGACCATGCGTGCCTGGCAGACCAGCCTCGCGCTGCTGGAATGCCGCCTGGCCACCGGACGGACGCATCAAATCCGCGTGCATCTGGCCGCACGGGGCCATCCGATTGTCGGCGATCCGCTGTATCTGCGCCGTGTTCCGGCGGCCGCGAAGGCCATTCCTCAGCCGCTTCGCGGCCATCTTCTGGACTTCCCCCGCCAGGCGCTGCACGCCGCCAGCCTGGGCTTCACACACCCGCGGACCGGCCAGACGCTGTGCTTTCGAAGCCGCTCTTCCAGCCGATATGGCAAGCGCTGCTCGCATCAGATGTCGAGGCGATGCTGCACCGGCTGATAACCTATTCGTTAATCTTGACAGGACTATTTCAGTCCTGTATACGGACCGCCATCAAGCGGGTGGATGCCCTGCTTGATGGGAACGTCCGGATCATGCCGCCGCCAGTCTGGGGTGGGTCACCGGGACGTGAAGTCCCAGCCTGCATCCAGACTGGTCCATCTCAGCTGCACATTCATCGCCGCGATCCTTGCGCCATTGTTGGGCAAGACATCAGCGGCCTGACGAAAGGAGCCTATCCGTTGGCCTCTGCCGTCCTCAACATTGCCCCCGAGGGCAACCTCTCGCGGTATCTCCAGGAGATCCGCAAATTCCCGATGCTCACCCCCGAGGAGGAGCTGTCGCTCGCCCATCGCTGGCGCGACAACACAGGATATGGAGGCGGCACACAAGCTTGTCACCTCCCATCTGCGACTCGTCGCGAAAATAGCCATGGGCTATCGCGGCTACGGCCTGCCGGTCGGTGAGCTGATCAGCGAAGGCAACGTCGGGATGATGCAGGCGGTCAAGCGCTTCGATCCCGACCGCGGCTTCCGCCTGGCGACCTATGCGATGTGGTGGATCCGCGCCGCCATCCAGGAATACATCCTGCACTCCTGGTCGCTGGTGAAAATGGGCACCACCGCCGCCCAGAAGAAGCTGTTCTTCAATCTGCGCCGGCTGAAGGGCCAGATGCAGGCCATCGACGACGGCGACCTGCAGCCCGAGCAGGTGGCGAAGATCGCCCGCGTGCTCGACGTGCCGGAGCAGGATGTGGTCAGCATGAACCGCCGCCTCGCCGCGCCGGATCACAGCCTGAACGCCCCGGTGCGCCAGGACAGCGAAGGCGAGTGGCAGGATTGGCTGGTCGACGAGTCGGAAAGCCAGGAAACCTCGATCGCCGACCGTGAGGAACTGACCGGCCGCAAGGCGCTGCTGACCGGCGCCTTGAAGTCGCTGAACGAGCGGGAACGCCACATCCTGATCGAGCGGCGGCTGAAGGACAACCCGACGACGCTCGAGGACCTGTCGCAGCAGTACAACATCTGCCGCGAACGGGTCCGCCAGATCGAGGTCCGCGCGTTCGAGAAGCTGCAGAAGGCGATGAAGGCACAGATCGCCGAACGCCGGCTGAACGCAGGTCAGCGCGGCACAGCCCAGTCGGAACCCGCCTCCGTCTGAAACGCAACGCTCAAGCCGTAAAGAAAACGCCCGTGCTGGCCCTGGCCGCACGGGCGTTCTTATTGCGTGAGGGCCGCGAGCGATCAGGCCGCGACCTTCAGTCCGTCGACCACCGTGAACGGTGCCTCGGTCTTCTCGCGCAGCTCCTCCAGCGTCACGTCCGGCGCGATGTCGACCAGCACAAGCCCGCCGTCATGGCCCTTCGCCGTCACCTCGAACACGCCGAGGTCGGTGATGATCAGATCGACCACGCCCGCCCCGGTCAGCGGCAGGTTGCAGCGCTTCAGCAGCTTGGGCTTGCCGCCGGCGGTGTGCTCCATCAGCACGACCACCCGCCGCACGCCGGCGACCAGGTCCATCGCGCCGCCCATCCCCTTGACCATCTTGCCGGGGATCATCCAGTTCGCCAGGTCGCCGTTCTCCGCCACCTGCAAGCGCGCCCAGGATCGAGATGTCGATATGCCCGCCGCGCACCATGGCGAAGCTGGCGGCGCTGTCGAAGAAGCTGGTGGTCGGCAGCTCGGTCACCGTCTGCTTGCCGGCGTTGATCAGGTCGGCGTCTTCCTCGCCCTCGAACGGGAACGGCCCCATGCCGAGCATGCCGTTCTCCGAGTGCAACTGGATCGACATCCCCTCGGGGAGGTGGTTGGCCACCAGCGTCGGAATGCCGATGCCGAGATTGACGTAGAACCCGTCGCGCAATTCGCGCGCCGCGCGGGCGGCCATCTGATCGCGGGTCCAGGGCATGGTCGCCGCCTCCCTCAGTGCGCGCTTGCGCACGGTGCGCTGTTCGATCCGTTTGTCGACCGTCTCCAGCGGACGATGCGGTTGACGAAGATGCCGGCGGTGATGATGTGGTCGGGATCGATCTGGCCGGGCTCGACCAGTTCCTCGACCTCGACCACCACCGTCGTCCGCCGGCGGTGGCCATGATCGGATTGAAGTTCCGCGCGGTCTTCCGATAGATCAGGTTGCCCTCGGGGTCGGCCTTCCAGGCATGGATGACCGCCAGATCGGCGCGCAGGCCGCGCTCCATGCACGTAGGTGCGGCCGTCGAACTCCTGGTCTGCGCTTGCCCTCGGCGATCTGCGTGCCGGCGCCGGTCGCGGTGAAGAACGCCGGGATGCCCGCGCCGCCCGCGCGGATGCGTTCCGCCAGCGTGCCCTGCGGGTTGAACTCGATCTCCAGTTCGCCGGCGAGATACTGCTTGCGCGAAGGTGGCGTTCTCGCCGACATAGGAGCTGATCATCTTCCTCACCTGCCGCGTCTGCAGCAGCAGGCCCAGCCCGACGTCGTCGATGCCGGCGTTGTTGGAGATGATGGTCAGGTCCTTCACGCCGCTGTCGCGGATCGCCTCGATCAGCGCCGAGGGAATGCCGCACAGGCCGAAGCCGCCGGACATGATCGTCATGCCGTCGCGCAGCAGGCCCGCCAGCGCCGCCTTCGCGTCCGGATAAATCTTGTTGACCGCCATAAGTCCTCCCCGCGCCGCGGCGCGCGTCCAGATTGCTGACCTGGAAGTGGATCAGCAAGAAACGCCCTGCAATGTCAACCGATGTCGTGATACCGACAAATGTAGGACGCCGCGCCCCGCACCCGGCGGACACAAAGTCAACACCCGCCCTCGCTGACCTCCCTGTCCGCCACGGCACCGGGAGCGCGAAAGCGCGTAGCCCGGCGGAGCGTCGCGACCGCCGGGCTGGCCGTATCAGTGGATCTCGCCGGACCGCTTCAGGGCTTCGCGCAGCTTGGCCGGGGTGAAATCCGGCGCCTTGCAGACATCCAGGATCACCTTCTCGCGCCGGGACACCAGGTCGATCGCCGCCGGCAACTTGCGCACGCAATCCGCCGGCACGACAACGGCGCCGTGGTAGTCGGCATGGATCACGTCGTCATGTGCGACGTTCATGCCGAACACATTCACCGGCTTCCCAAAATCAACCATATGCACATGCGCATGGCTCGGCCCAATCCGGCCGCCGATCATCTGGAAGCCCGGCGCCCACATATCCAGGTCGCGGAACGAGCCGTTGGTGACGCAGCCGATGCAGCCCAGCGCCTTGTGGATCGTCGACTGCACTTCGCCCCAATAGGCGCCGTAGCCGATGTGACCGTCGATATCCTGCAGCACGGCGATGGTCGGCAGATCGACCGGCGCGACGTAGTCGTACCAGTCCGCCCGATCGGTGACCTTGGACCGCGGCGGCTCCTGGGCGCGGATCATGCCCACGCGCGCGAGGCCCACGATCGGCTTGGCCTTGTGGTCGATGCACACCATCGGCTCGATCGTGAAGCCGATCGCCCGGCGCTCCGGCACGATCAGCTCAAGGCCGTTGCAGATGGTCGGGGTGTCCCATTCCGCCAGCGCGTCAAGGTCGGCCTGAGTGAAGGGGCGTTCGGTCATGTGACGGTTCCTTTTCCGGTTGGCGCTAGTCCAAGCGCACGGCGGCGGAAGCATTGCGACAAACTCGTCGCAATGACAATCGTAGCGGCCGCAGCCCTAGAGCAGGATGACATCGCTTTCGCTCAGCCATCCTGCTCTATGTGTTTGTTTGATCGCGTGATCCGGACCTCTGGCGATTCCGC
>CAVYTN010000003.1:0-8092 GCA_963771475.1 uncultured Alphaproteobacteria bacterium | reverse complement strand
AGGAAGGGGCGCGCGCCATGGCTGTCAAGGATGTGAAGAAGGTCGTTCTCGCCTATTCCGGCGGCCTCGACACCAGCGTGATCCTGCGCTGGCTGCAGACCACCTATCGCTGCGAGGTCGTGACCTTCACCGCCGATCTCGGCCAGGGCGAGGAACTCGGCCCGGCGCGCCAGAAGGCCGAAATGTTCGGCGTGAAGGAAATCTTCGTCGACGATCTGCGCGAGACCTTCGTCCACGACTTCGTCTTCCCGATGTTCCGCGCCAACGCGCTGTATGAGGGGCAGTACCTGCTCGGCACCTCGATCGCCCGCCCGCTGATCGCGCAGCGCCAGATCGAGATCGCCGAACTGATCGGCGCCGACGCGGTGGCGCACGGCGCGACCGGCAAGGGCAACGATCAGGTGCGGTTCGAGCTGTCGCTATTACGCGCTGAAGCCGGACATCAAGATCATCGCCCCGTGGCGCGAATGGGACCTGACCAGCCGCACGAAGCTGCTGGAATTCGCCGAGGCGAACCAGATCCCGATCGCCAAGGACAAGCGCGGCGAGGCGCCGTTCAGCGTCGACGCCAACCTGCTGCACTCGTCCTCCGAGGGAAAAATCCTCGAAGATCCCGGCGGTCGAGGCGGACGAAATCGTCTACCAGCGCACCATCCGGCCGGAGGACGCGCCGGACCAGGCGACCGTCATCTCGATCGATTTCGAGCACGGCGATCCGATCGCGATCGACGGCGTGCGCCTGTCGCCGGCCGCGCTGCTGACCCGGCTGAACGAACTGGGCAAGCGCCAACGGCATCGGCCGGCTCGATCTGGTGGAGAACCGCTTCGTCGGCATGAAGTCGCGCGGCGTCTACGAAACGCCGGGCGGCACGATCCTGCTGGCGGCGCATCGCGGCGATCGAAAGCATCACGCTGGACCGCGAGGCGGCGCATCTCAAGGACAGCCTGATGCCGCGCTATGCCGAGCTGATCTACAACGGCTTCTGGTTCAGCCCGGAGCGGCGGATGCTGCAGGCGCTGATCGACGAGAGCCAGAACAGCGTGACCGGCCGGGTGCGCCTGAAACTCTACAAGGGCAACGTCACCTGCGATCGGGCGCGAAAGCCCGAACAGCCTGTATTCGCATGAAGGTCGTGACGTTCGAGGAAGACCAGGGCGCCTACGACCAGTTCGACGCGCAGGGCTTCATCAAGCTGAACGCGCTGCGGCTGCGGCTGGGGGCGATGGCGGGGCGGCGCGGCGGCACGCTGTAGCGGCGGCTACGCCGCCCGGGCCTTTCGCTGCAGGCTGGGCGTCATGCCGCGCCCTCTCCACGTCATGAGACTGACCTCCTGATCCGCTGGATATCCTTCGGTTTGCGTCCACGTCGATCAGTCATCTACCTTTCACGTTCGTCCGTTATTTACGATTGGTTGCCGGGTCAGGCGACAAGAGCTCGAACGACGATGTATGTCCCGGAGCATTTCAGGGAAGATCGGATCGAGGTCCTGCATGACGCGATCCGCCGAGCCGGGGCGGCGACGCTGGTGTCGATGACCGCGGATGGGCTTGATTGCGAGCCACGCGCCGTTGCTGCTCGACCCCGAGCCGGCGCCGTACGGCACTCTGATCGGGCATCTGGCGAGGGCCAATCCGCATGCCCGCCGGCTCGACCGGAGCGTGGAAACGCTGGTGATCTTCCAGGGTCCGGACGGCTACATCACGCCATCCTACTACGCCGCCAAGCGGGAGCACGGGAAGGTGGTTCCGACCTGGAACTATGCGCCATCCACGCCTACGGCACGCTGGAGGCGTTCGACGATCCGGTCCGGCTGCTGCGATGGTGACCCGGCTGACCCTAGCCGCACGAGACGCCGCGGGCCGCGCCCTGGGCGGTCTCGGATGCGCCCGAGGATTTTGTGCAGGGCATGTTGCGCGGCATCGTCGGGATCGCGCTGCCGATCACGCGGCTGGAGGGCAAGGTGAAGATGAGCCAGAACCGCCCGGCCACCGACCTCAGGGCGTCATCGATGGCCTGCGAGCCGATGGTCAGGCGGAACTTGCCGACGCCGTGGCCGAGACTGTCGGCCGAGCTCCGTCGATAGAGCGTGATGACTGTAGGCGGAATCGCCGAAAGTCTGAATCACGCGATCAAACAGAGAGTCTAGAGCGGGACGGCTGAGCGATAGCGATGTCATCCACTCTAGCCTCGACCCCTGCGGTCAGCGCGAACGCCAGAGTCAGTCCAAGCCCAGTGTGCGGCCCCGGGTACCCGGCGACGTCGAAGTAATGCGTCGGGCCGACCGTCTGGTATTTCAGGATCGTCACCAGACCGTTCTGATCCGGCGCGGACTTCATCACCAGCGGCCGATAGCCCACCATGGCGCCGTTCGGCATCGCCTCGGTCAGCACGCGGCCGATCAGCTTGCCCTTGTCCTTCGTCTTCAGCCCGAGGATCGAGGCAATCGTCTTGCCCAGGTCGGCGTTGCTGGCCGGGGCCGGGTCCGGTATAACTCGCTCGGAAATCCGGTCCGGTCGCGCCCATGATGTTGCGTGTATCGGCTCGGCTGAAGCTGCCATGCATACCCTGGCCCTGCTGCAGCCCGGTATCGGCGACCTCCACCCCGCAGGTCGTCGGATCGGCGCAGCCGGTCGAGAAGGTACGGAAGTTCACCGCGATCGCCGGCATCGGCGTCATCGCCGGACCCTCCAGCGCGATGGCCGCCAGCGGCAGCGTGCCAGGGATCGAGCCCAAGCGCGAGTCGACGAACAGGCCGCTGACGTAGTCCTGTGCGGCGAGGATCGACACCAACTTCGCCGCCAGCGCCTTGTCGGGCTTCGGCATATACACCAGGTCGGACCCGCCATTGGCCGCCACCACCACCAGCGGGTGCGCCGGGTCATCTCCGATCAGCCCGTTCGCTCGGGACGGATGGCTGCCATCCGCAACGGGCGCGTTCTTCGCGTCGGGATCGAACAGCTTCATCCCCAGACCATGCGCCAGATCGATGGCGACAAAGCCCGGCGGGAGGAACGAGGGCGGCACGTCCTTGTAGCTCTGCGAGCGGCGAAACTCGTCGCGCTCTCCTTGGAGATCGTCGAGAACCCGTGGTCCGAGGTCAGGATCACGTCCGTGGTCGCATCCAGGCCCAGCTTCTTCAACGCGGCCATCAGCTTCGCCAGGTCATCGTCGGCATTCCTGATCGCGGCCAGCGAGGTCGGGCCGTCGATGCCGGGGAGCAGGCGGTTCAGACGAGTTGCCCTGGTTATGCTGCGTGCCGTCAGGATCCCGCGACCAGAAAACCATCACGAACGGCTTGCTGCGCTGCTTGAACATCGGCAGCACGGCCGAGGCGGCGGCATCGGCGAACCAATTCTGCTGCTCGACATTGGCGATCTTGGTGCCGGGGGTTTGGAAAGTGCCGGCTTTGCCGTTATCGCCGCGGGTTGGGGCCTGCAGCGGCAGTTCGGCGTTTTTCATCGCCGCCTGCATCTCGGGCGACAGCGGGATGCCACCGGCGCGGCCGGTCGAGTCATCCAGCACGATGGTCGGGCCGCCGGTGCGGTCGGTGTGGTCGAAAATCAGCGACGGGCCCAGCTTGCCGATCGTCGCGGTCGAGAGATGGGCCTCGGCGGCGGCGCGCAGGATGGTTGTCTCGTTCAGATAGTTGCCGGCGAAATGTTCGTCGACGTCACCCAGCACGGGATCGCTTTCCAGGAACGGCGTCAGGCTGTCGCCGGCGCCCGGGACCGGAAAGCCGCTATAGACCGTGTTGCTGAAGTCGCCGGTGTCGCCCAGGTAATGACCGGTTGCCATGGCCGAGGCATTGGGCGTGGTGAAGGTCGGGAACAGCGAATGGCTGTTCGCAAACCTCACGCCGTGCTGCAGCAGCGCAGCCATCGTCGGCGCGGTTTTTTCGGTGACCATGCCGGGGCGCAGGCCATCCGCCACGAACAGGATGACATTGCGTGGCTTTGCAGGTTCGGCTGCGGCGGATGGTGTGGTGGGAAATGGGCCGAGGACCGAGGCGGCCAGGGCGGTGGAGGTCAGCAGACGGAGCAGACGGCGCATGAGCAATCCTGAAGGCAGAGGCGCGGGCTACCAAGCGGACCGGCCGGCACAATTCAAGGCGGGGACAGGGATGACCGAGCAGATGTCTTCAAAGTTTCATAAAGTGTCGGAAAGTACGAGGCGCAGCAGGCTGACGGCAATTGCCGGGACGAGGGCCAGAGCGGCGTTATGGCCAACGATCAGCGCAGCGAGGGCGCAACAGATGGTCACCCCCCATGCAAACCGCTTTTCTTGCCCGCGATCGTTGATCAGGATGGCGAAGGCCATGGAACACAGGATCGCGCCGGTGAGGGAGCGGAACAGCACGATCCCCCAATGGTCCTCCAGCATCTGGAAGACCGGCAGGGACGAACCGCCAGCGCCGGGCGCAAACGCCGGGTGCAGCAGCAGCATCAGCAGGTTGCCCAGAAGGATCAGCACGCCACCTGCACTGTCGTAGAACAGGTGCACGAGTGCCAGGACCAGGGCGGGCAGGATGGCAATGACGGCCCCTGCGAGGGTGCTGGCAACGGCAATCGCCAGTATGGCCAGACGCAGCGGTCGGGACATGGTTTGCTTGGATGGTGCGCTTATGGCTTGCGCACGGCTGCCGCGAGTCCCCGCACCTGGTCCAGCACCGTCTCGACCGCGCCCGGCTTCGCCTTGCCGTCCTCGTCCAGATGTGCCGACAGCGTCTCGATCAGCGCCGACGCCACCACCGCGGCATCCGCGATCCGCGAGGCCTCCGCCGCCTGGGCCGGCGTGCGCACGCCGAAGCCGATCGCGATCGGCAGATCGGTGGCCTTGCGGATGCGCGGAATCGCCTGCGCCAGATGCTCCGGCGTCGCGCTGCGTCGTGCCGGTGATGCCGGTGATGCTGACGTAATAAACGAAGCCGGAGCTGCCGTTCATCACGTGCGGCAGGCGCTCGTCATCGGTGGTCGGCGCGACGAGGCGGATGAAATCCAGGCCGTTGGCGTTGCGAAGGGCAGCAGCATGTCGGATTCCTCGGGCGGCAGATCGACGATGATCAGCCCGTCCACGCCGGCGGCGGCGGCATCGACGCAGAATCGTTCCGGCCCGTAGGACAGGATCGGATTCAGATAGCCCATCAGGATGACCGGTGTCGCCTCGTCCTGCGGTCGCGGAAATCGCGCACCATGGTCAGCACGTGGCGACCTTGACGCCGGCGTTCAGGCCGCGTTTGCCGGCGGCCTGGATGATCGGGCCGTCGGCCATCGGGATCGGTGAACGGCATGCCGATCTCGATCAGGTCGGCGCCGGCCGCCGGCATGCCGCGCAGGATCGCCATCGAGGTCGCCTGGTCCGGATCCCACGCCTCCAGGAACGGGATCAGCGCGCCGCGGCCCTGCTGTTTCAGTTCGGCGAAGCGGGCGGCGATTGCGGCTCACAGCGTCACCCCCAGATGTTCGGCGACCGAGAAGATGTCCTTGTCGCCGCGGCCGCACAAATTCATCAGGATGATCTGATCGCTTGCCCATCGTCGGCGCCAGCTTGTCGACATGCGCCAGCGCATGCGCCGGTTCCAGCGCCGGAATGATCCCCTCGGTCCGGGTGCAAAGCTGGAACGCGGCCAGCGCCTCCTGATCCGTCGCCGAGACGTATTCGACGCGGCCGATGTCGTGCAGCCAGGAATGCTCCGGCCCGATGCCCGGATAATCGAGGCCGGCGCTGATGCTGTGCGCCTCGATGATCTGGCCGTCGTCGTCCTGCAGCAGATAGGTGCGGTTGCCGTGCAGCACGCCGGGCCGGCCGCCGGTCAGGCTGGCGGCGTGCTGGCCGGTTTCGATGCCGTGACCGCCGGCCTCGACGCCGATCAGGCGCACCGACGCATCGTCGAGGAACGGATGGAACAGCCCCATGGCGTTCGAGCCGCCGCCGATGCAGGCGACCGCGGCGTCGGGCAGGCGGCCCTCGGCTTCCTGCATCTGCACCTTGGCCTCCTCGCCGATCACCGACTGGAAGTCGCGCACCATCATCGGATAGGGATGCGGGCCGGCGACGGTGCCGATGAGGTAGTAGGTGTCCTCGACATTGGCGACCCAGTCGCGCATCGCCTCGTTCATCGCGTCCTTCAGCGTGCCGGCGCCGGAGGTCACCGGCTTCACCTCGGCGCCCAGCAGCTTCATGCGGAAGACGTTGGGCTTCTGCCGCTCGACGTCGGTGGCGCCCATGTAGACGACGCAGGGCAGGCCGAACAGCGCGCACATCGTGGCGGTGGCGACGCCGTGCTGGCCGGCGCCGGTCTCGGCGATGATGCGCGTCTTGCCCATGCGGCGGGCCAGCAGGATCTGGCCCATGCAGTTGTTGGCCTTGTGGGTGCCGGTGTGGTTCAGCTCGTCGCGCTTGAAGTAGATCTTCGCGCCGCCGAGCTCGCTCGGTCAGCCGTTCGGCGAACCACAGCGGGCTGGGGCGGCCGACATAGTGCGTCAGGTGGTGCTTCAGATCGGCCTCGAACGCCGGATCGGCTTTCGCCGCGTTGTAGGCGCTGCTCGACCTCCAGGATCAGCGGCATCAGCGTCTCGGCGACGAAGCGGCCGCCATAGTCGCCGAAGCGGCCGCGGTCGTTGGGGCCGGTGCGCAGGCTGTTGGCACCGGGTTGGATGATCAAAGTGGCTCTCCTTGCGGACTGCGCTTCTAGACCATGACTGTTCCGGGTCAAGGCGCGAGACTTGTGTCCGGCTTCCTCAGGAAGCGTTTGTCCCGTGCGATGGAGGCGCGGAAGGCTGGGCTGGTGCGCCGGTCTGCCGCCCGACCTGTTGACCCGTCTCCCGCACCAGCTTTCCGGCGGCCAGAAGGCCCGCGTCGGGATCGCCCGAGCGATTGCGCCTCGGCCGAAGCTTCTGGATGAGCCGACGGCCGCGCTGGACGTGTCGATCCAGGCGGTTATCCTGCAACTGCGCGACCGTTTGCGGCGGGAGGACGACATCGCATTGCTGTTCGTCATACCAGCGGCCCGAAGCCTTCACTCGTGTTGAGACGAACGGGCCGCTGGTATGGTATTGATTTCGCGCGCAGCCGCAAACCTGCCTCCCCTGGCAACCCTGCGTGCATACCGGTCAGCCCCAAGGGCTGCCGGTATCAGTCGTGACCTGAACGTTGTCCGCCGCCGCGGATGTGCAAAGACACTGGGAAGCGCTGCGATCCTATGACGTTCCGCAAGCGATCCTGACGCAGAGGAGGACGTGATGAAGCTGCTGGCCGAGGATGCCGTCCGCCAGTACAACGAGGAAGGTTTCTACTTCCCGCTACGCGCCATGCCGGCCGAGGATGCCCTATGGTATCGCCGCGAGGTCGAGCGCACCTGCGCCACCACGGCCAATCCCGCCGCGGCACGGACCGGAACGATCTCCTATCGTGTGAAACCATATCTGCTGTTCGAATGGGCCGCGAGGCTGGTGCGCCATCCGGTCATCCTCGACGCGGTCGAGGATCTGGTCGGCCCCGACATCCTGGTGTTCCACACGACGATGTGGTGGAAGAAGCCGGGCTCCCCCAATCGCGTGCCCTGGCATCAGGACGGCACGTATTTCGGCCTCGCCCCATTCGAGCACGTCACCGCCTGGGTCGCGCTGAGCCCCAGCAACCTCGACACCGGCTGCGTGCGCATCGTGCCGCGCACGCATAAGGACGGGCAACATCCGCATGCGGACGTCGCCAATCCGGACCTGATGCTATCGCGCGGGCAGACGGTCGCCCTGAACGTGGACGGATCGAAGGCCGTGCCGATCGTCCTCTCGCCCGGCGAGATCTCGCTGCACCACACCATGGCGATCCACTCGTCCGACCCCAACACCGGGACCGATGACCGTATCGGCATCGGCATCAGCTACATCCCGACCCGCGTCCGGCATGTCGGCCCGACCCGCCTGACTGCCACGCTGGTGCGTGGCGAGGACCGCTATGGTCACTTCGACCTCGAACCGCGGCCGCTGGCCGATCTGCATCCTGACGCTGTTGCCGCGCATCGACTGAGCGACGCGCGCTTCTGGGAGGCAAGCCGGTCGATCCCGGAGATGGCCGGCATCCACTGACAGCTTC
>CAVYTN010000002.1:0-412050 GCA_963771475.1 uncultured Alphaproteobacteria bacterium | reverse complement strand
CACCAGCCGAAGAAGCCGGCGAAGTTCACATAGTGGAGCTTGGGGATCAGCAGACCGGTTGCCCGGGCGAGTGCCGTGATCGAGGCGCGGGTGTAGCGGCGGTAGTGGCCCAGGTTCGAATCGATTGGGCCATACAGCGCTTGAAAGGCGGGGACCAGCACTACAATGACTCCGCCCGGGGTCAGGATCGACGCCATTGCCGCCAGAGCGTTGCGGTCGTCCTCGATATGTTCCAGCACATTCAGACACACGCAGGAGTCCGCTTGAAAGCGTGCGAGGCTGCCGAATTCATCGGTGCCCGCGTCACATACCATGGTGTGCAGGTTGGAGCGATGCGGGTACCGTTCGACCAGCCGCTCGATGCAATCGGCGTCGCTATCGAGCGAGATGACGAACTCGCGATCGAGCAGTGCGTGCGTGAAATTGCCGAGGCCGCAGCCTACTTCGACCACACGCGAACCTAACTCCGGCACTACCAGGCGGCTCTGCCATGCGAAGTAGTTCGAGGCCCGGGTCATGCGCTCCTGATCTGCTATGTTGTAAGTTGACGCGCGCACTGCCCGCCTTCGCTCCGCCTGAACTCATATTCTAAGAGACTGCATGTTTCCGTTGCACCTCTTCGGTTTTGACGCGGGCGACTTCCTCGAGCTGCTTCTGGCAATTCTTCTTTCGGCGCCGGCACTCGCCTGGCGTCCCTGGCTAGAGCCGTATGCCGCGCGATTCGCTCATAGAACCGTCTGGTGCATGCTGCTGCTGGCCGCATTACCTGTCGTGCTCCGGCTATTGCTCCTGCCTCATCATCCGGTTCCTTCGCCGGATATCTACGACGAATTTGGCCATCTACTCGTAGCGGATACTTTGCGGCACTTCCGGCTGGCTAATCCTTCCCATCCGTTACCTCAATTCTTTGAAACATTCTTTGTCTTACAGCAGCCCACTTATAGCTCAATCTATCCGATCGGTCAGGGGTTGGTGTTAGCTCTTGGATGGACCTTCTTCGGTCTGCCTTGGGTCGGAGTGATTCTCTCGGTGGCTGCGTTGTGTGCTTTGTGTTATTGGATGCTACGAGGCTGGACAACTCCGGAGTGGGCGCTTGCCGGGCGGCATACTGGCCGTGATGGAGTTTGGCCCGCTCAATCATTGGATGAATGACTATTGGGGTGGTGCGCTTCCGGCTGCTCGGGGGATGCCTGGTATTTGGCGCATTGCCGCAGACTGCAGCCGTGCAGCCTGGCATAAAGGCGGGGGTCTTATTAGGCACAGGCTTGGCAATTCATATCCTGACGCGTCCTTATGAGTCGGTATTTCTGGTCTTGAGCGTTGTTCTGTTTTTCTTGCTGGTGGTCCGCCGAAAGAAAGAACTGTTGGCATTACGCAAACCGGTACTTGCAGGTATATTAGTCGCGACTTCCGCAATTGCAGTCACTTTGGTGCAGAATAAGCAAGTCACCGGTCATTGGACGATGCTGCCTTACAGTCTGAGCCAATATCAATACGGTGTTCCGGCGGTACTTACTCTTCAACAGACTCCAGTGCCACATCGCGAGCTTACTCGCGAGCAGCAGCTTGACTATCGAATGCAGAGCGCTTTTCGCGGTGAGCATGCGGAAACAGTTGGAAGTTATGTAGGGCGGCTCGTATACCGGATCCGCTTCTATCGCTTCTTCTTTCTGGCCCCGCTCTATCTGGCGCTATTGTGTTTTGTTCCTGCCATGCGCGACATCCGCTATGTTTGGGTCGCTCTCAGTATCTTTCTCTTCGCGCTCGGTATTAATTTCTTTCCGGCTTTTCAGTTTCATTACCTGGCGGGTGTTGCGTGTCTGTTCGTCCTGGTAAGTATCACAGGCTTACAACAACTCAGCCGCCTTAGTGTCAGGGCGACTCAGGTAATCTTTTTCTTGTGCGTCGCGCAGTTTGTCTTATGGTACAGTGCTCATCTGTTTGAAAATGCCGGCTGGTCGCTCGCGATGCGGCAGTACGAGACCTGGCAGACGATCAACCACGAAAATCCGGAGCGCCGCATCGCGGTCAATCAGCAACTGGCCCGGCTGCACGGCAAACTGCTGGTCTTCGTACGTTATTGGCCTCGCCATATCTTCCAGGACGAGTGGGTGTACAACGGCGCGGATATCGATGCGGCGCGCGTGGTCTGGGCACGCGATTTGGGCGCAACAGAGAACGAGAAGCTTCGCCGTTATTATCCTGATCGAGGCGTATGGCTGCTCGAACCGGATGCCCGGCCTCCTAAACTGACACCTTACTGACTATCGCCGAGCCGTTCCGGCATGTCCGCCAGGACGTAACTCATCACCGCCATCGCGGCGATGTTGAGGCGAAAATCCTGAGGATTGACTTTGTCTACGGTATCCGTGCGCGTATGGTGCCAGTCGAAGTAGTGTGTACCCACAGTAAAGAGGCCCAACCCCGGCACGCCATCGCGCATCAACGGACCTATGTCGGCCCCGCCGCCGCCTTCCTGAACTGTAGAGGCGCCGATGGGTTCGAGCAGCCGCCCGATTTCGCGGGTACGCAAGAGCGCCGGACCACCGGGGCTCAAGCCGAAGCCCACCGGTTTTTCAGCGCCGCCATCCATTTCGACGGCGGCTACATGGGTGTGGATTGCGTCGCCCAGCATCGCGCGATACACACGGCCGCCGGCAGATCCATTTTCTTCGTTAGTCCAGAAAACCACGCGCAAGGTTCGCCGGGGCCGCAGACCCAGTTTCTTGATAATCGCCGCTGCTTCGAGCGCCGCCATGATCCCGCTACCGTCGTCTTGGGCGCCCGCTCCCACATCCCAGGAATCAATGTGACCTCCCATGACCACGATCTCATCGGGCTTCTCGCGCCCGGGAATCTCGCCCATCACATTGGCGGAATCGGCATCCGGAAGCGTGTGCGCCTCCATATACAAGTGGACGGTGACCGGCTCGCCGGAGTCACTCAGCCGCTGTATCAGCGTGGCATCTTCGTACGTAATCGCGGCCGCCGGTATCTTCGGATCTTCGTCGGTATATTGGAGCGCGCCGGTATGCGGAGTTTGCATCGCGAGTGAGCCGACAGAGCGCAGCAGCGTCGCAACAGCGCCCAGGCGGGCGGCGCGCGACGGTCCCGCGGTGCGATACGTCACCGTCCTTCCATACCCTTCGTACGGGGCATTGAACAGGACGATCTTGCCGGCGATTCTGTCCCGGCCCAAGGCAGCGAGAGCGTCGAACGTATCGACCACGACGACCTGAGCAGTTACGCCATCCGTCGGTGTCGCGACACTGCCGCCCAAACCTAACATGGTCAGAGTGTGATGCACCGGCGCGACGATGCTGGCTTCCTCGCGGCCGCGCACCCAGTGCGGTACCTTGACCACTTGCGTGGATACATTTTCCAAGCCGTCGCGTTTCATTTGCGCCGCGGCCCATTGAATCGCGTCGTTCAATGAGGATGATCCACTCAGACGGTTCCCGATACGGTCGCAAAGGTAAGAGAGCTTCGCATACCCATCCTGATCGGCGATCGCGATCGCGATGATCTGTGTGGCGACGTCCTTGTAGGATTCATAAAGCGGCGGGGCGGCGGATGCCAAAGCGAGCGAGCACAGGAGCAGAGTGAGGCGCGACCGGTACATTTCGATAGTCTATCCTTCGAGCACTCGCCGCAGATCGTCCTGCCGGTAACAGTGCGCGAATGCGGTCTCGCGCAAGATGTGGCCGGTACGCACCAGCTCCGCCAGCGACTGCTCCATGGTAGTCATGCCTTCGGCACGGCTGATGGTGAGCTGACTGCGAAGCTGATGGTCTTCACCCCGGCGGATGAGATTCCGCACGGCATCGGTGGCGGTCATGACTTCGAGCGCGGGAAACCGATTGATGCCATCGGCCGCCGGGACGAGTTGTTGGGCGATCACCGCAAGCAGCGCCAACGACAGTTGCTGCCGCATCTGTGGCTGATGTCCGGTGGGAAATGAATCCAGGATGCGCGAGATGGATTGTGGCGCATCGTTGGTATGTAGAGTGGAGAACACCAGGTGGCCGGTCTCGGCAGCGGTCAGCACGGTGGCCATGGTTTCCGGATCGCGCATTTCGCCCACCAGGATGACGTCTGGCGTCTGGCGCAGAATGCTGCGCAGTGAGTTCACAAAATCCGGCGTATCGTAACCCACCTCGATCTGCTCGACGATCGAATTGCGGTTGGCGTGCTGATACTCGACAGGGTCTTCGATGGTGACAACGTGTACGCGGCGGCGGGTGTTGATGAGGTCGATCATCGCGGCAAGGGATGAGGACTTGCCGCAACCGGTGGGGCCGGTGACCAGCACCAGTCCCTGACGACGCTCGAGCAGGCGGCCCAGCGTAGAGGGCAGGTGCAGTGATTCGAGCGTTGGGATACGCGCGGGCAGCAGACGAATGCTGGCGGCCAGCGTGCCGCGCTGATGATGGATGTTGGCGCGGAAGCGGCCCAGTGGATCGCGAACGAAGCAGAAGTCTACGGACTTTTTCTTTTGCAGCTCCTCGTATTGACGCGCATCCAGCAATGGCAGGACCAGGTGGCGAACGTCGTCCGCATGGAGGGGCGGTCCAACGGCAGGAGCCAAGGCTCCATTGACCCGCAGAGCCACAGGAGTGCCGGCGATCAACAAAACGTCGGAAGCGTTCTGGCGGCCGGCGAAAGCGAGAAGTCGATCGAGCGATTCGTCACCCTGAGGTGTACGCGCGGGCTGGGGTCTTTCGATCGGGCGTGAACCTGGCGCGGCCCGGTTCAGCTCTTCCACGATACGACTCAGTTCGTGGTCGTAAGCTGCCATCACTCACGCCTTCGGACCATCTGGAGTGTTAGGGACGAGAGGTTCGGCGGGCGGCTGAGGGTCGATGCGCTCGACCACAATTGTGAAGTGGGCCAGATGCACGGCAATCGCGCCGACCGCTGCCAGGACCGGTGCGGCCACGACCCCGATCGCCGCAACGGTTAAGGGGATTTCCATGAAGGTGTGGCCATGGTCGTCCTTGATGATAATGCGGCGAACATTACCCTCGTGAATAATCTCATGGACCTTATCCACGAGCTCTTTGCCGAGAACTTTGAATTCTTCCAGAGTGACGCGAATGCTATCCATAGGTAAGTAATCAGTGTAGCGCGCCGCTATGGAACCGGCAGGAGCTGTATACCATTTTGTTCCGGACTCGGAGCTTCGAGTTTAGGAGTAACCGGCGACGGCGGTGGCTGATAAGGCTCGAGCCTGGGAGGCCGCGCGTCCGGCTCGAGTAACCAAACTTTGCGATCGGGATAATACTGCTGCAGCTTCTGATTCTCCAGGGGACCGAGATCTTGCGCCCAAACTATTCGCGACTTGTCGATATCGGCCGCGTTGTGGACCCATTCCGCAAACAAGTGGCGCGGCGTGTAGTGCACAAACACCAATTGCTTACCTGAGCGTCTCCGCCAGACGGCTATTGATCGCTATCCGCCCGTCCGGATCGCCATGGTTTACGTAGTCCCAGTTTTCGTAATTTCGTATCGGCGACGGATTGGTTCGTAGTTGCCGAATAAGTGAAAGCCGTACCAGAATAGAAAGGTGGCAACACAGAGGATAACGAGTAACTGCGAAGCTGCCAGTCCGGCTAAGTCGCCGCGTATTTTCCATTGACTTAGTCGTTCGAGTCCGGTCACGCTCACGAGCACGAAGAGGCAAGTCGCAGCGGCGATGTAGTGCGGATAGAAATAAGGATAGAAGTTAGAACCAAGACTAAAGGCGAGTAAAGCGAGAACTACCCATCGAAATCGAGGCTCTCGAAGCGATAGCAGGAAAAACGGCAGGGCCAGATAGAGTGGCGGCAGAAAGAAGAAGCGATAGAACCGTACACGGCCGGCGAATCGTTCCACAAAAGAGCCGATGGTTTCCCGCGCTCTGGCCATGAATGACAGCTTGCGCGTCGTAATCGAGCTGTTGATCGATCGTCAGCGGGCCGTGCGGCGCCGGATTCGGTTGAAACGTAAATGAAGTAGGGACTCCGTATCGATACCGGCTGAGCATGTAGGGGAGCGTTGTCCAACTGCCGGTCGCTTGCTTGTTCTGGACAAGCGTCAATGCGATGGCCGGCAGTGCGGCCAGTGCTACCACGGAAGCTGTGCGGAGCAAGGACACGCCATTGCGGCACGCGACGCAGGTCCGGCAGGAAGAACAGAAGCACCGCCATCAAGAGAAGCGCGCACTCGAATGGTCTGGCGAGTAATTGGATGCCAATGCCCAGGCCTAACCAGACTGCATCGCGGGTCGCGGCTCGGCTGCGTAATCTCGGTAGAGCGCCGAACACCAGGCAGCCTGCGGTGGCGGACACGGCGCCGCCCCAGTAGGTGTTCATCCAATATCGCAGCGGACCGAATTCGATGACGGCCAGCAATCCTCCCACGAGCGCCCAGCCTGGAGAAGTCCAGCCGCGTAGCATCCAATAGCATAGTGAGCAAAACGCTGCCACCGAGAGAACCACCCCTGCCCACGGATGCCCGAAGAGTAATTGGCCGATCGCCAGGGCCACGCCTTGACCGATTGGGAAGATCGAGCTGTAAGCCGGCTCCTGCAGCACGAACACCGTTTCGAAGAACTGGTGCAAGGGATGTGCGGGATTGGCCAACCGTCCGTGGAGCAATGTCTCTCCGGCCAGCAGATGTGCGAAATCGTCGGCGCCGCCAGGTGTAGGAATCGGACTTTGGGAAAGCAGCGCCAATCGCAGGATGACTGGCAACGCCGCCAACAGGACCATACAGAGCCCGGTGCGCCGCGCGAGCCGCTCAAAACGCGCCGCCGTGAGCGAGTGGAACACGATCAGCAAAACGAGCAACGCGGCGAGTTCCAACTCGACGAAGTCATCAGCCCCAAAGCCGATGGGATTGTGAAGAGGCTGGAGGGAGCGAAAGAGCTGAGTCCAAAACATCGACGCGCGCTCCATCATACAATGTGGACATGCGCTTCGCTACAGTTCTATGTGCGATGGCCTTCGCCACCGCCGGTTTTGGCGATACCCTCACTCTGCGCAACGGCCAGGTCGTTCAAGGCACCTACATGGGCGGAACCGCGCGCACTGTGAAAATGGAAGTAGGCGACGCGATCAAGACGTACGAAGTCGCGGAGGTCGCCAGTCTGCAATTCACGGCGGGATCGACTGCTTCATCCGCGAAGTTACCCGCGAACCTTGCGGCTGTCTCCAAGCCTGGGGCCAAGGGTCAAAAGGCCCCCGCGCCTTTATGAGACTGGCGCTGGCACTCCTGGCTTTCGCAATGACACTTTCCGCACAAACGCCGCCGGTCGAAGGGATGCCGGATAGTCCCGTCCGGGTGGTCATCTATGAAGACCTGCAGTGCCCGGACTGTGCCGATTTCCGCAAGATGATGGATGAGAAGATTCTGCCGCGATACGCGGCTAAAGTGGCATTCGTCCATCGCGACTTTCCGCTCGCCAAGCATGCCTGGGCGCGCCGGGCGGCCATTGCCGCACGATTTTTCGCTGATCGTAAGCCTGAGGTGGCGCTCGAGTTTCGGCGTTACACGATGGCCAGCATCTCCGTTACTGATGAGAGCAACTTCAACTTACGGCTAGCCACCTTCGCCAAGGCGCACGGCGTCGACCAGGAGGAGGCGATCGCCGCGCTGGCGAATCCGCACTATGCGGAGTTGGTGGAGAAGGATTATCAGGACGGCGTATCGCGCGGTGTGGTCCACACTCCAACCGTTTTCGTAAACGGCAAGCCATTTATCGAGACCTTTACCTTCGCGGAAATTTCGAAGGGCATCGACGACGCTCTTGCCCAAGCCCATTAGCATCGTCACTGGCGGCAGCCGCGGAATCGGCCGCGCCATCGCGGTGGAGCTGTCGCGCACGCATCGCGTTATCGCCACCTATAAAAGCAATCAGGAAGCCGCCGAGAGTCTGGCCGCGGAGACTGGCGTCGAGATCGTGAAATGCGACATCTCGTCGGCAGCGGACCGGGAGGCGCTCATGCGGCTGGCCCGCGAGCGATCGGACCGCCTGGAACTCCTGGTGAACAATGCCGGCATCGCGCCGCGCGAACGTCGCGACATTGTGGAAAGCTCGGAAGCAAGCTTCGACGAGCTGATCGCGACGAATCTGAAAGGCCCGCACTTTTTGACCGCCGCCGCGGCGCGATGGATGCTCGAGCACGGTAGCGGCCGCATCGTCTTCATCACTTCGATTTCCGCCTATACAGCTTCGGTGAATCGCGCCGAGTATTGTATTTCGAAGGCGGGACTGAGTATGTCCGCGGCCGTCTACGCACAACGGTTGGCCGCGCACGGCATACAGGTCTTCGAGATCCGGCCCGGTATCATTCGCACAGACATGACTCTGGCGGTAGAGAAAGCCTATAGCGATCGCATTGCCGCTGGTCTGCTGCCACAGCCGCGCATGGGAGAAGGCGCCGACGTAGCGCGGGCCGTGCGCGCCATCGCGGATGGTCTGTTGGATTACTCAACCGGCCAAATCATCGATGTGGACGGCGGCTTTCGCTTACGAAGTCTTTAAATAGCTGTCGCATCCACCTGCGACTGTAGCTTTCTATACTCATGGCGCGAAACTGGGTGAGCCGGGCGGCGTCCAATGACCCATATGAAGCACTCCGACATTTTCCCGGGATGGTTCCGAATCCTGCAGGGGCGAGCACCTTTGCTGTCAATCGAGATCACCAAGGAGTGTCCCCTGCATTGTCCGGGCTGCTATGCGTATCAACCCGATCACTTAGGTAACGGAGTAGAGCTCAGGCAGCTTGGCGATTTCCGCGGTGACAAGCTGGTCGAGCAGGTTCTGGAACTGGTCCGGCAGCTTCGTCCTCTGCATATCTCGATCGTTGGAGGCGAACCCCTGGTGAGATTTCGCGAGCTGAACGAGCTGCTGCCGAAGCTCGAGCGGCTTGGAACCGAAGTGCAGTTAGTTACCAGCGCGGTACGGACGATTCCCGCAGAATGGAACAAGCTCAGCAATCTGCATTTGGTGGTCTCGATCGATGGACTTCAGCCCGAGCATGACAAGCGGCGCTTTCCGGCGACTTATCAGCGCATTCTCGAAAACATCGCCGGCCATCGGGTGATTGTGCATTGTACGGTTACCCGGCAGATGCTCCGTTCGCCGGGCTACCTCGCGAAGTTTGCCGCGTTTTGGTCAGAGCGCGACACAGTGCGCAAGATCTGGTTCAGCTTATACACGCCCCAGGAAGGCGAGTGCTCCGAAGAGCGATTACTGCCGCCGGATCGCGTGGCGGCGGTCGAAGAGCTCGCCCAAGTGAGGGAGGCGTTTCCGAAAGTGGACCTTCCGAGTGTGGTGTTAAGCGCGCTCAGAACACCGCCGAGCTCGCCTCGCGAATGCATTTTCGCCCAAGTGACAGACTGCTACACCGCCGACCTGAAATCGCGCGTGACGCCCTGCCAGTTCGGCGGGCAGCCGGTGTGCAGCGAGTGTGGCTGCGTGGCCTCTGCCGGCATGTTTGCGATCGGCCAATACCGCCTGGCGGGGGTGCTGCGGGTCGGCCATGTTTTTACGGCGTCCCGGGCGATCGGACGGCGCATCGCCGCCATGGCGCATTAGCAGGCTCGATCCTCTTCGTCGTGGCATCATGGTCACGACATGGATTGGCACAACGGCTGGCAGAGCTGGGAAGCGATTCCGGGAGTGACACTCGATGTGTTCCATTGGAAAGGATCGCCGCTCGGCAAGACCGCAGTCATTACTGCGGGAATTCATGGCGATGAATACGAAGGTCCGGCAGCCATCGCCGAATTTATCGCCGCGCTCGACCCCGCGAAGCTATGCGGTTCGTTGACGGCTGTTCCCGTCGCCAATCCTCCAGCCTTCACAGCAGGAACACGCACGAATCCAGATGGATTGAACCTGGCGCGCTGCTTTCCGGGAAACCCCGCCGGGCAACCCACGGAGCGGCTCGCGACAGCGTTGTTTGAGCGGCTGGCGGATGGCGCAGACTATCTCATCGACCTGCATAGTGGAGGAGTGGAGTACGTGTTTCTTCCAGTGGCCGGTTTCTATGGTGAGCCGTCGAGGGAGAACCCGTCCTTTAGCGCGGCGATGCAGTTCGGGTTGCCCGCTCTTTGGCAATTGCCTCCGACCGATGGTGTTCTTTCCTGGGAGGCGTCGAAGCGAGGCACGGTTGCGATCGGCAATGAATATCGCGGCGCGGGTCAGCTTTCGATCGAGGGCGCTGCCGCGTATCGCGACGGTATTTTTCGATGCCTTGCGCATTGGGGCATGTATGAGACACCGCAGTCTCCGCCTGAAGGCCGCCAGCTTCTGCTTGGCGATTGGCAGCTTGCCCGGGCATCGGGCCTGTTTCGAGCGCATGTCTCGCTGGGGCAACGGGTCGCGGCCGGTCAGATTCTCGCTGTGACGTGAGCCCGACTGGCGCAGTAATCGAAGAATATGTGGCTCCTTCCGACGGTATCGTCGGAGGACTGCGCAGCAAGGCCTTCATCCGGGAAAGCAATTGGGCGGTTCTGATTCAGAAAGAGAGCTATGTCGAATAGCTGGCTGCAGTGTGACTGGTGCCAGTCCTGGTTCGATGTTGGCCCGCTGTTCTTCGGTTGTCCGCGCTGCTTGGAAGAAGGGAAGAAACGTCCGCTCGAAATGAAGTATGGCATCGAGAGCCTCGAGCCGGAAATGCTTCCTGGCGTCTGGCGATGGGCTGGTTTGCTGCCTGCAGTGGAGCTCGATCAGCGAGTTACTCTGCACGAAGGCTCAACGCCATTCGTCCCGATCGACTTACCCGGTGTAAACGCCAGAGTCTTTCTCAAGAACGAAACCAGTAACCCGACATGGTCCTGGAAAGACCGCCCCAATGCCGTATCGATCTCTATGGCGCGGCAGTTCGGATTTCAGCGAGTCATTGCGAGCAGCACGGGCAATCATGGAAACTCTGCTTCCGCCTATGCCAGTGCAGCCGGGCTGGACGCTACTATCCTGTGTAATCCCGGCACGTCGGAGTTACAGCTCGCTCTCATGCAAAGCTTTGGCGCCCGCGTCGTCTTGGGTGGTTGCCAGGACAGGATGATTAATCGGCTCGTGGCGGCGCAGAGTCACTTTCCCTGCACTATCCTTTGTCCGCGGGCCGGTCACTCCAATCCTTTCGGGATCGAAGGATTCAAGACCATTGCATTTGAAATTGTAGACTCTCTTGGTGGGAGCGCGCCGGATCGGGTGTTCGTTCCCGCAGGAAGCGGCGATGGCACGTATGGCATATGGAAGGGTTTTCGAGAGCTGGCGGAACGAAAGCAGATATCGGCCGCCCCCAGGATTGTGGCGTGCCAGGCGCAGGGTGCGAACTCGGCCTTGCGCGCCTGGAAGATGGGCCGCAATCACGTCGAAGCTTTGCCGGAGGTGCATACCGATGCGCTATCGGTTGCGGAATTGGCAACCGGCGACCACGCGTTGCGGGCGGTCTACGAGTCACGAGGTGAATTTCGCGAGGCATCCGAAACCGAGATCGCCGGGGCCGCCAAAGCCCTTCGGCACCTGGGTTTTGCAGCTCGAGCCGGCTTCGGCTTTACCTTATGCCTGTGCGCTTCAGTTTCAGAACGGCGACCCTGCGGCCAAGCGCGAAACCTGGGTGCTGATTGGCTCAGGCGCGGCTGTCAAGTGGCCGGAGAAGCTACTGAGAGGTTACGCCAAGCCTGCGATTTTGGGCAGCAGCGTAGAGGAGCTCCGACTTAATCCCGCTGCGCTTGGCCGCTCCAATTTCTAAAGAGGAACCGCAATCCGTCCCAGGGCGTACCAACCTGGGTGCGTTCTCGGACTCGGTGTAACGGCCCTGCGTCTGCAGTGCACGTGCTGTTTCGAACGAGGATTCGGCAAGTGCCAGCCTGGTCAGTATGAGCGCGAATATCGGGACGAGGTGGATCTTATCAGAAACATTCAGACTACAGCAATGGAGCGAAGGTATCAGGGCTGCTCCAGGAGCTTCCTGCGACCTTCGCCGCCCCAGACGCATCCAAGCTCTTGTCCCCATCCGACCCGACGATTATGCCAAAGGCCGTGCTGTTGACCATTGACGACGATCCCGAGGTGCTGAAGGCTGTCGAGCGCGACCTGCGCCACCAGTACGCTGAGAACTATCGTATTCTGTCGGCCAATTCCGGCCCGGCGGCGCTCGATCTGCTGGACAAGCTGCAGCAGCGCAACGAGCCTGTCGCGCTGTTGCTGGCCGATCACCGCATGCCGCAGATGAACGGCATCGAGTTTCTGCTCGCGGCGCGATGAAATCTATCCCCGATGCCAAGCGCGTCCTGCTGACCGCCTACGCGGACACCGATGCGGCCATACGGCCATCAACGACATCAAGCTGCATCACTATCTGCTGAAGCCGTGGGATCCGCCGGAGCAGAATCTCTATCCCGGTGCTCGACGATCTGCTCGACGACTGGCAGGCGTCCTACAGGCCGCCTTTTGAAGGAATGCGGGTGCTGGGCACCCGCTGGTCGCCGCAATCCTACGACCTGCGCGAATTTCTGGCGCGCAACCAGGTTCCCTATCGCTGGCTGGATGTGGAGGCGGCTGGACCGCGATCCCGAAGTCCGCCAGCGCGCTGGACTTGCTGGCGCCCGACAGAGCAGCAGTTCCCGCTCATTCTGTTCCCCGATGGCGGACGCCTTCCGGACCCGAGCCCGGCGCAGGTCGCCGAGCCATATCGGCCTGCAGACTCGCGCCGAGGCGGAGTTTTACGATCTGGTCATCATCGGCGGCGGTCCCGCCGGACTGGCGGCGGCGGTCTATGGCGCATCCGAAGGCCTGAAGACCGTGATCGATCGAGCGCGAGGCGCCGGGCGGACAGGCGGGACTGAGCTCCCGCATCGAGAACTATCTCGGATTTCCCGCCGGGCTCAGCGGCTACGACCTGACGCGGCGCGCGGTGACGCAGGCGCGGCGCTTCGGCGCGGAGATTCTGGCGCCGCAGGAAGTCGTGTCTCTGCGGATCGATGGTCCCTACCGCGATCTCAAGCTGGACGACGGCAGCGAGCTTTCGTGCCGACGCGCTGGTGATCGCCACCGGAGTGCAATGGCGCAAGCTCGACGTGCCGGGCATGGATCGTCTGAACGGCGCCGGGCGTCTACTACGGCGCGGGATCGACGAAGCGCTGTCCTGCAAGCGACGAAGACGTCTACATCGTGGGCGGCGCCAATTCCGCGGGCCAGGCGGCGATGAACTTCTCGCCGTACGCGCGCCGCGTGGTCATGCTGGTGCGCGGCGAGTCGCTGGCGGCTTCCATGTCGAGATACCTGATCGACGACATCGGACGAACGCCCAACATTGACGGTGGAGTGCCAGTCGTACGTCGTGGAAGTGCACGGCGAAGACCCGCCTGGAAGCGCATCACCATCGAGTGCCGAACGCACCGGCACGCGGCAAATGGTGGACGCCACGGCGCTCTTCGTCTTCATCGGCGCGCAAGCCGCGCACCGAGTGGCTGGACGGCGTCGTCGAGCGCGACGAGCGCGGTTTCATCCTGACCGGCCCGGACCTGCTGCGGGATGGCAAGCGGCCCAAGGGCTGGACGCTCGAACGCGATCCCGGCCTGCTCGAAACCAGCGTGCCCGGCATATTCGCGGTCGGCGACGTGCGCCATGGCTCGGTGAAGCGCGTGGCGTCCGGGCGTGGGAGAAGGCTCCATTGCGATTCAGTTCGTGCATCAGTATTTGAGCAAGGTGTGACATGACAGCTAGCCGAAGAGTTGCGCGTAGTGCGAAGCGTTCAGCGATTTGCCGCCGGAAGATCTGGACTGGCTGGCCTCGCAAATGACGGAGGTGAGCTACGCGCCGGGCGATGTCCTGGTCCGCGAGGGCGAGCCGGCGGACCACATGTTTGTCGTTTTGGAGGGCGAGATGGGCGAACCATCCGCCGAACCCGTCCATGTCCGTCATTGACCTTCCGGGCGCCCGACCATTACGGGCATGCTGCCGTACTCCCGCCTGACCAACTTTCCCGTCCACGGCGCGTGCTACGATGCCGACACGCGGCGCGCTGTACCCAGCAGACCATTTTCCGAGAATGCTGGAGCGGTTGCCGGTCCTCAGGCGCGGCTGGTGGGCATCCTGACCGATCGTGTACGCCGAGACCACGCAGCTACAGGATCAGAACGAAAAACTGGCGGCGCTGGGCAAGATTTCGGCTGGCCTGGCGCACGAGTTGAACAATCCGGCGGCGGCGGCGCGCCGCGCGGTGGGCAGCCTGCGCGAAGCGTTTCTGACGTTTCGCACGGCTGCTGCGCGGCTGGATGCGCACCCACTTATCGGCCGAACAGCGGGCAGCCGTGCCGGTCTTGGAACACGAACTCGCGGAGCGCGCGGAGGCGACGGCGAACCTGGATTCGCTCGAGCGCAGCGATTGCGAAGAAGCTGTCGCGCAATGCCTGGAGCGCCACGGGGTGGCGCGCGCCTGGGAGATTGCGCCCGCGCTGGTCGATGCCGGGCTGCGAGGCGGAGTGGTTCGACCGGATCGCCGCTCAATTCCCGCCGGAGGTGCTGGGTGATCTTCTGGCGCGCATCACCGCTTCGCTTACCATCTGTAGCCTTCTGGTACGAGATTGAGAATTCAACGCGGACGCATCTCCGAACTGGTCAAAGCGATCAAAGAATACACCTACATGGACCAGGGTCCCGAGCAGGAGATCGACATTCACCATGGTCTCGAAAGCACGCTGACTGCATGCTGCACCACGCATCGAAGCACGGCATCAACGTGACGCTGCGATTACGATCGCAGCCTGCCGAAGATCTGCGCGCGCGGCAGCGAGTTGAACCAGGTGTGGACCAACCTGATCGACAACGCGATCGACGCCATGCAAGGCAAGGGCGAACTGCGCATACGCACTGCGCGCGACGCGGGACCGGCTGCTGGTCGAAATCGCCGACAACGGTCCGGGCATTCCGCCAGAAATTCAGCGACGGATTTTCGAGCCGTTTTTTACTACCAAGCCTGTCGGCAAGGGCACCGGACTCGGCCTCGAAACCGCGGCCCGCATCGTACGCGACCATCGGCGGTGAGATCCGCGTCGAGTCGACGCCTGGCGATACGCACTTTCAAATCCGGCTGCCGTTCGCCCAGCCTTCAGGAGCCATCCGGAGTGACCAATGACGCAATGCACTCACACTGATCAGATACGCCCGGTAAAGCCGCATACGCGCGGCTGCGAAGAGTGCCTCAAGATGGGCGACACCTGGGTGCACTTGCGGCTGTGCCTCAGTTGCGGCCACGTCGGTTGCTGCGATTCGTCGAAGAACAAGCATGCGACCAAGCACTTTCACCAGACCAAGCACCCGATCATGCGATCGATCGAGCCGGGCGAGGATTGGGGCTGGTGCTTTGTCGACGAGGTGGAGCTGGAGTTCTGAACTTCAGTTGCGGGTCGCCAGGAACTTGCCGATCTCCGCGGTAACGTTGCCGATCACTTGTTGCAAGTTGCGGTCCATGGACTGTACGACATCCGTTTATACTCTTGCCGCTGGCGGGTTCCAGGTGATCGTAGTGATGATCCCAAACGCTGCGATTGGTTTTCCTGTCGATCAGCTCTAAGTGGAGAGATATCCGGGTCTGGATGGTCGGGTTGTCCACTTCTCCGAAATCCGAGAGCTTGCCGCGCAACAGGTAGTCGCCTACGGCCGAGCTGGAAGATTCGAGAACGTGCTGGTAATTGCCGGAGGCGCGCAACACGCGCACGAGCGCATCCTGCACGAGCTCACCCGGCCGCTCCATCCACCGATGGTATTCATATCCACCCACTTCGTTGGTTCCCGCTCGATAGCGTATGCGCCCGTCCTGTAAGGCTTCCGGCGTAGCGATGTGACCCACAACCATGATTGGTCCGTCCGGCTTGCTCTGCGCGGCCGGGACGGTAGCCGGTTCGAGAGTGTAGTAGTGCACCGGCCGGGTGCCGGCGCAGCCCGCGCCGATCAGGCACGTCATTGCAATTGAGCACAGTGAAAGCGTAAAACGCATAAGCTACTCCCGAACCTCTCCCGGCTTGCGCTCCACCACTTTCATGCCTCGGATCAGGCTGGCCGGCGCTTGTTTCAAGGTTTCCGTCAGCGACCGCAAATTCTCGGTGGACATGCGGATGTTATCCAATAACTCATCGATGTTGGCGGAGTTCTGATCGAGCGTTTGATTCAGTTGATCGAGCAGCGCGGTGGACTTGGCGAGCGTATCGCGCAATCCCACGACGGAAGCGCGGATATCGGGGCGGTTCTCGACCAGCGTGGAATCCAAGTGCCCCAGTGTGTCATTGGCGCGCGCGGTCGTGGTTTTGATGTCATCGAGCAGCGGCTTCAACTTGGCGGTCAATTCCTGCACATTGGTAAGGCTGGTCGAGACCTTGGGGCGTGCATCGTCGAGCAGGCCATTCAGATTATTCAGAGACTGGGTTACCTTGGGACGCGCATCCGCAACCAGGTGATCGAGATTATCGAGCGAGTTGCCGATATGGCCGCGATTGCGGTCATTGAGCAGATCATTGGCGCGTGCGACAGTGACCTGTAAATCGTCGAGGTTATGATTCAGGCTTGCGAGAGCCTTCTGTACATCCGGCATCAGCGCTTGGGCAGCTTCGCCCAACTGCGGCAGCCCGAAAAACTCCGTCGACGGCAGCACCGAGCCTGCCGGGGCTCGCCCTGCGCCCGGGGTGCCCGTGGAGACCTCGATGTAATTGTCGCTCAACGGGCCGAGAGCGGAAATCTTGGCCACGCTGTTGGTTTTTAGAGGCGCATCGCGATCGACCGAGAACTGAATTTCGATGCGCGTGGTGTCCGCGGGATCCACGCGGACCCGGTCTACCTTGCCGACGGTCAATCCGCCGTAGCGCACCGGCGCGCCCGGTTGTATCCCGCCTGCGAATTTGAAATAAGCCCGGTGGGGAACGGTAGAGCCGCCGATGCCTCCGGATACAAGCAGCATGGTTCCAAAGAGTAAGCCGCCCGCAACCAGAACGAACAGTCCGACGAGCGTGCGTTCGCGCATAGCTTCCATTGTCTTAATCAATCCCTTCGGTGTACATGCGCAGATGGTCCACCTGGTCGTCCTGGTTGGAATCCGCAATACGGTCGAGAAACTGCCGCACCAGAGGATTTTTGCTGTTCTGCACTTCCGCAACGGTGCCGACCGCCACGATGGTGCCGCGGTTGATCAGGGTGATCCGGTCGGCGATCAGGAAGGCGCTGGCCAGTTCGTGAGTCACCACGACGATGCTCATGGCATAGGCTTTTTTGAGATTCAGGATCAACTCGTCGATTCCGGCCGCGGTGATGGGATCGAGGCCCGCGGAGGGTTCATCGAAGAACAGGATCTCAGGATCCATGGCCATGGCGCGGGCAAAGGCGGCGCGTTTCTTCATGCCCCCGCTGAGCTGCGCGGGACTGTAATTCTCGAAGCCGCTCAACCCCACCTGTTCCAGTTTGATGCGGACCATTACTTCGATGGTGGACGGCTCGAGATTGGTGTGCTCGAGCAGCGGCAGGGCGATGTTCTCGCCGACAGACAGAGAGCCGATCAACGCGCCACCCTGGAAGGCCAGTCCGATTTTTTTACGGATGGCATCCATTTCACGGGCATTGGCCTTGGTGATGTCTACTCCCTTGATGTGCACTGCCCCGGAAGATGGCCGCTCCAGGCCCACCAGCGTACGAAGCAACGTGCTTTTTCCCGAGCCCGATCCGCCTATCACCACCATCGTCTCGCCGTTGCGAACTTCGAACGAAAGGCCGTGCAGCACCTCGCGGCCGCTGTATTCCAAGCGGAGTTCATTCGCCGCAATTGCCGGAGGAACACTCGGCGGAGCAGCCATGGTCTATGAAACCCCCCGCGTGACGTAGAACAACGTGGTGAAGACGAGATCGATAAGGATGACCAGAAGAATCGAAACCACCACCGCCGAAGTGGTCGATTGTCCCACGCCCTCCGCTCCGGAGCCAGTCGAGAATCCTTCCTGACAGCCGACGGCGGTGATTACCAGCCCGAAGACCAGGCTCTTGGTGATGCCGGTGGTGACGTCATTCATGACCAGGGCGTCGCGGGTGGCATTGAAGTAGCTGCCAAAGGTGAAGTTGGCTCCGACGACGCCGAATACGGCGCCGCCGAGGATTCCCATCAAGTCAGACCAGACGGCGAGGCAGGGCATCATCAGCGCCATGGCCAAGAATTTCGGCACTACCAGGAACGCCACAGGATCGAGGGCCATGGTTTCGAGCGCATCCAACTCTTCGGTGACGCGCATGGTTCCGATCTCGGCGGCGAAGGCGGATCCGGATCTTCCGATCACTACGATGGCGGTGATCAGCGGGCCAAGTTCCCGCGTGATGGAGATCGATACCAGGCTGGCCACCAACTGCATTGCGCCAAGGCGCTGCAACTCATAGGCGCCCTGCAGCGCGATGATGACTCCAACAAAGAACGTGATGAGCGAAATGATGGGAATCGCGCCGACCCCCGCTACCATGGCTTGATGGACGGCGCGATGGAAGATACGGCCGCGCTTCAGGGGCGAAGTGAACAGCAGCCACAGAGATTTTCCGAAGAGCTGTGCCAGGCCGCCGACGTACGCGACACTGCGCTCCGTAGCGGCGCCCACCTCCGCCACGAACTGCATCAGACGTTTCCCAGAGCCTCTTGTTCGGTGTTGAAGACCCGGAAGATTCGCATGACGTGGGTGAGCCGGAAGACTTGCTCGACCGCAGGGCTGAGACCGAACAAGACGAATTCCTTGTTCAGGCGCTGGGAGTCTTTGAGCGCCTCGATCAGGATCGCGATTCCGGAGCTATCGATGTAGCGAATGGCCCCCAGGTTGAGGACCAGCTTGGGCGCCTCGAGCAGGATGGCGAACAGGGACTTGCGCAGATCGGCGGAAGTGCTCATGTCGACCCTGCCTTCGACTTCGACGATCTTCGCCTCTCCGGCGTCGCGAATGGAGATCTTCATACGGTCCTCCGCCGCCGGGCGAACGCTGAGTGGCTGCGCATCGACCACACCGGACATGGAATCTCGTCCATTATAGACTACGGCGCCGTCGGGGACTCGATGTTCGGACGCGCGACGGCAGGCAATATGGGCAATCATGCCGCAACCTCGCGCCGCTGCAGCGCTACGACGGTCTCGTCGTCCTCAGCCGGCGTCGTTCCACGAAACCGCTCGATCGCCGTGAGCAGGGCTTGCCCGGCAGCCTGCGCCGATTCTGTCGGAAGGGTCCGCGCGATGCTTAACAAACCTTCGAGTCCGAGCTGCTCGCCCGATTCGTCGCTCGATTCGTTGATGCCGTCCGTATACAGGAGCACCAGGTCGCCCATTTCCAGTTGCACGGCGGTCTGACTGTAGGATGTTCCGGCGATCAAACCAAGAGGCAGGTCCAGAATCTCTTTGCTGTGCGGCGTGGAATCTTGCATGAGGCTCCACTCACCGGTTGCGGCCCGATACCAGAGGGGAGGCAAATGGCCCGCATTGGTGAACAGCAGCTCACCAGAGCCGGCATAGAAACTGGCCAGGAAAGCCGTGGCATATTTGCCTTCCGCGCTTTGGAAAAAGCTCTCGTTGAGCCGCCGGATGAGCAGCGACTGATCCCAATGATCCACGTGCTCTCGCAGCGCATCGCGGAGCCGAACCGCGGCGGCGCTCACGATTTCGCCGTGGCCGGCCACGTCGGCCAGCGCTACTCGCGCAACCACGCCCTGGCTGCACGCAGATAGGTAGTAAAGATCGCCGCCCCGCGGGGAAGGATGCAGAGGCCGGCACGAAACCCAACCCGTTAATCCCGGCAATTCGGCGGGATATGCCGCTAAGTGATTGCCACCGCGGAGCTCCAGGCACGCCAGGCGATAGACTTGTTCCCGCTCCTCGAGCATCGTGTTCACCAATTTTAATGGAGTCTTTACAAGGGCTCCGGGATTCAAGATTCGGCAGTTTTGCCGGGCGCTAGAACTTCGCCTTGAGGCGGACAGAGAAGCTGCGCTGCGGGGCAATGGCATTGCCGGAGAACAGGCCGGCGAAGTCGATCACATTCAGGCGATTATTGAGATCCGATCCATCGGCCTGGAGCGACAATTTGAATTTCTCGGTGCGGAGAAGTTCCGCGCCCACCGAGGCATTAATCGAGAGCGACGGTCTGACGCGGCCATGGGCAAGGTTTACCCGATCGACCACCTTCTGGCCGTATTGGTCGATGGCGTCCTGCGGGTCGCCGTCGAACTCTACCGGCAGACCGCTTCCGTATTCTCCGCCCACGCCGATCCACAGGCGCCGGGTCAGATCGTATCGAAAGCGAGCGCGGACCGTGTTGCGCTGATCCTGCGAATCCCAGAAGCGGCCTACCCCGGCCGCGTCGGCCACATCGTCGCCAAGAAACAAGCCACCGGTCACCGGGAAATAGGCGGCGCCCACGATATAGGAGTAACTGACGAAACCGCTGAAATTTCCCCAATGCGGAATCTCCAGTTTGGCTTCCACGCCATAGAGATGCGCCTTGGCGAAGGTGATCGGGAAGCTCACCCCGGTGTCCAGCAGTTCGTCGTCATCACCGTAGTTGTTCACGTGCCGGTCGAAGCCGTTCACATCCAGGCGCAATTTTTGGAAGAAGCCCTTGGTCAGGCCGAACTCGAAGTAGTTCCCGTAGGAGGGCTCCACGGGAAGCCGCAGAAATATGGGGTTCAAGGAAAGCACCTGGGAGGAACTGGAGAGCAGGATGTTTTCGAAAAAGGGCGTTTGAAAGACACGGTCATAAGAGCCGTGCAGCACCAGGTCGGCCTTTTTGAAATAACGGGAAACCCCCAGGCGCGGGCTGAACGCGGTCTTGTTCACCAGCAGTTGGTAGTGGTCGTAGCGCAGGCCCGCACTGACGTGCCATTTCCCCAGATTGATCTCGTCCTGAACAAACGCGGACTGCTCGAGGTCCCATTTTCTGCCGCTGAACTGGAAGGTCGGCGGGGTGTCCTCGTCAAACTGGGAGAAGTCCGTAATGATGTCGCTGAATTCTTCGTGGAGCTTGGTGGAGTCGGCCTCAAAACCCGCCTTCCATTCATTGCGGCCCTGGTGAATCGAAATCGTCCCCTTGAGATAGCCTTCATCGAAGCTGCGGTCCTGGAAGGCGATCACCGGGGTCGAGAGCGGATTGGAATCGAGCGTTTGTTCGTCAGACCGCACCATGCCGCGCAGCTCGCCGACGATGTTGGGCGAGAAGACGTGCTGGTAGGAAGCGATCCCCATGGTTTCGGTGATGCCCCGGTCCTGGCGCTGCCCGGCGGCCTGCTGGATCTGCTCATTGGGCACTTCGAATCGGGAGACCGCACGGGTCACCGACAGGCTCACGCGGTCTTTGTCGGTCAGGTCGCGCTCGTAGCGCAGCGAGAAATTGCCGGTGCTTCCGTGATTCGTGTAGTTCTGCACGACGGGAGGGTTGAGATAGTGATCGGTCTCGGATCCACTCGCGCTGAAGGTGACGGTGTTGCGCGCCCAGTTGTATTGGCCGAGAAAGTAACCATCGAGGCTCGTGTAGCTGCCGCCGAATGCCAGAAAATCGCCGTGAAATCCCGGCAGAGTATCTTTCGCGGGTTCTATCGCAACCACGCCTCCCAGCTTTCGCCCGTATTCCGCTGGAAAGCCTGCCGTGTAGACGCTCAGGGATTGCACGTCATCCGCCTCGATTTCGGGACCGAAGCTCGGTGAACGGTTGTCGGTTAACGGAATGCCGTCCACCACGAACTGAGTCATGTACTCGGAACCGCGCGGGTGCAGAACCGCATTTCCTTCGTAGAGCCATCCGGGTTGCGAGTTGACCAGATCGACGATCGAACGCCCGGGCAGGGATGCCGGCCGGTCGGCTATGGTGTCCGAGCCAACGCGGTTGACCGTGCCGACGCGGTCCGGATCGATCAAGGTTTGATTGTCGGTGACCGTAACGGTCGTGGCCAGGGGCGCCAGGGTCAGGACCAGATTGAGTTCCTTAGGGACCGCCGACCGCACTTCGACCAGACCGGAGTATGGCGCGAATCCGACGTGTTCGAGTCCGACGCGGTAGACGCCATACGGCAGCCGGCTGACGGACAGATGTCCGGTTGCGTCGGTCTGAAAAGTCCGCCGGTACTGGTTGGCTTCGCTGACCAGTTGCACGGTGGTCTGCACGGGGTGCCTCGTGGCATCGGCGACGTAGATGCGCAGCTCCCCGGTATTGGTTTGTCCATAAAGGCAGACCGCAACGAGCAGCGAGGCGAACAAGCAGGGAAATCTGGATGACATGCGGTGATCTATATAGACATTCCCGCGGCGGGTTTGTTGTTCAGGATTTTTGCGATCCGGTTGGCTTCGGCGCTGCTCACCGAAGGCTGGAAGTCGCTGGTCTGGATGGAGTTACGGCCGAATTGGGTTCAGTTCGTAATTTTGCGCGTGGGGCTGCGAGGGGACAGTCGTATCCCCGGAGTACTCCTACCTTGCTCGCTTTTACTCGCCTTGCTTGCGATTCAAGTCGTCGGCCAGAATCACGGCCTCCGCCAGGTCGCGCATGGGACGCCGCAACCGCCGGCTCTCATTGCGCAGCCGCAGATAGGCTTCTTCTTCGGTCAGATTGTGCTTGTACTGCAGAATGCCCTTGGCGCGCTCCACCAGCTTGCGCGCCTCGAGCGTGCGCTTCATCTCGAGCGTTTCCGACATCAGCCGCGCGTTCTCGATGGCGATGGCCGCCTGTCCGGCCACCACTTTGACGAAACCGACTTCGTCGTCGGTGAACGTGCGCGTTTCGCGCGTGTAGATGTTGATGGTGCCGATTACTTTGTCCCGCGTGAAGCAGCGGCACCGCGAGCAGCGAAGCAAGCCCGGTCTTGCGCGCCAGTTCCGGATAACGGTACTGCTTCTCGGCCAACACGTTCGGGATGATGATCGGGCCGGCCCTCGCGCACCACACGGCCGATCAGCGAGTCTTCGATCTTGAGCGGCATCTTATGCAGATAATCCGGCGAGGAGCAGCGCGCCGCCCAGATCACCAGCTCGCGCCGCTCTTCATCGACCAGCATGATCGAGCACACCGGCGAATCGAGCGTTTCGGCCACCATCTCGGAGATGGCCTGCAGGATGCGATCGAGATAATTCTCCGCGGAAATGGTCTGCGCCACCGCCGCCAGCGTTTCCATGCGCTTGACCGCGCTTTGCGAGTGCTCTTCCAGCCGCGATTTGGCGATCGCGCCGCCCATCTGCTCGCCGATGAAACGTCACCAGCGCGACTTCATCGGCACGAGTGGCTGTGTGCGGCTCGCGGTGATGCACGTTGATGACGCCGATCAGTTCGCCGCCGCTCACCAGCGGCACCGAAAGAAAGGCCTCGTAGGTATCTTCCGGCAGCGATCTGAAAAGCCTTGAAGCGCGCATCCGCCGATGCGTTGCTGGACCAGCGCCACCACGGATTTGTGCTGCGCTACCCAACCCGTAATGCCTTCGCCCATCTTCAGGCGGATATTGCCGATCTCTTCGGTATGCGGAAGCTGCGAAGCGCGCAGCACGATTTCGTTAGTCGCGCGGTCGACCAGGTAAACCAGGCACGCATCGCAGTTAGTCGTTTCGTACGTGAGGGCGACTAACTCCGAGAGCATCTTTTCCAGGCTCAGATCCGAGCTGACGATGCTGCTGATGTGGTGCAGTATAGCGACTTGCGACGCGCCGTCGCTTGAAACAGGGCCGGGTGCAGAGACTACTGTTGCGGTGCGCATATTTCTTTCCGTTGCTCATTCCAGTTTAAAGACGCCAGGTCCTATGGTCCAATCCAAAATTCTTATAGGTCGCATGGGTGTGTGACCGCGACGCAACCCGTGTTGTACAAATGATATACACTGAAGTTTCGGAATGCTCTCGATCGTCATCCCCATACACAACGAGGAGCACTCCATACTTCCTCTTTACGACCGGCTGACCGGCGTGCTCGAATCGCTCCACCGTTCATACGAAATTCTGTTCGTAGATGACGCATCCACGGATCGCAGTTTCGAGCTGTTAGCCAATCTCGTCGAGACCGACGCACATCTGAAGGTCATCCGGCTGCGCCGCAACTTCGGCCAGACTGCAGCGCTCTCCGCCGGTTTTCACGAAGCCAAGGGCGACATCGTGATCGCCATGGACGGCGACCTGCAACATGCGCCCGAAGACATTCCGGCGCTGCTGGCCAAGATCGACGAGGGGTACGACATCGCCAGCGGTTGGCGCAAGGAGCGCGTCGATAACGCGATCACCCGCAAAATCCCTTCACGCATCGCCAACTGGCTGATGGCCAAAGCTTCCGGCATCGATCTGCGCGATTTCGGCACCACCTTTAAGGCCTATCGCGCCGAGGTGCTCAAGGACGTGAATCTGTACGGAGAATTGCACCGCTTCATCCCCGCACTGGCCAGCTTCTACGGCGCGCGCATGGCTGAGGTTCCGATTCACAATACGGCGCGCGCGTCCGGGGATTCGCACTACGGAATCGGCCGCACGTTCCGCGTGTTGTTCGATATCCTCACGATCAAGTTCCTGCTGAAGTACTTCACGCGCCCCATGCATTTCTTCGGGGCCCTGGGCCTCGCCGGAACGGGCCTCGGCGGCTTGATCATGTTCTGGCTGGTCGTTCTGAAGCTCATGGGTAACGAGATCACCCTGGCTCACGGTCCGCTCATGATCGCCGGCGCGTTGCTGCTGCTGGGCGGTCTGATGATGTTCAGCACGGGCCTGATCGGCGAAGTAGTGATTCGCACCTACTTCGAGAGCCAGGGCCGCCGCATCTATGCGGTGCGGGAGATCCTCACACGCAAGCAACGGGGCGTTGCCGGTGGGGCGCGCTGACTACGCCAAAGTGCCTTTCAGACTCTGGCCGCCTTCCATACCCTGTAGTAAACTTGATTTTTGAGTTTAAGTTTTGGAGGTCCTATGAAGTACCGTAATGTGGCCCTGCCCGCCTTGGGAGCCCTGCTTTTCACCATTGCCGGTTTCGCCCAAACGACGACATCGCTCGAAGGAGAAGTAAAGGGCGAAGACGGTCAGCCCTTGAAGGGCGCCCTGATCAAAATCGACCGCGAAGACATTAAGGGTCACTACCAAGTCAAGACAGACAAGAAGGGCCATTATTTTCATGCCGGCCTGCCCATCGGCACCTATAAAGTCACACTGGAGATAGACGGCAAGGACGTCGACTTCATGGACAAGGTGCGTACGACTCTGGGCGACCCTGTACCGATCAATTTCGACGAGCATGCCAACGCGCAGAAGCAGAAGGCGATGACGCAGGCTGCCGAATCCGGCACGCTGACCAAGGAGCAAGAGCGCGGCATGAGCGCCGAACAGAAGGCTGCTCTCGAAAAGCAGACCAAGGAACGCGCTGCTCAGCTCAGCAAAAACAAAGCTCTCAACGATGCCTTCAACGCCGGCATGCAAGCTATCAATGCCAAGCAATACGACGTGGCGGTGCAGCAGTTCACGAAGGCCTCGGAGATGGACGCCAACCAGAATGTGGTCTGGGCTCAGCTAGCCGATTCGTATATCGACCTGGCCAACACCAAGACCGGCGCCGAGCACGACGATGCCATGAACAAGGGCCTGGATGCGTTCCAGAAGGCCATCGCGCTGAAGCCGGACGACGCTGCTTACCACAACAATTACGCGCTTGCCCTGGCCAAGTCCAAGAAGTTCGACGAGGCGCAGGCTGAGCTCGGCTAAAGCGGCCACACTCGACCCGCCGAGCGCCGGAAAGTATTACTACAACCTGGGCGCCCTGCTGGTGAATAACGGCCAAACCGAGCCCGCCGGACAGGCATTCAAGAAGGCTATCGATGCCGATCCCAATTACGCCGACGCTCAGTATCAATACGGAATCTACCTGATCGCCAAGGCCCAGGTGGGCGGTGACGGCAAAATCACGCCGGTACCCGGTACCCGCGAAGCCTTCGAGGCTTACTTGAAGATCAAGCCGGATGGGCCGTTCGCTCAGTCAGCGAAGGCGATGCTCGACAGCATGGCCGGCAGCTTGGATACGTCGTACCAGAATCCCGCCAAGAAGAACGCAACCAAGAAGAAGTGACGCGTGTCTTGCTGATTAGTCGATAATGGAAGTAGGGGCATCGGAAGGATGCCCCCTGTCATGATGCGCTTTTTGTTAGTAGAAGTGCTTTTGCCGCTGCTGGTGTTATGGTTCGTGCGGAACCTGTTCCGGTCACTCTTTGGATCCAAGACCTCAGTGGCCCGCCAGGCCAGCCAACCTCATACAGTCCATACCGGCGGCGAACTAAAAAAGGATCCTGTGTGCGGGACTTTTGTCTCCGCAGATGCCGCCGTGACTAAGAGGGTAAATGGGGAGCTTGTGCATTTCTGCTCCCCGGCCTGCCGCGATACCTATCGATCTCCGAAGTTATAACCGATCCAGACAGTACCTGCCGGGACAAAGTTGCCGCCGAACTGATCTGTAAGGTTCGGCACATAGTGAATGTCGAACTGTGGGCGGATGAAAATGTGCTCGGTCACAAAGAGTGACACGCCCACGCCCGCGTGTATCTGAAAGTGAGTCGCACTTCCGACCGGCTGGTTTTGGCTGGTACATACCGCAGTGCCCACGCAACCGCTCTGATTGATCGAGAAACTGGTTCTGGCCGCACCAATACCACCTTGTAACTGCAGCGAGACACGCTTCTGGTTTATCGGCGCAAAGATCCCATTGAAGTCATAAAAGCTTTGGCGGTATTGTAAGCGGACCGTAGTCACTCTTGGCGGGCTGCACATTGACTTCGCCTCCGAATGCCAAAGTGCTTAGTCAGCATTACGTCGCCTCCAATGCCCAGGAAGAAGCCGCTCAAGCTCGGGGTTTGCCAGGCAAAAGAGATCTCCCGCCCCTGGCGCGCACGAGCCATAAGCATTCGCCGAAGAGGCATTGTCAATGCCGCCTCCGTTCGCTTTCACATGTGCGGTGCCAAAACCCAGCATGAAGTCAACCGAACTCTGCGCGCTGGCAAGGGGAACGCAGAAAGGCAGCAGGGAGAGCAGAGGAAGGTAACGGCAAATTCGTCTCACGTCGGAAATCTCCTAAGTTATCGCAGAAATGTGCGCCAGGACCCAATCATCGGATGAGTCAGTATTTTTCACGGGCAGCGGGCTGAGTCGTGGCTACACCTTACGACGTGATTTCCGGGACAGAAGTTTCCGGTTAATCCAGTTCGTTGAAGATCTCGTCCAGAGGAACGCGAATCGGAGTACCTTCCACTTCCAAAAAACCGCCCGAAGGTTCGACGGAATTCTCCGGCGGTACAGATGTAAACGCGGCGGGAGAGTGGGTCCAGGATCCACACGTTGGGTACACCGAGATTCAAATAATCGGCGACTCGTTCTTGCATATCCCGGAGTCGGTCATCCTTGGAGAGTATTTCGACACAGATGAGCGGTGGCCTTGTGAATACAGGTTCGACCGGCTGATTGCGGTCGATTATACAAACGTCTGGTATCCGATATCGACCAGAAGCCACGCGAATCCGCTGCTCGACTACTACGCGAATGTGCCACTCGCGTTCCCGGTTTCCGAACCAGATGGTCAGCCGCGTCTGTAACCTGCTGTGTTCGTATTCACCCACGTTACGCTGACGCACCTCGCCATCGACATAGTCGCAATCCGGCCGGTAGCTCGTCGATAGATACTCCTCGACGGAAATGCCTGTCGCGCTGGACATCACTTCAGCCCTCACCATACTCTATCTCAAACACTCTTCGCCGGAATGCGGATCAGTACCCAGGCGACCGCCGCAAATCCGATCAGCGAAAGCCAGCCACCCATGCCGGATAGAAGCTCAAGGTATCCGAGCCAGTGACCAAGTGACTCAACGAGCTGATTCCCGCCAGATATGTGACGGCCAATAGGATGCCCATGATGGCCTCACCGGCGATCAGCCCGGAGGCCAGCGAGAGTACCCTTCTCATCCGCGCGCGCCTTTGCGCTCCGCGCCGTACCGCGCCGTGACCTTGTCCGCCACCCACTTCAACACGCCGCCCACGAAGATCGCCGACACCGTGTCGAACGGCAGATACATGCCCACGGCCACCAGCATCGGCGACCGCGCGCCGCACATGATGAGGGCGATGCCAAATGCCGCGCCGATGCCGATCAGGCCCCACGCCATCTGTCCTCCCACGATGCCCTTGGCCAGTTGCGCCATCAGCCCCGCCTGTGGCGCGGGCAGCGCCCGTCCGCCAATGCCGCCGGTCGCCAGATTGGCCTCGTGCAGCACCACGATCGGCAGCATCAGAAACAGCGAAAGCAGGATCACCGCCATCATCTCGACCACTTCCATCTTCCAGGGAGTGCCGCCCAACAGATGGCCGGCCTTCAAATCCTGTATCAGCGATCCCGACACCGAGCACGCGCACGCCACCACGGACGCCACTCCCAGCACCGCGGCGACTCCCGACATGCCCTTTGCGCCGATCGCCAGCATCACCAGAGCCGAGAGCACCAGCGCCGAGAGAGTCAGTCCGCTGAGCGGCTGGTTGGAGCTGCCCACCAATCCCACCAGGTAGCCGCCCACCGCCGAAAGCAGAAAGCCCGTGACACTCATGATGACCGCCGCGACGATCGCGGACATCCAGCTTCCGGTGAAGTAGTAATAGATCGCGGTGATGGCGATGGTCAGCACACCGGTTCCGATCGCCACCCATTGAAACGGAATGTCGCGGTCGGTGCGCTCCACGTGTTGGCCTTCGTGCGCTGCCCGCGCCGACGCGCCAAACGCCCCCGCCAGCGACTGCATGATCGACTTACGCATCGAGAACAGCGTATGGCAGGCGCCCACCAACATGGTGCCCACCGCGATCGGCCGCACGATGTTATACCACACCGAAAACGAGATCACGTCCCACGCGGCATGCTGGGTCACGCCCAACCGCCGCGGCAGATCGGGATCGAAAAACATCGACGTTCATGAACAGGTTGTTGAACAGTTCCAGCAGGACCGGGTCGGGCTTCTCGCTGCCGGCGGGGACGCGCGTGGGCAGGGTCTCGACGCGGCGCAGGATCATGTGGTCCAGCGCGGTGACCTCGGCTTCCCAGCCGGGTTCGACGATGGTGGTGGCGTTGGCTTCCCTGACCAGCGCCGGACCTTTGATCCTGTCGCCGGCCAGCAACGTGGTGCGATCGAAGACAGGCGCGGTGTGTTCGGCGTTGTGGGTGAAGACCGTGACGTGATCGACCGGGTCCGGGGCGCCACTGTCGCGGCTTGCGAGCGCGGCTTCCTCGGCCGGGGCGCCGGGCAGAGTGGCTTCGGCGGCGACGGCTTCCACCACCACCTCGCGGTCCGGCGTGGCGAAGCCGAAGCGGGCGCGATGGGCGTCGGTGAAGGCGCCGCGGATCGTGTCCAGGTCCGTGAGCGGGATGATCAGCGCGGCCTCGGTGCCGGCGTAGCGCAGATGCAAGGTGCGGGCGGCGGTGACCTGGGCGGGATCGGCGCCCTGGGCGGTCAGCGCCTCGATCGCGTCGGCCGCCAGCCTGTCGGCGAGGCTGCGGACCTGCGCCATCGTCTCGGCGGCCAGGGGGATTTCCACCGCCTGCTCGCGCATCGCGGTCTGGTCGGCGAGGCCCATGCCATAGGCCGACAGCACGCCGGCATAGGGGTGGATGAACACCGTCTCCATCCCAAGCTGGTCGGCGACGAGGCAGGCGTGCTGGCCGCCGGCGCCGCCGAAGCATTGCAGGGCGAAGCGGGTGACGTCGTGGCCCTTCTGGACGGAGACCTGCTTGATCGCGTTGGCCATGTTGGCGACGGCGATCTGCAGGAAGCCCTCGGCCACCTGCTGCGGCGTGCGGTCGCCGATCTGCTTGGCCAGTTCGGCGAATTTCCGATGTACCACGTCCGCATCGAGGGGCTGATCGGCGCGCGGGCCGAAGATCGGCGGGAAATGCTTGGGCTGGATCTTGCCGACGCAGACATTGGCGTCCGTCACCGTCAGCGGCCCGCCGCGGCGGTAGCAGGCCGGCCCCGGATTGGCGCCGGCTGAATCCGGGCCGACGCGCATGCGTGCGCCGTCAAAGTGGAGGATCGAACCGCCGCCGGCGGCAACTGTGTTGATCGCCATCATCGGCGCGCGCATGCGTACACCGGCGACCGCGGTCTCGAAGGCCCGCTCGAACTGGCCGGCATAGAGCGCCACGTCGGTCGAGGTGCCGCCCATATCGAAGCCGATGATCTGGTTGAAGCCGGCCATCTCGGCGGTGCGGGCGGCGCCGACGATGCCGCCGGCGGGGCCGGAGAGAATGGCGTCCTTGCCCTGGAAGTTCTCCGACAGCGTCAGGCCGCCATTGGACTGCATGAAATAGACCGCGGTGCCGGGCAGTTCGCTGGTCACCTGCTCCACATAGCGGCGCAGGATGGGGGAAAGATAGGCGTCAACCACGGTGGTGTCGCCGCGGGGCACCAGGCGCAGCAGCGGGCTGACGGCGTGGCTGGCGGAGATCTGGGTGAAGCCGGCTTTCTGCGCCAGGGCGGCGAGGCGCTTCTCGTGGTCCGGGTATTTCCAGGCATGCATCAGCACGATCGCGCACGCCTCGATGCCCTTCGCTCGGGCTTGGGTCAGGACGGCGAGAGCGGCGTCTTCGTCGAGCGGCTCGATCTCGGTGCCGTCGACGCCGACGCGGCCGGGGATTTCCTCGACCTGTTCATACAGCATGCTGGGCAGGGTGATCGCGAGGTCGAACAGGCGGGGGCGGGCCTGGTTGCCGATGCGCAGCGCGTCGCGGAAGCCTTTGTTGACCAGCAGCAAGGTGCGGTCGCCCTTGCGTTCGAGCAGGGCGTTGGTGGCAACGGTGGTGCCCATCTTCACCGCCTCGATCAGGTTGGGCGGGATGGGTTTTTCGGCCGGGATGTTCAGGATGGAGCGGATGCCGGCGATGGCGGCGTCCTTGTAGCGTTCCGGGTTCTCCGAGAGGAGCTTGTGGGTGGTCAGGCGTCCGTCCGGGTCGCGCGCAACGATGTCGGTGAATGTGCCGCCGCGGTCGATCCAGAATTGCCACATGGGGTTGGGGTCCTGCGTGTTGTTGCGGGCGCATAGGGGCAGGATTGCGGGGCGGGATGCAAGGGGTTGCGACGATTTTGGACGCTATCCCAGCAGGGCCCGACTTCTGGTCGAAATCCAGACCGTCATGACCCAGTCAAGCCGGGCCATGACCATTCCAGTCAGCTTGAAACTGCTCCCTTCCACAACCCATCAAGTGGCCGCCGACGCGGCCTGCTGCAGGCGCTCCATTTGGCGTCTTGCTGAATTTAGTGCACGACTGACCCAAAAATAGAATTGGGGAAGCGTCATGGGATACCGACGAGGCTGGGTATGCGTGTTTCTGTTCACGCTCACGACCATCAACTATGCGGATAGAGTAGCGCTGTCCGTCGCTGCCAAGCCGATCAGTGTCGAATTCGGGCTCACCCCGGTGGATATGGGCTTTCTACTCTCATCCTTCCTTTGGATGTACGTGGTCTGTCTTGTGCCTGTCGGATTGCTCGTGGATCGGGTTGGCGGGAAGCTCGTCAACGGGCTTGGGATATTCCTCTGGTCCGTGGCGACCATACTGACTGGCTTCGCTCCCAACTTTCTCTTCATGCTGGGGACCCGCGTTGTGATGGGCATGGGAGAATCGACCAGTTGGCCCGCTTCCAACCGTATCATCCGAGAATGGTTTCCGGCATCCGAACGCGGGTTCGCAAATGCCGTCTTCGGGGCCGGCGCTGCGTTTGGTCCGGCGGCGGGCGCGATGGCGATATCGGCCATCGTTGCCACGTACGGATGGCGGGAGGGCTTCTTTGCTGCCGGTGGGATTGGCTTCGTCTGGTTGCTGGCCTGGCTGGTGCTGTTCAACAGACCGGAGCGCACAAGCTGGCTCAGCCCGCAGGAGCGCGACCTGATTTTGGCTCAACGCGATGGAGATCCGGGAAAGCTTACGACTAGCCAGCAGCCAGCCTCGCCGTTGTGGTACCTGCTGCAGCTCAGGAGCGTTTGGGGCCTGTTCCTCACCCAGGGATGTGAGGTCTATGGCGGCTACATGCTGCTGACCTGGCTCCCCACCTATCTGCAGCAAGCGAAGGGGCTCAGTGTAATGAACGCTGGGATGCTGACGGCGGTCCCCTTCGCCGTCGCTTCATTGGTCGGTGTTGGACTCGGCAAGCTGAGTGATCTGATTCTGACGCCCGAGGCAGTGCAGGCCGGCAGGAGGCGTACGATGCTGGCGCTGATGCTGGCCGGTGCCTCAGCCATTCTGATCGTGCCTTGGATTGATCAACTGTGGCTCATCATCGTCATACTCGCTTGCGTGCGGGCCATGGGAATGGCCGGTAGCGCCCTCAATTTCGCATTGGTTACGGACCTCGTACGAAACCGAGCCGACATTGGAAAGGTTACGAGCACGACGGTTCTGGGCGGCAATTCCTTCGGCCTGCTCGCGCCAATCGTGACTGGCTACATTGTCGGGATCACAGGCAGTTTCGATAAGGCCTTCCTCGTGGCCGGTCTGCTGCCGCTCATCGGTGCCGTGGCAACCTTTACAATGACCCGGCGGGTCATTCGTCCATACGGCGAGTCAGAACCGGAGGTCAGTCTGTTAAGGAAGGCTTACTGAAGGAAGGGGGGCGGCGGCCGATCGCCAGCCGGCGTGGTTGGAACTAAATATCCAGGACAGGAGGTGTGGGACGGTTGGAACACAGCCACAGCGCCAGATGCAAGGGAGCGGGTCGTTTCTCACATCATCCGCTTCCGCCTTCAGCCGTGCCCGACGGCACGATCCTGTATGACGGCGTCTGTGTCCTGTGCTCGGCCTGGTTCCGCTTCGTCGCCGCTCGCGATCCGGAGATTAGGTTCCGCTTCACCCAAATCCAGAGCCCCTACGGCCGTCAACTCGCCATCCAGCTCGGCATCGACCCCGACAATCCCAAGACGAACGCGGTGGTGTTGAACGGCCGTGCTTACCTGCGTTCCGATTCTGCGCTTCAGGTGCTCCGCCACCTGCCCGGATGGCGGTGGGCTGGTCTCGCTCTGGCGGTGCCGCGGCCTCTGCGGGACTGGTTCTACACGCGTATCGCCCGCAACCGCTATCGCCTGTTCGGCCGCACCGAGACTTGTCTTGTGCCGGACGAAGCACTGATGAGGCACGTCCTGCCCGATACCGGCCCTCATGATTGATCCGTTACGAGTGCTTGGTATTCGGCGGGACGGGTGTCTTCGGTGAACGGCTGGTTACGTCCCTTCTCAACACCTCCGGATTTGACGTCATCATCGCCGCCCGCGATGAGGGTCGGCTGGCGGCATCCGTCGCCCGCCATGGTGGCATCCGGCGTCTCTCCACGCTCGCCATCGACATAGGCCGCCTCACCGCGGATGACCTGCGCCACACGGGTGCCTTTGCCATCATCGATGCGGCCGGCCCGTTCCAGCGCGCATCCTATCGTCTGGCCGAGGCTGCGATCGCGGCAGGTCTGCACATCATCGACCTCGCCGATGCGCGGGACTTCGTCGCCGGCTTCGTCGCGCTCGACGCCGCAGCCCGAGCGGCCGGGGTCGTTGCGTTGACGGGCGCGAGCACGACGCCGGCGCTGTCCAACGCCGTCCTGGACCGGATGACAGCAGGCTGGATCCGTGTGGACCGCGTCGACATCGCCATCGCGCCGGGCAACCGTGCGCCGAGGGGCCTCTCGGTCATCCGCTCCATCCTCAGCTATGCGGGGCACCCTGTGCGCCTGTTCGACGGCGGCCGGTGGCGCGATCGGCCCGGCTGGGGCATGACCCTATACCGGGAGATGCCAGGCCTGGGCCGACGATGGCAATCACTGGTGGAAACCCCCGACCTCGACATCGTCCCAGCCCGCTTTGCCGTCCGGGATGCGGCGACATTCCGCGCCGGGATGGAACTGACCGTGCTTCATCTGGGGCTCGGCGCTGCCAGCCTGCCCGTTCGCCTCGGGCTGCTGCGTTCGCTGGTGCCGTTGGCGGGTCTGTTCCGCTGGGTCGCAGACCGTCTCCAGCCGTTCGGGTCCGACCGGGGTGGCATGACCGTCGACGCCGAGGGGTTGGACGCCGAGGGGTTCCCTATTCGTGGATCATGGTCGCTGGTGGCCGAGAGCGGCCATGGACCCGACATCCCAACGCTGCCGGCGCTCGCCGCGCTGCGAGCCCTGGCCGACGGGCGCATTACCGCACCGGGCGCTTCCGCCTGCGTTGGGCTGCTCCCACTCGACTGGATCGAGGAGGAATTCACCGGGCGCCGGATCGAAAGCTATCTGCGCTTCGAACGGCCCCGCAGCCTGTATGAAACGGTCCTGGGATAAGCCTTCGCGGAATTGCCGGCGCCGCTTCGCCGGCTGCACATGCCCGGGACGAAGCTCAGGGCTACCGCATGGCCTCGGTGGAGGGACCGGACAGCCGGTTCGGCCGCCTCGTGTCGGCGCTGTTCCATTTGCCGCGTCCGGCGGACCAGATTGATGTCTCAGTAACGATCGAGGCAGGTCCGGGGTACGAACGTTGGATACGAGACTTCGGAGGCAGGCGTTTCAGCAGTGTCCTGTCATCCTCCGGGATGCCGGGCCGTCTGGTCGAGCGCTTCGGACCATTCGCCTTCGACCTTGGCCTCTCCGTCAGCCGAACGGGCGTGGAGAGCATGCCAGTGCTGGGGTGGCGGCTGGGACAGATATCGCTGCCCCGATGGTTCGGTCCTGTGTCACTGGCGACCGAAAGGGTCGACTTCGGACGGGCGCTTCCGCTTCGACGTCGAGATGCGCTTGCCGTTCGGCCTGGGTCGGCTCGTTCGCTACCGTGGATGGCTTGTGCCGGAGCCGGAGCCGGACGCCAGGACGTAGGCAGGTGGCCGATTTGCGGGGAACCGCTTTCTGCCGGCGTTGGGGTTCGATTGTCTCGCCCTCTCAACCGTCCACGCCTTCAGCGCCACCAGCAGTTGTTGCACGGACCCCCGCACCGCCTCATCCGTCAGCCGCCCCTCGGCGTCGAAGCGGGTGGCGGCCAGGCTGATCATCACCTCGGGCCTGTTCACCACAAGCGCGCTCAGGAACATAAAACTCTGCCGCAGATGCCGCAGATGATACTGCGCGCGAGCGGTCCCGGTGGCATCGAGACTGGCGCCCATGACGGCGATGGGCTTTCCGTCGAATGGCTGCTCCGGCGGGCTGGAGGCCCAGTCGATCGCGTTCTTCAGCACGCCGGGCATCGAGTAGTTATATTCCGGCGTGGCGATCAGCAGCGCATCGGCGGCCCTGATGCGGTCGCGCAGATCCTGCACTTGCGGCGGGAAGCCCTGCGCGGCCCGCACGTCGTCGTCATAGAACGGGAGGGAGCCGAGGCCTTGATACACCTCGATCTCCATCCCGGCCGGAGCCAACTCGCGTGCCGCACGCAGCGCTGCTGTATTGTACGACGCCAGGCGCAGGCTACCGGAGATGCCAAGCACGCGGATTGTGGGTTCTGGGTCGGCCATGGCGGGAAAAGCTACCATCTGGAGCCGGCTATGGTTTGGGTGGGAGAGCGACCGCGAGCCAGGTCAACTTCTTCTCACGCTCGACCAATACAGCCGAGAACGCATGGCCGGCCGATATTTCCTGATTGAAGATGTCGATCGCCTGACTGGGCGTTGAGACCGCGGCCCGTTGCACCTGAACGACAATATCTCCTGCCTGTATGCCGCTGTCCGAGGCCGTGCCATTGGGATCGATGGAATCCACCACCACCTGCTTCGTGCCGTTCTGCGAGACCAGCTTCACGCCGAGAGAATGTTCTGACACCGGGTTGACACTGGGTACGTCCTGCGGCCAGGCATGGATGGTCACATGTACGCTGTGCGTCTCGCCGTCGCGGTTGAGTTCCAGCACCGCATCGCTGCCGATCGGCGTCCAGGCCGCTTTCTTGGACAGATCGCGCGGATCGGAAATCGGCTGACCGTTGAACGACAGGATGATATCGCCCGGCTTGATCTGGCCATGCAGCATCGATCCGTCATCGTCTTTGACCGTGGAGACGAGTGCGCCGTGCTGGTCGGGCGCGCCGAGCGCCTGTTTCAGGGCCCAGCTCACCTGCTGGGTGTAGATCGGCAGCATCCCGCAGTTGATCTGGCCGGTTCGCATCAGCCGCTCGAACACGAAACGAAGATCGTTTGACGGAATGGAGAATGCCAGTCCGGCAAAACCCATTCCGGGCGCGATGATCACGCTGTTCATGCCTATGACCTCGCCCCGCACGTTGAACAGCGGTCCGCCGGAATTGCCGTGGTTGATCGCGGCGTCGGTCTGGAAATAGTCGTCGAACGGGCTTTCCATGATGTCGCGGTTGACCGCGCTGATGATGCCGCTGGTAACGGTATTGTCGAAGCCGAACGGGCTGCCGATCGCGATCACCGGGTCGCCCACATGCATCTGATCGCTGTCGCCCAGGGCGACGGTCGGCAGCACCGTGCGGCCGGCATCAATATGCAGCAATGCGATGTCGGCCTTGGCGGTCATGCCAACAAGTTTCGCGGGATACCGCTCGCCGTTCGCACCGACGACGAAGATCGACAGGGCGTTCTCAACGACATGCCGGTTCGTGGCGACGAAGCCGGATGGATCGATGATAAACCCTGATCCGAACGCCGAGGTTCGCGTATCTGCCGAATCCGAAGCCTGCGCCATGGGCGGGTTTGCAGCAATCTGATCGCGTGGGGGCGGCGGACGGGAGACGACAATTCGCACGACCCCTGGCGACACTCTCGCCACGACATCGGCGATCGGGTCGACCAAACTGGCGGCCCTCGCCACCTCGTGTCCGTCGAGGCATGCAATGCCGAACAACATGAGCATTGATGTTAGAAGCCGACGCATGAGGTGACCTCCATCATTTGGAAAGGGCCAACAGAGACGGCGCCTGTAAACGCAACGATTGGCGTCGTCCCTTCGGGCAATTCAGACTTACTTCGACTGATCCTTCGCCTCTGCTGCCTGACCCACTTCCATCTGTCTGTCAGACACCCGGCGTCCCGATCCGACGATGGTCTGTTGCTTGTAAGCGCCGCTGCCTGGGCCGATCACGGTCGGCAATTCGCCGTCGGTGCGCTGCTTGCCGGCGATCGTCTGGCCAAAGGCCGGCAACATGACCAACGTCAGTGCGAGCGCCAGAGCGAACGGTCCAATTGAAGCCCTCACAACGTTCCGGCTTCTGCCGGAACCGTGGCCGATGGCTGGCATGATATCTCTCCTGGGTTCGAGGTTTGCTCCGGACAGGGGGACAATCCGGTCCTCGCTGTCCGACATGCATACCCAGGGTAGAGCCTTGTTATTCCCGGCCTCTGCCCAATGGCCGATCAAGCCGGTTCGTAACGATGTCGGATTTTCCCGTCAGGCCGAGACGGCTCTAACGCCTCGCCACCCCGATCAGCCGCAGCCGCAGATACCGCGACACCGTGTCGATCAGGCCACCGTGATCAGGATCAGCACGATCACATACGCCACCTGATCCCAGGCATTGATCTGAATCCGTTCCGACAGCCGCAGCCCGATTCCGCCGGCGCCGACCAGGCCCAGGATCGTCGCCTCGCGCGAGTTCGATCTCGATCGAATACAGCGTCTGACTGATCATCACCGGCAGGACCTGCGGCAGCACGCCATAGCGCAGCTCCGCGATGCGGCTGGCGCCGACCGAGACGATGCCGTCGACCTGTTTGCGGTCGATGTTCTCGATCGCCTCGGCGAACAGTTTCGCCAGCACGCCGGTCTCGGCCACCGTGATCGCCAGAATGCCGGCGATCGGGCCCAGCCCCATCGGCGCGCACGAACACCAGCGCCCAGATCAACTGATCGAGGCCGCGCAGCCCGTCGAACATCCGGCGCGTGAAGAACCGGAACACCGCGCTGCGGAATGATGTTGCGCGCGCCGAGGAACCCCAGCGGCAGGGCGAACATCACCGCCAGCAACGTGCCGAGATAGGCCATCGCCACCGTCTCCACCATCGAGCGCCAGAGTTCCGCGTGATCCCACTCGGCGAAGCTGCGTCCAGTCCAGCATCAGCCGCACGATCACCCAGACGCTGCGGCAGGCCGGTGAAGATGCGGTCGAAGTCGAACAGCCACAGCAGGTAGAAGCAGATAGGCGAACACGCCGGCCAGCAGCACCCAGCGCAGCCAGCCGCACGCGGCGGAACAGCCTCGGGATGCCGCGCCCGTTCCGCGGCGATCGAGGCCGGATCCATGCTGCCAGGCGGATCGTCCGCTCATGCCGCCACGCCGAGGTCGGCGATGAAGCGGTGGCGGATCTGCGCCGACAGCAGGTCGATGGCGACGACGATCAGCAGGATCAGGATGCAGATCGCGCTGACCTCCTCATAGATGTTGAAGCCGATCACGCGCTTCAGTTCCTGGCCGATGCCGCCGGCGCCGACGAAGCCGATGATGGTCGAGGAGCGGACATTGATCTCGAACCGCAACAATCCGTAGCTCAGGAAGCCCGGCAGCATCTGCGGCACGACGCCGTAACGCATCTGCGCCAGCCAAGTGCCGCCGACGGCGCGGATGCCCTCGACCGGGCGGAGGTCGGCGTTTTCGTTCAGTTCGGAAAACAGTTTTCCCAGCGAGCCGGTGGTGTGGATGGCGATCGCGAGGATGCCGGCCAGCGGGCCGATGCCGAACGGCCAGACCAGGATGAAGGCCAGCACGACCTGCGGGATCGTCGCGCATGAATCTCCAGCAAGCGGCGGGCGGCGAACGACCATCGCGCGGTTGCGCGGTAAGCGTGCGCGCGGCCGGGAAGCGACAGCGCGAAAGCCGCGCAGAAGCCGAGCACGGTGGCCAGGATCGCCATCTGAATGGTCTGCCACAGCAGCGCGCGCATAAACGTTGATGCGATAGAACCAATAGGCGATCGATTGCGGTTCCTTCACGCCGCCGAACAGGTGGGGCCAGGCCAGGACGGCCACCGGGCGGCGCGCCCGGCGTTGGCTCGATCGAGAACAGCTTGCCGAAATACTCGCCGATGCGGGGCAGGCCGTCGACGATCTGTCGCGGGCGAGAAATCGGTCCAGACCGCCGAGACCACGAACAGCAGGAGCAGGATGACGAAGATCAGCAGCGCTCTCGGTGCGGCGGGCCCGCCGCAGTGCGCCGAAGCGCTGCTGGAACAGTTGCACAGGCGGGTCAGCGGCCGGATGGTCAGCGGTGTCCTCGGCATGGCCGGCGATGCGGCCGTCCGCCGAAGGAATACGCAGCCGTACGCGACAGGCGTCAGACTACGACCGGTTGCCGCGGCGTCTCGGCCTCGCGCAGCTCGATGATGTCCTTGTAGAGATCCATCGTGGCCGGCACGTAGCCGACGCCGGCGCCCTGCTCGACCGCGTCATAAACATCCTGGTGCGACTTCGGCAGGTCCAGCAGGAAGTCGGTGAATTCCTTCTTCAGGCTGGCCGGCAGCGCGGTGCGCACCGCCCAGGGTCCGTTGGGGATCTTGCCGGACTGCCAGATGATGTTGACGTCGGACATCTTCAGCATGCCGCGGTCGACCATCGAGCGCAGGTTGCCGCGGCTGTAGCCCTCGGACTTGTCGCCCTGGCCGGACGTCCAGGTCACGCAGGCATCGTATTGCTTGTTGAGCATCGCGACGACGCCCTGCTCATGCCCGCCGGCGAACCCGGTGCGGGAGAAATACGTGCCGTCGGTCAGGTCGATGCCCTGCGCTCTTCAGCGTCGCGCTGGGGATCAGATAGCCGGAGGTCGAGTTCGGATCGGCGAATGCCAGCGAATGGCCCTTCATCTGCTCGATCGAGGTGATGCCGGAATCCTTCCGCGTCACCATCACGGAGTAATAATAAGTCGTGCCGTCCTTCTCCTGCGGCACGATCGATCGGTTCGACGCATTTGCAATCGAGCCAGGTGCCGGCGAAGCCCGAGGCGCCGAATTCCGCCGCCTCCAACTGGCCGGCCGCGATGCCCTGCATCACGCCGGCATAGTCGGCGGACGGGAACAGCTTCACCGGAACGCCAAGCTTCGCCTCCAGCAGTTTCTGGAATCCGTCGTAGCGCGTCAGCCGGTCCTGCGTGTTTTCGCCGCCCAGCAGGCCGATCCGGAATCTCCTTGACCTGCGCCTTCCAGTCCTGCGCCTGGGCCGCGAGCGGTGCGGCGAGACTGAGCGCAACGGCGAGCGCCAGCGGGCAAGTCGCCGTCGACGAACTCCATGGCAGATCAGCGTTCGACGCCATGTCGGTTCGTGTTGGTCCGGTGAGACGGTGTCTCGGCCGGTGCGCGTCAGCCTGTCGCCGGCATGGCGCGGCGCCGGCAGGCTGGTCGAGGTGATGCGCTCATCGAGCGCCTCGCTGCTCCGCGTGGCCGTAGATGTCGCGCAGCACCGGATCGGTCAGTCTGCTCGGGCGCGCCGTCGAAGACGATCCGGCCGGCGGCCATGCCGATGATCCGGCCGCAATAGGCGCGGGCGGTGTCCAGCGTATGCAGGTTGCACAGCACGGTGATGCCGTCGTGGCGGTTGATGTCGGCCAGCGCGTCCATGACGACCTTGGCGTTCATCGGATCGAGCGAGGCGATCGGCTCATCCGCCAGCAGGATCCGTGGCTCCTGCATCAGCGCCCGCGCGATGGCGACGCGCTGCTGCTGGCCGCCGGACAGCGCATCGGCGCGGTTCATCGCGACGTCCGCCAGGCCGAGGCGATCCAGCGCCTGGATCGCGCCAGAGCCGTTCGGCTGGGGTGAACAGCTTCAACAGACAGGCGCGGGCCGGAGACATCGGTTCAGCCGCCCGCACAGGACGTTGGTCAGCACGTCGAGCCGGTGCACGAGGTTGAACTGCTGAAAGATCATCGCGGTGCGGGCGCGCCAGGCACGCAGCGCCTTGCCGCGCAGACGCGGTGATGTCGATGCCGTCGAACAGGATGCGCGCCCTCGGTCGGTTCGATCAGCCGGTTGATCAGGCGCAGCAGGGTGGATTTCCCGGCGCCGGAACGGCCGATGATGCCGACCATCTCGCCATCGCCGATTTTCACCGACGCACGCGAAACAGCGGTCTGGTCGCCGAAGCGCCGGGATAGGTCGACGAGTTCGAGCAAGAGATCAATCCGGATGTCAAGCTGTAACGGATGTTGGTGCATCCATCGCAGGACCGGCAATAGCAATCGGACGAAGCGTCTTGTGTGACTGTTTTATGACCAATTTCGTCGTTCGGCCGAGACGATACCGCGATGAAATTTTGCGCGGCTGAAATATTAGCTTGTCGGTGCGGATGTCGATCGGTTGCGAAATCGCGGCAAAAATCGTCCCCTTCCGGAGCATGGCCGGATGATACGGCATAGTCGGACGCAATAGGCCTGGGCAGCTATCTGACTGTGAGCAACTCGGCGAACGGTGCGACGTTGTCGATCGCCGACACAGCCGGCGGGGCGGGAACGGTCATCGCCACCATCAACGGCGCAACGACCGCCACCCTGCAGACGGTGCTGGCGCACGCCATCACCTGACGCACCCAACGGGATACCAGCATGCGGCGGCACCAGCCTTTGGTGTCGCCGTTAGCCCCGACCACAACCCCTAGCGGTCGATACGGACGGTTATCCACATTATTTTGTGTCAGCCCAGCCGATTCCCGTTGACCGTCAAGCCGTCCCCGGATAGGTCGGAGAGTGTGACAACTTCCGAGACACATCCGCTGATCCGGCTGCGAGGCCGCTCCATCATGGCCCTGGTCCTGGCGCCCGAAGTCCCGCTTGGCGACTGGCTTGCCGCGCTGGATGCGCAGATGGAACGGTCGCCCAACTTCTTCGACTGCCCGCCCGGTCGTCGTCGATCTCGGCGCCGTGCCGGCGAGCAACAAGGCGTCGCGCGAGTTCCTGCAACTGCTGGAACAGCGCGGCATCCGCATCATCGGCACCGAAGGCGCACACCCGTCCTGGGCAGGGGATCGAGGCCTGGGGCCGGCCGATGCCGGTATCCACCAAGCCCGGCCGGCCGATCGAGATGCCGGACGAAAAGCCCGCGACTCAGCCCGCACAGATGCCGGCACCGGCCGAACATCAGGCGGGCGACGTGAACACGCTGGTGATCGATCAACCGGTACGCTCCGGCCAGTCCGTCGTGTTCGAGCGCGGCGACGTCACGGTGCTGGGCTCCGTCGCCTCGGGCGCCGAAGTCATGGCCGGCGGATCGGTCCATGTCTACGGAACGCTGCGCGGACGAGCGATCGCCGGCCTGGCCGGCAATCCGCAGGCGCGCATCTTCTGCAGCAAGTTGCAGGCGGAACTACTGGCGATCGACGGCGTCTACCAGACCGCGGACGACATGCCGGCCAAAGTCCTGGGCAAGCCGGTGCAGGCCTGGCTGGACGGCGAGCAGATGAAAATCACGGTTCTGGATTGAGGGGAACGCAGATGGGCAAGGTCCTGGTGGTAACGTCCGGCAAGGGCGGGGTCGGCAAGACGACCTCCACCGCCGCCCTCGGTGCCGCGCTGGCGCGCGGCGGCGAAAACGTCGTGGTCATCGATTTCGATGTGGGCTTGCGAAACCTCGATCTGGTGATGGGTGCGGAACGCCGCGTGGTGTTCGACCTGATCAACGTCGTGCAGGGCGATGCCAAGCTGGCCAGGCGCTGATCCGCGACAAACGGATCGACACGCTGTCGCTGCTGCCGGCCTCGCAGACCCGCGACAAGGACGCGCTGACGATCGAGGGCGTCGACAAGGTCATCGCCGAGCTGCAAGGAAAAATTCGACTGGGTGATCTGCGACAGTCCGGCCGGGATCGAGCGCGGCGCCCTGCTGGCGATGCGCAACGCCGATGTCGCGGTGGTCGTCACCAACCCGGAAGTTTCATCCGTGCGTGACTCCGACCGCATCATCGGCATGCTCGACTCCAAGACGCTGCGCGCCGAACGCGGCGAGCGGATCGAAAAGCATCTTCTTGTGACCCGTTACGATCCGGCGCGCGCGGCGCGGAACGAAATGCTGAAGATCGAGGACGTGCTGGAGATCCTGTCGATCCCGCTGCTCGGAATCATTCCGGAAAGCGAGGAAGTGCTACGGCCTCGAACATCGGCGCGCCGGTGACGCTGAACAATCCGGACAGCGGCGCCGTCGCGGGCCTATTTCGATGCAGCGCGGCGGCTGAAGGGCGAGACGGTCGACGTTGTCGTGCCGCTGGAACGGCCGGGCCTGATCGGCCGCCTGTTCGGCCGGAGGGTCGCATGAACCTCATCGATCTATTCCGCAAGAAGAGCCACCGCCCCCGTCGCCCGCGACCGGTTGCAGGTGCTGCTGGCGCATGAGCGAAGCGTCATCGGCAAGTCCGACCTGATGGCGATCTTGCAGGAGGAAATCCTGGCGGTCATCGCCAAGCACGTCACGGTCGATCGGGATGCGGTGCAGATCAAGCTGGATCGCGGTGATCGATGTCGACGCTGGAGATCGATGTCGAAGTGCCGCTGGATGCCAAACCCAAGATGAAACCGGAACAGGCTTCTGCTTCCGCGTAACCGTGCGGAATGAAAGAAACCACTGATCGGGCGCTGCGCGCCCTGCACCGAGGATGCGCGGAGGGCCACGGAGGCACAGTGGCGCCAGGTCGTTCCGCCGTATAAAGTGAGTTGAACGCAGAACGTCCTCGATACGCCTGGAGCATTGTCGGGTTGACCGGAAGCGACCGCTCCGTGGTTTCTTTTCCAGGCAGCCGGCGCCCGCTACGTCGGATAGATCATCTTCCGCGTCACCCCGCCATCGACCGTGAACTCCGAACCGGTGACGAACCCGCTCTCGGGCCCGAGAAGAAAGGCGACCATGCCGGCGATGTCGGCGATCTTGCCGACGCGGCCGGCGGGGTGGAATTCGTGTTCTTCCTCGGTCGGGACGGGGCCCTTGGTGAAAATCCAGCCAGGGCTGACGCAGTTCACCCGCACGTCGGGGCCGAGGCTGATCGCCAGCGCATGGGTCAGCGCGACCAGGCCGCCCTTCGAGGCAGAGTAGGACTCGGTATTCGGTTCCGACATATGCGCGCGGGTCGAGGCGATGGTCACCACCGCCCCGTTCGCCTCCCGCAGCAGCGTCTCCGCCGCTCGGACCAGCAGGAACGTGCTGGTCAGGTTCGTAGTCAGAACGGCGGTCCACTCCGCCAGCGTCAGGTCGGCGATCGGCTTGCGGATCATGAACCCGGCGTTGCAAACCAGCCCGTCCAGCCGGCGTTCGGTGGCGGCGATCGAGCGGATCAGGAGGGCGACCTGGGCCTCATCGCCGACGTCACAGACAACGGCGCGGACACCGGGCACCGAGGCGGCCTCCCGGTCCGCCAACACCACGCGCCAGCCATCCGACGCCAGGCGTGCGACGACACCGGCGCCGATGCCTTTGGCGCCTCCGGTCACCAGGGCGACGCGCTGTTCGGGCATGCTGGTTCTCCGTGTTGGAGGTGCTGGGGTGGGCGCCGCTTACTCCTCGTCCAGTTCGGCCTTCGCCTCACCCGTCAGGGGCCGGGGGTCTCGTAGGCTTCGATCAACCAGTCCTCCGGTTCCTTCGCCGCCGCGTCGTACCACTCCGCGACCAGCGGATGCGCCCGCACGGCCGCGCAATACGTCGCCGTCCCGTTCGACAGTTCGGGCTTCCAGGTCAGAAACCGCGTCACCACCGGCGCATACATCACATCCGCCACGGTGAAATCGGCACCGAACAGATACGGGCCGCCAGTGCCAAACCGAGCGCGCGTGTCCGCCCACATGGTCTCGATGCGGGCGATGTCGGCGAGTGCGCCCTGGCGTGCGCCCCAGGCCGGCGAAGTCGCGGCCGAGATTCATCCACATCGCCGACCGCAGCTCCCGGAACCCGGAATGCATCTCCGCCGCGATCGAGCGCGCATGCGCTCGGGCGATGCGGTCCGCGGGCCAGAGCGCGGGCACGAAATCGGCGCAGTAATCGCAGATCGCCAGCGACTCCCACACCTGAGCGCCTTGATGCTCCAGGAACGGCACCAGACCGTTCGGCGACAGCGCCTGCGATGGCGCGCGTCGGACCCGGACGCTCGAACTTGATGACATTCACGTCGACGTCCAACCCGGCCAGCTTCACCGCCAGCCAGCCGCGCATCGACCACGACGAGTACCGCCGGTGGCCGATATGGAGCGTCCCGTCACTCATGCGCCCCTCCCCTCATGCGCCCGCCCAGCTCGGAGCCGGCTCCTCGCGCGAGTAGTCGATCGCGCAGTAGCCACCGCCGACATAGCGTTCCTGCACCGGGTCGCCGCTGACGACGCCCTGCAACTGGGCCGTGAAGCTGATCGGCGCTGTCGACCGGCGCCCAGCCCAGCGTCTCCCGGGCATCGTCGCGCCACCAGGTCATGCGGGCGTTGTTCGATGCGCCCCAGACCGCGACGCAGCCCACTTTCGGCGTCAGCACGCAGCGGACCATCAGCGGCGACAGATCGCGGATACGACATCCAGGTTGCCAGCATGCGGGCGTTGATCGGCTCCGGCGAAGCGGAGCCGATGCGGATGAACACGCTCTCGACCCCGTGCTTGAACCAATACAGCCGGCCCATCAGCTCGCCATAGGCCTTCGACAAGCCGTAGTAGCCGTCGGGCAGGAACTGCGTGTCGGCCGGTGTGCTCTCGGTCCGTTCGTGGAAGCCGATCGAGTGGTTGGACGAGGCGAAGATCACGCGCGCCTTCTCGCGCCGGGCGGCTTCGTAGATGTGATAGAGGCCGCGGATGTTGGGGCCGATGCACCTCCTCGAACGGCCGCTCCACCGAGACGCCGCCGAGATGGATGATGGCGCCGCAGCCCTCGGCCAGGCGCAGGATGTCGACGCCGTTCGACAGATCGGCGCGGGTGAAGCGGCAGCCGGCGGGCACCGGGTCGGGGAACGGGGCGATGTCGGTCAGCACCAGCGTCCAGCCCAGCGCGGAGAGGGACTTCGTCAGCACCCGGCCCAGCGCGCCCGAGGCGCCGGTCAGAAGAACGGGTTTGGCAGGTGTGTCGGTCATGGCATGCTCCTGGTCGGATGTCACGGGCGTTGGCGGGCGTCAGGGTCAGTCATTATCGCCTGCGCCGCCGGACCGCTACCCGGCGGTGCAACGGGAGGCATCATGCGCGCGATCGACGACCTTGCCGCAGACCTCGGCACCGGACGCACCACCAGCCGAGCGCTGGTGGAGGAGGCGCTGGCGCGGATCGCCGATCCGGCGGGCGAGGGCGCGCGGACCTTCATCAAGGTGCATGCGGAGCAGGCACGCGCGATGGCGGATGCGGTCGACGCGCTGCGCAAGGTCGGGCGCGCGCCGGGCCGTTATGCCGGCATTCCGATCGCGCTGAAGGACCTGTTCGACATCGCCGGCGAGCCGACGCCGGCCGGGTCGGCCGTGCTGGCCGACGCGCCGCCGGCCAGCGGCGAACGCGCCGGTGGTGGCGCGGATGCTGGCCGCCGGGTTCATCCCGATGGGCCGGGTCAACATGACGGAGTTCGCGTTCTCCGGCCTTGGCATCAACCCGCATTACGGCACGCCGGCGAGCCCGTGGGATCGCGGCGTCGAAGCGCATTCCGGGCGGCAGTTCGTCGGGCACCGCGCGTCGCCGTCGCCGACGGCATGGCGGCGGCCGGGCTGGGCACCGACACCGGCGGGTCCTGCCGCATCCCGGCGGCGTTCTGCGGCGTCGTCGGCTACAAGCCGACCGCGCGGCGGGTGCCGATCGACGGCGTGCTGCCGCTGGCGCCGTCGCTGGACTCGGTCGGGCCGCTGGCGCCGACGCGTGGCCTGCTGCGCGGCGATCGACGCGATCCTGGCGGGTGAGGCGCCGGTCGTGCCGGTGCCGGCCTCGCTGGACGGGCTGCGGCTGGCGGTGCCGGAGAACGTCGTGCTGGACGGGATGGACGCGACGGTTGCGGCGGCGTTCGATCGCGCGCTGTCGCTGCTGTCGGCGGCCGGCGCGCGGATCGTGCGGACGCGGTTCGCGGCGTTCGATGCGATCGCCGGCGGTCAATGCCAAAGGCGGCTTCGCGGCGTCCGAGGCCTATGCCTGGCACCGCCTCTGCTGGCGGCGGCAGGGGACGGCTACGACCCGCGCATCCGCGTGCGCATCGCGCGCGGCGAGCATATGAGCGCGGCGGACTACCTCGACCTGGTCGCAGGCGCGCGCGCGGCTGATCGCGGAGTTCGACCAGCGCGACGGCGCCGTTCGATGCGGTGGTGATGCCGACGGTGCCGATCGTGGCGCCGCGGATTGCCGACCTGGACGACGAGCGTGAGTACAACAGGATCAACATGCTGATTCTGCGCAACACGGCGCTGGGCAACTTCTTCGATCGCTGCGCGATCAGCATTCCGTGCCATCGGCGAGGGGATGCGCCGGTCGGGCTGATGCTGATGGGCGAGACGATGGGCGATGCGCGGCTGTTCCGATCGCCGCTTGGGTGGAAAGAACGCTGGCGGGGTGAGTGTTGTGGCTTCAAAAGAAACCACGGAGTCGGCCGCTACGCGGCCTTTACGGAGGATACGCGGAGGGCCACGGAGAGGATGGGGCATGGACTTTGGCCCATTAGGTCGTAACGGCCCCACTCTCAGCATCATCGCTCGGACACGCACAGGCGGTCAGTTGCTTTTGATACTTCCGCAAGAGAGCCAACCATAACGGGATCGTTACTAACGCACGGCCGTGATCGCAAACCCCAGTCCGACCGGTCACATGACCCGCCGGCGACGCCACCACACCTCCGTGGCGCTCCGTATCCTCCCGAAAGGCCGCGCAGCGGCCGCCTCCGTGGTTTCTTTCAAAATGAGACGACCCAGGGCACCCGACCTCAAACCCGCAGCATCCCCGTATCCACCGGCAGCGTCCTGATCCGCTTTCCCGTCGCCGCGAAGATCGCGTTGCACAGCGCCGGGATCACCGGCGGCAACGCGGGCTCGCCCAGCCCGTCGGCGGGTGGTTCGTCGTCAGGAAATGCACATCCACCGGCGGCGCCTGGTCCATCCGCAGCGGCCTCACCGCGTCGAAGTTCGATTCGACCACGCGCCCCTTCTCGATCGTGATCGCCTGCCCCAGCGCGGCCCCGAGACCGTCCAGTGCGGCACCCTGGACCTGGTTGACGGCGTTCAGCGGGTTGATGATCTGGCTGCCGACGTCGCCGACGGTCCAGACATGATCCAGCTTGATCTCGCCGGCTGTCGATACGGTCGTCTGGACGACCTCGGCGAAGTAGCCCATGTGGCTGAAGTAGAAGGCGACGCCTTTGCCGGTCCGCTGCGGCAGCGTGTGGCGGTTGGACCAGTCCGACATCTCGGCCACCTTCTGCAGCACCGCGCGCATGCGGCCGGTGTCGAAATCCGAACGCGGGTTCGAGCCGGCCGGGGTTGGACTGGATCAGCCGCGGCTCACCCAGGATCGCCAGCCGGAAAGCCAGAGGATCCTGTCCCGGCCTGGATGCGCCAGTTCATCGACGAAGGACTGGAAGACGAAACCCAGCGCGTTCGACCGCGGCGCGCGCAGCGGCCCCGTCGGCACGCCCAGATCCATCATCGACAGCCCGTATTCCAGATGCGGCACCAGCGCGGCGGGGAATTCGTACTCGTTCAGCCCCGCCGAAGTCCGCCAGTTTCCCGTCGCGGCTGAAGGTCACGAAGTGATCCGTGAGCGCGATCAGCTTGCCGTTTGTATCGAGGCCGCCCTTGAGGAAATGAAATCCGGCCGGGCGATAGAAGTCGTGCTGCACATCGTCCTGACGGCTCCAGAGCAGCTTGACCGGCACGCCGCCGGCCTGACGGCTGATCCAGGCGGCCTCGGCCATGAAGTCGTTGCGCAGGCGACGGCCGAAGCCGCCGCCGATGCGCAGCATGTTCACCGTCACATCGCTCTGGTCGATCCCCAGCGCCTTGGCGACCAGCGCCTGGCCGGGCGCCGGGTTCTGCGTCGGCGCCCACAGCGTGACCTTGCCGTCCTGACAGTGCGCGGTGCAGTTCTGCGGCTCCAGCGGGATGTGCGAGAGGAACGGGTAGGTATACGCCGCCTCCACGACATGCGCCGCCGTCTTCATCGCCTCCGCCGGATCGCCGTCACGCCGCAGCCAGGTGCGTCGGTGTCTGGCCTGAGAGCTTCCCCGCCTGCTCGGCAAAACCCTGGCTGCTTTGCTGCGCGGTCGGGCCTTCGTTCCATGTGATCTGTAACTTCTGCCTCGCCTGGTTCGCCACCCACCAGTTCTTCGCGAGGATGGCGACGCCGTCGGCAACGCCCTGCGGATCGCGGCCGCCGTTGCCGCGCACGATGAACGCGTCCTTGATGCCCGGCAGCGCCTTGATCGCATCGACATTCGCCTTGACGATCTTGCCGCCGAAGACCGGGCATTTCTCGAACACCGCGATCAGCATGCCGGGCATCACCATATCGATGCCGAACAACTTCTGCCCGGTCACGATCTTCGGATTGTCGACGCTGCGGATCGGCTTGCCGATGATGCGGAAGTCCTTCGGATCCTTCAGCGTCACACTGTCGGGCGACGGCACCGGCACGGTCGCCGCACGCGCCGCCAGCGCACCGTATCCGATGGAACGAGACGGATTTGTCGTGATGCACGACACCGGCCTCGGTCCGGAATTCCGAGATCGGAACATTCCAGCCCTCCGCCGCCGCCCGCACCAGCATCGCCCGACCGACCGCGCCCGCCCGGCGCATCGGCATGTAGTTCATCGGCGTGGCCATGCTACCGCCGGCGACTTGCGTGGCCGTAGACCTCGGGGTCCAGCGGTGCCTGTTCGATACGGACATGCGGCCAGTCGATGTCGAGTTCCTCGGCGATCACCATCGGCAGCATCGTCTTGATGCCCTGCCCGACCTCGGGGTTCTTCGAACGGATGGTGACGAAACCGTCAGGCGTAATCTCGATATAGGCGGTCAGCCGAGCGGCGTGGGCGTCGTCGGCGAAGGCGGGGATCGGCAGGATGGCGCGCAGCAGCAGCCCGCCGCCGGCGACCGCGCTGGCCTTGAGGAAGAAGCGGCGCGAGGTCATGCCTTGCCTCCCGCCGCCAGTTTGATCGCGGCTCGGATCCGCGTGTAGGTGGCGCAGCGGCAGATATTGCCGGTCATTGCCGAATCGATGTCGTCGTCCGTCGGATGCTGGCGTCTGCGCCAGAAGTGACGCGGCCGACATGATCTGGCCGGCCTGGCAGTAGCCGCATTGCGGCACGTCGAGCTCCAGCCACGCCGCCTGCAGACGCTTGCCGATCGCGTCGTCCGGCCATGCCCTCGATCGTCGTGATCTTCGCATCGCCGACCGCGCTGACCGGCGTCTGGCAGCCGCGCACGGCGACGCCGTCGAGATGCACGGTGCAGGCGCCGCACAATCCCGCGCCGCAGCCGAACTTTGTGCCTGTCATGTCGAGTTCGTCGCGCAGAACCCAGAGAAGTGGCATGTCGCCGTCGACATCGACCGTTCTGGGGACGCCATTCACCTGTAACGTGTAGGGCATGTCACGGTCCTCCGACAGCCCAAAGCTAAGCGACTTTGCGCAGCGCACAAGCCACGCCTCTTTTGCATATTGTAAGGCAAGCTATGCTGACGGGGACGGCATCACGCCTGTCCTTCGAGACCAATTCGGAAAGAACACCAAATGTCCGAGAGACGATTTCCCCTCCTGACGCCCGAAACCATGAACGATGAGCAGCGCGCGGTGGCCGAGGCGATCCAGTCCGGCCCGCGCGGCGCCGGCCTGCGTGGTCCGTTCAACGCCCTGCTGCGCAGCCCGCAGTTGTGTGACCTCGTGCAGCGGGTCGGTGCCTATGTGCGGTTTTCCAGCTCCATTCCCGCACCGCTGAATGAGATGGCGATCTGCATGGCCGGCCGGAAATGGGGCGCCCAATACGAATTCTATGCGCACCGGAAGCTGGGCATCGATGCGGGCCTGCCGCCGGCGGTGGTGGACTCGATCGCCGAGGGCCGCCGGCCGTCGGACATGAGCGCCGATGAGACGCTGGTCTATGAGTTCGTCACCGACCTGCTGTCCACCGGCCATGTCTCCGACCCGAAATATGCCGCGGTGATGGAGCGTTTCGGTGAGCGCGGCATCATGGATCTGGTGGGCGCGGTCGGGTACTACAGCCTGGTGTCGATGGTGCTGAACGTCGCCCAGGTGCCGTTGCCGGAGGGCGAAACCCCGCCGCTGAAGCCGCTTTGATCTGAACCCGGCAGCCGTGGCGGCCATTCCGCGCCGCCCGGTCGCTCCGGCTGTGGGTTTTGCGAGGCCCACGACCGCCATAGCGGACGAGCCGGGCCATGACGGTGGGTGCAGACCTGGGCCTCCGCAGACCCAGGCGGTATCCTCTTAAGACGGTATCCTCTTAAGACTGGGCCTCTGGCGACAGGACGATGCAGGTTCCGTGCGTGTGCGTAATCCTCTCGCAGGCCTGGATCGCCGTATCGCGCGACATACCGGTCATTCGCGCGCGCCAGAGGATGTTCCTCCCTTGATGCACGGTCGAGACATAGGGATGCGCGACCGCAAGCTCCGCCCCGGCATGCGTGCGTACCGTCTGCAAGGCGCCGTGGGCGATCGCCTCGGAGTTGAACGCGCCGATCTGAATCGCCCACTGGCCGGGGCCGGCGGCGCCGCGACGCAGCGGCACGGCATCGGCGGCATTCGCGGCCGAGATGATGCGGAAGGCCCCATGCGGCGGGAACGGCGGCGGCGGTGGGGCTACCAGCGCAAGTTGCTGGCCGCCGTCCGAACCACGCCTTTGCGGGTCGGGCAGTTGCGCGACCTCGATCGGCGCCTTGGGCGGGACCCGACCCCCACCCCCGCGGTTGTTACCCGCGAGCATGATCGCCCGCCCATAGCGGCGGCCTGGCGGGATGTTGACCGGCAACTGGTTCATCGCCAGTTGGTCCGCCGCCGACCGGTTGTTGGGATAGATGCCGCGCAGCGCTGGCCCGATCATCGCGACATAATGCCGCGTTTCGTCCGGCAGCGGCCGTGAATTGGACAGGTAGTCGTCAAGCCGAGCCGGGCCGGCGTTGTATGCGGCGAGGAAGCCGGGTGAGCCATACAGCTCATACATTTCGCGCATATAGGAGACGCCGGCCATGATATTGTCATGCGGATCGAACGGGTCGTCGCCCAGATTGTAACGATCTCTCAACATATCATAGGTCGAGGGCATGACCTGCATCAGCCCCATCGCCCCGACGTTGGAAGTGATCAATTGCCCGTTGAGGTATTCCTGTCCCCCCGACTCGACGCGCATCAGCGCCCTAATCCATTGTTCGGGAATGTCGTAATGCGCAGAGGCTTCACGGATATAGGGGCCCCAGGGATCTTCGGGCGGTCCGGGCGGCGTGTAGTTGCCGTGCGCTTGCGCGACGTAACGCGCGGACTCCTGCAACGAATCCTGCTGCGCGGGAGTGCCGCATGCGACAAGGCCCGCCAGAAGGGTCAGCGTCCCAAACGCACGCCAGCGCTGCCATGTCATCATGGCTGCCGCCCTGCTTGCCCGTGCGGTCATTCGGTAGCGTCTCCCACTAAAACCGGAGGCCAACCGAAAAGCTGACCCTATGCCTCAGGAACAGGGCACAAGCCATTATATGACATCCTACTTTCAGGCAAGTCATATCGGGGTGGTTGCATTGCTCCCGGCGAATCCCCTGATGCCACGAGACGGCGTACTTTGCCCACCATGCCAAACCGAGTCCCTCGGTCACAAACTCTTCATTCCGCAGCCATCAGAGATCGCCCCAGGGAACGATCCAGGGAACGATCCAGGGGACGATCCAGGGGACGACCGGGAACGCTCTGGAGACGATCCAGGGACCATCCAGGGACGGTCCCAGGCAGTCTCGCGGCAGGGCATATTCGTTGTGTCCCTCAGGCGAATAGAGTAAGCGAGGCCCCCCATGAGCATCGCCCTCTCTCCCGTCTCGCAGACGAGCCATCTGGAGCTGCATGGCCGGATGTCCGCCGCCACGCGCCATTATTGGGCCGTGTCGGACATCACCGGCGGATTTCGGTTATGGCGCCTGGCGCTGGCCCTGGGCTGGCTGGACATCCGGCTGCGCTATCGCGGCTCCATGCTGGGTCCATTCTGGCTGACGATCTCCACCGCCGTGATGGTCGGCGCGCTGGGCTTCCTGTATTCCAAACTCTTCAAGCTGGATCTGGCGGGATACCTGCCGTTCCTGGCATTGTCGCAGGTGTTGTGGGGATTTCTGGCTGCGATGGTCTCCGAGGCCTGCGCCACTTACACCGAGGCCGAAGGGATCATCCGATCCGTGCGGATGCCCTTCGCCGTGTTTTCCATCCGCACGCTGGTGCGCAACGCGATCGCGCTGACCCACAACGTCGTTGTCATCGTCGTCGTGTTCGCGATTTTCCGCATGTGGCCGGGCTGGCATGGGCTGCTGGCCGTTCCCGGCCTGATGATCTGGGCGATCGACGCGCTGGCGTTGACGCTGATCCTGGGGGCATTCTGCGCGCGCTTCCGCGACATCCAGCCGATCGTCAACAGCGTGATGCAGATCGCCTTTTTCATGACGCCCGTCATCTGGAAGCCCGATCAGTTGGGACCCAAGGCCGCCATCCTGCCGTTGAACCCGTTCTTCGATCTGCTGGAGGTCGTCCGCGGCCCAATCCTCGGCTCGCCTATGTCCCACATGACCTGGGTCGGCGCAGTGGGCTATAGTAGCGTGCTCTGCCTGATCTCCTGGTCGTTTTTCGTCTATGCGCGCGGCCGCATCACGTTCTGGGTCTGAAACATGAAAGTCAACGCGCGGATCGATATCGAAGATCTCTCGGTCTGGTTCCCGCTGTATCACGGCAGCGCCCGCAGCCTGAAGAAGATGGCGCTGGCGGCGGCGACCGGCCGGCTGGGCCGGGATCGGGCGCAGCATGTGGTCGTGCGCGCCCTACGCGATATCAACCTGACGCTGACCGCCGGCGACCGCCTGGGCCTGATTGGCTCGAACGGCGCGGGCAAGACCACGCTGCTGCGTGTCCTCGCCGGCATCTATGAACCGGTGGCCGGCCGCATCCGGGTCCAGGGCAGCCTGAACGCGCTGCTGGATCCCAGCCTGGGCATGAACGTGGAGCTTACAGGGCGGGAGAATATCCTGCTTCGCGGCCTTTATGTCGGATTGTCCAGGCCGGACCTGGTCCGGCTGGAGGAGGATGTCGCGGAATTCGCAGAACTCTCCGACTTCATCGACCTGCCGGTGCGCATCTATTCGGCGGGCATGGTGGTGCGCCTGGGCTTCGCGCTGGCGACCGCGATCAGGCCGCAGATCCTGCTGATGGATGAATGGTTCCTCGCCGGCGACGCCGCGTTCATGGAGCGCGCTCGGGTGCGGCTGGAGACGATGGTGCGCAATGCCGACATCCTGGTGCTGTCGACGCATCAGAACGCCATCATCCGCGAATGGTGCACGCGGGTGCTGTGGCTCGATCAGGGCCACGTCCTAGCGGACGGGCCGCCGATCGAAGTGCTGGAACAGTATCTGGGCAAGCCCCTCGCCGCACCGGAGCGGGCCGACGCGCTGACCTGAAGGGGGAGGCGGCTAAACTGTCCGGTTCGCCCGCGCCGAGCACAGCCTCGAACAGCACCTGGCACCCGGCCTCAGCCTCCCCCGGCTCGATGCTTTCCGCCTCGTTATGCGACAGCCCGTCCTTGCACGGCGTGAAGATCATCGCCGTCGGCACATGCCGCGCGACATAGACCGCGTCGTGCGCCGGCGCCGGAGACGATCTCGCGCGTCGAGTAGCCCAGCTTCGCCGCCCCCTGTCGCACCAGGTCGACGCAGGACGGATCGAACGGCTGCGCCGGGATCTTGAACAGCTGTCGTCAGTTCCAGCTTCACCCCGCAGTCGCGCGCGATGAGCCTGCGCCTCGCGCGGGAACTGGGCGTCCAGCACGATCGACCTCCGCGTCCGACGGGATGGCGGAATTCGACCGAGAACCGCACCTCGCCCGGCACGACGTTGCGGCTGTTCGGCGGACACCAGCAGTTGCCCCACCGTGCCGCGGCCGTCCTCGCCGCGGGCGCGCATCATGCGGTCGACCAGGTCGATGATCCGGGCGGCGCACACCAGCGCGTCCTTGCGGGTGGAGGGCGGCGTCGTGCCGGCATGGCTGTCCTGGCCGATCGTCACCGCGTCGTACCAGACCTGCGCCTGGGCGCCGGTGACGATGCCGATCTGCTTGGCCTCGCGCTCCAGGATCGGGCCCTGCTCGATATGCAGCTCGAAATACGCGTCGGCCGGGAAGGGGCGCGCCGGTTCGCTCGCCGCGATAGCCGATGGCGTCCAGCGCGGTGCCGACGGTCACGCCCTCGGTGTCGGTCAGCGCATAGGCCTTGTCGAGCGCCGAACACGCCGGCCCAGACGCCGGAGCCCATCAGGCTGTGGCCGAAGCGGCTGCCTTCCTCGTCGGTCCAGTTGATCAGCTCCAGCGGCGCCTCGGTGACGATGCCGAGGTCGTTCAGGCTGCGCATCACCTCCAGGCCCGCCAGCACGCCCAGCGCACCGTCGAACTTGCCGCCCGAGGGCTGGCTGTCGAGATGGCTGCCGAACAGCACCGGCAGGCGGGTCGGATCGCGGCCGGCGCGGCGGGCGAACATGTTGCCGATCGCGTCGACCCGGACGGTCAGTCCCAGCGGCCTCGCATTCGGCGCGGAAGCGGTCGCGGCCGCGCTTGTCGACATCGGTCAGGGTCAGGCGGCGGACGCCGCCCTTCGGGCGTGGCGCCGATCTCCGCGAAGCCCATCAGGGTGTCCCACAGACGCTTGCCGTCGATGCGTTGGTTGGTGAGGCGCTGATTGGTTGAGGTCATAGGCCGTTTTGTGCGCGATGGCGGCAGCGGACGCAAGGCCTTCGCGTCACATCGCCGATGCCTGTTCTTCTGCTATCGGAAGGTCTTACGACAGAGTGCCGCCGATTTTTTTGCAGAGCTGTGGAATAAGCGCCCGGCTGAAACGTCTACCCATAGAGCAAGGGTATGAGAGGAGTCACACGACGATGAACAGGCGCAATTTTTTGGTGCTCGGGTCAGGCAGTCTGCTGTTCAGCCGGTCCGTTTTCGCGGCAGGAGACAGTTATCCGGTTCGCTTGCGCGGCAAGGTCGATGCCGTTTCAGGTAACACTCTGGCGCTTACCTTACGCAATGGGGACAAGACCAGTGCGCAACTCCCTTCCGGCACAAGGTTTGTCTGGCTCACCGAATCGCATCTGAGTGAGATCAAGCAGGACAGCTATGTCGGCACAGCCGCGGTGTCGCAGCCGGATGGGACCCTGAAGGCGCTGGAAGTCCAGGTGTTTCCGCCCAGCATGCGCGGCGTCGGCGAGGGAACGCGCGACTGGGACCTCGGCGCCGGGAGCAGCATGACGAACGGCACCGTAGGCAGCATGACCGCGTCGAACGGCCGCATGATCACGATCACCTATAAAGGTGGCGAGAAGCACGTGCTCGTGCCGGACAATGTCCCGATCGTGACCTATGAGCCGGCGGATATGTCGGCGCTCACGCCCGGTGCGAACGTGCTGGTCAACGGGACGCACAACGCCGACGGATCGGTGGTGGCGATAAGCGTCTCGATCGGAAAGAACGGGCTTGTGCCGCCCATGTGATCCCGGCGATGCTGGATTGCGGCCGCATCACCCTGCGGTGACTTGTGACTTGGGGAGCGTTCCGGACGTGCTGAAAAGAGTTCTGCCGATTGCGCTTGTCATTCTCGCTGTTGCGCCGTCGTTGAACGCAGCAGAACCAGCAGAACCGAACATCGTCGAGATACGTCAGGCCGGGCAGGACCTGATGGCAGGCGACTTCGACGGAATCCGCGCTGTGGTCGCAGCCAAGGGTGATGTGAAGACGCTGGAAAATCCGGTCAAGGCCATGGCGCGTTGGATCAGGCAGTTCCCGACGCAATTCCCTGCAGGGACTGAAAAAGTCAGTGGTACCAGAGCATTGCCGGCAGTCTGGTCAGATGCGACCGGCTTCCAGAAGGCTGCTGATGCTCTGGCGGATGCGTCCGACAAGCTGGCGGTCCTGGCCAAGGCGGGCGACGCAGAGGGCGTTGCAAGCCAGGTCAAAGTGGTTGGCGAAGCCTGTGGCGCCTGCCATCGCGCCTTTCGTGAGCGGTGACAGCGTCTCTAAAAGCCGTATAGTGGGCGGTGACTTCTGTTGCCCTCGCCACAATGCCTGGTTTCCATTGTGCGAGGGCAGCGCCCCCCTCACCCATCCGGGTTGTAGTGACTGGTACTCTAGGACGAATTGAGGCATGCGTTCCTGCACTGCGACGTTACGCAGCCAGTCTGTTACGAGATCGACAGGAAATCGACGATCTCGTGCATGACTGTCTGGTCCGGGCGCTTGATCGGCTGCATACACGGCAAGAGAATGCCGAGATACGGCCGTGGCTTTTCGCGATACTTCGTAATCTCTATGTCAACCGGATCCGTCAGACCAGAGTAAGAGGTCCCACCGAACTCGTTGGACATGGTCCCGGAAGCTGCGCTCATGGTGTTGCCCCATCAGGAAGAGCAGGTCGCAACGCAGGACATCATGCGGGCAGTCGAGCGCCTGCCGGAAGCGTTGCGGAGCGTCCTGCTCCTGGCGACCATGGAAGATCTTTCCTATGAAGAGGTGGCCCAGGTACTGAAGATTCCCCTTGGAACCGTCATGTCGCGCCTGTCGCGGGCACGCGAACGCATCCGGCAACAATCATGATCCGCGCAACGCCCCTTTGGAGGCCCTTCCCATGAGCGGGACAATCCCTCCGATCAGGGAAGATGACCTGCACGCATACGTCGACAACCAACTCGATGCGGAGCGCCGTGGCACTGTCGAACGCCATTTGGAGGCGAACCCTCAGGACGCCGAACGCGTTGCCAATTACAAGGCGCAGCGCGTGGCGATCCGTGCGGCTTTGCTTGACGCAAATGCAGCCGCTTTACCGCCACATCTGACGCTGACGCACATTCTAGCTCAAAGGTCCCAGAAGCGGGCGTTGCGCCGATGGCTGGTCGCCGCCTGTCTTGCCTTGGCATTCTTCGCTGGAGGCATCGGCGGCTGGGTCCTGCACACGACCCAAGCCGCCGGCCGAGGGCAGCAGGCCATGATGGTGCTGGAGCAGGAGGCGCTGGCAAGTCACGCGGTTTATTCCGTGGACAGTCGTCATCCTGTTGAAGTGCCCGGGTCGGAAGATGCGCATCTCCAGCAGTGGTTCTCAAACCGGCTGCAACGCGTCGTCGTGGTGCCAAACCTGTCGAGCCTTGGTTATCACCTGATCGGAGGGCGCTTGCTTGCAACAGAGCACGGCAACCCCGCAGCCCTCTTGATGTATGAAGATGCTCGGCATCAGAGAATGTCGGTTTTGTTGCGCCCCATGGGACCCGCGTTGCAGATGCCAGGCACGACGATCGGGCAGGATGGCGTGAACGGCCGCGCCTGGATCGACGATGGTCTTGGCGTCGCTGTCGTCGCGGCCTTGCCGGAGGACAACATCGCCGCCGTTGCGACGCAGATCAGCAGCGCGCTTCGTCCGACCGGTTGAGCTTGTCGGTCACCGCGTCCTGCCCGGTCCGCGGCGCGAGGGCGCCACACGACGAAGCCAGTCTTCGGTGACCTGAGGGTGGGTTGCAACGTGGGTTTGTTGCAGCGGTCGGCGCCAAACCGTTGCTCGCCACCTTGCCCGAAACGCCGCTTCCTGCGACGTTTCGGGCATGAACGTCCAAGCACCTCCATCCGCCCCTGCAATCGCCCGCAATTCCGACCTCGACAGCCCCGACGTATGGCAAGCCCGCGTCGACCTCGCCGCCTGTTTCCGAGCGGCGGCGCGCATGGGGCTGCATGAGGGGATCTGCAACCACCTGTCCTTCATGGTGCCCGGCCGCGACGACCTGTTCCTGGTCAACCCCGACGGCTGGTCGTTCGCCGAGATCACCGCCTCCCGCCTGCTGATCTGCGACTTCCACCGCACTGTCGTGGCCGGCGACGGCGTGCCGGAGGACACCGCGTTCTATATCCACGCCCGGCTGCATGCCCGCATTCCCCGTGCCCGCGCCGCCTTCCACACGCATATGCCGAATGCGACGGCGCTGTGCATGGTCGAAGGCGAACCGCTGGTCTGGGCCGGCCAGAGCGCGCTGAAATTCTATGGCCGCACCAAGGTCGACGAAACCTATAACGGCCTCGCGCTGGACGAATCGGAAGGTGACCGCATCGCCGACAGCGTAGGGCGATGCAGACATCGTCTTCATGAAGCATCACGGCGTGCTGGTCCTGGCGGGAAGCATCGCGAAGGCCTGGGACGACCTCTATTACCTGGAACGCGCCGCCGAGGTGCAGTTGCTGGCCCAGGCCTCGGGGCGGCCGGTCATCCCCGTGCCGACCGCGATCGCCGAGCGTAACCGCGGAGCAGATGCGCCACGAAGGCGGCCGCGACTCGCCACGGCTGCACCTGGAGAGCATCAAGCGCCAACTCGACCGTGAGCAGCCGGAGTATCGACAGTAATGCGTCTCGCGCCGCTGCTGCTGGCGCTGCTCGCCTTCACTGGCTGCACGCTGATCGACCGTCGCACCTTCGCCCCGGCGCCCGAGGCGAAGGCCCAGGTCCCGACACCGCCGCCGCCGGCCATCATCGACCCGCGGACGGCTCTGGTGACGATCGAATACTCGGTGCCATCCCCCGACTACGGCGAACTGCTCAACGCCGCCGTCCGCGCCGCCGAGGCTCGCGACGCCGAGGTGCAGTACGACGTCATCGCGGTGATGCAGGACACGACCGAGACTGCGACAGGGGATGCAGCGGGCAACCGAGGTGATGCGGGCCATCATGCGCAACCGCGTGCCGGAAAGCCGCATCCATCTGGGTGTGCGGACCGATCCGGCGCTGCACGCGAATCAGGTGCGGGTCTACGTCCGCTAGAGCGGGATGACATCGCTGCCGCTCTCCCATCCCGCTCTAGCTCTTTGTTTAATCGCGTGATTCAGACCTCCGGCGGTTCCGCCTCCAGTCATCACGCTCAAACCACGGGCGCATGATCGATCCTTTGCGCGATGCAACGACCGCACCCCCCGTCCGGAGATTGATCGGGACGCGCGCCGAGGGGCTCGCGCTGGTGCTTTTCACCGCCTGCTCCTGGGGCATCACCTGGCCGACGACCAAATTCATGCTGACGATGCTGCCGCCCTATACGGTGCGCGCCACGTCGGGCGTGATCGGCTGCGCGCTGGCGCTGGGCATCGCCGCGCTGCGGGGTGAGCGGATCTGGCCGCCGCGCGATCAATGGCGGCGGATCATCCTGTTCGCCATGCTGAATTTCGGCCTGTTCATCGTGCTGACCACGCAGGCCATCGCTCATCTGCGCGCGTCGGAGGCGGTGACGATCACCTACACGCATCCCCGTCTGGGCGGTGTTGCTGTCCTGGCCGCTGCTGGGGGAGCGACCGACGCCAATCAAGCTGCTGGCGCTGGTGCTCGCACTCGGCGGGGTGGCGCTGCTGGTCGGCGCCGATACGGCCGAGGCATGACACCTGGGACAAGGCGTTTCCGGCCGGCCTCGCGCTGGCGGCGGCGATCTGCTTCGGACTGGGCACGGTGCTGGCCAAGCACAAGCCGCTGCGGCTGCCGCCGACGGTGTCGGTGTTCTGGCAGGCGCTGTTCGGGATCAGCCTGGTGATCCTGTTCGCGGCGCCGGAGCAGCGGAACTGGGGCGGCGTGTCCGATATCGGCTGGGTGGCGCTGATCTATATCGCCGTCGTGCCGCTGACGCTCGCCTACCTGGCGTGGTTCAGGGCACTGCGGCTGGTCTCGGCCTCGACGGCGGCGACGACGGTGCTGATCTCGCCCATGGTGGGTGTCATCGGGTCCGGCGTGATCCTGCACGAAACATTCGGGACGCGGCAGTTGCTGGCCCTGGCGATGACGCTGACCGGGGTGGCGCTGGCGTCGCGGCGGTAGGCGGGATTCGGCATGCACGCCGGAAGGCGTTAGCGTGTTCACCAGAACGTGGAGGCCAAGAATGGACCGGGTCGTCAAGAGCACCTGCTGGGAATGTTCCGCCTATTGCGGCTCTCTGATCACGGTCAACGACGCCGGGCGCGTCACCAGGATCGCTCCCAACCCTGACCATCCGCTGTCGCAAGGCGCGTTCTGCGTCAAAGGCATGCGCGGCCTGCCGGAATGGACCTATCACCCGAACCGCCTGCTGCATCCGCTGCGCCGGACCGGAGAGCGCGGTTCCGGGCAGTGGACCCGGATCACGTGGGATGAGGCGCTGGACGAGGTCGCCGACCGGATGGCCGCGATCCGCGCGCAATACGGGGCCCCTGCCCTGGTCGGAGCCGTCAGCGGCGCCGCGTTCAGCCGGGGGGCGATCGTTGCGCTGCTGATGCGCTCCATCGGCTCGCCCAACTGGATGATCAACCAGGACCTGTGCGGCGGCTGCCGAGCGGTGAGCGACAAGGTGACGGGGCTGGGGATAACGAACGGGGATGATGTCGACAACGCCGCCACGGTGCTGATCGTCGGGCGCAACCCGGTCGCGGCCGATCCGGTGCAGTGGCAGGAGATCAAGCGGGCCAAGCAGCGCGGCGCGGCGATCGTCGTCATCGACCCGTTCCGCACGCCGGCGGCCGACATTGCCGATGTCTGGCTGATGCCGAAGCCCGGCACCGATGCGGCAATCGCGCTGGCGATGATGCAGGTGATGATCGCCGAGGACCTGTACGACAAGGATTTCGTCGCCAACTGGTGCCACGGCTTCGACGCGCTGGCGCAACGCGTGGCCGAATGGCCACCGGCGCGCGCGGAAGCCGCGTCGGGCGTGCCGGCCGACCAGATCATCCGCGCAGCACGGCTCTATGCCGCCGGCCCGGCCTGTTTCATCAGCGGGCACGGCATCGACGCCGCGTCCAACGGGGTGCAGACCTTCCGAACCTTCCATGCCCTTGTCGCGATCAGCGGCAATGTCGACCGGATCGGCGGCAACCGGAGGGCCAAGAAGCCCGCCGGGTTTCGCACCTATCTGGACCTTCTGCACGAGCCGCGCTTTCGTCTGCCCGAGGCGGTCGAGCAGCAGACCATCGGTGCCGCCGACTACCCGCTCTGGGCCGGGCCACGCGGCTGGCAGACCGCTTGCCATAATCCCTCGGTGCTGGAGGCGATGCTGACCGGCTCGCCCTATCCGGTGCGCGGCGCCTATGTCTCCGGCGTCAACATCGCCGTCATGTATCCCGATGCCCGACGGACGCTGGAGGCTTTGAGATCGCTCGACTTCCTCTGCGTCGCCGCACACCACATGAACCCGACGGCGGCGGTGGCGGATATCGTGCTGCCCAAGACGACGACGCTGGAGGAGGAAGAAGTGAGCTTCAATCCCGGCGGCCCGGCGGTCACCCATACGGCCGCGGCGATCGAACCCTGCGGCGAGGCGCGGGACGATCTGTCGATCGCGGTCGGCCTCCTCGACCGCATGCGCGCGCGGGGGGCGGTCACCGCGGAGCTGCTGCCGTGGCGGAGCAAGCGGGATTTCAACGCATTCCTGATCGGCGAGTCCGGCATTTCATTCGATGAACTGCAGCGCGAGAGTTGCGTGATGATCCCGCACACGCTGGGGGATTTCGCCAACGAGCCGTTCCGGACGCCCAGCGGAAGGATCGAGCTCTATTCCGAAACGCTGGCGGAACTGGGGCTCGATCCGCTGCCCGGCTATGTGCCGCCGCCCGCGGCCGGCGATGCTGCGTTTCCGCTGACCTTGCAGACCGGGCAGCGGGAGAAGACCTATCACCATTCCCGCTTCCGCGATCAGGGCTGGGCGAAGAAGGTCTCGCCCGACCCGCTGGTGCATATCCACCCAGAGACCGCGGCGGCGCTGGGCGTGGCCGACGGGGATTGGGTCTTGGTGGAGCCGGCCGGCGGGCGCGGTGCCTGCCGGTTGAAGGCGCATGTCACCGACCGAACCCAACCCGGCGTGCTGACCACCGGCATCGGATGGTGGCGCCCCGACGCGCCAGGACCGGAGTTCGGAGTGCTGGATGTCAACGTCAACGCTGCCCTGTCCTACCAGGGTGTGAAGGACGCGATGACCGGATCCGTCGATACCGGCGCGATCCCCTGCCGCCTGCGTGCGGCGTAACGAAAAGGACGGAGGAAACAAGATGACGACACTGAACGACGTGCTGGAAACCACGCAACTGGAGAAAATCGCCGGCGGATTCCTGTTCACCGAAGGGCCGCTATGGCACCCGGACGGGTTCGTTTATTTTGTCGATCTGAGGTCGAACCTGCTGTATCGCATGGTCATCGGTGAGAAACCGGTGAAAATCCGCGACACGGATGAAGGCAACGGTTGCACCTTCGACCTGCAGGGCCGCCTGATCAACTGCGAGGGCGGCATGCGCCGCGTCTATCGCATCGAACATGACGGCAGCGTCACCACAATCGCCGATCGTTTCGAAGGAAAGCGCCTCAGCCGGCCCAACGATGCGATCTGCGCCCGCGACGGCTCGATCTACTTCACCGATCCCAACTACCGCGTGCCGCTGGCGGAGCGGGAGATCGGGCACGGCGCGATCTATCGCATCGCCACCGACGGCACAATCAGCGAGGCGGCGAAGATCGAATATCCGAACGGCCTCGCACTGTCGAAGGACGAGCGGACGCTGTTCGTCGCCAACACACGGTGGAACCAGTACATCACGGCGATGGAACTGGACTCGCGCGGCAACGTCGTCCGGCGGCGATTCTTCGCCGACATGTCGGCTGACGGTGACGGCATGAACGGCGTGCCCGACGGGATGAAGATCGACGAAGCCGGCCGGGTGTTCTGCACCGGCACCGGCGGGGTCTGGGTGTTCGAGCCGGACGGCAGCCTGATCGGCATCATCAAAACGCCGGAAATCTGCGCCAACGTTGCCTTCATCGGCAACGATATGAAGACGCTGATGCTGACTGCCACGACATCCGTCTATACGCTACGGGTGAAGACGCCGGGCCTGCCGCATCCCTGGTACGCCGTGCGCGGGAAATAGCGGGCGCGACGAGGAGTGCCAGTCACGGCCGGAAGGTCGTGATACCAACCGGCGGAATCCTCGTGGTGGTGTCCGCAAGGCCGCCATCCACGCCTTTGCGGACAGAGAGCGTGGATGGTGGGCCCTCCAGACTGTGCGAAAACTCTGTTCGGTGCCGAATGAGTAGAATGGAATTCTCCCTAAGGAGAGTGGACAACGCCCCCACCCTCGTCATGGCCGGCCTTGTGCCGGCCATCCACGACTTGCGTGATATCAACGGACAAAGGCGTGGATGGCCGGCACAAGGCCGGCCATGACATGATGAGGCACCGTGTCACGTCTGTGGAAAATTGCTCTCCGTCTCTGCCGGTCCTCGGAGTTTTCGCACAGTCTGCCTCGCCCACCATGAGGACATCGACGCCATGCGCCGAACGTTCCGTTCATCACCGAAGGGTTTTATAATGGTAACGGAATGGAATCCTCAATCCAACAGGTGTCGGACCAGGGCGGCGAGCACGCGGTGGACCATCACCTGTTCGAGTTCGCGCGTATAGTCACCGCCGAACAGCCGCGCGATCAGGCCGCGGCGCGTATCCGGGCCCTGGTCGAAACGAATAACAACATCCTGTTCGGTTCGGCGCAGCAGTTGGAACGGGACCCGGACCCGGCCATCATCCAGTGCCAATTCCCCGTGATCTTCGATGCGGTGCCAGCGTGGCGCATAAAGCCGGGCGCCGCCCAATGAGATATCGTGCAGCCGGCATTCGATCCCGGCGCCGCCGGGCCAGATCACGACGCCACGTTCGCCGGAGGTGAAACGTTCCTCCTTGCGCCGCCGCGGCACATCGACGCATGCCAGGCAGACGAGGCCCAGCACGACGATGTTGAACACGCTCCAGATCGTGTTGGCGACATAGCCGCTTTGGCCGAGCAGCGGACTGGCGGGAGAGACGTTGAGGGCGAAACCGATGATCGTTGCGATAGCAATCATCAGGAAAGGCCACATGAAACGCCAGTGAACGGTCACCTTGTCGCGTGAAACGCCTTTGTCGGTGACTTTGAATGGCCGGCCATGCGGACGGAAGAAACCATTGAACACGTTGATCATGACCACGACCGCGGACAGCAGTTGGGTGATATCCGTCATGACCGGAATGATCAGGTTGCGGCCATAGATCGTCATGAACAGGATGGTTGCGAGGACCGACGGCAGCAGCCAGTAAAGCAACTCATCGGTCGACGCCGCCACCACCGAGGTTCCGGTCAGCCAGAAGATCGCCGGCCCCGCCAGCATCATCAGCTTGAACGGAAAGCTCGCCGTCCAATACAACGCGGAATCGAAGCAGGAGAGCCGGTTTATCAGCCCGATCCGGCCGCGTCCGAAGGGTGACCAACGCGTGTGCAATTGCTGTATGCCGCCCAGGCACCAGCGTCCGCGCTGCATGATGTATTCGCTCAGCCCCTCGGGCGCGAGGCCGAGGCTCAGGCGCTCGTTCAGGACGATCGTGCGCCAGCCATATTCGCGCATTTTGAAGCTGGTCAGCATGTCCTCGGTGACGGTTTCCGTGGCCAGGCCGCCGATCGCCTCCAACGCGGCGACGCGGAAGACGGCGGACGTGCCGCAGCAGAAGGCGGCGCCCCAGGCGTCCTTGCTGGGCAGCAGAATATTGAAGAAGAAACGCTGCTCGTCTGGCCACACATGCATGCAGGTCAGATTGGCCTGCACCGGGTCGGGGTTGAAGAAATGTTGTGGGGTCTGCACGATCCCGACATCGGGCGTTTCAAACAGGCCCAGCGTTCGCCTGAGGATTTGCCGATTGGCGATGAAGTCCGCATCCAGCAGCAGGACGAAGTCCGGCCGCCGCCCGGTCGCAAGGGCATGGCGAAGCCCGTTGTTCACGTTGCCGGCTTTCGCGTGCTTGCCTTTGACGCGACAGACATAGAGCGCCCCCATCCGCTCCGCGAGGTCGCGCACCCAATCGCGTGCACCGTCGTCCAGGACCCAGACCCGCAGGTCGGGGTGGTCGATGTCCGTGGCGCCGACCAGGGTCCGCTCCAACACCTCGATCGGTTCGTTATAGGTCGCGATGAACACATCGGTCGGCGCATGGACCAAGCGCGAGTCGGCGGCGGCATCCGCCTCGGCGGACCGGTTGCAGGTGCGCGAGAGGAAGAACAACGCGATCAAATTGCTCAGATGGTTCAGCATCTCGGCCACCAGGAAGACCATGACCCAGAGATCCTGCAGCCAGGTCTGCGCCGGCGGCAGCGCCCCGACACGCCACGACACGTAGCGAAGCGTCAGCCCCCCGGCGAGTGCCGCGGCCAGCATCCGGCCCAGACACGCGGCGGGCCGGGTTTCGTCCCGCGGCATCAGCCAGGCGAGGCAGAGAAACACGCCCAGCGTGACGAGAGCGGGAGACCAGACGGACAGGTCGCCGGTCACGGCCTACAAGGGTAGTCGGCGGCGGATGCCGGCCAGCCAGGTGTTGCCGGTCGCCCGAAGTTGCACGCGGGCGGTCCGACCGACGAGACACGCCCCCAACTCGTTGGCCGATGGCGGCACGACGATGATGACGGTGGCGACAGGGTGGTTCGCGATGGCGGGGGTCGCCGCGGTCGCACCGTCACCGCTCACCGCGGAGGCGCCTGCGATGGCGGTGATCTGGCCCGTTCGGTCCGTGACTTCGCCGGCAAGACGGAAAATGGCCGGCGCCTTCAGGTCGATATCCGTCACCCGGTCCTGCGGCACGTCGACGGCCAGATAGGCCGCACCGCAATCCACGGTCTGCGCCAGGACATCGCCCGGCGCGACACGCTCCCCCGGAGCGGCGCCCAGCCGCCAGATCATGCCAGCAGACGGCACGGTCAGCGTGGCCGCATGCAGGCGTTCGTATCGCTCGGTCTCCACGCGCAGACGTCCCCTGGCCTCGAACATCTCCGCGTCGGTCGTGGCGATGCCGCGGTCGATCTCCACCAGCCGGAGCCGCACCTCGTCGGCACGCTGTTCGGAATAGGCGACATCGTTGCTGCTATTGGCTTCGACCAGGACGCCTTGGGCGGCAAACTCCTCAGCAGACTGCGCCGCCGCGGCCTGCTGCTCCAGAGACGCAAGCTGATCCGCCGCGACCCGGACCGCGGTCGTCGCCTGCTCGATATCTGACTCCGAGACCGTGCCTTGCAGCGCGATCTTGCGGTTCATGTCGCGGATCAGTTGCTGTAATGCGTCGGCCTTCGCCGACCGGTCTCGCGCCGCGCGGCCGGACTCGAATGCCAGTTGCTGCATCTTTGCCGCCCGGTGCCGTTCGGCACGCTCCGTCAGGTCCGCCAGGATGGCCTGCATCTGGTCGTGCTGCTGGCGCATCGCCGCCAGGTCGGCGTTCAACCGGCTGATTGTCAGCCGGAGTTGCGTCACCGCTCGTTCGTCCGCCAGGGGGTTGATGATCTCGGCCAGAAGCAGACCCGTGGCGACCGGTGCGCCGACGGCGCCGATCCGGGTCTGCACGATCCCTTCGATCGGCGCGCGCAGGGACACGACATGCGCCGTCACCACGGCGTTGTCGCTGGTAACGAAGCCGGACGCCGCCACAAAGGCGCTTCCACCGAGCGCCAGGAGCATCAGGGCCAGGCCGCGCTTGAGGAGCCGGAGCCACAGGGTCCGCCGTGGCCGCACCGGTGCAGCGACACTGATGCCGGCGGTCAGGTCAGGAAGTGGCGGTTGCGGACGAGTGAACATGGTGCCGGACGGATAAACGGAGGGTCTGTTTCGCAGAGTTCGGTTAAGGGACTGTTAAATGGCGATGCGACGTTCGTCCCTCCCCTCTTGCCGCCACACCGGAGCGATGCGACCGTAACGGCCGGCTGTGACCGCAGGAGAATGAATGAAACGCCTGTCCGCGCTGCTTCTTGTGGCCTTCATCGCGATCGGAAGCTCGCCAGCCTGGTCACAACCGACGAAGATGACGATCGGCACAGGTGTCGATCCGTCCCTGGCACAATTCTACGTCGCCAAGGAAGCCGGCATTTTCGCACGCAACGGGCTGGATGTGACGCTGAACCTGGGTCCCAGCGGGTCGGCAATGATCGGCTATCTGATCGGGGACCAGATCAACGCGGCACTTGGCGCCGAACAGGCGGGCATCCAGGCGCATAACCTCGATGCCAATGTGGCGATCGTCGGCGAAAGTGTGCAGTTGCCGCATTTCTTCGGCCTGGTCGCCCGCAATGTCGACAGCATCGAGGGGCTGAAGGGCAAGAAGATCGGCATCGACAGCGGCAGCAGCAGCGATTATGTCTGGATGAACCGCGGCTGGATCGAGAAGAACAAGGCCGCAGCCGATGCCTTCATGCAATCCATGGTCGAGGCGACCGCGTATCTGCAATCGCATACACATGAAGCCGCCGGCCAGATCGCGAATCTGCTGAAGCTCGACCCCACGCTGACCGAAACACTGATGGGCAAATGCGATTATCGCATGGAGCTGACCAATGACTCGCTGCTTCACATGCAGGAGATCGAAGCGCAGTTGAAACAAACCGGCAAGCTGACCAAGCCGGTGGACTGGACCACGATGTTCGCGCCGCTGCCGAGCGGGATGGCCCAGGGGGACGTGCGGGGGGCCGTGGCGTGATGCATCCTGCGGGGTGGATGGCGGCCCTGCACGCCAGCGGCGCTAAAACATCGGGGAAAGCGTCCCATTTCGTCGTGGTCGGCGAAGGTCGACCATCCACGGATTGCGGTGCTGATGGAGGCAAAGCCGTGGACGGTCGACCTTCGCCGACCACGACGTGGCGACTACGACGCCCAGCCTACTCATATCTCGACGCTTATTGGGCCTGCGCCCGCCATGACGGGAGGACGGCGTTCCCTTGCCCCTGATCGAGCTCGCCAACGTCGGCAAGACCTATCGTTCCCTCCGCGGCGCAGACTACCAGGCCCTGAAGGACATGAACCTGCGCATCGACGCCGGTGAGTTCTTCTGCCTGCTGGGCACCAGCGGCTGCGGCAAGACCACCGTGCTGAACATGGTCGCCGGATTCGAGCAGCACACCGAGGGCCGCCTGCTGATCAACAACCGCCCACTGGCCGGCCCCGGCGCCGATCGCGGCGTGGTGTTCCAGGGCGACGACTCGCTGTATCCCTGGCTGACGGCCCTGGGAAACATCGAGTTCGGGCTGCGCATGTCCGGCGTCACCGCGCGCGGAACGCCACGAACGGGCGCAGCGCTATCTGGAACTGGTCGGCCTGAAAGATCAGGGCCACAAGCATCCGCAGGAACTTTCGGGCGGTATGAAACAACGCATCCAGATTGCCCGTGTGCTGGCGCCCGAACCTGAGATCCTGCTGATGGACGAACCCTTCGGCGCCCTGGATGCGCAGACCCGTTCGGTGATGCAGCGGGAGCTGCTGTCGATCTGGGGCGCCACGCGCAAGACCGTGCTGTTCATCACCCATGACATCGATGAGGCCGTCACCCTGGCGACACGGATCGGCGTCATGCATGCCGGCCCGGCCTCCAACCTGAAAGCCGCCATCGACGTGACGCTGGAGCCGGAGCAGCGGGACCGCACCAATGACGGCTATGTCGCGGTGTATCGACAGGTGCATGCCCTGCTGCGCGATGAGGTCGCGATCGCCATGAAACGAGCTTCCTGATGCCGGCACGCCGTGAAACCCTGTATCAAGTCCTCGGCTATGCCTGCGGCTTCGCACTGCTGTTTGCGGCTTGGCACATCGCCGCGGTCTATATCGTCAAATCCATCCTGTTCCCGCCACCGGGACGCGTCATCGCCAAAGCGATCGAACTGATCCAGGACGGCACGCTGCAGGAACAGGCCGCAGTCAGCTTGCGGCGGATCATGACGGGGTTCCTCGGCGGATCGGCAATCGGCATCCCGCTGGGGCTCGCCATCGGATCGTTCCGGCCGATCCGCTACCTGCTGGAACCGTTTACCGAGTTCTTCCGCTTTATCCCCGCCACCGCGATGATCACCGTCGCGGTGATCTGGTTCGGCATCGGCGAAGGATCGAAGATCTTCCTGATCATCTACACGACGGTGTTCATCGTGACGCTGAACACCGCGGCGGGGGTCGGCGCCATCGCACCCAACAAACTGCGCGCCGCACGCTCGCTGGGGGCCAGCACGAGGCAGGTCTTTCTGCACGTCGCCCTGCCCGCGACCGCGCCCCACATCCTGACGGGCATGCGGCTGGCGATGGGAAATTCCTTCGTGACCATCGTCGCCGCCGAACTGATTGCCGCCAATGCCGGCCTGGGTAAAATGATCTGGGACGCGCGTCTGTATATGCTGGTCGACCAGATTTTCGTTGCGCTTCTAACACTGGGCCTGCTCGGCTTCGCCGCTGACCGGCTGTTCCGCTGGGCAATCTATACGTTCGCCGGCCGCTACTCGCCGGTGACCTGAGGGAGATTTTCGATGAAACGCCGGCTCCTTGCCCTGCTCCTCACGCTTGCCGCCGGCCCGTGCTGGGCACAGGCGAAAATGACCATCGCCACCGGAGTCGATCCGGCATTCAGCCAGTTCTATGTCGCGAAGGAAGCGGGCCTGTTCACCAAGAACGGCCTGGACGTGACGGTGAACACCGGCGCTTCCGGCTCCGCCATGGTGCCATTCCTGGTCAACGACCAGATCAATGCCGCCTATGGCAGCGATCTGGCCGGCGTGATCAACCACGGTGTCAGCCCCGACATCGTTGCCGTCGCCGACGGCACGCTGCTGGTGAAATGGGAATTGGTCGTCGGCCGCAACGTCGCCGACCTGTCTGGCCTGAAGGGCAAGAAGATCGGCATCCCCAAGGGCACCGGCGCCGAGATCTTCTGGCAATCGGTGGAGCACAAATTCAACCTGAACCCAGCCGATTACACCATTGTCGATATCGAGGCACCAGAAATGGTCGCCGCCCTGGAACGCGGCGATATCGACGCCTTCGCAGTGTGGGAACCGTGGCCCACGCGTGCCACGATGTCGGTCGCAGGGGCGAAGATTTTAGCCGATGCGACGGGTCTGGTACACAACCGTAACTTCATCTACATGAACCGCACCTGGATCCAGAAGAACCGCGATACGGCGGAGCGGTTCATGCGCGCGCTCTGCGAGGCGAACGATCTGATCAACAGCGACCGACCGGCCGCGGTGAAGATGGTAGCAAAGTTCCTCAGCATGCCGCCGGCCCTGGCGGCAGAGCTGATGCCGAAGCTGGAATACGACATGTTCCTCAAGGACGAATCGCTGGTCGCCGTGAAGGACTCCGAGGACCTGTTGCGCAGTCGGGGCAAGCTGAAGGCACCCCTGGATTATGACGCCTACATCGACACCGAACTGTTGAAGGCGGTCCGCCCCGATGCGGTGGCGATTTCTCATATGCCGGGGAAAAACTAACGACGTCCTTATGATTACTCCCTGGATGCTGCCCTCCGCTTAGCCATTCTCAGCGCCGAACCACGGCGCTAACCCGAACCTTCCCAATATTTTGACGTAACCTACTGATTTACAGAGCATCTTGTTTGTTCGGCTGTCTACGCTGCGGTCAAATCCGCGCCCAAAACCGCAAGAGCACGCGCCTGCCCAGCGGTTGGCTTGGTCAGAACCCTGATCGGCGCACAGCTCATAAACGTCCTGGCTGGTCATATGAGCCTTGTGGGACCACGTCCCGTGACCGATCGGGAAATGCATGAACGTTACGGACCATTTGCGGCGGTGGTGACCTCTGTCCGTCCTGGCATCACTGGCTTATGGCAGGTGAGCGGCCGCAACGATATCGACTACGAGACGCGCGTCCTTATGGGTGCTCAGTACGTGAGGCAGCGGACTTTACTGACAGACATTCTTATTCTTCTGCGGACGGTTCCCGCCGTGTTGAAATGGCGCACGCTAGGAGGGATTCTTAATCAGAACGACGGCATCACTTGTACCCGCTGCCGGCGCGCGGTTTCCACTCAACCCGGTGCTCAGAGTCCGTCCGAAAACGCTCATTTGGAATTGCTCAACTTTCGCAGCATCAGCTGATCGATGCGAGCCTGATGAATGCTAAAGCGGTACGGTTTAAGTTGTCGAGAGCAGGTTTCACTTCCTTCGTCGCGCCGCAACGGTTCTGAGTGTGTTGCAAGTCGCTTGAAAAATCTCGACCTTCATCCGACCGGCTATATTCGCTGGCGCGAGTGCTGACAGAACCGTGTCGTCTTGCAGCCGGTTGATTTGCGGTGGCCTGAAGATACAGCATACCAAGGTAACGAGAGCCGAACGGCATCGCGCCTCTGAAACAATATGGTGTGGCACCGGCTATCGCAGCGGCGGCGGACGAACCGCCTTCGGCCACCTCTCCGCCGTCCATTTTTGTCGCCTTGGTCCACCCTGTAAGGCGCAGCATTCCGCCGTTTTCCTGCCCCTCGACCGACGCCACCTGTCAATGCCGGTTGAAATCTCCCCAGAAGTACCGGTTGAAAATTCCCCACTTCGTTGCTGATGGCGTTGTATCGATGGATGGGTGCCACGGTGCTCGAAGCCGTCAAGGGACGCGCACCGAGGCGCGCGCCGCAAGCGGTTTCATCCCTTGACCGCTGCTGTGCGCCGTGGCCGCTGAGATCGGTCGGGACGAAAAACGTCCCGCGTTTCGACCGCCTCCGGCAGGTCGAACAAAAGGCGGTTCAGGAAGCGGGGGTTTTCGGTGGCCGTCCGAGTCGGCGGGGCGGGTCGCCGTGCTGCGGCGGGAGCAGGCTTTCGGGGACCAGGTCGGCATGCTGGCGGAGCCGGTAGCTGGCGCCTTCGATGTGGACGACCACGGCGTGGTGAAGCAGCCAGTCGAGCAACGCGGTTGCGACCACCGGATCGCCGAGGACCTTTGTTGGGGGTCAGGATCATGGCGCCGGGTTCGCGGCGCGTTGATCAGTTGGAAGAACAGATTGCCGGCACCGGCGCCGACGCTGAGGTAGCCGATCTCATCAATGATCAGCAACGACGCGCGGCAGAGAAATCGCGCAGACGGCCTTCGCGCTCGGCGCGGGCCAGGCTGTCGATGATATCGGCGAGCGGAGAGAAGTAGACGCTGCGGCCAGCCCGCACCGCCTCAACCCCCAGCGCAACCGCCAGGTGCTATTTTCCGGTGCCGGACTGGGCTGATGAAATGAACGACCTCACGGCGGTCGATGAAGTCGAGCGCGGCCAGCGCCATGACCCGGCTGCGCTCGAGCGATGGCTGGAACGAGAAATCAAACCCGGACAGCGTCTTGATCGGCATCAGACGCGCCATCTGCAACGCCTTGATGCGACGGCCTTCACGGATGGTGAGTTCCTCGGCAAGCAGCGTCTCGATGGCCTCGATCGCGGTGGCCTGGCCGCGCTCGAGCGGCTGCACCCCCCGGATCCAGCGCCTCCAGTGCCCGTGGGCCCGCAGTTGCGATATTCGCGGTTGGCGCGGCCCACAGCTCGGCGGTTCCAGGCCCTGCGCGATGTATCGACGCACTGTCTTGCGATCGAGCTACACTCGGCGCGCGATGGCCGAAACGCTGACACCCCTGGCAATGCAGTTCAAGGATCATGACGACCTCCCCAAGTCGGGCCAACGACGCATCCCCCGCAGCGGACAAAGGGACATCATCGCTCATCAGCGCCGACCGCTCGCCAGGATCCTGAGGCTCTGGCCGTCAGCCCACCTGGCCCCCCCCGACCAGACCCGGCTGATCCAGTTCGGCAGGCATGCCTGCCGCACCCGATCGGGCCGGGCGGGGCGATGGCAAACCGGACACCTTTGACTTCCTGGGCTTCACCCACATCTGCTCGCGCTCGCGGCGGGGCGGCTTCCTGCTGGCCCGCCATACCCGGCGCGACCGGAAGATGGCGAAGCTACTGGATGTCGGCGAGGACCTCCGGCGCCGGTGGCACCAGGGCGTGGCCGGACAGGGCACGTGGCTGGGTGGTGTGGTCAGGGGCTTCTTCGCCTACCACGCCGTGCCCACCAACTATCGTGCCCTCTCGGCGTTCCGACACCACGTCATCGAGCTCTGGCGGCGCGCCCTGCGCAGGCGCAGCCAGAAGGATCGGACGTCGTGGACAGACATGGACCGGCTGGCGGATCGCTGGCTGCCAAACCCTGATCTCCCATCCCTGGCCGGCTCAGCGCTTCCGCGTCACCCAAGGTGGGAGCCGTATGCGGGAATTCCGCCCGTACGGTTCTGTGCGGGGGGCGCCCAGTAACGGGCGTCCCTACCGCGATTACCGCCATCGGCACTGTTCGGGAATTTGATCGTGGCTTCCTATTAGGCCCCATGAGATCTTATTGATTGTCTATTATGGAACGGACTGGTGTGTATCTATGCTTGACCGCGCTGGCGATTTAGCTATCGTACAATATACAAAGTAAAGGATCGATATGGCGCGGGGATCGCATGAAGACTCTCTCAGAGATAATCTCGCTCGATCTGACCCAGGCTATCTTCTATGACAAAGTCGATGAATCGGAGCAGGCGTTCGCCGGCAGTTTTCGATTCAACTCCACTATGGTCCCAAAATGCTAGCATTTCGGAGATTGTCGCAATATATCACTCGGATTTTACTGTCCGGTGCTCAGTTTTCTCCTCTGGTCACAACAAGCGTTGAGCCTATACCGGCGTCAACAACGCCAGCGGCGCAGTGCGCCCTGCGCTGCCGCGAGATCGAGCCTTCCGATCTCAAGCGGGTTGAGGATTTGCTGACTGCGGGGTTTGCTCGCCCGAGAAGCTATTGGTCCCGTGCGCTCCAGTTGCTGGCGGAGCGTCAGCCACCCGCCGGGTATCCGAAATTTGGCTACGTCCTTGAGCACGGTCTCCGCTTAGTCGGAGTCATCCTGGTGATTTTCTCCGAGCATGTTGGGCCGGATGGCGCAGAGTTGCGCTGCAACGGCTCCGGTCTTTACGTCGATCCCACCTACCGCGCCTTTGCGCCGGTGCTGATCAAGCGGGTGCTTCGGTACAAGAATGTGCTGTACCTCAATCTGACGCCGGGAAAACCCACATGGCCGATGCTGGAGGCGCAAGGTTATCGACGCTTCGTCGACGGGATGTTTTTCACACCGGCCGGATTGCATCGTGGAACGCTCGCGCAATTGCATTCTCCAATCGGATCGATTCTGGCAAAGCTCGAAGCGTTCGAAGTTGATCTGCTACGTGATCACGCCGCTTTCGGGTGCCTTTGCGTCATAGCCGAACACGACGATCAATTTTATCCCTTTGTCTTTGGGATAAGAAAAAAATACCTGGTCCCGTTCGCGCATCTGATCTACTGTCGGAACCAGGACGACTTTTTCCGATTTGCCGGCGTGCTAGGTCGGTATCTGGCCCGACGGGGCTTTCCGCTGGTAGCGCTGTACGCCAATGGCCCGATCCGCGAACTTATCGGCGGCTATATCGCGATGCGACCGATGTTTTATCTGGGCTGTGCACCACCACGGTCCGCCGACTTGTCGTATACCGAGCAAGTCATGTTTGGTTATTGACTAGGTGTGTCGATGACAGTGTGCATCCCGCATTTGGCCGGCAAGGCCGATCCGGATGATCTCCTCGGATGGCTTGAACAGTGTCGCCGGACGCACGGCGATATGTTCCAGGCAGTCCTCGATGGCATGACGGTCTATGTCGCCGCAAGCGCGGTTTACGCCGAACATGTGCTGCAAAGGAACTGGAAGAATTACCGCAAGGGTGTTGCCATCGGCAAGTCGGATTACTACTTGGGAATGGCCTGATGGTCAGCGAAGGGGCTTGTGGAAATCCCAGCGGCAGATGATCCAGCCGGCGCTGCGTCAGCAGGCGCTCGGTGCCTTTCAAGCGGTTATCCGTGACGCCAACCACGCTCTCATCAAGCAGTGGCTGGACGCGGCGCAAAGTGCTGAAAGCGTGAATGTCACACGCGATATCAGTATGATGACCCTTGAGATTACCTTGCGGCTAATCTTCGGTCCCGACTATCCGCAACTGGCGCCGCATTTTAGGCTTTTGTCCGACGAGTCCGCGCGCGACCTTCGATTTGCGTATGCTTTTCGTGCGCTCAATCCGCGTGTGACCGAAGTCGTCATTCGCAGGCAGAACGAGCAGTCTGAGACAACCGACTTACTCGGTACGCTTATGGCGGCGACCACGCGCGACGGGCAAATGATGGAGACCCGCCAACTGGTCAAAGAGGTCATGACGCTGATTGTCGCGGGGCATGAAACCACGGCGAGCACACTGAACTGGACGTGGTATCTGCTCTCACAGCACCCGCTGGTGGAGGCGCGATTTCACGCCGCACTGGAGGGGCCGGATGACGCCGCGCACGCCTACGCGCGGCGGTTGCTGGAGGAGACCATGCGGCTCTACCCGGCTGGATGGATGATGAGCCGTCGTGCGCTTCGGGATGATCAGATCGGCCCCTGGTTTGTGCCAGCTGGGACAGAAATTTATCTACCGGTCTACACGATTCAGCGTCATCCAGCTCACTGGGCCGAGCCCGATCGGTTCGATCCAGATAGGTTTGAACTGAATGGGGCCGATGCGAGCGAACGCCATCCTCTGGCGCTGTTGCCGTTCTCGGCCGGGCCGCGCAACTGCATTGGCGAGCACGTTGCGCGCATGGAAATGCAAATGCACATGATCCTCGTGGGACGCCGGTTGCGATTTGTTTTCCAAGAGATGAAGCCACCGAAACTTGATCTCGGGGTGAATTTGAGGTGCCAGCACGATTTTCACATGACGCCCATTAGGACGGACCATGACTGAGTGTCTGTCCGGAAGCTCGGCCTGACTAAGGAAGTCGCGAGGTGCCCCCCGGCTACCCAAAGTACGGATATCTTCTGACAGTGGGCGACCAGCCGATCTTCAAAGCAGCCTGTGACAGTCGGACAAATTGGGAGCATCCGGGCATTAAGGCAGTAATTTGCGCGAGTTCATCGTAAGCGTTGCGGCTTACGGTTCATTCCCAGGGATGAATCACGACTCCCACTCCCGCGATAGTGGGTACTAACCGCGCTTCCGACTGAGATAGCCCCTCGTTACGGTATCAGCAGAAGCCTGCTGTGCCGCACGTATCGGCGCAGTCCTTCACAAATTCAAGCCACTAGAACGCATTATCCTCGCCAAAGGCGCATAACAACGTCTTAAAAAGTATTCGAATATCAAATAGAGGCGACCAGTTTTCGATGTAATACAGATCATGTTTGACCCGGTTCCTCAGCTGTTCGAGCGTCTCCGTTGGACCTCTCCAGCCGCATACTTGCGCCCATCCGGTTATACCGGGCTTGATACGATAGCGCGCCGCGTATTCGGTGATCGCCCTGCTATAGATCTGGCCTCCCGCCGTGGCATAAGGAGAATGCGGGCGCGGCCCGACGATCCACATGTCGCCGCGTATCACGTTCCAAAGCTGAGGTAACTCATCCAGGCTCGTCTTACGCAGGATCCGCCCAAGTGGGGTTATCCGTGGGTCGTTGCGGGTCGTAAGGCGAATCACGGTCAGATCCGTCTCGCGCGTGTTGACGCGCATCGTCCGGAACTTCAGCACGGTAAAGATTGTCCTGCCGTATCCAAAGCGCTTCTGCCCAAACAGCACAGGGCCTGGGTCAGAGAGTTTGATCGCAAGCGCGATTGCGATCATGACGGGGGAGACAAAAATGAGTAGCATCAGTGCAAGCGTCCGATCCTGCACATCTTTGAGCACCCAGGACCAGCCGCTTAGCGGCGGATCGGATAATCTGAGCACCGGCATGTTGTCCAATGCATCAGCGCGGTGACGGACGCTGCCGTTCCAGTTCAGCACGAGGTTGTCGCATCCCTCCGAGGCCGGCACCAACGCCACGTTGTGGGGAAGTCGTCTCAGAACCTGCGTGATCTCCGCCAGCCGGTCCGGCTTTGAGAGCGACAATTTGGCAAGAACCAGCTCGACCGGGTTGGCACTTACATACACAAGCGCACTTTCCAACACCTGTTCCGCCGGAATATTCTCATCCGGCAGTATTGACGAACCGACAACGGAATTATTGGGTGAGAGATCAAGCTGTGCGGCCAATGAGGATGCCGCCCATTCGCTGTCCGCGATGATGTAGATACGCCGCCGGACGATCCCAGATCGGCTCAACATAGATGCCAGCCTCGCCAGCGCAAACCGGACGATCCCAAATAGGCCCAAACTTATGCCAGCTACGATCAGGGCGGCAGACGCTCGGTCAGTATCATTGTCAAGCCGTATCAGCTCAGGCCCAAGGAATGTCATATACGCGACTAACCCCGCACAGATGGCGCGCGCGGCTGATTTCCTACCATCGCTGAGAACAGCGAAGTCATACAACTTAAAGCACTGAAAAACGCATTGGACACATATTGCGGACAGAAGTGACACAAACAATTGCAACAGCCGCTCATGGCTCCCAGCGCGCCACGCCAGGGCCTCGAACCAAGCCAAAGCCATGGCGAATAACATGACGAAGTCCAGCGCCTGTACGCACGCGACGAACCGCCGAGGCGAAAACATCCGTCGGAGACGGATGGCTGCGGGCGACTTGTTCTCCGTCACACCGGCGCTATCGCAGCTCGTGGAACCAACAATGCCCTCTGACATTTCTTGTTGCCCCGACTAAAAAAAGCAGTACCCTAGTCGTAAAAGTCCGGGCTATATACTGCTCCCCGTTTCTTTATTTTGAATTTGGTTCGCCGCTCCGAGACCTCTGCGCTAGTAATCGGACGAAATATGAAAAATTGCAAGCACTGCATTTCGTGGGCATCAACTTGAAATTATCTTCTGCTGCGAGACACTAAGGGGCACGCAGTTGTCAAACTCGGTTGTTGTCGACAACCCCCTCAATGGGTCCCCTTTTTCGCGCCCGACCCAAGTAATGGACCCTACTCAGGTAGTTGGTCTCACCGCGTGGTGCCGCACGTGCTTCGGGTACATCGCAATCCGTCATCGCAAGTCGGTCCAAGCCGGAAAGTCGTTGCCGTACCAACAGGCCTTTGCTCAACGAAGGGCACTGGGCGAGAATATAGTAGCTACGGCGCGTCGCGGTTCCTTGCCGATCCGAACCTTCATCAATGACTCGGAACGGCACAGAGGCAGTGTAAGCGCGCCAGTACAAAGTGTGCTGAGGCCCAAGTCAGGAATGCGCCCGGCGGTCGCCCATATAGTTCTTGATGTACGAAGAACCTCCATATGCCGCGGACACGCCATCTACCTGTACGAAGACCGGCCCAACTACTAAGCCGCCGCTTTGGCGGAGCATATCAAATGCCATGCGCGCGAGATTACGCGGTGTCCGCCTCCACTGGACGACATAGACGGTCCGGTCCACCATTCCCGTCAGGATGCGTGCGTCAGCCACTGCGATAACGGCAGGGGAGTCGACGATGACCCGGTCGAAACGTATCGCAGCCTCACGCAGCATCTCCTCCATTCGGGGGTTGGAGAGCAAATCGACCGGCGAACGAACGCTCCTTCCCGCAGAGATATACGTCAACTTGGTCTTCGGGTCGTGTTGCAGTACCTGATCAAAGGACTTTTCGCCAACCAGCGCCTCCGCCAACCCAGGGCTGGATCCCTCAAAAATTCCATGTAACCGTGGACGCCGCAGGTCTGCATCGATGACCAGGACCCGCAAGCCTGCCAATGCTTCCTGACGAGCGAATGACACGGCCGTCATCGTCTTGCCTTCGGTTTCCACCGCGGAAGCGAATAGCACCGTCCGGAAGGTAGGCCCGGAGTTACGGAGTTGGACGCGCAGCGAGTGAATTGCCTCCGCATACGGCCCGCTGGGCACGCTCTTTTCAGACCAGGCGTCGCTGCAACGGCCTAGGCGCAATTGGCGCTGCGGACGGACGCGAGGCACCAGAACTGCTGGCCGGTCGCCGAACGTGCCCATCGCCTGGTCCAATGACTGGAACCCTTTTTCCATGAATTGGGCGAGAACCGCACTGCCTGCCGCGAGGGTGGCAGCCAAGAACGCGATACCGGGAATCAACACCGCTTTCTTCGGCCAAGACGGTCGGATGGGCGTTTCCGCGCTAGATATCACCTGGGCATCCGGTTGGGCCGTGCCAAGCTGCTGCGAAATCTCCTGAATTCGGCGGAGATATTCCTGATAAAGCGAGTGCCTGACGTCAGCTTCCATCTTCAGCTGATGGTATTGGATTTCGGCTGGGCTGTTTTGCTCCATTTGCCGCCACATGTCGGAGAGGTGATCGCGCAGCAGGGTAACACGAGCCATCGCCCCATCTCGAGCGGCCTGGGCGCCGCGAATGGTGTTTTCAATTTCCGCCTGGATGCGCCCCCGTATCGCGTTCAGCGCCGCCTGGCGGGCGATCACCATTGGGTAATCATTGCCCGAACGACTTGTCACCTCTGCCAGAGCGGATGCCACCTTGGCCTCTTCTTCGCGCAGCTTCTGTATCACCGGAGAGGAGAGCACGTCGGGCGAGGCGCTTGGGTTCTTGGCGACACTCTGGGTCTGTACCAGACGCGCTTGGGCAGAGGCGAGATCCCCCATCGCCTGAAGCACCTGTGTTGTAATCTGCGTGATCTGCATTGAGTTGAGATTGCTGTTGTGGTCCTCAATCAGATGGGCATCGGTACGGAATTTCTCGGCGGTGCTTTCGACCTCAGCGGCCTTGGTGCGCAACTCATCCGATCGCTCGTTCAAGGTAACCAGCGCGTCCTTAACCGCCCCTGTGCTGTCCTGCACCGAAAGTTGGACGTATTGATTAGCGATGGCGTTGACGATGGCGGCGGCCTTAGCCGCATCTTCCGACCAGAACGTAATCTTGATCGCCGTTGAGTGTCCCTGAACCTGCGCACTCAGCCGCTTCTGAAGAGTGGTGATCACTCCTTGTTTTGCCGCCCCGGCTCCTGCGGGCTCGGGCCCCCGGCTGAGCGCGTGGACAGCATCGGCAATTACACTCTTTATGCCGGGGGACAGAAACGGCCAAGCTTGAATAGAGGCGAGCCACTTGTCTGACAGAGACAGTGTAAATTCCGGATCTTGTAACAGATGGAATTGCTCAATGACAGGATCGATAACCCGGCGGGAGAGAATCCGTTGCATCTCACTCTCGACGACAGTCTCTATAACTTGACTATCCGCGGGGGCTCTTCCCAGCACAGGTTCAGAACTCACGACCTGCCGTTTGCGGGGATCGAACAGCACCGTAGCATCGGCTGTATAGGCGGCGGGCAACATCAGCATCACCGCCGTTCCCAGAGTCAGAACTACCAGGAGGACGCTTAGCATCAGTGTCCGATGCCGCCGAAAGATTTGAAGCAGTTCCTGGAAATCAGAATTGGAGGGCTGCAGTCCTTCCCGCTCAAGCACCAGGTCAGGATCGCCGAGATGCAAAGGGTTGTCGGCCGGGATTCTTGCTATGCGATTAGAATTCCCGGCAGGCGGGATTGCGGAATTCATACTTCCTCACACGAAGATTTGGGAGGGCAGCTGGAAGGGTCACGCCCGAGGCGAGGTTCGTGATTTTCTCCGACCCCGACATCCGAACTCTAACCTTTAGTGCCAGCGTAAACCGGCAGATTAAAGAATAATAAGTGGCACCTCCCGACCCTCCGCGCATTGTTACCCCCTGAACCCAGGACGTACGGGACATTCCTCGTAGATCGCGGTCATGCGCAGGGCGCGGTTAAACCAGGCGAGCAGCCCGAGGTGCGGGCAGCCAGTTCGCTCAGCCAGGTATGCTGCGCCTCGAAGATCGGACCGCTGTCTTGCTGGCGCACCGCGCGTGCGTTGGTCTGCGAGCTTGCTGCGGTCATCGTCTTCGACTTCATACGGCGATCCGACGCAGCACCTGTTCGGTGAGCGGCAATTTTGGTTGGCGCCAAACTGGCCCGAAATACTTTGCAAGTGATGATCGTTTCTAAAAATGGGGAACTTTGTTCACTGAATTCGTAGTTTACGTTTATGATCGTGCCCCTGAGGGTGGTGTAGGAGCAGGCGGGATGATGCTTGGTGCAGCGACATCATCAGCGCCAATTCGTTCTGGAAGCGGTTAACTTGGGCCGACGCTGCGGCAGCGATGACAATCGATGGCGACATTGTGCCTCCCGGCATCAGCGTGAAAATCAAGCCTGCCAAAACCGGTACTTGCTCCGACTTTTGTAAAATTAACATTCAATTTTTGCAAGAGGAAGGTCGTCGGACTGTTAGCCCGCCATGCGCGTAATGCCCGGCAACGTCGAGAGCATTCAATCCTGTGGGGTTCATTACGCCGCCAATGCGATTGCCTCGTCGTCGTTCGCGGGGCGGAAGCCGGGATAGCGATGACGGAAGGCGTCCTCGAGCGTATCGTTCAGCACCGCTGTTCGCACGTCGAGGAAGGGCTGCACCGTCGCCCTGTTCCAGCGCATCTGCTGCTTCTTGTTCATGCGTTTGGCGATGATCTCGTTGACCGAACTCTCCACGAACGCGGTCGAGATCGGTTCGCCATTCCGGCGCCGGGCGGCGTAATGGACCAGCGCTCCCTGGTTCCGCTCGAGGTAGGCCAGCAGCTCGCCGACGTGGTGTTCCAGGCGCCCGATGCCAGCCACGTCGCGTATAGATGGTACGTCGCGCCCAGCGGCACAGAGCCGCGAGTTTGCGCCGGCATCCTGGCCAACGCCCGTGCCACAGGCGCCATTTCGCACGCTCCAGTCCGCGAACCGCCTCGTCGGCCAGGTGCGTGTCGGCCGCGCCAAGGCCGCGGGCCGCCTGCAGCGCGTGCTCGAAGCGCACCGCGGCATGCCACCAGTCGAGCACGACCGTGGCGTTCGGCAGCGCCTCGCGTTGCAGCCGCCACAGCCCGGCATCGCCGTCGCTCAGCACCGTCGCCGGCGTGTCCGCCGTCACGCCGGCCACCGCGAGCGCCTGCCTGAACGCGTCGGATGCGATCGCGGGGCTGTTGCGCGCGAAAGCGAAGCGGGACTGGCTGCCCTGAGCGTCGATCACCTTGCCGGCGATCACCTCAAAATGCCGTTCGTCCTGCCGGTGCCGGCTGCGGACGTAGCCGCCATCAAGCCCAACAACGACGGGTTTGGCCGGCTGCGCCGTCGCCGGCTCCGCCGTTGTCGTGACGTGCGGCCGCACAACGGCCTCACCGACCCGCATGGTTCTGTTCCGCACCGTGCCCGCGTTCGGCGCCCCGCTGATCGGCAGCAACTCCGACAGCAGGTCCGCGACCTGTCGCTAGCTCGTAAACCTGTCCGGTTTATGTAGCGCGTGATCTGTCCGCTTCGTTCATGGTCTGGTCTGGGGCATGCCCCAGACCAGACCCGTCGCGCTGGAAGCGTGTCATGCGCCGACTTCGGTTGGTTCGATGAGACAGCCGTTCGTATCGTAACCGGCCGGCCGATGCGGTCCCTGGCCCGCCGCCTGCGCGTAAATACGGGGTCTGCATTGTGCTGATTCCGGCCCTCGGGACCCGGTAGACGATCAACGGGGCGGACGCGAAGGGGCGACCGTCCGCGACTCAGCGGGAGGGACGACCGTTCAGTACCTGCGCACTGGCGTTTTCCGAAAACTGGGCCGAGGCGTTACAGCATCGCCAACGGCAGTAGCGCGGTTCGGGGCGCGGAGCGGATCGACGGAATGTGAAATGAAGATGCAGGGTGCGGCCGCTTTTGCCTGCGCACCCTGCATCTCCGGTCTCCCGATCAGGTGATCGAATGTGCCAGCAACGTGCTCAGGGTAGCGTTTGGTGCTCCAGTGATCGAGGCAATCGCGGTTGAGGCCCCACCCGCCGTCGGTCTGATCGACAAGGTGGCGCCCCGAGCGGAGTCCTTCACTGACAGATAGCTTGCCAGCGTTGACGCCGAACCGTTCCAGTTGGTCGCGGCCAGTGCCGTCTTCAGGTCCAGCGTATCCTGGTTGTTGAGGATGTTGGACGTAAAGGCAACGACCCCGCTCCCGGCCGCGGGCAGGATGTAGGTGTTACCGGTGCCGGTGTCCGTGACTGTGTTCTTGCCACCTGCCATGGTCAGGATGTCATTCGAGCCGCTGACAAACACCATATTGGTGCCTGCCGTTGCGACCGCCGAGACTTGGCTTTGGCTGATCGTCGCGGTCGAGTTGGGGGCAATCGTGATCGGAGCCGGCAGCGGACTGGTCGCGGTTCCCGGCTGGTTGGCCCATGCATCGTTCGGCTGGGTTTCGCCCCACCACAATTTGCTGCTGTTTTCCTGCCAGATCGTGCCATTCACATAGGCCAGTTCGGTTACGTTGGAGGTCACCGCGTCGATCTTGCCGTTCACAGCCACTTGGCCGCCACTGGTGATCGTCCATTTGTTGCCGCTGGCATCCGTGATAGCACCAGTCGATCCGGCCAACACGACGGTGTCGTTCGGCGAAGCGGTTGCCGTCGGCGTTGGAGTTGGTGTCGGCGTGGGCGCTGGGGTCGGCGTTGGGGTCGGGGTTGGCGTCGGGGTTGGCGTCGGGGTTGACGCGGGCAGCGGGCTGGTCGCGGTTCCCGGCTGGTTGGCCCATGCATCGTTCGGCTGGGTTTCACCCCACCACAAGTTGCTGCTGTTTTCCTGCCAGATGGTGCCGTTCACATAGGCCAGTTCGATCACACTGGAGGTCACCGCGTCGACAGTGCCGTTCACCGCCACCTGGCCGCCGGGAGTGATCGTCCATTGATTGCCGTTGGCATCGGTGATGGCACCACCTGATCCGGCCAACACGACGGTGTCGTTCGGCGAAGGGGTTGCCGTCGGCGTTGGAGTTGGTGTCGGCGTGGGCGCTGGGGTCGGCGTTGGCGCCGCTGATCCGGATAACTCAATGACCAACGGGTGATCCGTAAGACCGATCGTCACCGTATTGGTATTGGAATATGTTGCGATCGGCGAGGTGCCCGACATCGGATCGTAGACTTTGATGGTCGAGTAAGTGGCGCCGAGACTGACAGTGGTGTTGACGGGCCCGACCGCGACTTCAGATTTGGTGCTGCTGTTCCAGTCAACGGCATCATTCCAAACGGCGAGATCGTAAACGCCGCTGGATTTCTCCATCAGCAACGAATTGCCTGTGCTGGGAAGGTTCGAGATTGTGTAGCCGATCTGGCCGGGAGTGAAGTTTGCTGCGTTTGCGGCAGTATCGTTCAAGATGGAGGTTAAGTTATGCAGCGCCACCGCGGCTTGCTTGGGCGTCCCATCGGGATTGAACAATCCATTCTCGTCCCACGCGCTCGATGAACCAGTGATATAGTCGTTCAGTTCATAAAGAAACGTCTTGGCCGCGCCGGCTTTGTATGCATCCAACAGGCCATTCAATATGTTCTTTGCCTGCGTCGCCTGATCCACACCGTACGAGGTATCTGTCGGGACGGTACCATAGCCAAATTCGGTAATCCATACCGGCTTATTGGGCACTAGCTGCTGTTCACCCGATATCATGCTGTCCAGAAAGCTCACAGCCTGCTGGCCGCCCCATGGATACACATGTCCATTACTGGCGTCAGCGACGCTGCCGAAATTTGGCGCGGTGCCAGAGAAAGCGCCAGGCCATGACGAGGTATTCAGCATCGTTACGCCGGAGAGGGTGCTGTCCTGCTTGACGAGATTGTACTCGGCTTGTTGGACCTGATAGACCGTCGTCCAGTTGTTGGTCAGCGCACCGTTCCAGTAGTTGGGGAAGTTAAAGGGTTCATTCAATCCCTCCAGCGCAATGACACTACCAGGATGTGCCGAAGCAACTTTATCGATGTATCCTATATCTGATTGCAGCTCACTCGCACTCATCTGATAATGGGGGTTAGATCCGATAATGATGTCGAATTTAATGCCTGCGGCAGCAAGGGCCTCAAAATTCGTTAGAGAATTTGAGCTGGGGTTCATGTCTCGAATCTGGTTGATCCCAAGATAAGACAACTCACTCTCCAGCAACGTCGTATTGCTGTATGCGGTCGACGTATTCAAATGCGTATTCACGCCTATCGAGGAGATAAAGGAATTTGTTGAAGTTGCGGTCACCTGCATTAGTTGCTCCATTGCTCATATTTTCACGCGTATGGTTGCTATATCGCAATAGCATACGGCGCCCTCACTGCGAACGAAGAATTTCTAAGGCACCTCATTAAGGTTTAATCAACTGATCGTGAGGATACCGCGCTGGTCACTGAAAGTGGAATAAAATCGCGTTGCAATCGATTGCAAAATCTTCCGATCAGACTTGGTCCTAAATGCGAATGTGCTATCTTCATTCCGATATCGTCTCGGTATCGGGTGGTCTCGGCAAACATTGGCATGGCCTGGTCACTCGCCTGCCGTGAGACGGTCACGCCACTTCGCCTCCGCTTTGGGATCGATGCCGTAGCGCCGGGAAAGCTCACTCCGGCTTTCTTGTGGTGATGCTGCCCTGCTGGGACTGACCCATCTTGTCACGAACTATCGCACGACCGATTTATCGCTGGCTGATTTCCTGGGTATCGCTGATAAGCTATATTCGGGTCGCTGGCTGCCGGACACGAAAGGAGAAGTCACTGGTGGGTAACCTGACTTTCGATTCCGCAGATCCTCCTCCAGACTATAACTTACTGGCATGCGCCTCAAACCCGACTAGCTCGAGGCGCATGCTAAAAATCGTTGGGGATGGTTCCCCAGGCGGCGCTACCACAGTTGTTCTGGACCTATCGCGGAAACTCGCAGAGCGCCGGATACCCATCGTGCTCGCCAGTCACCACGGTTCCTATATTATCGCTGAAGCCACCAGGCTCGGCATTGAGACGTTAGAGCTCAATTTCAGCGCGCGTAGCCGTACTGGTCAGAACGCGTTAGCACTGATGCATTACCTCAGGCACGCCGGGCGGCAAACGATCGTGCATGCCCATGGCGCAAGGGCAGCTCTCCCAGCCGCACTGGTCCCACGACGTCTCCATGCCGGAATGATATACACAATTCATGGTCACCATTATCGCCAAAAGGAGGGAATCTTTCGCGATTTGGCTTGGCGCGCTGAGCGGTTCTGCATTCGACGGTCGGGAGCCGTCGTCTTCGTCTCCCGTGGCGACGAGCAGATCGCTAAAGAAGATCACCTCCTTAGGCCAAGGGATCCTTACGAGGTAATTTATAACGGCTGTCCCATCAGCGAGCCTGATGAGGCTACGCCAAGGTTTGATGTGGCCTATCTTGGCCGCCTCGTGCCCGACAAGAACACCATAATTCTCCCGGACATCCTGCTCGCCATGCGTCCGGCGCGCCCGACGCTATGCATCATTGGTGGCGGTGAAGTCGAGGCGGCCCTGCGGGATCGCGTTGAGCGGGCAGGGTTGTCCGATCAGGTCACCTTCTTGGGTATTCTGCCGCATCGGGACGCATTGCGGCGACTGGCACAAGCTCGCGTAATGATTTTTCCCTCCCGCTGGGAAGGACTACCGGTTTCCATCATAGAGGCAATGCATCGCGGTATCCCCGTCGTTTGTTCGGACATTCCCGGGAACAACGAACTCATTACGGATGGCGCAACAGGTTATTTGGTCCAGTTTGACGACGTGAATGCCTTCGCCAATCGATTGCGCCGGTTGATTACTGATGAAAGTTTGCGCCGGTCGATGGGCGCCCATGCTCGTCAGAAGGCGCGAGACGAATTCTCCTTGGATCGCCAGGTTCGATCGCATCTATCACTTTATCGTCGCATGATTGGCGCTGATATGGTGGAAGTGTGATGAATCCCGTGCTAGTCCGGCAAATTGGGTGGTTGTTTGCGACAATGTCAGTGTTGTTCACGGGCACTTTGGTCACTTCCGGCCTCGCAATCGTCACCCAAGTGCTCCTCGCGCGTTTGCTTGTCACGGAGGACTACGGTCATGTCGCGGCCCTTCTCGCAGTTGTAAACTTCCTTACTCCCATAGGCTCGGCCGGCGTAAGCTTCTTCCTCCTCCAGGTTTTCGGCCGCGAGCATTCAGCAGCCAAACGCTGGCTTCGCTCCAGCGCAATCCTTGTTGCTCTGGCAAGTTCCCTCAGCGCGTTGGCTTTGGCTGGCTATGCATTTCGCAGCAGGCAACTCGGGGAAATCCCGCATCTTGTCCTGCTAACCTCGGTCCCAATTCTGCTCGGCCAGATCATGCTGGAACTCACTTCGATTCGGTTTCAACTTGAGGACCGCTACCACGCGCTCACCGTATGGCAAACGAGTATCCAGCTCGGGCGCTTTGCGACTTTGATGATAGCGATGCTGTTCTCAATCAACAGCATTGAGCTCGTGTTGGGTGGCTATGCTGGTATCGGACTTTTGGTGACCGCCTTCGGGATCATATTTTGGCAAAGCCTTTGGCGGAACGACCTTCGCCTGCCGAACGCCGAGTCAGCTGCTGCTCCCGCCAAGACCGCGTTGCCATCCCCATCTGTGTTCCAGACGCTAACGGAGGCCGGACCATTCGCGTTCGTTACAATATTCTATATTATCAATTCCCAGGGAGCGATAGTCATAGTGGACTGGCTGGAAGGGGCCGCCGCTGCTGCTGTCTTCAACGTGGCCTATCTGATCGTCGCGACAATCTGTTTAGTCCCACATATTGTCTACCTGAAATTTCTAATCTCCAAGCTCTGCCGCTGGGCAGAGCATGACCGCGACACCTTTGCCGCCGCATTTCACGTCGGTCTGCCAGCGATGTTACTGCTGGGGCTGCTGTTCTGGGGTGCCACAGCTCTTGCCGCCCATTGGCTCATCTTGCTGTTGTTCGGGGTGCGTTATACCGGGGCAGAACGACCGCTGATCATTCTCGCCCTGATCATTCCGGTGCGCTTTGCCCAAGTCGCTTACGGCTCGTTATTCATTAACCGGCAGGAGACGGCCCGCAAAGTGACCTACATGGGCTTAAGCGCTGCCACCACCCTCACACTCAACGTGCTGCTGGTTCCATCTCTCGGCGTCGCAGGCGCCGCAGTCGCCAATGTGATCGGAGAGACCGTAATGCTCGGTCTGTACGTTTACGGCACCATCCAATACATCCCCGGCGTGGACGTATGGACGACATTCACAATATCGACATTCCGGACGTCGTTGCGCCACTTGAGTCACCTTCGGACGTAGCCGCCTCGCCTTCTGAATAAGCCTCTCTGATATCGGGGTAGTTTTTCCTGTATCGAAGGTCGGCAAGGATTGCTGCTCGTGGCGGGCAATTCGCAGGATATAGGGCATGGGAGCAGGCGTCGGCAGGCGTTGTCGGCACCGCCTGCAGGATTTAGGCCCGCGCCGGTCGCTTTCGCACGAGGAACAGGTTCGTCAGAGCACAGGTGACGAGCAGGCGGTGCGCGTTCTCCTCCAGACCGCGATAACGCACCTTGGTAAAGCCAAAGACCCGCTTGATGACGCCGAAGCAGCGTTCGACCTTGGCACGATCTTGGATTTGATGCGGTTGCGCGCCTTTTCGGCCTGATCGACCACACCGCGACGTCTGCAGCGCTGATTGGTAAAATCCCGCGCCCTCGGGGATCAGCGCGGTCTGGCCGCGATACGCCTGATCGCCCCACACCCGGGTTTCCTCGCCATGCAGCAGATCCGGCGACACCGCGGCGTCATTCACGTTGGCCGCTGTCGCCACCACCGCGTGGATCAGCTTGGTTTTGCTGCCCACGCCGATATGCGCCTTCATGCCGAATTACCACTGCTGACCTTTCCGGGTCTGGTGCATATCCAGGTCCCGCTGCTGGGCAGCGTTCTTCGTTGAGGATGGCGCGCTGATGATCGTCGCATCCGCGATCGTGCCGGTCGAAACCCGCCCGCCGTGCGTCCATGCACCTGTTCGAACGTAAGCGTTGCGGTGTAACCACGTAGCATTTGAACGCTATGCCGAACTAAGCAGTCCTCGCCGATCTGGTGCAGCGTGTGACCGCAGCCGGGACAGGTTTTGTCCGCGACATCCACCATGACCTTGATCCGCGGCAGATGCGCAGGCAAAGCACCGCGATTGCGCTTTGGTAAGGTCACCGCGGACGGATGGGCTTTGGCGGCGCGCAACGACGGCATTGTGGGGCGATGCTGAAAACGCCGCTACAGGTGCCACTGGGCCAACGGCGCTTATCGTCGGGGCCGTGGCCATCTCCACCCGCGCTAAGCGCCCGGCGATCATCCCGCCGCCGGGCTGCGCTGCCAGTGACAACCGCCGCCAGGTGTAGAGTTGGCCGCTGCCTCGCGCGCAACCTCTGTCGGTGAAGCACCGGGAGCCAGGCTTTACGCCGCAATCATCTGCTTCTGCTCAACCGTCCAGCGTCGCCGTCATCCACCTTGGGTGATGACCTCCAGCCGCGGATTGCGAGCGCTCTTATGACTGCTCGTATGAGTGCTCGCTGTCTCCGCGCCCGGATCAGCCGGGATTATCTCCGTCTCCATCAGCCATCAGCAGCATACCAGATGCCGACCGCGCCGTGTGGGAACTTGCACACCGTCGTCTCGTGCGGTGATTCTAAACAATGTTGCAGGATCGGATCTAGAGGGACTTGTTCACAGGGTCCCTAAGTAAGCCAATGGCGGAGGGCATTATACGTCCCACGCGGCAATGCATTTCGACAGAAAACCATTGCCAGTTGCCGGGTTGTCAAAGCCCCTCTTTGGCGGGCCCGCATCAGCAGCTTGATGGATTTAACCGGAGCCTTTCGCCAAAGCCGCCCGCTGAGATAACGGGCCTCGGCTGCTAACAGCACGTGCGGTGGAAGCAACTCTCTCGCTTCGTCGATAAAAGCGTCCATCACCTGCCGCCACCGTTCCGGTGCGTCCGAGAGGGACGCCCGGTCCGGGCGGTCCACGTCGTGCCACACCGAAAGCGGCTCCGGGACCAGCAGGTAAGCCGCTCCAGAATTCCCCACCTCAATGAAAAACAGATGATCGACCATTTGCTTCATGTGTTCGCGGAATGGGAAACGCCGAGCCAGAGCAGCAGACAGCAAGAATGTGCTCGACTGAGCAAATCCGCCGTCGTTGTAAAGAAACTCTGCGAAGGTGCGTCCTTTTGCTGGGCCCTTTAACGGGCGGACGATGCGCCGGTGATCAGGTAGGTTGATCCAGGCCTGAGTGACGCAGAACACATTGTCTGGGTCCTTCGTCTGCATAATCGCAGCGACTTGGCGCTCCAGCTTTTCCGGAAGCCACTCGTCATCGGAGTCCAGGAACGCGATGAAACGGCCAGAAGCTGCCGTAATCCCTGTGTTGCGTGCCGCGGGTTCACCAAGATTGACCGGATGACGAACCAACCGTACCCGGGTCTGATTACGAAACGCACCGACTGCGGCGGCGATATCGTCTACGGATCCATCATCGACGATTATCAACTCCCAGTCACGAAACGTCTGCGCCAGCACGCAATGGACCGCGTTGCCGACAATGTCGGCGCGATTGTAACAGGGTATGATCACGCTAACGAGTGGTGGGCTCATAGCTCTCTCTCACAGACTGGCGCACAAAGTCCTCAGCCCGAGAGACTTGGAAAGACTGAGTGTGGCTGGTAACTCTTGCTTGCCGGACCAAAATGTTAGAGCGGACAACGATATAGATGAACAGTATCGGCGGCATCACGTTACCGACCCAAAGCCAGGACTCGGAAATGTTTGTGATCAGATAGAAAACCAAATAGCCAATCGCCCATTCGACGAACGGTGGCTTAAGCTCCGCCTGTGGCAATAACTTGAAGAGGTTGGTCGCCGACTGGACTGTCCCGATAGCGAACAGAAGCAGGCCGATGCCGCCAGTGTCGAGTGTTAACTGCAGATAGCCATCGTGAGCATGCGGCACGCCAAGATGAGTAGTTTTCCAAAACACCGCGCCTGGACTGAGGTAGCCCTCCCAAAATGACTGGAACCCGTATCCAATAAAAGGCTTTTCAAAGATCATCCTGATGACGAACTGCCAGACCACCGTTCGGCCCGACATATCACGGTCTTTCCCGAGTAGCTCAATTAGCGATCCCCAGTTGCCATAGATGACCACCGCAGCCCCTGTTGCGACACAAAGTGCAAGCGGAATCAACGTAACAATTTTGCCACCGCGGCGTCTAATCCGCCGGACAACTAGCAACGTGGCCAAAGCGCTCAACAAAACTGGGATCACGGCCGCGGAACCGGCGAGGGCCATGCAGACCATGGCTGCGCAGCCGAGCATACCTGCGCCGACCGTGGCCAACTTGCCGATCGACCGCCTCTCGAGAAACCGTCCGACCGCCACCAGTAGGGCAATCGCGGAGTAGTCTCCTATCGCGTTTTTATGAGCAAACACCCCGCGCAAGCGGCCCTCGAAGTCAAGGCCACGCGACGGTGCGATGACACCGATAACCAAGGAGGCGACCAGAACGATCGCCGCCGAGTAAGTAAGTAGGCGCAGCATCCGATCCGGGTCAAATCGCAGCCCCAGGTACGCGCCAAGGACTACAGTGCCTGTAAGCGCCACGCACCGTCTGAACGAAACGCCTGGGTCAACGGACCACGCAATGGACGCAAAGGACCACAGCAGCAGAAAAAGAAGAGGATATCCGAGGAACAGAAGCGCTCTCAGCCGCGTGTGGCGAGCCAACAAGACTGCGCAGCCGGCGTACAGAGCTGTTGCGATGGTCTGCTTTATTTGGTCACCGCCTTCCCCTAGATGCTCCAAAGATTTAGTCGGATTCAGAGAATCGGCGCCTGTCGCCTGGCCACCGACGACGAACGGGAGTGCTGCAAACATCACCAGTAGAAACGATATGTACCACCACTCGAACTTGGTTGGACCAGACGCCTTACGCTGCATCCTCAGATACCCCGCCCTTATTGTTGCGCGTGGCGGCACTGCCTAGCCGAAGCGGGACGTGCAGGTGTCTCCGAGGAAGCACCCGGGATTGTGATCTCAACTGCATCACTCGGCTGTCAGGGACGTCTGGGAAGCTCATGGCAATCGGTTCCGGACTGGGACAATGATTGGCTGGCCAGTGAGCATCAGGGAGACGGGCTCAATGCTAATAACCTGATCGGTCTCCGCGCACTCGGCATCTCCGGCCCCGGCAGAAGGGGTGCCAGCGGCAGCTATGCAAAGACGAGAATCCAGCGATAGGTGCTTCTTACTGGCCCCGGTGGTCCAGGCAGCTAGTTTTCTCGTGTCGCCTGAGCCGAACAGCAGTAGGAAGTCGGTTGCAGACGATCGGACGCGACCGATCAGCTCCAGTTTTTCCAGGCTGCTGACCAGCGCGGCTAGCTGCTGCGCAACCGGTTTCAGCCCACCTTTAAAATCCAATAATCCGAAGTTAGACTCCAGGTCCGTGGGATCAGGGCTGTCATTCCGGACGTCATAGATTACAGTGATCGGAACCCCCGCCAGGAGATTCACCAGATACAGACGTGTGACGTACTCGGCCTGGCGCTCTGTCGACCATTTACCACCTGTCGACGAATAACCCCATTCGCTAGCCACCGGCACGATGGCTGAGCTTATGGAACTCAGCCGCGCCCAATCCCGAAGAACGGTCTCTGGATTGCTCTCGCGGTATGGATGAACACTGACTGCATCAAAGCAGTGATCGCGGTCACTGGCGATAAAAGCTTGCAAGAATGGCATGGGGATTCCAGCCGAGGCCGGCCCCATGATTGCAGCGTCAGGGTCTGCACGACGAATGGCTTGGCAGACGACGCCGGCGAACCTGATATAGGCATCAAGATCGACCGGCTTCCCGAAATTGAGGTTTGGTTCGTTCCAAATTTCCCACAATGCCAGCCCCCTGTATCGGGTGACGGCTGCTGCGGCAAAACGCGCAAATGCAGCTTGCGCCAAGTCGCTTATCGGGGCGGGGGACGGACGCCCGGCCTTTCCCTCTCCGGCTTTCGGCACATACAGCGGATTGGCATAGTCAAGGATAAAAAGCGGGATGATTTCCGCGAGCACGGCTCTGCGCTACCAGCTTGTCGTATAGGTACCAGTTGTACCGGCCGACTTCAGTCTCGACTTCAGACCAAATGAGATCGGTGCGTATCAAACGCAGCCCCAGCCTGTGGGCCACTTCAAGATCTTGTGTTGCATGCCCTTCATGGACATGGATGTTTACGCCCAGTCCACCCGGCACCGCCGTATTACCCAGCACACGTTGGAGACGGAGGCTCGGCAGGCCTTCAGAGGCCATGCCGGGAGACGCAACATCCGCAGAGGCCTGCGTAGACCAAAGCAGCATACTTAATGCAAAGAATTTCCAAAACATCGCACACCCAGGTAGATGTGACGTTAAGACGTGATGAGATCACCAGCAACTCTATTATGACCCTTGCTGACGCTCCAACTGTCACAAGAATCGGAGCCTGCGTGGAGCGCGTCGGTGACGAATTCGCCAAATTCTTGTTTAAACCGGGCTTTATCGAATCGCGCAGCGTATTGAGCGAGCTGATCGGGGTCGAATTCTGTCTGGATCCGCTCAAATTCCAGGATCGCTTTCACCAGGGCGTCTGGGCTCGCCTCTTCAAACAGGACACCCGTTTCGCCTGGTACGACTGTCTCCAATGCACCGCCGCGTCCCAGCGCAATGACCGGTCGCCCTGAGGCCATGGCTTCCAACGGAACGATGCCAAAGTCCTCTTCACCAGGAAATACTAAGGCACGGCAGCGTGCGTAATGATCCCGTAGAGTATCTTGCTTAACCCATCCAAGCATCTTGATGTTTGGACCTGCTTTGCGCCGTAATTTTTCGAGCAGATCACCGTCGCCGATGATGACAAGCGGCCTGCCGAGCCTGTTGAATGCCTCTATTGCTATATCGACCCGCTTGTACGCGGTGAGTTGGCCCGCGCACAAGTAAAAATTTCCCCTTTCGAAGATATTCTCGCTCCGGAATGCGGCCATATCGACAGGCGGGTGAATAACGACGGCGGGCCGGCGATAGTACTTTTTGATGCGTCCGGCTACGTTATGCGAATTCGCGACAAAATGGTCCACGCGTGCGGCCGCGGCTACATCCCATTGACGCAGCCGGTGACTGATCAGCGCCATCGCTGCTTTGGCTATGGCATTCCTACCCTCCCGATAGTCATGATACATGTTCCAGATGTATCGCATTGGTGTATGACAATAGCAGATGTGTGTCGCGTCAGCGCGGGTAATCACGCCTTTAGCGGGTCCTGACTCGCTGCTGATCACAAGGTCATAAGACCTCAGGTCCAGTTGTTCGAGTGCAAGCGGCATGAGTGGCAAGTAGACTTTGTACAAGGTATTAGCCTTGGGAAGCCGGGAGATGAATGTTGTGCGAACCGTATGGCGCCTGATCGTGCCACTCATCCTTTCAGGAACGTATACGTGCGTATATATATCAGCTTCTGGGTATAACTCACAAAGGGCTTCCAGCACCTTTTCGCCGCCGCGCATATTGACACACCAGTAGTGCACAAGGGCAATCTTCATGCACAACTCCTCCTGATTCTGGTGTTTCTACCGGTCTTGAAGCCGTTGTCGATAGGGAACCTCCCCTTCAGCCGATTGGCCGCGCCTAAGTTATTTCGTTAGTGACGGATCATCGCTGCCGGCTACCTTGCGGATACGCATTACAGCAGGGCATACAGTGCTCTCCGCCTTCGCGGGCTTGGGTGATTCAAAGTTAACAGTCAAGCTAAGCAAGACATGTGGCGGGACATTTTGCTCCGCCTTGATTTCGCGGTTTGCGCAAACTAGTTGTCGGCTACCTTAGTCCTCGGCCCCTGTAAAGGGGGTCTACCATCTTGTGAGCACCTTTCAACTCTGTATGCTCCCCTACTTAGCGTCCGGCATGCACCAGACGAACAGTGAAAAACGAAACGTCGCGCGTACTAGCTCGATGATTGAGCCGCCATGGAGCCTGTAAGGCCTGGGCGGCTTTCCGAAGTCAAGATTGGAAACCGGCTCACCCCTGGTCCAGTTCATCTGGTGTTTTCTGCATCTCCTTGGGGTGGGACGATAGAACTCCGACTAACGGCAGAGTTGCACGGCGCAGCGGGCGAATACGCCCCTGTAGGGCGGCGACCAGCTTGCGTGGAACATCCAATGCTTGGAAGGCCCATCGCTTGCCGTCGATAACCGTTTGATGTTCTGCGGGGCACAGTGTGTGCAGCCCATCGGGATATGCTGCATCCGGTGCAAGGCGCCGGACCGCGACCTCCTGAAATCCTTCATGATCGAGCCGGATCACCTCGTGCAGGACAATCGCCCCTCCATACGTGCAGCTACAATCCTGGGCCGGACGGACAAGCTTACCATCTGCCCAAAATAGAGGTCCCGCCGGCCTGCTTGAGCTTCGGTCCCGCTTCACCGGGTTGGCGGGGTGGGCGATCCACGGCCCTACCGGGCTGCTGGCGCGATAGAGATGCAGGCGCTCATCCGGTCCGTCATTCTTGAAAGTGCAAAATAGCCACCATTGCGTGCCGTCGTTCCACGGTGTCGCATCTATCACCGGCCCCTCGAGCACCGGCCCTACATACTGTAGTGCGCCTTCCCGACCTTCCCACAGTTGCAGCGCTCCAGCCTCCCAGCTTTCCACCATGAACCACAGGGCTCCATTACTGTCGAAAAATGGAAAGGGATACGATAGGTGGCAGCTGCCTTGCATCCAGGGTTCGAACGCCGCCTGCGTGAAGTCCTCCGACGCAGGGATCGAAGCAGTCCAGATCTCACCGCGGCCAGTCCACTGGTTCATGTGCTCGGCCATTAGAACGGAAGTTCCATCAGGCAAAATCAAGCTCGATGGATCCGCCAGCATCTCCCAGGGGCCACGCCGGGGCAGCCATCGGACTGGCTGGGTAATGCCGTTCCGGAATATGTCTTCTGCCGATTGATCTATGACGCCCAGATTCCATTCCTCCCGCCGGAACCTCCTATGTAGCCGGGAAAGTCTCTCCGCGAATTTGAACGCAACCCTCGCGGAATACTGATTTCCAGGTGGTTGGCTGGCCGCGGTATGCGGAACAATTTCGGACGCCTCGGTGGCAGACATGACCAGCCGGCCTGGTCCGGCCTCGCCGGCCCCTTCAGCTCCTAGCGGTCCTCGCACCTTTTTCATAGTAACTACAACCCTCTAGGCCTTTACGTTTAGAGCTTCGGCACAGCCGACTGGGGCAACAAGAGCACTCCTGGATAGAATTGAGTAGCAGCTAGTCAGATCTTTCGGAAAATGCCATTTCGATCGCGCCGCCAGACAGGATCGGGCGAGCCTTCGATGCCTTGGCGCACGAAATCGGCCTTGGACAGCTTGAAAGTCCCCGTCAAATCAAGCGCCTGACATATTCGGATAAACATCGGGCAGCTGTAGTCTGGCAAACTCCGTTTCAGGTGCGCTTCAAAAATGGAAAAATCGAATTCGGCATTGGTAACAACGGCAACCATGCCGGCCCGTCCCTCAGCGCCGGCAACTGGAACGCCATATACCACAGCATCCTCAACTCCGGGACAACTGCGGACGACATTGGCCACCTCTGTTGTAGACACATTCTCGCCTTTCCAACGAAAAGTGTCACCCAGACGATCGATAAAGAAGAAGAAGCCGGTTCCATCACGACGCATCAGGTCACCGGAACGAAACCAGGCGTCGCCGCCGGAAAAAACATCACGAATGATCTTTAGCTCAGAGGCCTGTGCGTCCGTGTAGCCGTCGAAACGACGACCGCGCATGAGGCTGATCGCTTCTCCTGGCTCATCGTCCGCACATCGGACGCAGAAGCCGTCGCCTCCCCGCAATGGCTCGCCGGTTTCCAGGTCACACCGAATGATTTCAACCGAAATCTGCTTCTTGAGGAAGGGCGGCACACGGCCAATGGCGCCGGGCTTACCTTCACAATTGTACAACGATAAGTTGCCTTCTGTGGCGGCGTAGAACTCAAGAATCTGCGGGACGGAAAACCGTTTTTGGAAAGCGTCCCACACTGTTCCCTGCATGCCGTTCCCGCAGGCGAGCCGCAGCCGGTGCTCCCGCTCTTTCGGATGTGGCGGACTGAGCGTGAGATATCGGCAAAGCTCGCCGATGTACTGAAAAATTGTGCAGCCGTGGTCACAGACGTCGTCCCAAAACCGGCTGGCGGAAAAGCGGAGCCTGATCACGACAGAGCCGCCCGCAACCAGCATGGAACCAACCGCGACGACGCCTCCGATACTGTGGTACATCGGCAAGCAGTCATACAGCCTGTCGGTTGGCTGGGAGTCCATCATGCCGGCAAACCAAAAGCTCCATTCGACAATCCGCCGATGTGTGACATTAACGGCTTTCGGCAATCCCGTCGTACCGGACGTGTAGATCAGCAGCGCCCGATCGTCGGAGCGGGGCAATGGCGTGTCAAGCGCAGCTGCCGAGTAGCCATCGACACGAGCAGAGATCTCCGCCCAGTTCCAGATGTGTCTGGCGTTCGGGGCGATCGCGGAAAGATCAGGGTCAATAATCAGCATTTCTGATCCGGCGACCCTGAGGCTGTGTTCGAGGGCCGCCCCGTGCAAATTCGTGTTCAGTAAAGCGACCGTGCAGCCAATCCTCGTCAGGCCGAGCCAAAGGGCCACGTAATCGGGTTTGTTCTGCATAAGGAGGCATACGACATCTCCTGCCTTCAGCCCTTCTCCCGTTGCCCACCGGGCATAACGGTTGATACGCGCTTCCAACTCGCGGTAGCTGATCGAAGTCATCGACACCAATCAGAGCAGGCGAATCCCCAAATCTATCGGCAAGCGACGGAATCAGTTGGGGCAACGTGCTGCCGGCAGCACGCCTGGTGTAGTCCAGCGCGCGAGCCCAGGCTTTGGACGCGGTCATGCTATGTTACCTGCGTCCACGGTCATGACGGTGCCCGTGATGTTGGCCGCCTTCTCGCTCATCAGGAATTCAACAGCTGCGGCGATATCCTCGGCACTTGCCATGCGCTGCAGCGCGCTACGACGCATGATTTGCTGACGATGCTTTTCCGTCAGGCCATGCGTCATGTCCGTCTCGATAAAGCCAGGCGCAACGGCATTGACCGTAATACCAAGAGAGCCCACCTCCCGTGCCAGGGAACGGGTGAAACCGATCAGCGACGCTTTGGAGGCGCCGTATGCTGCCAGTCCGCTGTAGCCGGTACTGGCGACGATCGATGACATATTGATGATCCGTCCGGCACGCGCGGCCATCATCGGGCGCACCAAGTATTTCGTCAGCGTCAACGGCGATAGAACGTTCATCTGCACAATCTGCTGGATTTGGGAGTCCGGCATCGATGACAGGATGCCGGGTGTACCGATCCCGGCATTGTTCACGAGTCCATAGATCAAACCGATATCACGCAGCTCATGTGCGAGATCCCTGAGCGTTTCAATCTTGAACAAATCCCAAGGCATGAAGGACCACGCCTCTGGTTGCGCGTCGAGGATAGTCGTCAGTTCCGGACCAGCCTTCCGCGCAACGACGGTAACCCGGTAACCCGCCGAAACCAGAGCTTTTGACACCGCGAGTCCGATGCCTCGGCTGCCACCGGTAACGACCACATGCCTACGCACGGCGCGCCTTCCCGGAAGCAGTCATCTCGATTGATGGGACCTGCCGCCATGTGACTGGCACCTTGTGCGGGGCGAGTGAGGCACGACAGAGATCCAGCAAATCCGTCCGCAGATCCTTAAAGTTGCGTGCTGTACCTGGCCGAACAACGATATCGGCAGCAACAATGGCCCCCGTGATGGGATTCCTGCGGGGCCAGACCCTTGCCATCTGCACTTCGGGATGCTGATTGAGAACAGCCTCCACTTCTTCCGGAGACACCTTCGACCCGCCGAAATTGATGACGCCGTCCTTGCGTCCCATGAAATAGATCCGGTCACCCTGTTGCTCGACCAGATCGCCGGTATCAATGAAGCCATCCTCTTGAGGCAATGGCCGTCCCAAATAGCAAGAAGCGGTTCGCGAGGAGCGGATCCGTAGCGTATCATCAACGATGCGCATCTCGACCGGTCCATCGGTCAGGAAGGATGCGGGAAATCCAGCCAGGCCGTCACGCACGTCGAAAGCGACACCAGCCTCCGTCGAGGCAAAAGCGTGCGCGATATTGGCTTTGGGAAACGCGCGCCGCAGGCTGTCGAGTATGGGTTGATCCGCGACTTCGCCCGACAGGCGAACATACGCTGGCGCGATGGCCGAGGCGGCATCGTTCATGAGCGCCCGTCGCCAATGCGACGGTGTACCAGATATATGCGTGATGCGAGCCTGTGCCAGGCGTTTGAGGAAGGCACTAACCGGTTCGTCGGCGTCGGACAGCACCAGCGAGCCGCCACCGATCATGGCACGCAGGAGGATCTGCAGACCGCCGTAGCGGCGTATATCATAAAATGTACTCCAGATTGTACCGGTGGGAACCACGATGCCGTCATCAAGAGGGCCGCTGAGGCTGGAAAGTGTGTGGGCAACCATCTTGGGCCGGCCGGCGGTTCCCGACGTGAACAGCACCCATTCGGTGTCGATATCCCGCTCACCGGGGTCTGAGGCTGAATCGCAGCGGCAGAGCTGGAGTTGGCCCAGGCCTTTATGAGTGAAATCACCAGTATCGCCAATCACACATTCAATGTTGGCTTCGGCGATGATCCACGACAGATGCGGGCCGAGGTCGGGGGGCGCGAGCAAGACGCGGCGCGCGATCCCATCCAACTCGATCAGGGCGAGCACGGTCGGCAACTGTCGCTTTGTCAGCAGCAGGACTGAGCAACCGCGAAACGAGCTCAAGGGCGCGTGGAGGAAGGGGCGGCCGCCGTCCAGGTCAGCGACAGCAACCCTCTCTTCGCGGTCGTTAATAAAGCGCTCCGCTGATTTGGCGGCGACTGCGAGCGATAGCAGCGAGCGCCGCTTATGCGGCATGGGCGGCAGCTGCCTCGTAAACGCGGACCAGGTCGCCAATCGTGACAGGAATTTCCACTTCGTCCCCGGATCCGAACGGATCCAAATTCAGTTTGTCATCGAGGTTTGCTATGAGAATGGCAACGCAGAGGGAGTCCAACCCAGATCTCATCAGTCCCACATCGTCATCGAGTCGCGGTAGTACTTTGTTTTGCTGCCGGGCTACCGATCTAATCTGCTCGTAGACTGTATCACGTATCACGATACCTCCCTCCAGATTCGGGGATGATTTCTTTGCGCGACAGGAACAAGCACGCGCCGTGCCGTCCTGAAAACTACGATAGCTAACAACTCGACGACGCGTTCGACGTCGCTGGCGCGGATATTGCGGACTTCGCGGCAGCGTACCATCAGAGGGGTTGCCTCCAGACAAACCGGATAGTGGCACAACCTTTTACCTATTCTGTATCCGGATGGCTATCAACTTTCCTTGCTTTAACGTGACGCCAAATTGTATGAAATCGCCAATTATCAAGTTCCCTAGTACTTAAACAACAGATATTTATTTTATGCTCCGTCGGCGGGGGGGGTATTTTACGCTCCGTCGGCGGGGGGGTAAAGAATGGTTAGGCGTAGCGAAACATTGGCATTGCATGCCGGCTATGAGGAGGTTGACGGAACAACCAAAGCCTCGGCCGTCCCTATTTACCAGACCGTGGCCTACGCCTTTGATAGCGCCGATCACGGGGCCGCTCTATTCAATCTCGAGGCGGAAGGCTATAGGTACACGAAAATCAGCAATCCCACGACGTCGGTGCTCGAAACACGGGTGGCGGCCCTTGAAGGCGGTGTCGGCTGCCTCTGCGTCAGCTCGGGGCAGGCCGCGCTCCACTATGCGATCCTCAATCTGGTCGAGCCGAACACCAACATCGTATCGGTACCACAACTGTACGGCACGACGCACACCCTGTTTACTGCCCTGCTGCCACGATTGGGTGTGCAGCCGCGGTTCGGGGAAACCGACCAGGCCACAGACCTGGAGCGGCTGATTGACGATAACACCAGGGCGATCTTTTGCGAGAGCGTGGGCAACCCGGCTGGCAATATCTGCGATGTAGAAGCATTAGCGCAGCTTGCGCACCGGCACGGCGTGCCGTTGGTCGTGGACAATACCGTCGCAACACCGATTTTGCTTCGTCCCTTCGAGTTCGGCGCGGACGTCGTGGTGCACTCTCTCACCAAATTCATGGGAGGACATGGTACCACCCTCGGCGGTGCCATCGTGGACAGTGGCCAGTTTATCTGGGAAAAGCACCCCGACCGATATCCAATGTTCAGCCAGCCAGACACATCCTATCATGGTCTGGTTTATTCCGAACATTTTGGGCGCCGAGCGTACATCGAGCGCTGCCGTAGCTTTTTCCAGCGTGTGACAGGATCTGTGCTGTCACCGCTTAGCGCGTTCTTGCTGCTGCAAGGTATTGAAACGCTACCAGTCCGGATCGACCGTCACGTCGCAAACGGGCGTGCAATCGCCGAACACCTGCGCCACCATCCCAAGGTGCAGTGGGTAAATTACGCCGGCTTCGAGGATAACCCATATTATCGGCTGGCGCTGAAATATCTCAATGGGCGGCCCTGCTCGTTAATCACCTTCGGTGTGGAGGGTGGCTTCGAGGGCGGTAAGCGCTTTTATGATTCGCTCAAGCTGATCAGGCGTCTTGTCAATCTTGGCGACGCCAAGTCACTGGCATGCCATCCGGCGTCGACAACGCACCGTCAGATGCCTGTGGAGGTACAGCGAAAAGCCGGGATCTCACCTGAGACGATCCGCCTCAGTGTCGGGATCGAGCATGCAGACGATATCATTGACGATCTGGATCAAGCACTGGAAAGGGCCTGATATGCTGACAATCGGGCTGGTCAATAATATGCCGCCTCCCGCGATCCAGTCCACCGAGCGGCAATTTTATGAGATTTTGACGGAGGCCGGACCAGATATCCCGTTCCGTATCCGTTTGTTTCGGCTTCTGCCGGCCAAACCCGTAAATTACGAACCGCTGGAAAATTTGTGGGCAAGTAACCTGGACGGCATGATCGTTACGGGTTCCGAACCTAGGGCGGCTTCTCTGGAAGAAGAAGTCCTCTGGCCGGTGCTGACGAAAACTGTTGACTGGGCTTCAAAAAACACGGCGTCCACAATCTTTTCTTGTTTGGCCGCACATGCGGCTGTGCTCTACCTTGACGGAATAGAGCGGCGCCGGCATGAAGAAAAGATATTCGGGGTATTTGATTCGGTAAAGGTAACAGACCACCCGTTACTCAAAGACACACGCGATCAGTGGAGCGTCCCACATTCGCGTTGGAATGATCTGCCTGAGGACGAGTTGACGGCGCGCGGATACACTGTGTTGGCAAAATCACGAGATGCAGGTGTGGATTTGTTCACGAAGCAGACTGCGCGCAGTCTCTTTGCTTTTATCCAGACCCATCCGGAATATTCCCCAGACGTGCTGTTACGTGAGTTCCGGCGCGATATCGTTCGGTTCAACAATGGACAGCAGGAGCGATATCCCACGATACCGCGGATCTATTTCGGACACCACCAGATGGCGGTGCTGGAGTCACTTCGGAATGAAACGATCGAAACGCGTGGGGTTCTGGAGGAGGAGATCATCAGGCAGGCGGAAATGCCTGAAAGCTGGAAGCCTTTCGCTACCCGACTGTATCGCAACTGGCTACAGCATCTTCAAGCGAACGCCATGGCTAATCACGCTGGGGCATGAATTCTTTGTTTCCACCACCAGATTATCGGCGTGAGGTCGATCAGACGCTCAGCGTCACTTTGGCCGAGGCGGAGCAGCGCGTGTTTGCTGGCTCCGTTGTCCCAACTTTTGACGTGGCGGACTTCCGAAGCCAGCTTTCACAATACGATTTTCAGCGCGAGCAGAAGCTGAGCGACGTTTTGCGTTGGACCATCGAACAACTGGAACATGGCCTCGTTCATGTCACCCATCCCCGCTACTTCGGACTGTTTAATCCCACGCCGAGCTTCCCAGCACAGTGTGCCGATCGGATCGCTGCCTCATTCAATCCGCAACTTGCGACCTGGACGACGTCCCCGGCCGCCGTCGAAATCGAGTCACACGTTATACGCCTGGTGGCACAGCGGCTCGGACTAACGCCGGAAGCGAACGGTCACTTCACGACTGGCGGTTCGGAGGCCAACTACACCGCGCTTCTCTTGGCGCTGACACTTGCCAATCCGGACTTCACGCGTCTGGGCGCGCGGGCTTTCTCTGGCCAACCTGTCTTCTACGTCTCACGGGATAGTCACCTCGCCTGGCTTAAGATCGCACATCAGGCTGGCGCCGGGAGAGATGCACCCCGCCTGGTGGCCACGGATGGCTCCGGTCGTCTCCACCTTCCCACGATGGAGGCAATGATTGCATCTGATCGTGCCGCGGGCTGCGTGCCGGTCTTGATCGCCGCAACCGCAGGAACGACCAATGCAGGGATGATCGATCCTTTGGAGGACTGCGTCCGTGCTGCCCGCGCGCATGGGTTGTGGTGCCATGTGGACGCAGCATGGGCTGGGGCTCTCATCGCCGCTGACGATCTGCGGGTAAGGCTGGCAGGTATAGAGCAGGCAGATTCGGTGACTATCGACGCTCATAAGTGGTTTGCGACAACGATGGGATGCGGAATGTTCATCACGCAAAAACCTGAACTGTTGTCGAATGTTTTTCAGGCTTCCAATACCTACATGCCGTCAGGCATTGCCAGCGTTGATCCATATATCACGACCATCCAATGGTCGCGGCGCTTCCTCGGCTTGCGCCTTTTCCTTACGCTGGCCACGGCTGGGTGGGGAGGGTGTGCGGAACACGTCAAGCACTCGCTTCGATTGAGCGATTTGCTCAGACGGCTCTTGCTGGACGCCGGATGGACCGTTCCCAACAATTCGCCGGCCGGCGTCGTTTGCGCTGTGCCGCCAGATCCCGCTTCGGTGCGGTCGGTCGTAGCCCGCGTTCTCGCCTCAGGTCGCGCCTGGGTGTCGGTCGCAACCTTCGAAAACCGCGAGGTGATCAGAGCTTGCGTCACGAGCGGGCTAACGACCGATGAAGACATTTGCAGTCTGGTCGCTGCGCTGGCGCATAATTAGTTAGGTCAAAGGAAAGATACAGTGAACGATATCAGCTTTGGATACAAGTCTGTCATCGCAGAAATCTGCAATTTCGATTGGGGCGCGCTCAGCGAAGCTGAGCTTTCCGCGGCCGCTCATGCATACTATTACTTTTCTGTCCAGTTCCGCGAGAACCTGCAGGTTGCTTGCCGACTGCATCCCGACGACTCACAGCTTGCTAACTTGTGGCGCGAAGAATGCGACACCGATAACTTATCGCCATGGCCCAACGTGGCGGCGCCTTATCAGAGGCTAAACCACGACGAGTTCATGCGCCGGGTGCTGGAACTGTCTCGCATCGACCCGCAGACGCAGGCCAGGATCGATGCGGCGGGTCAGCAATATCTGTCAAGGACGAGAAGCGTTGATGAGCGCACCCGCGCGATCAGCATTACGAGCTATGAAGATAGCGGGCTCGAAAGTGTGTTTACGGCGATGCTGCGGGCTAAGCATTGGAACACGGCGCTACTGCAGGGCTTTCGACACTTCCTGGAGAAGCATATCGGGTTTGACGGTGACCCTGATGGCGGCCACGGCGCCATGATTCGTCATCTCGCACCTGATGAGAGTGTGCGTTGTCTCTGGGTGGAATTCCGGGACTTGCTTGTCTTTTCAGTCCCCCGACTGGCAGCGTGAGAGAGCAGACCGGCCATCCCGCGGTTTGCTCCTAATGGCTGCTGCCCGTCAAAGTAGCACTACTTCCATGCAGCTTCCCCCCAGCTGTAAAGGAAACAAGCCGCAGTAGCGGTCCAAGAATGCCCAGAACAGCGAATGGCAGATAGGCGACGACGTGCTTGATACCGCCGGCCAAAGGATTTTTCAGAAAATCGATGGCGAATGCGAAGGCAATGTAATTCATCGCGATGAGCCGTGTTAACCGCCAACCTTGTTGGCCAAGGGCCAAGCGCAGTCGATCGATGGACAGAGCTGCCATGAGATAAGTGAAAACAGCAGCAACGCCGAATACTATAAACGTGCCCATCCCGGGCACAGGCCCGATGTAACATAGCCAACCAACCAGTCCTAAATGAACAAGATGGGCCGAAGCAAAGGCCAGCCCGAACTCACGTCCGTTTTGCTGGAAGGGCCGGAATTTGCTACCAAACAATGTCACCAACGCACTGCCGGCATAGGCGGGCCAGAACAGCAGGAATGAAAATCGACCGGTGGCGGCAAGGGCGACGAAAGTACCTTGTTCGCCCGCTCCAGCCATGGCGAGCACCAGGACCGCCAACAATAAGGCGGCACAGAAGGCTAAGAGCATCCATGATATCGGCCTCGAACCGGTCATGCGTGTGTGCCCGTGTGGTCCTGTCGATGATACGAGATGTGTCTTTGCTCAGTGGAATGCTACGCCTATTTTCGCAAGGGGACACGAATAGGGCGGTTGTGGCCGTCTACAGTTACGTGTTTGAGCGTACCGCGGCAGACTGATGATTGTGAATCGCTCGGTGCCCAGGGAGGCACGAGTGCCGACTGCTCGATGATGCACGATCTGTTAGTGCCCGTCCATGATCGTGTTCGGCAATTCATAAAGTGGGAGGGCACGCCCAAGATCGGGGTCAAATGGTCGATATGGCAGACAGGTTCCGGCCCGGAAGCGCTCGCCTACTTGCGAAATATCAGATATGGCCTACGCCAATCGAGTGCCCAATAGTGATGGCGCACGCCGGTCACCGGTCGGCCAAACCGGGCGCTTAGAGCGTCTCTTGCCCAGATGAACTCCGCAACGCTTTCTTTTGCACGGATCGGTGCGTGGTAGCCGAATTCCCAGCCCTCATTGGCCAGATTTCGGACCCGGTCCCAGTCAGTCTTCCGGTTGAACAACGGTAACCGATGCGAACGACCCACCTTCGCGACGCGGGGCTCATCTGCTGAAGCTCATGCTCGGACGAGGTTCACGCGAGGGCGAGAGATGGATGATGCCAGAGATAATGCCAGGCATCAGCACAGGCGCGAAGGTGATGAGTACCGCCGGATCGAGCTGATCACCGGCGCGATCCGCCGCCGACGTTGGACCGCGGCTGAGAAGGCGTCGATGGTTGCGGAGAGCCTGCGTCCAGGCATCAACATCTCAGCCTTTGCACGGCGCTGCGGTGTCAGTCCGGGTCTGCTTCAGACCTGGCGGCGCGCGCTTCAACGTCATCAGTGAGGGTCTGTCGGTTGCGCCCAGCCAGCACGCGCCGATCTTCGAGAAGTCCGATGACGACCTGGTGCTGCCGCAGCTCTGGTGCATGGGGTTCCTCGCTGCCATGCGGCTGCGCTTCGATGCCTGGCGACCGTTGCTTGATCTCGACCGCATCGAGCACGGGCTGATGCTGCCGATCCTGCTCTACTGCATTGATCCGGCCGGTAAGCCGATGCTGGGTCCACCGCGCGAGGGCCCGGAGACCGAGGCGTTCCTGCGGTCCGCCTACCACGACATTCCACGCGTCATCCCGGAGATCCGTGAATTCTGGATGCCGCAGCGCGTAGCCGAGGCAAGAGTTCAGCGCTGAAGTAACGTATTGTGTGCCGCTCGAACCGGTTACGAACAACGACGACCGACAGTCATTGAGATGCGACAACACCATGCTTCGGTGCCGGCTCGCCATCAACGATCCTGCAGGGCAGTCCCAGGCGTACAAACGCCTCTTCGAAACTGTACCGAGCGAGTGCTCGCTCGCCGGGATCGGTAATGGTAACGCAGATAGGCTGTACGGGTGATATGAACATCGCCGAGCGAGAGTAGCACGCACCCTGATCCAGGTTCATCGATCCTGGGGGACCGTACTGCAAATCAGTTCTACAATATTGAGTTACGGAAAATTCGTGTAGAGCAATGAGCTAATCTGCTCGCTCAATCGGATAGAGGTTCTGGGGCGGGAAATAAAGCGTCGGTCCTCCCCATCATCCAGTAGGCGAGCAGTCCCAGCCATTCGTGCGCGGCTAAGTCGAGAGAGCCAAGCCTCTCGGGCATCGTTGGAGCCATCCAGGTGCGTAGTGAATGGCCGGAACGGTAGGCCACCGGCCAGGCTACAACGTTCCAGCCGATGCGGCGGAAGACGCCGATTGAGCGTGGCATGTGGCTGGCCGACGTGACAAGCAGCCAGCGCTCCGTAGGCAGAGGATGGATCATGCGCCAAGTGTTCAGCGCATTTTCGTAAGTATTGCGCGATTCGTTCTCCACTATGAGGCGTGCCGGATCCAGGCCCAATGCCAGAAAAAGCGGGCTTGCCCATTCAGCTTCAGTTGGACCACCCGGTATAATATCGCTGTTGGCGCCGGTGAACACGACCCGCGCCTGCTGGTGGCGCAACGCCAATGCTACAGTCTCGGTCATTCGCTCGGCCGCGCCGCTTAAGGAGACAATGCCGCGGTCTCTACTCAGTCTAGGTTCGATGGCCCCACTCAGGACGATGATCCCGTCAATGTGCGCTGGTTCCACGGGACGAGGAAAGCGGTCTTCCAGTGGCAAAAGCGCTAAGGAGTCCAATGGTAACAGCAGGATTAACGCGTAACACCCCAATCCGGCCACCAGTGTCCGGTATCCCACGGTCGAGCGCCGAACCCTGATAAGCCCGAGCCCCAACCAGGAGAGCAGCAGCGGCAGCACGCTTGGACGTAGCACGTACCAAAGCATTTTTGAGAGAATATAGGTCATGGACCCACGAGCATGCAGTGGGTCACCGTACCGTCCAGCACAATGAGGGCCGCGAACAACGTGCCATGCCACTTAGAGCCATAGGCTATGTTTCATGTGCTTGGCCCGGTCCTTGGGCTTTGCAGCCTTAACACCAGCGGCGGTAAGCACCCCGATCCCCCTCGCCGATATCCGGCATGAATCGACCTGATACCAAAAAAACCCGCCAACGAGCGTGATCGGACGGGTAATTCGATTATTTGCGGGTCGAACTTAGCATAAAACTGGCTCAAAGACTAAATTTTCAGGGACGCAAAGGGATATGCTGGGAAGAGGAACTGGCGGAGAGAGTGGGATTCGAACCCACGGTACGCTTGCACGTACACACGCTTTCCAAGCGTGCGCCTTAAGCCGCTCGGCCATCTCTCCGTCGCAGGGCCGGAGGCATAGCAGACCGCCGACAGAGTGCAACCGCAATTTGCGCCTAGCCGTTCACCACCGCCACCGCCTCGATTTCCACCATGAAATCCGGCCCCGCCAGCCGTGAGACCACCACGGTCGTGCTGGTCGGCGTGGCCACCCCGAAAAACCGTGCCCGCACGTCCGCACATTTGGCATACGCGTCATAATCCGTGACATAGGTGTTGGTTTTCACCACATCCGCCCAGGTCGCCCCCGCCGCCTCCAGGCAGCGCGTTAGATTGGCGAAGGTCTGCTCCATCTGCGCGCGCATATCGCCGACGCCCACACAGTTACCGTCGATATCCCGCGCCAGTTGACCGGCCGTGAAAACCAGCTTGCCGGTGCCGCTGACGGTCACGACATGCGAGTAGGCGGGCTGCCCCGCCATCATCCGGACGTTCATCCCTTCCGGCTGGAACCGCTCGACCTTCAGCGCCATGGTATGTCTCCCCCTCGATCAGCACCCGGACTGTCCGAGCGTGTCCGGTCCGAGTATGAGCCCGGTCGTGGGCAGACGACCAGGGCTCAGGCGTCCATCTTCAGTGCGGCCAGGAACGCGGACTGCGGGATTTCCACCTTGCCGAACTGGCGCATCCGCTTTTTGCCTTCCTTCTGCTTCTCCAGCAGCTTGCGCTTGCGGCTGATGTCGCCGCCATAGCACTTCGCCGTCACGTCCTTGGACAGGGCGCTGATCGTCTCGCGCGCCACCACGCGGCTGCCGATCGCCGCCTGGATGGCGATCTTGAACAACTGCTTCGGGATCAGGTCCTTCAGCCGCGCGCAGATCGGCGCGGCCGCGGTTTTCGGCCGCGGCGCGGTGGGCGATGAAGGACAGTGCGTCCACCAGGTCGCCGTTCACCAGGATGGAGATGCGCACCAGATCGCTCTCGGCGTAGCCGTCCATCTGCGTAGTCGAAGCTGGCATAGCCGCGCGAAACCGATTTCAGGCGGTCGTAGAAATCGAACACGACCTCGTTCAGCGGGATCCGATAGACCGCCATCGCCCGGTTGCCGACATAGGTCAAATCGACCTGCTGGCCCCGGCGTTCGGTGCAGAGCTGCAGCACGTTGCCCAGGTATTCGTCCGGGACCATGATCGTGGCCTTGATCCAAGGCTCCTCGATATGATCGATCACCGAGCCGTCGGGCATATCGACCGGGTTATGCAGTTCCTGCATCTCGCCCGTTGGTCTTGTAGACGTGGTAGACGACCGACGGCGCCGTGGCGATCAGATCGAGGTCGAACTCACGCGTCAGGCGTTCCTGGATAATCTCCAGATGCAGAAGTCCCAGGAAGCCGCAGCGGAAACCAAATCCCAACGCGGCGGAGGTCTCCGGATCGTAGTGGAAGCTCGCATCGTTCAGCCGAAGCTTGCGCCAGGCTGTCACGCAGTTTCTCGAAATCGTCGGCATCGATCGGATAGAGACCGCACCAGACCACCGGGATCGATGGCTTGAACCCCGGCAGAGCCTCGGTGGCCGGGGTCCGGTCGTCGGTGATCGTGTCGCCGACGTTGCAATCGGCGACGGTCTTGATGGCCGCCGTGATGAAGCCGATCTCACCGGGCCCGAGGTCGTCGATCGGGACCATCTTCGGCGTGAAGACGCCCACCTGCTCGACCGTTATGGACGGCACCGGACTGGACATCATGCGGATGCGCTGGCCGCGCTTCAGCCGGCCGTCCTTGATCCGGACCAGGATGACCACGCCGAGATACTGGTCGTACCAGCTATCGACCAGCAGCGCCTTCAGCGGTGCGTTGCCATCGCCCTTGGGCGCCGGCAGGCGTGTCACCAACGCTTCCAGCACGCCTTCGATATTCAGGCCGGTCTTGGCGCTGATCTCGACGGCGTCCGAGGTGTCCAGGCCGATCACGTCCTCGATCTGCTGCTTCACCCGTTCGGGTTCGGCAGCCGGCAGGTCGATCTTGTTGAGGATCGGCACGATCTCGTGGTTCGCGTCGATCGCCTGATAGACATTCGCCAGCGTCTGCGCCTCGACGCCCTGGGAGGCGTCGACCACCAGCAGGCTGCCCTCACACGCGGCGAGGCTGCGGCTGACCTCGTAGGCGAAGTCGACGTGGCCGGGCGTGTCCATCAGGTTGAGCTCGTAGGTCCAGCCCGTCCTTGGCGGTGTAGCTCAGCCGGACGGTCTGCGCCTTGATGGTGATGCCGCGTTCCTTCTCCAGGTCCATGTTGTCGAGGACCTGGGCGGTCATCTCGCGCGCGGTCAGGCCGCCGGTGAACTGGATCAGCCGATCGGCCAGGGTGGACTTCCCATGGTCGATATGCGCGATGATGGAGAAGTTGCGGATCCGTTCGATCGGGGTGTCGGTCATGAACCGTATGTCTGCGGTCAGGCGGGTCGGCGCACAGATAGAGGGTCTGATCACGCCAGTGTCACCCACTCTGCCAACGGCAGGCGCGGTTTCGGCAGCTTCGGCCTGGGCAGCCGTTCCGCCAGATCCTTCGACCCGCTTGCGCAAGCGGCCGATGCGTCCGACCCCGGCCAGCCGGCGATCGAGGAACGCCAGCGTCGCCGCGTCGTCCTCCGACGTGTCGCGCAGCCAGTACAGAACGGTGGCGCTGTAGACCGCGGCCAGGATGGCCCGCTTGGTGTACCAGGAGAAATCGGCCGAACGGTCGCCGGCGGCGTGCCAGATCGCATCCGACCGTGCGCGCCGGTGCATCGGCCGCCGGCCCGTGCGTTCGCCGGAAGCGCCAGTACCGCCAGAGCGCGGCGGATCGCTTCCTTGTACGGCCGGTTCTGCTCCAGCCGCAGCGCGATCACGGCGCGCACACGGGCGGTCAGGCGCGTTTCGCGGGATGGCTCGCGCGGCCTCCTCCATGCGGCGGTCGGCGAGGTCGCAGAACGTCTCGATCATGTCGACGGTGCCGAGGGGAAACAGCAGATCGGCCTCGTCATCCGGCATGCCGGCCGATCGGACGATCCCGCCCGCAAGGCGCGCTTCGTCCAGCCGTCGAAGGGCACGTGCGGCAGCATCGCCTCGATCGCCGCGTCACGTTCCGGCAGGCGTTCGGGGGGGGCCATCATGCAGCTGCTGCTCCTGCGCGCGATCGAGTTCCTCGGTGAAGCCGAAATAGCGGAAATCGGTCATGCCGCATCGGGTAGAGGATGCCGTCCAGGTGGTCGTACTCGTGCTGCACGACACGGGCATGGAAGCCGGTCGCCTCGCGTTCGATCACGTTGCCGTCGCAGTCGACGCCGCGGTAGCGGATGCGCGGCGCGCGGGGCACCGCGGCGCGCAGGTCGGGGATCGACAGGCAGCCTTCCCAGCCCATGACGCGCTCCTCGCCGATCAGTTCGACCGTCGGATTGATCAGGACGGTGTTGCCCAGTTGCGGTGTCATCCGGGTCCTGGGTCGCTCGGCCGCCGGGCACGCGGAAGACGAACAGGCGCAGCGGCACGATAGACCTGCGGCGCGGCCAGGCCAACGCCGGGCGCGTCCATCATCGTCTCCATCATGTCGGCGACGAGGCGGCGGATCTCCGGCGCGCCGGGATCGGGGACCGGATCGCATTTGCGCAACAGCACCGGGTGGCCCATGCGGGCGATTTTCAGAATGGCCATGATGTCGCTCGGTTCGTGTGGCGGCCTGCTGGGCCGCTATGTCGTGATTTAGGCTTGTAACTATCCGCCGCCATGGTATAGCGCCAGCCCCCGCGTCGGAATCCTCCGGCTGCGGATGCGTTTTTGCGCACCCGCTCGGCGGGGGCGTCCTTGGAAAGGAGCAGGCGGCCAAGTGCAAGTCCTCGTGCGTGACAACAACGTCGACCAGGCGCTCAAGGCGCTCAAGAAGAAGATGCAGCGGGAGGGTATTTTCCGCGAGATGAAGCTGCGGCGGCACTACGAGAAGCCGTCCGAGCGCCGCGCCCGTGAAGCGGCGGAAGCGGTGCGGCGCGCCCGGAAGCTGGAACGCAAGCGGCTGGAGCGCGAGGGCTTCTAACCAGCCCTTTCGCGGCTCGAAAGTGGTGCGCGGCCTGGGGGATGTCCCCGACGCCGCGCCGTATGCATGTACTGTTGCTGACGCTGGCATGATCGTGGGTCTAGGGTCCGACTCGATTGGACCAATCGAAGGCGCGCGAACCGCCATGCTCGCACCAGACCAAACCCGGCAGAGTGCCGTGTTCGACCACCTTCGTCACAGCATCCTGAGCGGCGCGCTGCCGGCCGGCGGCCGTCTGCCGCCCAGCCGCGTCACTGGCCCAGGAGCTTGGGGTCGCGCGCCAGACCGTGGTGCTGGCCTATGAACGCCTGGCGGCCGAGGGCTATGTCCGCGGGCGCACCGGCAGCGGGACCTATGTCGCGACGGACCTGCCCGACCAGGCCCCTGCCCCGGCCGCGACCGCCTCCGGTCGCCGCCGTTGCGCTGTCCGCGCGCGGCGCTCGGCTGGCGGAGGTGCCGGCGACGGCAGTCCGCGCGCGACCCGGCTCTGGGCCTGCTGCTGGCCGGCGGACTGCCGGCGCCCGACCTGTTCCCGATCAAGGCCTGGGCGCGCTGCGCCGTCCGGGTGCTGAAGCCGCTTGCCGGGGAGCTGTCCAGCTATCCGCCGCCGCAGGGCCTGCTGGTGCTGCGCGAGCAGATCGCCGCGCACCTGGCCGCGACGCGCGGGCTGGTCGCCGATCCGGGCTGCATCGTGGTGACCGCCGGGACCCAGCAGGCGCTGCGCACCGCCGCCGACCTGCTGCTGGATCCCGGCGATTCGGTCTGGGTCGAGGATCCGGGCTACATCGCCGGCCGCGGCGCACTGCTCGCCGCCGGGGCGCAGCTGGTGCCGGTTCCGAGCGATGCGGAGGGGCTGGACGTCGCCGCCGGCATCGCGGATCGCGCCGCACGCGCGGCTGGCGCTGGTGGCGCCGTCGCACGCCACGCCGCTGGGCGGTGCGCTGCCGATCGGGCGGCGGCTGGCGCTGCTGGACTGGGCGCGGCGGGCGCAGGCGCCTGGGTGCTGGAGGACGACTGCGACTTGGAATTCCGCTGGGAGGGCAAGCCGCTGCCGCCGCTGGCGACGCTTGGATAAGGCCGGCCAGGTGATCTACTGCGGCACCTTCAGCAAGACGCTGGCGCCGGCGCTGCGGATCGGCTTCGCGATCGTGCCGGCGCCGCTGGTGCCGGCCTTCGTTCGGCTGCGGACGCTGACGGACCGCGGGACGGACGCGTTCACCCAGGCGACCCTGGCCGAATTCATGCGGCTGGGCCTGCTGGCGCCGCATATCCGCAAGATGCGCACCGAATACGGCCGCCGGCGCGACGCGCTGCTGGAGGCGATGGCACGAGTTGTGCGGCACGCCTCGCCGCTGGCCGCGCCGGGCGGGCTGCACATGGTGGCGCGGCTGCCGGACGGGGTCGATGAGGCGGCGGCGGTGCGGGCGTGCCGGGCGCGGGATCTGGCGGTGTCGCCGCTGCGGGCCTACTACGCGGGCGAGCCGCGAATGACCGGGCTGGTGATCGGCTTCGCCGCCACGCCGGTCGCGATGGCCGCCGGAGGTGGCGCGGCGGCTGGAGGCGGCCTTGGCCTCCGCGCGCTGACGGTATTACGTGTTCCGTCCGCCCAGCAGGCCGCCAAGGATGCTCCCGACATTGACACTGCCGCGGGCCCGAGGTCGCTGCCACCTGTGGCTGGTTTGGCAGATGGCGCGCAATCTCCTCGGCCAGGTTCATGATCGGCATGCTCTGAAGCGCGATGTGGCCCGGTCCGGTCAGGGTTGCAAGAAAAAGGCCCTCGCCGCCGAACAGGATATTGCTGAAGCCACGCACCATCTGGATGTCGAAGCCGATCGACGGGTCCATCACCCCGACATGGCCGGCATGGACCAACAGCTTCTCGCCAGGTGCGAGATCGCGTTCGACCACTTCCCCGGACAGGTCGAGGAACACCAGGCCGGGCCCAGTGACTTTCTGCAGTATGAACCCCTCGCCGCCGAACATGCCGGCGCCGAAGCGCTGCTGCCACGCGATGTCCAGCGAAACGGATTTTTCGCCGACCAGGAAGGTTTCCTTCCGGCAGATCACGGACTGACCGGGCGCGAGCTGGATTGGCATGATGGTGCCGGGAAACCGCGGCGCGAAGGCGACGTGACCCGGACCGCGTGCCGTAAAGTCAGTAATGAAAAAACTGCCGCCGCCGAAACTGCGCGCAAGCCCGGCGAAGAACCCGCCGCCGGTGTTCGTGCTCATGTCGATCGTGTCGGTCATCCAGCACATGCTGTTGGTCAGGCTGAACACGCACTCGCCTTGCTGGAGGTCGATGGAGACGGTCTGCATGACCGTACCGGAGATTTGGTACTGCATGACGTCCCCTGCCCCTGATGCTCGTTACCTGAGTGTAGGGAGGCCGTGACGGCAAGTCATCGATTTTCGGGAGTACCGGGCACGGTCGCCGTCCTGACAGCCTTGACACCCACCCCAAACCCGTCACGCTCCGCGAAACCCGGCACCAAAGCCGGGACAGGGAGACCGCGCCGATGTTCCGCGCCTGGATGAGGCCAAATCGCTGACCAGCAACCAGATCAAGATCGTCGCCGCCGCGATCATCGGCGACATGCTGGAGTTTTTCGATTACTTACCTGATCGCTTTCGTGCTGGCGTTCATCATCAAGCCGTGGCAACTGACCGGCGGCCAGTCCGCGATCATCCTGCTGTCGTCCGGCGTCGGTGCGATTCTGGGCGCGTTCATCTGGGGCCGCATCGCCGACGTCTGTACGGCCGCCGCAGGGTGTTCATCCTGACCGTCGTTCAACTTCTCGATCGCCAGCGGACTGCTGTATTTCACGCCGGACAACGGCTGGATCTATCTGTCCGTCATGCGCTTCTTCGTCGGCTTCGGCGTGGGCGGCCTGTACTGCGTCGACCTGCCGTTGGTGCAGGAGTTCGTTCCGGCCCGCATGCGCGGCTTCATCGGCGGCCTGGTCACCGTCTTCATTCCGCTCGGCGTGATGATCGCCTCGTCGTTCGCCGCCTTCTTCACCGATGCGATCGGCTGGCGCGGCCTGTTCCTGATCGGCCTGCTGCCCGCCGCTTTCACGCTGGTCGATCCGCGGCTGGGTGCCGGAATCGCCGCACTGGCTCATGAGCCAGGGCCGCCGCGAAGAAGCACGCCGCTCCATCGCCTGGGCGTTGAAGGTGACGCCGGAGTCGTTGCCGTTGCCGAACGAGCCGCCGAAGCAGGACTGCCGCGCCCTGGAGCGATCTGTTCAGCTACCCGAGCAGCCTCGCCGTCTCCTGGATGGCGAGCATCGGCGCGCAGACCGCGTCGCTATGGCATCATCCTGTGGGCGCCGACGTTGTTCGTGCTGCAGCTTGGCGTGACGCCGGCCTATGCCGCCTATCTGTTCCTTTGGGTCTCGCTGGCGGGCATCGCCGGGCGCATCAGCTTTCGCCTGGCTGTCCGAGTGCATCGGCCGCCGGCCGCCGGCATGATCGTCGGCTTCGGCGGCACCGTCTGCATCGCCGCCGCCGGCTCGGCCACAACGTGATGATCGGCTCCGTCTCGGTGTTCTGGCTGATGATCGTCGTCGCGGACTTCTTCTACGATGGCGGTTTCGCGGTCATCGGGCCCTATCATGGCCGAGGTCTGGCCGACCCGCCTGCGCACGACCGGCATGGGCTCCGCCTACGGTTTCGGCGGCATCGGCAAGATCATCGGCCCGCTCGGTCTGGCGCTGATGGTCGGCGCGTCCGACGTCATCACGCCGAAGGCGACGCTGGACGCGATCGTGCCGTCGTTCACTGTATTTCGCCGCGTGGATGGTGTTGTGCGGCTGCGCGTTCCTGTTCTTTGGTTTCGAGACCGGCAGCGCAGTCGATCGCCCGCGATCGACCAGGTACTGGAAGAGCGAGGCGGCGGCCGGCGGCGCCCAACTTGCCAAAATCCGGAAACCGTTGAACCCTGCTACCAACAAGTAGCAAAGGCCAGCCGATGTCAGAGCTTCACCCGCAGATCCTGAATAGCCCGGTCGCTCCAGCCGTTGCTGGAGAAAGAGGCGCCGGAAATCAACCGACGGCGTGAAGTCACGCCCGACATCGTCAAGGCGCTGAAGGACGGCGACTTCTTCCGCATGCTGCAGCCGCGGTCGGTCGGCGGCCTGGAAATGAAGCCGTCCGATTTCGCCCAGGTCACCGAGGCGATCGCCGCCGCCGACGGTTCGGTCGGCTGGGTCGTCTGCCAGAGCAACGGCTGCTCGATGACTGCGGCCTACCTGGACCCGAACGTGGCGAAGGAGATGTTCGGGTCGGTCGACGGGATCCTGGCCTGGGGGCCGCCGGCGCGCCGTTCGAGGCGGAGCCGGTCGACGGCGGCTACTGCATCTCCGGCACGTGGCGCTTCGCCGTCGGCAGTCGCAGAACGCGACCTGGCTGGGTGCGCATATGAAGGTGAAGGGGCGCAAGGAGACGCGCACTATGCTGTTTCCGAAGACCAGCGTCGACATGACGGATATCTGGCACACGCTGGGCCTGCGCGGCACGGCGCGCAACCAGTACACCGTCGACCGACCTGTTCGTGCCGGAGGATCACACGATGCTGCGCGACGATCCGCGCGACCGGCGGGAAGAGGGGCCGCTGTATCGTTTCACCAGCAACCAGCTCTATTCCGTCGGCTTCGCCGGCGTCGGCCTCGGGCATCGCCCGCGGCCTGATCGATGCGTTCCTCGACCTGCCAGCCAACAAGGTCTCGCGCGGCGCCGGCAGGCCGATGCGCGAGAATAACGTGGTGCAGTCGCAATTGGCCCAGTGCGAGGCACGCTGGCACTCCGCCCGCGCCTTCCTGCACAGCACGCTTCGACGAGGCCTGGGACCACGTCGCCGCACATGGCGAAATGACCGACCGGCAGCGCGCCATGCTGCGCCTGTGCAGCACCTGGGCGATCAACCAGGCGCGGGAGGCGGTGAACACGCTGTTCCACGCCGCCGGGTCCGTCGCCGTGTTCGAGGACCAGCCGTTCGAGCGCCGCCTGCGCGACATGCACACCGTCAGCCAGCAGTCGCAGGGACGGCAGTTGCACTATGAGTCGGTCGGACAGATCATGCTCGGCATGCCTGCCGAGAACCAGTTCTAGCCAAGGGAACCGCCACAATGCCCGCCCTGATCCCTGAACCATTACACGATCAAGGTCCGCGACCTGGAGCAGACCAAGGATTTCTACAAGGACATCGTCGGCCTGACGGTCGGCGACCGCCCGCCGCTGCCGTTCCCGGGCTACTGGCTGTATTGCGGCGACATCCCGACGGTGCACCTGATCGGCTACCGGCCGGAGGACCCGCAGATCGCCGACGGCCCGTCCTATCCGGCGCCGACCGGGCGGCTGGACCACATCGCCTTCAACTGCGAAGGACTGAAGGAGATGCGGGAGAACCTGAAGTCGCACGGGATATCAAGTATCGACGAACGCGTGCTGCCGCGACTGAACATGACGCAGCTGTTCTACCTGGATCCGGACGGGATCTCGGTCGAATGCAACTTCGATGCGAAGGAGACGGAAACTCAGGGGATGCGGGGGTATCGAACACAGCCACGGTCGGCGAGGCCATCCGGTTTACCAAGGGCTGCGCGCACCGCCACGGACTAAAGCGTAATCTCTGCCATGATCCGGTCCGCCGCAGCCCGGACCTCGCCGTCCGATCGTTCGACCAATCCCGCCCCCTCCAACGCCCGAACATCGGCCTGAACGCGGCGCAGATGCCGCCCAAGGCTTCGTGCCAGCGCGGAGACGGACGGCTCCGGATGAGCATGGAGGTGACGCAGCAGCCGGAAACGCTCTCCCGTCAGAACAGAAGCCAGACCTTCCCACGACTCAAACGCCAGCACACGCTCCGGCGTAACGGCCTCCCCGCGTTCTGCCCGCTTCCAGGCATCCCGGAACGCTGCCAGATCGTCGCTCAGGTCGCCCCCGACGATCACTTTGACCGTTTCAGCCATCCACACCTCCCCCGGCCCTCAAGGCCTGCACATCCGCCGCAAAATCGGCCAGTAGTTTGTCGACATCCTCAAACCGGTATGACATTTCAACGCCATCCAGATGCCGGTGATCTCCCTTTCCCCGTTCGTTATCGTACGCAACCACCCGCCGGCCCGGATAACCATAGAACAGGCTGTACTTGAGCGTGTGCGCAGAACCGAGCACTGCGTCCGGCACTTGCCATAGCTTCACCTCCGAAATCGCCCCATCGTCATAGAGACGCTTCCGATGAAGCAGCAGGACAGCCTTTGGCACCGGCTATCTATCTATGACATTTTTTGTCGTAGAGCGCAACCCCCACACCATTTGACGCCTCTCCCCGAACGCCGCACCCTCCACCCAACCACTCCGGAGGAACCCAGATGCGCCCGTTCGAAGGCATCCGCATCATCGACATCACCCACGTCCTCGCCGGCCCGTTCGCCGCCTATCAGCTTGGCCTCATGGGCGCCGACGTCATCAAGGTCGAGCATCCGGACGACCCCGACCAATCGCCGCGATTCCGGCAGCGACAACGACCTCAACCACGCCGGCATGGGCACCGGCTTCCTCACGCAAGGCTCCAACAAGCGCGCCATCACGCTGAACCTGAAGACCGAACAGGGCCGCGACATCCTGCGCAAGCTGGTCGCCACCGCCGATGTGCTGGTGGAAAACTACCGCCCCGGCGCGTTCGAGGCACTGGGCCTCGGCTACGAGGACCTGAAGAAGATCAACCCGAAGCTGATCTACGCCTCGTTCTCCGCGTTCGGCCAGACCGGGCCGAAGCGGGAGCGCACCGCCTACGACCACGTGATCCAGTCGACCTCCGGCATCATGGCGATGACCGGCACGCCGGAGGCGAACCCGATCAAGATCGGCGCCCCGGCGATCGATTACGCCACCGGCACGATGGGTGCCTATCGCCCTGTCCGCCGCGCTGTTCCAGCGGGAGCGGACCGGCCAGGGCCAGCGCATCGACATGGCGATGCTGGACGTCGCCATGATCCTGATGGCCAGCCACGTCACCGGCTATCTGCGCAACGGCAAGCATCCGAAGCCCGTCGGCAACCGCCAGCACCACGCCACCAACATGGCCTACCAGACCGCCGACGGGCTGGTGATGCTCGGTGCCTCCAACCTGCGGCAGCAGAAGCGCATCTGGACGGTGCTGGAACGCCCTGACCTGATCAAGCGCACCAACGACGAGCGCGAGCGCCGACTTCCAGCGCGAGCACGACACCCTGGCCGACATCCTGCTGAGCCCGCCCCGCCGCGGAATGGGAAGAATGGTTCCAGGCCCGCCACGTCCCGGCCTCCCGCGTGCGCACGATGGGCGAGGCGCTGGCCGATCCGCAGATTGCAGGCCCGCAGCCTGCTGCACACGCATGAGAACGCGCCCGGCATCCCCGGCAAGGCCACTGTCCCCGTCGCCGCTTTCCGCTTTGCGCATGACGGCCCACGCGTCGATCGGCCGCCGCCGATGTTCAGCCAGCACACGCATGAGGTACTGGCCGAACTCGGTTATACAGAGGCGGACATCGACGCCTTCCGGCGGCGAAGGTGATTTCATAAGGGGCAGGATCATGAAACTCGGACGGATCGGCGCGTGGTATTCCGTCGACAAGCACGCCTCGCCCGCCGCCATGGCGGCGTTCGTCAAGACGGTCGAAGCGCTGGGCTATGACACGCTCTGGTATCCGGAATCGCGCGGCTACGAATCGTTCTCGGTCGCCGGCTTCATGCTCGGACAGACGAAAACGCTGAAGCTCGGCAGTTCCATTGCCTCCATCTATGCGCGCGACGCCTTTACCGCGCGACGAGGGATGATCAGCCTGAACCAGCTGTACGGCGACCGCTTCATCCTGGGCCTGGGCGTGAGCCACATGCCGATGGTGGAGGGGGTGCGTGGCCATGTCTATGAGAAGCCGATCCCGGCGATGCGCAAGTTACCTCAACGGGATCATGAAGGATCAGCCCGACGCGTCGCGCTGGCCCATCGCGCTTGCCGCCCTGCGGCCGCTGATGCTGAAGCTTTCAGCCGATATGACCCAGGGCGCGCTGCCCTACAACACCACACCGAAGCATACGGCCGAGGCGGCGAAGATCCTCGGTCCGAACAAATGGCTGGCGATCGAGCAGAAAGTCACGCTTGAAACCGATGCCGCGAAGGCGCGTGCACTGGGCCGCGAGGAGTTGTCCCGCTACCTGGTGCTGGACAACTACCGCAACGCCTGGTTCGGCATGGGCTTCACCGAGGCCGACCTGGCCAACGGCGGGTCCGACTCGTTCATCGACCAGATGATGCTGTGGGGAACGGCGGAGCAGGTGCAGGAGAAACTGCGCGCCCACTTCGCCGCCGGTGCGACCCATATCGCCATCCAGCCCGTTCATGCACCGGGCGACACGGCCGGACGGGATGCGATGTTGAAGGCGCTTGCGGATACCTGACCGGAGCACGTTGCGGCGACAGACCGTTGCCGCAACGATCCGCCTGGTTTCGGCGTCACCGGAAAGCCGTGTCAGTGGCCGTTCTGATGATTGTTGGCGCCCTGCCCCATCTTCTCGATCCACGCGAGGGCGAGGGCGGAGATCAGAAAAATCGAATGGATGATGGTCTGCCACATCACGCCTTGACCCGTCACCTGCGCTCCATCCCTGCCCAGGGAGGCGGCTTCGATGAAGGTGCGCAACAGGCTGATCGACGAAATGCCGATAATGGCACTGGCAAGCTTCACCTTCAACACGCCGGCATTGACGTGACTGAGCCATTCCGGCTCATCCGGATGATCCTTCAGGTGCAATCGTCCGACAAATGTTTCGTAACCGCCGATGATGACCATGGTCAGCAGGTTGGAAATCATCACGACATCAATAAGACCAAGCAGGATCAGCATCATGTCCTGTTCGGAGAAGGTGACGGCTTCGGAGACGAGGTGCCAAAGCTCCTTCAGGAACAGGAAGACGTAGACGCCCTGCGCGACCATCAGGCCGACGTACAGCGGCGCCTGCAGCCAGCGTGAGCTGAATATGAGCAGCGGCAGAGGCTTCAGTTTAGGCCTCTCAGCGACTACGGAATGATCGTCCATGCGCCTATGTAAGCGGAAAACGCTATCGTTGCCAACGCGTGCGGCGGCTGTGCGCGAAGAAACCTTGGTGAAACAAGTGCAGCTCAGCCGTTGACGCCGATGTCGGTCAGCCGCCGATGCTCATCCATCGCGAACCGGTCGGTCATGCCGGCGACATAGTCCGCGACCGTTGTGGCCGCGCGCTGCGTGCCGCCCGGCTCGCCGGCCCTGGCGCGCCAGTCATCGGGCAGCATGGACGGGTTGGCGTGCAGCAGGCGGAACAGATCCTCGGTCAGACGCCTGGCCTTGGCGGACATGCGGTTCACCCGCCAGTGCCGATACATCCGCGCGAACAGGAATTCCTTGATCGCACGGTTGGCCTCCGCCATCGGCGGACTGAAGTCGACGACACGCTGCTTGTGGCGCCGCACCGCGTCCGGACCGGACGGATCCAGCTTCGCCAGGCGCCGGCCGCTCTCCGCGATCAGGTCGGTGACCATCGCGTTGATGACCCGCCGCAGCATCTCATGGCGCAGCCGGGGCGGCGGCACATCGAGGCTGGCAACGCGCGCGGCGGCCAGAGCCTCTCCGACGACCGGCAGGTGGCGCAGGTCCTCGATCGAGAACAGCCGCGCCCGCAGCCCGTCGTCGATGTCGTGGCTGTGGTAGGCGACATCGTCGGCGATCGCCGCGACCTGCGCCTCGGCGCTGGGCTGGGTGTGCAGGTCGAGCTTGTACTTCGTTGTCATGGTCGCCGATATAGGCAGGCGGGATGGCGAGCGGGCCGTTGTGCTTGACCAGCCCTTCGAGCGTCTCCCACGTCAGGTTCAGACCGTCCCAGCCGGCATAGCGGCTTTCCAGCAGCGTCACGATGCGCAGGCTCTGGGCATTGTGGTCGAAGCCGCCGAACGGCTTCATCACCACGTTCAGCGCCTCCTCGCCGGCATGGCCGAACGGCGGGTGGCCCAGGTCGTGCGCCAGGGCCGAGCGCCTCGGTCAGGTCCTCGTCAAGGCCGAGCGAACGGGCCAGAGAGCGGGCGATCTGGGCGACCTCGATGCTGTGGGTCAGGCGGGTGCGGTAGAAATCGCCCTCATGGTTGACGAAGACCTGGGTCTTGTATTGCAGCTTGCGAAAGGCCGAGGCGTGGATGATCCGGTCGCGGTCGCGTTGCCAGGGGGAGCGGGTTTCCGCCTCCGGTTCAGGGTACAGCCGTCCGCGCGCGTTGGCAGGCGGAGACGGCATAGCGCGCCAGGGCGGGCGGGGCATACATGTCGCGACGGGATACACCGGGAATGCACCCGCTTCAAATCCGCCGCGATCGCGCCTATCTTACCGCTCATGGAACAGTTCGCCGTTACCGATCGGGCCGCTGCCCGGATCGCCGAGATCGTGGCCGAGACCAAGGCCGCGGCCGATACCGCGCTTCGCGTCGCCGTGCTGGCGGGCGGCTGTAGCGGCTTCCAGTACCAATTCGAGCTCGACACCCAGACCCAGCCCGACGATCTGGTCATCGAACGCGGCCCCGCTCGGGTTGTCGTCGACTCCGTCAGCCTGGACCTGCTGGCCGGGTCGGAGCTGGACTACACGGACGAGCTGATCGGCAGCCATTTCGCGGTGAGGAACCCGAACGCGAAGTCGGCGTGCGGGTGCGGGACGAGCTTCTCGCTCGATTAGGGCCCGAGGCCTCGGCGCCTGAGGGTATCCCCGGTTCGAAGCGTCTTTGGCGCAGCCATCCGGCAAGAGCGGCACCCAATTTCCTGCTGAGAACCGGGGGGAATTTCCCACCGTCTCGTGCTATGCTCGCCGCCATGAACGCGCCACTCCGTAAACCTTGGACGCAGGAGCAGTTCTTCTCCTGGGCTTCCGCCCAGGAGGAGCGATACGAATTTGACGGCTTCCAGCCGGTCGCCATGACAGGAGGAAATGTCGGTCACAGCCGCATCACCGGTAACCTTCACTTCACCCTCCGGACACGACTGCGCGGCACCGCGTGTCAACCACTTGGCCCCGATGCCGGTGTCGAGACCGTCAACAAAGCCGTCCGCTACCCCGACGCACTGGTCACCTGTTCCAAGCTCACGTTCGAAGATCGGCTGGTCCCTGGCGTCGCCGTCGTCTTCGAAGTCCTCAGCCCCACATCCGGCCGTATCGACCGCATCGTCAAGGTGCGGGAATACGTGGCCGTCGCATCCATCCGCCGTTACGTCATTGTCGAATCAACCAGTATCGGTCTCACTGTCATGGAACGGGCGGGGCCGGACGAGGTGTGGCGGACGACAGTCCTCACCAGCGAGGATACGCTTCGGATGCCCGAAATCGGCATCGAAATCCCCGTCGCCGAGATCTACGAGGACATTAGTTTCTCGGATCAGGACGAGGTATCGGGGTAAGGTGGCGCGGGGTTAACAGTCATGCCCAAGGCCGTCTGGGTCAGACGATCTTACGGCTGTCAGCGAGGCCCTTGCCCATGAGGAGTCCGAGTTCGCCGGGGCGGTCACTGTATTCTCGAATTGTGCGGTAGGGCACGGCGGTGATCTCCGCGATGACGTTCAACTTCTCGGCGACGCCAAGCGCGCTGAACTTCCCGCCCCCGGGTCTGCGCTCGAACAAGGCCGCGACGGCCTGGAGCGTGCGCACGGGCACGATCCCCAGCACCCGCACATGTTCCGGCGTGATATCGCCAGACGTCAGGATGCGGCTCGGTATACCACGTGGGTCCGCAGCCCCGCCGTTCCCCTGCTGTCCTTCAGCGTGGCGCCAGAGGCCTTCGCGCCTGCCGGTGGCGTCGCAGTCAGGGCGCTCGCCGGAAAATCCAGCTCGGCGCCGTTGTCCTGCTCAATGTAAACCCGGTCCCCAGCGCACTCCAGCACCGTGCCGCTGCGCTGGCCGTCGCGGTGCCAGACCCTCTGTCCCACTGAAAACATGCTCTCGTCCTTTTAGAGGCGCGCGCAAGCTGCGGCATCCTGTGCCAGTTTCTCCGGGCGAGGCGCCGTTTGAAGTTAGACCTGCTCCAGCTCCTTGTGTCCACACTCAAGACCTCAGGCGCTGCCTTCGTCGCTGTCGAAGAGCGATTTCGCCGAACGGCGGGGCCAATGCCATTGAGCGCCACGGAACGCCGTTCAAGCCACTGCTTCGGCACGCGCGTTTCGACGGACCGGCCCGCCGCTACAATATCCGGCCTTCCCACTCAGCCTCGACATAACGTGACGATCCTTCGAGGGCAGCTAGTCTCGATGGCCCCACCCATGTGAAAAGCCCGGAGGGGCTCCAACACGAGAGGAAAGGGGACGATATGACGTCCACGGAATCAGTCGTCAGGGTCGCTGTCCTCGATGACTATCAAAACGCCGCCCTCCAGATGGCGGACTGGTCGCCTCTGGCGGGTCGGGCGACCGTCACTGTCTTCAACGACCACCTCAACGATCCGGACGTCTTGGCCGCTCGACTGGCGCCGTTCGACGTCGTCTGCGTCATGCGTGAGCGCACCGCCTTGCGCCGCGGCTTGATAGAGCGACTTCCCAACCTGAAGCTCATCGCCTCCACCGGTCCGATCAACGCCGCCATCGACGTCGCCGCGGCAGAGGAGCGCGGGATCGAGATTGTGCACACAGGCTACGCCTCGACCCCGACTGTCGAAATGACATGGGCCCTGATCCTCGCCAGCCAACGCCACCTGGTGCGGGAGGCATCGTCACTCAGGGCGGCCGGCTGGCAGACGACGATCGGCGGGGATCTGCGCGACCGCACGCTTGGGGTTCTGGGCCTCGGCAACATCGGCGGCGAGGTCGCTCGGATCGGCGGCGCGTTCGGCATGAGGGTGATCGGCTGGAGCCATAATCTCACGCCAGAGAAGGCTGAGGCGGTCGGAGCAGTTGCCGTATCCAAGGAAGAGTTGCTTGGCTCTTCCGACATCCTCACCATCCACACGCTACTAAGCCGGCGGACGCGGGGGCTGATCGGTGAAGCGGAGATCGCTCTGATGAAGCCGACGGCATGGCTGGTCAACACGTCCCGTGGCGCCATTGTGGACGAGGCCGCTGTGCTGGCCGCGCTACGGGAACGGCGGATTGCAGGCTATGCGGTTGATGTGTTTGAAACCGAACCGCTCCCGGCCGACCATCCCTTCCGCACGTTGGACAACGTCCTCGCGACGCCGCATCTCGGATACGTGACGGAGCAGCTTTATCGGACGTTTTATAGCGATACAGTGCGGAACATCGTCGAGTGGCTCGATCACCGGGGATGTTGATGCGCGATGCCCCACACGTCGCCGAATTCGGCAAAGCCGCCGGGCCCCTACCCCGCCTCATGCGGATTGAACGGCGTCGTAAACACCCCCCGCGGCATCATCAGCGGATACGTCCCGCGCGCCTGGAACTGCCCGAACCCCGGCTCCGCATGCCGCTTCCCGGCATCCATCACCACCTGCCCACGCACCAGCGTCGTCACCGGCCAACCCGTCAGGCTCATGCCCTCGAACGGCGTGTGGTCCACCTGATGGTGCAGCTCCTCGTTCCGCACCACCCGGCGTCAACGCCGGGTCCCAGATGCCGATATCCGCATCCATCCCCGGCGCGATCGAGCCCTTCCGCGGATGCAGCCCGAACAGCTTGGCCGGATTGGTCGCAGTGATCGCCACGAACGTCTGCAGATCGATCCGCCCCTTGCCGACCCCTTCCGAGAACAGGAACGGCATCCGCGTCTCCAGCCCCGGCACGCCGTTCGGGATCTTCGAGAACGGCGACACCTTGGCGATCGCCTGCTTCCCCTTCTCACCGCCGAACATGTAAGGCGCGTGGTCTGACGACACGATCCCCAGCGTGCCAAGCTGGATATGCTTCCACAGCGCATCCTGGTCCGACTGCGCATGCGGCGCCGGGCTGAAGACGAATTTCGCACCCTCCTGTCCCGGCTTGTCCAGATCGTCCTGGGTAAAGGCCAGGTATTGCGGGCAGGTTTCGGCGAAGACCTTCACCCCGCGGCCCTGAGCGCGGCGGATTTCCTCGACACCCTCCTCGGAACTGACGTGGAAGATCTGGATCGGCACGTCCACGAGTTCCGCAAGCGCGATGACGCGCTGGATCGCCTCCCGCTCCACGATCGCCGGCTTGCACCACGCGTGGTATTTCGCGTCCGTCATCCCCGCGGCTTCCAACCGAGCGGTCATCCAGCGGATGGCCGCGTGGTTCTCGGCATGGATCACCACGAAGGCCTGGTTCTTCCGCGCCGCCGCCAGCACCGTCAGAACCTCATCATCGGTCAGGAAGCTCGGTTCATACGTCAGGAACATCTTGATCGAGCGGTGGCCGGCGGCGACCAGCGGCGGCAGTTCCTCCTCGATCACCGCCGGCGTCGGGTTGGTGATGATGACGTGGAACGTGTAGTCGATCACTGATTTGCGGGCGCGGGCATGATAGTCCTCGGCCCGTTCCTTGATGCCGCCGCCCCCTTTGAACTGAGGCGAGAAGCAGATCACGCAGGTCGTTCCGCCGAACGCGGCCGAGGTCGTTGCCGTCTCGAACGTATCGGCATTCGTATTGCCGTCGGGCCGGGGCTGCTCGATGTGGCAATGACTGTCGATGCCGCCCGGCATCACCAGCTTGCCGGTCGCATCGATCTCCCGCGCTGCGCTGCCTAACCCACAGCCCAGAGCGGCGATCTTGCCGTCCCTGATGGCAACATCGCAGAGCGCACTGTCGGTCGCAGTCACCACGGTGCCGTTGCGGATGATCGTGTCGTAAGCCTGCATGGCGCCATCCTCTCCCGGTTTCGGTCTGAGCCTATCCGACGCCCGCGCCGTTGCAAGCGATAGCGTTCAGAAAACGCCCATGCGCCGTGGCCTTCCGAACGGAAGCGATACAGCATGACGGCACCGGTACCGTGGACTGCAATGGCGTCGCGCATCCGGACAGCGAGGGGAAATAGCGATGACCGATATCCTGGGCTGGCGGCATTGCTTCGGCGTTCTGGGTCCGTCGACGAACACGATCGTGCAGCCGGATATGGAGGCGATGCGCCCAGCCGGTGTCACCAATCACTACAGCCGTATCTTCACGCCGAACGCCCAGGCCGTCAGCAACGACACGTTCATGGCCGGCGTCTCGGTGATCGGGCAGAAGAGGAATTCTGATCCGGCCGGTCAGGTACGTGCCGCAGGGAAGCACCGCCTTTCGCCGGGCCCCACCCCGGCCAGTCCTTGACGTTGGGATGGCAACAGAGTTTCCGGAATTGACGGCCGCGCACGGGCGCCGTATCCGCTCCCGGACGGCACCGGTTGGCCTTCGGACCCGATGATTTTCGGGCTCAAAGCCACACCGGTGGAAAGCCGGCGCCCGACGATGTAACTCGGTGCCTCGGATGCAAGGAGCGGTTGGCGTATGGATTCGATGGAAGTCAACAAGGGCATAGCGGCGATCCTGGTCGCCGGTATTACCTTCTTTCTAGTGGGCACGATCGGTGCGAATCTGGTCACCGAAACCAAGCCGGAGAAAACCGCCATCGCGATCGCAACGCCCGAACCGTCCTCCGGCTGAGCCGGCTGCTCCCGCGCCGCTGCCTGCGATCGGCATGCTGCTGGCGAAGGCCGACATCACGGCCGGCGAAGCCTACGTGAAAAAGGTCTGCACCGCCTGTCACACCTTCGATGAGGGCGGGAAGGCCGGCGTCGGACCAAACCTCTACGGCATCCTCGGCGCACCGCATGGCCATATGCAGGGCTTCAGCTACTCCGACGGCCATCAAGTCGAAGCAGGGTCCGTGGACCTTTGATGAGCTGAACGTATGGCTGCACCAGCCGTCCCAATTCGCGCCCGGCACGCGGATGGCGTTCGCCGGCATCAAGAACGACCAGGATCGTGCCAACGTCATCGACTACCTGCACACCCTGTCGCACAACCCGGAACCGCTGCCGCCCGCGACGGCACCTGCCCCGGAGACGGCTCCGGCTCCGGCCAAGCCGTGAGCCGAGCCCCTCAGTAAGCAATAGAACCGTCCTGGCCCGGCTTTGTCCGGGCCATTTCGTTCTAGCACGGGATGACATCGCTTTCGCTCAGACATCCCGTGCTAGCTCTTTGTTTGGCCGCGTGATTCAGACCTCCGGCGATTCCGCCTCCAGGCATCACGCTCTTTGTTTGATCGCGTGATTCAGACCTCCGGCAATTCCGCCTCCAGTCATCACGCTCGGACCGATGCCGGCAAGCCTCCAGTCTCACGCTAAGCCACAACTTCGGAAATCCCGTCCTGGCTCGGCGTTCCCCGATTCGCCAGTGATGCCTGCCGCGGACCTGTGACGTGCCCGAACCGCCAGCCATGCGCATTCGACAACTGTCCATCCCGATGCGGTGACCGCATCCTGACTTCGGCTCGCAGGACCGATGTGTCATGCTTCGTCAAACGGTTGCCGGCCACGGTCGTGGCACACGGCAGCCGATGACGGGCAGGAACACGGACCAAAGGACCAGCGCACCGCTCATGAGACGGGAAATCGATTCGCCTTATGCCTGGCTGCGGCTGACGATCGCGCTGGTCATTTCCGCCATCGGCGGTGTCGGCATGTGGTCCGTCGTCGTCGCCCTGCCGGCCGTGCAGGCGGACTTCGCGGCCGAACGAGGGGTGGCCTCCCTGCCCTATACCTGTGTGTCAGTCGGCATCGCGCTGGGCAGTCTGATGATGGGACGCCTGCTCGATCGCGTCGGGCTGGTCACACCCATCCTCATCGGCGCCGCCACGCTCGGCATTGGCTACGCGCTGTCCTCGATCAGCGGATCCATTTGGCAATTCGCGCTGATCTACCTCGTGATCGGCATGTTCGGATCGGCGGCGACCTTCGTCCCGGTGATCTCCGACATCTCACTGTGGTTCGAGCGGCGGCGCGGCATCGCCGTTGCCCTGGTGGCATCCGGCAACTATGTGGCGGGCGCGATCTGGCCGACCCTGATCCAATGGATGATTCAGGCGCATGGCTGGCGCTATGCCCATCTGATCATCGGCCTGGTCTGCGCGGTGTCGATCCCGCCTCTGGCGCTGTTGCTGCGCAGCCCGGCGCCGCGCAGAGCGGCAGGCGCCCCGCCGATGGTCATGACCCACCGGCGTATCAACCTGTCGCCGCGCACATTGCAGCTTCTGCTGGCCGTCGCCGGCCTCGCCTGCTGCGTGGCGATGTCGATGCCGCAGGTTCACATCGTCGCCTATTGCGGCGACCTGGGCTACGGCGCGGCGAACGGTGCGCGCATGCTGTCGCTGATGCTGGGCTTCGGTATCGTCAGCCGGATCGGGTCGGGCTTATCTGTCGGACCGGGTGGGCGGGCTGATTACCCTGCTGATCGGATCGATCGCCCAGATGCTGGCGCTGGCGCTCTACCTGACGATGGATGGGCTGACCTCGCTGTATGTCATCTCATCCCTGTTCGGCCTGTTCCAGGGCGGCCTGGTGCCCAGCTATGCGATCATCGTGCGGGAGAATTTTCCCGCCAAGGAAACCGGGTCGCGCGTCGGCATGATCCTGATGATGACCCTGTTGGGCATGGGCCTGGGCGGCTGGATGTCCGGCGTCATCTTCGACTGGACCGGGTCCTATGCCGCCGCCTTCGCCAACGGCGTGGCCTGGAACATGGGCCATCTGCTGATCGCACTGTTCCTGCTGACACGAACCCTGTCGCCGCGCCGAGCGGATGGGCCGCTACCGTACCCCGCTGGGCCATAGCACCACGCGCAGCGTCTGCAGCAGGATGACGAAGTCGAACAGGATGGTGAAGTTCTTCACATAATACAGGTCGTAGCTGAGCTTCGACCGCGCATCGTCGACCGAGGCCCCGTAGGGATAGTTGATCTGGGCCCACCCGGTCAGGCCGGCCTTGACCATATGCCGCTCGTGATACAGCGGGATCTGCGCCGCCAGTTCCTCGACGAACATCGGACGTTCCGGTCGCGGCCCGACAAAGGACATATCGCCGCGCAGGATGTTCACCAGTTGCGGCAACTCATCGATGCGGGCGCGACGGAGGAAATTGCCCGCCTTGGTGATGCGGTTGTCTTTTTCGGCGGCCCAGACCGCGCCCGCCGCCTCGGCGTTCACGCGCATCGTCCGCAGCTTCATGATCCAGAACACCCGCCCGTCGAGCGTCACTCGCTCCTGGCGGTAGAAGACCGGGCCCGGCCCCTCCAGCCGGATCGCGATGATCCCAACGAGGATCAGGGGCGCCGTCAGCACCAGGACAACCGAGCTGACGAGGAGATCGAATACGCGCTTGAGAAACCGGTCGAGAGCCCCGAACGTGAAGCCGTCGCTGAAGACCAGCCAGCCCAGCTCGATACGCTTGAGGTCGATCCGGCGGATCTCTTTCTCCACGAAGGTCAGATACTCGACGACCGGATACCCCGCGCGCTTGCATTCCAGCAGACGCTGCAGGTTCATCCCGCGCCGTTCGTCTGGCGCGACGATGACAAGATCGGCACCGACCTCAGCCGCGGCGGCTGCGACATTGAAGTCGGCAGGTCGCAGGATACGGCCGAGGTGATCCTCGGCCAGCCTCGCGTCAATCGCACCGAACGAGGGCGCGTGCAGCAGGTAAACGTCGTCATGCAGACTGCGGCCTTCCCGCCCCAGGATCAGCAGCAGTTCCCAGGCGCGCTGTCCGGCACCGATAATCAGCAGCCGGCGGCGCAGCACATGGCGGCGCAGCAGGATGCTGATCGCAATGCGCGCAAGGAACGCCCCCACCGTGAAACACGCGATGGCGAGGCCGAACATCACCAACTGGTTCCGTCCGCCCGGCTCTACCGCACCGGGCAGCAGGAAGGACTGAAGATACGACAGCATGATCGCGAGCGTCGCCCCCATGCCGACAACCAGCGGCACGCGGCTGAGCGAACGGGCGGTATTTTGAATGGCGTCCCGCCGGTAAAGGCCCATGGCGAACAGCAGCAGCAGGTCGGCCAGCGGGTAGATCACGCCCCGCGCGTCGACAAGCGGATTGACCGTGGCGGCGATATCGGGAGGGCGGCTCGTCCACAGCAGGATCGGCCAGCTCAGCAGCAACAGGATGGAGTCGACCAGGAAGAGGACGGTGCCTGTTGTCGTGCGGGACAGTTTGATCATGGGTGCCGACGGACAAGGAAACCAACAACGTCAGGCGATGCGCCGCGGGCACGGGCGCGCGGGAACGGGTAACATGGTCGGGGGTGCATGGCCCAGCCGCGTATAACAGATACGCGAGTTGGAATTCTAACGGGAACGTTATAGCCGGCCCAAGCTTCGACGCAGACCAGATGGCTCGTTTTCGCGCGGACGGCTTTCTATCGTTGGATCCTGGACTCACCGAAAGCGAAATAGATGCGGTCCAGGGCATGTTGACGAACCTGCACCGCCGCCGGACCGGTTACAAGGAAGGGGCAGCGTCCGACGCCATCCACGTCCGCAAATCCTGCATCCGCGCAAATTCGCATCCGCCCTGACAGAGACAGCGCGCGCCCATAGTGCTGCGGCGGTCGCAGGACCTCTCGACGCATCCGGCCTGACGTCCCATCTTGGCGGACAGAGGTAGAACCGATGTCCCAGACGCTGCTCCGCCGACCCGCCCGTCCTGTTCATGCCGCAGAAGCAGCCGGCCAAGCCGATGACGCGGCGCGTTGCAGGTGGTGTCGGAGTACGAACCCGCCGGCGACCAGCCGACCGCCATCACCGAACTGGTGCGCGGCGTTCAGGCCGACGAGCGCGACCAGGTGCTGCTGGGCGTCACCGGGTCGGGCAAGACCTTCACCATGGCCAAGGTGATCGAGGCGGTGCAGAAGCCGACCCTGATCCTGGCGCCGAACAAGACGCTGGCGGCGCAGCTCTATGGCGAGATGAAAAGTTTCTTCCCTGACAACGCGGTCGAGTATTTCGTCAGCTACTACGACTACTACCAGCCCGAGGCCTACGTCCCGCGCACCGACACCTATATCGAGAAAGACGCGCAGATCAACGAACAGATCGACCGCATGCGCCACGCCGCGACACAGTCGCTGCTGGAGCGGAACGATGTCGTGGTCGTCGCCTCGGTGTCGTGCATCTACGGTATCGGCTCGGTCGAGACCTATGCCAGATGGTGGCGAAGCTGGAGGTCGGCGGCCGGATCGACCGCGATGCGCTGGCCAAGGCGCTGGTGGACCTGCAATACCGCCGCAACGACACGGCCTTCCAGCGCGGCAGCTTCCGGCTGCGTGGCGAGATCGTCGATATCTTCCCCAGCCATTACGAAGACCGCGCGTGGCGCATCAGCCTGTTCGGCGACGAGATCGAAACGGTGCACGAATTCGACCCGCTGACCGGCGAAAAGACCGCCGACCTGAAGGAAATCACCGTCTACGCCAACAGCCACTATGTCACGCCGCGGCCGACGCTGACGCAGGCGATCCGCGACATCAAGATCGAACTGAAGGAACGCCTGGCGGAACTGCACGCCACCGGGCAAACTGCTGGAAGCGCAGCGGCTGGAACAGCGCACCACGTTCGATATCGAAATGATGGAGACGACCGGCTCCTGCAAGGGGATCGAGAACTACTCGCGCTACCTGACCGGACGAGAGCCCGGCGACCCGCCGCCGACGCTGTTCGAATACCTGCCGGAAAACGCACTGCTGATCGTCGACGAAAGCCACGTCACGGTGCCGCAGATCGGCGGCATGTATCGCGGCGACTTCAACCGCAAGACCGTGCTGTCGGAGTTCGGCTTCCGCCTGCCGTCCTGCATCGACAACCGGCCGCTGAAGTTCGAGGAATGGGAACGCTTCCGGCCGATGACGATGTTCGTCTCCGCCACGCCGGGACCGTGGGAGATGGAGCGCACCGCCGGCGTGTTCGCCGAACAGGTGATCCGTCCGACCGGCCTGATCGATCCGGTCACCGAGATACGCCCGGTCGAACATCAGGTCGACGATCTGCTGCACGAATGCAAGGCCGTCGCCGCGCGCGGCGGGCGCGTGCTGGTCACCACCCTGACGAAGCGGATGGCGGAGGACCTGACGGAATACCTGACCGAACATCGGCGTGAAGGTCCGCTATCTGCACTCCGACATCGACACGCTGGAGCGGATCGAGATCATCCGCGACCTGCGCCTGGGCGTGTTCGACGTGCTGGTCGGCATCAACCTGCTGCGCGAAGGTCTGGATATTCCGGAATGCGCGCTGGTCGCCATCCTGGATGCCGACAAGGAAGGATTCCTGCGGTCGCAGACGTCGCTGATCCAGACGATCGGCCGCGCCGCCCGCAACGTCGATGGGCGGGTGATCCTCTACGCCGATACGATGACCCGTTCGTTGCGCGCCGCGATCGAGGAAACCGAACGGCGGCGCAACAAGCAGCGCGCCTGGAACGAGGCGCACGGCATCACGCCGCAATCGATCCGCCGGCAGATCGGCAAGGTGCTGGAAAGCGTGTTCGAGCAGGACTACGTCACCGTCGCCCCGATCAAGGATGCCGATACGACGGAGTTCGTCGGCAAGGACCTGAAGTCCGCGATCGCCGACCTGGAAAAGCGCATGCGCGCCGCCGCCGCCAACCTGGAATTCGAGCAAGCCGCTCGGCTGCGCGACGAAATCAAGCGGCTGGAAGCGCTGGAGCTGGGCCTGCCTGAACCGCCGCGACGCCGAGTGCCTCATTGCGGCCGAAGGGCGGACAGGACGCCGGAACCGATGGGTCCGGGCGGGGGCGGCTATGATCCGTCGAAGCGGCGCGGCCGCGGTGGCATGCGGCGGCGGGGACCTTAGAGCGTGATGACTGGAGGTGGTATCGCCGGAGGTCTGAATCACGCGATCAAACAAAGAGCGTGATGACCGGAGGCGGAATCGCCGGAGGTCTGAATCACGCGATCAAACAAACACCTAGAGCAGGATGGCTGAGCGAAAGCGATGCCATCCTGCTCTAGGTCGGCTATACCGGAAACCTCTCACGATAGGCGCCGGGCGGCACGGCCAGGATGCGCAGAAAGCTGCGGCGCATGGTTTCTTCTGATCCGAATCCGCAGTCGCGGGCGACCCGCTTCATCGGCAGCGTCGTCGCCCCGAGGGTCTGGCGTGCGGCCTCGACGCGCAGGCGCTCGACCGCTCGGGACGGCGTGGTTCCAGTAACGTCGCGGTAGTGACGCAAGAAACTACGTTCGCTCATGCCGGCCTGCTGCGCCAGCGCGGGCAGGCTCAGATCGTCGCGCAGATGCTCCCGCATCCAGTCGTGCAGATCGTCGAAGCGGTCGCGCACGCCGGCAAACTCCCAGGCGCTGCTGAATTGCGCCTGCCCGCCCGGACGGCGTGCGAACACGACGAGATGACGGGCAACCGCCGTCGCCACGGGGCGGCCGAGATCCGCCTCCAGCATCGCCAGCGCCATATCGATGCCCGCCGTCACGCCGGCCGAGGTCCACACCGTTCCATCGACCACATGGATCGCATCGGCTTCGACCCGAACGTCCGGATAAGCGGCCGCCAGATCCGCACACCGCGACCAATGCGTCGTTGCCCGGCGTCCCTGCAGCACGCCGCTTGCCGCCAGCAGAAAAGCACCCGTGCAGACGGATGCAATGCGGCGCGCGGTTCGCGGCTGCATCGGCGACCCAGCCCCGCAGTGATGAATCCAGAGCGGCGGCGTCCACGCCGGGACCGCCGGGGATAATGACGGTATCCGCCATCGCGCCGGCGGATGCCAGCCGGCCGGTCACCAGGGCCAACCGGCCGAGGACTCAATTGGCCCGCCGGTCGCCGAGACCACACTTGTCTCGTAATGCGCCTGCTCCGTCAGCCGGTTGGCCGAGGCGAAGACCTGCAGCGGCCCGGTGACGTCCAGAAGCTGGACGTCAGGGAAGGCGAGAAAGACGATGCGCCTTGGCGAGATCTGTGGGTCATTTGGCATTTCCGCCAGACCCTGCCATGGCACAACACGTCTGTCCACACTGATGGAGGCATCCATGACAACGACGCGGGTTGGATTTCTGGCATTCCCGAATATGACTCAACTCGACATGACCGGGCCGCTGCAGGTCTTCGCCTATCTGCCGGGTGCGACCCTGCACGTGATCTGGAAAACGCTCGATCCGATCGACACCCAGGGCGGCCTGCGATTGCTGCCGGACACGACGATGGCCGACTGCCCGGTTCTGGACGTGATCTGTGTGCCGGGCGGCTCCGGCGTGCTGGCGCTGATGGAAGACGAGGCCGTGATCGCATTCCTGCAACAGAAGGCGGCGACGGCGCGCTATGTCGGATCGATCTGCACCGGCGCGCTCGTCCTTGGGGCCGCGGGACTGCTGAAGGGACGCAGGGCGACGACGCATTGGGGCTGGCTGGACCTGCTCGCGCCGCTGGGTGCCATTGCTGAGAACCAACGCGTGGTGCGCGACGGCAACGTCTTCACCGGAGGCGGCGTGACCGCCGGGATCGACTTCGCCCTGACCATGGTTGCGGAACTTGCGGGACGCGACGTTGCCGAGGGCATCCAGCTAGGCATCGAATACGCCCCTGCCCCGCCCTTTGAACTCGGGGCGGCCCGATCTCGCGCGGCCGGAGATTCTGGCTGCGGCGCAGCAACGGATGGCCTCGATGCGCGCGGGACGCGAGGACGCGGTTGCCCGGGTTGGCGCGAAGCTGGGAGCCTAGAGCAGGATGACATCGCTTTCGCTCAGCCATCCTGCTCCAGGTGTTTGTTTGATCGCGTGATTCAGACCTCCGGCGATTCCGCCTCCGGTCATCACGCTCTTTGTTTGATCGCGTGATCGACCTCCGGCGATTCCGCCTCCGGTCATCACGCTCTACGCGGAGGGCGGCTACCGGCCTATCGGCCGGACGCTCCCCTCGCCCGCAACCAGGCCTTTCGCGCCTGCCGCATGATCCAGTAACGATCCCGCATTTCCGGTCGCATAAGGACGCGGACAAGTTGCGGCTGCTCCCAGGGGACATCGTGATATCCGCTACGCAGGAACTGATTTGATGGATCATTTCGCCAGGTGTCCGGGAAGAACACGACGACATCACGTTCCGTCCGCGGCGGTCTCTCATGTAACGATCTATTGGCAAGCCGAGCGGTGAGCGCTTCGGGGAGATCGCGGGGCGATGCGAAGCGCACGGCACAGATAGGCGTGCAGCGCGGATTCATTTCGATCATATAAGCGTGGCCGGTTGCGGCTTCGATCATGAAGTCGAAGCCGACGAGCCCGGATATGCCGAGCGCTGCGACGACCTTGCTTGCTGCGTCCAGCATTTCCGGGTTGTCGATGACGCGTGCAACGGTCGACGGGCCGGTGGCGAACTCCGTCGCCACGGATTCCGCACAGATCGACGCCACGACCTCGCCTTTCCAGCAGGCGACGCCGATATTCGCAGGCCAGCCGTCAACGTAGGTCTGCACCGAAAGTGCCGGCATCTCGCGCCGCATCCAGGTGCGAAACGCGAACCGGTCGCCTTCCAAGACGGCCTCCCGCAGGGCGAGACGCAGGCTGATCGGCTTTTTCATCTGCGCGAACGCCGAATGGGCCGCTGCGGCGTCCGAAACGATGCGAACACCAAGGCCCGCCCAGCTTCCGTCCGACTTCAGAACGAATGGCACCGGATGGGTGCGTATCCATGCGTCCAAGGCCTGGACATCCGGCACAGGTGCCGATTCCGGCACCCGCACGCCCGCCTGCGCCGCGAATGACAGAAGCATGTGGCGAGAGGTGACGATCGGAAAGTTGCGTACCGGGCCAACCGATTCTTCAACGACCGCGCGCACGGTGGGATCCTGCGTCGAACGCCAGAGTTGATGCAGGTCGCGAACGGCGCGTTCATCGCAGGGGATTATCAGGTGCGGCGCGCTCCGCCGGATCGCGGTCCGAAGGCTCCGGATGGGGCTGGTGGCGCTGTAAGCGTGGCACCGTGCCAGGAACGTGAGGACCCGCGCCGGATGATTTCCCGCGGAAATCAAAGCTATTTCGGCGCCCGCGTCGTGCAACTCCATGGCCAGCCGAGCGGTGGACGGCAACTGGCCTGTGGTGGCGAGAAGGATCTTCGGCTTGGCGAAGGCGTTGCGCGGTGCGGCTGTCAGCGGTGCAAGGGAGGACACGTCCTCCAGCACGTCTGGTTCCCCCGGGTAGCTGCCGGTAAAGTCTGCTTGTACAGCGCGCATGTCTTTGCCATCATTTAACAGTGAGTGAATGGACAGTGGGCAGTCTATTCTGCGATTTTGTCTTATGTTTCCCTTGCGTCAGTAGACCAAAGGCGCAACGGCGAGAAAAGCTTTTTACTACAGCGATGGAGTCCTTGTGATGCACCCGTTCACGTCACGTTTAGGGGCTGGACACGCATGATCCAGACAACCGATGTCGCAATCATTGGGGCTGGCCCCTATGGCCTATCGCTCGCCGCGCATTTGGCAAAAGCCGGCATCGCGTGTCGTGTGTTCGGCCAGCCGATGCATACGTGGCGAACCGGCATGCCTCAAGGCATGGTGTTGAAATCAGAAGGTTTTGCATCCAACCTCTGGCATCCTGACAATGTCTTTACGTTGCAGGATTACTGCGCCGAACAGGGCCTGCCTTACAAGCATTCTGGACTGCCCGTACCACTCGAAACATTCAGTGCCTATGGCGTCGCTTTCCAAAAGCGATTTGTACCGATACTAGCAGAGCAATGGGTGACCCACCTGGATCATGACGGAACTGTCTTCACCCTGAAGCTCGACACCGACGAAATTATCACGGCTCGGCGTGTCGTGATCGCGGCCGGCATCCGGAAATTCTACCAAACCCCGCCGGAACTTGATCCGATCCTTGGGGAACTTTGTACACACAGTGCCGATCATCACGCCTTGGACCAGTTCAGCGGCAAGCAAATACTGGTGATCGGCGGCGGCGCCTCCGGGGTCGGACTGGCGGCCCTGATGAGTGAACGCGGCGCCAACGTGACCGTCGCGGCCCGGAAGAACCGCATCGCCTATTGCGGACCGCCGGAAGACCGCACTTTCCTGGATAAGATCGTCGCGCCGGAGTCCGGCCTGGGAACGGGATGGCGGTCACTTGCCTGCGTCGTGGCGCCCATGGTGTTTTATCAGATGCCGCGCGATTTCAGGCATGTGGTCGTTCGCAAGCATCTCGGCCCTGCACCCGGCTGGACATCGCGCGCGGAAGTCGAGCGCAACGTCAACGTCCTTTTGGGCGCCCGTATCGCCCGGTCACGTGCCGGGAACGGTACTGCGATCGTGACGTTCCGCATGAACGACGGATCTGAGAATACCGTCGAAGCAGAGCACGTGATCTCCGCGACCGGTTACAAAATCGACATGCGGCGCCTGGAGTTCCTGTCGCCAGGGATCCTGGCCCGTATGGCGATGGCGGATGCCTCGCCGGTGCTGTCGCCGCACTTCGAAACCAGTGTGCCGGGATTGTTCGTCGTCGGCACAGCCGCTGCGAACTCCTTTGGGCCCTTGCTTCGCTTCGCCTACGGTGCGGGCTTTGTCTCCGGACGGCTGTCACGGTTCCTGAAACGAACCGCTGAGCGCCGGTTGGTCGCAGGTCGGCCAACGCTTGCCGCTGCCTGACCGAGCGATCCTGGCCGGGAGCGCCCGGCCAGGTGCTTACGCCCTTCTACCCGCGCCTCAGGATCAAAAGCCGGCTCCAATTGTTCGGCCGGCGACGCCGACGGCGTTTCCGCGGGTTGGCGCCGGCGAGACAGGAAACGATGCCCCGAACGGGCGACCTGGCCCAATAACGTACGGGCACCGGAATAACCGCTCAGCATAGTCTCCGCATTCGCTATGCGATACTTGAAAGCTTCGTCGCCACGCAGAAAATCGACATGGGTCAGGCCGTGATCGCAGGCCCACTGCGTATATTCAACAATGAGGATCGTTCCGGGGGAGGCGCGTTCGAAGCGCGCATCATAGGCAGTCAGATACGCTTCCATTCGGTTCGCATATACAAAATTGATGGATCCGGCTGCAATCTGGCCGCTGCATTCCAGCAGGAACACCTTGGTCAGCCCGGTGCGCCATGCAGCCTCCAGCACGGACCGCAGTACAAACCGGCCATCGGAGAGAAGCGGTGAGGTCGGTTCCGTTGCGCGTAACCAGATCTCTTTCAGGCGCCATATCTCGTCAAACACCGAGGTCGGATCCTGATCGGCCTCGACCACCCGGAATACGGGGTCGCCGCCGATCTCGCTCAGAATGCGTTTGCCTCTTGTATGGTTGTTTCGTCCCTTTTTGCTGAGTGACCGGAAGAACGCTGTCCCGCTTTCCCACCGGTTATCGATCCGCATGCAGCGTTCCTGGCGCTCCATCGTCCGCAATTCCCTGGACTCGCGCGCCAGATCGTCCAACAGGCGCCGGCATCGCGCGTCAGGACGCACTTGCTGCAGGCTGATCAGGTCGAAGCCGCCCTCCTGCATGATCGCCTGCCATAGAAGCGGGAGAATAACATTCCGGTCTCTTAACGGATCGAGCAGACTGTCGCAGTAATCGCTGAACAACTGCCCGGCCCAGTTCAGCATCCGCAAGCCGCGGCGCCGGTGCACCGCCATCGGAAGTGCGCCGATCAGCGTCTTGTTATCCCATGCGACGGCGACCAACACGCGGATATCACGCCGGACGGCGATGCCGTTCATCCATCCGGATAGCCAGTCGTGATGCTGGAAGATATAGCCGGCAGAGCGGGTCCAAAGTTCCTGCCACGCGGTGCGGATGGCGGCGAACTCGTCAGCCGAGCGGAGAAATGTAATGCGCGGTGTCATGCCGGCCTCCTGGCGTCACGGCGACGCTGCGAACTGGTCAAAGGCCGGATTGCCTTATACAAACGCCTGAGGATCTTCCGCACGGGCAGGACGTGAAGCCGAACCACGGATTGATATTCCTCATGCTCGTTTTTCGTCAGGCCAAAGACGAAATCCTCGTCCGGTTCAGGAACAACCAGCGTGCCGAACAGCCGATCCCAAACGCTGAGCGCCAGGCCGTAATTCTTGTCCCAGTGCTTTTCCGCGATGCTGTGGTGAAGCTGATGATAATGCGGGCTCAGCAGAATCCGATCCAACACACGGCCGAACGACAGTTTCAGATGCGTGTGGCGAACGAAATCCATCATCAGGATGACATTGCGCAGCATATAGACGTTCAGCCCGAAGATCGTCACCTCGACCGGATCCAGTGCGAAGAACAGCCAGATGCCGTAACACAGGCCCGGGATCACGCCGTCCCACCAGCGATTCATCAGCTCATCGATCGGATGCACGCGGTCCTTGGTGACGCCGACCATCACCTGGGCCGAATGGTGCACCTTGTGCAGTTCCCACAGAATGGGGATCTCATGCTGCATCCGGTGATACAGGTAGTAGGACAGATCGTAGGCCAGCAGCATCGTCACGGTGAACGCAATCAACAGACCGGGGCCCACCGGCGCGGGCGGCTGCGCCGGTACGCCGAATAGGTGCGTCAGCAACCAGTAGGCGAAATGTCCAGCGGCGACTGTGGACAGGGCCAAAGGCAATACAAATAGTGGCATGAATATCCGACGCGACAGCCAAAACAGAAGGTCGGCGCGTGCAGACGGATGATGGAAGATTTCTGAGGGAAAAAGATGGCGGATAAACTGCCGCAACGACCAACGACCCGGGTTCGCCCTCGCATAGGTCACGACGCCGGCCAGCAGCACGGTCGCCCAAAGCAGGGCAATCGCCGCCACGTTCTCAAACGTCAAATGCTGCCCTGCCTGTTCGGCGAACATATGCAATGTGGCTGCCATGTGCTGCATCGTCTATTCGGCCGCGACCGCCTCCCTGCTTACGATCTCCGGCGTGCGGACCGCGATGCGCCCCAGGTGTTCAGCCAGGCGAAGCGACAAGGCCACGATCGTCAGCGTCGGATTCGCCTGGCTGGAGGTTGGGAAGACCGCACTACCGGCGACAAAGAGATTGTTGACGCCGAAAACCTTCCCGTCCGAATCAACAACCCCGGAGGCGGCTCCGCTGCCCATGCGAGCAGTTCCAATATGATGGCCGCCGTAAGCCCCGTCGCGACGGACGACCGTTTCGATATCGGTCTCGTTCTGTGCCAGCGAAAGCTCGCCGATCGCTTGTGCCGCCAGATCGTCCCGCAGCAGGTCGAAGGCTTGCGCGAGCGTCTCGACATCATTCGTGCTGTAGCGCCAGTCGACGCGAACCTGGCGATTACCGAAACGATCCCGGCCGTCGCCCAGGCTGACCCGGCTGTCCCGGTTCGGCTCCTGCTCCGCATGGAAATCCAGGCTGAACAGGTTGGTCCGCGGCCGGATGATCACCGAGGGGAATTTCCGCTCCGCCAGCGTGCGATGGCGCAGCCAATGCGTCAGGAAACGCAGGGTGGAAACGGGGTCGGTTGCCGCGTTGACGCCGTGGCGCAGCCAGGTCGCGGCGGTCGGCGGCGAGTCGCTGACCAGCCGCTTGGCATATTCGTAGCTGATGAAATGCTGCGCCAGGTAGATCGCCGAGAGCGGCCCGGTGCGGTGCGCCGGATCGGTGATTCGGGGATGATGCAGCCGGAAGACGACATTGCTCAGGCCGCGGCGCCGCTGCTCCTCCGGCCGCAGCGCCAGGCGCCGGCGGCAATAGGTCCCGTCCGGCGCGATGTCATAACCGTGCCAGACGGCGTCCCGAGGGCCGTTGATCCGCAGACGTCCGATCGTGCCGGCGATGTGGCACATGTAGAATCGCCCGACCAGGTCATGCGTATTGCCGATGCCCTGGGCATGAACGTCATCGGACGTCAGCAGCAGCCGGGGCGTTTCCATCCCGCCCATCGCCAGGACCACCTGGTCGGCAGCGATGCGAAACGGGATGTCGTGGCGGTTCCGAGCATCCAGCGCGACGATCCGGGTTCCATCCGGGCTGGCGCGCAGGCGGATCACCGTGGCGCGCAGCACCACCCTGACGTTCGGCAGCGTCTCCAGACGCTTGCGATACCGCACGCCGAAATGCGTCGGACAACTGAAGCGCTCGATCCCGTTCACGTCGAAATGTTCAGGCACGAAGCCGCGGATCACAGGCCGCATGCCGCCCGGCACCGCCAGGCGCGCGTCGTATTCGTAGTCGCCCGCCTCGCACAGCGCATTGGCAGCCGGGTAGTGGCGATCGATTTCCTCCCAGCCGATCGGCCAGCCGGAATGAGCGATCCACGGGCGGTGCTCAAGGTCGAGCGGGTCGAATGGCACGCAACGCCCACCCCAGATGGAGGTGCCGCCGCCCAGGCAGCGTTGCCGGTAGGTATCGGGTGGGCTGTGCAGCGCGGCTTCCGCCACCTCCCCCGCGTTCAGCGCCTGTGTCTCGGGATCCGGCTCCAGATCGCCCGATTCCAGCAGCAGGATCGAACGTCCTGTCCGCGCCAGTTGCAGGGCCAACGCAATACCCGCCGGCCCGCCGCCGACAATCGCGACGTCAGCCCGAAGCTCGGCGTCGCGGACGATGTCGTCGGCGCTCCGGATCATGCCGCACCGCCGGCGCCATGCTGCTCCCGTCCGTCCGCCTCGGTTAGAGCGTGATGACCGGAGGCGGAATCGCCGGAGGTCTGAATCACGCGATCAAACAAACACCTAGAGCGCGATGGCTGAGCGAGAGCGATGTCATCCTGCTCTAGAGCGTGATGACCGGAGGCGGAATCGCCGGAGGTCTGAATCACGCGATCAAACAAACATCTAGAGCAGGATGGCTGAGCGAAAGCGATGTCATCCCGCTCTAGAGGCGAAATCACCCCACGCGGCATCAGCGCGGCGTAGAGGGCACCAATCGATCGTGCGAACGCCTCCATGGTGAAGCGGCCCTGGTAGAGCGCTGCCCCGTTCTCGGCCAGGCGTCCGCGCAGATCGGGCTGGTCGATCAGCGTCATGATGGCGGTGATGATGCCCTGTTCGTCACCAGGGGTGACGAACAGGGCGGTCGTCGCATGGTCCAGCACCTCCGGGATCGATCCGACCGGCGTGCAGATCACCGGCGTGCGGGATGCGAGCGCTTCCAGGATCACCAGCGGCAGGCCCTCGTCATAAGCAGGCAGGATCAGCGCGTCCGCGTTGACCATGAGCGTGCGCGCCTGCTCCTGGCTGACCCAGCCGGTGAAGCGGACCCGATCGGCGATGCCGAGGCGCTCTGCCATGAGCTGATACGTGTCGACAGGACCACCGCCGGCCATGGTCAGTTCGATGTCGCGGTCACGCAATTGCGGACTGGCGAAAGCGCGCAGCAGATCGGCGACGCCCTTGCGTTCAAGCAGATTGCCGACGAACAGCAGGCGGAAACGACCATCCTCCGGCACGGTCCGCGGTGCGGCCGGCGTCGCGGGGACACCGTTATAGACGACACTGATGCGGTCGGGCCGGACGTCGAAGGTTTCCGACACCCAGCGGCGCCACACATCGCCCAGCACAACGACATGGTCGGCCGACTGGAACATCCAGCGCATCAGCCGCCGCCCGACGCCGTTCATGGAGCCATGGAACTGCACGATCTGCGCCGCGTGCAGATGCAGCAACACCCGCCCACCGGCCAGTTTCGCCGCGGCCAGGATGGCGGCCTTGCGATAGAAGCTGCCGCGCTCCGCCAGGTTCAGATGCACCACGGCCAGCCGGAAACGGGCTCCTTCCAGCAACACACGCCCAGCCGCGCCCAGCAAGAACAGCGGCGAGGCGGCGATATGCAGACCGCCACGGGTCTCCAGGCGCCGCAGGTCGAAGCGGCCGGACGGATCCGTCTCCAAGGAAGCGAGATAGGCCATGATGCTGCCCATCCCGCCGCCGATCTGCCCGTAGGGACAGGCAAGAAATACGGTGCGGCGATGGTTCATGCGTGGGTTGTCTCCGGCTGCAGTGCAGACTTGCTCTCGAGCGAGCGTGCGGTGATCCGGATCATCCGCTCGACCGGCGTGGCCGGCATGTTCAGCAGGCGGGTCGCAGCTTCGGGGTCCAGGCGGATGTCCTGGGCGAACAACGCCAGAAGTGAGGGGGTGATCGCCTCGGTCAGCGGATGATCGAAGCGGCGCGCCAGGATGCGGCAGGCGGGGGCGAGCAGTTTCGTCTCGATCTTCAATTGGCGCGCGGGGATGCGGCTGATCGGCGTGGCGTTCAGCGCGAGACCGAAGCGGGTCAGGAACTCGTTCCAGGTCGGCACCTCGGGGCTGGAGACGTTGAACGCCTGCCCGGCCACCGCCTGTCCTGCCACCGCCTGTCCTGCCACCCTGGGCGCATCGAGCGCATGGACGATGGTCGCGACAAGATCGTCGACGAAGGCCAGGTTACAGCCGCCGTCGCCCGCGACACCGAGGTCTCCCAGCCGTCCGCTGCGCAACAGACGCGCGATTCGGGTGGACCATTGCGGGCTGCCTGGCCCGAAGACGCAACTCGGCCGGAGCACGACGACATCGCCGCCGCCATCGGCATGTCGGCGCAAGCGTGCCTCGCAGACAAGCTTGGCCTGGCCATAGGCGCTGACCGGAGCGACCGGGGCCTGTGCCTCGGTGACCGAGCCGGTGGCTGAACCATAGACGGCCATGCTGCTGAGATGGACGATCCGCTGCGGCGGATTAGACCGGGCTGCGTCGCAGAGGGTTTCCGTGGCCTGCAGCATGGTGCGCAGACTGCCGGCGATACAGTTCACGACGCGCAGGCCCGACGCCCCACCGGTACCGGACAGCCCAGTACCGGACAATAAGGAGCGCATAGCGGCAGCATCGGTCGCATCCGCGGCAATCGAGCCGGGTCCTGCATTACGGCGGGACACCGGGATCGGCCGCCATGTGCGGCTGGCTGCCAGCGCGCGCATCACCTGGCCGCCGATATAGCCCGACGCGCCCAGAACGATGACCGGTTGGCGGTCCTGCTCGATCCTGTCTGCCATCGGCTACCCCGGAGCCGGCAAGGTGGAGGGAGAACGGCGCGCGCATTGGGCCACCGCGCGGTAGGCGACCACCATCGCGGCCGCCACCGTGCGAGCCTGAACGCCGAGGAGGTCGAGGCGTCGGGTTTTCCGCACGGGCGCTAACCCGGCACCACCGCGAGGGACGTGGACGCGCGGCCCAGCGACCGCATCTCCGGCACCGAGGCCAAGACGGTCAGGCCGGTGTCCATCTCCAGCGCCTCCGGCCGGAGGTAGACCGCTCGGAAGAAGTGCGCCATCAGGATCGAGCCGATCGAGAGCAGAAGGCTTACGACAAATCCGGCAATCAGGATCAGGCGCCGTGTCGGTTGCGGCAGGGCCGGCGGGAGCGGCGGCTGGATGACGCGGACAGACGACTCGCGATGTGCTTCGACCGTCTCGATCACCTGGCGTTCACCCAGGATTTTCATCACGGCCTTGTAGTTGTCTTCCAGGATCGACCGGTTGCGCTCCAGTTGGTGCAGCTCGGACTCTTCGGAGTTCAACTGATCGATCTGCTTGTTCAGCGCCGTCAACTGCGTCATCAGCGCATCATGCGCGGCAATATCGGTGCGCAGGTCGGCCTCCGTCTTGTTCCGATCGGTCTGCACGCCGTATGCCTCGGTCGCCTGCATGCGGGCGATGTCGGTCTGGCGATCCAGCATCTGCCTGCGCGCATCGTCGACGGCCGGCGACCCGCGGTAGCGCGTCTGCGCATCTTGCTCACGCTGGCGGAACGTCTGCACCATGCCCTGCAGCGCGGCTGAGGCGTTCGGCGTGCCCTTCTTCGTCCCCGTGACATTGGCAAGCTGCTGGTTCAACTGGTCAAGCCGAGCGGAGAGGCCGGAGATGGTGCCCTCGGAACGGGCGAGCGCGGTTTCGAGTTCGCCTTGCTGCCGCATCATAATCTGCCGCCGGTCGGCAAAGTTGCTGATATCATGCTTTTGCTTGAAGTTCTGCAGATCTGCATCGGCGGTATCGAGTTGCTTGCCCACGTCCTCCTGCTGCGCCTGGACAAGCGGCGCCTGCACGTCGTTGTAGAGTTTTGACCGAAGCTGGAAGTACCGATCCTCCAGCACACGCAGGGTCTGGGCCGACAGCGCCTTGTCCGGATTGGTGAAATCAAGCCCGATGACGCTGGATTTCTTGTCGACGGTGATCGTCAGATTGCGGGCGAACAGCTCGACCGCCTTTGCCATCGTGTCGGTCTCGCTGGTGCCGGTCGCAGGTTCGGTCATGCCAAGAGCGTCGGTTATGTAACGTTTACCTTCCACCATCCAGCGTTCCAGCGTCGAGGGTTCCTTCAGCAGCTTGGGATAAAGTTGGGCGATCCCAACCTCCCGGATCACGCTGCGATGCAGATCATCGCTGCCAAGGATGCTGGCCTCGGTGCGCAGAATCTGTTCGGAATCGACGCCGCCGCTGTTCATGAACTGCTGGCCGGCCGCGGGACGGAACGCATGCTCCGTGCCCATCAGGACCAGCAGGCTGGAATGCGCCTTGTAATCCGGCTTGATGTTCACCGCGATCGCGCCGCTGACCGCGAGCACGCAGAAAAAGATGAGAAATACACGAGCTTTCTGCGTCGCCGCGGTCAGCATGAGATCCCGCATCATCAAACGTGGCGGCAGCGCGAGTGTGTCGCTCATGGCTTCGATCCTGCAAGTTTTCCATAGATTGGTCGTGTGCTCAGGCGGTCGGCAGGCCGGTGCAGGCCCGCATCAAACTGTCCATCCAACTGCCCCTGGGACCGCCGCCAGATTGCAGCCGCCCGGTTCGGAACGTTACGTGGGAAACCTGTCATCGCTACCATGCAGGCGACCATGAAGAGAAGGTCAACGCTCTTGCGCCCCAGTGAGTTGCTGGTGGAGTCGATGGTGATCGCCGCGATCAGCAGCATCCAACCCAGCGGGTGGGCGGTCGTGCGGCCCATATGCAATATCAGCAGGGCAAGCGAGATCAGGAAGACAAAGAACCCGAGGATGCCCAGGTTGAGGAACATCAGAAGCCAGAAATTCTCGATATCCGTGGTTTCCGCTGCGAGACCGATCTGATACTTCAGTAAATCCATTCGCGTCATCGAGACGCCGAACAGCACGTCGTGCGTGTTCACGTGGTCAAGGACCAACCATTGCAAATTCCGGACGTCCGCGGACTTCATCCAAATACATGTGGGTCACGACGCGGCTGCCGATTTCCGTGCTGGTCAGCAGCACGAGCAGCAACGGCGGCAGGATAATCACCGCGGCCGCGATGGCCCCGACGAACCCAGGACTGAGGTCGCGCCGGATCATGCCCCGGATCAGGGCCACACCGGTGGCGACGACGAGGATCACACCCGTCACGCCCAGCGCGGCGCGCCCGCCGAAACTCAGCATTCCGATAATGAATCCGGTGAACAGCGCGCCCTTCAGCAATCCGTTCATCCGCATGCGCAACAGCATGAATATTGCCATCGAGGTCGTGATCGCAGCGGTGAGCGGATGGCCGAACAATCCTGCGCCGCGGAACTCATCGGCATCGATTTTCATAGGCTTGTCTGCGGTGTCACCGATCTCGAGCGGAATCAGGTGGGTCTGGGTCATCGTCTCGCCGATCGAAATGACGATGCTGAGCAGGATAAATCCGACGATCCACCATGCCAGAAGCCGCTTCTGCCGATCAGTCGCCGGTTCGATCGCGATCGCCAGCAGTCCGGCCGAAAGATAGCTCTCGACATAGGTCGCTGCACCGCTGATGCCGACATTCAGGATCGAATAGAAGGCACAAAACAGAATCAGGCCGATAAACCCCGCCAGCGCCGGCGTTTGCCGGAACACCCGCACGATCCCCTCGCCGCTCGGTCGTTGCATGAACAGAACTAAGAACGCTGCGATTATGATCAGGTAGGTTCCAGGATGGAACTTCACCAGTGGGTTGCCGCCCGGGCTGGTATAGTCGATGCCCATGACCTTCAGCGAGTTGCCGGAGATGGCGAACTCCAGAATGATCGCTGTCAGCGCGATGAAAAAGGCCGCGCGCCGCACCCGCACATTGCCCGACCGGTAGCGCAGGTCGGATGGCCGCATCGGCGCCAGAGTACGGAGGCTTCTCATCGGCTCCACCGCGGGCCGGAGCGGATCCGGTCCTCCACAACGGCGAGCGAGAAGCCGATCGCGGCGGCGGCATAGCGTTTCGCCAGTCGCGCCGGCTCCTGCTGCAAGCGCCAGAACCATTCCAGTCCTACCGACTGCCAGCGCGCGGAGGCCCTGCGCACAAGGCCAAGCTCTACCTTCACCGCCTGGCCGACGCAGAACGCCCAGCACGGCGGCAGCGAGCCACGATGCGTATCGACGAAGATCTCGCTGCGCGGAGCGCCGACGGCCATCACCAGGATCGTCGTGCCGAAGGCCGCGATCGAGCGCGCCAAGGCCTCACAATAGCCCGCATCGCGCTCGAAGCCGAACGGCGGGATCTCCGTACGGATCCTCACCGTGTTGTCGCGCGCCCAGTCCAAAAGCGCACATTCCGTCAATTGGCTGTCGAGAACAAAGAACAGCCGATGATGCTCGGCATAGGGAGCCATCCGCATCAATTCGCTGGTGATCTCACAGCCCGTCACACGGTCGAGATGCAACCCACACAGCCGCGCATAAGCCAGCACCGGCCAGCCGTCGCAGACGATGCGCGCTGCATTGTCATAGGCGCGGGCCAGCCCGGGGGAACGGCGGATCGTTGCGATGTGATCGATATTCGGGGTCACCACCAGCGCGACGCCGTCCTGCGAAGACCGCGCGTCATTGACGGCAGTCAGGGCGATTTCGCGCGCGGAGTCGGGACTGAGCCGTAACCCGAACGGGCGCGCCTGCCGGATGCCGGACGTTGCCCGTGAGCGTGAAGATATCTGGCGCGTCATGCCCGCGCGACCCAGGCACGTCCGGGAACGAGCGCCTCGAATACGGCGGCGTATTGAGCGGCACAGGCGTCATAAGTGTACGCGTTGGCCCGCTGACGGAGCAGGTCGGCCGGAAACCGTGCACGCAAGTTACCGACCTCGTTCATTGCTTGCGCCAGCGCCGCCGGATCGGCCGGCGGGACCAGCATGCCGTAACGACCGTTTTCCAGGATCTCCCTTGGCCCGCAAACGCAGTCGGTCGAGATGACCGGGGTGCCGCAACCCATCGCCTCGACGAGGACATTGCCGAAGCCTTCGCTGCGGGAACTCAGCACGAACGCATCCGCGTGGCGAAACCAGCACGGAGCATCGGAGCGGAAACCGAGGAAATCCACCGCATCACCGAGGCCCAGGGCTGCAACCATCGCTTTCATCTCCGGCTCCAGGGGACCAGAGCCGAGGAAGAGCAGCCTGCTCTCCATCGTGCGGCGGTGCAGGGCCAGGGCACGGAGAAGCGTCCCGTGATCTTTCTGGGGTACCATGCGGCCGGCGGTGACGAAGACCGGATGGTGCGGATCGTTCAGCCAGGGATGATCCACCGGCGCCTCCGCGCGCTGCGCGAAGTCGGGACCGATGACCGGATTGTTGATGGTCACGATGCGCCGGCGGGGGATGCGGCCCACACGATGCAGTTCTTCGGCGAGGCCGGCAGAGACCGCAATCGCCTTGCTCATGAACGGAGAAAGCGCGCGGTAACCGAGACCGACATAGCGATACAAACGCCGCTCCGAGCTGAGGAACGGGTCGACAACGACGTTGTGCTGGCAGATCACCACCTTGGTAGGACTGAGGCTGATCGCCTTGGCGATCAGGGCGGCGATGTTGTTCAGGTCGAAATTCGCCAGCAGGATGTCCGGCTTGTCGCGGCGCAGGAACTCTGCGAGACGTGGAATATCGTCTAACGTCCGCTTCGCCTTCAGCTCGACCACCGGAAGACCCGCCGGAAGCTGATTTAGCAACGGTCCGCGGACGCTGTGCAGCACGAGGGTCACATCCGCGCCCCGACGGTGCAATTCCTCGGCAATCACCAGGCTCTGTCGTTCTACGCCACCACCGGACAGATCGTGCAAGTAGATCGCAAGCTTTGGCGCGCGAGAGACGGCGGAAAGACTTTGCGGCGCCGGTGCAACGGGCAGCGCCGGCCTATTGGGGGCGGTGACGGATACGGACATGGTTTCAATGGCCCTTTCGTCCGTAACGACGCGCCGATAACGTCTGCCGCAGCTTGTCGCCGGCCTGGTGCAGATCGCGGACCATGCGTTTGCCGTCGACCCAGAACCGTTCGCCGTCATGCGTCAACGTGTGCAGCCCGTCCGGGAACGGACCGTTCGGATCCGGCCGCAGGACGCCGATCAGGGTCTCGGCGAAATCCGTTTCGGTCAGACGTGTGATCTCGTACAGAGCGATGCCGGCGCCATAGCCGTCGGCGCAGTCCTGCGCCGGGCGGACCGGCCGGTCGTTGCGGATGAACACTGTCCCGGCGGGACGGGCGCCGCGGATGTCGATCTTGACGGGCCACTTGCGGTGCGGGCGCCAAGGCCCCTCAGGCGCCGGAGCGTGCAGCAGGCACAAATTATCATGCAGCCCGATATCGAGATCGGTGCAGGCGATCCACCATTTGTCCTGCCAGCGAAACAGCGTCGGATCCGCCAGCTTCGATTGCGGCGCGACAGCGGCAACGTGTGTCAGGCGGCCATCCGGCATCAGGCGATAAATCTGTGTGCCGCCACGCCGCGGTGCTTCGGGTACGCAATAGACGGCATCACCATCAGGCAACGTGCAGGGATAGGAATGATGCCGGCCGTCATCGAGAATGTTCATGACCGGCGCCGACAGCCGATCGCCGATGCGGGTCACGGAGACGATGCGGCCGGTTCCGCCGGCACGAGGCATGTCTTCGCACAGGATCATTCCGGTACCAAACCAGGGAAACGGATCCGCCAGGTAGCGCTCGCCTGTCGCCGGTGAATACCAGTGGATATCACGCAGCATCTGCCCGCTCAGCACATCGTCGATCGGGGTGTCGCTGCTGCCCAGGCTCCACCATTCATTCATCAGCCGAGCGCGCCACTGACGGCGGGCGTGCTCCAGCCAGCCGGGCGTGCCGGAGGGCGGTTGAGCAGGAAGGCTGCCGGAGACACCGCGCGAGCGGCCTGAGGCAGCGTCACACACCAGGCGCATGGCCATGTGGTCGATCGCATGGCGGAACTCGTTCCAGGCGCCGGTCGTGCCAATCGTCGCCTCATCGAGGATCTCGGGCGTGACCGATCCGGGCAAGTAGCAAACCAGGCGGATCGTCACGGCGTAGGGCCGCCGATGCCAATGCCGCGCCAGGACGTTCTTGGCATTGAGCGGCTGGCCGGAGGCAAGTTCCAGGCGCCACAGCACCGATTGATAGGGGGGCGCCTGACGTGGCTCCAGCCGCGGGAGGACAATTTCGTTCTCTGCGCGGCCAGCCATGCCTTTGAAGAGCCCGAATGCCGACTCTTCGGCGGTAACGTTCAGGGCCGCATCCACGACGCGCGACCGGTCGATGCCGGAGAGCAGCACCCGACCCGCGCCGTCGCGCCCTAGCGCCCAGTCCGCTGCTGCGGCGGCGCCAGGCATGGTCAGGTCGTCCATCTCAGTGCCCGCCCATCCAGCGCGGCAGCAAGGTCCGCTCACGGTTCAGCACAGCGCCGACCGGCTGGCCGCCAAGACGCTCCAGAAGGGCCTTGGCGTTCTCGATCTCCCACTGCCGGGTCCGGCCGGCTTCGACCACCAGCACCGATCCGTCGCAATAGCGCGACACGGCCGCGGCTTCCGGCACATCCGTCGGCGGCGTGTCGAGGACGATGACAGGATAGTTGGCACGCAGCATGTCGAGCAGGGACTGCAACCGGTCGCCGCCCAGCGCGAGCAGCGGACGCTCACCGGTCGCAAGACTTGCCCAAAGCAGGTTTTTCGCGTCACGGGCCGGACGGATCGCATCCGACAGAGGCAGGCCGCGCCTTAGTACATCCGCCAGCGTCGGCACCATGCCGTCCCGTTTGGCGCCCCGGCGTATCGGGGGCGTAGCATTGCAGTCGATGAACAGCACGGGTTGTGCACAGTCGTCCGCGGCCACTCGGGCATAGCCGGAAGCCACGGTGGTGGCGCCGGTGTTGGAGGTAGGAGAGGTAAACTGCACGACCAGCGGCATAGCGCTCGTCCGCCGCGCCTCGATCGCATAGTAAAGCTGCACGAATGCGGCGTGATGGCGGGATATTGCGCCGATGCCGATGCGTACGGGCGAAAGCGCGTTCTCCTCGACAGCGTGCGGCGCGACTTGGCTTCCTACCGCCGTCATCGGGGAAGATGTCATGGGGCCCGACACGCCCGCTGGTTTGCGAAGAATGGTCAGGTCGGGGGTCGAAAGCCTGTTCACGTTGTGCGTCTCCAGTGTCAATATCCCCGTGATCGAAACAACTTACCGCTGCCATTCATGAGCGCGGTCCGCAGTTCACATCGAGAGAGTAATGGTTTACCCGCAGGCGCCGAAATCAAAACGCATTGTTATCAGCAAAAACGATGCGTATCGTCTGGAACAAAATCTTGAGATCAAATCCCAGTGACCAGTTCTCGATATAGTAAAGATCGTGATTAACGCGGTTCACGATCTTCTCTACACTGTCCAACGCGCCGCGGTGGCCGTTGACCTGCGCCCAGCCCGTAATGCCTGGCTTGACACGATGGCGGGCAGGATAAACCGGCACGGCATCTTCCAGGGCGAGGCCGCCGGCGGTCGTCGCCAACGCGTGGGGGCGTGGTCCGACCAGCGACATGTCGCCTCGCAAAACGTTGATCAACTGCGGTAGTTCATCGAGACTGGTGCGCCGCAGCCATGCCCCAAGTGATGTCACCCGCTTGTCGCCGCGCAATGTCTGCACCTGGGCGTCGGCATCCGACAGATGCGTGTACATCGAGCGGAACTTCAGCACCTCGATCACCCGGTTATTGTAGCCAAGCCGTCGCTGACGGAAGAAAACCGGGCCCCTCGAGGTCAGTTTTATTGCGAAAGCGATACCAAACATCACCGGGGAGATAAAGACCAGCAGCGCAGCCGACAGCGCAACGTCCTCTGCCCGCTTGACCGCGGCGTGCCAGCCTTCGATTGGGCGGTTACAGACCATCAGCAATGGCACGTCGGAGCGCCTGGCACTGCGACGCGCCGACAGTTTCAGCGTGTGCATCCCGGGGTAGACATAGACATCGACAGGGGACAGCGAGATGCGCTGGATAATCTGCCGCAGGTCGTCGCCCGCCGACCAGGGAAGTGCCACGAGGACAGTCTCGATCGCATCATTGCGGATCATCTTTTCCAGCGCATCAATGTCGCCGAACAACGGCAGGCCCAGGAAGTTCTGTCGATTTGTCTGCGCGTTCTGGGTATGCTCGACCACCCCGACAATGTCGAAACCTCTGTCGCCGCCGGTGCGCAACCGCAGGATCAGATCGTGGACAGACTGGGCATCGCCGATGATCACCGTGCGGTTCAACGCCGCCGGCACACGCATCGTCTGGATGCGCAGAATGCGTGCGGTCAGGACGGACGCAAAGCCGGTGACCAGGAACAGCGGCAGCCATGGCCCCCGCAGGATCCGCGTGAGATCGGAGAGTGACGACGGCAAATCTGTCGTGCTCGCGAGCGTCGCGGCGCAGAATGTGATCAACGTGCCGATCGCGACGGCCTGCATCCAGGCCAACGCCACGCGGCGTCCGTTCAGCCGGGCATTCACGACTTCGCTGCCGACATAAAGCCCGCGTTCCAGAAAGCTGACATTGACTGAGAGAACCAGAATCGCGAGCGGCACGATGACCGACGGCTGCGTGAAATCAGCCAGCGGATTGAACAGCGCATAGCAGACCGCCGCAGCCACGGCCGTCGACGCCGCGTCCAGCCCCACTGCCGCCAGCGTGCTGAGGGCAAGGTTGGGCTTATGGGCCGGCAGGAAGCTCTGCCCACCAGGCACGGATGCAATGGGCGTACGGGATGAGATGATGTCGATGGCTATATCCGGTTCAGCCATGCCTGGCATCAGCCTGGTTCCTGTTGCTGCTGAGTTGTTCAAAACGCCGATGACCATTCCTCAAACGGCATGAGCCGGCGGTTGGTTGCGCCCGTTCAACCAGTTGTGGCTCCAGTCGCTGCCGCGGCCCCATGTAGGATGTCACTTTCAAGCTCTGACACACATTGAGGTGTGCAGTCCTGCGCACGTCTTTTCTGGTTTTGACGCTATCGTGGACGTGGCAATGGGTGAAACCAAACTCTGCGTGTACCGTAAATAAACCGAATATTACGGAGGTGTTCATGACAGTCGCTCACAGGCATGACACCAGGATGAAAATCTCGGAGGATATGGCGACACGGGGCGAGAAATTCAGCCGAAGAAGGTCCCATTGCGGATTGAAATACGGCCTCCAAGCAAATTTTCCGCCAAAACAAACATTTGTGCTTCCGAGTTCGGAACCAATATGTGAAATCAAAACAATCGCGCCAATCGCGCAATTATCCCAGGCCTCAGGTCGAGCGGCTATTTTGTCATCAGCCGAAGCAGGACGCCCGATCCACAAAGCCGCGCGACCGGACAGAATGCCTGCCGAGCGGTCGCTATCTCATCGAACATCTGGTATCCGGCAGAAAGTCAGTTACTTTCATACTATTGGACGCGTGCCAAGACACGGATCGTTGCCGAATCAAGTGTTACTATACATTACCTTGAAGAGAAAATGGCTGGTCCGACGATCGTGAAAGACCGTGGCTTCGCTCCTGTCTCGCGGCTTATCAACGGCATCGCATCGGCCCGCCTGCGCGTAGCCCGCAGAATCACCGCCTGTAGATACAATATTTGATAACGCCGAGAATCTGTGTCCGAAAAACATTCAAGGAACGGTCACCAGAATCTGAGTGGACAAACGCGAATCGCTTTCGGATCGGCACTTCCACCGTATGCGCCGTCCCATTGTGCTCGGCATAAATAATTCGCGCAGTAGGACGTTTCCCTTGGCGCCTATGCAGCGAGTTGTTGCATTGAAATGGAAAGATCCTCGATCTGTGCACGCGTCAATGCTTTGCGTTTGGCGATGATTCGCCGGCCACCCATGAATTCGGTCGATGCGTTCACGGCTTCGACAGCCTGCACCACACCGTTCTCGGTCAGGTGAAACAGAGCAAACTTCGCCGCAGCGACGTCACCGCGCACTGCGATCTCGGCGGCATCGAACGGGATACCTGCGATCTGCAGCCGCAGGTCGTACTGGTCGGACCAGAACCATGGCACCTCCGGCGCAGGCGCAGGCTTGCCGCAAATCGCATGGGCGGCCTGCTTGGCCTGTTCCAGCGCGTTCGGCACGCTCTCCAGCCGTCCCGTCCGCTCATACAGCGGCAGCGGGCGGGAGGTGCAGTCGCCGATCGCGTAGATGGCAGAGTCCTCGGTCCGCGCCGCCAGGTCGACAATAATGCCGTTGCTGCAAGCAAGGCCCGCCTCGCGCGCGAGCTCGTCATTGGCGACAGCGCCGACGCCGATCAGGGCGGCGTCGCACGCGATGACCCGGCCGTCGCTCAGGCGCACGCCCGACACCATGCCGCGCGTACCGTTCAGCCCCTCGACATGGGCGCCGACCTCGATCGCGACACCCTGGCTCACATGGAAATCGTGGAAGAACTGCGACAGCAGCGGGCAGGCGACACGCGCCAACACCCGGCTTTCCCTCTCCACAATCACCGCCTCGGCGCCCAGCGCTCGGGCGGAGGCAGCCGCCTCCAACCCGATATAGCCGCCGCCGATCACGGCAAGCCGCGCACCCGGCCGCAGCGCGTCCTTCAGCAGATCGGCATCCGCGGCAGTGCGAAGCTCCAGCACCCCCTGCAGGTCGGCACCGGAGATCGGCAGACGCCGAGCACGGGCACCGGTGGCGATGATGAGGGTGTCGTATGGCACGCGGATGCCGCTCGACAGAATGACCGCCTTGCCGGTTCGGTCGATCGCGCCGACGGTCGTCGTCAGCCGCAGATCGATCTTCGCATCCGGATAGAAGCCCGCCGGGCGCAGCAACAGGCTGTCCGCCGTCGCCCCCCCTGTCAGCCAGGCTTTGGACAGAGGCGGACGCTGATATGGCGGGATCGGTTCGTCGCCGATCAGCGTGATGCCGCCGGTCCAGCCAGCCTGCCGCAGCATCGCGGCAGCCGATCCGCCGGCATGGCCTGCGCCTATGATGACGATCTGTCGGCTATCCTGGTCCACCATCTGACTCCCTGTTCACGCAGAGGATGGAAGCAGTGGCAGCCGTGGACGGCAAGCGGCGAGGTGCGACTGTCCTCGGCACAAACGGTATTGCAACGCAATATCGCCTGGAATCAGCCCATATGAAGAATAATAATCTTTTTTTGAGTCAGATATTGCCTATTGGGGGAATATTATTCTCTTATCTGCTGGCCGACTCGTCGGCACGAAGCAGGAGATCACCGCATGATCCTTTCCCCGCACATGTTGTCCGCCCCATCTGGGTCCGGCGCGCTGATCGAGCAGGTCTGGCTCGATCGCGGCTTCACCGCCCTGGTCGTCACACATGACGCGTCGGAGGCGGTGATGCTGGCCGACCGCATCCTGCTGCTGGACGCCGGCCGTGTGGCCATGGATGTCCCGGTCGACCTGCCTCGTCCGCGGCGTCACGGCAATCCCGAGGCGGCGGCGATCGAAGGCCGGATCTTGGAACGGCTGCTGACGCGGTAGATGCGCACCAAACCCGCCTAGGCCGATTAGCCCTCGTGGGCAGCCTGGGCGCTCCAAATCAGGGCGCGCGCAGCCTCTCCTGCGGACTCCATGTAAGAGGGGTCCCGGTGCAACAGCGAGACGGCGAAGGAGCCGTCGAGCAGTACCATGATCTGGCGCGCAAGTGGCATGCCGTTTCCGATGCCTGCGGCTTCAGCCTGTTCCTGCATCCACTGCTCGAACTTCTTTTTGTGCGCCGCGCCCACCTTTATGGCGGGATGGCCGGGCATGTTCGCCAGCTCCGCCGCGGTCCGCAGGAAGCCGCAGCCCAGCCACTTCGGGTGCCGAGCCGACTTCGCCAGGTTGACGAAGATGCCACGGGTCTTCTCCGCCAGGTCGCCCTCGGTTTCCGCAAACCACCGCTGGAACAGGGCGAGGTTGGGCTGGTCACGGGCATCGAGATAGGCTGCGACGAGATCATCCTTGCTACGGAAATGGTAGTACAGCGTCCGCTTGGTCACGCCTGCCGTCTCGGCAATGAGGTCCATGCCGACGCTGCGAATGCCCTTTCCATAGAACAGCTTGCTGGCCGCAGCGAGGATGCGCTCGCGCGTGGTTGCCTCCATGGCTTCGCTCCTGCCCCAGGTATACCGACCAGTGAATATACCCACGCTGGAGGCTTGGGTAGCCTTCGCAGAGGATCGACGACACGGAGGTATTGCGATGAGCGATGTGCTGACCATGCGAACCGAGGGAGCGGTGGCGCTGCTGACGCTCAATCGGCCTGACAAACTGAACGCCCTCAGCAACGAGTTGCTGGAAGCGATTGTCCGCGCCCTCGACCGTATCGAACTCGACGGGGCTCTGCGCGCGGTCGTTATTACCGGGGCGGGGCGTGCCTTCAGCGCTGGCGCCGATATCGCGGCCTTCCACCGCCATGTCGAGGCCGGTCCGGCAGAGGCGGTGGCGCATTTCATGCGGCCCGGGCATCGCATGACCCGGCGCGTTGAATTATTCCCGAAGCCGGTCATCGCCGCGGTAAACGGGATTGCCTTCGGCGGCGGCTGTGAGCTCGTCGAGTCCACTCACATCGCGCTTGCCGCCGATACAGCCGTGTTCTCCAAGGCAGAGATCAATATCGGCATCATCCCAACCTTTGGTGGCACACAGCGCCTGCCCCGCAATATCGGCCGCAAGGCCGCGACGGAACTGATCCTGTCCGGGCGCCGCTTCGATGCGGCCGAGGCGGCCCAGCTTGGCCTCGTGAACCGCATAGTGCCAGCCGAGGCTTTGCTCGATTCCGCCTTAGCTCTCGCGGCGGAACTCGCGACGAAGCCGCCGCTGACGCTCGCGGCGGCGCTGACGGCCATCCATCGCGGGATGGATGCCACGATCGACGACGGGTTGGCGATCGAGGAGGCGGCCTTTGCCCGCATCGTCCCGACCTGGGATGCGCGGGAAGGTATCGCAGCATTTCTTGAGAAACGTTCGCCGTCGTACAGAGGCCGGTAGGTGGTCTTTGATAGACGTTTCGGTTGGACACTGGAATCGCCCACCCCGCCATGGCCCGGCTTTGACCGGGCCATCCCGTGCGGCTTGGGCCTCCGGCGCCCATCAACGTGCCACTCTGGTGACGACGTCGCTTTTTCCAGTCAGTCGGCGTGACATTGCTTTAGGCTGCTTGGGCGCGCGCCTCCTGCTTGCGGCGGCGTTCGGCAAGCCGCCCTCCCGGCGGCGCCGCTGCAGGGCTTCGCTCCAGGTGAGGCCGTGGGTCTCGGCGTAGGCGGCGACCTTGCGATTGTCCCCGATCAGAGCGGTGGGGTTCTCGATCCTGCCCGATTCGGTGGGCGATTCGACTTCAGGGAGCAGATGGGGGTCTTTGGGCAGGTTCTGCCGGCGCGCCTCGCGGAGCTTTTCGAGGCGCCGTTCGGCTTTTTCGGCCTCACGGCTCAGGCTGACGGCGCCGGTGCGCAGGCGCAGGACACGGGGCTGGGCCATATCGGGATCGACGGCCTGCGCGAGAGCTTCGCCGGACTGAAGGCTGAAGCTGATGATCCAGGCGGCGAGGCGCAGTTCGGCTTCGGTCTGGGGGTCATAGGCGGAAAGGGTGGCTGCATCGGCATGCCGCGCGGCGTCCACGTCGCCTCCGTGGCCCTCCGCTTCATCCGCCGAGGCCGTATAGCGGCCGCCTCCGTGTTTTCTTTCAAACCACGCTGATAGCACCCGCGAGCCTGAACGCATCGGACTGAATGCGCTTCCCCGCCTCATCCGCCCTTGCCCCCGAGACCGAAAACCATGATATGCACACCTGGGAGGTCGGCGGTGGACGGGCGCCTCGCCAACCCGGTCAGGTCCGGAAGGAAGCAGCCGCAACGGGTCTCCGCTTGGGTCGCTTGCCGGCCTCCCACTTTTCCTCGTTCGGCGAACCGCCTTCCGGGTTATCTTTCACGCATGACCGGCCTTTTCGAGGACGATTCCGCCGAACCAGACGACCCGCCGCCCCCGCCGGACGGTCCGGGCCTGTTCGGCGATGCCCTGCAAACACCCCCCCCTGGCGTGGCGCCAGAACCGGTGCACGCCACGCCGTACCGCGTCCTGGCGCGGAAATACCGGCCGACCACCTTCGACGACCTGATCGGGCAAGAGGCGATGGTGCGCATCCTGCGCAACGCCTTCGCTGTTGGGCGCGTGGCCCATGCCTTCATGCTCACTGGGGTGCGGGGCGTCGGCAAGACCACCACAGCGCGGATCATCGCCCGCGCGATGAACTGCATCGGCCCCGACGGCACCGGCGGCCAAACCGTTGACCCGTGCGGCGTCTGCGCCAACTGCACCGCGATCCTGGCCGACCGCCACCCGGACGTCGTGGAAATGGACGCCGCAAGCCGCACCGGCGTGAACGACATGCGGGAGATCATCGAGTCGGTCCGCTTCCGCCCGATCCAGGCGCGGACCAAGATCTTCATCCTCGACGAAGTCCACATGCTGTCGACGGCCGCCTTCAACGCCTTGCTGAAGACGCTGGAGGAGCCGCCGCCGCATGTGAAGTTCATCTTCGCAACGACGGAAATCCGCAAAGTGCCGATCACCGTGCTGTCGCGTTGCCAGCGCTTCGACCTCCGCCGGGTGCGGATTTCGGAGCTTTCGGCCCATTACGGCCGGATCGCGGTGAAGGAGACGGTCGAGATCGAGCCCGAGGCGCTGGATCTGATCGCCCGAGCGGCAGATGGGTCGGTGCGTGACGGATTGTCGATCTTGGATCAGGCGATCGCGCAAGCGGAGGGGCCGATCACCACCGCCCAGGTCACGGAAATGCTGGGGCTCGCGGATCGCGACAAGATCTTCGACCTGATGGAGGCGGTGATGGCCGGCAAGCCCGCCGCCGCCCTGGCGATCACCGACGCGGCGTTCGAGCGGGGTGCCGACCTGGGCACATTGCTGCAGGACCTGCTCGACCTGCTGCACACCGTGACGCGGCTGAAATCCATTCCCGGCCTGCGTGATAGCCAGGACCTGCCGGAATTCGAGCGCACACGCGGCGCCGAACTCGCTGACCGGCTGGCGGTCCCGGTGCTGGCACGCGCCTGGCAGATGCTGCTGAAGGGCATCGCCGAGGTGGAAACCGCCCCGGATCGGCGCGCCGCGGCCGAAATGGTGCTGATCCGCCTCTGCCACGTCGCCGACATGCCGACCCCGGGCGATCTGGTGAAGCGCCTGACCGCCAATCCCCCGGCGTCGATGGGACCGAGTGGCCCAACTGGCGGCGGCCCAACCGGCGGCGGCCCAACCGGAGGCGGTGGCGCGCGGGCGGTGGCGAACGGGTCCATCGTCGCCGCCGGCGAACCGATTCAGGCTGCTCCCTTGGCTGGCCCGCGCCTGAGTTCCTTCCGCGACGTCGTCGCGCTGGTGTCGGAGCAAAAGCAGGCGATGCTGCACGCGCATCTGCTGCATTCCGTGCATCTCGTCCGCTTCGCCCCGCCGGTCATCGAAGTACGGCAGGAGCCGGATGCCCCGCGCGACCTGTGCCAGAAACTCGCGGCCTTGCTGTCGGACCTGACGGGCGCACGCTGGACGGTCGCCCACTCGAACGCGCCCGGCGAGCCGACCATTGCCGAACAAGGCAACGCGGCCGACACCGCCCGACGCAACGCCGCCGCGGATCATCCGTTGGTGAAGGCGATCCTGGAAGCCTTCCCCGGCGCACGCATCGACACCGTGCATGACAGGACCGCGGATGCCTATGGCCTGCCCGTGGCAGCGCCCTGGGACAATGCCGACGATGCGCCGGACATGCCGGACTTCGCCCCGCCCGACGCTGAGTATTTTGACGACGACCCGATGGAGTTGGACCTATGAAGAACCTCGCCGGCCTGATGAAGCAGGCCACGCAGATGCAGGCGAAAATGCAGGAGATGCAGGCGAAGCTCGAAAGCACCGAATTGACCGGTGAGGCCGGTGCCGGGCTGGTGAAGATCACGCTGAACGGCAAGGGCGACCTCAAGCGCATCAAGGTGGACCCAAAGGTGATCGATCCCGCGGATGCCGAGATGATGGAAGATCTGATTCTGGCCGCGCATCGCGACGCCAAGGCCAAGATCGAAGCGTTCGCCGCCGAGGAGATGCAGAAAGCCACCGGCGGCATGCAGCTTCCACCGGGGATGAAGCTGCCATTCTGAGCCATCCTCTCATGACCGCGGACGTCTGAGCGATGGGCGGTCCGGAGATCGACCATCTGATCGGCCTGCTCTCCAAGCTGCCCGGCATGGGACCGCGCAGTGCCCGCAGAGCGGCGCTGAAGATGTTGCAGCAGCCGGAGGCGCGGATGCTGCCATTGGCGTCAGCGCTGATTGAGGCTGCACGGGCCATCAAGATCTGCGCCGATTGCGGCAATCTCGACAGCCGTGACCCATGCTCGATCTGTGCCGACCCGCAGCGTGACCGGTCTGTCGTCTGCGTCGTGGAGGGCGTGGGGGACCTTTGGGCACTGGAGCGGGCGTTGGTGCACCAAGGCCTCTATCATGTGCTGGGTGGCACGCTGTCCGCCCTGTCGGGCGTCGGTCCGGAGGATTTGAACGTGCAATCCCTGCTCGACCGCATCGCCGAGGGTGAGACCCGCGAAGTCATCCTTGCCCTGGGCGCGACGGTGGACGGGGCAACGACGGCGCATTGGCTGACCGACCTGCTGCGGCCGACCGGCGTGGCGGTGACCCGTGTCGGCCAGGGCGTGCCGATCGGTGGCGCGCTGGATGTGCTGGACGATGGAACGCTGGCCGCCGCGCTGCGGGGCCGGCGTTCGGCATAGTATCCGATCGCAGAGAAGCGTGATTTGCGAAGCGGCCACGATTTGTCGCGTGAATCGGATGCTTGGACCAAAACCGACGTATCGCCCTTCCCTGATGGGCGATACTAAAGCGTGATGACCGGAGGCGGAATTGCCGGAGGTCTGAATCACGCGATCAAACAAACACCTGGAGCAGGATGGCTGAGCGAAAGCAATGTCATCCTGCTCCAGGTCGCGGGTCACCGGAACAGTAGGAGATACAGGCCCATGGGTCGATTGAAAGCGTTGTTCGACCGCGGTACCGGCGGCAACTCCCACAAATGGGAACATTATTTCGAAATCTACGAACGGTATTTCGATCGCTTCGTCGGCACGGAATGCACGTATCTGGAAATCGGCGTCCAGCGCGGCGGCTCCCTCTCATTGATGAGCGAATACCTTGGGCCGCGGGCGCGGGTTATCGGGGTCGACATCGATCCCAACTGCGCCCTGCTCCGGCAGGCCGGCATGGAAATCCATATCGGCGACCAGGCAGACCAGCCGTTCATGGAATCACTGGCGAAACAAACCGGACCTTACGACATCATCCTCGACGATGGCGGCCATACCGCGGACCAGCAGCTTGCGGCATTTTTCACGCTGTTCCCGCATCTGAAGGACGGCGGCCTCTATGTGGTCGAGGATCTGCACGCTCATTACTTCCACCCCGCTTATCAAGCGAGCCGTTGGGGAATCAGTTTCTATGATTTCGCCAAGGGCCTGACGGACAAGCTGGCCCTGTGGCACATCGACATTCGCAATTTCCCGCGTTTTCAGCAGCCGCGGGAGGCGCGCGGCGCGAAGATGGACGTTCGCAACTTCGCGACGAACGAAATATTCGGCATCCACTTCTACGACAGCGTGGTCGTTTTCGAGAAGCGGGCCATCCCGGAACCCTATTCCATTCGGAATTGATACCGGCCAACCCGACGGGGTGAACGGTATACGCGCAGCAGGGGTGCCAGAGGAGGCAGGGTAGGAGGCAGGGCAGGAGGCAGGGGAGGAGGGCTGCGCGCGGAATCAAGAAGACACCGGTTCCCCGACTTCATCTCCGCGTGAAGCCGCACACAACACCGGTTCGGAGTGCCAATCTGTGAACCTCCGGATATGTCCATGGCTCACCGTCTCGCGCCCAGCCCGCCCCAACAGGCCCGAAAACTTTACGCCGGTCCCCGGCTGCCCGAAGCCCCTGAATCGGCGAGGGCTGCAGAGTCACGCCAACCGACATCCTGGGAAGCGATGTATGGTCTGGTGGGAACGCCCTTCGAGGGTGACGGGCCGTTTATCCCATTCGCGTCGCATCGGCGGGTCCTGGAGCAGATCGTCCAGCATCTGATCCATGGGCAAGGTGTGCTGCTTCTTTTGGGCGAACCGGGCATCGGCAAGACAGCGCTGCTGCACGCAGCCGCCCAGGCCGCAAGCGACGCGGGCCTCCCGGCCGATCGGATCGTGTGGGTGCAAGGTGGTCGCGTCCGCGACAACACTGTGCCGCCGGGCACCGTGTCGGAAGGACGGTGGGTCGTGCTGGTGGACAACGTCGATCCTGCGGCGCTGGACAGATTGCAGTCGGACCTCGCGACCCGTGGCGAAACCGTTGCCGTCGTCGCAGCGATCGCCACGCAGGATGCGGCGCCCGGCGGGACGGCCGGGAAAACGATGCCCTGGGTCCGGCTGCCACCTCTCACCCAGCCTGAATTGCAGGCTTATGTGGAGCGACGGCTGTGGGTCGCGGGCGGCGCGACAAGGCGCCTGGTCACACCGGATGCCCTGGTGCTGATCCTCCAGCAGGCCCGTGGTCTGCCCGGACTCGCAAACCGGATGATGGAGGCGGCGCTCACGACGGGCTTCATCCGCGGCGACGCGATGATCAACCGCAAGACGGTGATCGCCGCGCTGGGTCCGCCGCCGCGGTCCCGATCGACTTCGTCGACCTTACCCGCCTGGGTGATACCGAGCGTGTCGCTGGCTATTTTCTTTTTGGGCCTGTCCACATTTCTTTATCGCGCCCTCAATGATCCCCAACCCCCGCCGGGTCCGGAGGCTAAAATCGAAACGTTGACGCCGGCAAACGCCGGCGCCGGCGATCAGTCGGCTTTGGCCGCGGCAGCGCTCCGCCGGGGACAGCAGGCACTCGCGCTGGGCGACATCCCGGCGGCGCGCGCGCAGTTCGAGCAGGCGGCGCAGGCCGGCGACGCTGCCGCCGCCCTTGCGGCGGGCAAGACGTACGATCCCGACTTCCTGCCCCCGCATCCGGCGCCAGGCACATTGCCCGATCGGGCAAAGGCCATCGCATGGTATCAGCGCTCAGCTTCTCTCGGTAACCGGGACGCTGCGCCGTTGCTGGCGCGCATACAGCGTCAGACACAGTAGCGGTTTCGGTTGGCGCCTGCCGGAGGCTGCACTGGAACCGGTCCTCCCCGCAACACATCAGACCGGTTCTGCCCGGTGCGACATTTCCGATCGAAGGCTGCGTGGTGGTCCTCGGCCTCCGCGCAAGCCCTCGACAGCGGCAGCCGGGCCCCAAGCGGGCCTTGGACCCGGAGGCAAGCCGAACGGGCCACAGCGGCGTTCGGTTCGACAGCGGCATTGCGGTCATCGGCCGCGTTGGGGTTGGTGATGTCAGGCGATCGGCAGCGACCTCGAGCCGTCCACGTCCTTGGCAGCGGCCGTCTCCGCGACAGCATCAGGTCCGGATTACGCATCAGCATGCCCGCGCTGCCGTCTGCTGCCTGTGCGTGCGCGCGCCGTCCGTGCTCGGCGCACGGGGCTCGAGCACCCACGGCGTGACGTACTCGAACAGGCCGTCGTGGATGGCACGTGCCGTTCCTGATACCACGCACGACAATTGGAGGCCGCCTTCTTCCACCACATTCAACCCATGTGGGGCACCTCGACCGCCGGGACGACAGTGGCGCTCCATCGGCGTCAAAATCAGAATGGCGCATGGCTACGGTCTCACGCATTTCAGAGCTCTTCGCGCGTTACGGATCCTGTACCGACGTGGCAACGAGGTGTACAGGCGCACAGGCTGCCGAAAGCAGCAAACAGAGCTCTTCCGGCAACCACGGTGAACCGGCCGGCCCCCGTCCCCGCGACGCTGCCGCAACGACTTCAGTGCCCTTCCGTATCCTCCGTCCAAGGCCCGCTTGCGGGTCGTCTCCGTGGTCTCTTTCCCGCCACGCCGATCGCCGCACCGGGACCAATCGGCAACCGAACGTCTCGCGCCTTGACCCGGAACAGTCATGGTCTAGAAGCGCAGTCCGCAAGGAGAGCCACTTTGATACATCCAACCCGGTGCCAACAGCCTGCGCTCCGGTCCCACCGACCGGGGCCGCTTCGGCGACTATGGCGGCCGCTTCGTCGCCGAGACCCTGATGCCGCTGATCCTGGAGGTCGAGAGCGCCTACAACGCGGCGAAAGCCGATCCGGCGTTCGACGCCGACCTCAAGTACCACCTGACGCACTATGTCGGCCGCCCCAGTCCGCTATGGTTCGCCGAGCGGCTGACCGAGCGAGCTCGGCGGGGCGAAGGTCTACTTCAAGCGCGATGAGCTGAACCACACCGGCAGCGCACAAGGCCAACAACTGCATGGGCCAGATCCTGCTGGCCCGCCGCATGGGCAAGACCCGCGATCATCGCCGAGACCGGCGCCGGCCAGCACGGCGTCGCCACCGCCACGATGTGCGCGCTGTTTGACCTGCCCTGCATCGTCTACATGGGCGCCACCGACGTCGAGCGGCAGAAGCCCAACGTCTTCCGCATGAAGCTGCTGGGCGCCGAGGTGAAGCCGGTCACCTCCGGCGCCGGCACGCTGAAGGACGCGATGAACGAGGCGATGCGCGACTGGGTCGCCAATGTCGAGGACACCTACTACCTGATCGGCACCGTCGCCGGCCCGCACCCCTATCCGCAGATGGTGCGCGACTTCCAATCCGTGATCGGCGAGGAAGCCAAGAAGCAGATGCAGGAAGCCGAGGGCCGCCTGCCCGACGCCGCCGTCGCCTGCATCGGCGGCGGATCGAACGCCATGGGGCTGTTCCATCCGTTCCTCGATGACGTGCTCGGTCCGGCTGATCGGCGTCGAGGCCGGCGGCCATGGCATCGACACCGGCCAGCACGCCGCCTCCCTGACCGGCGGACGGCCCGGCGTGCTGCACGGCAACCGCACCTACCTGCTGCAGGACGATGACGGCCAGATCATCGAGGCGCACAGCATCTCGCGCCGGCCTCGACTATCCGGGCATCGGGCCGGAGCATTCCTGGCTGCACGATATCGGCCGCGTCGAGTATGTCTCGGCAACGGACCGGGAGGCTCTCGCCGCCTTCCAGCTCTGCACCCGGACGGAAGGCATCATCCCCGCGCTGGAGCCGGCGCACGCGCTGGCCCATGTGACCAAGCTGGCCCCCACCATGGGCAAGGATCAGATCATCCTGATGAACCTGTGCGGCCGGGGCGACAAAGACATCTTCGCCGTCGCCGAACATCTGGGCGTGAAACTATGAGCCGAATTGCCGCACGTTTCACGGAGCTGAAGAAGCAGGGCCGCGGGGCGCTGATCCCGTTCCTGGAGGCCTATGACCCGGACCGGGAAAGCAGCATGGCGCTGTTGCGCGGCATGCCGGCGGCGGGCGCCGACCTGATCGAGATCGGGATGCCGTTCACCGACCCGATGGCCGATGGCCCAATCATCCAGGCGGCCGGCAAACGCGGCCTCGCCGCAGGCGTGACGGTCGCCGGCGTGCTGTCCATGGTGCGGGACTTCCGGACCCAGGACGAGGCGACGCCCATTGTGCTGATGGGCTATCTGAACCCGATCCTGTCCTATGGGCCGGAACAATTCTGCGTCGATGCGGCCGCCGCGGGGGTGGACGGGCTGATCATCGTCGACCTGCCGACCGAGGAAGCCGACCTGCTGCTGCCGCACAGCAACGCCACCGGCCTCGACGTCATCCGACTCGTGGCGCCGACAACGGATGACCAGCGCCTGCCGCATGTGCTGAACGGCAGCTCCGGTTTCGTTTATTATGTCAGCATCACCGGCATCACCGGCACGACCAGCGCGACGCAGGAGCATCTGGCCGAGGCAATTCCGCGCATCCGCAAGGCCACCAGCCTGCCGATCGCGATCGGCTTCGGCGTCCGCACGCCGGAGCAAGCCGGGAATGCATCGCGCATAGCGGACGCCGCTGTCGTCGCCTCGGCGCTGATCGATACCCTGTCGGCACATCTGGATGCGGACGGCAAGGCGAAGCCGGGAGCGGTCGAGGCCGTGCTCGACCAGGTGCGCGGACTGGCGGCAGCGGTGCGCAAGCCATAAGCGCACCATCCAGGCAAACCATGTCCCGACCGCTGCGTCTGGCCATGCTGGCGATTGCCGTTGCCAGCACCCTCGCAGGGGCCGTCATTGCCATCCTGCCCGCCCTGGTCCTGGCACTCGTGCACCTGTTCTACGACAGTGCAGGTGGCGTGCTGATCCTTCTGGGCAACCTGCTGATGCTGCTGCTGCACCCGGCGTTTGCGCCCGGCGCTGGCGGTTCGTCCCTGCCGGTCTTCCAGATGCTGGAGGACCATTGGGGGATCGTGCTGTTCCGCTCCCTCACCGGCGCGATCCTGTGTTCCATGGCCTTCGCCATCCTGATCAACGATCGCGGGCAAGAAAAGCGGTTTGCATGGGGGGTGACCATCTGTTGCGCCCTCGCTGCGCTGATCGTTGGCCATAACGCCGCTCTGGCCCTCGTCCCGGCAATTGCCGTCAGCCTGCTGCGCCTCGTACTTTCCGACACTTTATGAAACTTTGAAGACATCTGCTCGGTCATCCCTGTCCCCGCCTTGAATTGTGCCGGCCGGTCCGCTTGGTAGCCCGCGCCTCTGCCTTCAGGATTGCTCATGCGCCGTCTGCTCCGTCTGCTGACCTCCACCGCCCTGGCCGCTCGGTATCTGATTGGCGACGACCCGGCGCATCCGGCTGTGGTGGTCGCAGCCAATGGCGGTTCCGACCTTGTGTCATGGCGAAAGTAACGGTTTCGGGACAAGAGATGTCGCGGGCGGCACGGACTTCCGGTTCCGCGGCCGGGTGCGATATAGAGCGCCGCGCGATGGGCAACACCAGACGGATCATGGCGAAACTGGCGCAAGCCGCGCCCTGCGTCACGTTGATCGCGGGGCTGGTATTCGCGGGGCGGTACTGGGCGCGGCAGCCCGCGCGGCCGACCAGGTCTCGCCACCGAAGCAGGCGTGGCATTGGCATCTCACGGGCGTCCTTCTCGGGCCCGACCTGCGGGAAGCGCTTTTTGCAACGGATGACGAAACGCGCGTGGTGCCGCAGGGCGCGCAGATCGACGGATGGACGGTGACGGATGTGCATCCGGGCGAGGTGACACTGCGCCAGGCCGACGAGGAGAAGCGCCTGAGCACCGAGTGGTTGCCGGACAACCAGCGGGCCGTCGCCGACAGTCTTCGCCGCGAACGGATTGCCGAAGCCGCCATAGCGGTGCAGTCCGCCCAGGATCGCCAGAATCAGGACCAGGCGGCCGGCGAGCAGGCCCTGGTCAACGCCACGGCACAAATGATGCGACTGAAGAGCATCAGGCGCTAGAGTTACCCAGCATTTCAATGCCGTACCGCAACTTTCCAAAGTGTACCATAACCGACATCGTACCGACATCAGCCGGCGCTAAAGGCCGGGGTGGCACCGCGACGCTGTTTCCTCGGCGTCGGATCCCAGCCAGACACAATAGAAGGTTTTCACGGCATGCCCGACCAGCCTCCGCATGGCGACTCTTCAAACGACTTTGGAACGACACGCCGCGACGTCATCCGCCAGGCCGCCGGCCTGGCAGGTGTCGCTGCGGTGGGCGCGACCTTGCCGCTCAGCTTCGCGCAGGCGAAGACCAAGTCGCTGCCCGATCCGGCCAGCTCGGGGATCGATCACGTCGTCGTCCTGATGATGGAGAATCGCTCCTTCGACCATATGCTGGGATGGCTGCCCGGCGCCAACGGCGTGCAGGCCGGACGGACCTTCGTGGACACCAGCGGCGCCTCGTTTTCCAGCCACTTGCTGACGAAGTTCCAGAACTGCTCATCCGCTGATCCGAACCATAGCTTTAGCGGCGGCCGCACCCAGTTCAATGGCGGCGCGATGGACGGTTTCCTGAAGACCGCCCCGGTCGGCGACACGTTCCCGATCGGCTATTACGGCGAATCCGATGTGCCGTTCTTCGCCATTGCCGCGCGCCACTGGACGATCTGCGACACGTATCACTGCTCGATGCTTGGCCCGACCTGGCCGAACCGCTTCTACATGCATGCCGGACAGACCGACCGCCTGACCACCGGCGGCAATACGATCGATACCAACAGCCTGCTGTCGATCCTGTCGCCGACGATCTGGGACCTTGCCGCCGCCGCCGGGATCAACGCGCGGTACTACTTCAGCGACTCGGCCTTCACCGCGCTGTGGGGCGGCAAGTACGCGAACATCTCCTTCCCGCTCGCGACATTCCAGGCCGACGCCGCTGCGGGCAAGCTGCCGGCGATCAGCTTCGTCGATCCGCGCTTCAGTGGCGAGTGCGCCGGCACCTCCAACGACGATCACCCGCTGGCCGATATCCGCAATGGCCAGGTGCTGATGAACGTCGTCTATCAAGCGCTCGTCAACAGTCCGAACTGGGCGCGCACCCTGTTCATCATCAACTACGACGAATGGGGCGGCTTTGCCGACCACGTCGCGCCGCCGCTGGCACCGGTTTCGGCCCATGAGGTGAAAGTCGGCAACGTCGACACGCCCGTCAAGGCCGACGGGACCGGGACAGCCTATCTCGGGTTCCGCGTGCCCTGCATCCTGATCGGGCCGCGGGCGCATCCGGGCAAGGTCGAGAGCACGCTGTTCGATGCAAACTCGATCCTCAACCTGATCACCTGGCGCTTCGGCCTGCCCGGTCTCGGCGTTCGCGCGACGACGTCGAACAACATGGCCCTCGCGCTGAATTTCGACGGGCCGCCGAACCCGGCGCATCCGCCGAAAGTCGACCTGGTCAATCAGGTTTACGGCGCCGCCTGCACCGCTAATCCATTGGCGGATCTGCAGATGATCAACCGGGACTTTGCAGAGCACTTCGAGGACCTTGCGAAGGTGGCGGACCTGATGGCCAGGCACGGCTTCCCGAAAGCCTGAAGGAGGCCAGGGGCGGGGCGGCACTGCCGCTCCGCCCGACTTTTTATAGGGCCCGACTTTTTATAGGGCCCGACTTTTTTTACAGAGGGTGACCGCCTGCTGCGCCCTCGCTACGCCGAGCGTTGGCCATAACGCCGCTCTGGCCCTTGTCCCGGCAATTGCCGTCAGCCTGCCGCGCCTCGTGCCCTTGAAGACATCTGGCCGGTAATCCTTGTTGCCGCCTAGAATTGTGCCGACCGGTCCACTTACTGGCCCGCGCCTCTGCCTTCAGGGATTGCTATGCGCCGTCTGTTCCGTCTGTCGACCTCCGCCGCCCTGGCATCTGCCGCCCTGGCCTCCGCCGCCATGGCCGCTTCGGTCCTCGGCCCATTTCCCACCACACCATCCGCCGCAGCCGAACCTGCAAAGCCACGCAATGTCATCCTGTTCGTGGCGGATGGCCTGCGCCCCGGCATGGTCACCGAAAAAACCGCGCCGACGATGGCTGCGCTGCTGCAGCACGGCGTGAGGTTTGCGAACAGCCATTCGCTGTTCCCGACCTTCACGACGCCCAATGCTTCGGCGATGGCAACCGGTCATTACCTGGGCGACACGGGCGACTTCAGCAACACGGTCTATAGCGGCTTTCCGGTCCCGGGTGCCGGCGACAGCCTGACGCCGTTCCTGGAAAGCGATCCCGTGCTGGGTGACGTCGACGAACATTTCGCCGGCAACTATCTGAACGAGACAACCATCCTGCGCGCCGCCGCCGAGGCCCATCTCTCGACCGCGACGATCGGCAAGCTGGGCCCGTCGCTGATCTTCGACCACACCGACCGCACCGGCGGCCCGACCATCGTGCTGGATGACTCGACCGGCCGCGCCGGTGGCATCCCGCTGTCGCCCGAGATGCAGGCGGCGATGAAAAACGCCGAACTGCCGCTGCAGGCCCCAACCCGCGGCGATAACGGCAAAGCCGGCACTTTCCAGACTCCCGGCACCAAGATCGCCAATATCGAGCAGCAGAACTGGTTTGCCGATGCCGCCGCCTCGGCCGTGCTGCCGATGTTCAAGCAACGCAGCAAGCCGTTCGTGATGGTTTTCTGGTCGCGGGATCCTGACGGCACGCAACACAACCAGGGTGACTCGCTGAACCGCCTGATCCCCGGCATCGATGGCCCGACGTCGCTGGCCTCGATCAGGAATGCCGACGACGACCTGGCGAAGCTGATGGCCGCGTTGAAGAAGCTGGGCCTGGATGCGACCACGGACGTGATCCTGACCTCGGACCATGGGTTCTCGACGATCTCCAAGGAGAGCGCGACGAGTTTTGCCGGCTCGCAGAGCTACAAGGACGTGCAGCCCTCGTTCCTCCCGCCGGGCTTTGTCGCCATCGATCTGGCGCACGGTCTGGGGATGAAGCTGTTCGATCCTGACGCGAAGAACGCGCCCGTTGCGGATGGCATCCATCCGTCCCAAGCGAACGGGCTGATCGGAGATGACCCGGCGCACCCGCTGGTGGTGGTGGCGGCCAATGGCGGGTCCGACCTTGTGTATATGCCGAAGCCCGACAAGGCGCTGGCAGCGAAGTTGGTGTCGATCCTCGCCGCACAGGACTACGTCAGCGGCCTGTTCGTCGACTCGCGGTTGGGCTCGATCCCTGGAACGCTGCCGCTGGCGGCCATCGCGCTCGAGGGTTCGGCGATAACGCCCATGCCGGCGATCGCGGTGAACTTCCGCACCTTCTCGACCGGCTGCGCCGACCCGACGACCTGCGGGGTAGAGATCGCCGATACCGGGCTGCAGCAGGGCCAGGGGATGCATGGCAGCTTCAGCCGCGCTGATACACGCAACATCATGGGCGCGATCGGACCGGATTTCCGCGTGAGCTATACCGACCCGGCCCCGGCCAGCAACGCCGACCTGGGCAAGACGATTGCGTCGATCCTCGGGCTGAAGACGAAGGACAAGGGCAAGCTGATCGGCCGCGTCCTGACAGAAGCGATGCCGAACGGCGCCATGGTGGGCTATCGGCCGCTGACCATGAAGTCCGCGCCGGATCAGAACGGTCTGGTCACGATCCTCAAATACCAGACGGTGGGCACGACCCATTACTTCGACGTGGCCGGCTATCCAGGCCGCACACTGGGCCTGGAATAGACGTGATGACCGCAGGCCCGGAGGTCTGAGCATCACGGCGATGCTCCCCATCGCTCATCCGCTTGCCAGACTGATCCAGAGCAGACTAAGCAACCGGTGCCTTGAGCCGGCCGACGGTCTCCGCCACAGCGTCGGCAAGCCCCGCCTGACCATCGGCACGCAGGCCATCGATAATGCCCTGATGGTCGGTGGCCGGGCGGTTCTGGCTCATCTTCACCTTGCCCTCCAAGCGGGTGATGCGGAGGGATATCCCGTAAATGCCCTTCAGCATGCCCTGGACGAAATCCGCGGGCGCATCGGAAACGGCCCAAGGCGCGGCACGAGGTGCCTCGTGCGTCTCGGTCAGGCGGGTGACGATGGATAGCAGCCGGTCGGGCTCGTCGAAGGCCTCCAGCACGCCGTAAGCGTGGATAGCAGAATAGTTCCAGGTCGGAACCACTTTGCCGTGCTCTTTCTTGGCCTCGTAGTAGGACGGTGTGATGTAGCCGCCCAGGCCCTGGAAGATCACCAGCGTTTCCACGTTCGGGTCGAGCAGGCGTCCATGCGGGTTGGCCTTCGCCAGATGTCCGACCAGGGTGCCGAACGGCGCCGGTTCGGGATCGATCAGCAAGGGCGCGTGGGAGGCGAACAGCCCCTGTTGGGTCATCGACACCAACGTCGCCGCTCCTGCTCGGCGGATCGCATCATGCAGGATATCGACACGGTCTTCCTTGAAATGAGGCGGCACATACATCGGTCGGACTCTCTCGTAGGCCGTTACCATAGGTGGATAACGGACCGGTCAGAAAGGCCCATTTGGTCTGATCCAATCAGTCCAAATCTACAGACGTGACACGGCGCCACCCGGCCTTGTGCCAAAGCTGCCGGTCGCGTCTTGGATATTGGCCGGTGCGGCGATCGGCTTGAGTAAAAGAACACACGGAGGCGGCCCGCAAGCGGGCTTTGACGGAGGGTACGGAGGGCACGGAGGCGTTGCGGTAGCGTCGTGGGGACAGGGGTCGCCGGCCGGTTGCTGATGGGCTCATGGCTTACTGCCTTCGTCAGCCTGGACGTCCCAGCCGACACAGTGCGGATTCGTAACGCGCCGAACCGCACCGAAATGCTCAGCCTGAATCACGTCACAGAGCGGCCTGCGTTCCGCAACCGCCGTGAAACAACGCCTCTGTGCCCTCCGGCCTCCTCCGTCCAAGGCCCGCTTGCGGGCCGCCTCCGTGTCGAGGCTTTCGCGGAGTCGAAACGACCCCAGCCCCGCAAATGTCGCACCGGCCTACAGCGCCCCGCCGCGCCGGCCGGCCATCGCACCCAGGCGCAGACGCAGCGCGTTCAGCTTGATGAACCCCTGTGCGTCGACCTGGTCGTAGGCGCCCTGGTCATCCTCGAACGTCACGACCTTCATGGAATACAGGCTGTTGGGGCTTTCCCGCCCGATGCAACTGACATTGCCCTTGTAGAGCTTCAGCCGCACCCGCCCGGTCACGCTGTGCTGGCTGGTGTCGATCAGCGCCTGCAGCATCCGCCGCTCCGGGCTGAACCAGAAGCCGTTGTAGATCAGCTCCGCATAGCGCGGCATCAGGCTGTCCTTCAGATGCGCCGCCTCGCGGTCCAGCGTGATGCTCTCGATCGCCCGGTGCGCCGCCAGCAGGATCGTGCCGCCCGGCGTTTCATACACGCCGCGCGACTTCATCCCGACGAAGCGGTTCTCCACCAGATCCAGCCGGCCGATGCCGTTCGCCTTGCCCAGTGCGTTCAGCTTCGTCAGCAGCGCCGCCGGAGACAGTTTTTCGCCGTCGATCGCCACCGGATCGCCATGCTCGAAGTCGACCGAGATGACCGTTGCCTTGTCCGGCGCATCCTCGGGCCGGATGGTGCGCTGATAGACGATCTCGTCGGCCTCCAGCGCAGGGTCTTCGAGGATTTTTCCTTCCGACGAGGAGTGCAGCATGTTGGCATCGACGCTGAACGGCGCCTCGCCCCGCTTGTCCTTGGCGATCGGAATCTGGTTCGTCTCGGCGAATTCCAGCAGCCTTGTGCGGCTGGTCAGGTCCCATTCCCGCCACGGTGCGATGATCTTGATATCCGGCTTCAGCGCGTAATAGCTGAGTTCGAACCGCACCTGGTCGTTGCCCTTGCCGGTCGCGCCATGCGCCACGGCGTCGGCGCCGACCTGTTCGGCGATCTCGATCTGCCGCTGCGCGATCAGCGGACGGGCGATGGAGGTGCCGAGAAGGTATTGCCCCTCATAGACGGTGTTGGCGCGGAACATCGGGAAGACGAAGTCCTTCACGAACGTCTCCCGCAGGTCGTCGATGAAGATTTCCTTCACGCCGAACATCTCGGCCTTGGCGCGCGCGGGGGCCAGTTCCTCGCCCTGGCCGAGGTCGGCGGTGAAGGTCACCACCTCGCAGCCATAGGTCGTCTGCAACCAGCGCAGGATCACGCTGGTATCGAGGCCGCCGGAATAGGCGAGCACCACCTTCTTCACATCTCTGACCGCCACGGCGTGCGCCCCTTCCTGCACGAGAATGGCGCGGCGTAGCGCCAGTCCCGTCGGCGCGCAACCGTTCCGATCAGCCGGGGGCATCTGCATCGCATGCAACCCGGCAACGGAGCCGCCGAACGACCGGCGCGTTGCCGGTGCGTCCGTCACCTGGACCGGCACCTTGGACCGGCGAATGTCACCGGCCACGGTCCGCCTTTAAGTCATTCTTAACCAGGCACCGCCATCATCCGGCATTATGCGCCCGCACACCGTACCGGCTTTCGTGCCCAGCCTGCCGCACCGGCTGTGGCGTCGGCTGCCGGCCGAATCCCGCCGACACGCGCTGGCCCGAGTGACGGGTTGGCTCGCCCCGCGTCCGGACACGGATTCGCCGGCCACGGGTTCCGTCAAGCCCGGTATCGCCATCGCCGGCGAATTCTCCCGCGCCTCGGGTCTCGGCGAAGGCGCGCGCCTGATGGCGAAAGCCGCTCAGGCGGCGCGGCTGCCGGTCTGGACGATCGATCTGCCGCCACTCGCCGGCCACGCGGCGGACATCCCGGTCGATTTGTCAGGCCTGCCGCCACCGCATGTCCCCCTGGTTGTGCACGTCAACGCTCCGTCGCTGCCATTGGCGCTGCTGCGGCTGCCCAGGGCGCTGACGCGGCTGCGGCCGATCATCGGGTATTGGGCGTGGGAATTGCCGAAGGCACCGCCGGACTGGCGTCCCGCCGTCGCCTGCGTCACGGAGGTGTGGGCGCCGTCCCACTTCACGGCCTCCGCGCTGGAACCCTTGCTGCCCGGCCGGGTCCGCGTCGTGCCGCCTGCGCTGGCCGAGGTCCAGCCACGCCCGTCGTCGCGCGACCGCCTGTCCTTCGGTCTGCCGGACGATGCGGTCATTGTGCTGGTATCGTTCAGCCTCGCCTCCTCCTGCGCCCGCAAGAACCCGTTCGGCGCGATCGCCGCCTTTCGGGCTGCCTTCGGTGACCGGACGGACCGGTTCCTGCTGCTGAAACTTGGTCAGGTGGATCACGCGCCGGCCGACCATGCGCGCATCGCCGCCCTGATTGCCGACACGCCCAATATCCGGCTGGAATCACGGTGCCTGTCGCCGGCCGACAACCACGCGCTGATCGCCTGCGCCGATATCGTCCTGTCGCTGCATCGCGCCGAAGGGTTCGGCCTGGTGCTGGCCGAGGCGATGCTGCTGGGCAAACCCGTCATCGCCACGGCGTGGTCCGGCAACACCGAGTTCATGGACGACACCTGCGCCGTGCCGATCGGCAGTCACCTCGTGCCGGCGCGCGACGACAGAGCGGTGTATCGGGGGATGTGGGCGGAGCCGGACGTCGCCGAGGCGGCTGCCGCGCTGCGCTGCCTCGCCGATGATCCGGCCCATCGCGTCCGTCTGGGCGAGGCGGCTCGGAGCCGAACCCGCGAACGGCTGACCGCCGCCCCGCTGCTCGCGGCGATCGAGGCCCTGCGATGAACATCCTTGTCTGGCAATGGGGGCGACGCGGCGCCGGTCCCCGGTTCGCGACCTGCCTGGCAGAGGCCCTGAAGGAGCGGCCAGGTGTGACCGTTGTCCTGTCGCTGTGCCGCGAGGCCGAGATCATGCAGGGGCCCAACCCGCCGCAGTGCGATCTGCCGGTCGCAACCTACCGGGGCTTCGGCTCCTTGCTATGGCGCATGGTGACGGCGCCACTTGCGCTGCCAGGGCTCGCCAGGCGCGTCCGCGGCGTGCGGCCCGATCTGGCGATCTGCGCGATGCCCGGTCCGCTCGACCTCCTCATGGTCACGGCCCTTCGCCTCGCAGGCGCTCGGATTGTCGTCGTCGTGCATGAGGCCGACCGACATTTGGGCGACGGGTTCCCCTTTCAGATGATGCTGCAACGCCTGCTGTGCCGCGCATCGGACAAGATCGCGGTGCTGACCGGACATGTTGCGGACCGGTTGAAGCAACAAGGCCTCTGCGGCACCGGGGCGGCCAAGCTTGTCCCCTTTACCCACCCGCCCTTCGCCTTCGACATGCCGCACGGCGCACGTCCGTCGGGCGCACGTCCATTGGGGCGGCCACGCCTGCTCTGCTTCGGCCGGCTGCTGCCCTATAAGGGCCTGGACCTGCTGGCGGCGGCTCTGAGCGGCCTCGAAGGGCGCCTCGACGTGCGGATCTCCGGCCTGGGTCCGGAGAGTTCCGCTCTGGCCTCGTTGCGGGCCTGCCCCAGCGTGACGGTGGAGAACCGGTGGGTGCCCGAAACCGAGATCGGCGCCCTGCTCGCCTGGTCCGACGCGGTGATCCTGCCCTACCGCGAGGCGAGCCAGAGCGGTGTCGCCGCCGCCGCCCTGGCCGCCGGACGGCCGGTGATCGCGACACGGGTCGGCGGTCTCGGCGAACAGCTCGCCTCGGCACCAAACGTGTATTTGTGCGACCCGGACGAGGCCTCCCTGCGGACGGCGATCGAGGCATGGCTCGAGGCGCCGCCGGACCTCAGCAGCGGCGTGGAGCGTCGCCAGACCCAGGCACGGGACGTATGGCGCGAGGCGTCCTGGGACCTGATCCAGGCGGTAGGCCGCGCCGATGCCGGGCGGCGCGCGCGCTTGCCAAGCACCTCCCCGGCCATGGTGCGCCCCACCTTGCCCTGATAAAGACGGCGGCATTGCAACCCGGCCGGTGAGCCAACATGATCGGGGTCGCTGCAAAGCCCCATCGAAGGCCGCTCATGCCCATCCGCGCTGTCTGTTTCGACGTTGGCGAAACCCTGATCGACGAAACCCGCCACTGGATGGAATGGGCCGCGTTTCTGGGCGTTCCCCCCATGACGCTGTTCACCGCCATCGGCGTGGTGATGGAGCGCGGGGAGTCGCTGCGGCGGGTGTTCGAGATCTTCAAACCGGGACTGGAACCGAACCAGGCTCGGAAACTGCGGGCGGCCGAGGGATGGGAATACGACTTTGTCGCCGCGGACCTCTATCCTGATGCGATCCCGTGCCTGACCGCCCTGCGTGAGCGCGGCTACAAGGTGCTGATCGCCGGTAACCAGCCGGTCGAAGCCGAGGCCGCGCTGAAGCGTCTGGATGTGCCGGCAGATGTGATCGCCTCCTCGGCCGGATGGGGCGTGTCGAAGCCGAACCCGAAATTCTTCGAACGCGTGGCAGAAGCGGCCGGCGTGCCCGCCGATCAGATCGCCTATGTCGGCGACCGGCTGGACAATGACGTGCTTCCCAGCCTGGCCGCCGGCATGACGGCGGTTTTCGTCCGCCGCGGTCCGTGGGGGTGGATGCACGCCGAGAAGCCTGAAATCGAGCAGGCCCATATCCGCCTCGACAGTCTGCTCGACCTGCCGGAGCGGTTGGCGTCGCTGTGAGCGGTTATGATCCCGCCGCGCATGGCTGGCGCGCGTTGCCCGGCGCCGGCCTGCCGGGAGCGCTTGGCATCCCCTGGACCCGCAAGACGGATGACCGCCGGCAATATGGGCTGCTGACCACGCCGGATCACGCCAACCCAGCCGGTTCCGTCCACGGCGGGGTGCTGATGGCCTTCGCCGATCACGGCCTGAGTTTCCTCGCCTGGGAGGCAGCAGAGCGGGCGTCCGTCACGACGATTCAGCTCAACACGCATTTCCTCGACGCCATCCATCCGGGCGAGTTCGTCGAATTGCGAGGCGAGGTGTCCCATCGCACGCGCGGTCTTGTCTTCGTGAAGGGGACGGTGGTGGCGCTGGACGCCACGACGGAGCGACCGGTGGGCGCCGTGGACGGAATCTGGCGAATCCTGCGCCGGGAGTAGTCTTTTCATAAAGAACTACTATCTTCCGATACGGACTGGCGCGGGACGGGCACCCCATGGACAAAGAACATTTTCCTACGGAACCGTTGTCTCCCTTGACGATGGCATTCGACATCGGCGGGACGCACCTGAAGGCGGGTCTTCTGGACTCCGGCGGCCAGATGATCAAAGGGCCCGTGCGGGTGGACACGCCGGCGCAGCCGACACCCAAGGCGGTGGTGGCGGCGCTGGTCGACCTGGTCAAGCCGCTGGGTGGATACGATCGCATTTCGGTGGGATTTCCAGGTGTTGTGCGGCACGGCTATGTGCTGACAGCACCCAATCTCGGCACCAAGGCGTGGCGCAACTTTCCGCTTGCCTCCACACTCATGGAGAAGTTCGACAAGCCCGTGCGGATGCTGAACGACGCCGAGGTGCAGGGTCTTGGCGTGATCAGCGGCAAGGGCCTGGAATGCGTCATCACCCTGGGGACCGGCATGGGGTTCGCACTGTTTCAGGATGGGCGGCCCGCGCCGCATCTGGAACTGAGCCAGCACCCGATCCACAAGGGCAAGACCTACGACCAGTACCTGGGCGTTGCCGCCTTCAAGAAAGCCGGTCGCAAGCGCTGGAACAAGCGGCTGCAATACGCGCTGGATTGCATCACGACACTTGTCGGCTACGACACGCTGTATATCGGTGGCGGCAACTCCAAGCAGGTCGACCTGGACCTGCCGAAGAACGTCAAGCTGGTGTCGAACGACGCCGGGATCACCGGCGGCGTGCGGCTATGGAGCCAGGCGCTGGATTCGGTTTTCGCGCTAGAGCAGCTGATTCGCGAGCAGGCTCGAACCGTCGCGACTACAGTGGACGTCTCTGACACGCGTGGCAGCCTGTCCGGCACATTGGGCTCGCTCCAGGTCGTGGCGACAGCTCAGCATCACGACTTGCGGAACCGTCCGGCGTAGCCGGATCGCACATCGCCATCGGCCGTTGCGCGATACGCGAATTGGTGAGCGACGGCAGCCCTACGTCGGTCCAGCTCTGCCGAACGGCGTTACGCTGCGTGCCGGGCAGCCAGCGCGCTGGGCAATTGGCTGATTGCCTGGTCGATCAGGGTCGCGTCGGCCTCAGGCGTCAGGTCTTCCGTCAGCACCTGTCGCGCGGCGACGGTGGCAATATCGGCAGCGGCCAGCCGGACGTCATCGACAGCGGCCTTTTCCGCTGCGGCGATCCGGTCGATCGCCATTTTCTCACGCCGCTTGGCAGACGCCTCGGCTTCCGCGGCCGCCGCAGCGGTGATGCGGGCAGCCTCGGCCTTGGCACCGTCGATCAGCGCCTTGGCATCCTTCACCGCCTCATCCCGCTGCTTCTCGGCGTCCTTCAGCATGGCATCAGCTTCCCGGCGAAGGGTCTGCGCCTCCTCCAGTTCAGCCTTTACCGTGTCGGCCCGAGCGTCGAGCATGGCGGCCAAGCGCGCCCCAGAGCTTCTTCCCGAAGAGGACGAAGAACAGGATGAATGCCAGGACCACCCAGTTCCTGGGTTCGGCGAAGAAGCTGGGTTCCTCGTGCATGTTCGTGTTCCCCTGCTCAGCCGATACCGCGGGCGGCCATGGCCGTCGCAATCGCCTTGTCGAGCGTCGCTGCATTGGCCGGGGCGCCGGTCAGACGCGTCACCACCATCGCCGCGGTTTCCGTCGAAACCTGGCGCACGGCGCTCATGGCCGAGGCACGTGCCTGCGCGATCTGCGCTTCAGCGTCCTGCAGCTGCTTTTCCAGGCGGGCATTCAGCACCTCCGCCTGCTTGGCGGCGGCTTCCTTTGCCTCGTTGACCGCGCTGTTGATCGCGGTCTGAGCTTCGGCGCGGGCCTGCTCATGCGCCGCCTTGGACTGCACCGCATCGGCATCGGCCTTCGCCTTCGCCGCTCGGGCCGCGTCAAGATCAGCCGAAATCCGGGCCGCACGCTCCTCCAGCACCGACGCGACCAGCGGAAGGCCGCCACGAGACAGCAGGATATACAGGACGACGAAGATAATCGCCCCCCAGACCACCTGAGCGATGGTCAGCGGGTTGGCGAAATCGAGCTGCGGCATTCCCGCTGCCATGCGCGGCGGCGGGAAGCATCAGCAAGCCCTGCGCCCAGAAGTCGCAATCGGCTTCATCGCAATCGGCTTCATGGCATTTGCCGGACGCGCCGCACCCGGAACGGGCCGGCACGCCCGCCTTTGTCAGACGAAGAGGATGATGAAGGCGATAACCAGCGCATACAGCGCGACGGCTTCCGTCAGCGCGAAGCCAAGGATGGCGAGGCCGAACACGCGGTCGCGCGCGGCCGGGATTGCGGGCGACGCTGGTCACCAGCGAGCCGAAGATCGTGCCGATGCCGACGCCGACGCCGGCGAGAGCGATCACGGCGAGTCCGGCACCGATCATCTTGGCGGAAGCGACGTCCATAGTCCGAGTTCCTTTCGATTATCAGTCCGTACGGGCGAAACCGCCGCCCGGTCGTTCAGAGGGTTAAGAGGAAATCCGTCAGTGCAGGTGAACCGCGTCGTGCAGATAGATGCAGGTCAGCACCGCAAAGACGTAAGCCTGCAGGGTCGCCACCAGCAGCTCGAACCCGATCAGGATGCGTATTGAGCCCAAGCGAAAGAGCCGCCGGGAAGTAGCCCAGCAATCCAAGGCCGCCCAGCATGACGATGAAGGCGCCGAACACCTCCAGCATCACGTGGCCGGCCATCATGTTGGCGAAGAGACGAACCGACAGCGAGATGATGCGCGAGAGGTAGGAGATGACCTCGATCACGACCAGCAGCGGCGCCAGCAGCCACGGGGATGCCCTGCGGCAGGAAATAGCTGAAGAAGTGCAGCCCGTGTTCCTTGAGCGCCACCACCGTCACCAGGACGAACACCAGCAGCGACAGCGCCAGCGTCACCATGATGTGGCTGGTGAAGGTGAAGAACAGCGGGAAGACGCCCAGCAGGTTGCCGAACAGGATGAAGAAGAACAGGGTGAACACGAATGGGAAAGAATTTGCGGCCTTCCTGGCCGATCGTGTTCGACGCACATCGACATGATGGTTTCGTAGCCCAGCTCGGCCGCTGCCTGCAGCCGGCCCGGCACCATCGCGCGCGGCTTCATGCCGACCCACAGCAGCGCCAGCACCAGCAGCGCCGGCGACCACCATCATCAGGTTGGACTGGGTGAAGTTCACCGATGCGCCGAGGCGCCCAGAGCCGGGTGAAGCTGGAACTGTCCCAGCGCGTCGATGCTGCTCGAACCCTCGGCCGCCACGCTGCGCTGCTCCTACCTACTACCATCCGGCTTCGGCGCGAACAGGCGCCAAAGATTCAACACACCCGCCGCTCCGCCCACCGGGACGAACACGGCGGTCAGGATCGGCGTGGTGTGGAACAACCGGTCCAGCCCGTAACCGATGGCGACCGCCACCACCAGGGCCGAAACCAGTTCGATCCCAACCCGCAACGCCGATGGCCCACGGCTGAACCACCGATCGCATCCTCGTTGGAGGACGCTTCGGCGGGGCGTCGAGACCCTGCTTGCTTCGGGCAGCCTTGAGACGATCCTCGAACGAGGGGTCCGGGCCGCCCGGTTCCTGAACCATGTTTGCCTCCTGGCAACATTACGTGCCGGAAAGCGGGGGCTTGCTACCGACGGGGTAAGCGGGTGTCAAGGACGTGTGGGCGATTTCCGTGCCCGAACCGGCAGAGGCACGAATTCGAGTTCACGCTGGTGGCGGATTTGACGCAAGACGGGCGGCGAAGGCGGCGAAAATCGTTGCGGTTCACACCTTGCCCGTTGCGCGCCGTCCGAGCCCCACAACATGCCGTGTGGGACACCAGTCGGCGGCCGCGGCGGCGCAGCGTTCGACGTCCTCCTCCAGCATCAGGCCCTGCGCCACCAGTTTCGCCGCGCGCCGGATCGCCGCGACATAGGCCTCGGCGTTCGGGATAGCGCTCCAGGATCGAGCGTGCGCGGATCGCCGGTCATCGCGCGTTCCGATTCCGTGTCGGGAAACGGGATGTAGCTGCCCTCGAAGCGCCACTGCGCGCCGTGGCCATGGCCGCGCGCACGCGGATTCCAGCCGGTGTAGGTGCCGAGCGGCGCCGCCACCATCGGCGCGCGCACGCCGGGCACGTCGTTGCCGTCGCGATCCACCGACGGCACCAGCACGGTGTAGTGCATGCCCGGCGCCTCCGGAGTCGTTGCCGGCCAGGCACCGACTGCCGGCGGCTCCCGCAGGATGCCCTCGTTCCACATCGGGCCCGAAATCCAGCAGCGGCAGCGCGTTCGGCGCAGCGCGGCGTGCACGACACCGGGAATGGCGGGGAACTGCTGCCGCCACGTCGTCGATAATCGACCAGCGTGCCGTCGGCGCGCGTCGGGATGCGGCTGTCCGGCGGCGGCGTGCCATCCGTCGCCCAGCGCATCCATCGCATCGAGCATTGGCGCGGAAGAACATCGACGTGGACACGATGTTGGAAAAATTCTGCCCGATGCCCGCGCGACGGCGCCTTCAGCAGCGGATCGGCGAAGTGCTGCGAACTCGACCAGCAATAGACCCGCACCGTGTCCGGCTGCGGCAGGTCGTTGCCCTGCGTGTCGGTGTGCGCCAGCGAGCCGCGCCGCACCCAGTATTCCGTCGCGGTCTGCGTGTGGAACACCAGCGGATCGGTCGTCGGGCCGCTTCAGGATCGCATCCTGCCTGCCCGTCAGATGATCGGTCGACCACGGCGTAGGAGAACGGGAAGCTGTCGGCGATGTTGAAGTGGTCCTCGTATTGCTGGCCGCCCGAGACGATCGGGCTGGCGAAGCGATGGTTCAGCCACTTCCGCCCGGCACCGGCGACATGCGGCAGCACGCCGTCGAACACGCGCCGTCCCGCGGCGTCGGCGTTGATAGCCGCGATAGACGAAGTCGCGCAGGCAGCGCCCGGTCTGCGAGCGGCCCCAGGCATACGCCTTCTCCACGCCGCGCAGCGGGTTGCCGTCGCGGTCGTCGTATTTCAGGAAGCTGACGAAATCGCGCACCGCGACGTGGCCGAGGCCCATGCACCAGCGGATCCTTCGCCGTATAGACGAGCTCATAGATCCAGCCGGGCTGGAAGCCGGCCGGCAGTGAGATGTGCCGGTCGGACGGCACCACGGCGTGTTCGCACCGACTGCGTCTCGCCGCCGATGCCGGCCTCGACGCTGGCGAAGCGCCATTGGTCGTGCGGGATCACCTCCGGCGTGTCGTACGGATAGCGCCGCCGCGTCAGCACCGCGTCGCGCGTGTCGAGCGAGACGGCGGCATAGGAATGCGCCGCGATCCGGCCGCTGAGCGGGAAGCAGGTGATGCCCGGCGCGTCGGCGATGATACTCGACGCGGATGCGCCCGGTGATCGGCTCGCCGTTGTCGGTCGCCACCGGCACGTCGAGCACCATGCGGCCGTCGCCCGGCAGCATGTCGCCCTCCCACGCGAGCCAGGCGACCGCGTAGCCGCGGCGCATGAAGAAGCCGTTGCCGGCGTGCGCCAGCGTGATCGGCGTCGTTGCTGTGCGGCGCGTCGTTGAAGAACTGCAGCGCGCGCTTGTGGCCGCGATTGCCGTAGTCGTAGAACACGCGGCCGATTGCCGCGCTGCATCTCGACGCGGCTTCAGGATCATGAAATCGGCGGCGAACCGCACCAGGCCGTCGTCATCCCGCGGCGCCTGGTCGAGATCGACGACATCCGCCTGCGCCGGCGCCAGCGGATCGACGGCAAACAGCGCGCGGCCCGTCAGGCGCTCATAGGCCCGGTATCGCCGAAGCTGGTCCCGCTCGCGAACGGACGGCGATCGTCGATGCGGATGCTCAAGGCCATGGCGGTCGTCCTTCGATCAGGCTCCAGCAGTGTGAGCGTGCGCCGTCACGGGTCAAGCGCACAGCCTGCCGGTCGTCTCGGAGAAGCGTGAGCCGTGAGCCACGTCGCCAAACCCGTTTTAGGCTGACGGGAATCGCCCATCCCCGTCATGGCCCGGCTCGACCGGGCCATCCCGGCCGAGTGAGGCACAGTTTCTCGCCGCGCGTCCTCCGCTGATGGAGATGGCCCGGTCAAGCCGGGCCATGACGCGGTTTTTCCAGTCAGTCAGGGTGAAAACGCCCTAGTCGCGAGACATGGCAACCGCCTCTCGCCGTTCGACCAGCGCAGCCTCGACAACCCGGTGCAGGTCTGCGGCGCCGAAAGGCTTGCGTACCAGCGGGTGTTGCAGCGTCCACGCCTCATCCAGCGGATCGGCATAGCCCGAGACGAAAATCACCGGCAGGTGAGGCAATCGCTCCCGCGCGGCCGTGGCGAGCTGAGAGCCGTTCATTTCCGACATGACCAGATCGGTCATCAGTACGTCGATCGAATCGTCGCCCTCCAACTGTGCCAGGGCGCCGGCACCGCTATCGGCCTCCCGCACCGCGTAGCCGATATCGCGCAGCATCGTTGCCGCGACGACGCGCACGGCTTCGTCGTCATCGACCAGCAGAACCGTGGCGGTGGAGCCGCGCAACCGGCCCGGATGCCGTGCGGCAGTGGCATCGGCCGGGGACAACTGGGCGCACGGCAGGTCGACGGTGACGATCGTTCCACGCCCGACCTCCGATTCGATCTTCACCGCGCCGCCCGACTGGCGGGCGGTTCCGAAGACCTGCGACAGGCCCAGACCGGACCCGGCGCCCAGCGCTTTGGTGGTGAAGAACGGTTCGAATACGCGATTAAGCACCTCGGGCGACATGCCGCTGCCCGTGTCACGGACGACGATCCGCACGTAATCGCCCGGCGGCGGTGCATCGGGGGCAGAAGATCGCGTCCGGAACGTATTGTACGTCACGATGGTGATGACGCCCGGAATGATCATGGCATCACGGGCATTGATCACCAGGTTCAGGATCAGGAGTTCGATCTGGTTCTGATCGACCATGGCGGGCCAGAGGCCCGGCTCCAGGTCGAATTCGATTCGCGCACGCAAACCGACCGCGCTGTCCAGCAGATTTTGCATCCCGCTGACCGTCGCATTCAGGTCGACCGGCTTCGGCATCAGCGGCTGACGCCGGGCGAACGACAGCAAATGGCTGGTGAGCGTGGCACCGCGTTCGGCGGCGGACCGGATCGCGTCCAGCCGCGCCGTCACGGCCGCGTCTTTTGATGCTCCCCGGCGTTGCAGGATGTCGATGTTGCCAAGCACCACGGTCAGCAGATTGTTGAAGTCGTGCGCGACGCCGCCGGTCAACTGGCCAATTGCCTCCATGCGCTGCGCCTGGCGCAGTGCGCCTTCGGCACGTTCGCGTTCGGAGATCTGCTGCATCATTCGACTGCTGGCCTGCTCCGCCGCCATGCGGGCATGGTGGGAGTCGTCGAGCAAATGCTCGATCTGCCGGGACCGACGCGCCAAGGTCAGCAACAGGAGAACGACCACCCCGCTCAGAAGCAGGGCGAAAGCGATCAGGGCGCAAGCACCATGCCGCCACTTAACCAGAATGCGGCCCTGATCGACAGAGACCATGACGGCCAGCGGGAATGCCTTCAACGCGCGGATCGCGACGACACGGGTGTTGCCGTCGATCGGGCTGTCCATCACCAAGGTAGCCGCCATGCTCTTGGGAGCACGTCCTGGAACGGCGGCAGCGCGCCGTAGCTGAAGCCGATGACCCCGTCGTCATGCGGAAAGCGCGCCAGCAAAGTCCCGTCGCTCAGGTGCAGGTTGATCGAACCATTCTTCGCTCAATTCGACGGCGCGGTAGAATTCCTCGAAATAATTCAGGGCGATGGCGCCACCGGCGAGGCCCTGAACCGTCGCCCCCTGCCCCCGCATCGGACGGCTCAGAATGGCATACCAGCGCTTGTCGGGGCCACGAAACGGCGGACTGATCAGCAGGTCGGCCTTGGGATCGATGCGATAATGATCCAGCAGCGAACGAATGATGTCGGGCGGTGCGTAATCGTTGCCCTGCTCGGTGGTCGACCAGAACATCGCCCTTGGCATCGACGACAGTCAGCGCACGAAGCTGGCGAACACCACTGATGCGATGCCGCAACAGATCATCGACACCGTTCAGCGGCTGGTCCTGCAGAAGATGAAGCTGCACCGTTTCCAGCGCCCCACCCACCAGCAGATCCACTGCCTCCACCGCTCGGCCGGTCTGTTCGGCAAACACCATGTCCAGACGCGACAGTTGTCGCTCTGTTTCCGAAATAATTGCATCGCGGCTGGCGGAAATCTGATACCAGGCGGCGGTTGCGACCAGCATCAGAACGATGCCCGCAACGACTTTCAGCGCAGCGCTGACCGAGGCCAACCTGCGGATATAGGGGCTGCCGGTCAGCCTCCTCATAACGTATCTCGACCCATGCTGTCTGAAGATATGCCGGTCTCGTTAGCACGGAATGATACGCCTGAAGACGTCGCTCACGGTTTCGTGATGACGGTCAGCTCCGTTTCATCAGACGCAATGGCCGACCGGCCGCATAGGCGACGATCTGCTCGAACGCCTCGCGAAAATAGAGTTCGAAATTATCCCACTCGGCCCAGCCGAGATGCGGGGTGCAGACCACATTGGGCATGCTGAGGAACGGATGGTCACCGCCCATGATTGGTTCTTCTTCATACACATCGACGGCGGCGTAACCTGGCCTTCCGGCGCGCAGGCCGGCGAGCAATGCTCCGGGCTGGATCAGCTCCGCCCGCGACGTGTTGACGATCAACGCTGTCGATTTCATGCGGGCCAGGTCATCGGGACCCACGATGCCGCGCGTGTCGGGGCGCAGGCGGACGTGCAACGACAGCACGTCGGCGCGCTCGAACAGATCCGCCTTGCTGGCCGCGAATTCATAGCCCGCCGCCTTCGCCCGTTCGGCCGAGGCCGCCTGCCCCCAGGCCAGCACGTTCATCCCGAGCCCGGCGCCTGCACGCGCAACCAGCGATCCGATCGTGCCGAGGCCGAAAATACCCAGCGTGCTGCCGGCCAGCCGGTGCGACAGCGTGCACGGCCATTCGCCGCGACGCATCCGTTCCGCCTCCACGACGATATTGCGCCGCGCCGCGAGCATCAGCGCAACCGTCAGTTCGGCCGGGGCATACGGCGAATTGCTGGCACCCGTGGAAACCAGGACATTGTGGTCCTGGCACGCCGCAAGATCGATCGTGGTCGCCCCTCGGCCCACCAGCGCGATCAGCCTGAGATTCGGCAGCCGCTCGATCAGCGCGCGGGAGAAATCGACGCGTTCCCTGATCGCAACGACGACCTCCGCCGGCTGCAGCCGTTCGACCAGTTGATCAAGGTCCTTGGCAGGCTCGCGGTACCGCGTGACCTCATGGCCATCGAGCAACGAGAAGCAGGACAGGCGATGCACCATGTCCTGGTAGTCATCGGGAACGACGATTTTCATCCTATTGGCTTCATCCTTTTGGCCTCATCCCATGAACTCGCGCAGCAGGCGGCCCCAGCCGAAGACCGGCGCGTGGTGCCCGGCGAGGCGCAGCACGGCCCAGAGGCTGACCTGGTTCGTGGTCAGCACCGGCTTGCCGACCGCCGTCTCCAACCGGTCGACAATGCCGAGCGTGCGCCAGTTGCCGCAGGCGAGCATGATGGCCTGGGCATCGGGCCGGTCCACGGCGCGGCCGAGTTCCAGCGCCGTGTCTTCCTCCAGCAACCCGATGTCGAGATTGCTGACGCGGCCCAAAGCCTGATGCGCCAGAACGGTGACGCCGCTGGCCTCGATGAATGCGGCGGCGCTGACATTCGTGGCGTCACTCCAGGGGCCCGCCATGACGATCCGGTTCGCACCCAGCACCTGCAGTGCCTGGATCAGTGCGGTGGAGGCTGTGGTGGCGCGACGGCCTGACGCCGTCTCGATCCGGCGGATCAGCTCCTGGTCGTAGCCGATACCGTTGCGGGAACTTGGGGCCGTGGCCGCGAGCACGATGGCGTCAACGTCGGCGTCGGCCAGCTTCTGACTTTCGCTCTCGATATCTTCGACGATACGCGCCGTGGAGGCAGCGTCGACCTTGCGCAGCGGCAGGCGTGTGATGTGCAGGGACACGCCGTCGGGCAGGATACGGTTGAACTCGATTTCCTGCGTGGTGTTGGACGACGGCAGCAAGAGGCCGATACGGATGCGGGTCTTCCTGTCGAGCATGGCGGCGTTCCTCCGGCAGCGAGTCTTCCTGACTGACCGGAACGAGTTCAAACCCGGTCCGTACCTTGGTCTTGTTCCATGGCCTTGTTCCGTTGGGCCGGGACGGGTATCGCTTGGCGGAATTTTGCCCGGGAGTGGTACCGATGGCCGATTATGATCTCGTTATTGCGGGCGGAACGGTCGTTACGCCCTCGGATATGTTCGACGCCGATGTGGGCGTGACGGGCGGACGGGTCGCGGCCGTCGGGCTAAACCTGCGCGGACAACAGACGATCGATGCTCAGGGCTTGCTGGTGATGCCGGGCGGTGTCGATTCACATTGCCATATCGAACAATTGCAGGCAGACGGCGGCGCGGATGAGGAAAGCTTCGTCACCGGCAGCACGTCTGCCCTTGCCGGCGGCACGACCAGCGTCGTCACCTTCTCCACGCAGTTCAAGGGCCAGGGCATCCTGGCACCGTTCGCCGAATACCGGCGGCGAGCGCAGAAGGCGATGGTCGATTACACCTTTCACCAGATCATCACCGATGCGACGGATGAGGTCGTCTTCAACGAGATTCCCCAGGTGGCCGCAGCCGGCGTGCGCAGCCTGAAGGCGTTCCTGACCTATGACCCGCTGCACCTGGATGACCGGCAATTCATCCGCGTGCTCGCCGCCGCGCGCCGCAACCAGATGCTGGTGACGGTGCATTGCGAGAACTACGAGGCGATCAACTGGCGCACCGCCGCGCTGCTTGCCGACGGTCGCACCGCGCCGAAATACCACGCCTGGTCGCGGCCCCCGATGATCGAGCGGGAGGCGACGCACAGGGCGATCGCGCTGGCCGAGATGGTCGATCAGCCGATCCAGGTGTTCCATGTCTCCTGCCCTGAAGTCGCCGAGGAAATCGCGCGCGCCAAGTCCCGTGGCCTGAAGGTCTGGGGCGAGACCTGCCCGCAATATTTCGTGCTGTCGGCAGAGCATATGGACCGGCCGGGTTTCGAGGGGGCGAAGTTCATGTGCAGCCCCGCACCGCGCGACGCTGCGGCGAGCGAAGGATTGTGGGCTTGCATCCGTGACGGCGTGCTGGACGTGGTGTCCTCCGACCATAGCGGGTGGGGCTATGACACGCCGGTCGGCAAGCGGGTGAACGGCACCGATGCGCCGTTCCGCGACATTCCCAATGGCGTGCCCGGGCTGCAATCACGGCTGCCGATCCTGTTCAACGAGGCGGTGACCAAGGGTCGCATGGACGCCTGCGGCTTCGTCCGCCTGACGTCGTCCAACCCCGCGCGGCTGTTCGGGCTGTATCCGCGCAAGGGCACGATCGCGCCGGGGGCGGATGCGGATCTCGTGCTGTGGGACCCGAAGAAGTCAGTGACGCTGACCAATACGTTGATGCAGCACATCATCGACTACACGCCTTACGAAGGGATGGAGGTAACCGGCTGGCCGGTCACGACACTGCGCCGCGGCGCGGTGGTGATGCGGGACGGAAAGGTGCAGGCCGAACCCGGCAGCGGCCAGTATCTGTCGCGTGCGCCCTATGACCTGATCAAGCCGACCGGAAACGTGCCGAATGGTTTCGATGCCAGTGCGTTCCTGGTATAGACGCGTTCCTGGTATAGACGCCTTGTCTGAGATGCGGAGACCCAGATGATCGAAATCGTTGCCGGCCCCTTCACCTTCAAAGCCAGGTTCGAAGAAGCGGCCGCTCCGAAGACGGTGGCAAAGTTTCGTTCCTTACTACCATACAAGGAACGCATCATCCACGTCCGCTGGAGTGGCGAAGGCTGCTGGATTCCGCTGGGCGATCTGGACCTGGGTCTGCCGTTCGAAAACCACACGAGCTATCCGGCGCCGGGGCAGATTCTGCTGTATCCGGGCGGAATTTCCGAGACCGAGATCTTGCTCGCGTATGGCGGGGTGCAGTTCGCCAGCAAGATGGGACAGCTTGCCGGCAACCATTTCCTGACGGTCGTGGAAGGCAACGAAAACCTTCTCCCGCTCGGGAAGATGGTGCTGTGGCAAGGGGCGCAGGACATCGAGTTCCGTCTGCCGGGGTGATCTTCGCGGGCGGGGACCGATTGCCGGCTCCTCGTCGTGGTGGGCGAAAGTCTCAAAGGCGTTAAAATAATGACGAACGCGCCTAATTTCGTCGTGGTCGGCGGAGCAGGGTGTGCGAAAACTCGAACGCTATCGGGCCGGGGAGAATGAAATTCTCCGCCTGATGGCGGTGGCCAGCCCCTCATGTCATGGCCGGCCTTGTGCCGGCCACCCACGACTTGCCGGATATCAACTGCTTAAAGGCGTGGATGGCCGGCACAAGGCCGGCCATGACAGGGTGATCCATCCTGCCACATCGTTGGAAATATTTTCTCCGAACGCGCCTCTCGCCTGAGTTTTCGCACAGTCTGGGAGGCCGACCACGACGAGGGGAAGTCGACGCCCAGAGGCACTTATCTTATCGCCTGCAACGAACCATCAAACTGCCGGCATCGTCTCCGCCAGCCGGCCACCTTGCCGCACCGGCGCGATGCGCCTTGCAAGGCCCGTTCCATCATCGGTCTCCACAAAGACCCCGCAGATCGTCGAAATCCCTTCGGCGGGCTGCAACTTCTCACCTGGCATCTTGCGCCAGAACCGGGTCATCGCCTCGCCCTTCCCCATGCCGATGACACTGTCGTAGTCGCCGCACATCCCGGCGTCCGACTGAAAGCCGGTGCCATTCGGCAGAATCTGCGTATCCGCACTGGGGCAATGGGTGTGCGTGCCAACCACGCACGACACCTGCCCGTCGAGGAAATGCCCAAAGGCCATCTTCTCGCTGCTCGCCTCGGCGTGGAAATCGACGAAGATCGCCTGAACGCTGGCGCCCAGACGGTGGCTGCTCAGCACATCCGCGATGCCGCGGAACGGACAGTCCAGCGGATCCATGAACAATCGTCCCATGGCCTGGATGACCAACGCTTTCCGCCCATCCGGCAGAGCCACCATCACCGCCCCCTGTCCTGGCGTGCCGGGCGGATAGTTCAACGGCCGAATCAGACGGGGGGTCTGGGCGATGAACGGGATGATGTCCTTGCGGTCCCAGGCATGATTGCCGAGCGTCAGCACATCGGCACCGGCGTCGAACAGATTGCGGGCAATATCCGCACCCAGGCCAAAGCCATGCGAGGCATTCTCGGCATTCACCACGGCCAGATCGATACGCAGGGAACGGCGCAGATCGGGTAGCCGTGCGATGACGGCCTCACGGCCCGTGCGGCCGACGATGTCGCCCAGGAAAAGGATTCTCATGGGCCAATACCTAGTCGGTCCGGCCGTCTCGTGCCTAGAGCGCCGTCCAATGGCCGCCAGTGGACAGCGTTGATCCGCCAACGCTTGTTCCCTACACGCCTGCCGCCAGATAACCTGCGGACGCAGCCGAAGGAGATTCCCCATGTTCATCGCGATGAACCGCTTCAAGGTCCTACCGGGCGCCGAGGCCGCGTTCGAAGAAGTCTGGACCTCCCGCGACACGCATCTGCCCGAGGTGCCCGGTTTCATCGAGTTCCATCTGCTGCGCGGGCCCGTCAAAGAGGATCACGTGCTGTATTCCTCGCACACGATCTGGCGCGACCGGGCGGCGTTCGAGGCCTGGACGCGGTCCGAGGCGTTTCGCCGCGCGCATGCCGGCGCGGGCGGCAACAAGCCCTTGTATGCCGGCCATCCCGAATTCGAAGGGTTCGAGGTCATTCAGACCGTAAAGCCCTAGAGCAGGAGGCGGAATCGCCTGACGTCTGCAGTCATCGGCATCGAGACAGGTGTTATGTTCGAGTCGCGGGATGGACCTCCGGGCGATACCGCCTCCGGTCATCACGCTCTAGCTCCGCTGAGCCTCCGGCCTGAACCGGACACCGGGACGGGCCAGGCCGCCGCCAAGGCCGATCGGCGTGCCATCGGCACGCCAGCAGGACGGCTCCTTCCATCATCCCGTCCGGATGGAAATGGATCGCGCTCATGCCGCCCGCGACGTTACCGACGCGCACGGCATCGTGGCCGCGAGCCTGCAACGCAGCAAAGACGGCGTCGCTGATGCCGCCTTCGATCTCCAGGGCATGGCCCTGGGTCCAGACGCGCGGCGCTTCGACCGCCTGCTGCACCGTCATGCCGTGATCGATCAGGTTGGACAGCGCCTGCATCACGGATGGGAAGATGCGTAGCCCACCTGGCAGTCCCAGCGCATAGATCGGCTTGCCGTCGCGCAGGACGATGACCGGCGACATGGACGACGTCACGCGTTTGCCGGGCTGCACCGAACTCGCCCGTCCCGGCCGGGGATCGAAGACGAACATGTAATTATTCGGGATCATGCCGGTGCCGGGGATCATGTAGCGGGCGCCGAACAGGCTGTTGATCGTCTGGGTCGAGGCAACCACGTTGCCCATCCCGTCGGCCACGGTGACATGCGTCGTATAGGGTGAGCCTTCGGCCGCGACCTCCGCCGACCACGCCTGCGCCGCCTTCATGTCGATGCGCGCCCGGCGGTCGGCCGCATAGGCCTTCGACAACAGACGCTCAACCGGCACCTTCACAAACGCCGGGTCGGCCGTCGCCGCCGCTCGGTCCGCAAAGGCGATCTTCAAGACCTCGGCCAGCAGATGGACGGTGTCGGCGGAGCCGAAGCCCAAGGCCCCGATATCGAAACCCTCCAGGATATTGAGCATCTGGATGATGTGCAGCGGGCCGGAGGTCGGCGGCGGCGGCCCGATGATCTCGTGGCCACGATAGGTGCCGCGCACCGGGTCCCGCGTCACCGTGCGGACCGCATCGAGATCGGCCGCGGTGATATACCCGCCGGCCTGCGCCATATGGTCGACGTAGATGCGACCCAGCGCACCGCCGTAGAGAAGGCCGGGGCCGTGCTGGGCGATGGCGCGGAGGGTCTCGGCATAGTCGCCGGTAACCAGCCGCGTCCCAGGCGCGATCGGGTCCCCGCCTGGTAGGTAAAAGCGTGCGATCTCCGGATCGCGGGCCATGTCTGCGGCGCAGTCCGAGACGCATTCGTGCAGGTAGGGCGTCACCCGGAAGCCGCGCGATGCATGGCGGATTGCCGGCTCCATGACGTCGGCGGCGGAGAATGTCCCGTGAAGCTGCAACGCCTGCAGCCAGCCCATCAGGTTGCCGGGTGTGGCGACAGACGTGGGGCCAACCGCGTTCAGCCGGCCGATGGTGTCCATCGTGCCGGGTGCGGCGTCGGGATCGGGCGTATAGGTCGTGGGCCCTGTCGCCAGCGGCGCCGTGCTCTGGCCGTCGATCACCGTATGCGTGCCGTCGGCCAGGCGGATATGCGCCATGCCGCCCCCGAGGATGCCGACCATCATCGGCTCCACCACCGTCAGGGTGAACAAGGCAGCGACCGCGGCGTCGATCGCATTGCCGCCGGCGGCCAGCATCTCGGCGCCCGCGGCCGAGGCGAGCGGATGGTTGGTAATAGCCATCCCGCGGCGGCCAAACGCAGGATGCTTCTCAGTGGCTATGGGCATGAGCAGCCTCGGTGGTTACGCTCCGACATTGGACCGAGGCTGCTCGGCTGTGAAGGGTCGATACGCCTGCAGATGTTCCCGCAGCATGTGCTGACAGGTTTCGGCGACAGCGCGGTTACTCCCGCTCCATCATGCCGCTGCGCGGATCGCCACGGCCTTGACGTCGTCGCCGACGCCGGCTTCGAAGCGTCGCGAAATTCTCCTCGAACCGCTTGATCAGATGCTCTGCGCCATGCGGTCGTAGGCGGCCTTGTCGGCCCAGGCCTGGCGGGGGTCGAGCACCTCGTCGGGAATGCCCGGGACGTGCGTCGGGATGGACAGGCCGAAGAACGGATCCTTGGTGGAACTGCCATCTTGGTCAGCGAGCCGTCCAGAGCGCCGCGCAGCAGGGCGCGGGTGATGCTTGATGCTCATGCGTTTGCCGACGCCGTACTGGCCGCCGCTCCAGCCGGTGTTCACCAGCCAGCACGTCGGCGCCGTATCGGGCGATCAGGTCGGCCAACATCCGGCCGTAGACCTCCGGGCGGCCGCGGCAGGAACGGGTGCGCGAAGCAGGTGCTGAACGTGGCTTTCGGCTCCGCGCCCAGACCCTTTTCCGTGCCGGCGACCTGCGCGGTGTAGCCGGACAGGAAATGGTACATCGCCTGCGCCGGCGTCAGCCGCGAGATCGGCGGCAGCACGCCGAACGCGTCGCAGGTCAGAGCATGAAGACGTTCTTCGGCTGCCCGCCGCGGCCCGAGAGTTCGACATTCGGAATGAACTCGACCGGGTAGCAGGAGCGGGTGTTCTCGGTCAGCGCTGGCATCCGTCAGGTCGAGGTTGCCGTGCTCGTCGCCGATCACGTTCTCCAGCACCGTTCCGAACCGGTTGCGTGGCGGCGTAGATCTCGGGCTCGGCTTCCTGCGACAGGTTGATGACCTTGGCATAGCAGCCGCCTTCGAAATTGAAGGTGCCGCTCGCGCCCCAGCCATGCTCGTCGTCGCCGATCAGCCTGCGGTGCGGGATCGGACGACAACGTGGTCTTGCCGGTGCCCGACAGGCCGAAGAACAGCGCGACGTCGCCGTCCTTGCCGATATTGGCGCTGCAATGCATCGGCATCACGCCCTTCGCGGGCAGCAGCCAGTTCATCACGGTGAAGATCGACTTCTTCACCTCACCGGCATACTCGGTGCCGGCGATGACGATCATCTTCTGCTCGAACGACAGCGCGATGGTGGTGGAGGAGCGGACGCCGTCGATCTCCGGATCGGTCTGGAACAACGGCGCGTGCAGGATGACGTAGTCGGGTTCGAAGCCCGCCAGATCCTCCGCCGGCGGACGGATGAACATGTTGCGGGCGAACAGCGCATTCCAGGCCTGGGTGGTGACCAGGCGCACGCGCACGCGATGCTCCGGATCGGCGCCGGCATAGAGGTCCTGGGTGAACAGCTCCTGCCCCTGCAGATAGGCCTGCACGCGCCCCTTCAACGCGTTGAACTTGTCCGCCGGCAGGCGCTGATTGATCTTGCCCCACCAGATGTCGCCGGTGACCGAGGGCTCATCGACGACGAACTTGTCCTGCACGGACCGGCCGGTATGCACGCCGGTCTCGACCATGAAGGCACCGTCGATGGACAGGCGACCTTCGTCGCGACGTATCGCTTCGGTGACCAGAGCCGGGGCGGTCTGATTGCTGTGGACCGGGCGCGCGGTCTGCACGCCAGTGCCGGACAAAGCATGTTTGACCGCGGATGCGGTGGATGGGTGGGCGTGGATCAAGTTCCGTTTCCTGCCTATGATCGATGGACTTGACGGCACTAACGCACCGAAGGCCTGCGTGGTCGGGTATAAACGCAACGGTTATATCGTGACAAACCAGTCTGATCGCTGCGCCACCCCACCGATTTCTGTCGGCAGGGCGGCAATTTCCCGGATCACCTGTGCCTGAAGCAGCACAGGCGAAACGAGTTGCGCCAAACACAACCGCTTTGTGGCAATTTTACGGGAGACCCGTCAGGTCGTCGCGGACGAGTCCATGATCTGACCAGCGCATCCGATCACGCGGAATTTTCCGCTTTCAATCGAAAACGCATCGTCAGACGGTTGTGGTCATCCCGCCGCTCATAGGCGACCGAGGTCGCGAACGCGCGGATCAGGCCCAATCCCCATCCGCCCGGTTCAACATCGTCCAGGCTGGTCGCCCGCTTGCGTGCCGCCACGGCGGTCGGATCAAACGCGACCCCATCATCCTCGACCTGTAGCACGAGGCTGTCAGTCAGGCATTCGGCGCGGAGCGTGATGTGCCCAACCCGTCCCTCCGGGAACCCGTGCAACGCGGCGTTTGCGACCGCCTCCTCCAGCGCGACGTGAATGCGCGCCAGGTTGGCGGCTTCAACCCCTGCCGCCGCCTCATCCAGCCAGGGATAGACCTGAGCAAGGTCCGCCACCGCGGATGTGAGCTGGAGTTCGGAAACCAGGGTGGTCAACCAACTGTCACCAGCGCGATGGCCTCGGCCTCGGATGCCATCAGAGGAATGAGTTCGTCGATGCCCATCGTCTGGATCACCTCCGCCACTTCGGCACGGGGACCGAACATCGCGACCTTGCCCCGTTTGCTGTGGATCGATTTGGCGCACATCACCAGGCCGCGCAATCCCATCGAGGCCATAAAACTCACGTCCGCCAGATCGATGACGACGGCGCGGCGGGAACCACCGACGACGTTCAGCGGCAGGTCGATGTCCTGTGCGCCCGCGATGTCGATACGGCCTCTGATCACGACTTTTGTAACGCCGTTGTCCAAGTCCTCAACCGTCATGGGCATGGGCTGGTCTCATCGGGTACGGGTTGCCGCAAAAACTTAACAATTTGTGCGAAATGACAGCCGAGACCAGTTTTTGTAAACAAACGGATTATGACAGTATCAAGACCTTCCTTACGGATAGGTCCGATCGATGGCGGCTGACGAAACGTTCGACGCGTTCGAACAGACAATGACGAAAGCATCGACGACCGCCGCGGCGCCGCCCGTCCGGCTGGGGCATTTCCTGTCTTTCCTGCAGGACGGCAGGACGAAGCGGGTCAGGATCACGCCGGCCGGGATCACAATCGGCCGCCACCCCGCCTGTGACGTCCAGTTTCCCGTCGCCGAGGTGTCGCGCCAGCATTGCCGCCTGCAACTGGCCGGCGATGCAGTCATGCTCAGCGATCTGGGCTCCACCAACGGCACCTTCATCGCGGGACAACGCATCGAGGGGGCGGTGCGGCTGATGAACGGGACGCACATCACCGTCGGCAGCTTCCCGTTGCGCTATGAACAGCGCGACGAGCGGGAACTGGAGGACGCAGAACGCCTGAACGCCGAACTGCGGCAGGCGGTCGAGTACGTGCGCGCCATCCTGCCGGAGCCGATTACCGAAGGCCCGGTCCGGGTCGAATGGTTCTACGTGCCGTCATCGGAATTGGGCGGCGACGCGTTCGGCTACCAGTTCCTGGACGAGACGACACTGGCGGGGTTTCTGATCGACGTATCCGGCCATGGGATTGGCGCCGGCATGCATGCGGTGAACGTGGCGAACACGTTGCGTCGGCGGGGGATGCCGGGGGTCGATTTTCGCGATCCCGGCCAGGTGGCGGCGGGGCTGAACACGATGTTCCCGATGGAGCAGCATGGCGGGCTGATCCTGACGCTGTGGTATTTCGTCTACGATCTGAAGCAGCCGGACGCTGCGGTTTTGCAGCGCCGGCCATCATCCGGGCTTCCTGGTGTCTCCGAGCACACCGTTGCCGGAGCCGGTCGGGCTGAAAGCGCCATCGATCGGAATGCTGCCGCCTCGGCCCTGGCCGGCGGGTGAGGTGACGGTGCCACAGGGCGGTCGTCTATACGTCTTCAGCGACGGGGCGTTCGAGATCGAGCAGCCGGATGGGTCGACGTGGCAGATCGACAACCTGCAGGCGATCATCGCCTCGGCCGCGGCGTCCCGAGAGGGGGAGAGTCAGAGGATCTATCAGGCGGTGCGGAAGGCGGCGAAACCGGGTCCGCTGGCGGATGATTTTTCCGTACTGGTGGTGCATTTCGGATAGGGGGTTTCTTTCGGGGCGCTCCGGCGCAGATGGGGCTTCCTCCAGCCTCGTCATCCCACGGCGGTAAGGCGGGTCCTCTTGGCCGGATCGAAAAGGTGGACGTGCTCACTCTGCACGGTCACCGCAACGGTTTCATTTGCTCCGATTGCGCCCGCGACCTTCACCACGACCGTCTCGTCACTACCAATCGCGCGCCCGTGCACCAGGGTCTCCGACCCGAGCGGCTCGATCAGATCGACCGCTACGGCCAACCCTTCGGTGCAAAGGCTCAGATGTTCGGGCCTGATCCCCAGCACCACATCGTTTCCCGCGTAACGTCCGGGCAACGGCACGACCGGACCGGCGGCAAGCCGCACCGCTCGGCCATCGTTCTCCAGCCGGCCGCGCAGGAAATTCATCGACGGAGCACCGATGAATCCAGCGACGTACATGTCCGCCGGTCGCTCGAACACCTCCATCGGTGTGGCAAACTGCGCCGGCCGGCCTTCGTGCAGGATCAGCAGGCGATCACCGAGCGTCATCGCTTCGACCTGGTCGTGCGTGACGTAGAGGCTGGTGACGCCGAGACGCCTCTGCAGCCGCCGGATCTCGGCGCGCATCTGCACGCGCAGCTTGGCATCGAGGTTGGACAGCGGCTCATCGAACAGGAACAGCTTCGGCTCCCGCACGATGGCGCGGCCCATGGCGACACGCTGGCGCTGGCCACCCGACAACTGCCGCGGCTTGCGGCCCAGCATCGCTTCGAGACCCAGCATGTCCGCGGCCTCATGAACGCGGCGTTCGATGTCGGCGCGCGAGAGGCCGCGGATGCGCAAGCCGTACGCCATGTTGTCGAAGACCGACATATGTGGATACAGCGCGTAGTTCTGGAACACCATGGCGATGTCGCGTTCCGACGGATCCAGCGTCGTGACATCGCGGCCGCCGATCACCACCCTGCCCTCCGTCGGCGTCTCCAGCCCGGCGACCATGCGCAGCAGTGTCGACTTGCCGCAGCCGGAGGCGCCGACGATCACCAGCATCTCACCGTCCGGCAGCGAGAGGTCGATCTGGCGCAGCACCTCGGTGCGGCCAAAGCTTTTGCGCAGGCCTTGGAGCTCAAGCGTCGCCATCTATTTCTCGCCCTCGGTCAGGCCGGCGACGAACCAGCGTTGCATCAGCACGACAACAACCACGGGCGGCAACATCGCAAGCACCGTCGTCGCCATGACCGCCGCCCAATCGGTCTGGCTGTCGACGCCGATCATCTTGACGATGCCGATGACGATCGTATCGAGCCGCGGGTCCGTCGCCACCAGCAGCGGCCAGAGATACTGATTCCAGCCATAGACGAACAGAATGACGAACAGCGCGGCAATATTGGCGCCCGAGACCGGCAGCACGATGTCGCGCAGGAAGCGCAGCGGTCCGGCGCCGTCCATGCGCGCGGCCTCCACCAATTCGTCCGGAATGGCGGTGAAGACCTGGCGGAACAGCAGTGTCGCCGTGGCGGAGGCGATCAACGGCACCCAGAGCCCGGTGAAGCTGTTGATCAGGTGGAAATCTGCCATCACCGTATAAGTCGGGATGATGCGAACCTCCACCGGCAGCATCAGGGTGATGAAGATCAGCCAGAACGCCGCCTGCCGGAACGGAAAGCGGAAGAACACGACGGCATAGGCCGACAGGACCGAGATCACGATCTTCCCGACGGCAATCGCCAAGGCCATGCCGAAGGAGATCAGCAGCATGTGCCAGACCGGTTCGGCGCCAAACGCGCCCCGCGTCAGGACGCGCGCATAGACGCCGAGGCCGGCCGGGTCGGGCAGCATGGACAGATCGCCGCGCGTGATGGCGTTGGAGTCCTGTGTCGATCCGGCAAAGACCAGCCAGACCGGCAGGGCGAACAGCAGCACGCCGAGGATCAGCACCGCATGCGCCAGATAGTCGGGACGCTGCCTCATGATACGGTCCGCCGTCCCAGGAAGCGGAACTGAACGCGGTCACTACGATCACCGCCAGCATCAGGATCACCGACTGGGCCGAGGATCCACCGATGTCCTGATTGATATAGCCGTCGCGATACACCTTGATCACCAGCGTCTCGGTATCCTTCCCCGGTCCGCCCTGGGTCAGCGCGTAAATCGTTCCGAACGTATCGAACGCGGCATAGACGAGGTTGACCACCAGCAGGAAGAAGGTCGTCGGCGCCAGCAGAGGAAAGGTCATCGTGCGGAACCGGTGCCAGCCTTTGGCACCGTCCATGCGCGCCGCCTCGATCACCGAACGAGGGATCGACTGCAGGCCGGCGAGGAAAAAGATGAAATTGTAGCTGACCTGTTTCCAGACGCTGGCGGCGATGACGACCGCCATCGCCTGCGTCGCCGTTCAGCTGGTAGTCCCACGCGATACCGTGCTGGTTCAGCCAGCGCCCGAACAGGCCGATGCGCGGGTTCAGGACGAAGACGAACAACACCGCCGACATCGCCGGCGCGATCGCATAAGGCCAGATCAGCAGCGTTCGATAGACCGTCCGCCCGGCAATCACCCGATCGGCAAACACCGCCAGCAGCAGCGCCACCGCCATCGACAGCACGCTGACCGCGGCACAGAAGAACACCGTGCGCAGCGCCGATTGCAGATACAGCGGATCGGTCAACAGGTCGAGGAAATTGTCGAGGCCGACAAAGACCGATCCCTGGCCGAACGCGTCCTCGCTCGTCAGGCTGGACCAGATCGCCTCGCCCGCCGGCCAGTAGAAGAAGAAGAACGTCAGCAGCAATTGCGGCGCCACCAGCAGATACGGCAGCAGGCGCCCGCCGAAGACGGTGCGGCGTTCCATCAGGCCTTCACGGACCTGGCGAACTCCTTCAGCACCTTGTTGCCGCGGTCGACGGAGACATCCAGCGCTTGCTGGGCGGTCTGGCCGCCTTGCAGCGCCTTCTCCAGCTCCTCCTGGATGATGTTGCGGATCTCCGGCAGACGGCCGAGGCGCAGGCCGCGCGTGTTCGCGTGTCACGGTGCCGCGGGCGAGCTGCTCGACAGGGATGTCGGCGCCGACGTTCTTCTCGAAATAGCCTTGCTTCTTCGACAGCTCGTAACCCGCGAACGTGACCGGGACATAGCCGGTGTTCTGCGCCCAGGTGGCGTCGACGTCGGGCTTGCCGATATAGCGCAGGAAGGCGGCCACCGCCTTGTATTCCGCCGGCGTCCGGTTCGGCGCGGTCATCGTCCACAGGCTGGCGCCGCCGATGATCGAGTTCATCGGCGTCTGGATGATCTCGGGATCGTACGGCAGGTATGCCTCAGCCCAGTCGAACTTCGCGCTTTTCACCAGGTTGCCGCGGGACGCCGACGAACCGAAGGAAATCGCCGCCTCGCCGGAAACGAGCAGCGGATCGGGCGCGGTGTCACGGCCGGCGTATTTGAACGTGCCGTCCTTCGCCATGTCGAGCAGGCGCTGGATGTGCTTGACATGCGCCTTGGCTGTTGAATTCCAGTTGCGCGTCCAGCCCGTCGAACCCGTTCTCCTTGCTGGCGAACGGCAGGTTGTGCAGCGCGCCGTATTGCTCCAACTGAATCCAGGTCGGCCAGGATGTCGTCATCGGCACCGGCGCCGCGTTCTTGGCCTTGATCGCCTCGGCCGCGGCCCGCACCTCCTGCCAGGTTTTCGGCGCCTTGTCGGGATCGAGCCCGGCCTTGCGGAACGCGTCCTTGTTGATCCACATCACGGCGGTGGAGGAGTTGAACGGCATCGACGCCATCCGGCCGTCCGTCAGACTGTAATAGCCGCGCACAGCGGGGATATAGGCTTTCGGGTCGATCTCCTGCGCCGGTCTCCTTGGCCAGTTCCCAGACCTGCTTCACGGCCTTGCCCGCGGCGAGCATCGTGCCGGTCCCGACCTCGAACACCTGCGCCAGATGCGGCGCCTGCCCGGCGCGCGAGGCGGCGATGACGGCGGTCAGCAGGTCGCCGTAGGAGCCTTTGTAGACGGGCTGGACGGTGATCTCGGCCTGGCTGGCATTGAAGCCGTCGGCGATCCGCGTGACCTCATCCGCCAGCGCGGCGGTCATGGCGTGCCACCAGACGATGGTCGTCTTGTCCGCCGCGCGCGCTCGCGGAGCCAGGGCCGGTGCGACGGCCAGCGCGACCGGGGCAGCAAGCAGGGTTCGGCGGTGCATCGTCGGTGTTCTCCCTAGAGCGTGATGACCGTAGGCGGAATCGCCGAAGGTCTAGAATCACGCGATCAAACAAACACCTAGAGCAGGATGGCTGAGCGAAAGCGATGTCATACTGCTCTAGATGGCTGGCAGCCGTTAGAGGCTGCGCGTTACCCGATGATTATCAAATCATGACGGTTGCATGAAGGCCGTTCGTCAGGAGGTTCGGCGAAAGAGGCTACTCGCCCGCTTTTTGCGGGACGTGCCGTCCCGTCAGGTCGTCCCCGGCCGTCAGCGGCATGAACACTGCGACCGGCGCGGCGGCCAGCGTCAGGAGACCGACCACGACGAAGGCCGCACTGAAGTCGGAGGTTTGTGGGGTGACGTGGCCCGAGAACGTCCGAGCGGCCTCCAACGCCAGGGCGCCGGCGGAAACACCGATCGTGGCGGCCAATTGCTGCCCGGCCGCATAGAGGCTGGTCGCGGCACTCATTTGCTGACGTGGCACATCGCCATACGCCAGCGTGTTATAGGCGGTGAACTGGAGAGACCGCAGAAAGCCCCCTACGAGCAAGACGGCATAGATGGCCGCGGCAGGCCATGTCGGCCGGAAGGCCGCGCAGGCCATCAGCATGACGCCGCTGATTGCGCCATTCCAGATCAGCGTGTCGCGAAACCCGAACAGGCGCAGCGCGGTCTGCGCGGCCGGCTTCATCACCAGCGCGCCGGCTGAACTGGCGAAGGTGATCAGACCGGACTGTGCCGCCGAATCGCCGAAGCCGATCTGCAACATCATCGGCAGCAGAAACGGGATGGCGCCGATCCCCGTACGAAACAGCATCATGGCACTGAACGACAGCCCGAAGCAGGGCAGCCGCATCAGGGTGAAATCCAGCAGCGGCGCCGGATGGCGGCGGGCGTGGAGGTAATAGAGCGTATCCCATAATCACCGCGCCGGCGAACAAGGCCTCGGTCCAGACAGAGGAAATGACGCCCCGCCCGGCCGTTTCCAACGCACCCATGGCAAACAACAGACCGAACCCGGAGATCATCAGGCCACGCAGGTCGAAGCCGCCACGGGGCGGCTCCCGGAAATCCTTGATGAAGGCGGTGACGGCAATCAGGCCGATGATGCCGACCGGAATATTGATGAAGAAGGTCCAGCGCCAGTTGAACCAGGTGACGATGAACCCGCCAACCGGGGGCCCGACCACGGGTCCCAACAGGGCCGGAACGGTCAGCCATGCCATGGCTGCCACCAACTCCGACTTCGTGGCTGTGCGCAACAGCAGCAGACGGCCGACCGGAACCATCATCGCCCCGCCGATGCCCTGCAAGACGCGGGAGACAACCAGCTCGGCCAATCCGTTCGACAAGCCGCACAGCACCGATCCGACGGTGAACACGATGATCGCAGCGCGGAAGACGTTCCGTGTCCCGAACCGGTCCGCGACCCATCCACTCGCGGGTATGAACACCGTCAGGCTGAGCAAATAGGACGTCAGCGCGACATTCATCCGCACAGGATCATAGCCAAACGCGCGCGCCATCGTTGGCAGTGCGGTGGCGATCACGGTCGAGTCGAGGTTTTGCATGAAAAACGCGCAGGCAACGATCACCGCGGTCAGGCGAGTCTGTGTCGAGACGCGAATATGCGGACTACGGTTTGGCATTTTCCGCAGTGTTGCCCGGGACGTGGCGGCGGGAAACCCCCACGCGTTCAAGGCCGTCATGCGTCGACAGAAAAATTCCGCCGGTCCACAAATTCGGACACGGCATAAAGTGTTTGTTATCGATTTTGTGCGAGGTCGGTTTGACGCTTGAACCGAGGCGCGCCGTGCCACCGCCCACCGAAGACGTGAAAAACTGGATGCATATGTTCCGGTGGATCGTAAAACTGATCCGCGACGAATACGAGGTGGACGAAACCATCCTGGTGCGCACCGCTGTGCTGGAAACCGATTGCGGCCTGATCATCGAGCAGGTCGAATCGTTGATGAAAGCCATCGCAACGGCCTTCGGCCTGACTTTTCCACCTGATACACTTGATGAAGTGCTGAAGCTCGATGAACTTTGCATGCTGGCGAGTTGGATGAAGGGCCTGTACCGGCGACCCGAGTTCATCTCCGACGCGTTTGAGGCACGTTGCCGATCGCTCAACCCCGCATGTGCATGATGTAACACCGCGGCGCCGGTATGCCCGTTACTGTGTCGGACACACAGGTCGGAGTGACTCATGAAACCGATTCCAACATTACTGGCCCTGGCAGCGTTCGTGGCACCGGTCGCGTCGCAGGCAGCGAGCGCACCTGTCGTCGTCGAGCTGTTCACGTCGCAAGGCTGCTCGTCCTGCCCGCCGGCGGATGCGGTGCTGACCGACCTTGCCGCGCATCGGCCCGACGTCCTGGCTCTGGCATTTCATGTGACCTACTGGGACAGTCTGGGCTGGAAGGACCCCTACGGACTGTCCCAGGCCACCGCTCGGCAGCGCAGCTATGTCAGCACCTTGCACGCCGAGAACGCCTATACGCCGCAAATGGTGGTGGACGGACGGTGGGAATTTGTCGGTTCGGACCGAGGCACTGCGCTGGCGGCCATCCAGGCAGCCCCTCAGAAACCGGTTTCGGTGCGCATCGCCAGGGACAGTTCGGGACTTTCGATTGACGTCGGTGACGGCATCGGTGCGGCGCACGTGCTGCTGGTCGGTTTCGATTCCATGCATCGGACCCCGATCGGACGCGGTGAGAACGGCGGGCGTACGTTGCTGGAATCGAACATCGTGCGATCTCTCGCCACCGTCGGCGATTGGTCCGGCGGCTCGCTGGTGCTCAAGGCGCCTGTCCCTGCAGGCGAACGGGTTGCGGTCCTGCTGCAGCAGGACTCCGGCCGGATCATCGGCGCAGCCCGACTCGACGAATGAGCGTCGCGTGATACCGCTTGCGTCGTTGTGAGGACGGCGCCACGCTGACCCCCTCTGCGTCTAAGGGGGTCATAGTGAAGAGGTTACTGGGGGCTGCGCTGCTCGCGGCTATATCATGTGCTGCCCATGCCGAAGTACCCGAAGTCCGGATCGCTCGGCAGTTCTCGATGGGTTACCTCCAATTCAACGTCATCGACCACGAGCACCTGATCCAGAAACATGCGGCCGCGTTGGGTATTCCGGACGTGAAGGTGTCCCTGGCGCGGTTCAACGGGCCCGCGGCAATGAACGACGCGTTGCTGTCAGATTCGGTCGACCTGGTCGGAGGCAGCCCCAACGGGATGTATACGCTCTGGGCCAAGGCGCGCGGCACACCGCAGGAGGTCAGAGCAATCACCGCCCTGGTGACGCTGCCCTATATGATCACGTCCAATGATCCGGCGATCCAGACCATCGCGGATCTGGGCAAATGCAAGAAGATACCGGTCCCGTCGGTCAAAGTCTCCTCGCCGGCAGTGACCATCCAACAGGCGGCGGTCAAGCTTTACGGCATCAAGGACTTCGCCCATTTCGACACGGCGACGGTTACGATGTCACCCGCGGACGCGACGATCGCGCTGCTAACCGGCAGCGGTGATGTCAATTGCGCGGTCGCGCTGCCGCCCTATCTGCAGCAGCAGCTTGAGCATCCGAACATCCACGTCGTCGGCAACTCCTTCGATCTGGCCGGCGGCCCCACCACGTTTACCGTCGCCTATACATCGAAGCGGTTTCATGACCGCAATCCAAAGCTGTTCCAGGCGGTCTATGATGCGCTGACCGAGGCGACCGAGCATGTTCGGACAGACATCCAAACAGCGTCCCGATACTGGGTGGAAGACAGCGATTCGAAATTATCGGTGGACTTCGTCGCGAAGGCCGGTTCGGGTCCACAGATCGAGTGGACGACGGTCCCGTTGCAGACGCTACGGGCTGCCAAGTTCATGGCCGATATCGGCACCATCAAACTGATGCCTACGTCCTGGAAGGATTATTTCTTCGAGGAGGCCTGGGGCTTACCCGGCAGTTGAACGCGGAAACGAAAACGGCCATGACGGGTTCGCCATGGCCGTTGTTTCGGATGAACGAGGTGATCGATCAGGCTAGTGCGTGATCGGGTCGATCACGCACCCTCAGACGATTGCGCTCTATTCCTCGGTCTCTTCGTCCTTGGCCTGCACCGGACCGCTGTCCTGACCCTTCGCGGCCGGGTCGCGATCGATCAGTTCGATGACCGCCATATCGGCGGCGTCGCCGTAGCGGACGCCGGCCTTCAGCACGCGGGTGTAACCGCCCGCGCGCGCCTTGTAGCGATCGGCCAGGGTGCCGAACAGCTTCGTCACGATCACGTCGTCACGCAGTTCGGCGTATAGCGCAGACGCCTGTTGGCGAGCCCGCCCTTCTTGCCCAGCGTGATCAGCTTCTCCGCGACCGGGCGCAAGCTCCTTGGCCTTGGGCAGCGTCGTGGTGATCTGCTCATGCTTCAGCAGGGCATGCGCCATGTTCCGGAACATGGCGAGGCGGTGGGTGGAGGTAACGCCGAGCTTTCGGCCGGCTACGCCGTGACGCATGGGAGTGGTTCCTTGAGTACGCTTAGAACGGCTCTTCCAGCCGCTTCGCCAGGTCTTCGATATTCTCGGGCGGCCAACCGGCGACGCTCATGCCCAGGCCGAGACCCATGGAGGTGAGAACCTCCTTGATCTCGTTCAGCGACTTGCGGCCGAAGTTCGGCGTGCGCAGCATTTCCTGTTCGGACTTCTGCACCAGGTCGCCGATATAGACGATATTGTCGTTCTTCAGGCAGTTGGCGCTGCGGACCGACAGTTCCAGCTCGTCCACCTTGCGGAGCAGGTTGCGGTTGAACGGCAGGTCGTCCTGCGGCTCCTCCGCGCGGATCTGCTGCGGCTCATCGAAGTTGATGAACAGCTGAAGCTGATCCTGCAGGATGCGGGCGGCGAGCGCCACGGAATCTTCCGGCGTGACCGCGCCGTTGGTTTCCACCGTCAGCAGCAGCTTGTCGTAGTCGGTGACCTGACCCACGCGGGTCTGGTGCCACGCGGTAGGACACGCGGCGCACCGGCGAGTAGATGCTGTCGACCGGGATCAGGCCGATCGGCGCGTCTTCCGGCCGGTTGACGCTGGACGGCTGGTAGCCCTTGCCCAGGTTGACCGTGAACTCCATGCCCAGCTTCACCCCGTCATCGAGGGTGCAGATGACCAGGTCCGGGTTCATGATGTCGATGTCATGACCGGACTGGATCTGGCCGGCTCGGACCTCGCCCGGGCCGGTCGCGGTCAGCGTCATCCGCTTCGGGCCTTCGCCGTGCATCCGCAGCGCAAGCTGCTTGATGTTCAGCACGATGTCGGTGACGTCCTCACGGACGCCCGGCACGCTGCTGAACTCATGCAGCACGCCGTCGATCTGCACCGCCGTCACCGCCGCGCCTTGCAGCGAGGACAGCAGGATGCGGCGGATGGCATTGCCGAGGGTCATGCCGAAGCCGCGCTCCAGCGGTTCGGCGACGACGGTCGCGACGCGCGACGGATCGGCGCCTGGCTCGACCTCAAGCTTTTCCGGCTTGATCAGAGATTGCCAATTTCTCTGAATGACTGCGCTTTGTCTCATCTACCAACACCTTTCGAACCGCGTCCGCGCGCGGCTGACGTCCCGTGGACAGTGTCGGACGCGCCTCGGCGCACTTGCCGGCGCCTTAGCGGGCGGAACGAAACCGTCAGACGCGCCGACGCTTACGCGGCCGGCAGCCATTGTGCGGGATCGGCGTCATGTCACGGATGGTCGAGACGGCGAAGCCGACCGCCTGCAACGCGCGCAGGGCGCTCTCGCGTCCCGAACCGGGGCCGCTGACCTCGATCTCCAGCGTTTCCATGCCGTGCTCACGCGCTTTCCGGCCGGCATCCTCGGCAGCGACCTGAGCGGCATACGGGGTGATCTTGCGGCTGCCCTTGAAGCCCTGGCTGCCGGCGGACGACCACGCGATGGCATTACCCTGCGCGTCGGTGATGGTGATCACCGTGTTGTTGAACGTGGCGGCGACATGCGCCACGCCGGAGGTGATGTTCTTGCGCTCCTTGCGCCGAGGCCGAGCGGCTGCGGCGGGTTTCGCCATGGTGTATTTTGATCCTGCTTCAACTGCCAACCGCGCCGAAAACCGGCGCGGCAGAAAGCTGCGAAAATGACTGACCCGAACGGTCGTGCTTTACTTGGTGACTTTCTTCTTGCCGGCGATCGCCACGGCCTTGCCCTTGCGGGTCCGGGCATTGGTGTGCGTCCGCTGACCGCGCACCGGCAGGCCACGGCGATGCCGCAGGCCGCGATAGCAACCAAGGTCCATCAGCCGCTTGATGTTCATCGACACTTCGCGGCGCAGGTCACCCTCAACCCGATACTCGCGGTCGATCAGTTCACGGATGCGAAGGACCTCCTCATCCGAAAGCTGGTTGACCCGCCGATCATCGGGGATGCTAAGCTTCTGGCAGATTTCGGCCGCCTTGGTCGGGACCGATGCCATAGATGTAGCGAAGGCCGATCGTCACCCGCTTGTTCGTCGGGATATTCACGCCGGCAATACGCGCCACGCTCGACTCTCCTGTCGTCCGATGCCTGATTCGGACCCTCTACTGCCCCGTATGGGCTGAAAAATGCGCAAGCGGCGCCAATCCCATATGGGGTTGCGCCGGAGGCGCGGGACTATAGTTTCCGCCGCGCAGGAGTCAACGAAGACTTATCAACTTTGCGTGACGACATTCAACAAGTCTGCTCTGTCTATCGCCCGACTTCCAGCGACCGTATCGATCTGTCGGGCAACCTCATCGATGTCGGCCATGCCGTCCACGCTTCGCAGAATTCCGGCCGCTGCATAGTGCGGAATGATCGGCGCCGTTTGCTGGTGATAGGCCTCCAGCCGAGCGGCGACGGTTTCGCGGTTGTCGTCGGCCCGGCGGACGAATTCCGTCGAACCGCAGACGTCGCAGACACCGGCCTTGGCGGTCGGCTTGAAGGTGTCGTGATAGCCGGTGCCGCATTTGGCGCAGGTGAAGCGGCCGGCGATCCGATCGGTCAGCGCCGCGTCATCGACCTTCAGTTCGATCACGGCATCCAGCTTGAGGTCCTTCTCGGCCAGCATCGCGTCCAGCGCCTCGGCCTGCGGGACGGTGCGCGGGAAGCCGTCGAGGATGAAGCCCTTGGCGGCATCCGGCTGGTCGAGCCGGGCGGCCAGCATCCGGATCAGGATGTCGTCGGACACCAGCGCCCCGGCCTCCATGACCGCCTTGGCCTCCCGGCCGATCGGCGTGCCGGCCGCGACCTCGGCCCGCAGCATGTCGCCCGTCGAAATCTGGACGATCCCGTAACGTTCCTCGCAGGCGCTTGGCCTGGGTGCCCTTACCCGCGCCGGGCGGGCCCAACAAGAATGAGCTTCACCGACGTCCCTTCGCCCTGCTCTTTCGGATCAGCCCTTCGTACTGATGTGCGAGCAGATGCGACTGAATCTGCGTTACGGTGTCCATTGTAACCGAGACGACGATCAGAATCGAGGTGCCGCCGAAATAGAAGGGCAGCCCGTAATCGCTGATCAGAATTTCCGGCAACAGACAGATCACCACCAGATAGATGCCGCCACCGATGACCGTCAATCGGGTCAGGATTCGGTCGAAATACTCGGCCGTCGCGCTGCCCGGCCGGATGCCCGGGATGAACCCGCCATATTTCTTCAGGTTCTCGGCCGTCTCCTCCGGGTTGAAGACGACCGCGGTGTAGAAATACGAAAAGAAGATGATCATGAACGCATACAGCGCCAGGTACAGCGGCTGGCCGTGCGCCAGCTGGGCGGCGATCCACCTGCACCCAGGGCGGCCATGTTGTGCGCGAAGCCAGCGACCGTCGCCGGGATCAGCAGGATCGAACTGGCGAAGATCGGCGGAATCACGCCCGAGGTATTCAGCTTCAGCGGGATATGGGTCGAGTCGCCGCCGAACATGCGATTGCCGACCTGGCGCTTCGGGTATTGCACCGGGATCCGGCGCTGCGCCCGCTCGACGAACACGATGATAGCGATCGTGGCGACGGCGATGACCAAGAACAGCAGGATGAAGAACGGCGACAGCGCGCCGGTCCGCGCCCATCTCCAGCATCGAGGCGAACGCGCTGGGCAGGTTGGCGACGATGCCGGACATGATGATCAGGCTGGTGCCGTTGCCGATGCCGCGGGCGGTGATCTGCTCGCCGAGCCACATCAGGAACATGGTGCCGCCGACCAGCGTGATCACGCAGGAGAAGACGGAAGAACCAGCCGGGGTCGATCACCGCCGCGCCGAAGCTGCCTCGCATGCTCTCAAGCCCGACGGCAATGCCGTAGGACTGGAACATGGCGATGAAGACGGTCAGGTAGCGCGTGTACTGGTTGAGCTTCTTGCGGCCCGACTCGCCTTCCTTCTTCAGGGCCTCCAGCGTCGGGACCGCGGCGGACATCAACTGGATGATGATGCTGGCGCTGATATAGGGCATGATGTTCAGCGCGAAGACGGTCATGCGCCGCAGCGCGCCGCCGGTGAACATGTCGAACATGCCCAGGATGCCGCCGCCGTGCTGGGACATCATCTCGCCCATCACCGAGGCGTCGACGCCGGGGACCGGGATATAGGTGCCGAAGCGGTAGACGATCAGCGCACCCAAGGTAAACCAGATGCGCTGCTTGAGTTCGGTCGCCTTCGAGAAGACGCCCATGTTGAAGTTGGCTGCAAGCTGTTCGGCAGCGGAAGCCATGGATGTCCCCTTTGTCGTCGCGCGCTATTATCGGTCTTGGCGCTGTCCTGAGGCAAGCGGCATCACAGCACGCGTGCACGGCACGCCGGCCTCGACTCGGGAGCGCCATGCGCCGCGCTCTATCAGAAGCCGATCGCGACGCCGTCAGCAAACTCGGGTCACGCCGGAACCAGGCACGGCGGTGCGCAGGGACGGCTGAGCTGTCACGCCGTCCCTGCGGCACAGTCAGGCTGACGCTTGCCGCCGCCTTCGGTGCGACCGTCGTGGTCACCGAACCGCCAGCCTGCTTCGACCGCCGCCTTGGCCGACGCCGAGGCGCCGGAGACGGTGATGTGTGACGGCCGTGCTGATGGCGCCGTCGGCCAGCAGCCGGACGCCATCCTTGTCGGACGACGCCAGACCGGCGGAGATCAGCCTGCCTCGGTGATCGGCTGGGACGCGTCGATCTTGCCGGCTTCGATCGCCGTATCCAGCGCGCCCAGGTTCACCGGCGCATATTCCTTGCGGAAGATGGTTGTTGAAGCCACGCTTCGGCAGACGGCGATAGATCGGCAGCTGACCGCCCTCGAACCCGTTCAGCGCCACACCTTCACGCGCCTTCTGACCCTTGACGCCCTTGCCGGACGTCTTGCCCTTGCCGGAGCCGATGCCGCGGCCAAGCCGCTTGGACTTCAGGCGCGCGCCGGGATTGTCGCGCAGTTCGTTCAGTTTCATCTCAGGACAGCTCCTCCACCTTGATCAGGTGGGCCACCTTGCGGATCATCCCGCGGATCGACGGGCGTGTCCTCCAGCTCACGGGTCTGCGCGGATCTTCTTCAGACCGAGGCCCGTCAGCGTTTCCTTCTGACCGGGCTTGCGACCGAGCGGCCGAAGCGGTCTGCGTCACGCGCACCTTAGCCATTGGCGGTGCGCCTCCTGCTGCGGGGCGGGCGCCGCCTGGCGGCCAGCTCGCGGCGGCCGAACAGCTCCGGCACCTTCTTGCCGCGACGGGTCGCGACAGAGCGCGGGCTGGCGCATTTCTGCAGCGCCGCGAAGGTCGCCTTGACCATGTTGTGCGGGTTGCGGCTGCCCAGGCTCTTGGCGACGACGTCACCGATGCCCAGCGTTTCGAACACCGCGCGCAACGGACCGCCGGCGATGATGCCGGTGCCGGCGGTGGCAGAGCGCAGCACGACGTTGCCGGCGCCGTAATGTCCTTCGACATCGTGGTGCAGCGTGCGGCCTTCCTTCATCGGCACCCGGATCATGCCGCGCTTGGCACGTTCGGTCGCCTTGCGGATTGCCTCCGGCACCTCGCGCGCCTTGCCGGCGCCGTAGCCGACGCGACCCTTCTGGTCGCCGACGACCACCAGGGCGGCAAAGGCGAACCGACGGCCACCCTTCACCACCTTGGCGACGCGGTTGATGGTGACCAGCTTGTCGATGATGCCGTCATCGGGTCGCGGTCGCGTTGCTGTCACGCCGGTCGCGATCGCGATTCACGACGCCCGCCGTCGCCACCTTCTCTTGGTTCACGTGCCATTCGACCCGGTTCCTTAGAAATCCAGCCCGCCTTCGCGGGCGGCATCGGCCAGGGTCTGCACCCGGCCGTGATACAGATAAGCGCCGCGGTCGAAGACCACCTGCTTGACGCCGGCCGCCGATCGCCCGTTCGGCGACCAGCTTGCCGACCGCCGCAGCGGCAGCCTTGTCGGCGCCGGTCTTCAGCGTGCCCTTCAGGCTGGCATCCAGCGTGGAGGCCGCGGCCAACGGTCCGGCCATGCGTATCGTCGATGATCTGCGCATAGATGTTCTTGCCTGCTGCGGAACACCGACAGACGCGGCCGACCATGCGACTTCTGGCGAATCTGAAACGCAGCCGGACGCGGCGGCGAATGGCGAGATCCTGCTTGGCGCTCATTTCTTCTTGCCTTCCTTGCGCCGGATAGTCTCGTCGATGTAGCGCGCACCTTTGCCCTTGTACGGCTCAGGCGGACGGAACGCGCGGATTTCACTGGCGACCTGGCCGACCTGGCGCTTGTCGACGCCCTCGACCTTGATCGTCGTCGGCCGCTCGCAGGTGATCTTGATGCCTTCCGGCACCGGGTAGACCACCGGATGCGAGAAACCGAGGTTGATCTCCAGGTTCTTGCCCTGCAACCGCGGCACGATAGCCCGTGCCGGTGATTTCCAGCGACCTGCTGTAGCCGGTGGACACACCCTTCACCATGCTTGGCGATCAGCGCACGCGTCGTGCCCCACATCATGCGGGTCTGGGATTTGCCGTTCCGCGGCTTCACGACGACCTTGTTGCCGTCGATCGACGCCTCGATCATGCTCCGTCAGCGGCATCTTCAGCTCGCCGAGCTTGCCCTTGGCGGTGAGGAGGCCGCCGGCGATGGCCACCTGAACGCCTGCGGGGATCTCGACCGGATATTTTCCGACGCGTGACATGACGCGCTTCCCCTCAGAACACGCGGCAGAGGACTTCGCCGCCAACATTGGCGGCGCGTGCCTCGGCATCGCTCATGACGCCACGCGGCGTCGACAGGATGGAAATGCCCAGGCCGGCGTAGACCCGCGGCAGTTCCTTGATCTTCGAGTACACGCGGCGGCCCGGCTTGGAGACGCGGTGGATCTCCTTGATCACCGGCTCGCCCTCGTTGTACTTCAGCTCGATACGCAGTTGCGCGACGCCGGGGCGCAGCTCCTCGGCCGCATAGCCGCGGATGAAGCCCTCGCGCTTCAGCACACCCAGCACGTTCTCCCGCAGCTTCGACGCCGGCGCCACGCAGACCGAGTGACGGGCACGCTGCGCGTTGCGGATGCGGGTCAGCATATCCCCGACGGGATCGGACATCGACATCGATTGCCGTCCCTTACCAGCTCGCCTTGACCATGCCGGGGATCTGCCCGGCGCTGGCCAGATCGCGGAGCGCGATGCGGCAGAGCTTGAACTTGCGATAATTGCCGCGCGAGCGGCCGGTCATCTCGCAGCGCAGGCGGACCCGCACGGCGGCACCGTTGCGCGGCAACTGCGCCAGTTTCAGCGACGCATTGAAGCGATCCTCAACCGGCAGCGTGCGGTCCATCAGCACGTCCTTCAGCGCCTGGCGCTTCGACTTGTCGCGCTTCGCCATCTCCTCGCGCATCTTGTTGCGGTTGACCTGGGAAATCTTGGCCATCCTGTCAAAATCCTCCGGAACCTGTCGCACGCGCATAGCCCGGGGCTGGGTTTTCCCTAAATACTCAGTTGGCGAAAGGAATGTCGAAAGCCTTGAGCAAGGCCTTCGCTTCGGCGTCGGTCTTCGCGGTGGTCACGAACTGGATGTCCATGCCGCGGATCTCGTCCACCCGGTCGTAGTTGATCTCCGGGAAGATGATCTGTTCCTTCAGGCCCATGGCGAAGTTGCCACGGCCGTCGAAGCCCTTGCCCTGGATGCCGCGGAAGTCGCGCACCCGCGGCAGGGCGATGGTGACCAGCCGGTCCAGGAACTCATACATCCGCGCCTTGCGCAGCGTGACCTTGCAGCCGATCGGCAGGCCCTTGCGGATCTTGAAGCCGGCGATCGCCTTCTTGGCCACCGTCTTCACCGGCCGCTGTCCGGCGATCGCCGTCAGTTCCGCCACCGCGGCGTCCAGCTTCTTCTGATCGCCGGTCGCCTCGCCAACGCCCATGTTGATGACGATCTTCTCCAGCTTCGGCACCTGCATTTCGTTCGTGTAGCCGAACTCCGCCTGCAGCTTGGCCCGGACCTCGTCGTGGTAGCGCTTCTGCATGCCGCGGCATCTCGCCGGCCGAGGCCGACCGGATTGTCGACGCCGGCGATCTCGACCCGGCGCGCGGCGCGCTGCGCTTCCTTGCCGGCCGGCGGTCCGCCGGCGCCGCGCGGCGCGGCTTGCGCACCCTCTTCGGCTGCCGCCCTTGGACTGGTTCTTGGTTCCACTCATGGCACTCAGCCCTCGATCACTTCGCCGGTCGCCTTGGCGACGCGGACCTTGCGGCCGTCTTCCAGGACCCGGAACCCGACCTTGGTCGGCTTGTCGCTGGTCGGGTCGATCAGCTTCAGATTGGACAGGTGGATCGTCGCTTCACGTTGCTCGACGATGCCGCCGGGCTGACCCATGCCGGTCGGCTTCGTGTGATGCGTGGCCACATGCGCGCCCTGCACGAGCGCCCGGTTGGCCTTCGGGAAAACCGCAGCACTTCGCCGCGCTGACCCTTGCTCTTGCCGGTCGTCACCAGAACGGTGTCGCCCTTGCGGATACGCGCGGCCATTACAGCACCTCCGGCGCGAGCGAGATGATCTTCATGAACTTGCGCCCACGCAGCTCACGCACGACCGGGCCAAAGATGCGGGTGCCGATCGGCTCCTGCTGCTTGTTGATCAGCACGGCGGCGTTGCGGTCGAAGCGAATCGCGCTGCCATCGGTGCGGCGCACCGGGAAGGAGGTGCGCACGATCACCGCCTGGTGCACGTCGCCCTTCTTCACCTTGCCGCGGGGAATCGCTTCCTTGATCGACACGACGATGACGTCGCCAACCGAGGCGAATTTCCGCTTCGAGCCGCCGAGCACCTTGATGCACTGCACGCGGCGCGCACCGGAGTTGTCGGCGACTTCGAGATTGGTTTCGACATGGATCATGGACCGTCTCCCTTACGCACGCTCGCGCGCAGGCGCCGGCGGCGCGGATGCGTCTCACGATCGCGCGGCGCGGCATCGCCGACCGATCTGGCCGTTGCGTTCGACCAGGGTCCAGGTCTTCCGCTTGCTGATCGGCGCGCATTCGATGATGCGCACCATGTCGCCAATCTTGCAGACGTTCGCCTCGTCATGCGCCGCGTACTTCTTCGAGCGTGCGGATGAACTTCTTATAGAGCGGGTGCATCACGCGACGATCGACAAGAACCGTGATGGTCTTGTCCATCTTGTCGCTGGTCACCCGCCCGGTCAGGACGCGCCTTGGCATCGCCCTTTCTCCTTACGACTGAGCTGACGGCTGTGCGCGTGCGCTTTCCGCCTGGATGGTTTTGATGCGAGCGATCTCGCGGCGAACTTCACGCACGCGGCCGGTGCCTTCCTGCTGGCCGGTGGCGCGCTGGAAGCGCAGGTTGAACTGCTCCTTCCGCAGGTCCAGCAGCAGGGTCGACAGCTCATCCGGCGTCTTCGCCCGAACGTCGCTCGCCTTGTAGAGGGCGTTCTTGGCCATCAGGCGTCTCCGATCCGCGTGATGAATTTCGTCTTGTATCGGCAGCTTCGCGGCACCGAGCGTCAGCGCCTCACGCGCCAGTTCCGGCGTCACGCCGTCGATCTCGAACATGATGCGGCCGGGCGCCACGCGGGCGACCCAGAACTCCGGCGAACCCTTGCCGGAGCCCATGCGGACTTCGGCCGGCTTCGTCGACACCGGCACGTCCGGGAAGATCCGGATCCAGACGCGGCCGGCACGCTTCATCGCGCGGGTGATCGCACGACGCGCGGACTCGATCTGACGCGCGGTGATCCGCTCCGGCTCCAGCGCCTTCAGGCCGAAGGTGCCGAAGTTCAGCGCGGTGCCGCCCTTGGACAGCCCATGGATGCGGCCCTTGTGCTGCTTGCGGAATTTGGTGCGTTTCGGAGAAAGCATCGTATCGTTACCAATCCATCTACCGTTGCGGGGCCTGCTCGGCCGCACGGCGGTCCTGAGCCATCGGGTCGTGCGCCAGGATCTCGCCCTTGAACACCCACACCTTCACGCCGCAGGTGCCATAGGTCGTCTTCGCCGTCGCCGTGCCGTAGTCGATGTCCGCGCGCAGCGTGTGCAGCGGCACGCGGCCTTCGCGATACCACTCCACGCGGGCGATTTCCGCGCCGCCCAGACGGCCGCCGCAGTTGATCCGGATGCCCTGGGCACCGAGGCGCATCGCCGACTGCACCGCACGCTTCATGGCGCGACGGAAGGCAACGCGGCGTTCGAGCTGCTGCGCGATGTTCTCGGCCACCAGCGTCGCATCGATCTCCGGCTTGCGGATTTCGACGATGTTCAGGTTGACCTCGGCCTTGGCCATCTTGGTCAGGTCCTTCTTCAGAACCTCGATGTCCTGGCCCTTCTTGCCGATCACCACGCCGGGGCGCGCCGCATAGATCGTCACGCGCGGCTTCTTCGCCGGGCGCTCGATCACCACGCGGGACACGCCCGGCGCCGCGCAGCTTGGTGCGCAGGTGGTTGCGCAGCTTGAGGTCGTCATGCAGCAGCTTGGAGTAGTCGGTGCCGGCGAACCAGCGGCTGTCCCAGGTGCGGTTGATGCCGAGGCGCAGACCGATCGGATTGACTTTGTGACCCATTACGCGGCCTCCCCTTCGTCTTGCGCCCGCTCAGCGACGACGATCTTCAGATGGCTGAACCATTTCTCGACGCGGGCGGCGCGGCCGCGGCCACGCGCATGGAAGCGGCGCATCACGATCGAGCGGCCGACCTCGGCGCGCGCCACGACCAGCCGGTCGACATCGAGCGAGTGGTTGTTCTCGGCGTTGGCGATCGCGCTCTCCAGCGCCTTCTTCACCTGATGCGCGATGCGCCGCTTGCTGAAGGTCAGCGTCGCGACCGCGTTCTGCGCCGGCAGGTTGCGGATCATCGCCGGCGACCAGGTTCAGCTTGCGCGGGCTGACGCGCAGGTTGCTGACGATGCACTGGGCCTCGTTGTCCGCCGAGGCCGCGCTCATGCTTGGGCTTGCTCATGTTAGCCTCGCTTCGCCTTCTTGTCGGCCGCGTGACCGGTGAACGTGCGGGTCGGCGAGAACTCGCCGAACTTGTGGCCGACCATGTTCTCGTTCACCTGCACCGGCAGGAATTTGTGGCCGTTGTAGACGCCGAAGGTCAGGCCCACGAACTGCGGCAGGATGGTCGAGCGGCGCGACCAGATCTTGATGATCTCGTTGCGCGACGACGCACGGGCCGCATCGGCCTTGTTCAGCAGGTAACCGTCGACGAACGGACCCTTCCAGACGGAACGCGCCATCTCTACTTACCCTTGTTGCGGCGGCGGATGATCAGGCTGTCCGTCCGCTTGTTGACGCGCGTCTTGTAGCCCTTGGTCGGCTTGCCCCACGGCGTGACCGGATGACGGCCACCCGAGGTGCGGCCTTCGCCACCACCCAGCGGGTGATCGACCGGGTTCATGACGACACCGCGGTTATGCGGCCGGAAGCCCATCCAGCGCGTGCGGCCGGCCTTGCCGAACTTCTGGTTCATGTTGTCCGGGTTGGACACCGCGCCGATCGACGGCCATGCACTCGGCCCGCACGACGCGCAGCTCACCGGACATCAGCTTGATCTGCGCGTAGCCGGCATCCTTGCCGACCAACTGCGCGTAGGTGCCGGCCGAGCGGGCGATCTTGCCGCCGGCGCCGAGCTTCATCTCGATGTTGTGGATGATCGTGCCGACCGGAATGGCCGCCAGCGGCATCGCGTTGCCCGGCTTGATGTCGACCCGCGCGCCGGCGATCACCTGGTCGCCGACCTTCAGGCGCTGCGGCGCCAGGATGTAGGCCAGCTCATTGTCCTGATACTTGATCAGCGCGATGAACGCGGTGCGGTTCGGGTCGTATTCCAGACGCTCGACCGTCGCCGGCACGTCGAACTTGCGGCGCTTGAAGTCGACGACGCGATAGGCCTGCTTGTGCCCGCCGCCACGGAACCGGCTGGTGATGCGGCCGTGATTGTTGCGCCCGCCGTGGCTGTGCTGGCCTTCGGTCAGCCCCTTGACGGGCTTGCCCTTCCACAGCTCCGACCGATCGATCAGCACCGTGCCGCGCAGGCTGGCCGTGACCGGATTGAATTGCCTGAGTGCCATCTCGCGTGCTCATGCGAGGCCGGTGGTGAAATCGATCGACTGGCCGGGGGCCAGCGTCACGATGGCTTTCTTGACGTCCGAGCGCACGCCGGGCCGACCCTTGAACCGCTTGGTCTTGCCCTTCTGGATCAATGGTGTTCACCGCCAGAACCTTGACGCTGAACAGCGCCTCCACCGCCGCCGCGATCTGCGGCTTGGTCGCGTCGATCGACGACCTTGAAGCCGAACTGGTTCCGCTCCGACAGCATGCGTCATCTTCTCGGTGATCAGCGGCGCGCGGATGATCTGGTACATCGCCTCTTTCGAGAGAGGCTTCTTCAGGGCGGCGGTCATGCGGTCTCCTGCCGTGCGCCGGCCTGTCCCGCCATGCTCGGCGCCAGCTGGCGGTCGTCTTGCCGTTCAGCCGCGCCTTCAGCCCTTCGAGGCCGGCGGTGGTGATCGCCAGCACGTCGTGGTTCAGGATGTCGTAGACATTGGCGCCGATCGTCGGCAGCACATCCAGCCTTGTGGATGTTGCGGCTGGCGCGCAGGAACCCTTCGTCCACCGCGCCGTCGATGATCAGCGCCGAGGTCCAGCCCAGCGCCTTGATCTTCTTCGCCAGCGCGCCGGTCTTCGCGTCGGCCGCGGCAGCGTCCAGCACGACCAGCTTGTTCTCGGCCAGTCTTCTGCGACAGCGCGGAAATCAGGCCGAGCCGGCGAACCTTCTTGTTCAGGCTGTATTCGTGCGAGCGCACGACCGGACCATGCGACCACGCCACCGGTGCGGAACTGCGGCGAACGCAGGCTGCCCTGACGCGCGTTGCCGGTGCCCTTCTGCTTGTACGGCTTCTTCGTCGTGCCGGAGACTTCCGCCATCGCCCTTGACCTTGTGATTGCCGGACGCGGCGCTTCGACAACTGCCAGTGAACGACGCGCGCCATGATGTCCGGGCGCGGCGTCGATCGCGAAGAACTCGTCCGGCAGATCGGCGCTGCCGGCCGGCGGCGTTCTCCAGCGTGATGATATCGACCTGCATCTGTCTGTTCCTCAGCCCGCCGCCGGCGCTTCAACCAAGCGCCGCCGGATAGGCCGCATCCGCCGGACGCGCGCGCTTGACCGCGTCGCGCACCAGCACGTAGCTGTTCTTGGCGCCCGGAACGGCGCCCTTGATCATCGATCAGGCCCTTCTCCGCATCCACCGCCGCCACTTCCAGATTCAGCGTGGTGATCCGCTCGACGCCGAGATGGCCGGCCATCTTCTTGTTCTTGAAGGTCTTGCCGGGATCCTGCCGGTTACCCGTCGAACCCAGCGAACGATGGCTGATCGACACGCCGTGCGAGGCTTCGAGGCCGGAGAAGTTCCAGCGCTTCATGCCGCCGGCGAAGCCCTTGCCCTTGGAGGTGCCGCAGACATCGACCTTCTGGCCGGCACTGAAATGCGCCGCGGACAACGTGGCGCCGGGCTCCAGCAGCGCATCGGCGTCGACGCGGAATTCCACCAGCTTCTGCTTCGGCTCGACCTTCGCCTTGGCGAAATGGCCGCGGTTCGGCTGGGTGACGTTCTTCACCTTGGCCTTGCCGTAGCCGAGTCTGGACGGCGGTGTAGCCGTCCTTTTCCTGCGGTGCGGGCGGCGACGACCTGCACCTGGTCCAGATGCAGGACGGTGACGGGCACATGGGTGCCGTCGTCCTTGAAGATCCGGGTCATGCCAAGCTTTTTCGCCAGCAGGCCGGTGCGGAGAGGAGCTGTGCCCGGGCATGGCTCTTAGATCTTGATCTCAACGTCCACGCCGGCGGCGAGGTCGAGCTTCATCAGCGCGTCCACCGTCTGCGGGGTCGGTTCCACGATGTCCAGCAGCCGGCGATGCGTCCGGATTTCGAACTGCTCGCGGCTCTTTCTTATCGACGTGCGGCGAGCGGTTGACGGTGAAACGCTCGATATGCGTCGGCAGCGGGATCGGTCCGCGAACCCGGGCACCCGTGCGCTTGGCCGTGTTCACGATCTCCTTCGTGCTGTTGTCCAGCACGCGGTGATCGTAGGCCTTGAGCCGGATGCGGATATTCTGGTTGTCCATCGTTCGCTCTCAAGTTTCCCGCCGAAACGAGAGCCGGCGCCCGCCCGTCCGTCAGGATCGGCCGAGGCGCCGGCATCGTTTCGTGATCTTACGCCGTGATGCTGGCGACCACGCCCGCGCCGACGGTTCGGCCACCTTCGCGGATCGCGAAGCGCAGCCGTCGTCCATCGCGATCGGCGCGATCAGTTCAACATCCATCGACACGTTGTCGCCCGGCATCACCATCTCGGTGCCTTCCGGCAGCTGCACCACACCGGTCACGTCGGTCGTGCGGAAGTAGAACTGCGGACGGTAGTTGGTGAAGAACGGCGTATGACGGCCGCCTTCTTCCTTCGTCAGGATGTAGGCCTCGGCCTTGAACTTGGTGTGCGGCGTGATCGTGCCCGGCTTGGCCAGAACCTGACCGCGCTCCACGTCCTCACGCTTGGTGCCGCGCAGCAGCGCGCCGATGTTGTCGCCGGCCTGGCCCTGATCGAGCAGCTTGCGGAACATCTCGACGCCGGTCACGACCGTCTTCACGGTCGTCCTTGATGCCGACGATCTCGACTTCCTCGCCGACCCGGACGATGCCGCGCTCGACGCGGCCGGTCACCACGGTGCCGCGGCCGGAGATCGAGAACACGTCTTCGATCGGCATCAGGAACGGACGGTCGGTCGCGCGCTCCGGCTGCGGGATGTAGGCGTCGACCGCCTTCATCAGCTCCAGGATCGACGTCATGGCCGAGTTCCGGCTTGCTTGCCTTCCAGCGCGCAGAGCGCGGAGCCCTTGATGATCGGAATGTCGTCGCCCGGGAACTCGTAGAACGACAGCAGCTCGCGCAGTTCCATCTCGACCAGCTCGACCAGCTCGGGGTCGTCCACCAGGTCGATCTTGTTCAGGTACACCACCAGCGCCGGCACGCCGACCTGACGGGCGAGCAGGATGTGCTCGCGGGTCTGCGGCATCGGGCCGTCGGCGGCGGACACCACCAGGATCGCGCCGTCCATCTGCGCGGCGCCGGTGATCATGTTCTTCACATAGTCGGCGTGGCCGGGGCAATCGACGTGCGCGTAGTGGCGGTTCTGTCGTCTCATACTCGACGTGAGCGGTGGAGATCGTGATGCCGCGCGCCTTCTCTTCCGGCGCCTTGTCGATCTGGTCGTACGCGGTGAAGGTGGCGCCGCCGGTTTCCGCCAGCACCTTGGTGATCGCCGCGGTCAGCGACGTCTTGCCATGATCGACGTGGCCGATCGTGCCGATGTTGCAGTGCGGCTTGTTCCGCTCGAATTTCGCCTTACCCATCGTCGTCTCCGTAGATCCCGCAGCGGGATCTGCTTGAGTGTTGCAGTGTGTGCCTACCAGCGGTAATGGCTGAAGGCCTTGTTGGCCTCGGCCATCCGGTGGGTATCTTCACGCTTCTTGACCGCCGAGCCGCGGTTGTTCACCGCGTCCAGCAGTTCGTTCGACAGCCGATCCTGCATCGTGTGCTCGCCGCGCTTGCGGGCCGCATCGATGATCCAGCGGATCGCCAGCGCCTGACGCCGTTCCGTGCGCACCTCGACCGGCACCTGATAGGTGGCACCGCCGACGCGGCGTGAGCGGACCTCGACAGCCGGCTTCACGTTGTCCAGCGCCTCATGGAACATCCGCACCGGATCGGCCTGCCTGGCCGCCCCGGCGCTTCAGCACATCCAGGGCATTGTAGACGATGCCCTCGGCCGCGGACTTCTTGCCGTCATACATCAGCGCGTTCATGAAACGGCTGATGACGACGTCGCCGAACTTCGCGTCCGGCAGGATTTCGCGCTTCTCAGCGCGGTGACGACGAGACATGCGATCTGCCCCTTACTTCGGCCGCTTCGCGCCATACAGCGACCGGCGCTGACGGCGCTTCGGCGATGCCCTGGGTATCCAGCACGCCGCGCAGGATGTGATAGCGCACGCCCGGCAAGATCCTTCACGCGGCCGCCGCGGATCAGCACCACCGAGTGCTCCTGCAGGTTGTGGCCTTCGCCCGGAATGTAGCTCACGACCTCGTAACCCTTGGTCAGGCGGACCTTGGCCACCTTGCGCAGCGCCGAGTTCGGCTTCTTCGGCGTGGTCGTGTAGACGCGCGTGCAGACGCCACGCTTCTGCGGGCAACCCTGCAGCGCCGGAACCTTGTTCCGGTACTTCTGCGGCTCCCGCCCCTTGGCGATAAGCTGGTTGATGGTCGGCATGCGCCTTATCTCTATCCTTCAATCAGGCCATCGTCGGGAAGTAAGTTCCGGTCGCCGGCTAACAGACGTGCCCACGGGTCCGGAACACTGAGTCCCATCCCGCGGGTTTGCGTAGGCGTACGGCCTAAGCCCGATCAGTCGACCGGGCGGCACCGCATGCGTCATATGCCTGCGAACCGGCGACCATCCCACACGTCACCGGGGTTGGCCGAGGGCGCGATCTCTAGAAGCCGCTCGGTTGCGAGTTCAAGCGTGGAAAAGCGCCTTGAAGATGCAAACCTGTTAGACGCAAGCCTGTGCGGGCGTGGCGGCATATTTTATGCCGAATCCAGTCTTATACAGACGACAGTCTTATGCAGAAGCCAGCCCGAATTCCGCGACAACCCAATCGACGCGACCGCCGCCAGCGGCTATCGGTGCGGCGCGCTTCGAACGCGAGGAAACCAGACAACGCATGTGCGGTATCGCCGGACTGATCCTGTCCCCCGGTGCGCCGCCGCCAGACCCAGGCCGTGCTGTCCAAGCTGATCGGCGCCCTGCACCACCGCGGACCTGACGGGACCGGCCACGCCGTCGTTGGCCGCGTCGCGCTGCTGCATAACCGGCTGGCGATCATCGACCTCGTCACCGGCGACCAGCCGTTGTTCGCGGGCGCCGCCACGCTGGTGGCGAACGGCGAAATCTACAACTACCGCGAACTGCGCGCCGGGCTTCCCAACGTCGCGTTCAGCCACCAACAGCGACTGCGAGCCGCCGCTGCATCTCTGGCTGCGCGACGGGGCCGGACTACGCGAAGCAACTGCGTGGCATGTACGGCATCGCGATCCATGAGCGCGTGCGGCGCACCGTCACCCTGACGCGCGATCCGTTCGGCATCAAGCCGCTCTATATCGCGCACGATCGAGGGCGGTCTGGCGTTCGCCTCGGAACCGCAGGCGCTGCTCGAAGCCGGACTGGTGGCGCGAGCGGTACGGCCGGCGGCGGTGGAGGAACTGCTGCAACTGCAGTTCACCACCGGTGCGGACACGATCTTTCCAGGCATCCAGCGGGTGCTGCCGGGGGAGACGATCACCTGCGCCGACGGGCACATCCTGGACCGGCGGCGGATCGAGGCCGTGCCGGCCGCGCCGCCCGAAGACATCGACGAAGACGACCGCGCTGCGGCGGCTCGACCAGGCGCTGATCGAGAGTGTCGATCTGCATCAGCGCAGCGACGTGCCGTATGGCATGTTCCTGTCGGGCGGCATCGACAGCGCGATCCTGATCACCCTGATGGCGCGGCTGAACGAGGAGCCGGTGCTGGCCTTCACCGCCGGCTTCGACGCACCCGGTGCGGTCGACGAGCGCGAGCAGGCCGCCGACGATCGCGCGCGCCGTCGGCGCGAAGCACGAATCGATCGAAGTGACCGAAGCGATGGTCTGGCAGCATCTGCCCGAGATCGTCGCGGCGATGGACGACCCGACCATGGACTACGCCATCATCCCGTCCTGGTTCCTCGCCCGGCGTGCGCGGCAGGACGTCAAGGTCGTGCTGACCGGCGAGGGCGGCGACGAGATCTTCGGCGGCTATCAGCGCTATCGCCAGGCGATGCTGCCCTGGTGGCGCGGCGGGCCGCACGATGTGGGCCGGCGGCAGCTTCGACAAGGTCCCGGTGCTGCGCAGCAAGCCGATCGTCCTGGCGCGACGGCATGGCAGCGGCGGAGGCCGCGCTGCCGAGGGCGGGCCGTTCGACGCTGGCGGCGGCGCAGGCGCTCGACATGACGGACTGGCTGCCGCACGACCTGCTGCTGAAGCTCGATCGCTGCATGATGGCGCATGGCGGTGGAGGGACGGACGCCGTTCCTCGATCGGGGCGTGATGGCAGCCGCGTTCGGCTGCCGGACGCAATGAAGATGCGCGGCGAGATGGGGAAGTGGATCCTGCGCCAGTGGCTGGAGAAGAACCTGCCGGCGGCGCAGCCCTTCGCGCCGAAGACCGGATTCACCGTTCCGGTCGGCGCCTGGATCAAGGGTCAGGGGCACGCGCCTCGGTCCGCTGGTGGCGGCGCAGCCTGGCGTCGCCGAGATCGCCCATCCCGGACCGGGTCGAGGCGCTGTTTCGCGATATCCGCCGCTGGCGGCACGGCTTCGCCTGCTGGAAGCTGCTGTTCTATGCGCTGTGGCACCGTCGGCACATCCTGGGCCTGCCGCCCGCCGGGGACGTGTTCGAGACGCTGGCGGCGCGGACGCGGTTGACACCGCAACGATGATCGCTTGACTTCACCAGGCGCTGCCAGCATTAAGCGCGCCTCGCACCGGCGATGGGGCTGTAGCTCAGTTGGGAGAGCGCCTCGTTCGCAATGAGGAGGTCAGGGGTTCGATTCCCCTCAGCTCCACCATCGCGGTTGCCTTTTCCAAGTGAATGTATAGCCGACCGGAAGACCGTCCGCTGTTCGGGCCGTCGATTCCGGTTGGGCGCACTGCTCTACTCCTGAGCGATGACCGTCGGCTTGCCGTCCTTCAGGCCGGTGATGAACAGCGGCATCTTCGGATGATTGTGTTCATCCATCGCGTAAGTGCCACCCAGGCGAGGCCATCGTCGTACTCTTCAACGCCGATTCGATCGCGGCGGGCTCATCCGATCCAGCGTGGCGGATTGCATCGGCCGCCAGCAAGCCTATGCGGGATGAACGAGGCTATGCGTTACGGTTTTGTGGCCTTCTCGCAGAACGCATTCAGTGCCGCCGTCTCCGCATTCGGTCCCTCGAAGTCCGCCGCGATGACGCGGTACAGGTCGGCCGCCGCGGTGTAGAACGCCGAACCGGGCCGATCCGGACCGACGAATTCGGCGATTTCCTCCATCTCCGCCACCCAGCGATAGGCTTTGCTGTGCATCCTCGGCATCTGCGTGGTCAGCCATTTCAGCAGAGCCTGCTGGCTGACGCCCATCTCCGCGATCAGGGCATCCGCCGTGCCGGCGCGTGTTGCCGCCAGCATCATGGCCGCGCCCAGCGCGGTGAAGCCCTTGGTGATACCGGCGTAGGACATCTTCATCGCCGACGCTGCGCCGACGGGTCCCGACTGCACGCGCGTCGACAGGCCGTAATCGCCCAGCACCGCGACGCGCGACGCGTCCGGACCTGACATGTACAGGCGGGTCTTGCTGGAATCAGGATCGGGCGGCGGTCCGATGATCCCGCCGTCGACGAAGCTGGCGCCTGTCTCGCGCACCACACGGTCGATCTTCAACACCGTGTCGGGGCTGACCGCATTGCAATCGACATAGACCGGCTTGTGCGATGCCGCGCGCATCGCCGGCGCCAGCATCTCGGCCAGTCCAATCGCCTCGCCTGGCGGAACGATCGAGAGGATGATGTCGCAGGCGGCGATCTCGGCCGGCGAGGCATCGCGTCATCCCGGCTGCCTTGGCGCGCGCCAGGCTGGCTGCCGACCGGCCGGCGAGGATGGAGCGGACGGTGACGCCGTGGTGCGTCAGGCGCGCGGCTACGGCGCTGCCCATCATGCCGGGCGCGATGACGGCGACGGTCGGACGCAGTTGAAGCCATGGGGGAGCTCCTGTGCGGCTGTTGAACGAAAAAGACCCGACGCGGCATCAGCCGGGTCGGGTCCCTTCAGGCTGGCGAACGGAACGCCGTATCAACCCGTACGGATCGACGCGGCCTCCGGGCCTTTGGCACCCTGGACGACGTCCATCCAGATGGTCTGACCTTCGGCGAGCTGCATCACGCCGGCGCGCTGCAGGGCGGAGGCGTGCACGAACACATCCTTCCCACCCTCGGCGGGTGCGACGAAGCCGAAGCCCTTCGTGGCATTGTACCACTTCACGGTACCCTGCATTTCGACCGACGGGCCGGTCGGAGCGCCGCGGCGCGGTGCCGCCGCCACCGCCGCCGAAGCCACCGCCACCGCCGAGCCACCGAACCGCCGAAGCCGCCGGCGCCACGAGGCGCACCGCCGCCGCGGCCCGCGCGCGGGTGTCGCGGTGCTTTCATCGACTGAGAGGACCTCAGAAACCTGGCGGCCCTTCTGGCCCTGGCCGATGCGCACCCGCAGGGTCGCACCGGGGCTGACGGCGCTATGCCCGGACTGATTGAGCGTGTTGGCATGCAGGAATGCATCGCCGGACCCATCCGACAGCGCCACGAAGCCGAAACCCTTTTCCGGGTTGAACCACTTCACGGTCGCGTCGTGTTCCGGGCCGAAACCCGCCGAGGAAGGCCATGACGGTGCGTGTCCGGGGCATATCACCCGGCGGAGCACGATCAAAGGCAAAATCATCATCGAAGCCGCGCCGCCGGCTGGGGCGTCCGCGGCCGCGGTTGGTCATATTCAAGAGAAGGTCGTCCCTATTATCATACGCGTTGGTCGGAGCGGTCGAAGCCTTCTATGCCTCCCCCGCCGGTTTGCTCCCGCTTTTGCGTGCCTACCAAGAGTAGCATAGCAAGCTTTCGCAGCATTGCATACTGTTCATGGTTCGTCACGTCAGGTTGACAGACTATACGGGGACAGTGACCGTTCGCCCATAGAGAATTAGCAAAAAGCCCTGGAATTCGCCCATATCACCGTGATTTCGCGTGAATGTACAGGTCCATATGTGGACGCAATCACCGTAAGAAACGGCTTTAATCTTCTGAATCTGCGTCGATTTCGTCCAAATTCAGATCGCTCGGCAACGCTATCCAGTTCCAGCAATGCTGCCGCCCGATCGGCGTCGACCTGCTCCACGTCCCCGCAGCTTCCGGCCCGATCGCCCGCGTGCGAACCCGAGCCTTCTCGATCGTCGAGGACACCGTCCCGACCTGTTTGCCAAGCCGGTCCAGCACCTCATCCATCTTCAGCATCTCGGTGCGCGTCGCGCCCAGCAGGTCGCGAATCTGATCCGCCTTGTGCTCCAGCGCCAGTGTAACGAACCCCAGATGAATGGTGCGCAACAGTGCCGGGAACAGCGTCGGTCCCATCACCAGCACGCGGCACTCACGGCCGATGTCGTCGATCAGGCCGGGAATGCGCGCCACCTCGGCATACAGCGCGTCGGTCGGCAGATAGAGCACGGCGAACTCCACCGTCACCGGCGGCACGATGTATTTGGAAGCGATTTTCCGCGCCTCATCGCGCACCCGGCGTTCCAGCGCCTTCGAGTGCCGCGCGTTCGGCATCCTGATCGCCGGCTTCGGAGGCCGCCAGCAGGCGTTCGTAGTCCTCCACCGGGAATTTCGCATCGATCGGCAGCACCGGGCGGTTCTCGCCGCGCATCGGCATGATGACGGCGAATTCCACCACCTCGTCGCTGTCCGGACGGACCGCTGGTTGGTCTCATACGCCCCCGGCGGCAGGATGTCGTCCAGCATGGCGCGCACCTGGGTCTCGCCCCAGCCGCCGCGGGTCTTGACGTTGCTGAACAGCCGCTCGGATATCGCCGATCTGCGCCGTGACCGCCTGCACGTCGCCCATCGCCTTCTGCACGGCGGTGAACTGGTCGATCACCCGGTTGAAGCTCTCGCCCATCTGCTTCTCGACCGCGGCGTGCAGTTGCTCGTTCACGGTCTTCTGGATTTCGCCCAGCCGCAGGTCGTTGCTCTCGCGCAATTCCCGGAGCTTGGCATCCAGCAGTTGCCGCACTGTCTCGAACTGCTCCGCAGTGTGGCCAGAGGTCCGCAGCAGGCCCTTCTGCCAGTGCCGTACGGATCTGTTCGGTGGCCAGGTCGAGCGCACCGCGCAGCGCTGCCAGCCGCTCCGCCTGCGGGACTTCCGCCGCGCGCAGAGCCGCCCGCGTGGTTTCGCCCTCTGCCCGGACGCTCGCCTGGGTCTGTTCCAGCAGCAAACGCGTCACCTGCGACGCACGCATCTGGCGAAGCAGCAGCACGCAGGCGATGGACGCGATCACGACCGCCACTGCCGAAACCAGCGCCGGCAGCATGTCCATCTTCTATGCCGAGACAGGCGTTGCAGCCCGGTCCATCGCCAGTTTCGGCAACATCGGCAGCAGCAGGTTCAGGTCCCGCTCCGCCTGGCAGACCAGGTAATGCCGGGCGAGAGGGGTGTCTTCGTCGGATTCGGTGGCGGGAAGGCCGTCATCGCCCAGCGGCAGGGCGGTCAGACCCAGATCGCCATAGATCTTCAGCAGGTCCGGCCCGGCACACCAGACCGCGGCGTCCAGCCCCTCCTGCCGTGCGAGGTCGCGCAGGCGCCAGATGGCGGACACGCGATCGCTCTCCTCGCCGTACGGATCGCCCAAACCCAGCAGCACGCGGCCACAGCGCCGGAACGGGATGGCGGCCTTCTCCGCCTCGCCCAACACCAGGCCGTCGGCCGAGGTCGTCATGGCCTGATCCGGGCTGGCGCCGAATGCGCGAAGCATCCGCAGAGCCTCCTTGTCCCACGGCACATATCCGACGCGGCTGGGCCGCAGCAGCAGCCACATCGCGGTCAGGCCCAGCAGGACAGCGATCCCGACGGCGAGGCGCACGCTGTTGGGCACCTCATGCGACAGGATCACCGCCCAGAAGGCGTTGTTGTGCAGGAAATGCGTGTGCGACCGGGTGACGGCCAGTGAAAGCAGGCAGACCACCAGGACGATCAGCGACGTCGCACTGCTGGGATCGAACGGGCCCGTCATCAGCCGGGGATGGCGGTAGAAGCACGCTCTGAACGGCGCCAGCAGCAACGTCGTCAGCGCCAGGATGCCGACGACCCACAGCCGGTTGGCCTGAGTCGCGGCAAACGCGGCACCGGCGACGAGCAGAAGGATCGTCAATGTCCACGCCAGGTTCACCCGATGCGACAGACCGATCGCCATCAGGACGAGCCCGGCGCCGATCAGCGACGGGACGAACTGGCCCGCCTGGCTAGCGAGATCCCCATAATCCGGATCGATCCAACTGAAATCGGTCTGAGGCGCCAAAACGCCCAGGCACAGCATCAGGACCCCGCACAGGCCGACCGCGCCGGTATTGGCGGTAACGGCGAAGTCCGGCTCGCTCCAGCGCCCCATCGCCTGAACGGCCGGCAGCCTGCCGACATGGCGCAGGACGCCGCCGCCACGCAGCACGATCTCATTGCCCGCGAACAGGGACCCGGCGAGGAACAGCGGGATGACGTAATAATAGAGGCGGAACACGAGGATCGCACCGACGATGTGCGGCGCGCTGTAATAGGGTTCCAGCCCGAACAGCATGGCCGTGTCGAAAACGCCGATGCCGCCCGGCAGGTTGGCGGCAAGCCCGGCGCTGTAGGACGACAGGTAGATGCCCAGGAAGACCAGCCAGTTCAGACCGGGAGCCGGCTGCAGCAGGGCATAGAAGATCGTCGCCGTCGTCGCGACATCGACGGTCGCCAGCACCACCTGGACGATCGCCATCCGCCAGCCGGGCAGCTCGATCGCATGGCCAAATATGCGGAACGTCCCGAGGATGCGCGAAAGCGTCACATAGCCAAGCACGATGGCCCACAGGACCGCACCCACGCCATGCAGGGCAATCAGCGGCAAATGCTCACCGAAGAACGGCACCGCTCGCGGTTCGAAGAACAGGATCGCGCCGCCCAGCACCATGCCGCCCAGGCCGAAGGTCAGGCTGCAGAACGCCACCGTCTTGCCGATCTGCAGCGGCGTCAGTCCCCAATGCGCGTACAGCCGGTATCGGACGGCAGCGCCGGACACCGCGGCGAATCCCAGGTTATGCGACAGCGCATAGGCGCAGAACGAGGCGAAGGCGACCCGGCCATAGGACACCTTGTGCCCGGCATAGATCGTGCCCAGCCGGTCATAGAACGTCAGGATGAAATAGGACAGGATCGTCCAGACGAAGGCGAATGCCAGCGCGGCGTGCGGAATCGCCTCCAGCGCCGCGCCGATGTCCTTCAACTGGAGATGACGAAACTCCCGCTGCACGACGTAGATGGCACCGATCAGCAGGGCCACGCCCAGCACGGCCGGCAGGTGCTTGGCGAGCCGTTTCAGGCGGTCAACCATTCAGGCTGACCCGTTGCGCGGTTTCCATGATCAGGCCGCGTCCGCCTTGCGAGCCAGCGCCGACCGGATCAGCGCGATCGTTTCCGCCACCCCGTACAAGGCAACGAAGCCGCCGAACCGCGGTCCCTCCTGCTGACCCAGCAGGATCTGGTACAGCGCGCCGAACCAGGACCGCAGATTCGGGGAACGGATGACGCTTGCCCACCTCGAACACCACGTTCTGGATGCCTTCAGCAGAGCTGTCGTCGATCCCTGACAGGGTGTCCGCAAGATCCTGCAGCGCCGCGCGCTCCATCGGCGTGGGGTCGCGGTAATGTTTCTCCGGCCGGACGAAGTCGCGGTAATAGGCGATCGCCCGATCCACCAGCTTGGCCAGCAGCGGCTCCGTCTCCGGGCTGGCACCCGGGACATAGCGGCGGATGAAGCCCCACAGCATGTCGGGCTGTTCGGCATTCACCACACTGGCCAGGTTCAGCAGCATGCTGAACGGAGATCGGACTTGGCCCGTGGTTCGGCATCCTGCCGCCATGGATATGCCAGGCGGGGTTTGACGGCTTCTCGGCGTCCGGCTGATTTCGCAGCTTGTCGAGATTGGCGCCGTATTCGTCGACAGCCCGCGGGATGACGTCGAAATAGAGCCGCTTCGCCCGTTGCGGCTGATTGTACATGAACTGCGCCAGCGACTCGGGCGGCGCATAGGTCAGCCACTCATCGACCGACAGCCCGTTGCCCTTCGACTTGCTGATCTTCTGTCCGTCCTTGTCGAGGAAGAGCTCGTAAGTGAACCCTTCGGGCGGCTGGCGCGCCGAGGACGCGGCAGATCTTCGAGGACAGCTTGACGGAATCGATCAGGTCCTTCCCGGACATCTCGTAGTCGACGCCCAGCGCATACCAACGCATCGCCCAGTCGGCCTTCCATTGCAGCTTGGCATGGCCGCCTTTGACCGAGGTCGTCGAACGTCTCGCCGCTCTCAGGGTCTTCCCAGGTCACGGTGCCGGCGACGGCGTCGATCGCCCTCATCGGCACCTGCATGACGACACCGGTCGCAGGATGGATCGGCAGGATCGGCGAATAGGTCGCTTTCCGCTCCGGCGCCCAGCGTCGGCAGGATCACGGCCATGACGGCGTCGTAGCATTCCAGGATACGCACCAGCGCGTCGTCGAAGCGGCCGGCCTTGTAGTATTCGGTCGAGGATGCGAACTCGTACTCAAATCCGAATGAATCGAGAAACGCGCGCAGCCTGGCATTGTTGTGTGCCCCGAAACTGTCATGTGTGCCGAACGGGTCGGGAATCCGCGTCAGCGGCTTGCCGAGGAACGGCGTCAGCATCTCCCTGTTCGGGATGTTGTCCGGCACCTTGCGCAAACCGTCCATGTCGTCGCTGAACGCAATCAGCCGTGACGGCGTGCCGGTCAGTTCCGCGAACGCCTTGCGCACCCAGGATGTCCGAGCAACTTCGCCGAACGTGCCGATGTGTGGCAGGCCGGAGGGGCCATAGCCGGTCTCGAACAGGGCATGATCTTTCCCGGACGCCTCCAGCCGCTGTGCGACCTTTTTCGCTTCCTCGAATGGCCAGGCCTTCGGAAGAGCGGCCGGCTGACTGTTGCGGAGTGTATCTGACATGGCTCGAAGCTATGTACGGGGCTGCCTCAGGTCAATCGGAACCACGTGAATGTCGCGCCATGGACAGGGTTTCACGCTGGAGGGATGCTATCGGGGATCAAACCAATTGCTTTCCGGCAAATCAACCGCCCCGACGGCCACGCAAATACGTCCAAGCAAAGTGAGGAACGCCCGACATGATACCCATCCCCGAAACGCTATCATTGCAAGGCAGGCGTGTCCTGGTCACGGGCGCCGCAAGCGGCATCGGCAAAGCCACCGCCACGGTACTGCACCAGATGGGCGCCAGCCTGATCGTGACTGATCGATCGCCGCTGACCGAGCTGCAGGCCGCCCTCGGGTGCGAGACGGTGGAAGGCGACCTGACCGACGACGCGTTCCTCGCCAGCCTGTTCGCCGGCGACCGGCTGCACGCGGTGGCGCATTGTGCCGCCATCATCGACGGCCGACCCTGGCGGGAGGATGAGAAGTGGAAGGAGCGCTTCCACCGCGTCATGGACGTCAACATCCGCGTGCCGCTGGAGCTGGGCGCCGCGGCGATCGATCACATGGCGCAGCATGGCGGAGGCAACCTGGTGCTGGTGGGTTCGGTTGCCGGCCGGACCGGTGGCACATCGCCGACGACGCCCCCCGACTACGCCGCATCCAAGGGCGGCGTGCACACGCTGGTTAAGTGGCTGTCGCGCAATGCGGTGGGCCGCAACGTGTTGGTGAATGCCGTTGCACCAGGCCCTGTGGAGACACCGATGACCCGCGGCTTCAATCTTGGACCCACGCTGCCGATGGGGCGCATCGGCCGGCCGGAGGAACTCGCCTGGCCGATCGCATTTCTTTGCACCGATGCCGCCAGCTATATGTCCGGGGCAATCCTGGACGTGAACGGCGGCGCCTTCGTCGGGTAACGGAATGCGATCGGAGGGAGGCATAGTTAACGACCCACAAAACTGGAACGATGTCCGCCGCTGGCGCAAGGAAACGCGCGAACGGCTGATCGCGGCACGGATGGCCATATCCGTGACGCAGCGGCGTGCGCACGCGACCGCGGTCTCCGCCGCGTTGCGTCGTCTGCTGGCCGGCACAGCGGCGGACATGATCGGTTTCTACTGGCCGTTCAAAGGCGAGTTCGATCCACGTCCGCTGGTTCACGACCTGCACGAAGCGGGCCGGCACCTGGCCTTGCCGGTGGTCGTCGACAAAGCCGCGCCGCTGATCTTCCGCGCCTGGTGGCCTGACGCGCCGATGATGGAGGGGGTCTGGAACATCCCGATCCCGGCCGATGGCGAGCCGGTGCAGCCGGATCTTCTGCTGGTGCCGATGGTCGGATTCGACCGCCGGCGCTATCGACTCGGTTACGGCGGCGGATTCTACGATCGGACCCTGGCCGCGGCGGCGAAACGCCCGGTGACCATCGGCATCGGCCATGCGGCATGCGCGCTGGAGACGCTCTATCCGCAGCCTCATGACATTCCGATGGACCATGTGGTGACCGAGGACGGCGTGCTTCCGGGTTCGTAGATCCCAATCAACCGGTTCCGACCGACCGCAAAAACGAAGAACAGCAGCTTCAGCAGGAACATCTGCGCCAGACCCTGTCCGCCGGCATTGATAAGCATCATATGTGACAACAAGCGTGGCGGTGATCTGTCGCCCTGGACCGGCGGCGTTGCAACCATCAGCAGGAGACGTCCCAGGAGGAATGTCATGCCAGTGGAAATGCGGGATCGTGAGCTAGGCTTCGAAGCGAAATTCGCGCATGACGAGGAACTGCGTTTCATGATCCGGGCGCGACGGGACAAGCTGTTTGCCCGCTGGGCGGCAGCGAAGTTGAACCTGAACGCCGAACAGACTGACGCTCTGGTCCAGACAGTCATCCGCATCCCTGACGGACGGGGACATGACACGGCGCTACTCGACGTGATCGCCGAACGCCTTGCCGGCCAGGCGACCCGGGAGACATTGTCAGCCGCTCTGGAGCGCTGCCTGACCGAAGCCCGTGTTGCGCTCGAAGGAACGCCGTACGGAATTGCAAACGATCGCTAGCATTTTTGTTTGAGAGGACGTGTTGTGCGTGATCGGGCACGGCCGGCGGCGGACGGGACGCGCCGTGCGTTGGTCCGGGTCGACGCGATCGGTTGGCTCGTCGAGATCGGTCATCATGAAACCGTCCACGGCGCTAGGCACGCTCGCTCGCCATGATCGTCGAAGCATGCGCTCTCCGGTCGGCTGACAGGCCGTCCCGTTGATCGGCAGGATATCCTGTGGGCAGGCGGAGAAGGCAATCACCAGGTCCATCTCCGCACGCAGCACAATATAGCTTCCCAGGGTGCTGACCGGCGCGTCGAAGGATAGATTGCCCTCCATCGTCCAGGGGATATTCATGAATAAATTGAATGGGCTTGGCGTCTCGGGCGGTGCCAGGTCAAGTGCCCTGAGGCCGGACGCAAGGTTGTCCGTGCAGTTGTCATGATAACCCTCGTGGCCGAGTTCCTGATAACGGTAGATGTCGCAGGCGGCCATCAGCGTGTCATGGATGCCCCCGGCTGTGTCCTCCATCACCGTCAGGATCGGCCGACGATGGTTCGTCAGCATCGCGTCGCCGACATGCGGAATAATGTGATGGTTGGTCGCGCGGCTATGCTCCATCGACATGAACTCCGTCATGTCCGCGCGGTTGAACGCCCAGGTATCCACGACCTGAGCGCCGTGGGTGTTGATCACCTTTACCAACTGGCCTTTCGCCACGAACGCCGCCTTGCCGCTGCGCGCCGGGATCGTCTGCAACATGTACCCCCTCCCCTGCCAAAAACCCGATCATACGCCGGGCAAATCGTCAGCATACTGTCAATATGGCCCGGACTCTGCTTAGCACGACAGTTGCAAACAAGCGGCGACCGAACCACGTCAGGGCGCGCGAATGGGCTGGACATGCCGCGCAGCCGTTACGCGAACCGATTCACGCCACCGGCACAGGCGTCAGCGTCAGCTCGTCGGCCCGGATGCAACGCACCGCATGGTTCGGCGCAACCTCCCTCAGGGCCGGCGTTTCCACGCGGCATTGGTCAGTCGCATAACGGCAGCGTGGATGGAAATGGCAGCCCGTCGGCAGGTTCGACGGATCGGCCACATCGCCCTCCAGCACGATACGCTGCGCGCGCCTGCGCGGGTCGGGCACGGGAACGGCCGACAGCAGCGCCTCGGTATACGGATGGCGCGGCGCGGTGAACAGCGATCGGGTCGGCGCGATCTCCACAATGCGGCCGGCATACATCACCGCGACGCGGTGGCTGACATGTTTCACCACCGAAAGATCATGCGCAACGAACAGATACGCCAGCCCCAGCCGGTCCTGAAGATCGAGCATCAGGTTGACGATCTGGGCCTGCACCGAAACATCCAGTGCCGAAACCGGCTCATCCGCCACAACCAACGTCGGATTCAGCGCCAGCGCTCGGGCTATCCCGATCCGCTGCCGCTGCCCGCCGGAGAAGGCGTGCGGGAAACGGTTGAGATAGGCGGCGGGAAGTTGCACCAGATCCAGCAGCTCCGTCACCCGCCGCGTCCGCTCTGCAACACTCGATACGCCGTTGACCAGCAGCGGTTCGCCGATGATCTCGGCGATCGTCATGCGGGGGTTCAAGGAGGAGAACGGATCCTGGAAGATCATCTGCATCTGCCGCCGCAGCGGACGCAACTCCTTGGCTTCCAGCGCGGCGACATCGATTTCGGCGCCAGCATCGGTGCGGAAGCGGATTTCACCCTCAGTCGGGTTGATCGCACGCAGGATGCACCGAGACGTCGTGGTCTTGCCGCAGCCGGACTCCCCAACCAGGGACAGCGTTTCACCCGATTCGATCGTGAATGAAACGTCATCGACCGCTTTCACCTGACCGACGGTCCTACCCAGCAATCCGCGACGGATCGGGAAGTGCTTGCGCAGCGCGCGAACGTCGAGGATACGGGTCATGCGGCGTACAGATGGCAAGCAGTGGCATGGTCCGCGCCGGTCGTAACCTCAACAGGCGCAGTCGTTTCGCAGACGTCCATGCGTTCCGGACAGCGCGGATGGAACGGGCAACCGGTGGGTCTGGCAAACGGATGCGGGATCGACCCGCTGATGGTGGCGAGGCGTGAACGCGGTTCCGCCAGGACGCTGGGGATCGAGCGCAGCAGCGACTTCGTATAAGGGTGCCGCGGCGCATGGAATATCACGTCAACCGGGCCTTTCTCGACCTCTTTGCCGAGATACATCACCACAACGTCGTCGGCCATTTCCGCAATCACACCCATGTCGTGCGTGATCAGCATGACCGCCAGTTCACGCTCCTGCTGCAACCGGCGGATCAGGTCGAGGATCTGCGCCTGGGTCGTCACATCCAGCGCGGTCGTCGGCTCGTCTGCGATCAGGATGCGTGGTTCGGCGGCCAATGCCATGGCGATCATCACGCGCTGGCGCAGTCCGCCGGAGAGTTCGAATGAGTATGCGTCGATGCGCTGCGACGGGCGCGGGATGCCGACCATCGCGAGCAGGTCGATTGCTTTCTCCCGCGCTGCCTTCTTGCTGACCGCGGCATGGAGCAGGATCGCCTCCTGCAACTGGTTGCCGATCGTATGGAAGGCCGAGAGGGAACTCATCGGCTCCTGGAACACCAGCCCGATCTCCCCGCCGCGAATGGCGCGCATGCCACGGCCATCGGACGGCAGCGTCGTCAGGTCCACGACCGAACCATCGGGGCGGCGCAACAGGATCGAGCCGGATACGATCCGGCCGGGGCGATCGACGATCCGCAGGATGGAGCGTGTCGTGACGCTCTTGCCGCAACCGGATTCACCGACGATACCCAGCGTGCGCCCCGCGTAGAGATCGAAGGAGACGCCATCGACAGCGCGCACCACGCCCTCATCGGCGAAGAAGTGCGTTTGCAGCGATTGGACCTGGAGGATGGGCTCAGCCATAGGGATCCGCCGCGTCGCGCAGGCCGTCGCCCAGGAAGTTGAAGGCCAGGATCACGACAATCACCGGCACGGCTACCGATAACAGCCAGGGCGCCAGGCCCAGCGTCTGAAGGTTCTGGGCATCCTGAAGCAACACACCCCAGGAAATCGCCGGCGGACGCAGTCCCAGGCCCAGGAAGGACAGGGTCGTTTCACTGATGATCATCGCCGGCAGCGCCAGGCTGACGGCGGCAATGATGTGCGACAGGAAACTCGGCACCATGTGTTTGAAAATGATCCGCATCCGGGATGCACCACAGAGTTCGGCGGCGGTGATGAAATCCTCCTCCCGCAATGCCAGAAAGCGGCCGCGCACGACGCGGGCCAGTTCGGTCCAGCCGATCAGGGAAATGATGAGTGTGATGGCGAAATAGACCTGCTGCGGCGTCCAACTGTTCGGCACGGCCGCGGCGAGACCCAGCCATAGCGGGATCGTCGGAATCGATCGCAGGATCTCGATCACGCGCTGGATCACCACGTCGACCCAGCCGCCATAGAGACCCGATATGCCACCCAGGAGGACACCCAGCACCAGCGACATCACGACCCCCACCAGCCCGATGGTCAACGATGTCCGGGTCGCCAGCACCAGGCGGGAGAATACGTCGCGGCCAAGCTGATCGGTACCCAGCAGGAACAGCGAATCCTGCGGCTTCCCGCCCACGACACCCAGCAGGTGGATATCCGTCGGGAACAGGCCCAACAATCGATATTCATAGCCATGACCGAACAGCACCAGATCGCGGCTCTCACCCGGATCGGGCGCATAGGATAGTTTGAAGGTTCGCGGGTCGCGCTTGCCCTTCAACGGATGCACGCTCGGATGAAAATGTCCGTCCGCGTCGAACCAGTGGATCGGCTGCGGCGGGATATAGCTGCGCGTCGCCTGGGTGTCGAAAGGTTCGGTATAGGCGATCGTATCGGCGAACAGCGAAACGACGTAGAACAATGCGACGACCACCGCACTGACCAACGCCAGCTTGTGCCGCCTGAACCGCCACCAGATGAGTTGGCGCTGCGTGGCGACGGCGACGCGATTCTCGGCGGTTGTGGCACTCATTTGAGGGCGCCGAGGCGGATGCGGGGATCGATCCACATCAGCAGCAGATCGGAAATCAGCGTGCCCACCACCGTCAGGACGCCCAACATCAGGATAATGGTGGACCCCAGCAGCATGTCCTGCGAAATCAATGAATGCAGCAGCAGCGGGCCAACGGTCGGCAGGCTCAGCACCACCGAAATGATCACACTGCCCGAGACGGTATAGGGCAACAGGTATCCGATCGTGGAGGCAAACGGATTCAACGCTGCCCGCACCGGATATTTCATGATCACCGCGCGCTCCGGCAGCCCTCGAGCCCGGGCTGTCACCACGTAGGGTCGGCGAAGTTCGTCGAGGAGGTTGGCGCGCATGATCCGCACCAACTGGGCGGTCCCGGCCATGGCCAGGATCAGCATCGGCACCGGCAAGTGCTCGATCAGATCCCACACCTTGTGCCCAGGACCAAGGCGCCAACGCAAACTGCGCCGAAAACAGCCCACCGACGCTGACGTTGAACAGCCTCAACCCGAGATACATGATGATCAATGCCAGCAGGAAGTTCGGCAGCGCAAGCCCGATGAAGCCGATAAAGGTGAATATGTAATCACCGATCGAATATTGCCGCACTGCCGAATAGATGCCGATCGGCAAAGCCAACCCCCAGGTCACGACAATCGCGCCCAGCGACAGGATCACCGTCAGCCACAGCCGATCGCCGATGACCTCGGTTACCGGACGCCCATATTCGAAGGACTGGCCGAAATCCCCCCGAACAATATGGCCCAGCCATTTGAAATACTGCACAAAGAGCGGTTGATCCAAACCATAGGCATGGCGCAGCGCATCCGCCTCGGCCGCCGAGATCGACGTGCCGACGGCCGACGCCTGAGCGACATAGGCATCGACGAAATCACCTGGCGGCAACTGAAGGATGATGAAGGTGACGACGGTGATCGCCCAAACTGGTGATCACCGCCAGGCCCAGACGCCGGAGGATATAAGCAGAGCATCAGGTCTTGAAGTACCAGGTTTCAGGGTGAGAATTACCGGGGGTGCGGCAGTGTTGCGCATTGCACACCTGCGCCGCGATATTGCCCAGCTTGTTGCTCACCAGCCGCACGCCCAATCCTGCCGGCGATTGCCCGACCGTGCCGATCCCGTATTGCTGATCGACAAGGATCTTCCAGATCTCCTGCGCATTCTTGTTGCGGCCGTCGGTCTTCAGGCTGGCCGCCTCGCTGAACAGATCCCAGATCTTCAGAAGATTCGGCATCGTCCGGTTTGGTGCCCTGCGTGCCGCCGGATGCGTAATACATGGCATACTCCGGGCCCATATAAGCCTCGACCGGATCGACCGGGATCGCGTGGCGCGGGAACAGATACAGCAGTTCCGTCCCGCCATTGTTCCAGATGTAAATATGATGCTCGTTGTTGCGAACCCGGGTCTGCGCCAGATTGCGCTCGAGCTCCCGCACATCCGCCTGGATACCGATCTTCTGCCACTGGTCGGCGACCATTTCGGACAGTTTCGGATAGGGCAGGAAGGCCTGCACGGCGATGATCTGAATACGCAGACGCTCGCCGTTATCGGTGCGGACCCGGAAGCCGGCGGAATCCTTTCTTCGACAGCCCGATCTTGTCGAGCAGCGCATTGGCCTGCTTGATATCCAGCACCGACCATTTCTTCCGCCATTCCGGTCCCGGATTCTGCGGCCGGGATTCACCCGGCACCACGGAGCCGGGCGTGCCGACACCCAGCCAGAACGTCTCATTCAACTGGTCACGATCGATACCAAGCGACAACGCTCGGCGGAAATCGGCATTCGTAAGCCATTTGCGGATTTCCGGATCGGCCTTGAAGCTTTGATTGATCTGCAACAGGAAATCCGCGCCGGCAAAGCCCAGATCGAGATGGACCTTGTAGTTGCCCTTCTCCTGATTATCCAGGATCACCGGCAGCTTGCTCAGATCCATATGCCGCTCCTGCTCGTCATAGTCCCCGGCCATGGCGCGGAGGTTGATGACTTCCAGGTTCTCTCCCAACGAGAGCTGCACGCGGTCCAGGTAAGGCAACTGATTGCCGGCGGTATCGACAGCGTAATAGAACGGATTACGCTCCAGCAGCCAGATCGGATTGTTGATCGACTGCACCGTCTTCCACGGCCCAAGCGTCGGCACTTCAGGGTTCAGTGACCAGTCCTTCTTGAAATGCAGCATCTGAAGCCAGTTCTCGAAGCCTTCCTGCTTCGCCCTGGCATTCACCTGCTCCAACGAGGAATATTTCGGCAGAAACTGCTTCAGATAATGCGCCGGAGAATAGGCACCGAAGCTGAGCTTCTGCGATTGCCGCACCGACTGGCCGCCACCGATATTGGTGTCGCCGGCCATCATTTCCTCAAACAGATAATACGGCACGTCGAATTCGAACCGGACCGTGACCTCATCGACCTTGACGACACGGCCAGGCTTGCCGCGCGGCGTCATGTCGGGGATGGGCGTCGGAACGATTTCCTTGTTGCTGTACAGGTCCTCGAACCAGAAGACGAAATCGTCGGCCGTGAACGGTGCACCATCGGACCATTTCATGCCCTTGCGCAGATGCAGGGTGTAGGTCTTGCCGTCCTCGCTCAGTTCATAGGCCTTGGCGACGCTGGGAACGATCTGGCTGCCATCCGCGCTCCAGAAAAAACATTTGTCGCTGGAGTTGATGCGGTTACCGTTCTCCACGTCACCCGGACCGGTGAAGGCGCGGCGCCAGGTGCCACCGTATTTGCCGATCTCGTTCAGCGGCTTCCAGACCATGGGTTCGGCGGGGATGCGCTGTGCCACCGGCGGCAGCTTGCCCGCCTTCACCCGCTCCGCCAGCATCGGCGCTTCCTGGAAGGTTTTCGGCCATTTTTCCGGGTCCGTGACCATGGTCGGCCCCTGCACCTCTCCCACCAGGCCAGACGCCGCGAGGTCGGCCGCACGCACCTGTTCGCTGAACCAGGCCATGGCTGCGGGGCTCGCAGCGATCGCCGCGAGCAGGCCGCGGCGGGAAATTTCGGTCATGGACGCTGCCTTTGGATGTTTGCTTATCTGCAATCTAAAGCCACCCGGTTTGCTAAACCAGGGGGGTCGAGGCAGCATTCCGTCAGGAGGATCATGCCATGAGTTACGAACACATCCTGATCGAACAGGAAGACGGTGTCGGCATCGTCACGCTCAACCGGCCGGACGTCCTGAATGCGATGAATCGGGCACTGGTGCGGGAGTTGGGGGAGGCGGTGAAAACCCTCGATGCCGATGACGGAATCGGCTGCATCGTCATCACCGGCGCCGGCGAAAAGGCCTTCTCGGCCGGCGGTGACATCCATGAACAGCGCGAGGACGACCGGCGCTATACGCAGGAACAGCTCGACGCGATGTCCAACCCACGCCGCAGCTTCGAGATCGCCGCGACCCGCAAACCGACGATCGGCATGATGAACGGCCTGGCGTATGGCGGCGCAGCGGTCCTGTCGTCGTCACTCGACATGCGGGTGGGATGCGAGGCGACGAAGTTCCGTTTCCTCGCCGCCGCCTATGGCCGGATCAACAGCACCTGGACTCTGCCGAACCAGGTCGGCTGGCCGATCGCGAAGGAATTGCTGTTCAGCGCGCGCGTGGTCGAAGCCGAGGAAGCTCACCGCATCGGGCTGCTGAACCACCTGGTGCCGCGCGCCGAGTTGCGGGCGAAGACGATGTGGCTGGCCAGAATGATCGCCGGCAACCACCGCGGCGCGGTGATGGGGGTGAAGACGCTGCTTCTGCAACATCTGGGTGAGAACCTGGAGACCCAGTGGGCGCAGGAGAAGGACTACGGGACAAACGTCATGCGTGGCGCGAAGGCTGAGGACGCATTCCCGGAGTTCATTGCGCGCAAAGGGCGAACGTAAGCCTGATGATCCGATAGGGGTCGGCTCGACCGGGCCATCTCGTGCCGCGTGAAGGTGAACCGCGCCACCCCGTCAGGAGGTGGCCCGGTCAAGCCGGGCCATGACGCCTGCCCATACAATCCACCGAATCAGGCCACAGCCCGCACCAACCGACCGGGACGCGCCCCCGTGTCCTCGCCGTTCTCGAAAATCGGCGTCCCCGACACGATCGTTGCCGAGTAGCCGTCCACCCGCTGCACCAGGCGCCTGCCGCCGGCAGGCAGGTCGTGGCGCAACTCCGGATGGTGCAGGCGCAGCGACGCCATATCCAGGACGTTCACGTCCGCCTTCTTCCCGGCTTCCAGCCGCCCGCGGTCGTGGAAACCGAAGAAATCGGCGACCTCGCTGGTGAGGCGCTTGACGACGAATTCCAGCGGAAACCGAGGGCCGCGGTGGCGATCGCGCACCCAATGCGTCAGCATGTAGGACGGCAGGCTGGAATTGCAGATCAGTCCGCAATGCGCGCCGCCATCGCCCAGGCCCAGGATCGTGTCCCGGTCGGCGATCATGTCGTGCACGACGCCATGATCGCCATGGACATAGTTGGTCACCGGATAGAACAGCATCCGGTCGCCGTTGCCCGCGGTCAGATAGTCGTAGCAGAATTCCTCAGGCGTCCGGTTGGTCTTCGCCGCCATCGCCTCGATGCTGCGGCTCTGATCCGGCTCGTAATCCGGCGGATCGCCCAGCACATATTGCCGATCCCAGCGTGTCGCGATCGGGCGCTGCAGCGGCGGCTGGATCGCCAGCAGCGCCTCTGACGCCGGCTGTGCCAGGATCTCTGCCCGCACCGCGGGATCGCGCAGTCGAGCCAGGCGTTCCGCGACCGGCAAGCCCGACAGCGCGGCGAAGGCCGGCCGAGCGGCAAACGGGTTCATGGAGGTGGTGAGGCCGAGGATGATGCCGACCGGCCGGCCCGCAATCTGGGCGATCAGGTTCGCCCCATCCTTGCGCGCCTTTCGCACGCCATCCATCAGCCGCACCCAGCGCTGCGGGTCATAGGATCGGTCCGTGAGCAGGAACCAGAGCGGCCGGCCCGTGGACTTCGACAAATGGCTCATCCATTGGAATTCGGCGGCCTCGTCCTCGAAATCACTCAGCATGCCGAACGCGCCCCGCCCGGCACGACCCAGCGCGGCACCGATGCCGAAGAGCTCCTGATCCTCGGCGAAGCGGCCGGGGACGAGTTCGCCCTTGGTCGTCTTGTGTTGTTCCGTGCGCGAGGTGGTGAAACCGAAAGCGCCAGCCTTCAATGCTTCCTCGGTCAGGCGGGACATCGCCTCGATATCGGTGGCAGTCGCCATTTCACGGCGCACGGCGCGATCGCCCATGACATAGACCCGCAGCGGGTGGTGCGGCACCTGAGCGGCGACGTCGATCGTGCGGTTCATGCTGCCCAGCACGTCGAGGTAATCTGGGAAGCTTTCCCAGTTCCACGCCAACCCTTCGGCGAGCGCGATGCCGGGAATGTCCTCCACGCCCTCCATCAGGTCGATCAGGCAATCGTGGTCGGCCTTGCGCACCGGCGCGAAGCCGACACCGCAATTGCCCATCAGGACGGTGGTCGAGCCATGCCAGGATGACGGCGCCAGCACCGGATCCCAGGTCGCCTGCCCGTCGTAATGCGTATGGATATCCAACCAGCCAGGCGTCACCATCTGACCATGCGCGTCGATCTCGCGCTTGCCGGGGCCTGCCTTGCCGCCGACCTGAGCGATCCGATCGCCGTCGAGCGCGACATCGCCGGCGTAACCTTTGGCGCCTGTTCCGTCGATGATCGTGCCGCCGCGAATGACGATATCATGCATCTGTCGTGACCCCGTGCCGTTTCGCCTGGAGCAGGATGGCATCGCCTTCGCTCAGCCATCCTGCTCCAGGCGTTTGTTCGATCGCGTGATTCAGACCTCCGGCGATTCCGCCTCCGGCCATCACGCTCTAGCAGCATTGCCCGAGGTTGAATCCGATGCAAATCAGGCGGCCTATGGCGGATGCAAATCCGACCGCCTATGGCGGATTGGGCCACCTGATGTAAAATCGCCTCACATGAGTTGGTCCGACCCACGCGACAGCGGCCCCGGAAGGCGCGGTTATCACCACGGCAACCTGCGCGAGGCGCTGATGGACGCCGCGTTGGACCTTATCGCCCAGAAAGGCCCCGCCGGCTTCACCGTCGCCGAGGCCGCTCGGCTGGCCGGCGTCAGTCCCGCCGCACCGTATCGCCATTTCCGTGACGCCGAAGCCCTGATGGCCGAGGTCGCGTTGCGCGGCTTTCATCGCCTGGCCGAATTCCTGTCCGGCGCCTGGAACGGCGGCGCACCCACGCCGGTCGCGGCGTTCGAGGCAATGGGGCGGGCCTACCTCTCTTTCGCGCGCACCGAACCCGCCTATTACGCGGCCATGTTCGACTCTCGGATCGCCACCGACGCGCATCCGGACCTTGCCGCGGCCAGCGACCGAGCGTTTGGAGTCCTGCGGGAGGCTGCCGAGGTGCTGGCCTCGACCTATCCGCGCGACCACCGTCCGCCTGCCACGATGATCGCCCTGCATGTCTGGTCGATGTCGCACGGGATCGCCTCGCTGTTCGCCCGACCCGATCCGTCGCGCCGCAAACTGCCGATGTCGCCCGAGGAACTGCTGGAGGCCGGGGTGCTGCTGTACCTGCAAGGCCTCAACGCGCCCGCCCCGCAAGCCTGAGGAAAATTTCGATGCCCGGGCCTGGGGTATGCTTGACGCCGCCTTGTTGAGCAACCAATGTAAATGTGTCTTACATTCACATGAGGCACTCGATGGCGAGCGCTATGAACCAAGACGCGTACGGACAACCGGGCTGGGGTTCGGGGGCCGGCACCTGGAACCAGCCAGCCGGCCACCCAGCCGCCGCCCACCCCGCCGCCCCTTGGGGCCAGGTACCATACGGGACCAGGGTGGGGGCCACCGCCGTGGCGAACCCCCTGGCTCAGCGGGCCGATGGGCATAGCCGCGATGGTGCTGGGCTTCATTTTCTTCTGGCCGGTCGGACTGGCCATTCTGTTCTTCCTGTTGGGGACTGGTCGCATGGGATGCAAACGTTGGCGTCGACAAGACGGCTATCAGGCCACGGGCTGGACCGATTGCGGTCCTTTCAGCGGCTGGAAAAACTGGATGTGCGGCAGTCAGGCGCGGTCCGGATCGTCCAGCGGCAACCGCGCTTTCGATGAATATCGCACCGAAACGCTGCGCCGCCTGGAAGAAGAGCAGAAGGAATTCGGCGCCTTCCTCGATCGCCTGCGCTTCGCCAGGGACAAGTCCGAGTTCGACCAGTTCATGGCCGAACGCCGTTCGCGTCCCACGCCGCCACCGTCCAATGGCGAGGGCGAGCCAACCGCGGCCTGACCCAGATTACATGCGCTGAGCGCGACGCGCCGTCGCGCTCAGCGCTGACAGAAGCCCCGGTAAACGCTTTCCAACATTTCTGAGCCTGGTGAGGCCTGCTGCGATCTTACTGGAGCAGATACCAGCTCAGTCTGACTGTAATCGCCGCCCCTCCCCGTCATGGCCCGGCTTGACCGGGCCATGACGATGTCGGTTTCAGGTCAGACCGAAACTGCTTTAGTTGCGGGAAGTCGTGGGTGATCGACCTTCTCCACCATGACGGAAAAATGGGCGGGACTACACAGCCGAGACCTGCATCTCCCCCAGATACGCCTCCCGGATCAGCGGATTGCGCCGCAGCTCCTCCGCCGCCCCTGACAGCACCACCTGTCCCGTCTGCAGCACATACGCCCGGTGAGCGATCGACAGGGCCATGTTGGCGTTCTGCTCCACCATGAAGATCGTCGTGCCCTGGCGGTTGATCTCCTGGATGATGTCGAACACCTGCTCGACATAGATCGGCGCCAGGCCCATCGACGGCTCATCCATACAAAGCAACCGCGGCCGAGCCATCAGCGCTCGGCCCATGGCGACCATCTGCTGCTCGCCGCCGGAGAGCGTGCCGGCGATCTGGTCGCGGCGTTCCTTGACGCGGGGAAACAGCGAATAGACACGCTCCAGGTCCTGGTCGAATTCGGCGCCGCGTTTGCGCAGGTAGGCGCCCATTTCCAGATTCTCGAACACCGTCATGCGCGGGAACAGGCGGCGCGCCTCCAGCACCGGGGCGATGCCGCGACGGACACGTTCGGCGGTGGGCAGTTTCTCGATCGGCTGGCCATCGAAGATGACCTGGCCGCGGGTCGGCCGCACGACACCCATAATGGTCTTCATCGTGGTCGACTTGCCGCAGGCATTGCCGCCCAGCAGCGCGATGATCTCGCCCTGCTCGATCGCGTAGTTGACCTGCTTCAGGACATGCAGGTCGCCGTAATAGGTGTCGATATTCTTGAATTCGAGCAGCATGATCACGCCACTCCCGCAGCGGCCGCCTGGGCGTTGCGGCCGAGATAGGCGCGCAGCACCTCGTCGTTCTGCCGCACCTCGTCCGGCTTGCCGTGGGCGATGATCTCGCCGTGGTCCAGCACGTAGACGACGTCGGCAAGGCGCGTGACGACGTCCAGCTTGTGCTCGATCAGCAGCACCGTCAGGCCGAGTTCGTTCAGGCTCTTGATCTGTTCGGCAAGTTCCAGCGTCTCGGCCGGGTTCATGCCGGCCGTCGGCTCATCCAGCAGCAGGATGCGCGGGCGGGATGCCAGGGCGCGTGCGATTTCAACCCGGCGCCGGTTGGCATAGGACAGGCCGTAGACCATCTGTTCGGTGCGCGGCAGAAGCCGGTTGCCGAAGATCGAGAAGATCTCCATCGCCCATTCGCGCGCGCCTTTTTCCTCCTGCCGGGTCGAGGGTGGGCGCAGGATCGCCTGGAATATCCCAGTCTCCAGACGCGCATGCTGGCCGATCAGGGTATTGTCCATGACGGTAAGGTTGGGAAAGAGACGAAGATTCTGGAATGTCCGAGCGATGCCTTTCGCGAGGATTTCATGGGGAGGGAGGCCGATCATTTCGGCACCGTGGAACAGGATCGATCCGTCCTCGGCCTCGACAAGGCCGGTGATGACATTGAACAGCGTGGATTTGCCGGAGCCGTTCGGACCGATCACCGCGACCACGCCGCCGTTCGGGACCTTGATATGGACCTTGTTCAGTGCGGTCAGGCCGCCGAAGCGCACGGTGACGCCTGTTATATCCAGCGCCACCTGGCCGGTCCGTGTCGCGCCGCCGAGGCCGTCCAGCTTGAGATCCTTGAAGCCGCCGCGGCGGACCTCGGCGTGCTGCTGGTCGAAGGTGAGGGCTTTCTGCTCCTTGCACCGCCGGGATCAGGCCCTGGCGCCGGAACAGCATCATCACCACCAGGATCAGGCCGAAGATCAGCTCGATCAATTCGACGAAATCCGCCTTCTGCAGAACCGAGCTGCCGGTCAGGCGTCCCAGCGCGTGGGTCCATTCCGTAAGGTCCTGAAGCCACCAGGACTGTAGTAGTTGCAGGATGAACGATCCCAGCACCACGCCCCAGACGCTGCCGATACCGCCGAAGACCACCATCACCAGGATCATGACGGAGACAGGGAAGCCGAACATCTCGGGCGTCGCGGTCTGCAGCTTGGCGACGTAGAACACGCCGGTCATGCCGCCGAACGCAGCGCCAATGGCAAAGGCGAGCAGCTTGAATTTCGTGCGGTCGATGCCCATTGCGCCGGCGGCGATCTCATCCTCCCGGATCGCCATCCAGGCGCGTCCGATGCGCGAGTCTCGTAGGCGGATGGAAATGAAGATCAGCAATGCCACCATGGCGATGGCGACGTAGTAATAAGGTGTGGACTTGACCCCGAAGCTCCATCCGAAAAGCTGCGGCGCGGCCACGCCGTTCAGGCCCGCCGCGCCGTTGGTCAGGCCATCCCAGTTGCGCACGACGATCGGCACGATTTCACCGAAACCGAGCGTCACGATCGCCAGGTAATCGCCTCTCAGCCGCAAGGTCGGCGCACCGAACACGATGCCGAAGAAGGCAGAGATTGCGGCCGAAAGCGGCAGGGCGATCCAGAACGACAGGGTGAAATGCACCGAGAACCCGTCGCCGACATCGGCCGGGACCTTGGCGACGAGGCCAAGCGTCTGGAACGGCACCCAGAACGAACTCCAGTCCGGTTGGATCTGATACGACGTCAGGATGCCGTAGGTATAGGCCCCGATGGCGAAGAACGCGGCATAGCCCAGGTCGAGCAGCCCGGCGAAGCCGACGACGATGTTGAGCCCCAGCGCCAGCGTGGCATAGGCGGCGGCGTTCGCCATGCTGTCGATATCGGCATCGTTGCTGTCGATGAAGAACGGAAATGCCAGCGCGAGGGTGACCAGCAGCGTCAGGGCAAGCTGTCGGCGTCGGGCTTCGGGGATCCAGGCGATTGGACGCATCAGCCGCGAAGGCGCGGCTGTGGCCGTGACAGCAGCATTTGCCATGCTCGACCGTCCCGTCATGATTTGTTGGGTGCGACGCGGCCGAACAGGCCCGCCGGTTTGAACACGAGAACCAGCACCAGGATCGAAAAGATGATCACGTCGGTCCAGGCGGTGGCGATGAACTGGCCGCCCATCGCCTCGATCAACCCGATCAGCACGCCGCCGACCATGGCGCCGGGCACGTTGCCGATACCGCCGAGGACGGCGGCCGTGAACGCGCGCAACCCGGCGGTGAAGCCGATGATGAAGCTGGTGAAGTTGTAGTAGAGGCCGAAGATCATGCCGCCGGCGCCCGCCAGGGCGGAGCCGAGGAAGAAGGCGATGATGATGACCTTGTCGACCTCGACGCCCATCATGCGTGCGGCCTCGGCATCCTGGGCGGTGGCCCGCATGGCCTTACCCAGGCGGGAACGCTGCACGAAGAAATAGAGCCCGCCCATCAGCAGGATCGCGACGATCCAGATCAGCACGACGCGGATGTCGAGCACGGCGCCGCCAAGGTGATATCGGATCGTGGGAAGCGGGTTTGGATAGTTCTTGGAATCCGCCCCGACCATCAGCAGGATGATATTGAACAGGATATAGGACACGCCGATCGACGTGATCATCGCGGCCGGGCCTTTGACGTTGCGCAGGGGGCGGAGCGTCACCCGCTCCACCACCACGCCAATGCCGCCGCACACCCCCATGGTGACGACCAGCGCCACGACCAGCACGCCGACCAGCGGCAAGCCGGTCAGGATGAGGGACTGACCGGACAGTCCGAACAACTGCAACGTCCACATGGCCGACGAAGCTGCCGACCATGAAGACGTTGAAGTGGGCGAAGTTGATCAGCTCCAGGATGCCGTAAACAAGCGTGAACCCAAGCGCGAGCAATGCGTACATCGCGCCCAGGCTCAGCCCGTTTATCGTCTGCTGGAGCAGCAGATCGGTGAACGTCATGATTGTAGATCGAGGCGATCAGGACTGCGGTGCGACGTCGATATACTTGTACTGCGCCGAGACGTCGTCCAGCGGCTTGGACGGGTCCTTTTCGATGTGGAAGACGCTGACGGTGCGATCGGCCAGGTCGCCGTTCGCGTCAAATGAAACTATGCCCTGGATGGTCGGCACCTTGGATGTCATCAGCGCCGCCTGCACAGCTTCTCGGTCGACCGGCTTCCCGCCGGCTGCAACACGCTTAATCGCATCGATCATCACCAGCGTGGCGTCATAGGCGGTGATTGCGTAGTCGTCCGGCGCAATGCCGAACCGGCCCTTGAAGGCGTCAACGAATTGCTGCGCCTTGGGGTCGGCGGTCACATGGGGCGCGGCGATGGTGGTGTACCAGCCTTCGACGGCGGGGAAGCCGGCACCGTTGAGCAGGTCGGGCGTGGTCATGCCGTCCGGGCCGCCCTTGATCATTTTCGGCACGATGTCATAGGCCTGCTTGGCGAGTTTCACGCCGGCCTGCGACACGCCGCCATAGTAGAGTGCGTCCGGGTTGAGCTGCTTGATCTTGGTCAGGATTGCCGAGTAGTCGGCCGCCTTCGGATCAAGCCGGTCGCGGCCCATCACGTTGAGGCCTTTTTTCTTGGCTTGTGCCTCGAACGCATCGGCCACACCGACGCCGAACGCGCCGCTGTCATCCAGGACATAGACCGATTTGACGTTCAGCTTCTCGATGAAGAAGTTCGCCATATTCGGGCCCTGGAAGGCGTCGGTCGTCACTGTCCGGAAATAGATCGGCTTGCCGGCAGGGCGATACTGGGCGCGCGAACTTCGGATTTGTAATGTCCGGATTGGTGGATGACGGGGTGATGGTCGCCAGGTTCCCCTGGCTCAGGATCGGGGTCATGGCCTTGCCGGCGCCGCTCATTTGCGGGCCGATTGCGCCGACAACGTCCTTGTCGGAGACCATTTTGCGCGCATTCGTTGCAGCCTGGGCCGGGTCATACTGGCCGGCGGTGGCGGTGCCATCGTCCAGAACCATCAACTCGAACGTGTAGCCGGGCACGGCATTCGCCTGGTTCGCGCCTTCGACCGCCATCTGGATGGCATCTTTGACCCGCGTGCCGCCCAGCGCGTCTGCGCCGGTCAACGATAGATCGGCACCGATCTTCACGACTTTGTCGGCGGCAAAGGCCGGACTCAGGCCCGTCGCGCCGAGCGCGAGGGTAATGGCGGTGGTCGCAATGAGCCTGGCGGCTGCCCGACGAAAGATCATGTTGACTGACTCCCTGAACTGTTGATTTTTTCGTTGCACGCAAACCGCATGCCAGGGGGCTTTGCGTCCGGAGAACGCTGCGGACTCCTGGGTCATGCGATGGTCGCGCCCGACGTTATCAATTCTTGTTGTCGTTGTAACCAGCGAAAGTGGACAGCAAAAACACCCGCTTCCGTGCTGCCGCGGGCGTTTCCGGTCGAGCGCGCTGACGCCGCGTCAGTATTGATTTCGCGCGCAGCCGCAAACCTTACCTCCCTTGGCAACCCTGCGCGCATACCAGTCAGCCCTTTGGGCTGCCGGCATCAGTCGGCGTGGCCAACCTGCGGCGCCGCAAAGCCTTCCTCCGGCCCCTGATGCTGCACCAGCCGCCGATTGCCCCTCAGCGCTCGGATCAGCACGTAGAACACCGGCGTCAGGAACAGGCCGAAGGCGGTCACGCCGATCATGCCGGCGAACACGGCGACACCCATCGCATGCCGCATCTCCGCACCGGCGCCGACCGAGGTGACCAGCGGCACCACGCCCATGATGAACGCCATCGACGTCATCAGGATCGGCCTCAGGCGTAACCGAGCGGATTCGACCGCGGCGGCGATGGGGGTGCGGCCCTGGAATTCGAGCTCCCGGGCGAATTCCACGATCAGGATCGCGTTCTTTGCCGACAGACCGACCAGCACGATCAGGCCGATCTGCGTGAAGATGTTGTTGTCGCCTTGCGTCAGCCACACACCCGTCATCGCGGCCAGCAGCCCCATCGGCACGATCAGGATGATCGCGATCGGCAGGGTCAGGCTCTCGTATTGCGCGGCCAGCACCAGGAAGACCAGCAACAGCGACAGCGGGAACAGGATCATGGACGAATTGCCGGCCAGGATCTGCTGGTAGGTCAGTTCGGTCCACTCAAACCCGAACCCGCGTGGCAGGGTCTCGGCCGCGATGCGTGCGACGGCCGCCTGCGCCTGGCCGGTGGAATAGCCAGGGGCCGGCTCGCCGTTGATATCGGCGGACAGGAAGCCGTTGTAGCGCATCGCCCGCTCCGGCCCGGCGCTGTTCTGCACCTTCAGAACCGCCGATAGCGGCACCATCGCGCCGGAGGCGGACCGCACCTTCAGCCGGCCGATATCGTCCGGGTGCGCCCGGAACCTCGCATCCGCCTGCACGCGCACCGAGTAGGTACGGCCGAAGACGTTGAAGTCGTTTACGTAGAGCGAGCCAAGATAGACCTGCAGCGTATCGAACACGGCGGTCACCGAGACGCCCAACTGCCGGGCGCGCACGCGATCGATGTCGACATAGAGCTGCGGCACGTTGGACCGGTATCCGCTGAACACGCCCGCCAGCTCCGGTGCCGTCCGCGCCGCGGCCAGGAAGGCGTTGGTCGCGTCCGCCAGTGCACCGTAGCCCTGGCCGGCACGATCCTCGATCTGCAGCTTGAACCCGCCGATCGTGCCCAGTCCCTGCACAGGCGGCGGCGGGAAGATGGCGATGAACGCGTCCGGGATCCCGGCGAACTTCCCATTCAGTTGACCGGCGATCCCGCCCGCCGACAGGGCTGGCGTGGTCCGTTCCTCAAACGCCGTCAGCGGCGTGAAGACGATGCCGGCGTTGGAGCTGTTGGTGAACCCGTTGATCGACAGTCCGGGGAAGGAGACGTTGTTTGCCACGCCCGGTATCGCCTGGGCCATGTCGCCCATGCGGCGGATGACCGAGTCAGTCCGATCCAGGCTGGCGCCGTCCGGCAACTGGGCGAACCCGACCAGATACTGCTTGTCCTGTAGCGGGACAAAGCCCCCAGGCACCGTCTGGAACATCCAGAAGGCGAGGCCGATCAGCACCAGGTAGACCAGCATCATCGAACCCTTGACCGAGATCACCCTGGACACGCCGGCGCCATAGCCCCGCCCCGCCGCCGTGAAACCCCGGTTGAAGCGCCGGAAGAACCAGCCGAGACCGCCATCCAGGATACGGGTCAGCCGGTCCTTGGGGGCGTCATGACCGCGCAGCAGCAGGGCCGCGAGCGCCGGCGACAGGGTCAGCGAGTTCAGCGCCGAGATCACCGTGGAGATGGCGATGGTCAGGGCGAACTGGCGATAGAACTGCCCGGTCAGGCCCGAGACGAAGGCCAGCGGCACGAACACCGCTACCAGCACCAGAGCAATGGCGACGATGGGGCCCGAGACCTCCCGCATAGCGCTGCGTGTGGCCTCGATCGGCGATTGGCCGTGCTCGATATGTCGCTCGACATTCTCCACCACGACGATGGCGTCATCGACCACGATGCCGACGGCCAGCACCAGGCCAAACAGGCTGAGCGCGTTGATCGAAAAGCCCAGCAGATGCATCACCGCGAAGGTGCCGATGATCGAGATCGGCACGGCCACCAGCGGGATGATCGAGGCCCGCCAGGTCTGCAGGAACAGCACGACCACAATGACCACCAGCACGATCGCTTCCAGCAACGTGTGCACCACCGCTCGGATAGAGGCGCGCACGAACTGCGTGGTGTCGTAGACAATGGTGTAATCCACGCCTTCCGGCATGGTCGCCTTGATCTCCTTCATCACCTTCTGGACGTTGTCGGAGATCTGGATCGCGTTGGACCCGGGCGACTGGAAGACCGGCAGCGCGACGGCAGACTTGTTGTCGAGCAGTGCGCGCAGGGAATAATCGGCGGCACCCAGCTCGATGCGCGCCACGTCGCGCAGCCGGGTGATAGCACCGTCGGGACTTTCACGGACGACGATATCGCCGAATTCCTCAGGCGTTTTCAGGCGCCCCTGGGCATTGACCGAAAGCTGCAGAGCCACGCCCGGAATGGACGGGGAGGCGCCAATCACGCCGGCGGCTGCCTGCACGTTCTGGGCCTTGATCTCGTTGACAACGTCGTCTGCGGACAGGTTCCGCTCCGCCATCTTGTCGGGATCCAGCCAGACGCGCATGGCATAATCGCCCGACCCGAAGATCTGCACATCGCCGACACCGTCGATGCGAGCCAGGCGGTCTTTCACGTGCAGCAACGCGTAGTTGCGCAGATAGGTCGGATCGTAACGATTATCCGGCGACAGCACGTGCACGACCATCATCAGGTCGGGCGAACTCTTGACCGTCGTGACACCCAGCGCCTGCACGGCATCGGGCAGCCGCGGCAATGCCTGTGACACACGGTTCTGCACAAGCTGCTGGGCCTTGTCGGGATCGACGCCCAGCTTGAACGTCACCGTCAGCGTCATCAGGCCATCGGTCGTCGCCTGGCTGCTCATGTAGAGCATGCCTTCGACGCCGTTGATCTGTTCCTCGATCGGCGAGGCGACCGTCTCGGCGATCACCTCGGGATTCGCGCCGGGATAGGTTGCCCTGACCAGAACCTGAGGCGGAACGACTTCGGGGTATTCCGAAATCGGCAGATTGAAGAGAGCCAGCGCGCCGGCGACGAAGATCAGCATCGACAGCACGCCCGCGAAGACAGGCCGATCGATGAAGAAGCGTGAAATGTTCATGACGATCCATCCGTTCAGTCCGTTGCGGACCCGGAGCGAAGCTGGGGACTCAGCCTAACGCGGAGCGGGATACGGTGAGCCCGAATCCCGTTCGTTGCGGTGGTAACCTAGCGGTAGGCGGTCTGGGTGCCGGTCACGGCAGCCATGGCAACCAGGTGGGGCGCAACCACCGCTCCCGGCTGCACGCGTTGCAGTCCGTTGACGATGATCCGTTCCCCAGGCTGCAGGCCCGATGTGACGATCCGAAGCCCGTCATTCATCGCCCCCAGCGTGATAGGCCGGTAAGCGACTTTGTTGTCGCTCCCGACAACCAGAACGAAACGGCGATCCTGATCGGTGCCGATCGCCTGCTCATCGATGGCGATGGTGGGGGCGGCCTTCGGTTGGCCAAGCCGCAGCCTGGCGAATTGCCCGGGTAGCAGCCGTCCATCCGGATTGGCAAATTCTGCGCGAACCCGAGCGGTACCACTGCGTGTGTCTATAACGTTGTCGACATATTGCAGCGTGCCGTGCAGCGGCGTGCCGTTCATACCAAGCGTTCCCATCTCGACCGGAATCTGGTCGATCTCCGCACCCGCCGGCAAACTCTCCACCGCTCGGGCGACCGTGTGTTCATCCACATCGAAACTGGCGTAGATCGGATCGACTGAAACCAGTGTGGTCAGCACCGGAGCGGTCGGTCCGGCCGGGACCAGGTTGCCGGGCGTCACTTCGATCCGGCCGATGCGGCCATCGATCGGCGCCAGCACCTGGGTGTAGCCCAGGTTCAGCCGCGCCACGGCAAGCTGCGCCTGGGCAGCCTGGAGGGAGGCTTCCGCGACACGATAGTCGTTGACCCGCTGGTCGAGCTCACGCTGCGGAATCGCGGCGGTCGGCGCCAGCACCCTCGCTCGTTCCTGCTCCCGAGCGGCGAAGGCGATTTGGGACTGTGCGCTGGTGACCTGTGCCTCAAGCCGCATCACCTCTGCGGCATAGGGCGCGGGGTCGATGGTAAACAGCAGGTCGCCCTTGTGGACCAGCGACCCCTCGCGGAAATGCACGGCGACGATGGCGCCGGCAGCGCGGGGCCGGACCTCGACGTGACCGATCGCTTCCGTGCGGCCCGAGAATTCGGCCCATAGCGTGGTGGGATGCCGTTCTACCTGCGCGACCGACACGGGGATTGGGGCAGCCGCCAACGGAATGGCGGGCGCAGCGGCCGTTTGCCATGGCAGCACTTCCAGATGCGTCAGGGCGGTGCCGCCCGCGAGGCCGGCGATGAGAACGATCCCGGCTGCACCGATGGCGATGCGCCGCCCGCGGCCGCGGGCGGGGGCGGAAATGATCGGGGTTGAGTCGTATGGCATCACACGCGGTCTCCGGGCTTTTGGAGGAAAGAGGCAAGGGCGTCGCGCACATCGGCCCGCCAAGGCAGGTCGGTCTGCGTCACGTCGAGAAGGGCATCAGGCCAGGCTGGGCCGGTCCGGATTCCCAGGCATGCGGCGGCAACCCCGCTCGCCCGCAACCGGCCGGCATAGAGTTCGGCCTCGTCATGCATGGGGTCTTCCGGGCCGGTCAGCACCAGCGCGGGCGGCAGGCCAGCCAACCGTTGCGCGATCGACGGTGCGGCATAGGGATGGCAGGCCTTGTCCGGCGTGCCGAGATAGGCGCGCCAGCCATCGGCCCATTTACACCCGACGGCGCCTGCGTCCGCATCGCGAATCGAGCAGGTGGCAAGCTGCGGATCCAGCATGGGGGAGAACAGGATTTGACCGGCCAGCACGGGTGAGCGGCGGTCGCGGGCGACCAGGGCCAGGGCCGCAGCCAGGTTGCCGCCGGCCTCCTCGCCGGCCACAAACAGGCGGCGCCGGCGGCCGGACATGCCTTCGATCCAGCGCAGCGCGTCGTATGCGGCTTCCAGCGCCTGCGGGAACGGGTGGCCGACGCCGCTGGGGTAGTCCAGGTCGAGCACCGTTGCCCCCGCCTGGGCCAGCATCTCGGCGACTGTGTGACCCATCTGGACCGACCCGGCAAAGGCGCCGCCATGCAGGTGAAGCACCACCGGCGTGCGGGCTTTCGCCGGACCATAGACGCGCACCCGGAGCGTCCCGGATGGCGGGGCCTCGATCACCTGGTCGGAGAATGACGCCGTGTTCATGAGCGGGCAATTTAGTTATCGTGGATCGATGAATAAATGGTGCTTTCATGATAACATTATTCACGGATATGAATAATCAGGTTAAAATTGCGCCATGGACCAACTCGCCGCCATGCGCGCCTTCATCCGGATCGTGGAAACGGGCAGCTTCACCCAGGCCGCCACGTCGCTGAATGTGCCCAAGCCGACCCTGACCAAGCATATCCAGTTGCTGGAGGGGCATCTGCGCACCAGCCTGCTCAGCCGCACGACCCGCCGCATCGCCGTCACCGCCGACGGCGCCGCGTATTACGAGCGGGCGGTGCGGCTGATGGCCGAACTGGATGAGCTGGACGGCAGCCTCGCCTTGTCGCAGATCCGGCCGCGCGGACGGCTGCGCATCGATGTCCTGGCGGTGCTGGCAAGGCAGGTCATCATCCCGGCGCTGGACGAATTCCTGGAAAAATACCCGGACATCCAGATCGAGATCGGAGCCTCCGACCGGCCGACCGACCTGATCGCCGAGAGCGTCGACTGCGTCATCCGGGGCGGCACCATCAGTGACCCCAGCCTGATCGCTCGGCGCATCGCCAGCTTGGAGATGCTGACCTGCGCGGCGCCCAGCTATCTGGCGCGGCGGGGCGAACCCTCGCATCCGTCGGAACTGCGGGACGGGCGACATCAGGTCGTGAACTACTTCAACGCCGGCACCGGCCGCGTCTATGGGCAGGAATTCGAGCTGGACGGGCAGGAAGTGGAGATATCAGGCACCTATCGCGTCGCAGTGAACGAGATCGGCAGCTACATGACCGCCATTGCGGCCGGCCACGGCATCGCCCAACTGCCGATGTTGCTTGCGCGCCCGCTGCTGGAGAACGGGCAGTTGCGCCGGGTGCTGGTTGATTGGACGGTGCCGCCCATCCCGCTTTATGTCGTCTATCCGCCGCACCGGCATCTGAGCAACAAGGTGCGTGTGTTCGTCGACTGGGTCGTCGGCCTGTTCGCCTCGCCGCTGCTGGCAGCCGACACGACGGCCTGACGACGCCGTCGCTACTTCGCGACCATCACATCCGACGCCTTGATCACAGCGGTGGCATCATCGCCGATCGCCAAAGCGAGGTCGTCAATCGCCTCATTGGTGATCGAGGACATGACGATCACGCCGCCGCCGATATCGATGCGGACATGGCCGGTCGTCTGGCCCTTCTGGACGCCGACGACCTTGCCTTTGATCTGGTTGCGCGCGCTGAGTTTCATGGTGGTCTCCATCTGGCAGGGTAGCTGCAGCAGGGTAGCTGCAATAGAGCCGACCAAGCCCATAAGCCAGAGCTTTGGCGGGCGCGCATCGGTGGCGGAGGGGGCGTTGCGCCATCGGCACAACCTTGACTAGGGGCCGAAGAAAGCGGCCAATGGCTTGGAGGGAGGCTTGACCGTATGGACGGCATCAAGGCGCTGACGTTCGACACTGGCAGGACCGTGCTCGATTGGCATACCGGTATCAGTCGCGCGCTTCGCCAGGCCGGAGAGCGACACGGTCTGGATCGCGATTGGCCGGCGGTCGCAAACGAATACCGTCGCCGGTCCCTGCGCAAGATGGTCGGTTCGGTCAGCCCGGACTTCAACATTGACGACGTGCATCGTGACGTCCTGAACGAGCTTGCGGACGAACATGGCTTGACTGCCCTGGGCCGACAGGACCGGGCAGAGATCGTGCGAGCGTGGCACGCGCTGCGGGCATGGCCCGACTTCTTGGGCACTTGAGGCACAGGGACATCCGACGTGGCGCGACTTGAGGACTTCGATGAACTTGGACAGGATTATTTCCTGTCCATGCCGATGCCGGAGTTCGACAGCACACCATGGGTCGAACCTCGGCCTGTGGCGGAAGCTAGGATTGCCCTGATTTCCACCGCTGGATTGCAGCGGCGCGGCGATCGGCCATTCTCGGTGGACAGCGCCGATTTCCGCTTGATCCCCGGCGACACGCCGGCATCGGAATTGGCGATGAGCCACATCTCGACCAACTTCGACCGCACCGGGTTCCAGGAGGACGTCAACGTCGTTCTGCCGCTCGACCGGCTGCGCGAACTGGTGGCGATGCAGGTGGTCGGGTCCGTCGCTTCGGTCCATTATTCGTTCATGGGCGCGACGCATCCGGCGAAGATGCAGATGACGGCCCGGCATTTGGCCGGTTTGCTGAAACAGGATGCGGTCGATATCGCCCTTCTGGTGCCTATCTGACCGGCTTGCACGCGCGCCGTGGGCGCGCTCAGCCATTATCTTGAGCAGGACGGCATCGCCACCGCCGGCATCAGCCTAATCAGGCCGCATACGGAGAAGATTCGTCCTCCCCGAGCATTATGGGTGCCGTTCGAGCTGGGTCGGCCCCTGGGCGTGCCGGGGGACAGCACGTTTCAGATGCGGGTGCTGCGTGCACTGCTGTGCATCCTGGATTCTCCCTCAGGCCCCGTGCTGCGTGACTATCCGGAGGATGCACCTGGCACATCCACGGCGGACGAAGCTGGTGGTTGGTCCTGCCCGGTCAGCTTTGACCGTCCGCCGGCCGAAGAAACGCTGGACGTCCAGATCCATCGGGAGATCCTGCAACTGCAACCCTGGTACGATCTCGCTTTTGAACGCCGCGGGCGGTCCACCTTCGGCGAGGCGGGTCTGACGATAGAGCAGGTGGCGGACTTCTTGCTCGCGTGGGCGACGGGGCCGCGGCCTGAAAGTCCCCACGCCCAGCTCTCCTCGCCGCAACTGCTGAAGCTTGGGGCGGAGGAACTGAAGGTGTTCTACCTGGAGGCAGTCGCTGCCCAACCGGGAGCCATGAGCGGGCGGCGGGCGGCAGACTGGTTCTGGGGCGAAACGGCGGCAGCGCGTCTGCTGGTCGCGTTGCGCCAGGTCTGCATCGATGCGGACGAGCCCGACATAAAATGGATGGGCCGCAACCTGATGGTGCCGCGAGACCAATGGTCGCGATTCGGGATCGACGACCGCTGGTGGAAAGCCGACGACGTGAAGGGGTAGCGAGGACCGGGCCGGACGGTAGATTACACAAACCTTCTAAGATCGCCGGCGCTAGAGCAGGATGACATCGCTTTCGCTCAGCCATCCTGCTCTAGCTCTTTGTTTGATCGCGTGATTCAGACCTCCGGTGATCCCACCTCCAGTCATCACGCTCTAGCGCGATCTCGGCCGCGCGGGCTGCCTATGCCCGCGGGGTGTTCAGATTGACCGTCACGTTCTTCCGCTGCGTGAAGCTGTCCAGCATCCCCTCCAGCGAGAACTCCCGACCGATGCCGCTCTGCTTGTAGCCGCCATAGGAATGTCCGGGCTGCTGGCCGAGACCCTGGTTCACCTGCACCCAGCCGGACTCGATCGCATGCGCCGTCCGCAGGCGCGCTGCCGATCTCGTGCGTCCAGACATAGGCGGCGAGGCCGTAATGGCTGTCGTTCGCCATGCGGATCGCGTCTTCCTCGTCCCGCCAGGGGATCGCGACCAGGACCGGGCCGAAGATCTCCTCGCGCGCCAGGCGCCAGTCGTTGGAGGTGTCGGCGAACACGGTCGGGATGGCGAAATAGCCCTTGCGACAGCGGGCCGTCCTTCGGCGGCAGGCCGCCGAACACCAGCCGCGCATCCTTGCGCTTCAGGCCTTCATCGACATAGCCGCACACCTTGCGGAACTGCTTCTCGTTGATGATGGCGCCGATATCGCTGGTTTCGTCCAGCGGATCGCCCAGCTTCAGCGCCTGTGTCTTCTGCGTCAGCTTCTCCAGGAAACTGTCGAAGATGTCCGCATGCAGGAACAGGCGCGACCCGGCGGTGCAGGACTGGCTCTGCCGGGTGAAGCGCATGCCGGCGATGACGCCGTCCACCACCCAGTCCTCATCGGCATCCGGATAGACGATCGACGGGCTCTTGCCGCCGAGTTCCAGCGACACCGGCACGATCCGGTCGGCGGCGGCGCGCATGATGATCTTGCCGACCTCGGTCGAGCCGGTGAACGACAGCTTGCGGATGGTCGGATGCTGCGCGAGTGGGCCGCCGCATTCCTCGCCGAGGCCGGTCAGCACGTTCAGCACGCCGGGCGGCAGGAACTGCTGGCAGACCTCCGCCATCAGCAGCACGCCCAGCGGCGCATCCTCGGCGGCCTTCAGCACCAGCGTGTTGCCGGCGCACAGGGCCGGGCGCGATCTTCAGCGCGCCCAGCAGCACCGGCGCGTTCCACGGGATGATCGCGCCGACGACGCCCAGCGGCTCGCGGCGCGTGTAGCTCAGGACATGTTCGCCAAGCGGAATGGTCTCGCCCTTCAGTTCGCCGGCGAGGCCGCCGAAATAGCGGAAGATGTCCGCGGTCAGCGTGGCTTCAGGCCGAGCCTGGGTGCGCATCGCATTGCCGGTTTCTTCGGCGATGATGCGGGCGAGTTCCTCGATGCGCGCTTCCATCGCCTCGGCGATGCGCAGCAGCATGCGGCCGCGCTGGCGGGGCGGCACCTTGCTCCAGTCCGGGAAGGCCTTGTGCGCGGCCGCGACCGCGCGGTTCACATCCTCTGCCGCACCGCGCGGAATTGTCGCCACCGGTGAACGGCGGCCGGGGTTTTCGACGGTCAGCGTGGCGCCGGAGGCTGCATCGACCCATTCGCCGCCGATCAGCATCTTGGCCGCGCGCAGTTGCTGGTCGGAAGGGCGGGATTGTTCGACGATATCCATGGTCCGGTCTCCTCGAAGGCGGTTTGTTATGTTGTAACGGGGTATAGCGGCGGAGGTTGCCCGGTCCACGTGTCCGAAGTCGGCAGGTGGCGCTTGACGTACGCACCGCGGCGTGCTCGCTATACTCGAGTATAGCGATGCGAACGGAGCGCATGACGGAAGCTCAGGTTCCTGTCGGCGACATTGACGACGCGTGGTCATCGACTTCTCGCGTTCCGCGCGAAAGCGGCGTCGATTCAGATTGTCGTCATGCGAATTGCTGGCCGCCGTTTTCAGCAGGCCGGCGATGCGGCGCAGTGCGTCCAGATTTGCACGGCGGCGCCGCCGCGGCGGAATCGCCCCGAAACTGATTGCGTTACGAGAGTGAACAAACATGTCCTTGACGATCTTGATTACCGGCGCGAGTGCCGGGTTCGGTGCTGCCATGGCGCGGCGTCTGGTGCGCGAGAACCACCGTGTCATTGCCGCGGCACGCCGGACGGAGCGGCTTGCTGAGCTGAAGGGAGAACTTGGAGAGGCGCTGCTGCCGCTGTCCCTGGACGTCACGGACGCGGCGGCGGTTGCCGCGCTGCCCGAGAGCCTGCCGCCCGGCTGGCAGACGGTCGACGTGCTGGTCAACAATGCCGGCCTCGCCATGGGCCTCGATCCGGCTCAGAAGGCGAAAGCGTCCGACTGGGACCAGATGGTTGCGGTGAACGTGTCGGGCCTGATCCACATGACGCACGCGCTGCTGCCGGGGATGGTCGCCCGCAACCGCGGCCATGTCATCAATCTGAGCAGCACGGCGGCGATCTATCCGTATCCGGGCGGCCATGTGTATGGCGCGTCGAAGGCGTTTGTGACGCAGTTCAGCCTGAACCTGCGCGCTGACCTGGTGGGCACCGGCGTTCGTGTGACCGATCTGGAGCCGGGCCTCGTCGGGGGTACCGAATTCAGCGTCAACCGTTTCGGTGGTGATACCGCCAAGGCCGCCTCGGTCTATGCCGGTACCGTGCCGCTGACCGCGGATGATATTGCCGAGGCAGCCGCCTGGGTGATCGGACTGCCGGCGCATATGAACATCAACCGTATGGAAATCATGCCGACCTGCCAGGCACCGGGTCCTCTGGCGATCAAGCGCTCCTGAGCGAACCGGGTCGTATCGGCGTGAACCGATACGACCCGGCCAATCGCATCAGGCGTTCGACTTGGCAACTTCCAAGTATCTTCATATAAAATTACCGAAATGTCGTCAAACGCTGGAGCTGAAATGAACCAGGAGAGCACCCAGGTCTTTTTGGCCGCCCGCGGCGTCCGGCCTGGCTGGCCGATGATCGCGGACGACCTTCGACCGGCAACGATCGAGGACGGCTACCGCTTGCAGCACGCCGTCCATGACCGGGTCGCGGCCAGTGGGGACGTGCGTGTCGGATGGAAGGTCGGCTCCACATCGGCCGCCGGGCAGCGTGGATTCGGGCTGAGCGAGCCGGTTTATGCGGGCCTGTTTGCGTCCAACCGGTCGCCATCTCTGGGCGAGGCGCTGTCCCGGCCACTCACCCGGCCGTCTCTGGAATGCGAGATCGCGGTGGTTCTGCGGCGCGGCCTGGACGGTTCGGAATCCGACCGATCCATCGCGGATGCGATCGGTGCGTGCCATATTGCCTGTGAGATCATCGACAACCGATATGGAGACCCGATGGGTGTCGGGGTCCCAAGCCTGATTGCCGACGATTTCTTTCAGGCCGGATTCGTGATGGGGACAGAAAATACGGCCTGGCGCACACAGGATCTGGCTGCGGCCGAAGGTTACATCGACATCGACGGGGAACGGCGCACCGGATCGGCGCGCGACGTGCTGAGCGCCTTCGACTCCCTGCGGTGGCTTGCCAAGGCACTGGCACGCAACGGGCTGCCCTTGCGTCCGGGAGAGGTCGTACTGACGGGCACTCTCGTCACGCCCACGCCGATCGCCTTGCCGGCGCGGACGGTGACATTGGGAATTACCGGATTTGACCCGCTGCCGCTTGGATAGGTCGCGGCACTGTCGTTTTGATACCGGAGGAGCTTGTCGGCGCCTCCTCCGTCTTCCTGGCAAGCTCCGAGCATGGCCTGGTATCCGATCGCAGAGACGCGTGAGTTGCGAAGCGGCCACGATTTGTCGCGTGAATCGGATGCTTAGACACTGATGGGCGATACTAGAGCAGGATGACATCGCTTTCGCTCAGCCATCCTGCTCCAGGTGTTTGTTTGATCGCGTGATTCAGACCTCCGGCGCTTCCGCCTCCGGTCATCACGCTCTAGGTGGTGGCCTTGAAGCGCGTCAGGACATCGCGGTTCACCTCGATACCCAGGCCCGGTGCAGTCGGAACGGTGACGTATCCATTGACCGGTGCGACCGGTTGCTGCAGCAGTGCGCTACGCACGGGATGTTCCGTCCGGTCGAATTCCAGCATCGGTTCCACCGGCTGCAGGGACGGCGGCGTCCACCAGGGCACGACGGCCAACAACTGAACGGCCGCCGCGACGGCGATGCCGGTGCCCCAGACATGCGGTGCGAACCGCACGCCATAGGCCAGCGCCATGTCGGCGATCTTCTTGCCTTCCGACAGCCCGCCGGCGGCGCACAGGTCGGGCTGGATGATGTCGGCGGCACGGCGTTCCAGGAGGGACCGGAAACCAATCCGCGTGAACTCGCATTCGCCCGTGGCAATCGGGATCGACAATGCAGCCTTCACCGCAGCATGGCCGTCCAGGTCTTCGGGAGGCACCGGTTCCTCGAACCAGCCGATATCGGCATCCTCGATCCGCCGTCCCAGACGGATGGCTTCGACGGCGTCATAGGCGTGATTGGCGTCGATCATCAGCCCGATCTCGGGTCCGATTGCGGCTCGGACCGCGTGCACGGCGCGGACATCGTCCTCCACGCCGAAGCCAACTTTCAGCTTCATCGCCTGGAAACCCAGCGCGCGCGATTCCAGCGCTTCTTCGCACAGATAGGCCGTATGGTCGGGACGATCGCGGCGATACAAGCCGGTGGCGTAGGCTTTCACCTTGTCGCGCACAGGGCCGCCCATCAGCCGATGCACTGGTTGCCCCAGATACTTCCCTTTCAGGTCCCATAGTGCGATGTCGATACCGCTCAAGCCCTGGATCACGACGCCCTTCTGCCCATGGTCGCGATAGCGGGCATATAGCTCATGCCACAGATATTCGCTGCGCAGCGGGTCCTGGCCGATCAGGAATGTCGCGAGCTCCCGCACCACGGCGGCGTTGATGCGGGCCGGTCCGTAGCACTCGCCCCAGCCAATGAGGCCGTCATCGGTGACGATCTCCACGATCATCGACATCCGCTTCGCATACCACATCCGCGAATAAGCGAAGGGTTCCGATAATTCCGCCTCCAGAACATGAGCGTGGACGCCGGTGATCTTCATGGCTGCCTCCCAGGCGCAATCCTTGACTGGTCGTGGGATCATATTACGATACGCACAAATCCCGCAACCACGGGGCACATGCCTATGCCGGCGGACACTGTCGACACCGTGACTTCGGCGCGTCACGAGGACGCCCCTTTCTCTACGCTGCGGCAATCGGTGGCAGAGCAGGCGTGCGGCATGCCATCTCACTGCTCTCGTTGGAGATTGACCGCAACATGGCGATGCTGGATTGCAGCCAGGCTGCACTAGCATCGCACACTGCCAAGGGGGAGGAAGGCGGCATCTATGGCAATCAACCGCAAGCGGCTGGCGTATTTCGAACGTTGGTTCGATCCGATCGCCGAACAGATATTGGGCGCGCAGGACGATATCGAGCTGGTGCGACTGCTCTACGACGATCCGCAACCGGACAACTGGGTCGAACTGTCGACGGCCGTCGGCTACCAGGTCAGCGCCCGGACGGAACTGCGGGAGCCATGGTTCGGCAACGCCGACCTGCTGGGCCGCTGCCCGAATATCCTGGCGATGTCCTCGGCCGGTGCGGGCTACGACGTACATCGATGTCGATGCCTGCAACGCGGCCGGCGTGATCGTCGTCAACCAATCCGGCACCAACAGCGAGCCCGTCGCCGAACATGCCATCGCCCTGATGCTGGGCCTGACCAAGCGCGTCGGCTACAGCCACCGCGCGATGATCAAGGGCACGGCGAACGATCGGCTGGAGCTGTCGGGCAACAACATCAAGGGCAAGACGGTCGGCATCGTCGGCATCGGCCAGATCGGCCGGCTGACTGCCAAATACGCCGCCGCATTCGACATGCGCGTGCTGGCCTGCGATCCTTATCTGACGGAACAGCAGGTGGCCGAACGCGGGGCGCAGAAGGTCGATTTTGCAACCTTGCTCGCGGAGTCCGATTTCATCACCATCCACTGCCCCGCGCAACAGCGAAACCGTCGGCATGTTCGATGCCGAGGCGTTCGCTCGGATGAAGCCGAACGCCTATTTCATCAACACCGCCCGCGGCAAGATCCACGACGAAGCCGCGCTGCTGGAGGCGCTGACCGCCCGCCGCATCGCCGGCGCCGGCATCGACGTGTTCGATGTCGAACCGCCGCCGCCTGACCATCCGCTGCTGCACCTCGATACGGTGATGGCCACGCCGCATATCGCCGGCGGCACGGTGGAGACGATGCACGACATGTCCAAGGCCGCCGCCGAGCAATGGATCGCGTTGCTGCGCGGCCGCGTGCCGCCGCGGCTGGTGAACCCCGAGGTCTGGCCGCGCTATTCGCGATCGTTTCGAACAGATCATCGGCTTCCGCCCCGATCCGCTTCGCTCGACCTCGGACTGGAAAGGACCCAGGACCATGCCGGCACCCTCGCTGGAAGACCGTTTCGGTATCAACGACCTGTTCGTCCGCTACACCTGCGCGCTGGATGCCGGCGACGCAGAGACCGTCATCGACTGCTTCGCCGAAGACGGCACGCTGGTCAGCCCGGCGGTCGGCGAGCACACCGGGCGTGCCGCGATCACCGCCTTCGCGCATCGTTTCGCGCGTTTCCAGGGCGGTGGATCGCAGCTTCGGCACGTGATCTCCAACCTGATGATGACGGTGGACGGCGACCGCGCCCACGCGACCTGCTACCTGACCGGTGTTCCTGACGAAGAACGGCAAGAGCCGCCTGCTCGCACCAGGCCGTTACGAGTGCGAACTGCGCAAGATCGATGGCCAGTGGCGCTTCCAGCGCCGCGTGGTGCTGCACGACCACGACTATACGCTCGAGGGCATCTGACCGGCGTATGCCGCCGCAGCGGTTTACCGAAACGTCGCCTGATGTTGTGACGATCTACATTGACGTGGGCGGGACCGCGTCCAGATAATATTGTATGTCATTGCAAGAGTCGAAGCGCTTTTCAGCCGCTGAAGCGAAACCTCCGCGAGCAGCTTGTCGAGCAGATCGGTGGCGACATCGTGCGGGGGCGTCTGCTGCCGGGGAAGCCGCTGCCGAATGAGGAAGAGCTGCTCGTCGCGCTACGAGGTCAGCCGCACGGTTCTGCGCGAAGCCCTGAATGTTCTGTCCGGGAAGGGGCTGCTGGATGCCAAGCCACGGCGTGGCACCATCGTGCGGCCTCGGTCCGAGTGGAGCCAGCTCGACCCCGCGATCCTGGGCTGGCGCGACGATTCCGGCGGAACCGGCGGGCGACAACCCGGACCATCTGATGGAACTGCGGCGGATCATCGAACCAGCCGCCGCGGAACTCGCCGCAGGGCGCGGAACCGCACGAGGACCATGCCGCCATCGCCAAGGCGTATGACGCGATGGTTGCAGCCGGCAACGATGTTCAGGCCTTCGTCGATGCGGATGTGAGCTTCCACGTCGCCTGCCTGACGGCAGCGCGCAACGAGTTCCTGCTGCCGGTGACGCATGCGATCCGTGCCAGCCTTGTCGCGTCCATGCACATCACCAACCGTGACAGCGAGCAGAACCGCACCGTGACCTTGCCGCTGCACAAGGCGATCTGCGACGCGATCCTGGCGCGGGACGCGGCCGCCGCGCGGCTGGCGATGCAGGTGCATCTGGACGATACGGAGCGCCGTCGGACCGTACTGGCATCCGTGAAGGCAGCGAGGAAGCCGAAGCGGTCGGCTAGAGCAGGATGACATCGCTTTCGCTCAGCCATCCCGCTCTAGCTCTTTGTTTGATCGCGTGATTCAGACCTCCGGTAATTCCACCTCCGGTCATCACGCTCTACTGCGCCAGCCCGACCGCCCGCGGTAACGCCAACGTAAACCACGGCACGAACGTCACCAGCAGCACGGCGACGTAAGGCACCATCGCGCGCGTTGCGGCGCCCATCGGCGCCCGAGCGATGGCGCTCGCGATGTAGACGCCGAAAGAAAAACACGGAGGCGTCCGCTGCGCGGACCTGGGGAGGCAGCATAGGCACGGGGGCGCTCGGACGCGCCTCCGTTCCTATGCTGCCTGGGCCCGCATCTCCTGTTTGCGGCGGCGTTCGGCGAGACGCTGGTCGCGGCGGCGTTGTTTCATCGCCTCGCTCCAGGTGAGGCCGTGGGCTTCGGCGTAGGCGGCGACCTTGCGGTTGTCTTCGATCAGCGCGGTGGTTTTCTCGACCCTGCCGGATTCCCTGGGGGCCTCGGGTTCGGGGAGAAATTCGGCTTCGTCGACGCCGTCTTGCGCTCGGTCGTTGCGCAGTTTTTCTAGCCGGCGCTCGGCTTTCTCGGCCTCCCTGCTGAGACTGACGGCGCCGGTGCGCAGGCGCAGGACGCGGGTCAGGGGCATGTCCGGATCGGCGGCCTGGGCCAGGGCTTCACCGGCTTGGAGGCTGAAGCCGATGATCCGAGCGGCAAGGCGGAGTTCGGCTTCGGTCTGCGGGTCATAGGCGGAGAGGGTGGCTGCCGCCGCGTGACGGGCAGTATCCATATCGCCGCCGGCACCTTCGAGGAGGAGTTGCGCGATCTGGTGAAGGATCGTCTGTAGGAAAGCTTCCGGAAGATCGGCGAGGGACATGGGACCCGCTTGGCTGTGACCTGTCGCGTCAATAGGTATAATTACCCCTGAAGTCAAGCAATATTTCCTATATTGCGTGATCGGATCGAGCTTATCGGCCGTCTGCCATGTCGATATTGTGAGGTTATCCCGGGCGGCGTTGACCCCTACCCTCCCGTCACGGCGACCGCAGGGTCGCCATCCACGCCTTTATCCGCGGCGCCCAGCCGGCTCTTATTTTAATGGTGCCCGATCGTCACGCCGCAACTGGGACCACCCGCTCAATCGGCACCGTATCCAAATGGCAGGCGGACAGATGTCCCTCGTCACCGAGCGGACGCAGGATCGGCTCCTCGGTGCGGCAGCGATCGAACGCGAACGGGCAGCGCGTATGAAACCGGCAGCCCGATGGCGGATTGATCGGGCTCGGCACATCGCCCGTCAGAATGATCCGCTGCCGCTTCGCCGTCGGATCGGGCACCGGCACCGCCGACAGCAGCGCCCGCGTGTACGGATGATGCGACGGCGGCGAACAGCGTCCGCCGATCGGCCAATCTCGACGATCTTGCCCAGATACATCACCGCGACGCGATGCGTCAGATGCTCGACCGTCGCCAGGTCATGACTGATGAACAGCAGCGCAAGCCCAAGTTCGTCCTGCAGATCGACCAGCAGATTGATGATCTGCGCCTTGACCGACACGTCCAGCGCCGAGACCGCCTCATCGCAGATGATCAGGTCGGCGCCCGGAGCCAGCGCGCGCGCGATGCCGATCCGCTGCCGCTGTCCGCCGGAGAACTCGTGCGGAAAGCGGTTGATCGCGTCGCGCGGCAGCCGGACCTTGTCCATCAGCGCCTCGACCTTCGCGGTCAGATCCGCGCCGGCCGTTGCGCCAGGCCGAAGTTGATGAGCGGTTCGGCCAGAATATCGCGCACCTTCATGCGCGGATTGAGGCTGCTGAACGGGTCCTGGAACACGACCTGCACCCGCTGGCGCATCGGCCGCAGCGTGCGGCGCCGGCATGTTGTCGATGCGCTCGCCGTCCAGATACACCTCGCCGTCGGTAGATCGGAACAGCCGCAGGATCGCCTTGCCGACCGTCGACTTGCCGCAGCCGGATTCGCCGACCAGCGACAGCGTCTCGCCGCGCTTGATGTCGAAACGTGACCCCGTCGACCGCATAGACATTGCCGGTCGTCTGACCCAGCAACCCGCCATGGATCGGGAAATGCTTCTTGAGGCCATTGACCTCAAGCAGCGGCCGATTGCCTTGCTCATGCGGCCATCCGTCTGCCCGGCGTAGTGACAGGCGACGCTGTGGCCGTCGGCTTTCAGTTCGATCGCCGGCGCGACGCTGGCGGCACAGGTCCGTCGCCATCGGGCAGCGTCCGGCGAACGCGCACCCGACGATCGGCTTGCGCAAGCTCGGCACCAGGCCGGCGATCTCCGCCAGCTTGCCGCGGCCGCCCTCGTCCAGCGAGGAGCCCAGTTTCGGCACCGCGCCGAGCAGGCCGCGCGTGTAGGGATGCAGCGGGCGGGCGAAGATTTCGTTGACCGGACGCTTCCTCGACCTTGCGGCCGGCGTACATCACCATCACCCGCTCCGCCATTTCGGCGACAACGCCCAGATCGTGGGTGATCAGCATGATCGCCGATCCCAGCCGCGTCTTCAGGTCGCGCATCAGATCGAGGATCTGCGCCTGGATCGTCACGTCCAGCGCGGTCGTCGGCTCATCGGCGATCAGCAGGCGCGGATTGCAGGCCAGCGCCATGGCGATCATCACGCGCTGGCGCATGCCGCCGGAGAGCTGGTGCGGATATTCGCGTCACGCGGCGCGCCGGGGCGGGGATGCCGACCAGGGTCAGCATCTCGACCGCCTTCGCCTCGGCGTCGCGTGGCGTTCATGCCCTGATGCAGCCGCACCGTCTCGCCGATCTGCTTGCCCGACCGTCAGCACCGGATTCAGGCTGGTCATCGGCTCCTGGAAGATCATCGAGATCGCGTTGCCGCGGATCTCGCGCATCTCCGGCTCGGACAGCGTCCAGCAGGTCGCGGCCCTCGAAGCGGATGCTGCCGGCGATCTTGCCGGGCGGCTCGGCGATCAGGCGCAGGATCGACATCGAGGTGACGGACTTGCCGCAGCCGGACTCGCCGACGATCGCCACCGTCTCGCCGGCATTGATCTGGAACGACAGACCCTCCACCGCGCGGACGACGCCGTCCGGGGTGGCGAAATGGGTCTGCAGATTCTCGACCTCGAGCAGGGCGGCCGATTGTCGCTGCGCGTCGCCATCACAGAGCCGCTTCGCCAGTCGGGGATCGAGCGCGTCGCGCAGTCCGTCACCCAGCAGGTTCACCGCCAGCACGGTGATGCGAGAGGAAAATCGCCGGGAAGAACACGATGTAGGGCTTCACCTGCCACAGCGCGCGGCCCTCGGCCATGATGTTGCCCCAGCTTGGGATGATCGGCGGCGTGCCGGCGCCGATGAACGACAAGGTCGCCTCGGTGATCATGGCCGAGGCGCAGATGAACGTCGCCTGCACCATCAGCGGCGCCAGCGTGTTGGGCAGAATGTGCTTCCAGATGATCACCGGGACGCGCGTGCCGGAGGCGATCGCCGCCTCGACATAGGGTTGTTCGCGCAACGACAGCACGACGCCGCGCACCAGGCGGCAGACGCGGGGGAATTCGGCGATCGCTGATGGCGATGATGACGTTCTTCACCGAGGCCGCGGGTCAGCGCCATCAGCGCGATCGCCAGCAGGATGCGGCGGGATCGACATCAGCCCGTCCATGACCCGCATGACGCACGGCATCCAGCACACGGATGAAGCCGGCGATCAGGCCGATGAAGGTGCCGATGACCGAGGCGAACAGAGGCGACCGAGAAGCCGACCAGTCAGCGACACGCGCGAGCCGTAGATGCACGCGCGAATAGACGTCGCGGCCCAGCATGTCGGTGCCGAACCAATACAGCGCCGACGGCGGCGCGGGTGCGCCGCGCGGGTGCGAGCGCGGTCGGATCCTCGGTGAACAGGTACGGCGCGAAGATCGCGATCAAGATCATCAGTCCGACCACCGACCCGCCCACCGCGATGGTCGGGTGGCGATAGATGAAGCCGGTGATCCGGCCGCGCTGCTTCGGCGTCGGCAGAATGGCGGGCAGGTCGGGCGCAGCGCGTAGGTCGCCCGTCATCGCGGACCAGCCGCAGTGCTGCGCTGGTGGTTGCGTGCTCAATAGCGGATCCTCGGGTCAAACACGGTGTAGAGAAGGTCAACGCCGAGATTGACCAGCGACGTAGAGAAAGCTGAACAGCAGCACGACGCCCTGGATGACCGGATAGTCGCGCCGCAGGATGGCATCGACGGTCAGGCGGCCGAGGCCGGGGATCGCGAACACGCTCTCGGTCACCACCGCGCCGCCGATCAGGGCCGCGAAGCCGATGCCGACGATGGTGACGATCGGCACCGCCGCGTTCTTCAGCGCGTGCACGAACAGGACGCCGCGCTGCCCCACGCCCTTGGCCTTGGCGGTGCGCACGTAGTCCTGCGACAGCACATCCAGCATCGTCGCGCGGGTGATGCGGGCGATCAGCGCCATGTAGATCAGGCCCAGCGCCACCGACGGCAGGATCAGGTTGCGCAGGAAGGGGATAGACCCTTGGCTGATCGAGGTGAAGCCCTGCACCGGCAGCCAGTCCAGCTGCAGCGCGAAGACGTAGGCCAGCAGATAGCCGACGACGAACACCGGCGTCGAAAACCCGAACACCGCCGTCATCATCACCGCTCGGTCGATCCAGCTGCCGTGCTTCCAGGCGGCGATCACCCCCATCGGAATGGCCAGGCTCAGCGACAGGATCAGGGTCAGCATCATCAGCGAGACCGTCGGCTCGATACGCTGCGCGATCATGTGGGTGACCGGCAGGTTGGTGAAGATCGAGGTGCCCAGGTCGCCGTGCAGGACGTGCCAGAACCAGTCGAAGAAGCGCACCAGGAACGGACGGTCCAGGCCGAGCGAGGCGCGGATGCGCTCCACGTCGGCGGGGGAGGCCTGATCGCCGGCGATGATCGCGGCCGGATCGCCGGGCGCGATGTAGAGCAGGCTGAACACGAACAAGCGCCACCATCAGGACGACGGGGATGGTGGAGAGGATGCGGCGGATGATGTAGGCGAGCATTACGCGACCCGCTTGAGCATGCTTCGAGTCTCCGTTTGCTTGGCGGTCATGACGACGTCTGCTTGCCTCCCTTGGCGGCGTGGGGGCGCGTGGTGACCGGATAGTATGCCACGACGAACCCGAACATGGGCGGATAGCACGGTTTGCGTGCTCACATCCACAGGGGGGCGAGGCAAAAGGCTGTCCGTATCGGGCGGGTCATGGCGTGGGGCCGCTGCGCTTGAACGCGCGGCATTGTGATGTCGGCCGCCCGCGCGGGGTTTCCGGTTGTCGCATTCGGGAAGCGCCATTGGTCCATATTTCTATCCATCGTGCGAACATGACAAGCCGGCCAAACCAAGGCAATCGGTCAGGCGCGGTATCGTCTGAGACGATGCACAAAGCGCGCCAACGCGTCGCGAGCAAGCCGCAGCATCGTGCGCGTGGCACGCAGTCGTCTAAGTTTTGCGTGGCCCCCAGGTTGTTCGCCGGCCGGCGTTCCCGGCGTAGACTGCTCTCGGCATCAGATCTGGGGAGGGCATCATGACATTCTCGATCGCCGCGCGGTGCGCGACCACGGGCCGGTTCGCTGTTGCCGTTGCCTCCTCCTCGCCCGCCGTTGCCGCGCGTTGCGCGCATGCGCGGGCGCAGATTGGCGGCGTGACAACGCAGAACATCACCGATCCACGCCTGGGGCCGCGGGGGCTGGACCTCCTGGCGCTTGGGGCGGATGCGGAGCAGGCGTGTCAGATCCTGCAGCAGACCGCGCCCCACCCGGAGTTCCGGCAGTTGACGGTCATCGACCGGCTCGGACGGACGGCGGCGTATTCCGGGTCACGGGTGCTGGGTGTGCATGCCATGGCGCACGGCAAGGATGTGGTGTCGGCGGGCAACCTGCTGGCCAATATCGGGGTGCCCGCGGCGATCGTGGCGGCTTTCGAAGCGTCTGCGGGCGATCTCGGGCAGCGCGTGATCGATGCCATGCAGGCCGGACTGAAAGCGGGCGGAGAGGCGGGACCCATCCGGTCCTGCGGCCTGGTAATGGTCGACGCCGTGGCGTGGTACGTCGCCGATCTGCGGGTCGACTGGCATGACACGCCGCTGGATGAACTGGCGGCGCTGTGGTCCGTCTGGCAGCCGCAGTTGAGCGACTACGTGAACCGCGCGCTAAACCCGGACGCGGCGCCGTCGTACGGTGTCCCAGGGGATGTCTAGGGCAACGATTGGCTTCGGTGATAGAAACCACGGAGCCGGCCCGCAAGCGGGCCTTGGACGGACGAAGCCGGAGGGCCACGGAGTCGTTGCAGGGGCGTTCGGGGGGCAGATTTCGCCTGAAGGATTCCGCCGGAACTTATATTTGCCAGGGCTGTTCCGGCTGACTGGAAACCCAGACCGTAATGGCCGACGGACGTCGCTGGGTTCCGCAACGCGCGAAGCGCCAGACATGCACAGCGTCAATCACACTCCGAAACGTCCCATGTCCCAGCGCCGCCGTGAAACGAACGCTCCGTGCCCTCCACCTTCCTCCGTCCAAGGCCCGCTTGCGGGCCGACTCCGTGTGAGGCTTTCGCGGAGCCAACCCCACCCCCAGCCCGGAGAGCCAAAGACTCAACCAGAGGAATCGCGATTTGGCAGGACGGCGATCACGTCGACCTCGACCACCCACTCAGGCCGGGCAAGCGTGACGACGACGAGGCCGGTGAACACGGGAAAGACGCCTTTCATCCAGCGGCCGAGAACGCGATACACCGCCTCCCGATAGCGGATATCGGTCAGATAGACGGTGACCTTGCAGATATGCTCCAGCGAGGCGCCGCATTCGCGCAGCAACTGATCGATGTTCTTCATCACCTGCTCCGCCTGGCCGGCCGGATCGCCGATCGCCACGCTTGCGCTGGTATCGAGGTCCTGGGCCACCTGGCCGCGCAGGTAGATCGTATCGTTGGCAATGACCGCCTGGCACAGATCGTTGTCGAGCTTCTGTTCCGGATAGGTCTTGGCGGTGTTGAACTTGCGAATTCGTGTATGGGCCATCGTCGCTACTCCGCAGCCTTGCGTAGATTGGGTTTGACCGGTCGGACCTTTTCCGACAGGCCGGCGGCTTTTTGCACGACCCGCAGCGTCTCATCCCAATCGAAGTTGCGATAGACCGCCGCGAGGTTGGCGTAGGGCGGCGATTGCGCGAACAACTGAAACGTCAGCCGGTGGCCGGCGTAGTCCGAGTTCAGCAGGTCGCGCGCGAAGGCGAGCAGTTTCCGCCGATCCTCGGCCTGCCAACTATCGTTGATGGTATAGAATTTCTCCATCCAGGGCGCCGTATCCTCGGCCTGGAACGTGGCATGATCGGGGGTGACGCAGATCTGCCCGCCACAGAGTTCGCGGGCGATGTGCATCATGTTGTGAAGCTGCGATGACGCGAGCACGCGGCCGGTAAAGAGCAAGGACTGGTCAGGCATCAGCAATCCCGCCGGGCTGCGTTTGGCCATCGCGATCGCAGCGGTCAGATGAGCGTTGATGCCCTCCCGGTAGCAGGCGAGAATCGACAGTTTCTCCTGCACCGCTTGCTGGTGTTCCAGGCCCGTCTGGCGCGCGTTGAACAGCGCGGCGCCGATCATCATGTCGGCCAGCTTGATGTTGCGCTGGACGTAGGCGAACGCACTGTATCTGTGCAACGTCGCTCGGATGAACGAGGCCGCCTTGGTGTGGCGGTAGAACAGCACGTCCTCCCACGGGATCAGCACGTTGTCGAAGATCAGCAGTGTGTCGATTTCATCGAAGCGGTTCGCCAGCGGATAGTCCTCGGCGGGCGCGCGTCCCGCGAATCCGGTGCGGCAGATGAATTTCAGGTTCGGTGCGCCCAGGTTGCAAATGAAACCGACTGCGTAATCCGAGAGCTGGGAGTCGCCCCAGTTTGCGATGGTGGGCTTGGTGAAGGCCTGGTTCGCGTAGGCCGCTGCGGTTTCGTATTTCGCGCCGCGGACGATGATGCCGGCGTCCGTCTCCTTGACGACGTGCAGCAGCATGTCAGGGTCCTGATCCTGCGGACGCTTGGACCGGTCGCCTTTCGGGTCCGTATTGGCCGAGACATGGAACGGGTCGCCTTTCACCACTCGCCCGACATGGGTTCGGATATTGGCCGAGAATTGGGGATCGACCTCGTTCAGCAGGTCCTGGCCATCGTACAGCGACCACATCTCGCCGACCGTTTCGTCTCCCACGCGGGTGACGATGCCGCCGACCTCATCCAGCACGGTATCGACGGCGGCACGCTTGTCATGCCAGTCCTGTTGGGTCAGCGGCAGTTTGGCACCGACGGCGCAGAGTTCGCCGGACCCATCGCGATACGTCATGGCGGCAGCGTGTTCGGCTTCGTGCGCCATGTCGTAGATGCCGGCGCGGATATCCACCAGCGGCTTGAACATCGGATGGGTGGTGACGTCGTTGACGCGTTCGCCGCCGATCCAGACCTGGCGGCCGTCGCGGATGGAATCCCTGTATTGTTGCCCGGTGCGTATCATGGGAGTTGGTTCCGTTCCCTTATGTATGGTGTTTCAGGCAGTCTTTCCCTGACTGGCGATTACGTCTGGACCTCGCCCGATCCCGTCATGCCATTCCGGCCCGGCGTGCCATCCGGGAGCGGGCGTACCGCATCTGGGAAGATGAGGGTAGGCCGCTTGGCCGCCACGCCGAGCATTGGACGGCCGCGCGCCACAAGAAGCTGCGCCGCGCCGTCTGCGCGTTGTGGCCGAAAGTGGTCCGGGCTGATTTCAGGATCGATCCATAAGCCGAAGCGGACATTCAGATTGGGCTATCTGTCCGGTACTGGACACCTTGCCCCACGTTCATCGGTTGGTTTGACAGCAATGGCTACCCGTAAGTAGCATCTGGTGCCGTTGTACAACCGCCGGTGTGCAATAGCCGGCGTGCAATAGCCGGCGTGGGGCCGTATGAACGATGGGATGAACCTTGCCGCGGATATGGCGAAGGAACCTGCACGCCGGCGACGCAATTAACGATAATAATAGGAGGGAGGATCATGCCAGTTGCCATTCAGGATGACCTGTTCACCCCTGATGTGATCGCTAATCCATATACGCTATTACGGCCGACTTCGCGACGAAGACCCGGTGCACTGGAACCCAAGTTACGAAGTCTGGCTGATTACCCGACACGACGACCTGGTGTGGCTGACCCGGCACCACGAGCTATTCTCCTCCGCAGTATTCAAGAACGACCCGCGCCCCGCTTATCCGGCGATTGCCGAGTCCGACCTCGGACTCTACGACTACGTGCGCAACTATCAGGGTGACCAGTTCATCCAGCATGACCGCCCGGAACATCTGGAAATGCGTCGGGTGATGCACAGCTACTTCACGCCCAAGTCGATGGAGGCCTGGCGCCCGTTCGTCCGCGAGGCCGTGAAGGAATTGCTCGACGCGGCGGAGGAGAAGGGCAGCATTGATGTCATGCGTGACCTCGCGACACCGCTGCCGGTGCTGGTCATCGCGGAGATGATGGGCGTGCCCAAGGCTGATCGGCCGTATATCCGAGAGCTTGCTGAGAAGCTGCTGTATATCGGCCGCGGCGAGTACGACCGCATGAAGCCCCTCACCGAAGGCATGCGCGGCATGATCGAGTATGTCTCGCCGTTGGTCGACAAGCGCATCGTCGATCCGGGCGATGACTTCATCTCTGTGCTCGCGCGCGGCGAGAAGCAGGGCGTGTTCACGCGTCACCAGGTGCTCGTCAACACCTCGCTCCTGCTGCTGGCGGGACACGAGACGACAATCAACCTGCTGTGCAACGGCACGCTGGCGTTCACGCGCCATCCCGATCAGTGGGAACTGTTAAAAGAGGATCCGGCGGGACGGGCCAAGCAGGCGACAGAGGAGTGTCTCCGCTACGATTCGCCTGTGATCTCGATCCAGCGAATCGCTACGGAGGATGTCGAGATGCGGGGTAAGGTGCTGCGCAAGGACGACCGCGTGCGGTGGTTCATCTCTGCGGCGAACCGCGATCCTGAGGCGTTCCCGAACCCGGATACATTCGACATCTTCCGTCAGCCGAATCAGCACGTGGCATTCGGCTCCGGCACGCATCATTGCCTGGGTGCGACGCTGGCGCGCGTCGAAGGCCAGGAGGTGTTCAAGGCGCTGGCCGAGCGCTTCCCGAACCTGCGGGCGGAGACTGAGGCTCTCGAGTATCAACCCAGCATCACATTCCGCTCGCTCAAAGGGCTCCCCGTCACCTGGCACTAGAGCAGGATGACATCGCTTTCGCTCAGCCATCCCGCTCTAGCTCTTTGTTTCATCGCGTGATTCAGACCTACGGCGATTCCGCCTTCGGTCATCACGCTATAGAAGATTTGATCGCGTGATTCAGACCTCCGGTGATCCCACCTACGGTCATCACGCTCTAGAAGATTTGATCGCGTGATTCAGACCTCCGGTGATCCCACCTACGGTCATCACGCTTTAGGAGAATGGACGTGGCACGGAAACTGAAAGTCTGGGTGGACCACCAAGCCTGCGTCGGCAACGCCATGTGCGAGTCGATCGCGGCGAAGACGTTTCGGCTTAACGATGATCGCCAATCCGAGGTGGTGGATCCGATGGGGAACACTGAGGCGGAGATTCTCGAAGCAGCAGAGAACTGTCCAGTCAGTGCGATCGTCGTTGAGGACGCGGAAACGGGCGAGCGGCTATTCCCGTAGCTGAGTCGCTGGTTAAAACATCGCCGGTCCTGGAAGCGGGCGGACACGACCCCCAACTACCCACCCACAACTGCTCTGCCTGGGAGGGTTCCATGCCTGAAGCGAGGAAAGCGCGCGCCGTGGGCTTCAATCACGTTGCGCTTGAAGTGGGCGACATCGAGGAAGCGTTGTCATTCTATGCCCGGCTATTCGAGTTCCAGCTTCGCGGGAAAAGCGAGCAAATGGCCTTTATCGACTTAGGCGACCAGTTCATTGCGCTTCAAAAAGGACGCCGCCAGCCGTCAGATGACGGTCGGCACTTCGGGCTGGTTGTCGACGACAGGGAAGCCGTCCGCCAGGCACTCGCCGAGGCGGGCGTCGAAGTGCTGCCGGGGCCCTTCCTCGACTTCCGCGACCCCTGGGGCAATCGTATCGAGATCGTTGGGTACGACAACGTCCAGTTCTCCAAGGCACCAAACGTGCTGCGAGGCATGGGGTTGACGCACCTTTCCAAGAATGCACGGGCGATTAAGGAGCTGGCCGACAAGGGGATGGCACCGACCTAAGCCGCGCTGCCCGCCCCGCGGCTTGGCCGCCTCGGCCAGCCGATCGGGAATGCCACGAGTGGATTCACGTGGTTGACCGGCAGCGTGTTAACGCCCACGTCAGCCACCCCCCGCCGCACCGAGGCCCGACCGTGCGGGCTTCTTATGAGCGAGCAGGCGCAGGTGCCGGAACCTCCAACGCCTGCGCTCCTAGATCAACCACCACGTGATACTGCGACCAACGTTGCAGGTAGTCGGGCGGCGCCCCAAAGCGGACCGATGCCACGAATTGGTCGTCAACACTGGTCGGATGTGGAGTTCCCAGTGGAAAATCGACACCGGCCCCACCGCCCACGTTCCAACCAAACCCCCCGAGACCCAAACCGACGCTTGGCGGAGCGCTGTAGTTGACGTGCGGGCCGCTCACCAGCGTTAGAATGAGCTGATAGCGCGTGCCGGTCGCGTCCACCAACCAAGCTTCCCGGGGCATTTGCGCATTGCTGATGTAAATCTGAACAACTTGGGCGCTGTTGTCGAAGGTAGCCCGAACGCTGTTCGGCGGCGGCAGCGGATTTCTGTTGCAAGCGCTCAGCGCTACGCAGAAGGCCAGAATACCAGGTTGATATCTCCTCATGTTATCGCTGAGTGTTTGGACAGCATCTGTGATTCAGACCGTGTCGGGGTGTGTCTCGCTCTGTTCTTAGCTATTTGGGGCTTGGGAACATGCTTCCAGGCCACGACTTTCGAGCGGTGGATCACAACTTCTTGGCAGCAACCTCGAACAGCTTGGCGATAAACGCTGCCTGGGCCTTGATGTCGCGACCACTGATGTTCCGAACCTGTCCCGTCCTGATCATTGCCATCGCTTCGTAGCCTGCCAGTGTTCGTCGGGGGCGGTCCAGGGGGGGGCGGTCCAGGGGGGCGGTCCAGAAGCTGCCAAAACCGAGCCCTGGACAAGTTAGTCGTTTCACGTTCGACCAAAGTAAACTTTGCGAGAATAGATGCATAACACCTGAATCTTGGTGAGTGTATATGGTCAAATTTGCGTAAGTACCTCCTTCGTGCATCATCAAAAAATAAGTAAAACGTGAACGTCGGTGCATTATTTATTTTTTCTGGTAGATTTGTTCCATTAGAAACGCGCCTTCATCGTTTTGGGGTCCGGATATGTCGCATTCAATGACGATGTCGCGGTCAGATACCCATGACCTAAGCAAGTCTATAGTATCTGTGGATGCGCTGATTGCCGCGCTGTTCATCGTGGTTTATGCCATAGTCATCCATCTGCACGAATACCGTTCCGCTTTTGCTGAATCCGACTTGTATCGGATGTTGGTCGGTCTGCTTGATGGTGAAGTCAGCGGACAGGGGATTGCGAGCCCTCTCCACTACGACCGTGCCTTCGGGTTTGGTTACCTAAGCTCCCTTTACACGTTCGCCAGCCCAGCAGTCCTGCGAGATCCGGATCGATTGACGGAACTCATGAACCAGATTGGCTTCTGGTCGATGATACCGGGTCTTATTCTCTTCTGGACCGCGGTGCACCTTGTCCACGGTGCGCGCGTTGCAACGGTCTCGCTCATCATCATGGCGCTCGGCCCGATGAACCCGGAAATGTTCACCTCTGGCCATCCGACTATACTGATGTTTACCTTCCTCAACGCCGCGGCCGTTTTGCTCTTTCTGCCGCAGACGGGGTGGCGGGCGTTGCCGGCCGCGACAGGCGGCTTCCTGTTGTTGTTGATCGGGTTGACCACGCGGGGGGAGATTTTCCTCGCATTTCCATGGCTTGTCCTTGCGCGAGCGGACACAAGATCGTTTCGAGACTTCCTGGCCTCATGCGTGCTGCGCTCAATTGCGCCTTTGGCGGCAATCATCGTCTTCCTGGCGCTACAAAAGCACCTCCAGGCAACCATTAATTCCGACATCGGATCGACCGTCGGCACCTACCTCCTGGAGTCCTATTCCTGGGTGACCGTGCGTCCGGGTTTGGTCTACCTGGCCCTGGGCTGCGGCATCGTAACGGTCGTGGCCTCCGTCGCCGCTGTTTCCTGGTATAGTGGCATCAACGTGAGGCGGAGACATCCACTGGCGCAATGGGCGCCGGAACTCATGGGTCCGATGGCCCTGGTTCTAGTCCCCCTCGCCTTCTTTCTTCCGAACCCTGTCCCCACGCGCCATTTTTTCCTTGTCTTGCCAGGGATGGCCATCCTTCTCGGAATCACGCTGGCCCGTAGCCCGCGTATCGGCCGCATCCTCGCCTGCTGCATCGCGCTCGCGATCGGTGCAGGTAACCAGATCGCGGCAGAAATAGTCCGGCCAACGCTTGTCCGGATCAACGAAGCTCGTTCTCCTTACATCCCGGTCCCGGAGGCCTACCCGACGGCGACGCACGCCAATCTTGGCTGGGAATGGAGCCGCCACGACACGCTCCTGCAGCGGCGGGAGAAATGGAACACGTTCGGAGAGAAGCTCCTTACGAGTTGCGATGCGCATGTCATCGTTCTCAGCGACGAGATGGAGCAGATTTTCTCCCGGCTCTATCAGAACGGCACGCCGGTGAAGGCTCACCGGATCATTATCCCTGTCAACGCCGCGACGCCGACGGCCACGGGTGATGGTAAGGATGCGGTGCATACGGCCTTGGTTGGCGCCGGCGACCTGCGGCTGCCGGGCTTGAATGGCGTTCGGAACGGTAAGACATTCATTATGGTCGAGAAGGCCCATGCATGGCCCGCAGACCCTGTGGCGGCGATTTTGGCGAACCCAGCCTACAACGACTACAAGATCATCGCTGATCCCTACACGATGTCGCAATTCGACAAGACGCCTGTCCCGTCCGACCGGCAGCCGCGGTTCGGCTGCGCCGACGAAGCGGGGAGCAAATGACCATGCCGGTATTTTCCGTTGTTGCTCCTGCCTACAACGAGGGCACGGGTTTGCCCGAGTTCTATCGGCGTGTCAGAGCCGTTATGGACATCATGGGCGAGTCCTGGGAGTTGGTCCTGGTCAATGACGGCAGCCGGGACAAAACCCTCGACGTCATGGCGCAGTTGAAAACTGCGGACCCCCGCCTGGCTATCGTCAATCTCTCCCGGAATTTCGGGAAGGAGATCGCGACCACGGCAGGTCTCGATCACGCCAAAGGGGACGCCGTAATCCTGATCGATTCCGACCTCCAGGATCCGCCTGAAGTCATCCCGGAGCTTGTTGCGGCTTGGCGGCGCGGCTTCGATACGGTCTACGCACAACGGCGCAAGCGCTATGGCGAGACGTGGCTCAAGCGCGCGACTGCGGCGGCATTCTATCGGGTCATGCAGCGAGCCTCGTCTGTTGGTGTCCCTGCCGACACTGGCGATTTCCGCTTGATGAGCCGACGGGTGATCACTGCCCTGCTGGAGCTGCGCGAGCAACACCGGTTCATGAAGGGTCTTTACGCATGGGTCGGGTTCCCCAGTTGCGCGGTCGTCTACGACCGGCATCCTCGCTACGCAGGCTCGAGTGCCTGGAATTACTGGAAACTCTGGAACTTCGCCCTTGAAGGAATCACGAGCTTCACCACAGCCCCGCTCCGGTTCGCCACCTACCTGGGGCTCGGCGTCGGCTTTACCGCGGCGGTCTTTCTCGCCCAGCTCATCGTTCGCACCGTCATCTTCGGCAACGATGTTCCGGGCTATCCGAGCTTGATGGCAGTGGTGCTGTTTCTGGGCGGCGCGCAGCTTGTGACGCTGGGCTGCGTTGGCGAGTATCTCGGCCGCGTCTTCAACGAGGTCAAACGCCGGCCACTCTATTTCGTGGAGCGCTACGAGGAGAGCCACTCAGTGCCGCCACTTCGCGTGGTCAAGGATGTCCATGCGGATCGGGCTCCGGCGAGGATTTCGTAGTCGTGAATGGCCGACCTGCTCCGCATGGGCGCTAAAATAGTGAGGAAAATACCCAATTTCGTCGTGGTCGGCGAAGGCCGACCATCCACGACTTTCTCTCCATCAGCACCGCCAGTCGTGGATGGTCGGCCTTCGCCGACCACGACGGGGAGAAGGCGACACCTCACCGGCTCTTTTATATTTTAACGCCCATGCGACCTACTCCGACCATGACGGATTTGCGGTTCCTGCAGAATCTAACCTTCCACCCGGGCGCCCACCCCACGCTCCCCCACCACCCAAACCGCCGCCACCGCGCCGGCGGCCAGCGCCAGCACGACCGTCGCCAATGCGTTCAACACCGGCGTCGGCCCAAGCCGAAGCGTCGAGTAGACCACCATCGGCAGCGTCGTCGCACCCGGCCCCGAGGTGAAGCTGGCGACCACCACGTCGTCCAGAGACAGCGTGAACGCCAGCAGCCAGCCGGACACGAGCGCTGGCGCCATCAGCGGCAGGGTGATCCGCCGGAAAGTCGTGGCCGGCCCGGCGCCCAGGTCCATCGCCGCTTGCTCCAGCAGCGTGAAGCTGGCGGCCAGACGCGCCTCCACCACCACCGCCACATAGGACAGGCACATCGTCGCATGCGCCACCGCGACGGTCCCTGCACCGCGGCCGTTCGGGAACCCGGTCAGCATCTCGGTGGCGACGAACAGCAGCAACAACGCCAGTCCGATCAGCAGATCCGGCAGCACCAGCGGCGCGGCCAGCAGCCCGGCAAGAACCCGCCGCCCCCGCAGCCCCGGCATGCGTGACAAGAGCAAAGCCGGCCAGTCCGCCCAGCACCGTTGCCAGAGTCGCCGCAATCATCGCAATGCGCAGGGACAACATTGCTGCGTCGATCAGCGTCACGTCATGCAGTAATGCCCGATACCAGCGCAGCGAAAATCCCGTCCATTCGGTCATCAGCAGCGACGCATTGAAGCTGGTCGCCACCAGCACGGCGATCGGCCCGTAGAGGAACAGCAGGCCGCCCAGCAGCCACGCCGTCAGGAAGCGCGAGCGGTTCATGACCGCCGCACCAGGCTCGCCGGCAGCGCCAGACCCAGCAGCAGTACCAGGGCCAAAGCCGCCGCCTGCGGCCAGTCGTTGTTCTGAAAGAACTCCTCGTAGATGACGCGGCCGATCGTCAGCGATCCGGGGCCGCCGAGGAGATCGGGGATCACGTATTCTCCCGCCACCGGCACGAACACCAGCGCCAACCCGGCCCACACCCCTGGCAGCGACAGCGGCAGTGTGATCTTCAGGAACACGCCCATCGGCGAGGCGCCCAGATCGGCCGCCGCCTGTTCCAGCGTGCGGTCCGCGGCGGACAGCCGAGCCTCGATCGGCAGGATCATGAAGGGCAGATAGCCGTAGACCATGCCGATCAGCATCGCCGTGTCGGTGTGCAGCAATCTCAGCGCCGGCAGTCCGACGACACCCAGCAACGCGTTCAGCAGGCCTTCATCGCGCAGTATGCCAATCCAGGCCGTGATGCGCAGCAGGAAGCCGGTCCAGAACGGCAGGATCACCAGCAGCAGCAGGATCCGCCGGTGCCGCGGCGCGCTCCGCGCAATCGCCAGCGCCATGGGATAGCCGAGGATCAAACAGAAGGCCGCCGACAGCCCCGCCACTTTCAGGCTGAACAGGAAACCATCGACGTAATACGGATCGCCGAACACCGCCGAGAGCGCCGTGAACGACAGGCCGATGCGAAAGGGCGGCACAGAGTCCGAACTGACCGAGAGCGCAATCACGCCGATCAGAACAGCCGGCAACGCAACGAATCCGATCAGCCACACCCAGACCGGCAAGACCGCGACCGCTCGGCGCATGCTCAATCCCTCAGCAGCATGCCGGCGTCCAGCGGGACCGCGACATGCAGCGTGCTGCCAGGTTCGGGCGGCGTCATCCCGCGCTGTGCCGGCCGGGCAAGGCGCAGCGCCGTTCCGTCCGCCAGGCGCAACAGGATCTCCAGTTCGGCGCCGCGGTAGACGCAGCTTTCGACCGTGCCGGACAGGCCATCACCGACGTCCGACTGCGCGACGCTTTCCGGCCGCAATTGCGGCACGCTTTCCGGCCGCAATCCAAGAAGGATGCGCTCGCCCGCCTGCGCCTCACCGCGCACCGTCACCTGCGCGCCGCAGTCGAGTGCCATGCGAACCAGCCCGTCGCTGCAATCGCGGACCACACCCGGAAGCAGGCTGGCGGTGCCCAGGAATTGCGCGACATAGCGGTTAACCGGCTGCTCATACAGGGTTGCAGGCGGCCCGACTTGCTCCAGCCGTCCGGCGCGCAACACGCCGATGCGGTCCGCGCTGGACAGCGCCTCCCCCTGGTCGTGCGTCACGATGATGGAGGTGATGCCAAGTCCCCGCAGCAGGCACAGCAGGTCGGTCCGGGTTTCGTCCCGCAGGTTGCGGTCCAGCGCCGAGAAAGGCTCATCCAGCAGCAACAGCTTGGGCCGTCGCGCGAGGCTGCGGGCCAGGGCCACGCGCTGCTGCTGACCGCCGGAGATGGTGCCGATGCGCCGCGGGCCGAACCCCTCCAGCCGCACCAAGGCCAGCAGTTCATCGACCCGCGTCCTCAGCGCGGCGCCGCGCATGCCCATCTGGCGCAGGCCGAAGCCGATGTTCTCGGCGACGCTCATGTGCGGGAACAGGGCATAGGACTGGAACATCGTGTTCACCGGTCGCTGCCAGGGCGGCAGGGACGTGATGTCCTCGCCATCGAGTTCAACCCGCCCGGCATCCGGAGTGCAGGAACCCACCGGCAATTTTCAGCAGCGTCGTCTTGCCCGACCCGCTCGCACCCAGCAGGCAGAAAATCTCGCCCCGGTCGATGGAAAGCGCCAGCCCCTCCAGCGCCGGTGTGGCGCCATAACGCAAGGAGATGCCGGTGAACTGCGCGAAGCCCAATCAGCCGCCTGCTTTCAGGCGCAACCACATGCGGCTGCGGGCGCGCGCCACCTCGGGCGGCACCGGCCCGACCGTGAAGAAATGCGCTTGCGCCGCCGGTGGAGGATAGATGGACGGATCGCTCAGGATCGCCGGATCGGTCTTCGCCTTGCTGGCCGGGACGGCATTCGGGTAGCGCACCTTGTTGGTGATCGCCGCCATCACGTCCGGCTGCAGCAGGAAGTCGATCAGCGCCATCGCATCTGCCTTGTGCGGCGCATCGGCGGGCACGGCGAGCATGTCGAAGGCAAGCTGCGCACCCTCGCGCGGCGCCACATAGCGCAGCGTCACGCCCTTCCCCGCCCCGGCGGCGCGCGTGGCGGCCTGGATCACGTCGCCGGAATAATCCAGCGCCAGGCAGGTCTCGCCCGCTGGCAAGCTGTTCGACCGCGCCACCGCCGACGAAGCTGCGGATATAAGGGCGAATGGTGTGCAGAGCGGCCTCCACCGCCGCGAGGTCTTTCGGGTCCGTGCTGTTCGGATCGCGCCCCAGCCAGCGCAGCACCACGGGAACGACGTCGATCGCCGAGTCCAGCACCGTGATGCCGCAGGGCGCCAGCCGCTTCGCATTCTCCGGCTTCAGCAGCAGGTCCCAGGAATCTCGCGGCGCATCAGGGGCGAGAGCCTCGACACGCGCTGTGTTGTAGCCGATTCCGGTGGTCCCCCACAGATAGATCGCACCGAACCGGTTACCCGGATCGGAACTGGCGACCCGTTGCATCTGCACCGGATCGAGATTCGCCAGGTTCGGAATCTTGGCCCGGTCCAGCGGTTCCAGCGCGCCGGCACGGACAAGCCGGGAGAAGGTCGGTTCACTGGTCGGCACCACGACGTCGTAACCCGAGTGGCCGGCGAGCAGCTTGGCCTCCAGCGTCTCCAGGCTGTCATACACGTCGTAGCGCACATGGATGCCGGTCTCATGCTCGAAACGTTCCAGCACCGCCGGGTCGATATAGTCGGTCCAGTTGTAGAAATTGACCGACCGCCCCTGCGCACGGGCCGGCAGGACCGTGACAACGAGCAGCAGCAGGGACAGGGCCAGACGCAGGAGCATTGACACCGGTCCCTGCCATAAGCCGCGCGGCGACGCTACCCTCGTCGGCTTAGCGGGCACCGTTTCGTAACCCGTCGTGGTCGACGAAGCAGACTGTGCGAAAACTCGAACGCTATCCAACCGGGGAGAATGACTTTCTCCGCCTGATGACGGTGGCAGCCCCTCTCCGTCATGGCCCGGCTTGACCCACGGCTGTCCGGCACGACATTTGCAAGTCTGGAGTCGTTTCGACTCCGCGAAAGCCTCACACGGAGCCGGCCCGCGAGCGGGCCTTGAACGGAGGAAGCCGGAGGGCACGGAGTCGTTGTTTCACGGCGGTTTTGGAACGCAAGCCGCTTTGTGGTGTGATTTACGCTGAGCATTTCAGAGCGCTTCGCGCGTTACGAATCCGCACTGCGTCAGCCAGGACAGCACAGGCTGCCGAAGGCAGCAAACATGAGTCCTTCCTTCCGGCAACCAGCCGGCCGAACCCTGTCCCCGTGACGCTGCCACAACGACTCCGTGCCCTTCGTATCCTCCGTCCAAGGCCCGCCGGCGGGCCGGCTCCGTGTTTTCTTTCACCCAAGCCGATCGCCGCACCGGCCAATCGGCAACCGGCCAATCGGCAAGGAAGCGTACCGGACAGCCTTGGCCTTGTGCCGGCCATCCACGCCTTTAAAGCGGCATCGGTGCGCCGCCGCCATCACACGGAAATCTGTTCCAGCACGGCTCGAGACTGACGGATCCCGCCAAAACGGATCAGGGCGGCCGGAACCAAAGCGCCCGGGATGATGATCCATAGCACCCATCCCAGATGGTTCGGTCCCGCCGCATAGATCGGGCCAAGCAGGGTGACGCCTGCCCAGGCGCCGAGATGGCCGAGCCCGTCCGTCCAGGCAAAGGCTTTTGCGCGTATACGCGTCGGATAGGCGACGGCCGTGTAGTTGTACAGGTTGAACAGGAACAGCGTCGTGCCAATCCGGCTCGCGATATACGCCCCAGCGATGACCCACAAATTGGGCACGAACCAGGCCACCGTCCAGGAAACGGCGAACAGGATGCCCATGACGAACAGCACTTCCCGCCGCTCAACCCGTTCGCCAAACTTGGCATTCAGGTTGAAACCAACGAACACCGCGCAGTAGGCGATCGCGATCGTCAGGAAGACGAAATGCGAAGTGGCGCCGTGGTCGACCATATACACCGCCGCGAAGGCGCCGACGCCGTAGATTAGTCCGGCATAGGCCAGCAGCCAGACCACGATCAGCAGCCAGGTGCGGTTGCGGTACTCAGGATCGGTGAACAGCTCGGTCCAGGAACCACCGTTCGCGGCGATGACGCGGTCCGGCACGGGTTTAGGCGCTGGCAGCTTATGTCCAAGGGCCTCGGCGCAGCGCTGCTCGTAGACCGCCATGGCCTTCTCGGCCTCGGCGTGGCGGCCATGCGCCTCCAGCCAGCGGGGGGATTCGGGCAGTTTCCACCAGAGCAGCGGCAGCAGGATCGCAACCTCGATCAGCGCGCTGACCCAGAGAAACAGTTGCCAATGACCAGGGATCAAGGCAAAGGCCAGCAGATTGACACCGACCGCAACCAGAGCCGTGACGCCTTGCGAGGTCAGTAGAACCCGATTGCGGATTTCGGGTGAGGTCATCTCGGACAGGTAGACCGAATGGGTCGCCACGATGCCGCCGACGCCGAGGGTACTCACGACTGAGAGCACCACCATCGCGGTGAAATCGGTGACGTAGGCGAAAGGCCAAATGCACACCCCGCCGAGCAGCGTTGCCAGCAGGATCGCAGGGCGCCTGCCATAGCGATCGGCCACCCAACTCATAATGATGACGCCCAGGAAGATCCCGAGACCCACCTGCAACGCCTGGATCACGGCGTACTGGATGACATCGATGATGTGTGCGGGGCGCCAGACGAACGGATAGAGCCGGGCGGCGATGCCGTCCGTGTCGAAAATTATGAAGCCCCAGGTGACTTCGACCAGCACGGCGAGTTGCCATTGCACCCGCGTCAGTGGCAGGCGATCGATCCGCGCGGCCATCACACCGTCGTAGCTGATTCGCTCTCTCATGGTCGTTCTACCCCCCTTGGAACGCCGCTGTGCCGCGCTTTCTGGCGGCTTCACGAATGCAACCGCAGATTAGTATGCAATCGCCGCCGATGTCATCGCCACCACGAACCTGACAACGCCCTCAGATCGGGCCGCGCGCTGCGCCGCCTTAACTTCGAGTGCGCCGATGACAATATTCTCTATCGGCAGGTCATGGGGCTGATCGGCCATTTGGGTAAAGCCCGGTAGTCTTGCGAAATACGTCACCGAGCGCCGATAGGGAGTATCGCAATGCAGATGCGGATCATCTGGGGCAAAATCCTGCCCGGCCAATGGGATGCTTTCGAGGCCGCCTTTAAGAGAGCACTGGAAATTCGCGGCGATGTGAAGGGGTTGAAAGGGCAATGGCTCCTCCAGGATCAGAACGATCCTGATGCGGGGTATTCCATCTCGCAATGGGAAAGCGAGGAGGAGATGCGAGCATTCTGGGACAGCGAGAAGCGCGGCGAGGCCATGGCCGTGCTGCAGCCGTTCTTCGTGAACCAATTTACGATCACCAACTGCACGGTTCAGGTCGCAGTGTCATACTGACCGGACGTTGGCGCTATCAGCTCAGGCGATGCTCGCTGCAGCGGCCGTGAGACCGCGATGGGGCGGCCGGTTGTTGTCGCCGTTAACCGCCGGCTGCATACCGAGACGCTGGTGACGCGAATTTATGACCCCGCCGCCCCGATCAAGCATCACGACGCGATCCTGGCCGCCGCCTCTGGCCGCATGCACCTCCGACGCCTTCGCCGGGTGCCATTTGGCGGGGGCCGCTGGACAGAGGCGCCTGGTGCCGTGGCTGCCGTCACAAAACGCCCGCAGCTTTGACAACAGGCGCGTCCCGGCTTTGGCTCGCCGCCTGCAGATCTCGGCGCCAGCCAGCGCCCGCAATTCCGGCGGCACCGCCCGTTCCTCCGGAACCGCGCAAAACCCGGTGGCAACACACCATCGGCCGAAGCCCGGATGTGCCGTCAGCACCGTGAACGGGATTGCCGTCAGGCTGCCCAGCGTGAACGGCAGCACCCAGGGCAGCAGCCCCGGCGCGATCCACCAAAGCGACAGATGCAAGACCACGCCGAACACGGTCTGAGGCCAGAACATCCACGCCGCCTCGCGCCGCGACACCGCCCGCGCTTCCCGCGCCTGTCCGCTCCAGCGCATCGAGCGGCCGAACGGCATCGCCGCGATAAACAAGCTCGTATGGATCGAGGTTACCGAAAACTGCAGCAGCGAGAACACGAGTTCGCACGCCACACCGGCAGCGAACCGCAATCCGCCGCCCCAGCGCATCCGGCGCCGCCGGCTCATTGCCGTATGCAGATACCCCGCCAGCTTCGGTGTGTGCCACATCAGCAGATACAGCCAATACACCACCGCCAACCAGGTCAGCCGAACGCCGTGAAGCCCCCACGCCGCCACAGGAAGCAGAGTCATCCCCAGTGTCCAGGCCGGTAGACCGATGAACATCAGGATCGCCCACATCAACTGAAACCGGCTCACTGGACGCAGCCCTGGCAACCCCAACAGGCGGAGATATTGAAGATTGCCCTGACACCACCGCAGGTCCCGCCGCACGTAATCCAGCAGCGTCGGCGGATTCTCCTCCCACGATCCCCCCGCGACCGGCTGCAGCCGCACCTCGTATCCCGCGCGCCGCATCAGGGTCGCCTCCACCTGGTCGTGCGAGAGGATGTCGCCGCCGAACGGAGGCCTCCCGGGCAGGCGAGGCAATTTGCAATGGTCGCGGAACGGCGCCACCCGGATGATCGCGTTATGCCCCCAGAACGGGCCGCAATCGCCGGTCCACCATGCCTGCCCGACTGTGTAGCTACGCATGCCATGGCGCATGCCGAACTGGAACAGCCGGGCGAAGGCACTGGTTGACGGCAATCCGGTTACCAGCCCCTGCACGATACCGAACTGCGGATTTTCCTGCATGATCCGCACCAGTTCCAGCACGGCCGCCCCCGACATCAGGCTGTCCGCGTCCAGCGTCACCATCAGGGCGAAATCCGCGCCAAGCTCGTCGCAGAATGCCATGACGTTGCCCGCCTTGAACCCGGTGTTCGCAACCCGCCGCCGATAGTGCACCCGCTCCGGTGCCGCTGCCTCCGCTCGCCACGCCGCCATCGCCGCCTCCTCCCGCGCCGCAATCTCCGGCCGTGATGTGTCCGACAGCAGGAAATACGCGAATTGCGCCGCCTGCCCGGTTGCCTCGATGCTGCGCTGAACGACCCGCAACCGAGCCACGGCCCGTTCGGGATCTTCGTTCCGGACGGTCATCAGGATGGCCGTGCGGAGGATCACCGGCGCATCCGGCCGTGCCAGCGCCGCCCGCCGGTCCCGCACCAGCAGGACAAGCCCGATGAGCCCATTCCAGAACCCCAGCACGCTCCAGGGCGAGAACACGGCGAAACAGACCAGCAGCACGGCGCTCAGCCAGTTCCATCCGATCGCGTAGGCCAGCATTGACAGCAATGCGAAATAAGTCAGCAGGTTGGCCGCAAGAAACAGCACGCGCCGCGCCAGCAGCGCGTGGGGGCAGACAAGTTTGATCATTACCGGCTTGAATCGACTCGTGGATGCCGATGTAATGTTGGAATGAGCCCCATAATGGCAAGCGCCCTTTGGTACGAAGCGCCCGGCGTCGTTACCGCAGCGCACAACGCCCCTGCCCGATCCGGCACGCGGATTTGCGCGCGTACGCACCCTGTTTTCCGCCGTAAGCCGCGGCACCGAGCGCCTTGTCTGCCAGGGTCAGGTTCCGCCTGAGGAGTGGACCCGCATGCGGGCGCCATTACAGGAAGGCGACTTCCCCTTCCCGGTCAAATACGGCTACTGCACCGTCGGCCAGGTGGAGACGGGCTCGGCTGAGCTGGAGGGCCGCCTCGTTTTCTGCCTGCACCCGCACCAGGACCGCTTCGTCGCCCCATTGGACATGCTGCTGCCGGTCCCGCCCGAGGTTCCGGCACAGCGCGCCACGCTGGCTGCCAATATGGAAACCGCCCTGAATGCACTCTGGGATTCTGGCGCCGGCCCGGCCGACCGCATCGTCGTCATCGGCGGCGGCATCGTCGGCCTGCTGATCGGCTACCTCGCCGCCCGCTTACCGGGCGCCCGGACAACCCTGTGCGATATCAATCCATCCCGCGCCGCCATTGCCCGCCAGCTCGGCATTGCATTCGCTTCGCCCGATGCCCTGCCGGACGGCGCCGATGTGGTCTTCCACACCAGTGCCTCCGCCGCCGGCTTCGCCGCCGCAATCGCTTGCGCGGGCACCGAGGCCTGCATCGTCGAGACCAGTTGGTACGGCAGCCGCGCCGTTCCCGCCCCGCTCGGAGGCGCCTTCCACAGCCGCCGCCTGCGCATCCTCTCCTCTCAGGTTGGGATGGTTGCGGCCTCCCACCGTCCTCGCTGGCCTCACCGCCGCCGCCTCGCGGCCGCGCTTGACCTGCTGGTTGACACGCGCCTCGACAACCTCGTCAGTGAAACCATCGACTTCGCCGACGCCCCGCACCGGCTACCCGCCATTCTTTCCGAGGCGGCGCTTGGCCTGCCCCCGCTGATCCGCTACCCAGGCGCCGAAACAGCCACGGGCAGTTAAGCATGTTTGTCGTAGAAGTCCGCGATTCCATCATGATCGCACATTCCTTGCCCGATCCGTTCTTCGGGCCGGCCGCGAACAAGCACGGTGCTACCTTCATCGTCGACGTCGCCTTCTTCCGCCCCAGCCTCACGGCGCTGAACGTCGTCGTCGATATCGGCCGCGCGCAGGCCGCGCTCAAGGCCGTGTTGGCTCCACTGAGCTACCAGGATCTCGACACCCTGCCCGTCTTCGCCGACACCCTTACGACCACCGAGTTTCTCTGCCGCCATATCTTCGACGCCATGCGGTCCGCCATTCGCAGTGGCGATCTGGGCGATGGCGCCGAGGGTCTCAGCGCCGTGCGCGTCACCCTCGGCGAAACCCATCTCGCCCGCGCCTGGTATGAAGGACCGGTTTTCGACTGACCCGCCCCGATGATAAAGCCGACAACCGAAGCGGCCGTCTTCGCCATCCCTGGCGATCTCTCGACCCCGACCGGCGGCTACGAGTATGCCCGGCGCCTGCTGCAAGCGTTGCCGGGGCTGAACCATCTTCAACTCCCCAGCGGCTTCCCCCATCCCTCCGAACGCGACCTCACCGAGGCCTCCGCCCGGCTGGCCGCGGTCCCCAGCGACACGATCCTGCTGATCGACGGCCTCGCCTTCGGCGTTTTGCCAGAAGCGGTTCTGGACACCATCCGCGGGCCCATCGTCGCTCTGATCCATCACCCGCTTTGCCTGGAGTCCGGCCTCTCTGAAGCCGCCTGCGACGCCTTGCGCCGCTCCGAACAGGTTGCGCTCGGGCGCGCCGCCCATGTCATCGCCACCAGCCAATGCACGGCGGACTGGCTCTCACGCGACTTCGGCGTGCCCGCTTCCCGCATCACCATTGCGGAACCGGGCACGATCCCGGCACGGCGCGCTCGCGGAACGGGTTATCCGCCGCATCTCCTCACCGTCGGTTCTGTCGTTCCGCGAAAGGGCTACGACCTGCTGGTTCAGGCGCTCAGCCGGTCTCACCGATCTGCCCTGGACGCTGACCATTGCCGGCGCCCTCGACCGCGACCCCGATTCCGTGCAGGCCCTACGCGCCGCCGCTGTCCAGAACGGCCTTACCGAACGCATCACCCTCGCCGGCGCCCCCGCCAGCTTGGACCGCCTCTACGACAGCGCCGATATTTTCGTGATCAGCTCGTTACACGAGGGGTACGGCATGGCGGCCGCTGAGGCGATATCGCACGGGCTGCCATTGGTGACCTCGACCGCCGGCGCGCTCGCCACCACCGTCCCCGATGCCGCCGCGTTGAAATACCCGCCCGGCGACACCGACGCCCTGCGCGCGGCCCTGCGCCACATGCTGACCGACCCCGCGCGCTGCGCCGCTTGCGCCGCCGCCGCCTGGGCCGCAGCACGAACCCTGCCACGCTGGGACCATACCGCAAGCCGCGTCCGCGAGGCGCTGCACACGGCGCAGCATCGCGCGGCCGCAACCACGTCCTCTACCCCCACATCCGCTGCAACACGTCATCCCGCCGGAGATATCGGTGATAGAGAGCCGCGCCGATATGCAGCGCAACCAGCGCCACCAACACGAACGCTAAAACCGCATGCACCGACAAAACGCGGTCCGAGGCCGCACGATCCGCCCCGCTGATCGAGGGCAGTGACACCACCCCGAACACCCGCAGCGCCGGAAACAACGAGGCTCCCAGCCACCCCAGGCTCGCAGCCGCCAACATTAACACATAGAGGGCCGCGTGGTTGGCCCGTGCCGCCAGGATCAGCCGCCTTGGCAAATTCTCTGTTTGGGGCGGAACGCCGGCCGTCAGCCGCACTGCCAGCCGAACCACCACCACGATCAGCAGTATGAACCCCAGGCTCTTGTGCGCGCTAAACAGAAAATCTGTCGTCCTGTCCCACACGTTCAGAACATTGCCGCGGTAGGACATCACCAGCCCCACGGGCACCTGCACCGCAAGTATCACCGCGGTCAGCCAGTGCAGCCGCCGAGCGGCAGCGCCATAGCGGGGCGCGGCCCCTTTAGGCGGGGCGGACGCCTTCACCGCCGCATGTCCGCAAATCACAGTCGAACAGCACATCGCCATCCGGAAACACGTGTACCCTCGCCGCCGGACGCCGCGCCTGCGCCACCGACACGATCGGCGCGAGGTCCAGCCCGTTCCGCCCCGACCCCAGGATAATCGGCGCCACCAGCACGTGCAGCCGGTCCACCACGCCCGCATCCATGAACCGAGAGATGGTGTTCGAGCCGCCTTCAATCAGAATGCGCCGCAGCCCCAGCGAAAACAGCCGCCGAACGATTTCCTTCGGACAAATTCCCTGCTCTCCGCGATGCACCACAATCGGCTGCACCCCGCGCGCCGGCGCAGCATCGCAGCAAATCACCACATAGCGCGCGGCGCCATCCGCGCCGAAACAACGCGCGGTTCCAGGCGCCCGCCCGGCCGGATCAATCACCACGCGGGCGGGATGCACGCCCGTCACCCGCCGCACCGTCAGTTGCGGATCATCGGCCAGGACCGTGCCGACCCCCACCACCACTGCATCCACGGCAGCCCGCAACGCATGCAGGTGATCCAGTGCATGCCCTCCGTTGATCCAGCGGCTATCGCCCGAGATCGTCGCTATACGACCATCCAGCGATTGTCCGAGTTGGGCAACCACATACGGGCGGTCAGCATCGGCCGATCGGATTTCGGCGAGGCTTCGCTCCGTCGCCCGTCCGTCATGCACTGCGGTCAGCGGATCACTGCACACCTTCGCCGCCCGCTATTCTAGCGGTTCCCTCTGACCGCAAGGCACAGGTTGGTTGATCCCTTTGTGTCGTAACGATATTTTAATCACCGCAACCCTCGCTGATTGAGAGCCCAAACCTGGGCATTCGACGTTGTAATGCAAGACGATCTACCACTTGGCCGGCAGGCTTCAATGCCGGTATTGAAGGCCGACTTACCAAGTGAGGCGTGGAAGGTGAAGGGGCACCACGCTGGATCAGGCTGGGATCGAGGCTGCGTTGTCGTCGGCCGACGTGTTCATGACTATCACCGAGGCCCGGCGCGTTATTGAGGGCGTCACCGGCAAGTCGAGTAGCAGCGTGTTTCTGCCGGCGCATCGAGCCTGAACCGGCACGGAAACCGGCGGTCCATCCGGCTTCAGGTTAGACCTGATCGGCTTTATTATGCCCATTTTCGTAGCGTTTTTCGCTCCTACCCAACCGGCAAATAATCCGGCATTCATTCGCTTATGGACACTGCATCGATGGAACCGTTGGTTCCCGCGGAAGGCGCGCAAGCACTCGACGATGAAGTGGTTGCACTCATTGCGGAATCCAACCAACTTGCCGGTCGTATCCACCCCATCCTGCGCGACTCGATTGGCGATCTCGTTCGTTCGGTGAATTGCTATTATTCCAATCTCATAGAAGGCCACGACACGCATCCGCGCGATATCGATCGTGCACTCGCCAACGACTTCTCGTCCGAGCCGAAGAAGCGAGAGCTGCAGAAGGAAGCCGTCGCCCATATCCACGTCCAGAACCTGATCGACGCCGGCCGGGATCCCGACGTATGGCCCGCATCGGCCGCCTATGCTTCGTGGCTCCACGAGGAATTCTGCTCGCGCCTACCGCCTGAGATGCTGTGGGTGACCAACGGGCGGACCGGCGAGAAGCTGCCGGTCGTCCCGGGCGAATGGCGTAAGCACGATGTTGAAGTCGGCCGCCACCTGCCGCCCGAGCATGGCGACCTGCCGCGGTTCATGGCGCGGTTCGATCGCGCCTACCAGTCGCCCACGCTCAGCAAATTGCGGAAAATACAGACGGTAGGCGCGGTCCACCATCGCTTCCTGTGGATCCATCCCTTCCTCGACGGCAATGGACGCGTGGCGCGGCTGATGTCGCATGCCCTGTTCAAGCGGCTGGGCATCGGGACGAGCCTCTGGTCCGTGGCGCGCGGGCTCGCGCGCGACGAGGCGCGTTACAAGGCGTTGCTCGCTCAGGCCGACGGACCGCGCGAGGGCGATCGCGACGGCCGGGGCAATCTCACCCAGCGGGGCCTCATCGAGTTCTGCAGATTCTTTCTCAACCAGTCGGTTGACCAGATACGCTTCATGAGTGGATTGCTGGAGCCGGCGACGCTGCTGACGCGCATCGAGATCCATGTCGAGGAGGAGATACGCGCGAAGCGGCTTCTGCGAGGTAGTTTCGCGGTCCTGCGGGAAGCGGTGATCACCGGCGAGGTCGAGCGGTCCAAGATCCCGTCGCTCACCGGCTATGAGGAGCGCGGCGCGAGGAACGTGACCGCAGCCCTCGTCGATCGCGGCATGCTGACGGCTTCGTCGCACCGCGCGCCGCTGCGCCTTGCCTTCCCAGCCGAAGTCGCGGAGCGCTGGTTCCCGAACCTGTATCCTGCCAATGCTGGATCACGATCATGAGAGAGATTACCGTCCAGCTCATTCGGAGGTTCGCGCCACTCGCGTCGCGGACGGGGTACGGATGGACAGCGAGGTCCCATTGACATCTCGTGGCGCTGTTCCTCTCCCATAGCGCCAGGCGGGCCAAGATCGCTACCTTCTACGGTGCGGGGTCAAGCCGTGAAGCAAGCGTTTCGAAGCTCTCACCAATGTCTACTTCCGGAGGAGGTCTACGATGCTGCGCGAGGAGCTGGTGTTCATCGGTACCTGTGACATCGCGGGCCATGTCCGCGGCAAAGGCTTCCCAGCGCGGGAAATCGACGCACGACGCCGAAAGGGCGTGGGCTGGACGCATTCGAACCTGATGCAAACCGCCTTTGGCCCGATCTACGACAGCCCCTTCGGAACCGCCGGCGATCTGATGATCGTGCCGGACCCGGAGGCAGAGGTCCGAGTTGAGTTCGCCGACGGCTCCGAGCCGGAGCATTTCTTCTTGGGCAACATCCAAAACACCGACGGCTCCACTTGGGAGTGCTGTCCGCGCGCCTTCCTGCAGCGTGCGGTCACTGCGCTCGATTGTGTCGGGGGCTGGCGTCTGATCGCCGCCTTCGAGCAGGAATTCACCTATACCGGCAACGAGGATCGCCCTGGTGACGCATACAGCTTAGGCGCGTTTCGCCGGCAAGGCCTGTTCGGCGCGCGCTTCATCGCCGCGCTGAGAGCGGCCGGCGTCACACCGGACACGTTTCTGGCGGAATACGGCGCCCGACAGTTCGAGGTCACAGTGGCACCGGCGCGCGCCCTCGTGGCAGCCGATCATGCCGTCATTACCCGCGAGATAGCCCGTGCGACGGCATTTCAACTCGGACACCGCGCCATATTCTCGCCAATGCCGGCTGCCGACGGTGTCGGTAACGGCGTGCATATCCACATGAGCCTGCGTGACGCGTCCGATCAGGCGGCAATGCACGATCCAGAGCGAGTGCACGGGCTTGGAGAGACTGCCGCGCATTTCTGCGCGGGCGTGCTGCATCATCTTCCGGCGATCTGCGCAATCACAGCCCCCTCGCCAGTCTCCTATTTGCGGCTGACGCCCAACCGTTGGGCGCCGACGATGGTCGACATTCTTCAACAGGATCGTGGCGCGGCACTGAGGATATGCCCCGTTTTTGCGGCTGCCAGCCCGCAGGATATTTCGGCACAGTATCATGTCGAGTTCCGGGTGAGCGATGCGGCTGCGAGCCCTTACATGGCGCTTGGCGCCGTGGTTTTTGCCGGGGCCGACGGGATCGCGCACAAGCGTGCGTTGCCCATGGCGGGCCAGGCAGCGCCACCACTGCCACGCTCGCTCGCCGAGGCGCTCGACGCGCTGGAGGCGAGTGAAGCGGCGCAGACATGGTTCGGCCCCGTATTCCTGGAAGCCTATCTGCGCCACAAGCGTTCCGAGATCGCGCAGGTCGAGGGCGTTGACGCAGTCGAACTCTGCAGGCGTTACGCAGCGATTTACTGAGCCGCGATTTTCTGCAGGCTGCAATGTGGCTACGCCACACACGGCGGGTGACTTCCCTGGTGGCTGCCGGGAAAGATCAGCGTGATCCCGAACAGTGCCGTGTGAGGGCCAGGTTTTCGCAAGACACACTCTGATGACGGTTCCGCCGGCGATGATTTGTCCCTCTTAAGCAGTCGGTCGGCACTACTATTTGAACGGCGGCGATAAAACCGGGCCGACTTATCCCGCTATGCTACTCTTGGGGCTTCAGAATACGTGACCCCAGGGAGGGTGGTTGCATTGACCACATCGATGTTGGCAGCGGAGGAGGCTGTCGCAGCCGTCGCTCGCGACCAGCCGCGAGCTTCGGAAGCGCCTCCGCCTGAATCCGAGGACACCTTTCCAAAACTCGTGCTCCAGCACGCCAAGCTGCGCGGCGAACGTCCTTCGATGCGCGAAAAGAAATTCGGCATCTGGCAGACCTATAGCTGGAAGGACACGGCGGCTGCCGTTCGGGCTATCGCCTGTGGTCTTCGCAGCCCTCGGCATGCAGCGCGGCGACAAGATCGCGATCATCGGCGACAACCGGCCGCAGTTCTACTGGTCGATGCTGGCGGCCCAGTCCTCGGTGCTGTGCCGGTGCCCGTATATCAGGACGCTGTCGCCGATGAGATGCAGTTCGTGCTCGACCACGCCGAGACGCGCTTCGCCGTGGCTGGAGAATCAGGAGCAGGTCGACAAGCTGATCGGCATCAGGGATCGACTGCCGCATCTCGATCGCATCATCTACAAGGACCCTCGCGGTCTGCGCCACTATACGCACGACCACCTGCTTTCGCTGGATGATCGTGCGGGAGCGGGGGAACGCGTTCGATGCGGCGCATCCGGGCTTCTTCCTGGACGAGGTCGGCAAGGGTAGCGGCAGGCGATGTGTCGGTGATCGCCTATACGTCTGGCACGACGGGGCGGCCCAAAGGGCGTGATGCTGTCGTTCGACAACCTGATTTCAGCCGCGCGATCTACCGGTCGCCTTCGATCGGCTCGGTGCGGACGATCAGGTCTTGGCCTATCTGCCGATGGCATGGATTGGCGATCATCTTTTTTCTTACGCGCAGGCCATCGTGGCCGGCTTCGCCGTCAACTGCCCGGAAAGCAGCGAGACGGTGATGACCGACCTGAAGGAGATCGGCCCCAGCTATTTCTTTGCGCCCCCGCGTATCTTCGAGAACATCCTCACCCAGGTGCTGATCCGCATGGAGGATGCCGGGCTGCCGAAGCGTCGCATGTTCGATTATTTCATGCGTGTGGCACGGCGCTGCGGCGTCAGGATACTCGAGGGCAAGCCGGTTTCGCCCGTCGATCGGGCGCTCTATGCGCTGGGCAATGTGCTGGTCTATGGCGCCGTTGCGCAATACACTCGGCTTGAGCCGTGTCCGTGTCGCCTACACGGCAGGTGAAGCGATCGGTCCGGACATCTTCTGTTCTTTCGCTCTCTTGGCATCAACCTGAAGCAGCTCTACGGCCAGACTGAGTCGAGCGCCTATGGCTGCCTGCAGCCGGACAACGACGTGCAGCCGGATACGCGTCGGACCACCGGCGCCGGGCGTCGAAATGAAGATCGCCGAGGACGGCGAGATCATGTACCGCAGCCCCGGCGTGTTCGTCGGCTACTACAAGAATCCGGAGGCGACGGCAGCGACCAAGACGCCAGACGGCTGGGTGCATACCGGCGATGCCGGCGTGTTCACCGAGAGCGGTCATCTGCGGGTCGTCGACCGGGCCAAGCGACGTCGGCCGTCTGAATGACGGCACGCTGTTCGCGCCGAAATACCTGGAGAACAAGCTCAAGTTCTTTCCCTACATCAAGGAGGCAGTTGCCTTCGGCGACAGGCGCGATTCGTCGCATGCTTCATCAACATCGATCTCGACGCGGTCGGCAATTGGGCCGAGAGGCGCGGCATCGCCTTTACCAGCTATACCGACCTCGCCGGCCGCGACGAAGTCTATGAGCTGATCGCCGGGAATATCGCCTCGGTGAATCGCGATCTGGCGGAAGACGCGGCGCTGGCTGGCTCGCAGATCCGCCGTTTCCTGATCCTGCACAAGGAACTGGATGCCGATGATGGCGAGCTGACCCGTACGCGCAAGGTGCGCCGGGGCACCATCGCCGAACGCTATGGCGCGCTGATCGCGGCGTTGTACTCCGACCGTTCGTCGGTTCCGGTCGAGGCGACGGTCGCGTTCGAAGATGGCCGCACGTCCGTCATTCGCGCCGATCTGAAGATCCAGGCAGGCGGAGACTCTGTGCCATCGTCGTGCGCACGGCGTTTGGCAGCATGAGCGAGCCGCGGCGCGGCAGATCGGCGACGTGCTGCTCAAGGTCGATGACATCCGCCTGTCGTTCGGCGGCATTCGCGCGCTCGACGGTGTCAGCTTCGAAATCCGTCAGAGGTGAGATCCTGGCCATCATCGGTCCGAACGGTGCCGGCAAGAGTTCCATGCTGAACGTCGTCAATGGGTTCTACCGGCCGCAGGAAGGCACGATCACCTACAAGGGCAAGCAGCATCACGGCATGCGGCCGCACGAGGCTGCCGCCTCCGGCATCGCGCGGACATTCCAGAACATCGCGCTGTTCAAGAGCATGAGCACGCTCGACAACATCATGACCGGCCGGCTGATGAAGATGCGCCGCGGTCTTCTGGCACAGGCGGTCTATTGGGGGCCGGCGCAGGCGCAAGAGATCGAGCATCGCCGTGTGGTGGAGAAGATCATCGACTTCCTGGAAATCGAGACGATCCGCAAGGTGCCGGTGGGCAAGCTGCCCTACGGCCTGCAAAAGCGCGTCGAGCTTGCCCGAGCGCTGGCGGCGGAACCGGACCTGCTGCTGCTCGATGAGCCGATGGCGGGCATGAACATCGAGGAGAAGCAGGACATGTGCCGCTTCATCCTTGACGTGAACGACGAGTTCGGCACCACGATCGCGCTGATCGAGCACGACATGAGCGTGGTGATGGACATCTCCGACCGTGTCGTGGTGCTCGACTACGGCCGCAAGATCGCCGACGGAACGCCGGACGAGGTGCGGCGCGATCCCGCGGTGATCGAGGCCTATCTCGGCGCGGCGCACTGAGCCGATGAACCTTCCCTTCGTCGTCGAGGTCACCGTGGGCGGACTGCTCGCGGGCGTGATGTATTCGCTGGTCGCGCTGGGCTTCGTGCTGATCTACAAGGCGTCCGGCGTGTTCAACTACGCGCAAGGCTCGATGGTGCTGTTCGCGGCACTGAGCTTCGTCGGCCTGATCGAACTGGGCGTGCCGATCTGGCTCGCCGTGCTGCTGACCGTCGCCATCATGGTGGCGCTGGCCTATGCTGGTGGAGCGCCTGGTGCTGCGGCCGCTGGTCAACCAGGAGCAGATCACCTGTTCATGGCCACCATCGGCATATCGTTCTTCCTCGACGGGTTCGGCCAGGAGGTCTGGGGCAGCGACGTCCACACGCTGAACATCGGCATCCCGCAGAACCCGATCTTTCTCGGCGATGTGCTGATCAATCAGTTCGACCTGATCGCCGCGATCGTGGCGGGGTCGCTGGTCGCGGCGCTGGCACTGTTCTTCCAGTACACGCGGGTCGGCCGCGCGCTGCGGGCGGTGGCCGACGATCACCAGGCGGCGATGTCGGTCGGGATTCCGCTCGAAGTCGATCTGGGTCGTGGTGTGGTCCGCGGCCGGCATCGTGGCCCTGGTTGCCGGCATCATGTGGGGTTCGAAACTTGGCGTGCAGTTCTCCGTGGCGCTGGTCGCGCTCAAGGCGCTGCCGGTGCTGATCCTCGGCGGCTTCACCTCGATCCCCGGCGCGATCATCGGCGGCCTGATCATCGGCGCCGGCGAGAAACTGTCGGAAGTGTTCCTCGGGCCGATGCTGGGCGGCGGCATCGAAACCTGGTTCGCCTACATGCTGGCGATGCTGGTCCTGCTGATCCGGCCGCAAGGCCTGTTCGGCGAGACGATCATCGAGCGGGTCTGAGCAATGCTGTATCGCGAGGTCGGACAGTTCAAGACCAGCTACGCCGCCGATCAGGCGATATTCCCGATCCTGCAGGATCGCATCGGGCTCATCGTCGTGCTGCTGATCGCCTTCGTGGCGATCCCGCTCGCCGGCAACGACTACTGGCTGCGGACGATGCTCACGCCATTCCTGATCTTCGCGCTCGCGGCGATCGGGCTTGAACCTGCTCACCGGCTATGCCGGTCAGGTGTCGCTCGGCACCGGCGGCTTCATGGGTGTGGGTGCCTATGCCGCCTACAACATTGCGATCTGGCTTCCCTGGCTCAACATCTTCGTGGTCTTCGTGCTGGCGGGCCTGGTGGCCGCCGGAGTGGGCATCCTGTTCGGCCTGCCGTCGCTCCGCATCAAGGGCTTCTATCTCGCGGTCGCCACGCTGGCCGCGCAGTTCTTTCTCGACGTGGGCGTTCATCCGGGTGCCATGGGTCACCCACTACAGCGCATCGGGCATTGTGACGCTGCCCGCCATCGTCATTGTTCGGCATCGCAGATCAAAAGCTCGGTCAGCCGCTATCTGTTCACGCTGTGTCATCGTCACGGTCCTGGCGCTCGTCGCCAAGAACCTGGTGCGATCGAACGCCGGCCGCGCCTGGATGGCGATCCGCGACATGGACATCGCCGCCGAGATCATCGGCATCCGGCCGCTGCGCACCAAGCTGCTCGCGTTCGCGGTCAGCTCGTTCTATTGCGGCATCGCCGGTGCGCTGCTGGCCTTCGTGTTCCTGGGCTCCGTCGAACCGGCGGCGTTCGATCTCGACCGGTCGTTCAATATCCTGTTCATGATCATCATCGGTGGCCTGGGCAGCATCCTCGGCTGCTTTCTTCGGCGCCGCCTTCATCACGCTGCTGCCGATCTTCCTGAACCGGGTTCCGACGACGCTCGGCCTGCCGCTCAGCACGGCGACCATATCCCATATCGAGTTCATGGCCTTCGGCGCCCTGATCGTCTTTTTCCTGATCGTCGAGCCGCATGGCCTCGCGCGGCTCTGGCAGATTGCCAAGGAGAAGCTTCGTCTATGGCCATTTCCGCATTGAGAATTGTGTCGCGGCACCGATAGGCGGAACGTCGGATACGTGCTAAATTGATATCGAGGCGAATAACCCGAGCGACAAATCAGATCGGGAGGAAGCAATGCCAGGCTATCGGCGGTCATCACAATACTGAGTGCCGCGATCGCGGTACTCGGGCTGGCGGGATTCGCAGGCTCCGGCGCAGGCCCAGAACGAGCAGTTCATTCCGGCTTTGGTGTATCGGACCGGACCATACGCGCCGAACGGCATCCCGTTCGCCAACGGCTACTCGGACTATCTGGCGATGGTCAATGAACGGGACGGCGGCATCAACGGTGTCAAGATCCTCACCGAGGAATGCGAGACCGGCTATGCTCACCGACCGCGGCGTCGAATGCTACGAGCGCCTGAAGAACAAGGGCCCGACCGGCGCGGCGGCGTTCAGCCCGCTCTCCACCGGCATCACCTACGCGCTGATCGAGCGCGCGCCGACCGACCGGATCCCGATCGTCTCGATGGGCTACGGCCGTGCCGATTCCGCTGATGGCCGCGTGTTCCCCTGGGTGTTCCCGATCCTCGGCACCTATTGGACGCAGGCGGATACGCTGGTGCACTACGTCGCGATGCAGGAAGGCGGCTACGACAAGCTGAAGGGCAAGAAGATCGCCTTCATCTATCACGACTCGCCATACGGCAAGGAACCGATCCCGGTGTTCCAGGAGCTGGCCAAGCGGTACGGCTTCGAACTCGAAATGTATCCGGTCGCCGCCCCCGGGCCTGGAGCAGAAGTCCACCTGGCTGCAGCTCGCGCGCCAGTTCCAGCCCGACTGGACGTTCATGTGGGGCTGGGGCGTGATGAACTCCACCGCGATCAAGGAGGCGGCCGCCATCGGCTACCCGCGCGATCACTTCATCGGCGTGTGGTGGTCGGGCGCGGAACCCGATGTCATCGCCGGCGGGTGACGGTGCGATCGGCTACAAGTCCGGCGCCATGCACGCCTCCGGCGCCGGTGGCCGGCGGTGCACCAGGACATCTTCAAATACCTGTACGACAAGGGCAAAGGCGCGGCCAAACGCGACGAGGTCGGACAGGTGCTCTACAATCGCGGCATGATCAACGCGGCGATCGTCGTCGAGGCGATTCACACCGCGCAGGGCAAGTTCGGCAACAAGCCGATGACCGGCGAGCAGGTGCGCTGGGGGCTGGAGAACCTGAACCTCGACGACAAGCGGATCAAGGAGATTGGGCTTCGAAGGCCTGATCGCGCCGGTGAAGCTGTCCTGTGCCGACCATGAGGGCGCCTCGAAGGTCCGCATCCAGCAGTGGGACGGCAAGAAGTGGACCTTCATCTCCGAATGGCTCACGCCGGACCAGAAGCTGCTGCGCCCGATGGTCGAAGAATCGGCGGCGAAGTACGCGAAGGAGAAGAACATCACGCCGCGCGACTGCGCCAAGGAGAGCTGATCGGCTCAACCTCGGATCATCGCGATGACTGCGCCGCTTGCTTGCGGTCAACAACGTCGAGGTGATCTACGATCACGTCATCCTGGTGCTGCGTGGCGTGTCGCTGTCGGTTACCCGAGGGGGGCGTCGTCGCCCTCCTCGGGGCCAACGGCGCCGGCAAGACCACGACGCTCAAGGCGATCTCCAACCTGCTGCGCGCGGAACGCGGCGACGTGACCAAGGGCAGCATCGAATTCACCGGCGAGCGCATCGATCGGCTTTCGCCGCCGGAGGTGGTCGGCGCGGCCTGATCCAGGTGATGGAGGGCCGCCACTGCTTCGTCCATCTCACCGTCGAGGAGAACCTGCTGACCGGCGCCTTCACGCGCGGTCACGACCGTGCCGGTATCGCGGAGGATCTCGACAAGGTCTATGGCTATTTCCCGCGGCTGCGCGAGCGCCGCAAAAGTCTTGGCCGGCTACACGTCGGGCGGCGAGCAGCAGATGACGGTGATCGGCCGCGCCATGATGGCGCGCCCGCGCATGATCCTGCTGGACGAACCGTCCATGGGTCTCGCGCCGCTGCTGGTCGAGGAGATTTTCGAAATCGTGCATCGGCTCAATCAGGAGACCAATGTCAGCTTCCTGGTGGCCGAGCAGAACAGCAACATGGCACTGCGCTACGCCAGCTACGGCTATGTGCTCGAGAACGGCCGGATCGTGCTGGACGGCAAGGCTGAGGACCTGCGCGAGAACGAGGATGTAAAGGAATTCTATCTCGGGCTCGGCAGCGGCGGCCGCAGGAGCTATCGCGACGTCAAGCACTATCGCCGCCGCAAGCGCTGGCTTGCCTGACCAACGATGTGACGCCGTGGAGTATCTGGCGACCGCCACCGCACGTGAGGCGCTTCCGAGGGGATCCGCACGAAGACGCCATCGTTTGGAACCGGAACGAATGAACATGGCAGCAAGTCCGCGCGTCGGTCGCCGCCGCGTCGCTTACTGCTGATCAAATAGCCCGATCGAGCGGCTGCGCCTCTACCGCGTCTCCTATAACGATCGGATGCGCGAGCGCTGTCTTCATTTTCTCCCGATCGAGTTCGTTCTCCCAGGCGCTGATCACGACAGTCGCCACGCCGTTGCCGATCAGGTTGGTGAGCGCCCGGCACTCACTCATGAATTTGTCGACGCCCAGAACCAGCGTCATGGCCGCCACCGGCACGGGGTTGTTCGGAATGGCAGACAACGTTGCAGCCAGCGTAATGAAACCCGCTCCGGTGACGCCGGACGCGCCCTTGGACGTCAGCATTGCAACAAGTATGATCGTGGCATATTGGCCGAAGGTGAGGTCAGCGCCCACGGCCTGCGCCAGGAACAAGGTGGTGAGCGTCATGTAGATGTTCGTGCCATCCAGATTGAAGCTGTATCCGGTGGGTACGACCAATCCCACGACGGACTCGGAGGCGCCAAGCCGCCTCATTTTCAACATGATCTGTGGCAACACGGTCTCGGACGATGAAGTGCCGAGAACGATCAGAAGTTCATCTTTGATGTAGGCGATAAAACGCAGGATGGAGAAGCCGACGTATCGGGCGATCGTACCCAGCACAACAAGGACGAACAGCAGGCTGGTTAAATAGAAGGTGCCAACCAGTGCGGCCAACTTGCCGATGCTTCCGAGACCGTATTGGCCGATTGTAAAGGCCATGGCGCCGAACGCGCCCAGCGGTGCGAGCTTCACGACAAGGCCGATAATGCGAAAGAAAATTTGGCCCGCCGCCTCGATCACGTAGCCGATTTGCGGTGCTTTGTCCGCGAAGCCTGCGACGACGACGCCCGTCAAAATCGCAATGAGCAGCGTCTGCAGCAGGTCGCCGCCAGCCAGCGCGTCGAAATAACTCTTTGGTATGATCGCCAGGATATGTCCAACGGTGCTCTCCTTGGCCGCGGCGCTGGCATAGCTTGAGACTGCGGCTGGATCGAGGGTCTTAGGGTCGGCGCCAAAGCCGGCTCCCGGACGAACGACCTCGCCCACGACGACACCTATCAGCAGTGCAAGGGTGGAGACGGCCTCAAAGTAAATAAGTGCCTTCAGTCCGACCCGCCCGACCTTCTTGAGGTCGCCCATAGCGGAAATACCGTGCACGATGGTGCAGAAGATGATTGGGGCAATCATCATCTTGATGAGGGCGATGAAGCCGTCACCTAACCACTTCAGGGATTTCGCGGTCTCGGGCGCCAAGTAGCCCAGCACCACGCCAAGGACGATGGCGATAAGAACCTGGATATAGAGGACTCTGTACCATGGCTTCCGGGGGACTTCGGTCCTGGCGGGGACAACTCCGACTGTTTGTGCCATGGATTTCCTCCTTGTGCTGAATGGCCCCTGCTATTTTCGTCGTGGCGGCATCAGGTCCGTAATCGTGCCAGCGAACATCTCCGAGGCCATGCCAAACGTCTCGGAGAGGGTTGGATGCGGATGGATCGTTAGCGCGATGTCCTCGGCATCGGCGCCCATCTCTATGGCCAATGCGGCTTCGGCGATCAGGTCGCCGGCATTCAGGCCAACAATGCCGCATCCGATGATCCGATCGGTACCCTCGTCGAACAGGACCTTCGTCAGCCCCTCGTCTCGGCCGAGCGTGAGGGAGCGGCCGCTGGCCGCCCAGGGGAATGTGGCCTTCCCATATTTGATTCCTCGAGCCTTGGCCTCGTTCTCGGTCAGTCCGACCCAGGCGACTTCGGGGTCGGTGTAGGCGACCGACGGGATCACCTTGGCATCGAAGAAGCTGTTGCGACCGGCGGCGGCCTCGGCGGCGACATGGCCTTCATGCACTGCCTTGTGCGCGAGCATAGGCTGGCCGACGATGTCGCCGATGGCAAAGATATGCGGCACATTCGTGCGCATCTGCTTATCGACAGGGATATAGCCGCGCTCGTCTGTCGCGACGCCGGCATTCTCGGCACCAACCAGCCGGCCGTTGGGGCGGCGTCCGACGGCGACAAGGACACGGTCGAACGTCGCCATGGGTGGCGCCTTGCCACCTTCGAAATGGGCAACCAGGCCGTCCGCGGTCGCATCGACGCGCGTGACCTTTGTCTTCAGGTGGATGGCCTCGTAACGCTTCTCGATCCGTTTCATCAGCGGCGTCACGATATCCCGGTCGGCACCCGGAATGATTTGGTCCATCAATTCCACGACCGTCACCTGCGAGCCGAGCGCGTGATAAACGGTCGCCATCTCCAGCCCGATGATGCCGCCGCCAAGGACAAGAAGACGTTGGGGAATATCCGCAATCGCCAAGGCGCCCGTGGAGTCGATCACGCGCGGGTCGCCGTGAGGGATGAAGGGCAGCGTGACCGGTTCGGAGCCGGCGGCGATGATCGCCTGCTCGAAGCTGATGGCCTTGGTTCCTTCCCCGTTCTGAACCTCGATTTGATTGAGCGAGACGAACTTGCCCATCCCCTCGACGACGGTGACCTTGCGCTGTTTGGCCAGGCCGGCGAGACCGCCGGTCAGACGCTTTACTACGCCATCTTTCCAACCGCGCAGCTTATCAAGATCGGTTGTTGGCGGGCCGAAGCCCAAACCGAACTCGGACATTTCCTGCGTTTCAGAAATAACCTTGGCGGCGTGCAGCAGCGCCTTGGACGGGATGCAGCCGACATTGAGGCAGACACCTCCGAGCGTTGGCCACCGGTCGACCAGCACGACCTGCTTGCCCAGGTCAGCGGCGCGGAAGGCGGCGCTGTAGCCGCCCGGCCCGGCACCAATCACCAGCACCTCGGCATGCAGATCGCTTTTCGTGGCGCTGGGCGCTTGCGCGGCGGGGGAAGCCGGCGGCATGGCAACGGTTGCCTTGCCGGGGGACGATGCCGCCTGGCCGGTCCGTAGCTTCAGCAGCTTGTGACCTTCCGAAACGCGGTCGCCCACCTTGATCATCAGTTCCAACACCGTCCCGGCGGCGGGCGATGGGATGTCCATGCTCGCCTTGTCGGATTCGAGCGTGATCAGCGGCGCGTCTTTCTCAATCCGGTCGCCCCCTGCGACATGAACTTCAATGACCGGTACATCCTTGAAGTCGCCGATGTCCGGGATGGCGACTTCGATCTCGTCATACACGCCGGCGGCGGAGCCATAGCTGGCGGGCGGTCCTTCGGGCGTCGTTCCCGCCTGCTGGCGGATTGTTTCCTTGGGCGGGGTCGCGGCCGCACCAGCCGGTTCCATCAGCATGATCAGGTCGCCCTCGGAGACCTTGCTGCCGACATTGACCTTCAGTTCCGTCACCGTGCCCGCGCGGGGACAGGGCACGTCCATCGTCGCTTTGTCGGATTCCAGGGTGATCAGCGGGTCCTCGGGATTGACCAAGGCGCCCGGCGCGACATGCACCTCGATGACTGGAACGTCCTTGAAGTCCCCAATGTCCGGGACGCGGATCTCGACACTCGCCATTGTTGTTTCCTTCGATCCGATCAAAGAACGAGTCTGCGCACATCCTCCAGAACATGGCAGAGGTGGCTTGCGAAACGGGCGGCCAGCGCGCCGTCGATGACCCGATGGTCGTAGGAGAGGCAGACCGGGAGCATCAGACGTGGCTTGAAGGCGGCGCCGTCCCAGACCGGCGCCATTTTCGAGCGTACGACCCCAAGGATCGCCACCTCGGGCGCGTTGACGATTGGGGTGAAGGCCGTGCCGCCGATACCGCCAAGGGACGAGATGGTGAAGCTCGCGCCCTGCATGTCGGCAGCCCCAAGCTTGCCCTCCCGTGCCCTTTTGGAGATGGCGCCCATCTCCTGGCTCAGTTCCGTGACGCCCTTGCGGTCCACGTCACGCAGCACCGGAACCACCAGCCCGTCCGGTGTGTCCACGGCGATGCCGATGTGATAGTATTTCTTCAGAATAAGCGCGTCCTTCTCAGGCGACAGGGACGCATTGAATTCCGGAAACTGCCTCAGCGCCGATACACTGGCCTTGAGCAGGAATGCCAGCATCGTGACCCGGTAGCCCTCTTGCCGAGCCGCCTGGTCGAGTTCCTTGCGGTAGGCCTCCAGGTCTGTGATGTCCGCTTCATCGTTATGCGTAACGTGCGGCACGTTCAGCCACGCTCGGTGCAGATGTGGACCGGAGATGCGCTTGATGCGCGACAGCGGCCTGGCTTCGGTCGGTCCGAATTTGGAAAAGTCCTGAGCTGGGATCTCGGGAATGCCGGCGCCGGCGGCAGGAGCCGCGAGTGCGGCACCAGGGGCGGTGGCGGGGCCGCGCAGGAAGGCAAGGACGTCCTCTTTGGTGACCCGTTCTTTCTCGCCAGTGCCCTTAACCTTTGTCAGGTCTATATTAAATTCGCGCGCGACCATCCGCACGGACGGACTCGCATGCACCTGGCTGAGATCGACGCCCTTATTGATGGCAGTTCCAGTGGCGCCGACGGCCGCCCCGAGTTGCGCGGGCGCTCCGGCAGGGGCCGACGGCGGCTCCGGCGGTGCTGTACTCGTCTGCGCGGAGGGAGGCGGTTCCTGTTGCGGGAGCAAGGAAGGAGGCTGCCGCATCGCCCCCTCCTCATGGCCGCGAAGCCGCAGGATTGGACTGCCCTCGCTGACTTTGTCGCCGACCTTCACAAGAAGCTTCTCGATCGTGCCGGAAACGGGTGAAGGCACGTCCATCGTTGCCTTGTCGGATTCAAGTGTGATGACCGGATCCTCGGCGTTGATCGACTGTCCCTCCTGCACGTGTATCTCGATGACCGGGACGTCCTTGAAGTCGCCGATATCTGGCACTCTGACTTCGGTATCAGCCGTTTTGACTTCGGTATCCACCGTTCTCCTCCCTGCTTCTTATTGCGTGAGAATTCGGCAGTCGTGTCAGCGTGATGCTGATCGGGGTTGTGCTAGAGCAGGATGACATCGCTTTCGCTCAGCCATCCTGCTCTAGCTCTTTGTTTGATCGCGTGATTCAGACCTCCGGCGATTCCACCTCCAGTCATCACGCTCTTTGTTTGATCGCGTGATTCAGACCTCCGGCAATTCCACCTCCAGTCATCACGCTCTAACTCCTTGCAGGGCTGGGCGAGTCTGGATTGATGCCCAATTTCTGGATCGCATCCGCCGCGACCTTCGCCTCTACCTTGCCGTCCTGAGCCAAGGCATGCAGCGCGGCGACGGTGACGTAGCGCCGATCCACCTCGAAGAAGGCGCGGAGCTTTCGCCTGTAATCAGATCGCCCGAACCCGTCCGTGCCCAGCACCTTGTAGCGTCGCGGCACAAACGGCCTGATCCCATCGGCAAACGCTTTCATATAGTCCGAGGCCGCGATGATGGGCCCCTCCCGTTCGGCCAGGCATTGCTCGATATGGCTTTTGCGCTGTGGCTGGTCGGGGTGCAGCATATTCCAGCGCTCCGTCTCCAGCCCCTCCCGGCGCAACTCGGTGAAGCTCGGGCAACTCCAGACATCGGCGCCGATACCGTACTCGGCCAGCAGATCGGCGGCTGCCATCACCTCGCGCAGGATGGTGCCGCTCCCCAACAATTGAACGCGCGGCCTGGCGGCATCGCCAGCGGCCGGCTGGAGCAGGTACATCCCCTTGATGATGCCCTCCCGCGCCCCCTCCGGCATCGCCGGATGCTGCGATAGTTCTCGTTCATCAAGGTGATGTAATAGAAAACGTCCTCCTGCTCCTCGACCATCCGGCGCAGCCCGTCCTGGATGATGACGGCGACCTCGTAGGAGAAGGTCGGATCGTAGGAGATGCAGTTCGGGATGGTGGACGACAGTATGTGGCTGTGCCCGTCCTCGTGCTGCAGCCCCTCTCCGTTCAAGGTCGTGCGACCGGCCGTAGCACCCAGGAGGAAGCCACGCCCGCGCATGTCACCGGCGGCCCACGCGAGATCCCCGACACGCTGGAAGCCGAACATCGAGTAGTAGATGTAAAATGGAATCATCGGGACGTTGTTGGAGCTGTACGACGTCGCCGCTGCGATCCACGATGACATGGCGCCAGGCTCGTTCAGCCCTTCCTGCAGGATTTGTCCTTTTCGATCCTCCTTGTAGAACATGAGCTGGTTGGCGTCCTCGGGATGATAGAGCTGCCCGACCTGACTGTAGATGCCGAATTGCCGGAACATGCCCTCCATGCCGAATGTGCGGCTTTCGTCGGGCACGATGGGCACGACGTGCTTGCCAATCGTCTTATCGCGCAGCAGCGTGTTGAGGATGCGCACGAATGCCATGGTGGTGGAGATCGTGCGATCTCCGGTCTCCTTGAGCTGCCCTTCGAAAGCCGAGAGCGGGGGAACTGGAAGGGATTGCGACTTCGCCCGCCGTGCCGGCAGAAACCCACCTAGCCCCGCGCGCCGCTCGCGCAGGTAGCGCATCTCCACGCTGTCCTCGGGGAAGCGCAGGAAGGGTACTTCCTTGAGTTGCTCGTCCGTCAGAGGCAGGCTGAACCGATCACGGAATTCGCGCAGATGCGCCTCGCCCATCTTTTTCTGCTGGTGGGTGATGTTCTGGCCCTCGCCGGCCTCACCCATTCCGTAGCCCTTGACCGTCTTGGCGAGAATGACGGTGGGTTGGCCCTTATGCTTCGAAGCGGCGGCATAGGCGGCGTAGACCTTGTTCGGATCATGCCCGCCGCGGGCCAGCGCCCAGATCTGGTCGTCGGTCATGTCCTGGACGAGCGCGCGCGTCTCCGGATATGTGCCGAAGAAGTGTTCGCGGACATAGGCGCCGTTCTTGCTCTTGAAGTCCTGGTAGTCGCCGTCGACGCACTCCTCCATGCGCTGGAGAAGCATTCCACTCGTGTCTTTGGCGATCAGCGGGTCCCATCCCGATCCCCAGATGACTTTGATGACGTTCCAGCCGGCGCCACGGAATTCGGCTTCCAGCTCTTGAATGATCTTGCCGTTGCCGCGTACCGGGCCGTCCAGGCGCTGTAGATTGCAGTTCACAACGAAGATAAGATTATCGAGGCGCTCGCGCCCTGCCATTCCGATCGAGCCCAGGCTCTCCGGCTCATCTGTCTCGCCGTCGCCGAGGAATGCCCAGACCTTGCGGTTGGCGGTGTCCGCAAGCCCACGGTCGTTCAGGTATTTCAGGAAGCGTGCCTGGTAGATGGCCATGATCGGGCCGAGGCCCATGGATACAGTCGGGAACTGCCAGAAATGCGGCATCAGCCAGGGGTGCGGGTAGGACGACAGGCCCTTGCCATCCACTTCCTGGCGGAAGTTCAACATCTGCTCCTCGGTCAGCCGCCCCTCCAGGAAGGCACGCGCATAAAGACCGGGGGACGAGTGGCCTTGCAGGTAAACGAGGTCGCCCCCGTGACGATCGGTGGCGCCATGCCAGAAATGCATAAAGCCAGCATCGTAAAGCGTCGCCGCTGATTGGAATGAGGCGATGTGGCCGCCGAGTTCCGAAGATTCTTTGTTTGCCCGCAGCACTGTCGCCAGCGCGTTCCAGCGGATCAGGGACCGGATGCGGTGTTCTATTGCGCGATCGCCGGGGTGACGCTCCTCCTGATCGGGCGGGATCGTGTTGAGGTAAGGCGTATTCGACGTGTAGGGGACTGGCGCACCGTGCCTGCGCGCTTCCTCGGTAAGCGCCTCCAGCAGAAACTGCGCGCGATCCCGCCCCTCGAACGCGAGGACCGAATCGATTGCGTCGCGCCATTCCTTCGTTTCAATTGGATCGACGTCGCGGAGTGCGTCCATGGTTATGCCCTCGCACAGAACAACGATGGTGGCGGCAGTGGTCCCCGCCATGGCCCTCATTCGATAGGCGGCGGCCTCCTGGAGTCAGCAGCAGCCGCGGAACCGACCCTTACCAACATCGTAACGCGCGGCTTGGCGTTCGCGGAAAAACTCTTCGTATGTCATGACCGGCCGATCCCAACGAGCGGCCATCGCGGCGCGTGGACAGAAACAGCACGGTCATATCCTGCACCGCGCCTGCGAACACCGCGCCAACAAGGATCCAGAGCGTCCCAGGGAGATAGCCCATTTGGGCAGCGAGCACGGGGCCCACCAGCGGTCCGGCGCCAGCGATGGCGGCGAAATGGTGCCCAAACAGCACGTAGCGGTTCGTCGGCACGTAATCGAGACCGTCGTTGTGACGATGGGCAGGCGTCGGTCGAGCCGGATCGACGCCATACACCTTGCGGGCGATAAAGAGGGCGTAGAACCGGTAGGCGATGAAATAGATGCAGAGGGATGCGACAACGAGCCAGGCGGCGTTCACTGGCTCGCCCCGGTTTAATGCGACAATAGCCAAGGAGGCCGCTCCCAGAACGGCTATGCCAGCCCATGCCAGCTTCCATTGCAATGTCATCGTTTCGCTTCCATTGACCGGCTGCCTCAGCCGTTATTCCTCGCCAGTGTCGCCGATGGCTCACAGGGCCGTTGCGGATAGAACGAAAAAGAGTGCTTGCGGTGTCCAGTTTGGGGGAATTTTCCTCAGACCCGGAACTGGCCGTCCGAAAAGGTCTGCCCAGCGCTGAAAAAGGGGCGCAGATGCGCCGACGCTGGATGCGCTTCCAGCGCTTTCGTCCAGCGTGACAATGCCGAACGTCGATGCCACGAGCGGCGAGGATCTTATCGACCTGGCACAGGCTGAGCGGAAAGCGGACCAGATAGTGAAGCCGAGGATCTCGGCTGGGAAGCGGTAACCAGCGTCGCTGGGCGGGGGCGGCATTGTCATCGGACTCGGCTTCGCGACCCGGTCCGCCTCGGCAAGCCAGGCGGCAGCCGAGTTGACGGTGCCGACAACGCCCCACCGGCCGACCCGAAGACGAGAACGCCCATCCCTCGACATTACCGCTGAGGCATGTTTCGCTTGCCCTGCGGCCGGACAAGACACAACGCCCCAAGGGAAAGAAATGTCACAGGTGGTGCAACGCGCGTCGTCGAACCGCTCGGCCGTACCTGCCGGGGCGATTGATTGCGACGTCCATGTGGCGGTTCCCGGGATGCGATCACTGCTGCCCTACATGTCGCAGGCGTGGCAGGAAATGATTACGTCTCGCGGGACGGATGGGCTGGATCTCGCGAGCTATCCACCGGGTGCGCCGCTCTCCTGCCGGCCAGATTGGCGCCCCGCTACGGGCAAGCCAGGCACTGACCTTGCTCTGCTGCAACAGCAGGCACTTGACGGGTTCGGCACACGTGCGGCCATCATCAACTGCCTGCATGGCGCACAAGCGGTGCACAGCGAAGATCTGGCGCAGACACTGTGCCGGGCGGTCAACGACTGGCTGGTGGCGGAATGGCTGGACCGGGAGCCACGTCTGCGCGCCTCCATCGTCGTGCCGATGCAAAATCCTGTGTATGCCGCAGAAGAAATCGAACGTTGCGCGCGAGACAGGCGGTTCGTGCAGGTGCAGCTTCTCGCCGCCGGCGAGATGTTGCTCGGCCGGCGCTATTACTGGCCGATCTATGAGGCCGCACTGAAGCACGACCTACCCATCAGCATCCATGCTGGCAACGCGTTCCGGCACGCACCGACCTCGAACGGATGGCCGTCGCATTTCGTGCAGGATTACGTCAGCCAGACCATGGGCTTCGAGGCGCAATTACTTTCACTCATGGGGGAGGGCGTGTTCAACCGATTCCCCGGCCTGCGCGTGATCCTGACCGAGTCCGGCGTGACCTGGCTGCCGGCCTTCCTCTGGCGCGCGATCAAGTCCTGGCGCGGCCTGCGCAGCGAGGCGCCGTGGTTCACCCGCTCGCCCGCCGAACTCGTGCGCCAGCATGTGCGCCTGACCGTGCAACCGTTCGATGCGCCCGGCGCAGCCGAGGTCGAACGCATACTGGAACATATCGACGGCGATCACATGCTGCTGTTCGCAACCGATTTCCCGCACTGGCACTTTGACGAAACCGGCGCGTTGCCGCCCGGCCTGTCGTCCGGCCTTGTGCGCAAGTTGGCCGTCGATAACCCACTGGCCACCTACCCGCGTTTACAGGAGACCCTGTCATGAGCGCAGTTCTCGATGGTTCGAAAACCGCCGCGACCCGGACGGGGATCGTTGATTGCGACATTCATCCGACGATGCGGTCCCAGGCAGAACTGCATCCCTGGCTGCCGGAGCGCTGGCGGACGCATCTCGCGGCCTATGGACTGCAGGCGCGCGTCCCGTTCACCACCGGCACGCAGTACCCCAAGGCGGCACCGGCCACCGCCCGCCGGGATGCCTGGCCGCCGAATGGCGGGCCGCCCGGATCGGACCTGGCGTTCCTGCAGGCGCAATTGCTTGACGCGAACGATATCGCGGTCGGGATCCTGACCCCGCTGCATGGCAGTGCCCGCAACACCGATCTCGATGCCGCTTACTGCACCGCCGTCAACGAATGGCAACTGGAGCGTTGGGTGCGGCAAGACACCAGGTTGCGCGGGTCCATTACCGCTGGCGCATGAAGATCCCGACCTCGCGGTGGAGGAAATCGCCCGGCGGGCGGACGACTCCAATTTCGTCCAGGTGCTGATGCCGTCGAAAACCAATGAGCCACTGGGACGCAAGCGCTACTGGCCGATCTTCGCCGCGGCCCAGGCAGCGAACCTGCCGATCGCCATCCATGTCAACAGCGTCGGCGGTGGCTACGCCTCTACCCCTGGCGGCTGGCCAAGCTACTATTTGCAGGACCACCACATCAACGTTCACAGTTTTCAGGCGCTGGTCGCCAGTCTCGTGTTTGAGGGCGTGTTCGAGAAATTTCCGCGTCTGCGCATGGTGATGATCGAGGGCGGTTTTGCCTGGCTGCCGGCCTTATGCTGGCGCCTGGACCAGCAATGGTCGCGAATGCGCGATGAGGTACCAAACTGCGAGCGTCCGCCATCCGAGTATATCCGTGAGCATTTGTGGTTCACCACGCAGCCGATGGAGGAACCAGAACAGCCAGCCCATCTGCGTGACACGCTGAACTGGATCGGCTGGGAGCGGATCATGTTCGCGACCGACTATCCCCACTGGGACTATGACGATCCGAGCACGGCATTCCCCATCCGTCTGTCGAACGCAGAGCGCTCGATGATCTTCCGTGACAATGCGTTGGAACTTTATCGACTGGATTGATTACTGCGGCTCCGGCCGGCACGGACCGACAGTGTCGCCGGTTGACGAACGGTTTCAGCCCTGCCTACCGTCACCGGAGGCCCGGGCAGATACAGATACAGATCCGGTGTGGGGAGAAGTCCGTGAGAAATCTTCGCTGGTTCTGTGTACGTCTTATGCCTGGCGGTGGTTTCAGCCTTCGCTGAAACGGCCGTGGCTGAAACCACGGTGCGCGTTGGTGTCTCCGCCCGCGATTTGGGATCGCTCGATCCGGCAACGGGTATCGGCAATGGCGATGAATTCCCGATACGGCAGATCTTTAACGTGCTGGTTGGTCCGAAGGATGGCACTTCGAACCTTATGTTCGACCAGTTACAAGGCGAACTCGCGGAAAAATGGGAAATGGCGCCGGACGCCCGCAGCTTTACGTTCCACCTCCGTCATGGCGTGCAGTGGCAGCGCGGCTATGGTGAAGTCACGGCCGACGACGTCGCCTTCACCATCGCCCGGCTGCGCGATCCCAAAACTGGGACCGCCTACGGCGCGAATTTCCGTGATGTGGAAAGCGTGGATGCCAGCGACCCGTACACGGTCACGATCCATCTGACCAAGCCCAATCCGTTCTGGTATGCATTCGCCCTGATGCCGCGGTTCGGCGGCTATATCGTATCCAAAAAGGCCGTTACCGAGCTGGGAGACGATTTTCGCCGCAATCCAGTCGGCAGCGGCCCATTCCAGTTCGGGTCGTATGATCCGAAACAGCGTGTCTCGTTCAAGGCGAATCCAAACTACTGGGGTGGAAAGCCAAAGATTGACGAGCTGGATGTGATGTACCTGCCTGAGACCTCGTCTCGCACCCTTGCGTTCGTCAAGGGCGACGTCGACATGATCGAGGGTGCTACCGTCCCCGGTTGGCTGGCGAGCGTGAAGCGCCAACAGCCTGCGTTGGTGGAGGACCTCGGCCGTCCTGGTGCCGTCTGGGCATTCTTCCTGAACATGACGCGAAAGCCCTTGGATGATTTCCGCGTCCGCCAGGCGATTGCCCACGCGATTGATATCAGAACCTGGACCGCCGCGTTTGGCGACTTCGTTTCGCCAATGTACGGCGTTTCTCCGGCCGGCTACTATGGTGCGCTGACGAAGAATGACCTGCCGGAAGACTGGCCCTTCACCTATGATCCCGCCCGCAGCAAGCAATTGCTGGCCGAGGCAGGCCTGCCCAATGGTTTCTCGCTCGATATGTTCGTGACGGAGCGCGAGGAATACAAATCCAACGTCTTGATCATCCAGGAGCAGCTCCGCAAGGTTGGCATCCAGATCAACCTGCGCATTGTTGACCATGCGAGCTACCACAATGACATCCGACGCGATCTGGATGCGATGGTGATGTACAGCTCCGGGCAGCCGCCGCTGACGCAAGCGGTGTTGAATGCTTTCTACAATTCCGGCGCCATTGTCGGAAAACCCACGCGCAATATGAATTTCAGCCACTACGGCGACATTGCCGGCAACTCGGATGCGCTGATGGCACAGGCCAACGAGGAGATCGACGACACCAAGCGGCTTGATCTCCTGAAGCAGGTGCAGATCGACATCCTGCGTCAGGTGCCGGTCATTCCGCTGCCAAGCCCTGCCAGTTCCTGGATGCATAACGGCAAGACGTTGGACATCGGCTTTCCGATCAAGGCCTATATGGGCACCTTCACCCTGGGCAAGGCGAGCCGACCTTAGGCATGAAGGGCTACATCTTCCGCCGCGGCCTGGAGGTCATTCCAACCGTCCTGCTTGTGCTGACCGTGGTGTTCCTCGCGCTGCGTGTCATGCCGGGGGACCCCGCCATCGCGGCGCTTGGTGAGTTCGCCACCCCCGACGCGATTGCCTCCTTCCGGGCTAAGCTCGGTCTTGATGAGCCGCTTTACGTGCAATACTTCAGCTTCGTCCGCCATGCGGTCACGGCTGATTTCGGCCGGTCCATGAGCAACAACGCGCCCATCAACGGGTTGTTGGCGCAGGCCCTGCCGTACACGCTAAGCCTGGCCGGGGCGGCCACATTGATCGGCATTGTCATCGGCATCCCGTTCGGCGCGCTGACCGCGGTGAAACGCAACGGTGCGGCTGACGGCTTCGGCCGGTTCTTTGCGCTGGTTGGGTTTTCCCTGCCGGATTTCTATTTTGGCATTCTGTTGGTGCTCGCGTTTTCGGTGCATCTTGACTGGTTCCCCATGCTGGGCGGCGGCAACGGGTTCGTCGACCAACTCCACCATTTGGTGCTGCCCGCCATCACCTTGGGCGTGGTGATGGCTGCGTTTGTCATGCGACTGACGCGGTCGTCGTTGCTGGAGGTGCTGCGCCGCGACTATGTCCGTACGGCACGTGGCAAAGGGGTGGCCGAGCGATGGGTGATCTTCAAGCATGCCCTGCGCAACGCACTGATCCCCGTCACCACGGGTCTTGGCATCTACCTGCTGACCACCCTGTCCGGCACCATCACCGTAGAGCTGGTATTCTCCCGTCCCGGCCTGGGCACGCTGCTGATCGGCGGCGTCACGGCCCGTGACTATACGCTGGTGCAGGCGGGACTGGTGGTCTTCGCGTTCTTCGTGGTCGTGGTGAATTTGCTGACCGACCTGCTTTGCGCTGCAATCGACCCGCGTATCACGCTGCGATGAGCGACCTGGAGAGGCGATCCACCGTCCGGATGTATCTTGCAAGTAACAAGCTCACTGCGGCCGGGGTGATCCTGAGTCTGCTCCTGATCCTGCTTGCTATTCTCTCGCCGCTGATCGTGCCGCATGATCCGCTCGATCAGAGTTTTCTCAGTGCTGGCCAGGGACCATCCGCCGAGTATTGGTTCGGCACCGACTCCTTCGGCCGGGATGTGTTCTCCCGCGTTCTGACAGGCGGTCGCGTCTCGCTCAGCATCGGCATCTGCGCCCCGCTGCTTGCCGCGGCCACGGGTGTCTGGGTTGGCATGATCGCCGGCTATTTCGGCGGCTGGACCGACCGCGCTCTGTCCCGCACCTCCGACCTGCTGATGTCGTTCCCGTCCCTCTTGCTGGGGGTGATGATCGCTGCGGCACTCGGGCCAAGCTTCCAAAGCGCGGTGATCGCAATCGCCGTCGCGCTGTTCCCGCGCTTCGTGCGGCTGGCGCGCTCTGCCACCCAGGTCGTCCGACGCGAGCCGTTCATCGATGCGTCGATCGCTGCGGGCCGCGGGCCTCTCGCCATCATGCTGCGCCACATCCTGCCGAACATCGCTGGGCCGTTGGTCGTCGCGCTGTCGCTTTGGATCGCCACCGCGATCAGGCTGGAAGCCGCTCTATCCTTCCTCGGGCTCGGCGCCCAGCCGCCCACGGCCAGTTGGGGCAACATGATCCGCGACGGCATGAGCGACCTGATCGGCGACCCGTGGCCCGCCGCCTTCGCCGGTGGCGCCATCACCCTGGCGGTCCTGGCGTTCAACATGGTGGGCGATGCACTGCGAGACCTGCTCGACCCGGAGTTGGACGTATGAGCCTGCTGACGGTTGAGGATCTGCGCATCCACCTGTTCACGGCACGCGGCGTGGTCCGTGCGGTCGACGGCGTCAGCTTCGCTGTCGAAGCCGGCAAGAGTCTGGGCATCGTTGGCGAATCCGGCTGCGGCAAGACCATGACCGCATTGGCGCTGATGCGGCTGATCCCGGCGCCGCCCGCCCGGATCGTCAGCGGCTGTATCCGCTTCGACGGCCAGGACGTGGTGGCAATGGACAACGCCCGCCTGCGCGGATTGCGCGGCGGTGACATTGCAATGATCTACCAGGACCCGATGACCTCCCTGAATCCGGTGTTCACCGTGGGCGAGCAGATTGCCGAGGCCGTCCGCCTGCATCGCGGCGACTCCCGATCCGGCGCCTGGCTGCGCGCGACCGAGATGCTGCGCGTGGTTGGAATCCCCGACCCGGAGCGCGTCGCCCATGCCTATCCGCACCAGCTTTCCGGCGGCATGCGCCAGCGTGTGGTGATCGGAATGGCGCTGGCCTGCAATCCCAAGCTGCTGATCGCGGACGAACCGACGACCGCGCTCGACGTCACGATCCAGGCGCAAATCCTGGATCTCCTGCGCCGCCTGCAAGGGGAGTTCGGCACCGCCATTATCCTGATCACCCACGACCTCGGCGTGATTGCCGATCTCGTGGACGATGTGGCGGTCATGTACGCAGGCAAGATGGTCGAGCATGCCCCGGTACGCTGGCTGTTCGCTGCACCACAGCATCCCTACACGCGCGGCCTGCTGCGCTCCGTGCCGTCGCTGGAGACGCGTGAGCACCGGCTGCGCACCATCGACGGCACAGTTCCGTCCGCTTTCGCGATGCCCCCTGGCTGCCGGTTCAATCCGCGCTGTTCCCTGGCGCACGATATCTGCCGGGAGCAGGAGCCAGAACTGCGGCCCGCCGGCGAGCATTCCAGCGCCGCATGCTGGGCACTGACATGACGGACACGCCGCTGCTGTCGGTGCGCGGGCTCTGCCAAATACTTTCCCGCCTCGGGCGGCAAGACAGTCAAGGCGGTCGATGGCATCTCCTTCGAGCTCGCGGCTGGCGAGACCCTTGCTCTGGTGGGCAAGTCCGGCTGTGGCAAGTCCACCACCGGCCGAATGCTGCTGCGGCTGACTGAACCCAGCGCCGGCGGGATCCATTTCGATGGTGTTGACCTCCTGAGGCTCGGCCGGCGCGCGCTGCGCCAGCGCCGACGGGAGCTTCAGATCGTCTTCCAGGACCCATACGCCTCCTTGAGCCCCCGCATGCGGGTCGAGGACATCATTGCCGAACCGCTCGACGTTCATGGCCTCTGTCCCACGCCCGCCGCTCGGCGGGACCGGGTGGTTGAATTGCTGCGTCTGGTGGGGCTGGATACGATCCATCTACGCCGTCATCCGTTCGAGTTCTCCGGCGGCCAGCGGCAACGCATCGCGATCGCCCGAGCCCTGGCACCGGAGCCGCGGCTGATCGTTGCGGACGAGCCGGTCTCAGCGTTGGACGTGTCGATTCAGTCGCAGGTCGTCAATTTGCTGCAGGATCTGCAGGCGACGTTCGGCATCGCCTATGTGTTCATCTCGCACGACCTGGCAGTCGTTCGACACATCGCGCACCGGGTGGCCGTCATGTATCTGGGCCGCCTGGTGGAAATGGGTAGACACGGACGCATTGTTTGATGCGCCGCACCATCCCTATACACAGGCGTTGTTGTCCGCCGCGCCGGTGCCTGATCCCGAACGGAGGCGAGGTCGGATCGTCCTGCAAGGCGACGTGCCCAGCCCGGCGAACGTGCCCAGCGGATGTCACTTCCATCCCCGTTGTCCGATCGCACAGTCTGTGTGCCGCGAGACGGTTCCACCGCTTCGAAACGTCCGCCCTGGGCAGAGCGCGGCGTGTCATTTCGCCACGCCGTTTCCAATTTAAACGCCACAACGCATCGGCATCGTTTTGACCTGCGGAATGATCCGGACCCGAACGGTACATTGAGCAAGCTTCGCGATGGCCCCAATGCGAGGTCGGCGGCCCAAGCGTAGCCCGAAGATGCCATCGGGCTGGTAACTGCCCTGAATTGACCCGCAAAGGGAGCGGGAGTTGATGAGGATTGGTCTGTTCAGGTCTTCTCCTACGGCCCACGCATGTGCGCTCTGCAAGGCAGACCCGCGGGGGGGGGTTATTGGATGATCCTCGGCTGCCAGACGTCAATTACCAAGTAGGACTAAGCGAAGTTTTGGAGGCCAGCCATGTTTCGCAGTACAATGCTGATGGCAGTCTTAAGCTGCGTAAGCGCCGTTGCCGCGTGCGCGGAAGTGCCGCCGAGCGGTCCTACAGGGATAGCGCTGCCCCCAGCGGGAAAGAACCTCACCACCTTCGAGCAGGAGGACGGGCAGTGCCGCGCCCAGGCGGCTGCCAGCATTGGTAATGTATCATCGGGACAAGCGGGCACTCAGGCGGCGGTAGGCAGTGCGGCCGTCGGCACTGTCCTTGGCGCGGCGGCGGGCTCCACCATCGGCGCCGCGGCTGGAAACGCGGGCGCTGGTGCTGCGATCGGCGGCGCGGCCGGTCTCGCAGACGGCGCCGCGATTGGGGCGAATAATGCGGCGGCCAGCGAAGGCGATCTTCAGACGCGCTATGACATCACTTACACGCAGTGCATGTACCTCCACGGCGATACCGTGCTGAGCCCATCGCGCGGCGGGTATGGCGACTATGCGAATGCAGGCTATCCCGATTACGGCTACCCCTACTATGGATATCCTTGGTATGACTGGGCCGGTCCTGGGTTTTTTGGAGGTGGCATTTTCGTGTTTCACCCGGGCCACGTATTCCATCATGGCTTCCACCGGTTTCATGATGGCCGCCACCAGGGCTTTCACGGTGGCTTCCATGGCGGAGGCGGATTCCACCGTTAAGGCGGGAGGGGTTGATAGCGCGAATGGCAGCCGGCGAGACTTCCCTCCTCAGTCGTCTGGCATGCAAGTTCCTCGCGCGGCTGGATGCGCGCAGCAGAATGCGCGCGGCAGGAACCTGTCGACGTTGACAAAAATCGAGAATTCTATACTTATCGCATGCAGTACTGAGGAGAATTCAAGAATGTAGCGCGGTAGCCTCACAGAAAGAATGAGAAGTAGCCCACCAATCTGGAAGATTTGCGCCGGAAGCTCAGCTTGCCGACGCCCGGTCGGGGATGGTTCGAGCATTTAATCTCCGCTATCGACCACAGGCGACCATAGCTCCATTGAGGTATACTCCAATGGGACATCGACGCGAGACACAAACCCCGTCTCGTTAGGGTCGATATTTCCCACTTGAGACAGCGCGGGCACGGGTCTAGACTTTAACGAGACGGACTCCCCTGCCCCATCCGGTCTTGGTGCCGATTTACTTCCAGACCGAGACGCCACACGCTCAAGCCAGAAAGCGCGCCCAACGAATCAGCAAGCTGGGCTTCAACTGCTCCATCACCCCCAAAGCCGACGACGGAGTAGTTTCTGTCTCGTCGGACAGGCACAGCGTTTCCTGTCCGCCCACGAAGGGCCTTCCAGCCGAACAGTATCGAGCCGCCCGAACCCAAGCCTGCTAGAGATCACCGGCGCCGCCGCCAGGGCCTAGCCGTCAGCGTGCTTCGTCAGTCTGGGTATCTTGTTGCGTATCTGGTCGATCAAGTTTGAGGGTGCCATCCACAATATATCGCGGTGTGAATTTTCGACCGGAGTTCCAGTACGTCGTCCGGCCGAACGCCCAAGCAAACACACCCAATACGGTGGTCCTTGGCTTCAAGGCACACGTCCGGTTCCGGCCTGGGAATTCGGCACCAAACACTTTGGATTTACTGCCTCGGCTGTCACCGAGGCAGCCAGACTGGCTACTCAGGTCACGAACCAAGGAGGACGAGCATGGAACTGGGAATGATCGGCTTGGGCCGCATGGGCGCGAACATGGTCGAACGACTGATCAAGGCCGGCCATCACTGCGTGGTCAATGACACGCACGCCGATGCCGTGCAGAGTCTGACGAGCATGGGCGCCGAAGGCACGACCGACCTGCCTCGTTTCATCAAGATGCTGACCAAGCCACGCGCCGTATGGATGATGCTGCCGGCGGCCGTGGTCGACCCCGTGCTGAACGCGCTGACGCCGCTGCTCGAACCGGGCGACATCGTTATCGATGGTGGAAATTCCTACTATCATGACGACATCCGTCGTGCGGGCGAGTTAGAGGCGAAAGGGCTGCATTACGTCGATGTTGGCGTCAGCGGCGGCGTTTGGGGCCTGGAGCGCGGCTACTGCCACATGATCGGCGGTGAGGACGCGATCGTAAAACATCTCGACCCGATCTTTCGCTCGCTTGCTCCCGGGCGTCGAAACCGCGCCGCGGACCCCGGGTGCGACGGGTGAACCGACATCGGACGAGCACGGCTACCTGCATTGTGGTCCGAACGGTGCCGGGCATTTCGTGAAGATGATCCATAATGGGATCGAGTACGGAATGATGGCCGCCTTTGCCGAAGGCTTCAACATTATCCGCAACGCTGATATCGGACACCGGCAACAGGAGGTCGACGCCGAGACGACGCCGCTACGCGAGCCGGCCCACTATCAGTACCGACATCGACGTGGCTCGTGTGGCGGAACTCTGGCGCCGTGGCAGCGTCGTCGGTTCCTGGCTGTTGGACCTGACGGCCGGTGCGCTGCGGCAGGACCCGACGCTTGCGAATTTCCAAGGCCATGTCTCGGATTCCGGCGAAGGCCGCTGGACGCTGCATGCGGCGATCGACGAGGGCGTGCCCGCCCCGGTGCTAAGCACGGCGCTCTATTCTCGTTTCGAACTCTCGAGGCAATGCCGATTTCGCCAATCGGATGTTGTCCGCCATGCGCTTTGCCTTCGGCGGCCACTTGGAGAAACAGTCCTAGCAGGCGGATCCAACCTCAACACCGCGGAAATGCACGCATGACACACGACATCAGCGCTGCGGTCACCACGGTCTTTCCGCGGCAAGGTCATTACGCCACCGACCCCGAAACCCTGGCGAAATACCCGCCTGGCGAGATCCAGATCGACCACATCGGCGAGCTGGTCAACGACGATTTCACCCACCTTGTGAAGTAGCGACGGAGATGATCATGAAGGCGACGGAACGGCTTCGTAACATCGGCCAAAGCCTGTGGCTGGACAACATCACCCGCGACCTGCTGACCGGGGGCACGCTGCAGCGCTACATCGACGAATTGTCGGTGACCGGCCTAACCTCCAACCCGTCCATTTTCGATCATGCGATCACCCACAGCAAGGCGTATGACGCGGAAATCAAGCGCCTGACGGGTGAAGGCAAGAAAGGCGAAGACGTGTTCTTCGAACTTGCCCTGCAGGATCTGACGAAAGCGGCTGACATGTTCGCGGCCGTGCATCTGCGGACGGCGAGCGTCGATGGCTGGGTCTCGCTGGAAGTGTCGCCGCTACTGGCTCATGACACTGCCAACACGGTGGCGCAGGCCCGCAGCCTGCACGCCAAGGCAAACCGCCCTAATCTGTTCATTAAGATCCCCGGCACGCCGGAGGGTCTCCCCGCCATCGAGGAAGCCATTTTCCACGGTGTGCCCATAAACGTCACGTTGTTGTTCTCCCGTGATGACTATGTCCGAGCGGCGGATGCCTATATGCGTGGGCTGGAACGGCGGGTGGCGAAGGGGCTGGCGCCTGACGTGCGGTCCGTCGCCTCGGTGTTCGTCAGCCGTTGGGACAAGGAAACCTTGAAGGCCGTTCCGGCGGAGTTGCGTGATCGGATCGGGATTGCCGTGTCGCAGCAGAGCTACAAGGCGTACCGTGATCTTCTGGACTCGGCTCGCTGGCAGCGTCTCGAAGGCCTCGGCGCTCGGCCGCAGCGGCTGCTGTTCGCCAGCACCAGCACAAAGGATCCGGAGGCGTCCGACGTGCTGTATGTCGGGGCCTTGGCGGCGCCGAATACGATCAACACGATGCCGGAAGAGACGCTACTGGCCTTCGGCGATCACGGCGCCGTCGAGCATGAGATGCCGCGCGACGGCGGGGACTCCGACCAGGTGCTGATCGCCGCCGTCCGAGCCGGTGTCGATATCGATGCGCTGGCGAGGAAGCTGCAGGATGACGGCGCCAAGGGGTTCGTCGCGTCGTGGAAGGACCTGCTCGGAGCGCTGGACGCGAAGACGCAAGTGCTTGCGTGATGACATCTGAAGTGAGGAGGGCTTGCCCCCTCACTTCACTGCACTGCGGTAGGTCGCAAACCGGGTTGACTTCCCGCCACGTCGTACGACTTCCATACGACCGAAGCTTGGAGGGCGCCATCCGATGGGCCGGACAGGGCAGCATTATCATATCTTCCAGACAGCGAGCGGCTTCTGCGGCATTGTCTGGAAGAACGTGGGGATCACGCGCTTTCAGTTGCCCACGAGGAGCTACGTGGCGACCGAACGGCTGCTGCTACGGCGCGTGCGCGACGCAGAGCGTGGCACCCCCACCGCGGATGTCGCTGAGATAATCGCCGCAGTCACGCGCTATTTCGAGGGTCAGGAAACCGATTTCTCGGATGTCAGGCTCGACCTTGGCGAGCAGGACGCGTTCTTCCAGCGAGTCTATGCTGCAGTGCGACGGGTCACCTGGGGTCACACGACCACCTACGGCACCTTGGCGAAGGAACTTGGTGCCGGGCCGGAGGCTGCACGCGATATTGGTCAGGCGATGGCCAAGAATCCGGTGGCTCTGATCATTCCTTGCCACCGGGTTCTGGCGGCTGGCGGCGAGCCCGGCGGGTTCTCTGCACCAGGTGGCCCGGCAGCCAAGATCAAGATGCTTGCCCTGGAAGGCGTTCATGTCGAGCTGCCACGACCAGCCGAGCAAGCCTTCCATTTTTGAGTAAGCGACGACCCGCGCCGCTGGGGGTTACCGAGCCGGCTTCGCGAGAAGACTTACTCCGTGGGGAGCGCGTTGCGAGATTGCAAGGCGACCGCCCCACCCCAAGGCAAGCAGCCGGACCAAATTGCGGCCTTGCGACGCTACCCCCGATGCTTTGCGATTTGCCCGCGCGCAGCCTGCATCACGTGTTCCACTGTGAAACCGAACCTGGCCAGCAAGCCCTTTAGCGGCGCTGAGGCGCCGAATGTGTGCATGCCAACCATTGCCCCATGGCGGCCGACATAACGTTCCCACCCGACTACGGCGGCCTGCTCGACCGCTACGCGGGCGTCGATCGCATCGGGGAGCACGTGCTCGCGATAGGCGCCGTCCTGCTTGCTCCAGTTCCCGGTGGCCAACCTGGCAGCAACAACCAACCTGAACCAGTAGACGCTACAACATAACCATCGGCCTGGATGGGCAGATCGCGTCGGCGCCATCGAGCCCGGGAAGTTCGCCGACCTCGTCGCCGTTGACGGGGACCCGATCGCCGACATTACCGAGCTCGAGCGCGTTCGGTTCGTGATGAAGGGCGGCGAAGTCGTTCGGAATGACCTTGCGCCGCGTTGATGCCTTGCGCGAGGCGCCACTCAGCGGGTTGGGGAAGACGGCAGCCCGAGCCGCTTGAGCAGAGCAGCCGAATCGCGGGTCGGCGCGGAGCGGATCGAAGCCGGGAAGCCCGGTGAAGTAGAGGTAGGCCATGACATTCTTCTTCGGCTCGCGCGACGACGTCGAAGGCCGCGTCGATCTCGCCCGAGCGCGCCGAGCAGCCAGGCCTCGGAGACGACGGCGGGGCGAACCTTTCGGCCGCGCACGCAGCTCCTCGAGGATTTCCCGGGCTTCGTCCTTGCGGCCGGCCGTCGCGAGCGCCCACCCGAGCGTGCCGAGGAAGTGGGGCGCGCGGTGCGAAACCGCGACCACATGCTCGAGCAGTCGCAATGCCTTCTTCGAAGCGACCCAGTGCGACCCTGGCCTGGCCCGCGTTGTCCAGGGCGGCGGCGTCCTCCTTTTCGAACGAGAGCGCGTCCTCGAGGAACCGCAGGGCTTCCTGCGGCCTGCCGTCGTTGAGCAGGCTCCCTCCGGTGAGCTGATAGGGAAAGGAGGAGAGCGGATCGGCCTGCCGCGCGCGATCGAGGAGCGGCAAACCCTCCTCGAGCCTCTGGCGCGTACAGAGGACGGCGCCGAACGAGGCGAGGGAGAGAACGTGGGTCGGCTGGAGCTCGATGGCCCGCCGCCAGGCGGTTTCCATCGCATCCCAGCGCCTTTCGATCCAGGCGGCGAAGGCTTCGACGTGCAGCGCCGTCGGCCGACTCTCCCTGCAGCTCGTTTGCCGTCGCCAGCGCCTTTCTTGCCGCGGCACAGGCGTCGCGCGCGGGAATCATGCCGAAGACAGACGCGAGGACGGTGAGCTTCCGCGAGGCCGGTCCACGAAGGCGCATGCGAGGGATCGAGGCGGACCGCCTCCTCGAACGCGCGGAGCGCCCCGTCGAGGTGCTCTTTTCCGCGGAGGTGCCGGCCTCTTGAGGTAGCTCCGATAGGCGTCGAGGTTCGTGGGTTGCGGCCGGGCGGGAATGGCGTGCGTTCCCGGGAGCGAGGCGCGCCTTGACGGCCTCGACGACACCCGCCGCGATCTCGTCCTGGACGGCGAAGACGTCGGCGGCGTCTGCGGTCGAATCGCTCCGACCAGAGCTGGAAGCCGCGTCGCGACGTCGGTCAGTTGAGCGGTGACGCGCAGCCGCGTGCCGGACGATCTCACGCTTCCCTCGAGGACGTGGCTGACGGACAGGAGCCGGGCGATTTCCGGCAGGTCGCTTGCCCTCCTGGCGAGCCCGAAACGCGGAAGTCCGCGACGCGACGCGGATGCCCGTCGACGCGCACGAGCGCGTTCATGATCTCCTCGGCCATTCCCTCGCAGAGGTACTCCTGGTCCTTCGCGGAGCTCATGTCCGAGAAGGGAAGGACCGCGATCGCGACGGACGTCGTGCGTCGTCGGCCGCGTCGTTGCGCCTTGCTTCGGAACGGTGTCCAGCCCCGCCTTGCGGAGCCCGTCGATGCAGCCGCTCCACGTACTCGGGCTCCCACCACTTTTCGAAATCCTCCCGGGCTCGGGCGGCGAAGTCGGGCCGCAGCTCGCAGCAGTTCCTTCAGGGCCTTGCCGGCCGCGTCGCGGTCTCCGAGCTGGCCCTGAGCGGCGGCGATCGCCGCGTGGAACCCCCAGTGGCCCGGAAGGTTGGCCTTGAGCACGAACCCGAGCGCGGCACGGTCGTCGCCCCGGCGGTACGCGTCGTAAGCAATCGGCATACCAGTACCAACCGGGATGATTCGGGTTGAGTTGCTTGGCGCGCGACGCCAGCTCGAGACCGCGTTTCCCGTCGCCCGCGTAGATCAACAGCTCGCCGAGAAAAGCGATGGAGTTGCCGTCCATGGGATTCAACGCGACCGCTCGCTCGGCCGCGTTCCGGAAGCTCTGATATTCCTTTTGGAAGAAAAGCGCCTGGGCGAGGCTGAAATGGGCGAGAGCATTCGACGGGCGCCGCCTCGACGGCACGGCGCGCAGCCGTCAAACCCGCCGGCAGGGAATCCGGTCTCAGGTTGAATCCCTGGCCGTGATCCTGGGCGCACAGCAAAGCCAGCATCGCCAGGGCGTCGGCATGGTCCGGAGCCTTCCGGATCGCGAGCTCCAGGGCCGTCCGCGCCGCGGCGAGCTCCTCGGAAGTCACCCGCGAGAAATAGCTGAAGCTGCGAAGGACGGCCTCGTACGGGCTCAACTGCTCGGGAGAGAGGCTGCGCACGGCCTCGCTCATGCTTCGGGGCAGGACCCCGTTCATGTCGGCGACCGTCGAGACGATCCGCGGAACCAGATCGTCCTGCAGCTCGAAGACCGAGTCGGGACTGAACGTGCGTTCATAGTTCTCGGCCCAGAGATGGGCTCCTGTCGTCGCATCGACGAGCTGGACGGCGAGGCGCAGCTTCGGCCCCGCCTGCCGGAGGCTTCCTTCCATCACGTAGCGCGCGCCGAGCTCCTTGCCGATCGCCCGCGCGTCCCCCGCCTCGCTGGAATACTTCGCAGTCGAACCCCGGGCAATCACTCGGAGGTACGAGAAGCGGGACAAGCCGGTCACGATATCCTCGGTCAGTCCCTCGGCCAGGGCCGCGAGATCGGCGGCGTTGTTCCCGCCATGCTTGAACGGCAGAACCGCGACCCAGAATCCTTCATCCGCGCGAACCGTTCCCGAATCGCGGCGCCTTCACCGCTGCGGACGTTCCCGCCTCGTCGGCAATCTCCAGCCCGGCCTTGCGCAGGCCGTCGAGCATGCGCTCGACGAGCTCGGGGTCGTACCACTTGGCATATTCCCGGCGCGCTTCCGTGGCGAAGTCGGGACGCAGGGCGAGCAGTTCCCGCAGCTCCTTCTGCGCGGCATCGCGCCGGCCGAGCTGGCCGAGCGCCGCCGCCCTCGCGGCCGGCGCATAGAAGTAGTCGGGCATGTCGATGCGAATCGCCACTTCGAGCGCCTCCGCGTACTTGCCCTGGCCATAGGCCTTCGTGAACGCGGCCCAGCGGAACAAGGCCGGATGGTTGGGATTGAGCTGCATGGCAGCTTCCGCGACCTGACAGCCCCGTTCCAACTCGCCGGCATGGCACATGAGAACGCCCAGGAGGCCCATGACCGACCCGTCCATAGGATTGAGCGCGATGGCTCTTTCCGCCGCCGCCCGAAAGGACGCGGTCTCCTTGCGGAGGCAGTAGACGAATGCCAGCGCGTAGTGGCCGAGAGCATTCGTCGCGGCGAGATTCACGGCGCGCTGTGCCGCTGCGAGCGCGCGTTCGAGAGGATCGGGCAGAGGATTGAAGTCGTCGGCGAACTCGACGGCATACATGAGGGACAGCATTGCCCAGCATTCGGCGCTGTCCGGAGCCTCGCGCACGGCGCGCTCCAGGATCCGTCGGACGACCAGGTGCTCATCGGGCGTCACGCGCTCGAAATAGCTGAACGCGCGGAGCGCCGCCTCGCGCGGGGTCAAGGCGTCTTCGCTCTTGCCGCGGAGCGTTTCGCTCATCCTTCGAGTCAGGACGCCGTTCTGATCGGCGACGGTCGAGACGATGCGGGGAACGAGATCATCCTGAAGCGCGAAAATGTTCTCCGGGCTGAAACTGCGTTCATAGTTCTCTGCCCAGAGGTGAGTGCCGGAGTCGGCGTCCACGAGTTGGACGGAGAGGCGCAGCTTCGTCCCGGCCTGGCGAAGGCTTCCCTCCATCACATAGCGCGCCCCCACTTCCTTGCCGGCAGAACGCAGGTCAACCGACTCGCTTGCGAAACGTGCGGTGGAGCTGCGCGCGATCACCCGAAGGTAGGAGAACCGCGACAGACCGGTCACGATCTCCTCGGAGAGTCCGTCGGCCAGGGCCGTGAGCTCCGCGCTTGCGCCGGCCGATTTGAACGGCAGCACCGCAACCCAGAAGCCTTCCTCGGCGCGAATCTGTCCCGAGGCCGCGCCCGACGGCTGCTCGATCGGCTTTTGGGGTGACCGCGGCATTGCGTTTCGGAGTGTCGGTTGCTCCCTCGGTCGCGGGAATCGCTTCCGGAATGGAAAGCCCCGCTTTGCGCAGCCCCTCGAGGATGGGACCCATGAGGCCGCTCGCGAAGTGCCAGGTCCCGACGTTCGAGCGCGCGTGCGCCGCAAACTCGGGATCGAGCGCCAGGAGGTCCCGGACCGCGGCCGCGGCTTCGGCGCGCCGGCCGAGGTGCCCGCTGGCCGACGCGACGACGAGAAAAGGCCAGAAAAGGCCGGGGACGTCCACGCGGTTCGCGCGCTCGAGGGCCTGCTCATATTCCTCTTTGTGGAAGTGATTCCAGAGGGGAGCGAAGTGCATCCAGCCCGCGTGGTTGGGATTGAGCTCCATCGCGCGGAGCACGATCGAGGTACCCCGTTCGAACTCGCCCGTGTGCACGATCTGCAGCCCCAGGATTCCGACTGCGTCGGTGTTGAGCGGATTCAAGGCCATCGCGCGCTCGGCCGTTGGACCAAACGCCGCGAGGTCCTGGCGGAAGAAATGCGTCTGCGCCAGCGAGACGAGCGCAAACTGGTTCGCCCGATCCAGCTCGACGGCGCGGCGGGCCGCGGCCAGGGCGCGATCGAGAGCTGCGGGGTCGGTCCCGAAACCGAACGCGTATTCGTCGACGAAGATCTGTGCGAGGCACGCCCAGAGGTCGGACTGGCGGCCGTCCCGCTCCACCGCGCGCTCCAGCCGCCTCTTGAGCTCCGCGTAGGCCGAGGGAGTAATCTGCTCGCGGTAGGCGAAGTACTGGAACTGCCACTCCACGGGCGTGAGCTCGGCGTCGTCCTTCTGCCGCATCGCCGCTCGAATCGAGTGTGCGAGCACGCCGTAGCTGTCGGCGACCGTGGCGACGATGCGGGCGGCGACGTCGTCCTGCGCCGCGAAGATGCTCGATGCCTGGAGGTCGCGGTTGTAGGTCTCGGCCCAGAGCCTCGCTCCGGTCTCGCCGTCGACGAGCTGGGCGCTCACGCGAATGGTGGACCCTCCCTTGCGGAGGCTTCCTTCCACCACGTAACGCGCGGCGGGTTTTGCGTCCAGGTCTGCCGAAGCGCTCGCGACGACCGACAGATACCGAAACCGCGAAAGCCCGGTCGTGATCTCCTCGCCGAGGCCCTCGGCGAACGACGCCATCTCCGCATCGCCAGAGCTCTTGAAAGGGAGCACCGCGATCCCGAAGGCTTCGTCGACCCGAGTCTGACCGGAATCGCCTCGCGCAGTGGCGCGGGCTGAACGCGGCATCGCCGATGCCGGTTTAGACGAAGCTGCCGATGCCTCGGCCTGAAGTTCACGGAGCTCGTTGAAGACGTCGCGGGAGGTCTGGTAGCGGTCGCGCGGTTCCTTCGCGAGGCAGCGGCGGAGGATTCTTCCCACGTCGCGGCGGAAGATCGGCGCGGATCTCGGTGACCGGGGAAGGAGAGTCTCGCAGGATCGAGGAGATGACGTCGACCGAGGAGGCGCCCTTGAACGGCCGGTCGCCGGTCAGCATTTCGTACAGCACGACGCCGAGGGAAAAGACGTCCGACCTCGCGTCCACGTTCCCGCCTCGGGCCTGTTCGGGGGACATGTAGGCGACGGTGCCGAAGACCGCGCCTTCCCCGGTCAACTGGGCGCGGCTCTCCGTGGGCATGTCGGTGGCGTTCGGATCGGAGCCCGCGGCCACGAGCTTCGCGAGACCGAAGTCGAGAACCTTGAGCCGCCCTTCGCGGGTGAGCATCACGTTGGCAGGCTTCAAGTCCCGGTGGACGATCCCGCGCTCGTGCGCGGCGGACAGGGCTTCGGAAAGCGGCAGCGCAATCTCGAAGAAACGCGACAGGGGCAACCCGCCGTTCGGGATGACGAGGTCCAGCGTCTGGCCCTCGACGAGCTCCATCGCGAGCAGCCGGATGCCGCCCGCTTCCTCGACCGAGTAGACCGTGACGATGTTCGGGTGGTTGAGCGAGGCGAGAGCCCGCGCCTCCCGCTCGAACCGGGCGAGCCGCTCCGGATCGGCGGAGACGGATTCGGGCAGAACCTTGACCGCGACCTCGCGCCCGAGCTTCGTGTCCTTTGCCCGGTACACTTCTCCCATCCCTCCCGCTCCGAGCGGAGAGAGGATTTCGTAGGGACCGAACTTCGTTCCGGCGGCGAGTGTCATGAGACGATCCCGGGATTGTACTCGTCTACCCCCGATACCTCTCGAACCGGTAGGCGAGCTCCGGGCCGCCCTTTCCTTCGTACGCGAGCTGAGCGACGAGCAGCGCGAATGGCTCGGTATATCGGGCGATCCGCAGAGGCCCGGCGTCCACGGGATCGAAACCGACGTCGCGGATCAGCCCGGCGGCGATCTTCTTGCTCGCCGCGTCGTCCCCGCAGTACACGAGGCCGGGCTTGCGGGCCCTGCGCCGGGACTCGAAGACGCCGAAGAGAACCTCGCTCGGGATCGTGTTGAAGGCGGAGACGACACGGGCCTTCGGGACCTTCTTTGCGAGCGCTTCGGCGCCCGAGGATTTGTGAGCAATGAGCAGCCCCGTGTCGGCCGCGTTCATCGGGAGCGAGCAACTCAGGATGACCTTGCCCGCCACTTTGACGGCCCGTTTCAGGACGTCGTCGACCCGGGACCAGTGGACCGCGAGCAGCAGCACGTCCGATTCCGCGGCGGCTTCGGCCGGCGTGCCGGCGCGCGCATTCGTCCCCGCCTCGCGCGCGAGCCTCTTCAGCTTCTGATCGCTGCGCGCGTAGCTGAACACGACTTCGTGTCCCGCTCGCGCGAAGATCGTCCCGAGCTTTCCGCCCATCAGGCCCGAGCCAAGGATGCCGATGCGTTGGGAGCCCATCCGGCCCGTCAACGTCCCACCATGTTCTGGAGCTTCTCGGGATATCGCGCTCCTTCGACGGGAACCTTCGCGGCGGTCTCGTCGATCTCGCGAACGTCGTCGGCCGTGAGATCGAGCGCGGCAGCGCCGAGGTTCTCTTCCAGCCGCGCGAGCTTCGTCGTGCCCGGAATGGGAACGATCCACGGCTTTCGGGCGAGGATCCACGCGAGCGCGAGCTGGGCCGGCGTCGCGTTCATCCTCCGCGCGATCGCGGCGAGCAGATCGACGAGCGCCTTGTTCGCTTTCCGCGCCTCCGGAGTGAAGCGCGGCAGGCCGGCGCGGAAGTCGGTGCCCTCGATCTTCGTGTTCTCGTCCATCTTCCCGGTCAGGAAGCCGCGTCCCAGCGGGCTGAAGGGAACCAGGGCGATGCCGAGCTCTTCGAGCGCGGGAAAGATCTCCTTCTCGGGCTCCCGCCACCAGAGCGAGTATTCGCTCTGAAGAACCGCGACCGGCTGGACGGCGTGGGCGCGGCGGATCGTCTGGACGCCGGCCTCCGAAAGGCCGAAGTGCCGCACCTTGCCTTCCCGGATCAGCTCCTTCACGGTTCCCGCAACGTCCTCGATCGGCACGTCCAGGTCGACGCGGTGCTGGTAGAAGATGTCGATGACGCCGGTCCGGAGCCGGCGAAGCGAGGCTTCGGCGACCTCACGGATGTGCTCCGGCCGGCTGTCCAGGCCGATCTGCTTTCCGTCCGGTCCGAACCGGAAGCCGAACTTCGTGGCGATCAAGACGCGGTCGCGGAAGGGAGCCAGCGCCTCGCCGACGAGCTCTTCGTTCGTGTAAGGGCCGTACGCTTCGGCCGTGTCGAAGAGGGTCACTCCCCGTTCGACCGCCTGGCGCAGGAGATCGATCATCTCCTTCCGGTCCTTCGGCGGACCGTAGCCGTAGCTCATCCCCATGCAGCCGAGCCCGAGAGCGGAGACTTCCGGGCCGGTCTTTCCCAATCGGCGTTTTTGCAACTTCGTGTTCATGTCGTCTTCCTCGACGCAAATATAGTGCCGCTCGGTTCCGAGCGCCGGCGATTCGACTCGACGCCCGGCGCGTCGATCAGCTGGCGGCTGGGAATCGGTGCCCGGAGATTCCCGCGGGAGAAGGCGGTTCGTCCGCTACTTGAGGTCGGCCTGGCCGTCCAGCGCCTCCTGCATCGCGTTCTTGACGAGAACTGCCACCACCACGTGAAAATCCTCGTTCAAGGTCGAGACGCCGGGGGTGTACTCGAGCGCGATCCGGTCGACGTTGACGGCCGATTGCACTTCGCTCAGTTTCACGAGACCGCGCTGCAGAGCCGCGTGCACCTGATCGACGATCGCCGCGAACAACTCCACCGTCCGGTGCAAATAGACCTTGTCGTGCATCGCCGGTCCCTGGCCGGGAACGATCACGTTCACGTCGAGAGCCTCCAGCCGGCGCAGGCTGTCGAGCCAGGGTGCGAGGGAGGATGTTCCGGATCCCCAGGGAGGAGGCCCAACTCCGTCCTCGGGGCTGGCGAGGACGTCGCCGGCGACCAGGATCTTCTCTCGGGGCAGGTACAGCACCGTCGATCCGCTGGCGTCGCCGGCGAGGCTCAGGAAACGGAATTCCCGTGAGCCGCTCCAGGCAGTCATCTCCTTTTGATAAGTGAGATTGGGAAGAATGCGCGGCAATTGTTCGATCTCCGCGGCGAATTGATTGGCTTTCGCGACGCTCGTCTCCTTGCGGACGCGCGCCTCGGCGGTCAACGGCGATCCGTCGGCGAGCTTGCCGGTGCGAATCGCCGTCGCGAGAGCCTCGCGCATGGCGTCCCGTCCGAATTGGTCGAGCTCATCGACGAAAAAGCGGGCTCCCATTCGCGACATGTAGTTCCGAGTCTCCGCGCTCGAGACGATGTTCACTCCCGGGAACGCCCGGACGTATTCGTTGTTGCCCGACCAGTGATCCTGGTGCCAGTGGGAGTTGACCAGCGTGCGGACCGGTTTGGACGTGAGCTTTCGGATCTCCGCGATCACCGCCCGCGCCGTCACCGCCCTCGTGCAACTGTCGAAAACGGTGACATCGTCCTCGTTGAGAATCACGACCGAGTTGGTCGAGGTCCAGTAGTCGAGATCCGACGGCGCGCGAAAAAGATAGATGCCTTCGGCGAGTTTTTCCCGGGCCAGCAGGGCTTGCGCTCGCTCGACGGACACCTCGAGCGGGCCCGGCGCCGCGAGAGCGGTCGTCGCCGCGATCCCGAGGGCGGCGGCGAGGAAACCTGCGAGCCTTCGCGTCATGATTCGTCTCCCGGCGCAGCGACGTTTCCCTTGAGCCCGCCGAGCGGCTGCGAGCGGCGGCGGAGCGGCGCTTCGATTCGCCGGTTCCGAGACTACGGGACGGCCGGCCGTGCGGCTATCGGGAACCTGCTCTCCGCGAAGAGTCCGCCCCCGAATCCCTTACGCGGTCGGCTTCGGGTCCGCCGCGGGCGCGCATCCCCAGTGCGCCCGGATGCCCTCGCGGAACTTCTCGCGCTCCTCGGGTGTCATCCGTTTCCAGCCCCCGGGCGTCCGCCGCCAGGAACCGGGGCGTCGAAAACCGCGGCCCAGACCGGAGCGCCCGAACAGGATCCGGCAGAGAGCGAGCAGCCCGACGGCCTGCCAGAAACTGATCGGCCGCCATCCGAACAGCGCCGGCGTCAGCCAGTTCCACAGGAGCTTCACGATCTCGCCGCCGATCGCGGCGAAGACCGCGATACCCACGATCGCGAACGGAGCCATCAGGAGCATTCTCTTTCTCATCTCGTTTTCCTCACTTCTTTCCGAATTCTTCGTGAATGGTCCGCAATCTTTCGCGCAGGTGCAGCACGGCGTAACGCTTGCGCGAGAGCAGGGTGTTGACGTTGACGCCGCTTTCTTCCGACAGTTCCTTGAAGCTGCGGCCCTCCAGCTCGTGGGCGACGAAGACTTCCCGCTGCTCGTCGGGCAGCTCGTCGAGAGCCGATTCGAGCTCTTCGAGAAGCACGTTGCGGGCGTAGAGCGCTTCCGGACCGGCGTCGGGCGACGGCAGAAGATCTTCGATCCGCAGCAGGTCGCCGTCCTCGCCCTCGACCGCGGCGTCGCTGAAGGAGTCGGGCTTTTTCTTGCGCAGGAGATCCGTGATGAGGTTGCGCGCGACGCGAAAGAGCCATCCGGTCATGTGTTCGATCGGCATCAGCAGGCGGTTGGCTTCGACCAGCCGGGAGAAGACCTCCTGGAGAAGGTCTTCCGCGTCCGCCTCGTTGGGAACCCTCCGGCGAATGAAGTTGCGCAGGCGGGATCGTTCTTCCGCGACGATCTCGGAGATTCGAAGGTCTTGCTCGGTCATCAATGCTCGTCCGCTCATCCATCCATTCGTGTAGACGAACGGCGAGCCTGGATATTGTAGGGATCTCTCCCGTCAGGAGGGGACGCGCGCGGCCCGGACCACGAATCTCTTCGGCGCGGCGCCGAGGAAATGAAAGGGGTAACACGTGACGAGAGTCAGGGTGGAGAGCGGGCCGGATTCGAGCACGCTCACGTCGCCGGGTTCGACGATGGCGATCGAGACCACTCGGTAGAGGGAATCGGCGCCTTCTCTCGTCGTGAGGCGGATCTCGTCGTGGAGCCGGATTCGAGCGAGCGGGCGGAAGTATGTGTCGCGGTGGCCCGCCAGCCCGGCGTTGCCGTTCTCACCGGGAAACGCCGTTCCGGGGATGTGACCCACGGCGAGCCTCAGCGTGGAGTCCGTCTCGCCTTCCGCGATGATCGAGGAGACGCCGATTCGGGGGATTTCGATTCGCCCGATGGCGGTTCCCTCCGGAACTTTCGGTCGGGGGAGTGCGGCGGGGATCGGGGCGAGCGCGCCTCGAGTCTCGGTTTTCTCGAAGTCGTTCCGGTGGAACGCCTGGTAGAGGCGGGATTCGGCCACGGTCACGGCGCACCAGCCCAGAATGGAGAAGCCGAGCCAGAACAGGAAGTGCTCGATTCGCATCGCCAATGGCCGGACCGGCCGCGAAAGAAGACGGGCCGGGACGTTTGCGCCCCGGCCCGTTCCGTCAGGAATGTTGGGATCCTTCGCTTACGCCATTCGGCGCGCGATGTGAAGGGCGGCGGCGCCCGCGAGGGCTCCGAGGCCGATCAACCCGACGAGCGGCAGGTTGCTGCCGGTCCTCGGCAATTCCGCGGGGGCCGGAGTCGGCTCGGGGGCCGGCGCGTTGTTTTCCGCGACGAGGGCGGGCGCCGCGGCGGGAGCCGGGGCCGGCGTCTGGACGACTTCGACAGTCTTGGTCTCGGTCTGCATCGGGGCCGGAGCCGCGGTCTCGACCTTCGATTCCGCGACCCAGGTCGCCTTTCCGGTCGTGAACTCTTCGCCCCACTCGTCTCCCGGGATAGAACCACGTGTGCAGGGCGGGATGACCGTTTGCCGTCGTGTACGTGAACTCGGTCTGCTCCGACTGCTGCTGGTTCGTGTCGAGATTGCGGCGCATTCTCATGGCGGTCACGGTCGCGAACACCGTTTTGTCGGTCTCGTCGGTGACCTGAACCTGGATCTTGCCGGCCTTGAAGTCGCGGACCCGGATCATGTAGGTGCCCGGCTGCAGGACCGTGCCGGAGATTTCGGTCGGCTCGGTAATCGTCAGCTTCGTCGTGCGCTGGACGGGCGTGCCCTGCGCGAGAAGCAGACTTGCGAAGTCCCAGAAATGTCATGGATGTGAGGATCCTCGTCAAAGATTTCATCGGGTTTCTCCTTCCCGTAGAGCATGTGCGGTCCGGGACCGGGCGTCCAATCGTTAGTTCCTTTGTCATTGAGACGATCGAACGATCACGCCGAGCTAGAGCGCACGCCGGATCCCGTGATAAATGACGAGGACGAGGATCGCGCCGATTGCCGAAACCATGATGCTGTAGAGGTTGACCCCGTTCGCGCCGCGCATGTGCATTTTCGTAAACACCCATGTTCCGACGAACGCTCCGATGATCCCGAGCAGGATGTCGAGGATGATTCCTTCGCCCTTGTGGTTCACGATCTTCGCTGCGAGGAACCCGGCCAGGAGCCCGAGGATGATCCAGCTGATGACGTGCATCGAATCAAAGTGCATGGTGCAATCTCCTTCTGTTTGAGTTGAGAAGCCGTGTTGCCGAGGCAAGTGCGACTTCAGTTATTCCACGAGGTCGTTCTTCTCCAGATTGAAAATTCGAGATGTTGCCTCCCACCCTCGTTCCCGCGAGCGCTATCCCGCGAGAGCTTCCGCAGGGCGCGCCTCGGCGGCTGCCCTCGGCAGGTCGACGGTAAAGACGCAGCCGGCTGCCGGGAAGATTTCGCACGTGGAGCTCGCCGCCGCTCGCCTCGGCGGCGCGTCGGCTGATCGCGAGACCGAGGCCCAGGCCGGTCCGGTCGTCGCCGCGTTGCTCGAATGGACGGAAGAGGTCGCGCGGATCTCCCGGGGGAAGGCCGCCGCATTCGTCCTCGACCGCGATCGAGACGCGGTCGGCGTCCGCCGACCATCGGAGCGACACGTTTCCCCCGCGACGGCTGAATTTGAACGCGTTCTGAAGGAGGTTCGTGACGACCGAAGCGAGAATGCGGCGGTCGGCTTTGACCGCCGGCGCTCCGTCGCCGCCGGCAACGGTCAGTTGAACCCCGTGCGAGCGGGCCTCCATCGTGGCGGATGCCTCGATTTCTCCGACGAAGCCGGGAATGGCGATTCGCTCGGGATTCTGAACCCCGGCCTTGAGGCGGGACTCTTCCTGGGCTCGGTCGATGAGAGCGTGCAGCCCCGAAAGGCTTCGCCCGAGAATCGCGCCGCTGGCCCCGCCCACTCCCACGCTCCCGGTTTTCAGGACCTCGAAGGAGAGCATGGCGCTGTTGAGAAGATTGCGAAGCTCGTGCGCGAAGATCCCGAGTCGCTCGGTTTCCGCCGCCGAAACCCGCTCGTCCCGGTGCCGGCCGTATTCGGTGACCGCGTCGGCGATCGCCTCGTCGAGGCACCAGTTGAGCGCGTGGAAGTCCTCCGTCGAGATCGGCGTCTCCTGGTCGAGCGCGAGGTCGGTGATGGACTGACAGATGTCGCCGTAGCCCTGAACGACCTGCGCGACCGTGAATCCCAGGCGAAGCATCTCCTCGCCGTGCCGCGTCGCGGTGTCCCGGATGGCGGGGCTCGAGGTGGCCTGCGCGCGCAGGATCTCGGTGAACTGGTCCAGGAAGAACGGAACGCCGTGCTCGAGCTCCGCGGGCGTGACGTTCGAGGCCGTTCTCGCGGCGACCTTGGCGAGGCAGCGGGCGATGATCCTCTCGCGATTCTCGGTGATGAAATTTTGCAGCATATTCATGTGCCCGTTCTCCGGGCCTCCGATGTCTCCATCCTGGATTCTTCGGGCGGGTCCGTCCAATACGTTTTTTCGATCAGGATGAGACGCCGGAGGGATCGGTCACTCGCCTCCGGCCGCGGCCTGGACGGCGGGGAGCAGCGTGGCGAGGCCGAAGGCGCTCTCGTGTTGAAGGGAATTGATGAAGAACGTGGGCACCTCGACGACCCCGCTCCGAACGCCCCCTTTTCGAACCGTGCGCACCCTCGCCAGGTGAACGTGCCCGCGCATGTCCTGCCGGAACAGGCGTGTATCGAGGCCGGCGGCCTCCGCGTCTTTGACCAGTTCTCCCTGCCCGGAGGTCCCCTGGTTCTCGAACATACGGTCGTGGATCTCCCAGAACTTTCCCTGGCTCCCGGCGCGACTCGGCCGCTTCGGCGGCGCCTTCGGAATCGGCGTCGACCGGGTCTTTCCCGAAGCTGCGGAAAACATAGCGGAGACGGGAGCCCATTTTCGCCTGGATGCTCTTGACGGTCCGGTACGATTTCGCGCATTCCGGGCACGTGAAATCTCCATAGCCGACGAGAGTGACGCTCGCGAGCGGAGATCCCCGGACGTGGTCCTTCGAAGAGACTGGCGTTCCCAGCTTGCGTGTGACCTTTCTCTTCAAGACTCCCATCGTTCTATGCTGGGTCAACCGACCGGCGCGATCCAATACGTTGTTTCGTTCAAGGTGAGACCTGAAAACGATCATTCCGGGATCCTGCCGGGCAACTCGCCGGCGAAGCCCCGCGAGACGCTCTCAAAATCCCGGCGAGCCGGCCGTCGGGGACGGGCTTCGAGAAAAAGAATCCCTGAAATTCGTCGCATTCGAACGAGCGAAGCAAGTCGAGCTGCCGGGGCGTCTCGACCCCTTCGGCCGTGACCCGGATTCCGAGGTTGTGCGCGAGATCGATGACTCCCTTGACGATCGCGGCGTGGGAGTTCCCGGCTTCGATTCCCCCGACGAACGATCCGTCGATCTTCAAGTAGTCGATCGGGAGGGTCCGGAGATACGTGAGCGACGAGTATCCCGTTCCGAAATCGTCGATCGATATTCGGACGCCGAGGTCGCGCAGCGAGCGAAGGACCGAAACCGCGCGGTCCGCATTCCCGATGGCGACGCTCTCGGTGATCTCCAGGTTGAGGAATTCGGGAGAAAGACCGCTCGACGCGAGAGCGCGCTCCACGACGGCCACGAGGGACGACTCCTGGAACTGTCTCACCGAGATGTTGACGGCAACTCGAACGGCCGTGCGGCCCGACGGATTCCATTTCCGTGCGCGCCGGCAGGCTTCCGTGAGGACCCACTCGCCGATCGGTCCGATCAACCCGTGCTCCTCGGCAATGGAGATGAAACGGGAAGGCCCGAGGTTCGCGTATTCGGGATGGCTCCAGCGGAGCAGCGCTTCCGCTCCGACGACGTCGGCGCCGCGGCAGGTCACGATCGGCTGGTATCGAAGGTGAAATTCTCTCCGTTCGAGCGCGTGCCGGAGCGCCGCCGCGACGGCGATCGGCCGTCCGGGCCCCGGAACGGCTTGGGACGACGTGGTAGGCGTTTCTCCCGGCGTCCTTGGCCCGGTACATCGCCGCATTCGCCGCCCGAACGAGAGCGCCGGCATCGTCGCCGTCCTCGGGAAAGACGGCAATTCCAATGCTCGCCGTGATCGACAGCTCCTTCTCGTGGATGACCATCGGTTCGGCGATGACGTTGAGCATCTTGGCGGCGACGAGGGCGGTGCCCTCCTCGGGCCCGGCGTCGGCGAGCAGCACCAGAAATTCGTCGCCGCCGATCCGAGCGATCGTGTCGCTGGCGCGGACGACGGCGCGAAGCCGCCGGGCGATTTCCGTCAGGATCTGGTCGCCTGCGGCGTGGCCGAGCGAGTCGTTGGAAAGCTTGAACCGGTCGAGGTCGAGAAAGAGAACGGCCAGCCGGCCGTGCCGCCGGCGAGCGCCTTCGACTCCTATCGTCAGCCGGTCCTGAAACAGGCCCCGGTTGGGAAGGCCCGTCAGTTCGTCGTGGCAGGCCGGGGACGTTTTCGATTCTTCCGCGAGTCCTCTGCCGGTGATGTCGAGGGGGTCGTACGGGGTCCCGTCGCGGTCGCCGGCGGAGTACACGCTGCCGACGAACTCGACGGCAATCTTCCGGCCGTCCTTCGTCTCGATGAGAGGGTTTTCTCTTTCGGTCACAAACATGAGTCTCCGCGCTCCTGCCCGAAGCGGTCCAATACGTTCTTTCACTCAGGGTGAGACGCGAGGTCGCTCTCGCCTCTGGAGAGCGCTCTCGGCCTGGACGTTCAAGAGGACGATGTTCCCGGCCGTGTCGACGACGACCATGGCGTCCGGAGCCGCCTCCAGCAACCCGCGAGTCGTGTCCGTTTTCATCCTCGCCTCCGGGCTCACCATGAAGCGGCGGGGAAGAGCAGTCCAATCGTTTGAATCGATTGGGGTGAGACGCCGGGTCGATCAATCGCTGCCTCGGAGTGCCGGCCGTGGAGGATTTCAGCCGGCTGGGATAAAATTCGGCCTTAGATCCATGGAGTTGAGACATCTTCGATATTTCGTCGCCGTTGCGGAAGAGCTCCATTTTGGGCATGCGGCGACCCGGCTCCACACTTCCCAGCCGTCACTGAGCCAGCAGATTCAGGACCTCGAGCGCGAGCTCCGGGTGGAACTGTTTTTTCGGACCAAGCGTCGGGTCGCGCTGACGCGCGCGGGAGAGCGATTTCTGAAGGAAGCCCGCGACATCCTTGCCTCGGCGGAGCGCGCTGCCGGCCTTGCGAGGGAAGCGGCGCGGGGCGACGCTCGCCGGCTCGCTATCGGCATCTCTCCGGAGACGGACTGGATTTTCGTGGGCAAGGCGCTTCGCCTGTTCGCCGAGCACGCCCCTTCCGTGAACGTTGTTTTCCAGAATCTGACCGCCGAGGACCAGGTCGCCGCTCTGCGCGGGGGCCAGGTCGACGTCGGGTTCATCGGCCTTCCCCTGTACGCGGAGGGCCTGATCACGGAGACGACGGGGCGAGCCCGGCTGGTCGTGGCTCTTCCCCAGAGACATCCGCTCGCCGCAAAGAAGGACCTACGGCTCGAAGATCTTTCGAAGGAGGCCTACGTGCTCTGGCCGAGACACCTCTCGCCGGGTTCGTATGACCAGCTCCTCTCCGTTTTTCGAAGGGCCGGTTTTGCGGAGCCGATCGCCATGGAGGGTGGGATCCCCTCGACCCGGACGGTCCTGGGAATGGTCGCGGCGAGTTTGACGATCGCGCTCGTCGATCCGGCCCTGGAACAGATGTCGGCGTCCGCGGTCGTGTTCCGGTCGCTCAGCGGACCCGGGATATACACCGAACGGGGCGTCATTTATCGGCGCGGGGACGAGTCGCCGATCCTCGCTTCCTTCCTTCAGGAAGTGAGGGCCACCCCGCCCGAGCGAGCGAGCGCGGAAGCCGTTGCTCGCCCGCAGCGAAAACTCCCGATTTCGGTGTCGCGTCGCGGCCGGACGAAAGCAAGAAGGTAATTCCCCGGGGTTAGCGCGATTTTTCCTTCGTCCTCGTGTCCGTCGCGACCCAGTTGATCTCCCATGTCTTTCCGCCGTCGTCGGAGAATGCCTGTTCGAAGCGGCACGAATCCGGCGTGATGTCCGAGATCACGAAACGCACCAGGATCGCCCGGCCGTTCAACGTCTCCTGATCGAAGAATTCGCCCCTCCCGTTTCGGAAGTCGCCGACCGTGGGCTGGCTGATCGTTCCCCCGCTGGCGTTCGCGAAATTCAGGCTCCACTGTCGCGATTGGGGGTTGTAGAGACGAAGGTTCAGCCCTTCGAAGTGGCCGGCGGGGCCGTCCGCGACGAGCTCGACCAGGTTCGCTCGGCCCTCCCAGACCTTTCGGACGACCGTCGTGCCGTCGTACTGGACCCAGGTCGTGGATCCCGTGAGCGGATGGAGGAGCCGCGACAGGTGGGTTTTCCAGGTGCCGATTTCGAAGTCGAAATCGTGCTGACCGTCCCTTTCGGGGGCCGCGGCCGGAAGCCCGCGGGGAGAGTGCAGGCCGGCGGCGAGCAGGCAAAGGAGCAGGGAAAGTCGAAATCGTCCCGTCATCATCGCGGTGTCCTCCGCCCGAAGCTTGCTTTTCGGGGAGGCCGCCTTCAATAGCCATGGAACGTCCGTTTCGAATAGCCATTTTTGGGCGGTCTTTTTCACGGTTTCGCCGCGGGAACTCCGAACGTGCCGTCGACGACCTCCGCGAAGGTCCTCTCCTCGCGGAGAATCAGGCGCTTCGTCTGCGCCATCGCGAAGTTCGCGCGCGACTCGGGGTCCTCTTTCAGGCGCGTCCGGTAGGCCTCGTAGGAAGCGAGGCTGTCGAAAGCGATCAGCCCCCAGGCGATGTTGTTGGTTCCTTCGTGGGGAAGGAAGTACCCGACGAGGTGGCCGCCGCAGCGGGGGATGATGCGCCCCCAGTTCGCCGCGTACTCCTGAAAACTCTCTCGCTGGAACGGGTCGATCTCGTAACGGATGAAGCAGGTGATCGTCAATGTTTTCTCCTTGCGGGTTCGAAGTCTGGCAGTTGGCCGGCGACCATGCTTCGTTTATCATCAAACTGTGAAATCCGAAGGGGCCGGAACGCGTCTCTCCGCCATCGCGGCCGCGATCGCCGAGCCGGCGCGAACCCGCATGCTCTGTTGCCTGCTGGATGGCCGCGCCCGAACGAGCACGGAGCTGGCGGTCGTCGCCGGCGTGAGCCCGTCGACGGCGAGCGTTCACCTTTCGCGGCTGCAGGCCCAGCGTCTCGTGAGAACGGTGGCCCAGGGCAAGCACCGGTACCACCGCCTCGAAGACGCCGACGTCGCGAAGGCGCTGGAAGCCCTGATGGTCGTCGCGGGGCCTTCCGCGCAGCGCTTCGTGCCGCGCACCCCGAGCCGCCTTCGCGCGGCCCGCACCTGCTATGACCACATGGCGGGCGAAATCGCCGTCTCCCTGCACGACCGATTCGACGAGAGGCGGTGGCTCTCGCCCCCGGGCAAGGACGGCGCCTACGATCTCACCGCAACGGGCACGGCGGAATTCGAACGCCTCGGCATGGACGTCGCCGCGGCGCGGACCCGGAGACGCCGCTTCGCCTACGCCTGCCTCGACTGGAGCGAGCGCCGCCCGCACCTGGGAGGCGCTCTCGGCGCGGCCCTTCTCGACCTCGCCCGGCGGCGGAAATGGGTCGTGGAGGATCTCGACAGCCGGATCCTGAGCGTGACCGGCGTCGGGCGGCGGGAGATGCGGGCGCGATTCGGGGTTCTCCTCCAGGAATCGTGAAATGTGCGGGATCTGCTGCCGCGATCGCGCCGCGGCGCCGGCCGAATCGGAGATGATCGATTCCGAATACGCGCTCTTTCGCTTGCTGATCGCCGAGGCCTGGTCGCGCCTGTGCCTCGGCGCCGACGCGCCATGACGCCCGCACTTTTCGCGAGTCGTCCGATCGGACCGGCGTCTCTTCCGGCGGCCGCGCGCGTTGGACGATTTCCGGGGAGCGCTCGTATTACGATTTGATCATCGAGATTCTTCGACTCCTCGTCGTCTACGCCGGCTCCTGCGGCCTCGTGCTGTTCCTTCTGAACCGGCACCTGATTCCGATCTCCCGGCGCGCCCGCGCCGCGCTCGTCCTGCTTCCGATGATCCTGACCGGCCGGGCTCTGGTGACGGGGTCTTTCTACGGACCGCTGAACATGGCGTACCTGACGCCGCCGCTGCAGGCCGACGCCTCCGCGGTCGGCGGCGACGAGCTCCGCGACGGAATCCTCTCCGACGTCGCGATTCAGATGGTGCCCTGGCGCAAGGCGGTTCGCGAGTCGATCAAGCACGGGCAGATCCCCCTCTGGAACCGGTTCATGTTGAGCGGCGACGTGCTGCTGGGAGCTGCCCAGCCCGCGGCGCTCAGCCCGACGACGCTGATCGGCTGTCTCCTTCCCCTCGCGACCGCGTGGACTTTCGGCAGCGCGTTCACATTCTTTCTCGCCGCGGCGTTTGCGTTTCTGCTCCTTCGCGAGCTCGGGTGTTCCGAGGTGGCCGCGCTTTTCGGCGGCGCGGCGTGGATGCTCTCGGGGTTCCTCGTCTTCTTCATCGGCTGGCCGCAGGCCGCCGTGTTCGCCGTTCTTCCGTTGATGTTCTTCGGCGTGCATCGCCTCCGGACGTCCTCGAGGGGAGGATTCGGCGCGACCCTCGCCGCGTGCCTTCTGCTCGCGCTGGGCGGCCATCCGGAGTCGATGCTGCACGTGGTGGCGGCGTCCGGGTTGTTTCTGCTTTTCGAGCTCCTGCGGTGCCGCGGGAATCCCGCGGGGCCGCTCCTTCGGGGGGTCGCGGCGGGCGTGCTCGCCTTCGGGCTGGCGGCGCCGGCACTGTTGCCGTTTCTCCAGGTCGAGAAGGAAAGCAGGGACCATTTCTACCGAGCCACGGTGTTTGCTCACCAGAAGAAGTCTCACTCGCCGCGCGACGCGATGGTTCTCTCGAGCGCCGCGGTGTATCCGAACGCCTACGGGCCGGTGTGGAGCTCCGCGGGCGCGCCGCCGGATTTCCTCGACGCGAGCAACGCGTTCGCGGGGGGCGGCGCGCTCGCGCTCGCGCTCCTTGGGATGTTCTCGCGCCGGCGGGAGAAGTGGGCGATCGCCGTCGTCGGCGCCGCGTCGTTCGCCGTCGCCGTCGGATGGCCGGGAGTCACGGACGCGATCTCGAGATTGCCCCTGTTCGACATGTCGATCAACGTCCGGCTCGCCGGAGTCGCGGCCTTCTGCATCGCGGTCCTCGCGGGGCTGGGGCTGGAGGAGCTCTTCGCCCGTCCGGCACGATTCCATTCCGCCGTGCTCGCGGCGGCCGGTTCGGCGCTCGCTCTCGGGGGGCTGGCCCTGCGCGGTCGCGGCCTCTACCCCGCGCCGGAAAGGGAGTTCGTCCGGTCGATGATTCTGCTCGGGGCTCCGGGAGCGATCCTCGCGGCCGCGGGCGCTTTTCGCGCCCGCGGCCGGCTTGCTGTCGCGGGCGCCGCGCTGCTGGCCGTCGCGGTGCACCTGGCCGAGCTGGCGCCTTTGTACCCGACGATTCCCGCCCGGCTGTTCTATCCGCCGATTCCGGAGCTTTCGGCGCTTCCCCGGGGCGATGAGCCGTACCGCGTCACGGCCGCCGGCTACAACCTCGTGCCGAACCAAGCGGCGCTCTGGGAGCTGGAGGACCCGCGCGGCTACGAAGGCATGACGAATTCGAGGTACGACACGACCTACCCGCTATGGTGCGTGCGTCAGCCGACCTGGTTCAACCGCGTGGACGACCTCACGCGGCCGTTCCTTTCATTCCTGAATGTTCGATTCGCCATCGGCGGCCCCGCAGAGGCGGTCCCGCGCGGCTGGCGCGAGGTGACCCGGGGGAATCACTGCGCGATCTTCGAGAACCCGGCGGCGCTTCCGCGGGCTTTCGTTCCGAAACGCGTCGAGTTCGTCTCCAACGCCTCGGATTCCCTCGAGCGGCTCGGACGGATGACGGAATTCGCCTCCACGGCCGTCGTCGAAGACGGCGGGCACGCGCCGTCGACGCTTCAAAACGGCGAGGCGAGGCTCTCGGTTCTGCGCCGGGGGAACGGGCTGGAGCTCGACATCGACGCGAAAGAGCCCGCGTGGGTCGTCGTTTCCAACACGTCCTGGAGCGGGTGGCGGGCGAGCGACGACGGAAAACGGCTGCCGCTCTCGTACGCGAACGTCGCGTTTCTCGCGTTTCGGGTCGGCGGCGGGCGGCATCACGTGTCTCTGCGATACTGGCCCGCCGGATTCTCGGCCGGGCTCGCGCTGGCCGGAGCCTCCTCGGCGATTCTGCTGCTGCTTCTCGCGCGGAGGAATCGTTCGAGCGCCGGCCGGAACTGACCGGAGGCGGCGGGCCTCAGCGCTTTTTTCCGCCCCCGCCCTTCGCGCCTTTCGCCCTTCCTCCCTTGGAGGCTTTCGATTTTCCATTGTGGCCGGCCGTGTTCGCGGCGGAGCGGCTGGCGGCCGGCCGGACCGCGGACGACGTCGCCCGCGACGTAGCGCGGCTCGTCCGGCGCGCGTCGTGTTGGCTCCCGAGCGGTAGAGATTTCGGGTGACGTTGCGGGTGATGTTCACGTTGCGCGTGATGTTGACGTTTCGAAATCCCGGGCGGAAAAACCCTCCCGGCCCGCACCAGCGAGCGCCCCATCCGTAGCCGAACCCGAAGCGAAACCCGGCCCAGGCCCTTCCCCAGCCGAATCCCCATCCCCATCCGGCCCAGGGGGCGTACCTCGCGTGGAATCCCCAGGTCCACAGCCGCGGGTAGTAGTAGGCGCCCCACCATGGCCGATAAAACCATCCGGTTCCGAACACGACCGCGCCGCGGTACGGGTAGGAGCCGAGATAAGCGGGCGTGTACGCCTCGTACACGGCGTCCGGCGTGGAGTCGTACACGTACGCGAAGCGCGTGTTGTAGACCGGGCTCTCCGGAGGAATGGCCTGGATGTCGTCCTCGGGAATCGAATCCGCCGCCTGCCACGGCCCCGTCGCGGACTCGGCTGTGAACCAGACGCCCTGGTCGCAGGCGTAGAATCGCCCCCGGATCCGGAGCACCTGTTCCGCGGTGTTCAGGGCGTACTCGACGCGGGTGCCCGGCACCGCCTCGAAGCGCGGCTCGCCGTCGTACGTCACGGTCACGTGAGCTTCTCTCCGCCGGACCGCGGCCGTTCGGGGCTTTCGGGAGTCGGCGAGAGCTTCCCGCGCGGGCGCCGTTCCGGGGACGAACGCGAGCGCATCCGCCTTCGAAGAGTCGGCCGGAATTTTCCGGAAGCTCTCCGGCAGCCGATCGGGCTCGACGTACTTCCAGGGACCGGAATAGGAGTCGCTCGCGTACCATCGGCCGGACAGGACGACCCAGTACCGCCGGTCGGGGAGAGTTCGGAAAACGTCGCTCTCCGAGTTGTCCATTGCTTCGAGCTCGCCCTTCACGACCGGGCTCCAGACCGGCGCGCCGTCGGAAACGATCAACTCTGCCGGTTCGGTCGCGACGAGGATCTTCGGAACGCGCTTTTCGGCCGACCGCTTCGCCTCCTCGACGTCGCTGTCGGGGACGCCCGCGTCCTTGAGGTCGCGGCGGGCGATCTGGACGGCGTCGGAGGGCACGTCGTCGCTGCGGGTCCACGGGCCCTTCGGGTCGGAGGCGCGGAACCAGGACGTTCCTCCGCTGAGATAGAAGGATTGCGAGGCGGGGTCGCGCAGGACGAGGAACGGCGTGTTGAGCGCGCGCTCGAGCCGGAACCCTTCGACTGCCCGAAAGCGCGGCTCGCCGTCGAAAATCACGAGGATCGCCGGGTCCGTTTCGAAGAGGATCCGGGGAGGGTCGTTGTTGAGTTTCGGGGCTGGCTCTTCGCGGCCGCTCCCGAGCCGGGTTTCCGCGAGAACGTCGTCGAGCGGGAGCTCGACCTGAAGGCGCGAGAGCGCCGCGGCGATGCGAGTCGCCAGCCGCTGCTGAAAGGCCGGGCGGGCGCCGGGCAGCTCCACCCGGGACACCTCGACGGAAATCAGGGTCACGGTCCTTTGGTCACGGTCGATGCGGACCTCGGCCTCGTACGAAGCGGTTCCGGCGGAAGGGGCCTCTTCGTTGGGCCGCTGAACTCGAAGGTCGCCGCGCGCTTTCAATTTCGAGCCCTCGAGGCTCTCCGCCTGCGGCTCGTCGAGCGAGATCGTTCCCGCCTCGCCGAAGCGGATCGTCTTTGGCCAGGAGTCGTCGCCGGCCGGGGGTCTTCGAGGTTGGGGCGCACGGGCGGGAGCGGCCAGCAAGGCGCCGCCGAGAGCGAGAAGCGCCGCTGCCGCCACGACAAGAGCCCGCGTTGCGCGTCCGGGGTGTTTCATCGTTTCCTCCGATTCGGGACGGTCCGAGTCTCGGGTGTCTGACGACCGCCGGGGGACCCCAGTTTACAGCCGCCGCACGCAGATAGAATAGCTCGATGACCGAGAAGCTTCAGTGGATTTGCGAGTCCTGCGACAGCCCGAACAGCGTGGTGGCCGGCGAGCCCGCGATCTGCCGCTTTTGCCGGTTGACCTACGACGTGAAGATCGAGCTTGCGGGCGCGTCGGATCGAGTCGAGCGATCTCCGGCAATCGAGGCGGCCGAAGAGCTTCTGTCCTTCGAGCCGGAGCCCGACGACAAAACCCCGAGCTGAAGATTCGGGCCCGGAACGCTCTCGCTGCCGCCCTGGTCACGGGGGAAGCGGCGTCACCCGGTAAAGGGTCGTCGTGTCGTGGCTCGCGATGAATTGGAGGTCACCGCTGCTGGCGAGCTCACGGACTCGTCGGGGAAGCGGCCAGAGTCGAGGAAGGGAAGAAATCACGACGACCGTGATGCCGTAGCGGCGGAGTTGCTGGCGCCAGACGGCCGGCTCGTCGTCCCAATCGACGACGGGAATGAATCTCGCGCGATAGACGAGGTCGGCGGGACAATGGAAGCGGTCGAATTCGCCGATCAGAACGACTCGATCCCGGGGCGACACGAGCTTCCAGAGGCTGTAGGAGGGGAGTTGACTCGACAAGACCTCCTCTCTCGACACGAGACCAAGAGCCGTTTCGATCTCCCATTTGTGGACCACGAACTGCGTCGGAAAAGCCAGAAAGACGACTGCCAGCGCGATCCCTGCGGCACGCTCGAGCTGGCCTGAAAACCGATTCGCGCCTCTTGACAGTCCGACGGCCGTGAACACCGCGTAGAGAGGGTAGACGGGCAGAAGGTATCGGACGGAAGGGTAGGGGCCGAGATACCACGGAATCAACGCGGCGAGGGCCGAGCCCGCAAAGAGCAGGATGCGCGAAGGCGGCCATCCCAGGACTCCGAGCCCGATCACGAGGGCGAGCGCTCCAAAGTATCCGTCGCGGAATCCCTCGATCCGGCTCGAGTGGAACGTGATGTCGTAGGGCACGCGCAGGAATCCGGCGACGGAAGGGCGAACCCGCCGCGGCGGCGAAGAGCGCGAAGGCGAGTCGGGCAGCGGCCCGGGGTCGCGAGCGAGTCGCCCGCCGGGCAGGCTCGTCACGCCCGCGCCGGAGTAACTCAGGGGAGCCAGCGGAGATCCGAAGTGGCGCGCGCTCCAGACCATCCATGGCGCGACCGGCAGGAGCGCGAAGATCGCGGCTGCGGCGATTGGCATCGGGCGCCACCCGCGGCGGCGGAGATAGAGAGCGACGAGCGCCGGGGCTGCGAGAATCGCAAAGGGCTTCGTCACCACGGCCGCGCCGAAGAGAAACGCGCCGAGCCAGGATCGTCGGGGGTCGGCGCGGCTCGCGGCGAGCTCCGCCGCCGCGGCAGCGACGAGCGCCGCCGCGGCCCAGTCCACATATCCCGAGTAAAACTGGAACAGGATCAGAGGGAATCCGACGAGTGTGAGCAAAACCAGACGACGCGAGGCGCCGGCGCCGACACGGCGGGAGAGCGTCGCCGTGGCGCCGATTCCGACGACTCCCGCTGCCAGATTCAGGAAACGGGCGACGCGTTCTCCTTCGGTGAAAAAGAACCCGAGGCCGAGAAAGTTCTCGAAGTTGTGCCAGAGCAGGGATTGCGGAAAAAGGTCGGGGAGGAGCGCGACCCGGCCGTGCTCGGCGACGTCTCGCGCCTCGGGAAGATGGTAGGCCAGAGCATCCCAGGAAAGGTCCGGGCCGAGCACCTTCACCCAGGTGACCGCGAAAGCGCCGACGATGAGCGTCATCCAGAGCGTATCGAGGGGCTCGCGGGGATCCTGTCCGGAACGACTCAGGCGATCGCAGAACTGCGCTCCGTAGGCCGCGGTCCGACGCCAACCCGAGACCACGGCGATGACTCCGGTCGCGACGAGAAGACCGGGTCGGAGGATGCCGAGCTCTGCCAGCGCCAGGACGACGAGTCCGGAAGCGGCGATTCCGGCTGCCAGCGTGGCGGCCCAGTCATCGATGTCAGGCTCGCCTCCTCGAATCGCGCGCGAAACCGCGTCACCGAGAAGGAACACGAGGACGAGGACGGCGAGGGATTCGAGTGAGGCCGTCAGGTTTCCCGAAAGCAGGAGCGTGAGGATCGCCGCGGAACCGAGGACGGCCGCGGCAATTCGCGGATGCCGGTGCAGCATCCACACCGAACCCGCGAGCAGCGCCGCGCAGCCGGCGGCGATCGCGACGATTTCGAGCAACCCGCGCCGCGCCAACAGCCTCTCCGCATACTGGCGAAGAAGCGGAGCTGCGAGCGCGAGAGTGAGCCCGGCGCCGGTGAGGACCATGGCGGAAAACCGCTGCGAGCTCGATCGCATGAGGTCGAAGGACGCTCTAGCGCGACGGGAGGAGTCGCAGAGTTCTTTCGTCGAAGAGCGGTTCGTCCTGGCCGACCCTCACGAACAGGACGCGCCGCGCGCCGCTCGCGGGCTGAGCCTCGAAATACTGGATCCCGTCCGGAGCGTCTCCCCAGTCGCCGCACGGGGGCTCCGGGACTTCGTTCGGATCGGCCTTCGCGTCGAGCTCCTTCTGGTACGCGGCGTCGGGCACGAACGTGAAACGACGCACGCCGGCCACCGACTTCGTCTCTTTATAGGGCGCGAGAACGCAGCGGCCCGCCAGCTCCTTGCCGGTTCGAGCCGAAAAGAGGCGCCGGATGCCCGCCTCGGATTTCTCTCCCGGAAGGAGATCGAGAACGTCGACGAGCGGTTCCGGACCGCCGCCGTCGGAATATTGAATGGCGAGCGATCCCTTCACGGCGAGGAGGTCGATCTTCCGGAAACCGAAATCGCAGCGCTGCACCCAGGCCTCGAGCCCGAGGTCCTTGTCCGACAGTTTCCTCCACGCGCACCCTTTGACGGGCGGGCGCGATGGGCCGCCCTTCCCGGCGGCTCCCGCGAGTGAGGCCGACGCGAGAAGGACCAGGAGAACGCATCCGAGCCTGTTCATGTGGGCGAGATTGTACATGTCCAGGCACTTCGATTGGCACGCCGCCTGCACTCCGCCCCGGCAGGAGGGGAAGCTCATGTTGAAACTCGCGCTCACGTTTTTCCTGATCGGATTGGTCGCCGTGTTGCTCGGCTTCACGTCGATCGCCGGCGCTTCGTTCGCGATCGCCAAGTTCTTCGCGTTCCTCTTCCTGGCTCTGTTCCTGGTGTTTCTCATTCTCGGGATGTCGATCGCCAGACGGGTGTAGCCCGGCCCTGGTGGCGCCCGGAGCTTCGCGCAGGCTGGTCTTCGAGAACCCGAGGGAAAGCGAACTGCGGCCGAGGGTCGAGAAGACTTGCCGAGCGGAGCGCCGGGCAGTCCGTTCTTGGGTTCGAGACGCTCTGGGAGGCGCTAACATAGCCATCGTGCGTGTTTCCCCCCTCGTCCGCGCCGAGGCGCTGGACCGGTTCGAACCGGTCGTCGCCGCGAAGGTTCTCCTCCTTCTGGAGGGCGTCGAGCTTCCCTATCTGACGACCTCGCTCGAGGACGCCGACCGGGTTCAACTCGCGCTCCTGAAGCTGTCCGAGGGGTCGTTCGCCCGGTTCAAAGAGGAACTGCAACGGGCGCGAATCGACTGGCGCGACACCCTGGATACGGCGGGCCTTCACCACGCGGACTGGAGGGATGTGCTGCGCGGCTGGGGCTACCGGGTTCCCGAGTAATTCCTACCTCTGCTCGATCGGCGAGAGATGGCGCTCGCCGGGGCCGATGTAAACCTGGCGCGGCCGTGCGATTTTCTGCTCCGGGTCCGACAGCATTTCCTGCCACTGAACCATCCAGCCCATCGTGCGCGCGATCGCGAAGAGCACGGTGAACATCGAGGTCGGAATGCCCATGGCCTGATAGATGATCCCGGAGTAGAAGTCGACATTCGGGTACAGCTTGCGCGTAACGAAGTATTCGTCCTGGAGAGCGACCTTCTCCAGCTCGAGCGCGATTTCCAGAAGCGGGTTCTTTCCCGTCACCTCGAACACCTCGTCGGCGATGCGCTTGATGATCTTCGCTCGCGGGTCGTAGTTCTTGTAGATCCGGTGGCCGAAGCCCATCAGCCTCTTCTCGCCGTGGCCTTCCTTCACGCCGTGCAGGAACGCCGGGACCCGGTCTTTCGAGCCGATCTCGGCGAGCATCCGAAGAACGGCTTCGTTCGCGCCGCCGTGGAGCGGCCCGTAGAGGGCGGCGCTCGCCCCCGCGACCGCCGAAAAAGGATCCGCATGGGCCGAACCGATCGCCCGCATGACGCTCGTCGAGGCGTTCTGCTCGTGGTCGGCATGGAGGATGAAAAGCACGTCGAGGGCTCGCGCGAGCGCGGGGCTCGGGCGATACTTCACTTCGGTCATCTTGAACATCATGTTCAGGAAGTTTTCCGTGTACGAAAGGTCGTTGTCCGGGTACGCGTAGGGCAGGCCGCGGCTGTGCCGGTAGGCGAACGCCGCGAGCGTGGGCATCTTTCCCACGAGTCGATAGATCTGGAGGCGGCGCGAGGCTTCGTCGTGGATGTCGCGCGCGTCGGGATAGAAGGTCGAGAGCGCTCCGACCGTCGCCACGAGCATGCCCATGGGGTGCGCGTCGTACCGGAAGCCGTCCATGAACTTCTTGATGCTCTCGTGAAGGAGCGTGTGGTTCGTGATCTGGGCGGTCCAGTCCCGGTATTCGGTGCCGTTGGGGAGCTCGCCGTAGAGCAGGAGGTAAGCGACCTCGAGGAACGTGCAGTGCTCCGCGAGCTCTTCGATCGGGTAGCCCCGGTAACGCAAAATCCCCTTGTCCCCGTCGATGAACGTGATCGAGCTCCGGCAGGAGGCCGTGTTCAGGTAGGCCGGGTCGTAGACCATCAGGCTCTCGCCGTCGGGCGCCGCCTGGATCTTCTTCAGGTCCGTCCCCCGGATCGTTCCGTTTTCGATGGGGAGCTCGTACGATTTACCGGTCCGCTCGTCCAGAACCTTCAGCTTGTCGGTCGTCGTCATGATCCCCGGATCTTGCTCTAAAACGTCCGCCGCGATCAAACCGCCGGAGTCTCTCGCTTTTCGATCGCGAGGAGCCGCTTTACCGTGCTCGTGGAGCGGATCCGGCGCTCGCTTGCATTTGGTACCAAGGTACCATACTCTGGGCGCATGAACCTCGGGATGTTCCAGCTCCTGCCGGCGCCCGAATCCGTTCCCGACGGCGACGTGATCGGGGAGGCGCTTCGAGAGGCCGCGTTCGCGGAATCGGGCGGATTCGATTCCGTCTGGATCGCCGAGCACCACCTCTCCTCGTTCGGTCTCGTCGGAGCCCCTTCCGTCTACGCGGCGGCGGTCGCCCAGGGAACGCGGCGGATCGACATCGGGTACGCCGTCGCCGTCGTTCCGCTCCATCACCCGATCCGTCTCGCGGAAGAAATCGCGTGGCTGACGCACCTCTCCGCGGGGCGACTGCTCGTCGGCTTCGGGCCCGGATTTTCGCCGTTCGAATTCGGGGCGTACGGCGTCCCGCTGGAGGAACGGCACGAGCGGCTCGAAGAGGGCGCCGCGGTGATCCGGGGCCTGCTCGCCGGAGGCGTGTATCGGCACAGCGGGAAATACTGGGCGATCCCTCCCGTGACTCTGCGGCCCCGTCCGTTCGGGGGAGCGGCGCCCCGGTTCTTTCGCGCGACTTCGGGCGAGGACTCGCTCCGTGCGGCCGCGAGCTCCGGTGAGGCCGTCATGCTCGGCTTGAAGCCGCTGTCGGAAATCGAGGCAACGATCGAGCGCTACCGGTCGATCCGGGCCGCGGGAGGAACGGCCGCTTCGGCGATCGAGAACGAGATCGGCGAGTTTCGCGTTCTCCGCCGGATCGTCGTCGCCGAGTCCGACGAAGAAGCGCGGGCGGACGCGCGGAAAGCGCCTCGCGTGGGAGGCGGATACCGTCCGTAGCTCTCGCGAAACGGGCCGCGAACCAGCCGCCGGGCGCCGGGAGGAGCCGGTCGAGATTCCGGGAAGCTGCGTGGGATCGCCCGGGACGGTCCTCGAGGGCCTTCGGGCGCTGTCGCGGCTCGGCGTCCGGCACGTCCTCGCGTGGCTGAACTTCGGCGACCTCCCGTATTCGAAAGTCCGGCGCTCGATGGAGCTGCTGGCGCGCGAGGTCCTTCCGCGGCTCCCGGAATCGCCGATCGGCCGCAGCGAGAAAGAATGGAAGGTGGAGGCGGTGAGATGAAAGAACACACGCGATCGGGTTCGGGGTTCGTCGTCGAACGGGTCCAGACGGGGGTCCGGATCGAAAAGCGAATCCTGAAAGTCCTGAAGGCGCTCGCGGAGGTGCTCGACCTGACGCTCGGCGACCTGCTCGAGGGCGTCGTGCTTCACGCGTTCGAGGGAAAGGCGCCGTTCGGGAAGGACACGCTCCGGAAGATCGCGGAGCTCAAGAAGATCTACGGGTTGGACCTCGACGCCTCTGCCAGCCACCGGATGGAGGAGCGATCCCCGCTTTCGCGGGGATGAAGCGCCCCGACGGGGCGCTTCACTTCACGCGCACGCCGTTCTTGACGACGACGTCGACGCTGCCTCCTACTGGATGCGGACGCGGCCCGAGAACCCCTCGTCGTAACCGTGGAAGAACTCCAGCGAGTCTTCGGGCCACTTCCAGCAGAAGTACCCCGAGCCCGAGTCGAAATCGATGAGCCACGGGCCTTTGACCTCGATTCCGAGCGCCCGGACGCGGTTCGCCCACTCGCCGAGGATTTCGGCGGTCGCGCTCTCGAACGCGTGCTCGGCCTCTTCCTCTTCGTCCGAAGTCTCGATTTCCGCGTGCGCCGCGCCGATTCGCTCGATCGATTCTCGCGTGAGCTCGCGCACCTCCGGCAGGAGGCGCCGCGCCTCGTCGAACGTGAAAATCCGGGGCGGTTTCGGCCATCGCGTCAAATATAGCACCGGGGCCGGTGTGAGATAATTTTCTCCGAATGAGCGGAATCGCCACGAGCCTGCCGGAAGCCTCGCCCGAAACGCCGCACTACTGGGCGCGGCACTCGGAGAAGCTCCGCGCGCGCCTCGCCCGCGAGGTCCCGCACGACGAGCTGAAAAGGCTCCACCAGAAGAAGCCGTGGCGGCATTTTCTCATCGCGGGCCGGCAGTTTCTCCTTCTCGCGGCCGTGACCTGGGTCTCGGCCCGGTTCCCGAACCCTCTCGTCTGGATCCCTGCGGCGGTCGTCTCGGGTTTCACGATCTTCAACTTCACCGTCCTGCTGCACGACGCGCTGCACAACGCCGTGTGGATGGGCCGGCGGGATACGGCGACCCGGTGGCTGATGACGCTCTACGCCGTGCCGTCCGGAATCTCGGGCACACAGTTTTCCCGATGGCACCTGACGCACCACGCGGAGCTCGGCTCCGAGATCGCCGATCCGAAACGCCACTACCTGTCGCCGAAGATCAACGCGAGGTGGCTGAAGATCCTGTATTTCACGCCCGCGCTTTTCGTCATCTACTTCCGCGCCGCGGCGAAGGAGACGGCGACGTATCCGGAACCGGTCCGAAAGAGGATCGCCCGCGAGCGGACGGCGACGATCGCGATTCATCTCGCGGTTCTCGCGGCGGTCTGGATCCTCGCGGGGTTCGCGGTCGCCGCGCGCGTCTACCTCGTTCCGTACTTCCTCGTCTTTCCGATCGCGTTCGCGCTGAATCGCCTGGGCCAGCACTACGACATCGACCGCGACGATCCCGCGAAGTGGGGCACGCTCATGAGAGCATCGTGGTTCTGGAACTTCGCGTACCTGAACTCGAACTTCCACCTGGAGCACCACTATTTTCCCGCCGTCCCCATGTACAACCTGCCGAGGCTGAACCGGCTGCTCAAATCGTTCTTCCGCGAGATCCACCACGTCGAGCGGACGTATCCCGGCCTGTTCTGGGACTACATCGTCCGGAACCGAAAACCCCACACGGACTGGGACCTCGCCTAGGGCCCCCGCTGGCCCGGGCTGTCCCCGTTTGGGGCGTTTCGCGATAGGCGGGGCGGAGGATCATGTCTGGCGTTAGAATCTGGCCAAAAGCCATGTCGAAACTCAGCGTGAGAGCCTTGCTCTTCTGCGTCGTGACCGTCGGGCTCGTGGTTAAGATTTAACGGCGTCTCCCGGAGGAGTGGCCGAGTGGTTGAAGGCGGCGGTCTTGAAAACCGTTGTGCCGGAAACGGTACCGGGGGTTCGAATCCCTCCTCCTCCGCCATCCGCCTTCGCCCTGCCATCTGCGATGGCGACGCTTCGGCGCGATGCGTTTAGTGTTCGCCGAACAAGAAGGGCGAGCGCGAGGGAGGAGTATGATCTCAAGACAACCCATGCGCTCCTATTCCGTCCGAGACACGCAGGAAGGCTTGGGTCTACATCTCGCCGAAAAACCCGTGGATGCGGTACCCGGACCGGCCGGCAACTCCGGCATCGAAATTGATGCCGAGGATTCGGTCCAGAACCTGGTGCCGCGGAACAACTCGCAGAGATTCGAAGGAATCGCGTTTTCCCCTTCGGGCGACGTCATCGCGGTCACCGCGTCCGACACGAACGAAGTGTTCCTGTTTAAGAGAAAATCCGGCGGTCGATTTGAAAATGAGCCGTGCGGGAGCCTGAGCGGGCCCCGATCCGGACTTGACTATCCGCACGACATTTCCTTTTGCGTGGCCGGCGGCGCCGAGTTTTTCGCCGTGGCCCAGCGCACCGGATCGGTTTCGATATACCAGATGGATGAGGCAAGAGGAACCTGTGGCGCAGAACCGGTTTTTCGACTCTCCGGGCCGCAAGCGAGGCTCAACTTCTCCGACGGCGTGGCCTTCGTTCCACCCAAAATGAATTATCTGGCCATCTGCAGTCTGGAAACCGACCTGATCTCGTTTTATCGAGAGACGAAGGACCGTTCTGTTCGTTTTGAACCGAGGCCGTCCTTTTGCCTCAAAGGCGGAAGCCTGTGCCAGCCGGACGGTCTGGCTTTTTCGGAAAACGGCGAATGGCTCGCCGTCGCTAACCACGGGAACCACACGGTGAGCGTCTTTCGGCGAAATCGCGGGATTCTTAGCGCATTGGGGCCGAGATACGGGCCGCAACCGGTGACGGTCATCCGCGATCCGGGGTTGTGTTACCCCCACTCCGTCGCATTCACGCCGATCATGAACCACCTCGTGGTGACGAACGCGGGAGCCAATTACTTCAGTGTGTACGCCCTCTCAGGGGACGATGCCAGGCCAGAGTGGGCCCAGACGCCGGTTCTGCGTCAGGCGGTCGGTCCGGACAATGCTTTTGAAAAAGTGAATGTACGCAATAAGAGGGAAGGGGGCCCCAAGGGAGTTGCGATCCACGGGAACAGCTTGGCGGTCTGTAGTCCCGAGCACGGAGTCCTGATCTATTCATTCCTGGAAACTGGGGCGACCCGGGGCACGCTCAGAAAAACGCCTGCTTGAACTCGACGTAGAGAGCTTTAGGAATGGGGCGAGGCTCCGCGGAGCCCTGCGCCTCGGCGATGAGGACGTGCTGCAGCCCGGGGACGTCGTCGTAGGTCTCGTGCTGCTCGATGCCGCGGAACGCCTCGATCGAGCTCTCGCGGTACTTCTCGAAGCGGATCGTCGCGAACCCGGCCGCCCGCAGCACCGTTTCGAGCATCGCCCGGTTGTAGAGGAACTGGTGCCCCCAGCCGTGGAACGCGCGATTCAAGCGCAGCGAATCGACGATCGCTTCTTCCTGCGTCGCGACGGAAGTGCCGTGGTAGTGGGTCAGGATCACCCAGTCGAGGTTCGGGGTAGAGAGCCGCAGGATTCCGTCCGGCCGGAGGATCTGCCGGCAGTCGCGCAGGAACGAGAGCCCCTCGTCGATCGTCAGGTGCTCCAGGAAGTGCTCGGCGAAGAGCAGCGCGACGTTGTCGAAGGGAAGTCCCTTCCGCACGTCGATCGCGAAGTCGAGGCCCGGAAGCGGGTAGAGATCCACGTTGATCCACCCGGCAAGGAGGTTCGGGCCCGAGCCGATGTGAACGCGTTTTCCGGGTCGATCCATTCGCGCGAGCGTATGCCGTCGCGCTCCGGCTTGTCCATACCCCGGCCGAGCGGGCGGGCGTGAGAGAAGGGTTGTTCCCTAAGGCCCGGTGATCTCGGTCCGATCGCCGAACCAGGGCCGCAGCGCCTCGGGAATCTCGACCGATCCGTCTTCGCGCTGGTAGTTCTCCAGGATCGCGACGAGCGTTCTTCCGACCGCGAGCCCCGAGCCGTTCAGCGTGTGAACGAATTCCGGTTTCGCGTCCGGAGCCGGGCGAAAGCGGATGTTCGCGCGCCGCGCCTGGAAGTCCGCGAAGTTCGAGCAGGAAGAAATCTCGCGGTACGTGTTCTGCGCCGGAAGCCAGACTTCGAGATCGTACGTTTTCGCGGCCGAGAACCCGAGGTCGCCGGTCGAGAGCGTGACGACCCGGTAGGGGAGGCCGAGCCGCTGGAGCACGCGCTCCGCGTCGGCCGGTCAGGCGCTCGAGGACGCCGGAAGAATCCTCCGGCCGGGAGAACGCCACGAGCTCCACCTTGTTGAACTGGTGGAGGCGGACGAGGCCGCGCGTGTCGCGCCCCGCCGCGCCCGCCTCCGCGCGAAAGCACGGCGTGTAGGCCGCGTACTTCAGCGGAAGGGAAGACGCTTCGAGGACCTCGTCGCGGTGGAAATTCGTGACGGGCACCTCCGCCGTGGGAATCAGGTAGAGGTCCCGCGTGCGGAAAAGGTCCTCTTCGAACTTCGGCAGCTGGCCGGTGCCGAAGGCGGAATCGGCGTTGACGAGAAACGGCGGCAGCATCTCCGTGTAGCCCCCCTCGCCCGTGTGCAGATCGAGCATGAAGTCGATCAGCGCGCGCTCGAGCCGCGCGCCGGCTCCGAGCTGCACCGCGAACCGCGCGCCGGAGATCTTCGCGGCGCGCGCGAAGTCGAGAATGCCGAGGCGTTCGCCGATCTCCCAGTGGGGCTTCGGTTCGAAGGAGAAGTCCCGCGGCTTTCCCCATTTCCTCTCTTCGCGGTTCGCCGATTCGTCGGGGCCGCGGGGAACCGTCGCGTCGGGAACGTTGGGAACGCGTTTTTCGATGCTTTCGAGGTCCGCGTCGCAGCGCCGTTCGTCCTCTTCGAGCGTTCGCGATCCTCTCCTTGAGGCTCTTGATTTCCGCGACCTGCTCGGGCGACGGCCGCTGCTTTCCCGAGGTCAGGCGGTTCCTGTCCTGGCGCAGCGCCTCCAGCTGGGTGACGACCTCGCGCCGGCGCGACTCGAGCGTCGCGTACCCGTCGAGGTCGACGCCCGAGTAGCGCTCGGGCATCTCGTGCGCGAGGCGGGCCGCGTTTTCCCTCAGAAATGCGCGTGCTAACATGAAGCGCGGATTGAACAACGGAGACGCTTTGAAGTCAATCTCGGCCATCGTCGTCAACCGCAACGGCGGCGGCGCCCTTCTCCGCTGCCTCGAATCGCTTGCAGACCAGGGAATGCCCGATCTCGAGACCGTCGTCGTCGACAACGGCTCGAAGGAAGCCGAGCGGGACGAGATCCGCCGGCTCTTTCCGGGCTTCCGGTTGATTCCGTTCTCCTCGAACCTCGGGTTTGCGCGCGCGGTCAACGAGGGAATCGCGCGGACGAGCGGCGGGTTCATTCTCGCGGTCAACAACGACGCCCGGCTGGCGCCCGGCTACGCCGCCCGCCTCGCCGAAGTCCTCTCGGCCGACGAGCGCGTCGCCGGCGCGCAGGGACTCGTTCTGCGGGGCGACGGCTCGGCGGTCGACACGGCGGGCCTCTCCTGGAATTCCCGCGGCGAGGCGATTCCGTTTCTCGCGGGGTGCGATCCGGCGTCCGCGCCGGCCGGGACCGTCGAGGTCCCCGGAATCTCGGCGACGGCGTCTCTTTACCGACGATCGGCGCTGGAGAGCGTGGCGGAGGGCGGCTCGGTGTTCGACGGATCGTTCTTCGCCTACTACGAGGACGTCGACCTGTCCCTTCGCCTCGCCCGCGCGGGATGGCGTTTCGCCCTGGATCCGCGGGCGGTCGCTTACCACGAGGGCTCGTTGACCGGCCGGCGGACGCCCTGGAAGCGGGCGCTCTGGATCTCGCGAAACCGGTGGAAGACCCTGCTGAAGAATTTCGACGGCTCGTTCCTGCGCCGGCGGCTCGGCGGTCTGCTCCGCGCCGACCTCGCGCATGCCCGCGCCGTCGGTTGGGCCGGCGTCGCGCTTCCGCTCCTGGTCTGGCCGGCGGCGGCGGCACACGCGCTGGCCACCCGGCCCGAGGCGACGCGGCTGACGCGCTTTCCGGTTTTTTCCGCCGGGGGGAAGTGAAGACGATCTCGACGGTGATCGTCTCCTGGAATTCGGGAGAGGATCTGGTCGAATGCGTGGCGAGCCTCGCGCGCGCGCGCCGCGAATCGGGGTTTTCCCCCGGCCGGATCGAGCTCGTCGTGATCGACAACCATTCCGATTCGTTTCCGGAACGCCGTCTTCGCGAGGAATGGCCCGAAATCCGGCTCGCCGTTCTCGGCGAAAACGTCGGGTTCGGGCCTGCCGCGAACCACGGAGCGGCGCATGCGCGCGGCGACGTTCTGCTGTTTCTGAACCCGGACACGCGCGCCGCCGGAAATCCGTTCCCCGCGATCGCGGAGGCTTTCGAAAGCCATCCCGACTGGATTGCGGTCGCTCCGCGTCTGGTGGAGATGGGAACGAGGGCGGAGCCGTCGAGACCGGGTGAGGATACCCAGGAGGAATTCCAGCTTCGCCGGCTGCCGCGGCTCGGCAGCGCGTTCCGCGAGCTTCTTCTGATCGACCGGCTCCTTCCCCGGAACGCGGGCCGCGTGCGCGACCGGTATCTCGACCGCGACCGCGACTCGTCGTTCGAGGTGGAGCAGCCGGCCGCCGCCGCCCTCGCCGTGAGAAAGTCCGCGTTCCAGAAAGTCGGCGGCTTCGATCCCCTCTTTGTTCCCGCCTGGTGGGAGGACGTCGACCTCTGCCGGAGGCTCGCCGGGGAGGGGAAGATCGTCTACGTCCCGTCGGCACGGTTCGAGCACGGGGGAGGGCGCGCGATGGAACGGCTCGGTTACGACCGGTTTCTGCCGCTCTACTATCGAAACGCGATCTCGTACTGGAAGAAGAGCGCGGGCGCCCTGCCGGCGCTCGCGTTCCGCGCGCTGCTGTTCGCCGGCATGCTGATCCGTCTCGCGGCCCTGCCGTTCCGGCGGAGCGACCCGCGCCCGAAGTCGGAGTCCCGGCGCGCGTATCGATCCGCGCTCGCAGTCGCGGTGTCGCGTCGGTGAGACGCGCAGGGATGTGTCGGTGAGACGCGCGGGGATGTTTCGGTGAGCGCAATCGACGTCTCGATCGTCGTCGTTTCCCACGACTCCGAAGACGATCTCAGAATCAGCCTGCCGGCCGCCGCCGCGCAGGCCGGAGTCGCGACGGAGCTGATCGTCGTCGACAACGCCTCGCGCGACGGTTCCCGGGCCGCTGCCGAATCCGCCGGCGCCCGCGTCGTGACGACTCGGCGTCAACCGGGGGTTCGCGGGAGGAGCGAACGCGGGCATCGAGGCGTCCCGCGGGAGATTCGTTCTCCTCCTCAACCCCGACTGCCGGCTCGATCCCGGCTTCTGCCGGGCGCTCCGCGACGCGCTCGACGGGCCGGGTGCGGCGGATGCCGGCTCGGCGTCCGGAAAGATCTTTCGCGCCGAGGGGTCCGACCTTCGCGCCGGGCGGGCGCTCGATTCGACCGGTCTGATCTTCACGGCCTCGGGAAGACACCTCGACCGGGATTCGGGTATTGCCGATCCCGCGGACCCGCGGCACGCGGGGGAAGTCGCGGGAGTCACCGGAGCGGCGGCCTTTTACCGCCGCGCGGCCCTCGACTCCGTTCGGATCTCGACCGGGTGGTTCGACGAGGACTTCTTTCTCTACCGGGAAGACGCGGACCTCGCTCTTCGCCTTCGCTCCGCGGGCTGGCGCTGCCTGTACGTTCCCGAGGCCGTCGCTTTCCACCGCCGCCGGAACCTGCCGGAGCGGCGGCGGTCGATGTCGCGAACGGCGAACCTCCATTCCGTCAAGAATCGGTTTCTCCTCCGGATCAACAACTCGCCCGTGGAGGAATTTCGAACGCTGCCCGTGCTCGCGCGCGACCTCGTCGTGCTCGGCGCGTGCCTCACCGTCGAACGGGAGTCGCTTCCCGCGTTCGGGTTTCTCTGGAAGAACCGGAAGCGGCTTCGGGCGAAGAGGCGGGAGATCCTCGCGCTTCGCGGAGCGCGGGGAAGGCGCCCGTGAAGATCGCGATTCTCGGGACCCGCGGGATCCCCGCCAGCTACGGCGGTTTCGAGACGTTTGCGGAAGAGCTCTCCACGCGGCTCGCCGCGCGCGGGCACCGGGTGACGGTCTATTGCCGGTCGCACCACACCCCCCGGGACCTCCGCGAATACCGGGGAGTGCGCCTCGTCGTTCTCCCGACGGTCCGGTCGAAGTACCTCGACACGGTCGTGCACGCGCTTCTGTCCTCGATCCATTCCGCGCGGGAGAGGTTCGATTCCGTTCTCTACTGCAACGCGATCACGGCCCCCTTCTGCTGGATCCCGAAGCGCCTGTCGGGGGCGCGCACGCTGCTGAACGTCGACGGGCTCGAGCGAAACCGCCGGAAATGGAACGCCGCGGGACGTGCCGCCTATTCGGTTGCCGAGCGGCTGTCGACGAAGTTCCCCGACGCGGTCGTGACCGACGCCGAGGTCATTCGCCGGTATTACCGCGAGGAATTCGGCATCGAGCCGCTCATGATTCCGTACGGCGGGGATTTGCGGCGCCCGGAGGGGCGCGAAACGCTCGAGAGGCTGGGGCTCTCGGAAAACCGATATTTTCTGTACGTGTCGCGGCTGGAGCCGGAAAACAACGCGCTCGCCGTCGTCGAGGCCTACCGGCAGGTCGGGGGAGACGAGCCTCTCGTTGTCGTCGGAGACGCGCCGTACGCGGCCGGATACATCCGCCGGGTCCGGAGCGCCGCCGACCCGCGGGTCCTCTTCCCGGGCGCGATCTACGGCGAGGGCTACCGGGAGCTTCTCTTCCACGCGCGGGCCTACATCCAGGCGACGGAGATCGGGGGCACCCACCCGGCCCTCGTCGAGGCGATGGGGGCCGGCAGGGTCGTCGCGTACCACGACTCCCCCGAGAATCGGGAGGTCTGCGGAGACGCGGGGATTCCGTTCGATGCTTCACGCCCGGAGACGCTTTCCGCGGTCCTGAGCTCCCTCCTGGACGATCCGGCTCGCTTCAACGTATTCTCGGAGAGGGCCCTGCGCTTGGTTCAGGAGCGCTACAGATGGGAGGACATCACGGACCGGTATGAGCGAGCCCTTCAAAGATAGCGGACACGGACGATGCTGAAGCAGCGGGCGCGCGTTCTCGCGAGCGGGCTTCTGCTTGGGGATCTGGCCCTCACGGCCGCCTCGTTCGTGCTTGCGCACGCTCTTCGCGGGGGGCTGTTCCGGGCTCTCTGGCCGTCGGTTTTCGCCGCGCCCCTGTACCCGCTGACCCACTACCTGCCGCTGCTCGCCGTCATCCTTCCCATCTGGACGGCCTGCCTCTTCTCGGCCGGGTTCTACCGGAGCCGCCGGACGCTTCCCCTCTGGGAGGAGATCTGGGGAGCCGCGAAAGCCGTGTTTTTCGGAATCGCGATTCTCGCGATGACGGTCTTCGCTTTCCGGCGCGTCGACGTGTCCCGGCCCTTTCTCTTTCTGTTCGCCGTCCTCGACTTCGCCCTGCTCTCGGTCGAAAAGCTCGTGATCCGGGCGGTCGCCCGAAAGGCGCGCGCGCGCGGATTCAATTTTCGAACGGTGATCCTCGCCGGAACCGCGGCGAAGGCGCAGGCCCTCGGCGGGTTTCTCGAGAACCACCCCCACTGGGGCTTTCGGGTCCTCGGCTATCTCGACGACGGAAACGGCGGCGAAATTTCCCGGGACGGGCGATGGAAGAAACTCGGAGATCTCTCGGACCTGGGGTCGGTGCTCGCGCGCGAGATCGTGGACGAAGTGATCTTCGTCGTCGGCCGGGGGCGTCTCGAGGACTTCGAAGAGGCGATGCTCGCGGCGGAGCGGCACGGGGTGCGCTCGCACGTCGCGCTCGACCTCTTTCCGCACGTGATCGCCCATCCCGTTCTCGAGGAGCTCGACGGCGTTCCGCTCCTGACATTCACGACGGTTCCTTCCAACCCCGCGCTGATCGCCGTGAAGCGGGCGATCGACCTCGCGGTCGGCGCCCTGCTCTTCCTCGTGACGCTGCCGATCCAGCTCGCGGCGGCGATCGCGATTCGCTTTTCGACGTCCGGCGACGTTCTCTTCCGGCAGACGCGCAGCGGCCTGAACGGCCGCCAGTTTCGGCTGCTGAAGTTCCGAACGATGGTCTCCGGAGCCGAGGAGCGGCTCTCGGAGATTTCCCACCTCAACGAGATGTCGGGGCCGGTCTTCAAGGCGACGAACGACCCTCGTCTCACGTCGGTCGGAAAGCTGCTGCGCCGCTTTTCGATCGACGAGCTTCCGCAGCTGTGGAACGTCTTGAAGGGCGACATGAGCCTCGTCGGGCCGCGGCCGCCGCTGCCGGAGGAAGTCGCGCGCTACGAGGCGTGGCAGAGGCGGCGGCTCTCGATGAAGCCGGGGCTCACGTGCCTGTGGCAGATCTCGGGCCGCAACGAGATTCCCGATTTCGACCGTTGGATGGCGCTCGACCTCAAGTACATCGACACCTGGACGCCGCTGCTCGACTTCAAGATTCTCATGCTGACCGTGCCCGCCGTGATCGCGGGGCGCGGAGCGCGCTGAGGCTGCGGCGCGAGCGACGGCCCAGGACGTAATTCCATCGCCGTGGCCGTTGCGTCTTCCCGACGGAACACCCCGCTGCTCGCGTTGCCCGGCAGCGAGAGCATCGTCCCCGCGAGGTTAGTGGTTGCCGTCGACCGACGACTTCGCCCCGAGCTTTTCTTCCTCGTCGTTCTCTTTGTAGAGGTACTTGATCGAGTGCTTCGGGATCAGGAGGTTGGGGCCCTTCTCCCGGTTCACTTTCAGGCAGGACTTGTCGTACCACTCGATCCAGCCGTGGATCTCTTCGCCGTCGTTCAACATCACGACCATGGGAGTCTTCGCCCCCATCTGCTTGAGATAGTAGAAGTTCTCCGCGTTGGTCTGTTCCGGGGGAGCCTGCTTCCTCTGAAACGGCCGGGTCGGGTAACGGTCCTTCACTTCCGCGAGAGAAGGCCGGATGAGCTTCCGCGTCGTGGGCGCGAGCTCTTCGGGCGACGGCGAATTCGACCCTTTTCGGTCTGGCATTTGAAGTCTCTCAATGGCGGGTCTTTGGCCCGCGCTGACAGGGAAAACGCAAAAGCGATTTAAAAAATTCTATTGGAGTGGACCCGGGGAATCAAGAGGCGCGGGCGTCCTCGTTCTCGTAGGCGAGGCAGCACATCAGCCGCCCGCACATTCCGGAGATTTTCGAGGGATTCAGGGAAAGATTCTGGTTTTTCGCCATCTTGATCGTGACCGGATGGAACGATTCGAGAAACGTCGAGCAGCAGAGGGTCTTCCCGCACGGCCCGATTCCGCCCCGGATCTTCGTTTCGTCGCGCACCCCGATCTGGCGCATCTCGACCCGAAAACCGTAGGCCTGGACGAGCTCCCGAACGAGCTGCCGGTAGTCGATGCGATTTTCGGAAGTGTAGCAAACAGAGAGTTTACGTCCATCGTAGCTCAGCTGGGATCGGACGAGTTTCATCGGAAGGGAGAGCGCCGCCGCCCGGTCGTGGATGAATTCGAAGATTTTCTTTTCCCGCTCGAGCTTGTGGCGGTGGCCTTCGAGGTCGGATTCATTCGCGGGCCGGACGAGCCGCCGGGCATCCTTGACCTGGCAACCCTTCGCGATGATCGGGTGAAGGGTCGTCACCTGGGCATAGTCGAGCGTCCCGTTGTCCGGCGACTCGACGACGATCCAGGCGGACTTTTCGAGCGCCTGGCCGGCTGTTTCACAGAAGACAACGCGTCCGTCCTCGTTCTCGTTGAGGCGGATCCCCACGTAAGCGCCCCCGGAATTGTATTTGTTGCCGACTGAACACCCGGAACAACCACCCATCGTCGTATTCCTCAAGGCGGGCGAGCCGCCGAAATGTCGCGTTCGAGCGAACTCTATCAGATTACTCGCCCAGATGCCGCCGGAGATCCTCCAGAATTGACGTGGGGTCCAACGGCAGGACCCTGCCTGGAAGAGACGAATCTCCCACCTGGAAGAGGGGAGGCCAGGAGCCGTCCTCCTCCGCGAGGAGCGCGGTCGTTTCCGCGGCCGCGGCGCCGTCGAGAAACAGCACGGCGTCGATTCTTCGGTTGCGCGAGAGGGTCTCGAGCGCCTCGTCGGGGCTCTCGCAGCGGAGCAGCTCGATCGAAGGGGGGGCGGCGATCGAGTCGTCCTCCTTCGAGCCGACGAGAAGCAGAGTGATCATGCTAGATTTCGAGCATGGGCCTGACGAAAATCCATTTCGGAACTTCCGGCTGGCGCGCCGTCCTCGCGGACGAATTCACGTTCGCCAACGCGCGCAGGGCGGTCGCGGGGATCGCGAAGTATCTCGAATCGAAGAACCTCCACGGCCTCGTGCTCGTCGGACACGATACACGATTTCTCGCGGATCGTTTCGCCCGGGAAGCGGCCAATCTTCTCCGTGAGCGCGGCTTTTCCGCAGAGGTCTCGAATCGGGCCGTGCCCACTCCCGTGATTGCATTCGAAACGGTCCGCCGAAAGGCAATCGGGGCGCTGAATTTCACGGCGAGCCACAATCCTCCCATCTACGAGGGTCTGAAGTTTTCGACGGGAAACGGCGCTCCCGCGCTTCCGGAAGTGACCTCCGCGATCGAGGCGGAGATCGCGAAGGCCGGTGAAGTCGCTCCGGCGGCCGACGCGCAGCCGGAAATGTTCGACCCCGCACCGCCCTATCTGGAAAATCTCCGCTCCCGGGTCGGGTCGCCGAGCCTGTCCGGGTTTCCCCTCGCGCTGGATTTTCGCTTCGGAACCTCCGCCGGCTACCTCGACGCGTTCTTCGAGTCGTCCGGAGCGAGGGTCGAAAAAATCCACGCGAACGCCGATCCGCTCTTCGGCGGGCAATCGCCCCAGTGCTCTGCCCGGGAGCTCGTCGAGTTGTCCGCCGTCGTCGCGCGAAGCCGCTCTCGACTCGGGCTCGCGACGGACGGCGACGCGGATCGATTCGGCGTTCTCGACGAAGGGGGCAACTATCTGTGGCCGAACTCGATCCTCGCGCTCGTCGCCTGGGACCTGTTCCGCCGCACGGGATCGAAAAAGGGGATCGCTCGAAGCGTCGCGACGACGCACGCTCTGGATGCGATCGCGGCGAAGTTCGGCGTTCCCCTGATCGAAACGCCAGTCGGGTTCAAGTACATCGGCGAGCTGATCCTCGAGGAAAAGATCCTCATCGGGGGCGAGGAATCCGCCGGCTTGTCGATCGAAGGCCACGTCGCGGACAAGGACGGCATCCTGGCCGACGCCCTCGTCGCGCGCGCGGTTGCCGAAGCGGGGCGCCCGATCGGGGAGCTCCAGTCCGACCTCGAGAAGGAGATCGGCCCGTTCGTCTCCGACCGGCTCGACCTCCCCATCACGGAGAACGAGAGAAAGAAGCTCTCCGATTGGAGAAAGTCGCCGCCAGACCGGGTCGGCCCGCTCAAGGTCGTGAAAACGGACCGGCTGGACGGCATGAAGTTCATTTTCGAGAACGGGTCCTGGATGCTGTTCCGGGAGTCGGGCACGGAACCGGTCGCGCGGTTCTACGCCGAAGCTCAAAGCCGGGTCGACCTCGACTCGCTGATGAAGCTCGGTAAGGGGATGTTGGAGGGATGAATCGCCATGTTCCTGATTGAGGAGGTCTTCGCCCGGGAAATTCTCGACTCCCGGGGAAATCCGACCGTCGAGGTCGAGGTGCTTCTCTCCGGCGGAGCGGAAGGACGATTCGGCGTTCCCTCCGGAGCGTCGACCGGGTCGAGGGAGGCGCTGGAGCTTCGGGACGGCGACCGAAAGCGATACGGCGGGAAGGGAGTCCTGCGCGCCGTCGGAAACGTCAACGGCCCCATCGCCGAAGAGCTCAAGGGCGCGGACGCGCGGGACCAGACGCTGATCGACAGGGTTCTCATCGAGGCCGATGGAACGCCCGACAAGTCCCGCTTCGGAGCGAACGCGATTCTCGGAGCCTCCGTTGCCTGCGCGAAAGCGGCCGCGAACGCGTCCGGGCTGCCTCTTTACCGGTACCTGGGCGGTGCCGGAGCGAACGTTCTTCCCGTTCCGATGATGAACGTGATCAACGGCGGGGCGCACGCGGACAACCGGCTGGACCCGCAGGAGTTCATGATCTGCCCCGTCGGGTTTCCGAGCTTTGCCGAGGCCCTGCGGGCGGGGGCCGAGACGTTTCACGCTCTGAAATCGCTGCTCAAGAAGAAGGGTCTTTCGACGGGCGTCGGCGACGAGGGGGGCTTCGCTCCGGACCTCTCCTCCGCCCGCGAAGCGATCGAGCTCGTTCTCGCCGGCATCGGGGCCGCCGGCTACGAGCCGGGACGGGACATCGTCCTCGCGCTCGATCCCGCCGCCTCGGAATTCTTCGAGAAGGGAAAATACGCGCTGAAGGGCGAAGGGAAGACCCTGTCCACCTCCCAGATGATCGAGTACTGGTCCGGCCTCGTGTCCGACTATCCGATCGCCTCGATCGAGGACGGCCTCGCCGAAGGGGACTGGGACGGTTGGAAGGAGATGACGAAGCGGCTCGGCGAGAAGATCCTGATCGTCGGCGACGACGTGTTTGTGACGAATCCGAAGATCCTCGCCCGGGGAATCGAGGAAGGAGTCGGCAATGCCGTGCTCGTCAAGCTCAACCAGATCGGCACGGTTTCCGAGACGCTCGAAGCCATCGATCTCGCGTTGGGCTCGGGGTACAAGGCCGTGATCTCCCACCGCAGCGGCGAGACGTCCGACGATGCGATCGCCGACCTGGCGGTCGCGTGCGGTTCGGGGCTCATCAAGACCGGTTCGGCGTCGCGGGGAGAGCGGCTTTCGAAGTATAATCAGTTGTTGAGGATCGAAGAAGAGCTCGCTCCGGCTTCACGGTTCGCCGGCGCGGGGGCCTTCCGACGATGAAGTGATCGACGCGGCTTCGAAACGACCCGCCCCCAGCCCCGCGAGGGCGTTCTTCATTTCCGTTCTCTGTTCGTCTCTCGGCCTCGGCGTTCTGCTGCTGGGAGACCGGGGATCCTCCGCCTGGCGGCGCGCGCAGGAGGAGTCCCGGACCCTGAAAAGCCAGATTGCTTTCCTCGAGGCGCAGAATGCCGCGCTGCTGGCCCGCACGCGCAGTGCGGAGCTGAGCACGCACGAGCTCGAAAAGATCGCCCGGGAAAAACTCGGTCTCGTCAAGTCCGACGAAGTCGTCTTCGTCCTGCCGGAAGAGAAATTCCAGAGTCCGAACCGGTAATAGCGCGCAAGCGAGACGCCGTCCAGGGCGACCACCGTCGCCAGAAGAACCGCCCCGAGTATCCGCCATCGGCGTGTCTGTAACAGCCGCGCCAGACCGATGGCCCAGAGCCCCGTCATCGCGATGCCGGCCGGAAGGAAATAGCGACACGAATGGTAGTGCGGGTGGACCCGCTGCAGACCCTCGGTCGCCAGCAGCGCTCCGGCCCCCCAGAAGACGAGGAATCGGCTTCCCTCGCGTCGAAGGGCCGTCGCGGCTCCGAGCGCGAAAAGCGTGACGGCGAGCGAAAAGCCCGCGAAGAAAAGCGCGTGCGGAGGAAATGAGTAGCCCGCGTTGGGTGAAAAGGCGAAGTACGAGAGCACCCTTCCCGCGCGCGCGACGGTCTCCGTCGGCGCGGCCACGACCGGGGGACGTCGAACCGCGCGGAAGACCGTCGACAGCCAGGGGGAGAAAGCGGCGAACGCGATCAGGCCAGCCACGGCCGCGAGCCGCGATCCCCGCCGCGCGCGCCCGCGGGCTTCCGCGTCGCCCGAAAAGGCGGATTCGGTGGCTATTCCCGCGCCCGCGACGGCGAGCGTGACTCCCGTGAGGTAGAGGGTCGAAAGGCAGGCCGCCGTCGCCGCGGCGAAAAGCGCGGCGCGGGGCAGGTCCGGGCGCTGCAGGAGCCGGTCGAGGAGGTAGAGCGAGAGGCACAGGAGAAACGCGCCCAGCGCGTAGGGGCGAAGGCGGCGCGCCTCGACCACGTGGTACGGCGCCAGGGCGAGCAGAACGGCGGCCAGGAGACCGGCGGCGCGTCCGCTCCGGTTCCGGACGAGCAGCCCCAGGAGTCCTGCCGTCAGCGATCCCCAGATGATGACCGGAACGCGGTTGGTCAGCGCGGCGGGAGAAATCCAAAGCACGGCGCGGTCGACGAGATAGTCGAGGGGCGGATGAACGGCGTCGCCCCGGAGCCGCTCCCAGAAAACCTCGGGCGGCGACTGGACGACTTCGAGTTGAAATTGCTCGTCGTGATCGGCCGGAAATCGCGGTAGAGAGAACGCTCGAATCGCGCCTGCGACGAGCACGAGCGCGACGAGGGCAGCTCGGAAAACGGTCTCAAGGTCCCTCGTCATTTCGGAGCGAAAGTTACCACGCGGTGCTTCGGGCTGCCGGGAAGCGACGCGCAATCCGAAGAAACGGATTAGCCGGGCGACGGCTTCGGCCGTCCGGCCCAGAGCGCGAGGCCTGCGGCCGACCACACGGCCAGAGCGATCCACTCGGCCGCGGTGAAGCTCCCGGGAACCATGGGGAGAACTTTCATCGCCACGATCGCGGCGCTGACCGCCGCGCCGAGGGCCGCCACCGCCCGGGGAGTGGGGGTTCCCCGAGAACGCCGCAGATCGGCGTAACACGCGGAAAACCACCCGACGCCGACCGCGAGCGACCCGACTTCCGTCACGGGCACGAGGATCGCATCGCCGAAAAACGAGGCCGCGACGGTGAAGAGGGCCATGAGCAGGATGGCCGCGCTCGGAGTTCCGTGCCGCGAATGAATCCTCGAGAGCGCCGGCGGCAACAGCCCTCGCCGGCTGATTCCGAAGAGGAGCCTCGTGGCGGCGACGAAATTTCCGTTGAAGATCTTCAGGAGCGAGAGGAGCGCGGCGACGAGAATCGTGTCGGCGAGAACGGGCGATCCGAACGCCGCCCGAAACGCCGCTTCCGTGCCGAGCTTCTTCGAGACGAGCTCGCGCCAGGGAAAGACGAGCGAGACGGCGAGAATGATCGTGACATAGAAAAACGCTCCGGCAACGAGCGCGCCGCGAATCGCGGACCCGAACCCACGCGGGTCGAACCCTTCGCGGGCTTCTTCGGACTCCTTTCCGACCGATTCGAATCCGGTCAGAAAGTACGGCACGATCTGGAGGGCGAGGAGAATCGAAAGGAACGCCCCTCCCGTCCCCGGGCGGGCGAAGAGGGGAGCAAGATTCGAAGAACGGCCCTTTGCGAAGCCGAGGAGGACGAAGACGGCCGAGAGGAGGAGCAGGGCGAGCGTCGTCGCCTTCTGAAATCGCGCGCTCGCGCGAATGCCTTTCCAGTTCAGCAGGCAGATCGCGGCGGCCAGGGCGATGCCGGCGCCGAGCCGCGGGACCGTGACCGCCTTTCCCGCGATTTCGTACAGCGGCCAGCGGTTCATCGCGGGAACGACGCGCGCCAGAAGGTTTCCGATCGCGACCGCCTCCCAGGGGCAGACGATCGCGTACGAGAGAACCATCGTCCACGCCGCCGCGAACGCGACGGGCTTCGGGACGACGCCGTCCATGTAGGCGATTTCGGCGCCCGCGTCGGGAATGGAGCTCACGAGACGCGCGTACACGGCCGCGACGGGCAGCAGGAGCGTGCCGCCGAGGACAAACGCGAGTGCAGCCCCGCCCGGCCCGCCGCGGGAGAGCCAGTCGTCCATGAGCACGAGCCAGCCGACGCCGACCATCGTCCCGAATCCGAAGCTGAAGAACTCGATCGTGGAGAGCGTCTTGCGGAGGTGGGGTGTCGAGCTCATCGAAGTCGCCGAAGATTCTAAGCTACGATCTTCGACCGTGAAGCGTCTCTCCCGCCGCACGAAGCCGTTCATCGAGTCGGTGATCCGCGAGATGTCGCGTCTCGGCGAGAAGGTGGGCGGAGTCAATCTCGCGCAGGGGCTCCCCGATTTTCACCCCCCGGCGGCGCTGCTGTCGGCGCTCGGGCGGGTCGCGAAGCGGCCGGGCCGGCACCAGTACAGCTTCACGTGGGGGTCGCCGGAATTTCGGGCGGCCGTGGCGAAAAAGTACGCTCGGTTCAACGCGATGGAGGTCGATCCGGATCGCGAGGTGACGATCACCTGCGGGACCTCCGAGGCGATCGTCGCGACGGTGCTCGCGCTGACGGAACCCGAGGACGAGGTCGTGATCCTCGAGCCGTGGTACGAAAACTATTTTCCCGCCTGCGCGCTCGCGGGAGTGACTCCCCGCTTCGTTCCGATGCGCGGCCCGAGTTTCGAGATCGACTTCGACCGGATGCGGGCCGCCTTCGGCCGAAAGACGAGGCTCGTCCTGCTCAACACGCCCGGAAACCCGACCGGCCGCGTTTTCTCCCGGGCGGAGCTCGAGGAGATCGGAAGACTCTGCCGGAAGTTCGGGGCGATCGCGGCCGTCGACGAGATTTACGAGCACATCTGGTTCGACGGGCACGAGCACGTGAGCCTCGCGTCGCTCCCCGGGATGGAAGATCGAACGGTGACGATGAGCGGCCTCGGGAAGAGCTACGCGGTGACGGGCTGGCGAATCGGATGGGCGGTCGCCGCGCCGAAGCTGACGAGCCTGATCCGGAAGGTCCACGACTATCTGACCGTGTGCGCGCCGTCGCCGTTCCAGGACGCCGGTCTCGCCGCATTGGCGCTCCCGGCCTCGTACTACGCCGGCATGCGGGAAAAGTACGCCCGGAAGCGGTCGATTCTCCTCTCGGCTCTGTCGAAGGCGGGGTTCGGATTCTCCCCGCCGGAGGGCGCGTACTACGTCATGGCGGACGTCGCCCCGCTCGGGTGGCGCGACGACTGGGAGTTCCTCGACTTCCTGGCCCGGAGAGTCGGCGTCATCGGCGTGCCCGGTTCGAGCTTCTATCGCGGCGGGAGTGGCCGCACGAAAATGCGTTTCAATTTGGCCAAGCGCGAATCGACGCTGCGGGAAGCGGCGCGGCGTCTCGCCGCGTGGGACCTCCGCTCGCCGGGCCGGCGCCGGCGCGGAAGACGGAGTGCATGAAATGAAAATGGACCGGAGGGAATTTTTCGCGTTCGGCGCCGTCGCCGGCTTCGCGCTGAAAGCCGCCGGCGCATCTCTGTCGCCGCGAACGGAAGTCTACGGCCGATCGATCATCGTGGACGGCTGCGGAGGGCCCGGCGATTTCTCGACTGACGCTGACCATCCGCTCTCGGACGCGGTCGTGAACGATGCCCGGGATTCGGGCGTCACTTGCGTCAACCTCACGGTCGGGCCGGTGGGAATTCCGTCCGATACGGCGGCCTTCGAGGGGATCGTCCGCGACATCGCGTTCTGGGGCTCGGAAATCGACCGCCGTCCCGACGCCTTCCTCCTGGTCAGGGACTTCGCCGACGTCGCCCGGGCGAAAACGTCGGGCCGCCTCGGAATCGTCTTCGGGCTGCAGGACGGCGTCGCTTTCGCGGCGGACCTGTCGAGGTTGAAGGTCCTGCGCCAGCTCGGAGTCCGGATCATTCAACCCACCTACAACCGGCGAAACCGGATCGGCGACGGATGCCTCGAGACGGCCGACGCGGGGCTCTCACGTCTCGGCCGGCAGGCCGTGGAGCGGATGAACGAACTGGGAATCCTCGTCGACCTCTCCCATTGCGGCCGGGCGACGACGCGCGACGCGATCGAGGCCTCGAAGAGTCCGGTCGCGTTCACGCACACGGGTTGCGCGGCGCTGACCGATCATCCGCGCAACAAGACGGACGAACAGCTCCGCGCGCTCGCGACAAAGGGGGGAGTCGCGGGAATTTACTTCATGCCGTATCTACGGAAGAGCGGCCAGCAGAAAGCCGAGGACGTGATCGCTCACCTGGAGCACGCTCTCGAGGTCGCCGGCGAGGATCACGTGGGAATCGGAACGGACGGCTCGATCTCGCCGACGGAGCTCACTCCCGCTTTCGTCGCGGCGTTCCACGAATCGACCGAGCAAAGGCGGAAGGCGGGGATCGGGGCTCCTGGCGAAAACGACGACGTCTATACGTTCGCTCCCGATCTGAACGAGCCCCGCCGGCTGGATCGGCTTGCCGGCCTTCTCCTCGCCCGCGGTCACTCGACCCGCCGCGTCGAGAAGGTTCTCGGCGGAAATTTCAACCGGCTGTTCGAAGAGAGCTGGCGTTCGCGTTGAAGGAAATCACGGGCTCGCGGTCGCCGCGCGCTTGATTGCCGTCCAGGTGAAGGAGACTTCCGGCGCCCGGCCGCTGCGCCGGCCGCCGCCGCCGGAAATCGAGACCCCGCCGTCATCGTCGTGCTGCCGGAGCTTCATTTTTCCCGTCATGATCGTGCCGTTGATCGCGCCCCGCGCGGTCATCGAACCGGTTTTCTGTTCCATCTGCCAGTAGATTTTTCCATCCGTGACCCGAACGTTCTCCAGCTCGCGGCTTTCGCCGTCGGGCCCGAGGTAGGAGCCGACGACGGCCGTGCCGTCGAAGGAGAAATGCAGCGTCCCTTCGACGTTGTGGCCGCCCTCTTTCATCTGAATTCCCCATTCTCCCGCGATGCCGGAGGCGGAGCTCTTGTCGATCGAGTCCGCGCTCGGAACCGACGCGCACCGTGCGCACACCAACAAGACTGTCACCGCGAGCGCCAACCGAATTGCCGACGTGACCATGCGACCTCCGAAGGAAATGTTACATCCGCCGAGGGGTTCGTGCCTCTATAATTCAGCCTCGATCGGAGGTCCGCTTGAGTCTTTCGCGCCGCGGGGTTTTCGCTCTGATCCTCGCCCTCGTCTCGATCTCGGGGTCGGCCGCGCCGCGGACGCCCGACGGCCGCCTCCTCCCGGACCTGCGCTGGCGGTGCATCGGGCCGTTTCGCGGCGGCCGGGTCCTCGCGGCTTCCGGCGTGCCGGGCGAGCCTGACCATTTCTACTTCGGCTCCGTCGGAGGCGGGGTGTGGGAATCGCAGAACGCCGGCCGGACCTGGTCGCCGATTTTCGATTCTCAACCGGTCGCCTCGATCGGAGCGATCGCGGTCGCCCCGTCCGATCCCCGCGTGATTTACGTCGGTTCCGGCGAGGCGGACATGCGGTCCGACATTTCTTACGGCAACGGCGTCTACGTGTCGACGGATGCGGGCCGCAGCTGGACGCACTCGGGCCTGGCCGACTCGCAGCAGATCGGGAGGATCGCCGTCGATCCCCGGGACGCGAAGATCGCTCTCGTGGCGGCGCTCGGACACGCCTATGCCCCGAATTCGACCCGGGGCGTTTACCGCACTTCGGACGGCGGAGGCACCTGGAACCGGGTCCTTTTTCACGGCGATGACACGGGAGCGATCGACGTCGCGATCGACCCGGGCCACCCGGACACCGTGTTCGCCGCCCTGTGGCAGACGCGGCGTCCTCCGTGGAACACGTATCCCCCGTCCAATGGCCGCGATTCGGGGCTCTATCGATCTTCCGACGGCGGAATCCACTGGACGCCGGTCGAGGGGAACGGTTTTCCGTCCGAAGGCCTCGGCCGAATCGGCCTTGCATTCGCGCCATCGGAGCCCGGCTGCATCTACGCGATCGTCGACGCGAAGCAGGGCGGGCTTTACCGTTCCCGGGACGGCGGCCGATCGTGGACTCGCCGCTCCGGAGACGCGCGGATCTGGCAGCGAGGGTGGTATTTCGGCGGCGTGACCGTTGATCCGAAGAACTCCGACGTGGTTTACGTCTGCGACACGGCGATGTACCGCTCGACGGACGGAGGAGCGACGTTCGCGCCCTTCAAGGGCTCGCCCGGCGGCGACGACTACCATCGGCTCTGGATCGACCCGTCGGATCCGCGGCGGATGATCGCGGCCGTCGACCAGGGCGCGACGGTGACCGTCGACGGAGGCAAGACGTGGAGCTCCTGGTACAACCAGGGGACCGCGCAGCTCTACCACGTCACGACCGACACGAGCTATCCGTACCGCGTCTACGGCGCGCAGCAGGATTCGGGCGCCGCGAGGGTTCTCTCCCAGGGCGACTGGCAGGGAATCCTTCCGTTCGACTGGAGGCCGGTCGACGTCGGGTACGAAAACGGCTACATCGCGCCCGACCCCCTCGACCCCCGGACCGTCTACGGGGCGGGGGTCACGCGCTTCGACGGCGAGACGCTGCAGAATCGCAACGTCGATCCAGCGCGCGCCCATCCCGACCGTTACCGGCACACCTGGACTCTCCCGCTCGTGTTTTCGAGGCGCAATCCGAAGGTCCTGTATTTCGCGAACCAGCGCCTCTTTCGCACCGAAAACCGGGGGGACCACTGGGACCCGATCAGTCCCGACCTGTCCCGCGAGAATCCCGGCGTTCCGGAGAATCTCGACGCGACGACGGCGGTGGACAGCCCGGTTGCCGGGCCGCGCCGCGGCGTGATCTACACGATCGCCCCGTCGTACGTGCGCGACGGCGAGATCTGGTGCGGGACGGACGACGGCCTGATCTGGCGCACGCCGGACGAAGGCAAAAAATGGGTCAACGTCACGCCGAAGGGCCTGACGCCCTGGTCGAAGGTGACGATGGTCGAGGCTTCCCGTTTCGACGCGGACACGGCCTACGCGGCGATCGACCGGCATCGCCTCGACGATTTTCGCCCGCACATCGCCCGAACGCGCGACGGCGGCCGCACCTGGACGGAAGTCGTCTCCGGCATTCCGGCCGGGGCGTTCGTTCAGGTCGTGCGCGAAGACCCGGTCCGGCGCGGCCTGCTCTTCGCGGGAACGGAAATCGGCGTTTTCGTCTCGTTCGACGACGGCGAGGCCTGGCAGCCGCTGCAGCAGAATCTTCCGAACTGCTCGGTCCGCGACATCGACGTGCACGGCTCCGACGTCGTGATCGCGACCCACGGCCGTTCGTTCTGGATCCTCGATGACGTCTCGCCGCTGAGGCAGCTCTCGCCGGAAGTCGAACAGTCGGGAGCGTGGCTCTTCTCCCCGGAGCCCGCCGTTCGCGTTCATCCGGGCGCGTTTCAGGGCACGCCGCTTCCCAAGGACGAGCCGATCGGCGAAAATCGGCCTCGGGGCGCATTCCTCGACTACTGGCTCGGGCCGGGGGCCTCGGGGCCGGTGACGCTCGAGGTCCTCGATTCGGCGGGCAGCCCCATCCGGCGGTTCTCGAGCTCGGATCCCGTGCGCCCGCCGGATCTCGGGCGCGCCGTCGTGACGCCCGATTGGATCGCGCCAAAATCTCCTCTCCCCTCGAGTCCCGGCCCGCATCGGATCGTGTGGGATCTCCACACGGCGACGCTTCCGGGGCTTTCCGAGAGCGAAGATTTTCGCAACGAAGGGCTCTGGGTCCCGCCCGGCCGCTACAAAGTGCGGCTCGAGGCGGGCGGAAAATCGGTCGACCAGTTTCTCGACGTGAAGCGAGATCCCCGGGTCGCCGCGACCGACGGGGACCTGGCCGCGAATTTCGAGCTTTCGAGGAAAGTCGAGCGGGAGCGCCTCCGCGTGGCGGAAGCGGAGCGGGAGGCTGTTTCCCGCCGCAAGGCGCTCGAGGGTCTCGCGTCGGGAGGGGAAAATCGCGCGGCCGAGATCGCGAAGGCGCGGGCGCAGCTCGACGCGATCCTCGGAACCGCGGACGAGATGACGCTCGCCTCCACGGGCGGAGAGCCCGACACGCTCCAGGGAGCGTCGACGTCGCTTCGGGATCTTGCGGCGGGGATCGAGAGCGCGGACTCCGCTCCTTCGGCCGACGATTTGAGGGGAACGGAGCTACGAATCGCGGACGCGGAACGGCTGCTCGCCAACTGGGATCGCGTCAAGCGGACTGCGTCTTTCTAGTTCCTTTTCAGCTTTCGAAGCCGTACTTCGCGACGACGACGGTCACGTTGTCCTTGCCTCCCGCTTCGAGCGCGCGGTCCACGAGGCGGCGACAGAGCGAGTCGGCGGATTCGTCGGCTCGAAGGAGCTCGGAGATCCCCTCGTCGGTGACCATGTCGGTGAGCCCGTCGGTGCAGAGGAGGACCCGGTCTCCGTTCGAGAGCGGAACGTGATGGAGCTCCACCGGAATCTGCCCGGACTTCGTGGTGATCACGCCGGTGAGCACGTGTCGCATTGGATGTTTCCGCGCGTCTTCGGGCCGAATCGCGCCCGCGTCCACCAGGGACTGCACCATCGTCTGGTCGCGAGTGAGAACGTGCAATTCTCCTTCCCGGAACAGGTACGCGCGCGAGTCGCCGGTGTGGCTGACGATCAGGTTCGCCTCGAGGCTCAGGGCAAGCGTCATCGTCGTCCCCATCCCCGCGAGCTTGGGGTCGGACTGCGCCTTGTCGTGAAGGACTACCTGGAGCTGCTGGAATCGCTGGTTCATGCGCTCGAGAACCTGGCCGGCATGCTCCTCGTCGAGCCGCATGATCCAGTCGGGGGTTTGAATGGCGAGATCGATGAGAGTCTGGATCGCCGTCCGGCTCGCGACCTCTCCCGCGGCCGCTCCTCCCATTCCGTCGGCGACGACCATGCCGTGAGCCGTGTCGGTGTGGATCGCCGGCACGCTGCCTTCCGGAAGATTCGTCAGCACCGTTTCCAGCGTGCGCCGGAACTCCATCACGAGAAAATGGTCCTCGTTGTTCGCTCTCTTCTTGCCCGGGTCGGAAAGGGCGCCGATATCGAGCTGCAATGGGGCCTCCCTGAAGATCGTGGTTGTGTGGATTCTAGCCGAACTGGACGGACCGTCGCGTGAAGGATCCGTACGCGAACCCGGTGATCGGAAATCGCGCCTCGGAGGGGCCTTCGATCGCGGCGCCCATCGCTGTCACGACCGGCACGAAGTGTTCGTGTGTCGGGAGCGCCATCCGGACGCCCGGCGCGAGCCGTCGGTACTCGAGCAGGGCGTCGGCGTCGCGCCGCGAAAGGACTCCGGCGATCCACTCGTCGAAATCCTCTGCCCACGCCGGCGTCGGGGACGTCCCGTTCCAGTCGATCGTGTGCATGTTGTGCGTCAGGAACCCGCTTCCGACGATGAGGACCCCCTCCCGCCGAAGAGGCGCGAGCGCCTGGCCGAGCTCGAACAGTTCGGCGGCGTCCATCGCGGGAAGCGATGCCTGCAAGACCGGCACGTCGGCGTCGGGGTACATCGCGACGAGCGGGACGTATGCGCCGTGGTCGAGGCCGCGCTGCGGGTCGCGCGCGACCGGCCGCCTCTTTTCGAAAAGCTCCGCGACGCGAGCCGCGAGAGCGGGCGCGCCGGGAGCCGGGTATTCGACTTCGTAGTACCTCGGGGGAAAGCCCCAGAAGTCGTAGAGGAGCGGAACCGTCTCCGTCGCCGCGAGGGTCACGGGGTTGCGTTCCCAGTGAGCCGAAATCATCAGGATCGACTCCGGGCGCGGAAGAGAGTCCGCCCATTCCTTCAGCTCGGCGACCCATCCCGCGTCGTCGAGCAGCATCGGGTTCCCGTGCGCAAGAAAGAGGACGGGAAGGGTTTCGCTCATGCGCGACTATTGTCCTCCCGATCCTGACGGATCGCGTGTCCTTCCGATCCTGGCGGATCGCGTGTCCTTCCGATCTTGACGGATTGCGGGCGCGGGCTTAACGTTTCCGGCATCAAGACCGTCGTTTTCCTCCTTCTGTGCGGGTTGCTGGTTTCCTGCCGAACGGTTCCGGCTCCTCCGGACGCCGCGGCCCGGATCGATCGAGCCGAGCTCGCGGGCCGCGTGCGCGCGGAGTTCCTCTTTTGCTGGAGGGCTTACGAGAAGCACGCCTGGGGGCACGACGAGTTCAGGCCGCTGAGTCGCGCGCCGCGGGACTGGTACGGAGAGTCTCTCTTGATGACTCCCGTCGACTCGCTCGACACGATGGTCCTGATGGGGCTGGACGGCGAGGCCACGAAGACCCGCGAGCTCATCGCCCGGGAGCTGTCGTTCGACCGGGATGTCACGGTGAAGAATTTCGAGGTCACGATCCGCCTCCTCGGAGGGCTCCTGTCGAGCTATCAGTTGACGAAGGACGAGCGCCTGCTCCGTCTCGCCTCCGACCTCGGCCGGCGGCTGCTTCCGGCGTTCGATTCGCCCACGCGCATGCCGTACATGTACGTCAACCTGAAGACGGGACAAACGAGCGGCTCGAAGTCGAATCCTGCCGAAATCGGAACCCTCCTTCTCGAATTCGGGACGCTTTCGGAGTTGACGAAAGACCCGGTGTTCTTCGCGACGGCCAAAGCCGCGCTCGTCGCGCTTTTCGAACGTCGGTCGAAGATCGGCCTCGTCGGCGAGGAAATCGACGTCGAGACCGGCGAATGGCTGAGCCGGGCGAGCCACGTCAGCGGGGGAATCGATTCGTACTACGAGTACCTCTTGAAGGCGTCGATTCTCTTCCACGACGAAGACTGCGCCCGGATGTGGAGAGCGAGCGCGCTCGCGCTGAACCGCCACGTCGCCGACGACGCCGCGACGGGGCTCTGGTACGGGCAGGTCGACCGGGAAACCGGGACGCGTCTCTCGACGAACTTCGGCGCGCTCGACGCCTTTCTCCCGGCCGTGCTCGCCCTCGGAGGAGACCTGCGCCGGGCGAAACGCCTCGAAGACTCCTGCTTTCGGATGTGGGAGCTCCACGGCATCGAGCCGGAGACTCTCGACTACACCGCGATGAAAGCGACCGAGCCCGCCTACCCGCTTCGGCCGGAGATCGTCGAATCGGCGTACTACCTGTACCGGTACACGAGGGACCCGAAATATCTCGAGATGGGGAAGACGTTCTTCGAGGACCTCCAGAAGTACTGCCGGACGGAAGACGGCTACACGGTCTTGAACAGCGTCGTGACGAAAGAGAAGGGAGACTTGATGCCGAGCTACTTTCTCGCCGAGACGCTCAAGTATCTGTACCTCCTGTTTTCGCCGGACGACCTGGTCGATTTCGACCACGTCGTTTTCAACACGGAGGCCCACCCCCTTCGGCGGACCCGGTAGAAAAAACCGCGGCCCCGGCGGGGTCGCTCGGGGCCGCGGAATTCAGGCGTTCCGAGAGATGATCAGTGGTTGTCGCGATCGTGGTCCCGATCCCGGTCACGGTCGCGATCACCGTGGTGATGTTTCTCCCTCCAACCGCGGTAGTCCTCGCCCTCGACGACGTGCTGGTTGGACCAGTGGCCCGGTTCGTACCGGTAGTATCCCGAGTCGCGAACGTAGCGGGGCTTCACCCAGAGGACGTCCCTCTCGGCGGGACGGTCCCACCGGCCCGGCACCCACCCCCAGCGTTCTCCCTGCCAGTCCCAGGCACCGCCCACCCAGACGTAGCCGTCCCCCGGACGCGGGGGAATGCGCTCGTGCCGCAGGCGCGGCGGGTGCGAGTGCGAAATGTGGATCTCGAGGTTCGGAAGGGGCGGAACGGGAATCTGCGCCCCTGCCGGCACCGCGAAGATCGCCGCCACGAAAAGCGGAGCGATCGATTTCAGAGCCTTCGAAAACATGCAGTCACCTCCGCCGAAGCGGAGGTGCAACCGTCATGCCATTCCTGGAATTACTGCGAAATCGCCTCGAATTCCTTGCGCACGTCCGCAAGCTCGCGCCGCAGGACCTCGACTCGCTGGACGAGATAATCCGCCGGCTTTCCTTCCCAGCTCATGAGCGCGCCATAGGCGCGGTCGAGGTGCTCGCGAATCCGCTCCTCGCCGGTGATCGCGCCCCCTTCCTTCGTTGCGACGATTTTCTTCTTCGCGGCCTCGAGCTTTTCGGCCGTCTCCCGAAGCTTCTTTCCGCTCGCATCCGACGCAGAGAGCCCCTTCAACTTCGCGGCCACGGCGGCTCGCGCCGCGTCGATGCGGTCGTTCAGCTCGCTCATCTCGCCGAAGAGCGCGTGCGCTTTCATCACCGCGTTGTACTGGGCCGTCCGGTCGGCGGCGGAGTATCCGGCGCGCCGGTCGACGCCGATCTCGAGCTTCGTCTCGAGAGTCTGGCGGCCCTTCGTCAGGCGGACGGTGTAGGTGCCGGGGGGAACCCGGGGCCCCTGCGACGAATTGAACGCGAGCTGCGCGGCGCGGGGAACCCGCGGCGGCTTCACCTGCATCGACCACACGACCCGGTTGATTCCCCGCCGCTTCGAGGCGGAGAGCGTGTCCACGACTTTTCCCGTGGAATCGAGGATCTCGAGCTTGATCGGCCCGAAGAGGTGGCGAGTGCGCTGGTAGTAATTGATGACGGCTCCGCCCGGCGGATTCTGGCCCACGAACGTCGCGTCCCCTTCGACCCAGCCACCCGTCGAGGGAATTCTCTGCTGGACGGGCCGCGAGGCGAGAAACGCCGCGTCTTTCGCCAGCGTCTCGGCGGTCAGGTTTCGGAGAGGCGTCAGGTCGTCGATGATCCAGATTCCGCGGCCATGGGTCGCGAGGACGAGATCGTTGTCTCGCGGGTGCACCTGCAGATCCCTCACGGCGACGCTCGGGAAATCGCCGCCCTTGAATTGCGCCCAGCTTCCCCCGCCGTCCACGGAAATCCAGAGCCCGAACTCCGTGCCGACGAACAGGAGCGACGGCTTGACGGTGTCTTCCTTCACGACGTGCGCGTATCCGCGCAGGCCCTGGTCGGGCCCGGCAATCCGGTTCCACGACTTGCCGAAGTCCGTCGTGCGGAACACCCACGGGGTCATGTCGCCGAACGTATGGCGGTCGATCGTTGCGTAGGCGGTCGAGGCGTTGAACCGGCTCGCCTCGACGCTGCTCACCCACGATCCCTTCGGAACGCCGCGGATCGCGGACGTCACATTGTTCCAGCTCTTCGCGCCGTCTCGCGTGACCTGCACGTTGCCGTCGTCGGTTCCGACCCAGATCACCTTCGCGTCCAGCGGCGATTCGGAAATGGAGTAGATCGTCGTGTTCATCTCGGCGGCCGAATTGTCGACAGTCACGCCGCCCGACTCTTCCTGCTTTTGCCTGTCCGGGTCGTTCGTCGTCAGGTCGGGCGAGATTCGCTCCCAGGATTCGCCGCGGTCGCGGGACCGGAAGAGGAACTGCGAACCGAGGTAGATCGTTCCCTTCTGCGTCGGGCTCGCCACGATCGGCGCGTTCCAGTTGAACCGGAGTTTTTCGTTGTACGCGGCTTTTGGCTGGATGTCGCGCGCGGACCCGGTCCGGCGGTCGAATCTCGTGATGCTGCCCCCCTGCGCCTCCGAGTAAACGGCGTCGGGATCGGACGGATCGGGGATGGTCCAGAATCCATCGCCGTTGGGAATCGCTTCCCAGCGCGAGTTCGTAATCCCCCCCGGATGCGCCGAGTCGCCGATCCAGGAGCTGTTGTCCTGAACGCCGCCGTAGACCTGGTACGGGTCCCGATCGTCGACGGCCACATGGTAGAACTGGGAAACCGGAAGGTTCATCGCGTGGAGCCAGCGGTTCCCTCCGTCCTGCGAGATCCAGAGCCCGCCGTCGTCGCCCGCGACGACGTGTTTCGTGTCGGCCGGGTCGAGCCAGATGTCGTGCCAGTCGCCGTGGCCTCCGCCTCCCGTGTACGAAAAGCTCTTCCCGCCGTCTTCGCTGACCGTGAGGTTTCCGCCCGGCTTGAAGACGCGGTCCGCGTTCGTCGGGTCGACGACGAGACGGCCGAAATAGAACGGGCGCCAGACCATGCTCTGGCTGCGGTCGCGCGCTTCCCAGGTCTTGCCGCCATCGGACGACCGGTAAAGGGCCGAGTGAGCGGTTTCGACGAGCGCGTAAACGACTTTCGAATCGGAAGGGGCGATCGCGGTCTCGACGCGCCCCCATGGCTTCGCCGGAAGTCCCGCGTTCGTCGCGGAGGTCAGCTCGGTCCAGGTTTTGCCCGCGTCGTCGGAGCGGTAGAGCCCGCTTCCGCTCGGAGACTCGGGCCCCTCTCCGCCGGAACGAAACGTCCACCCCTTGCGGCGGAAGTCCCAGAGCCCGGCGAAGAGAAGGTTCGAGTTTTTCGCGTCCATCGTGACCGAGGAGCAGCCCGTCGAGAGGTTCGCTCCCTTGAGCACGAGGCTCCAGCTCTTGCCGCCGTCGGTCGTCTTGTAGAGTCCCCGGTCGGCGCTGTCGCTCCAGAGATTCCCGGGAGCGCACGCGTAGACCGTGTCGCTCTGCTTCGGGTCCACGACGATCCGCACGATTCGCTCTGAGTTGCGCAGACCCATGTTCGTCCAGGTCTCGCCGCCGTCGCTGGATTTGTAGATCCCGTCTCCGACCGAGACGGAATTGCGCACCCACGATTCGCCGGTTCCCACCCAGACGATCTTCGGATTCGAGGGATCGATCGTGATCGCGCCGATCGACTGGACCGGCTCCTTGTCGAACACGGGTTTGAAAGACGTGCCGCTGTCCTGCGATTTCCACACGCCGCCGCTCGCCGCTCCGACGAACAGGGTCGTCTTGCCGTCTTCGCCGCGGCCCGCGACGGCCGCGATGCGGCCGCTCATCGCGGCGGAGCCGATGTTTCGCGCGTCGAGCCCCGAGACGACGCCGGAATCGAGAACGGGTGCCCGGGTACCGGCCGGCGAGGGCGGAGGGGTCGTCGCGACGTTTTCGGGGGCGGACGCGGCCGGCACGACGGTCCGGCCGATCGGAGTTCCGGCCGGCGGAAAGCGGAAGAGCTCGTCGCTCACTTCGACGTTTGCCTCCGCGCGTTCGACCGTGATGTGGCTGCTCTTCGGGGCGCCCTTCGGCCCGAGTCGATCGAGAAGGGAATCCAGACGCCGTCGACCTGGCCGTAGCTGCCCAGGTCCGACTCCGTGACGTTCTCCGCGCCCCGGACGAGGTTCACGGTCTCGACGCGGATCTCGAGGAAGTAGTCGGGATCGAGAAACACGTATTTCGTGTCGCCGTCTTTCAGCGCGACCCGCAACTTCAGGGCCGGGGTTCCGTCGACGTCCTCGGTCCCGAGAAAGTCGACCCGATGTCCCTTGGCTTTCCAGTCAACGAGGACTCCGTCGAGATCGGCGTCCTGCGCCGTGGAGCGGGAGTCCTCCGCGGAGGATCGCTGCGCATCGCGCCGCCCCTGGAACGGTTGGAGGCTCCATCCCTCGCGGCCGTCGTAGGTCGTCACCGCGGTCAGGCCCTGCAGGGAAATCTCCGTGCGGATCATTCCCGGCCTCTTCTGCAGTTGCCCCCATCCCGCCTCGAGGGCGTTGTCGCCGAAGGAGAAAACCGCCTTTCCCGTGAGCCGAAGCGAATGAATCGCCTTCAATTTCGCGTCGCCCCCCCGCGCCGCGATGTTTTTCGCGACGATCTCGTCGACGGTCAGCGTGCGACCGGAGCTGGGAAGGGCCAGGACAGCGGTCAGAAGGGCGATCAGGAAACGCATGAGGGACCTCCGCAAATCATTGATTCCATGGGCGGCGTCTCGTCCGGCGACTGTCCGTCGAGGGCGCAATTCGGCGTAAATGGGCGCAGTTTTCCAGGGTTCTCCACTGGCAACTGTTACGCATCGGGACGAAGAAGGTTTTTATCCCCCGAGGCGTTTCAATTCGGTCTTGGCCTGGGAATGGCCGGGGTGAAGCCTCAGCGCCTCTCTCAGGGCGTCGATCGCCTCGGTCTTCTTTCCGAGCTTTTCGTACAGGAGCGCGAGCTGGCACTTCGCGTCGGCGAGCTCCTCGGGCCCGCCCGCCGTTTCGATCGCGAGCCGCAGCTCCGCTTCCTCCTTCGGAGCGTCGTTTTCGCGAGACGCGAGGGAGGCGCTGGCGAGATGGCCCCGGCAGAGATCGAGTTTCGCGATTTCGCCGGCCTGGGTGCGGGCGAGCGAGATGCCTCCGCCCGCGACGGCGGGGGCTTCGAGGCAGTACGTGAAGAGAGCGACGCGCGCATCGACGTTCGCCGGATCGAGCGCGACGGCTCTCTCGAACGCCGCCTTGCATTTTCTCGCGAGGGCAAGCCGTTTCACGACGGAGGCCGCTCGGGCTTTCGCTCCGTATGCCTCGCCGAGGGAAAGCCAGAGGCCGGAATCCGCCGGATAACTCCGGACCGCGAGCTCTCCGAGCGCGACCGCGTCGCCGGGGTCGTTCGCTTCCAGTCGCGATTCGATCATCTGCCGCCGTTGGGCGGCGTCCATCGTCGGATCCTCCCGGATTTCGGAAGGAGCCGGACTGGCCGTCAGCAGCAGCGCCACGGAGAGCGCGAAAGAAATCATCATGATTTTCGGAGAGTATAGGCGCGTCGTACAGGGCGGCAAGCCTCATGGCCGACGTTCCACGCGGCACCCGTCGGGGTGTGGGAATGAGAATTGCTAGACTTCCGCAGAGATGGAGGAAAGCATGAAAAAGAGTACTTCAAGGCCTCTAGCCTCCCGGAGTCCCTCGACGCTGCTGGGGTTCGCGTTCGCGGCGCTCGCGGCCGCCTCGATTCCGGCCCTCGCCCAGCGCGAGGGGCCGAAGGGAAACGCGCCCCATGGCGGCGCAGCCCACGCCAGCCCCGGCTCCGCGGGGGGCCGTCACTTCGGCGGGCACATTCCGGCGCACGGACCGGCTGCGGCTCCGGCCGCGCCCCGGGGAGCCCAGCCCCGCGTCGAGCCGCGAGTGGCGGCGCCGCAGGCTGCTCCAAGGGTCCAGAATTTTCGAGATCAAGCCGGCCATCCGAATGCGCCTCACGTCCACGCCAACGACGAGTGGGTCGGCCACAATACGGCGGCTCGGGATCCGCGGCTTCGTCTTTCCCATCCGTGGGAGCACGGCCGGTTCCCGGGCGAGTTTGGCCCCCAGCACGTCTTTCGGCTGGGCGGCGGCGGCCCTGGCCGCTTCTGGTTCGACGGTTTCTACTTCGCGGTTGCTCCGTTCGAATTCGCCTATTGCGCCGATTGGGATTGGAACGCCGACGACATCGTTCTCTACGACGATCCCGATGACCCCGGTTACTACCTCGCGTACAACGTGAGGTTGGGCACCTACTGCCACGTGCTCTACCAGGGTCCGGCCTAGGAATCTGCTCCGGGTCTCGGGGCGTCGACGGCGAAGAGTTTTCTCCTGCCGTCGGCGCCCGCGCGGCCGCGGGTTTCGTCAGTTCTTCGGGCGCGCCTTCAACACCGGCGGCGTGGCCACCAGGCCCCGCTGCTCGAGCAGCGGCTGAACGATCGGGTCGCGTCCGCGGAAGGCGCGGTAGAGCTTCGCGACGTCGTCGGTGCCTTCGCGGGAAAGAATCATGTCGCGAAAGCGCTGGCCATTGGCGCGCGTCATTCCTCCGTGCTCGCGGAACCAGTAGTACGCATCGTCGTCGAGGAGCTCGCTCCAGAGATAGGCGTAATAGCCGGCCGAATAACCGCCGTCCCAGATGTGCGAGAAGTAAGTCGTTCGGTATCGGGGCGGCACTTCCGGAAGGTCGACGTGGAGACGCGCGAGCGCCGCCTTTTCGTACGCATCGACGTCCTGCGGCGCCGCGTCGGCCGGCAGCGAGTGCCACGCGAGATCCAGGAGAGCCGCGGCCAGGTATTCCGTCGTCATGTAGCCCTGGTTGAACGTCTTGGCCTTCCGGATCTTCGCGACGAGCGCCTGCGGCATCGGCTTTCCGGTCTGGTAGTGACGGGCGAAGTGCGCGAAGACGGAGGGCTCGAGCGCCCAGTGTTCGTTGAACTGCGAGGGCATCTCGACCCAGTCGCGGGGCGTCCCGCCGAGCGTCGGGTACTTGATGTTGGAAAACATGCCGTGCAAGGCGTGCCCGAACTCGTGGAAAAGGCCCCCCACGTCGTCGAACGTGAGCAGCGCCGGTTTGCCGGGCGCCGGTTTGGGAATGTTGAGCACATTGACGATCACCGGCTTCGTGCCGAGCAGCGAGCTCTGGTCGACGAAGCTGTCGTCCCAGGCCCCCCCGCCCTTATTGGGCCGCTGAAACCAGTCCGCGTAGTAGAGCGCCAGGGACTTGCCGTCGGCGTCGAACACTTCGAAGACGCGGACGTCCGGGTTGTAGACCGGCAGGTCCTTGCGCTCCTTGAAGGTCAGGCCGTACATCTTGTTCGCGGCGAAGAAGACGCCGTCGCGAACGACTCGTTCGAGCTCGAGATAAGGCTTCACCTGCGACTGGTCGATGTCGTAGTCCGCCTTTCGCACCTTTTCGGCGTACAGCTCCCAGTCCGCCGCGCTCAGCCGAAAGCCTTCCTTTTTGGCGTCGATCACCTGTTGCATCCGCGCGGCCTCGCGCTTCGCCTTCGCGGTCGCCGCGGGGACCATGTCGGCCAGCAGCTTCTGGGCATTCGAGAAGGTCTTCGCCATCTGGTCGTCGAGGACATAGTCGTCATAGCTCGCGAAACCGAGGAGCTTCGCCCGTTCCGGCCGAACCTGGGCGAGCCTCGCGACGATCGCTTTCGTGTCGTTCGGTCCGCCGTGGTCGCAGCGCGCCTCCGACGCCGCGAGGATCCGCTGCCGGACCGCCCGATTCGTCAGCGAGGCGAGCGCCGGCTGCTGCGTCGTGTTCTGGAGATCGAGAACCCACTTGCCTTCCATGCCGCGATCTTTCGCGCGGCCGGCGGCCGCCGCGACGTCTCCCTCGCTCAACCCCGCGAGCTCGCTTCGGTCCGAAATCACGACAGACGACGCCTTGGTGTCGGCCAAAAGTAGCTCGGCGAACTTCGTCGTGAGGTTCGCCTCTTCCTCGTTCAGCGCCCGAAGCTTCGCCTGATCCGCCGGGCCGAGCTCGGCGCCGGCCCGCACGAACTGGCGGTGGTAGCGCTCGAGCAGATACGCGCTTTCCGGATCGAGGCCGAGAGAGTCGCGCTTGTCGTAGAGCGCCTTGACCCGCGCATAGAGCTTTGCGTTCAGGAAAATCGCGTCCTGGTGCGCGGCGAGTTTCGGAGCTTCGTCCGCGCGGACCTTTTGCATCGCGTCGTTCGTGTTGGACTGCGCGAGATTGAAGAAGACTTTCGTCACGCGCGTCAGGAGCTCGCCGGAGCGCTCCATCGCCTCGAGCGTGTTCGCGAAGGTCGGCGGCGCCGGGTCGTTCGCGATCGCTTCGATCTCGGCGATCTGCCGTTTCATGCCTTCTTCGATCGCGGGCCCGTAGTCGGAGTCGTGAATCTTGTCGAACGGCGGTGTCTGGTACTGCAGGGGACTCCGCTCGAGGAAGGGATTGGGATCGGCGCCGAGCGCGCGGCCCGCGAGCCCGAGCCCGACGGAAACCGCCAGGACGGTCGTCAACGCTTTGTTTTTCATCTGTTCTCCTGCGAAAAGGGTCGATCCGAGTTCTTCTCAGGCCACGCGAACTTTTCCGCGCAGCGTCGGGGCGATGCGGGCTTCCGGCGTCAGGATACCCTGAAAGTTCAGCGGGTCGGCCGCGGAGACGATGAGGGGAGACGCGGCCGACGCGTCGTCGCGCCGGCGGATTTCGCGCAGAAGGGCGACGGCCTCCGGGCGGGCGTATTGTTCGCCGTCGAAGCCCGCGACGAAACGGCCTCCGCGGATCTCTCCCCGGGCTTCCAGCCGGCGGCAGGCGCGGGCGATCTCCCGCCACGGCAGGGTCTGTTTTTCCCGTCCCAGGGTCTTGCGGAACACGACTCCGGTCCGATGCAGCATCCGCCGCGCGACGAACTCCGCGAGCTCCGGCGAATCCGAATGCGCGCTCTCGCGGGGGACGAGGCTCCAGCGGCCCGCGGTGAGAATTCCCGCCTTTCGTCGCGCCGACGGGACGATCAGCCAGCGAAGGCCGCTGAACGAGTCGCAGGTCGCGAGCCCCTGCGCGACGAGGGAGGAGAGGCCCTCCTCGACGAAGGCCTGGGGCAGCCGCGACTCCCGCGCGAGCTCCTGGAGAAACATCGCGCCGCGCTTCCGGAGAGCGTCCTGCAGCTCGCGCGCGTTGCCCGACGGTTCGCGGACGATCTCCCGGCCCGGCAGCGAAAGCCAGCTCTCCAGGTCTTCCCGCATCACGAGCGAGATCGGCGTGCCGCGAATCGGCCCGGAGCCCGCGCCCCAGAGCCGCAGCCAGGCGACTTCGCCGGACAGCGTCAACTGGTCGAGCCATTCGCGCTTGTAGCCGCGGACGCGGGCGGGCAGGACGGTCCCCTCCCACGACGCCGCGCCGACCTCGAACCCGGAGAGCTGGGCGACGACCTCCGCGACTCCGCGGGGGCCCTCGAGCCGGTGTCCCGGATCCGCGTGCTGCCAGCAGCCGAGAAACCGCAGGAACTGCCGGGCCGTGACGGGCTCGATTTCGCGGCGCAGGCGGTCGAGCGTGTAGCGGTGAATTCGCGCGAGCAGTCTTCGGTCGCACCAGGCCGTCCGGCCGCCGATGCGCGTTCGAAGCACGACGCCTTCCGACTCGAGCGCCGCGAACAGCGGGTCGTCGCTCTCGACCGGCCCGAGAGCCTCCATCCGTCCGCGCAGAACCGCGAGCGGATCGCGCGAGGCTTCCACCGCGAACCACCGGTCGCCTTCGCGGACGATTCGTCCGGCGGACGAGAGGTCGTCGAGCCAAGGCTCCCAATCCCGCGCCTCTTCCGCCGCGACGTAGCCCATCCAGAGCAGCGCCTCGTGGACTTCCTCGGCATCGGACGGGTGCGGCCACGCTTCGTCCCGGACCCTGGCGATCGCGTCGGGGTCGAGGTCGCCGAGCTCGTCGACGGTGCGCGCGTCGGCGGTTCGCCGGGACATCACGGCCTGCGTGCGGCGCTCTTCGAGGGGCGCGTCGTCGAGAAACGCGTACGGCTGGGCCGAGAGGATGCCGCGCGCGAAGGCGGACGGCTCCGCGACGTCGACGGCGATCCGCTCGATCGCTCCGCTCCGAAGCCCGCGCAGCACGTCGAGAAACCCTTCCAGGTCCATGGCCTCCGTCAGGCAGTCTTCGATCGTCTGGGCGACGATCGGGTGATCCATCGGGACGGCGATGTCGCCGGGGGGCCGGGTCTCGTTGCAGGCGAGGACCTGCGGAAACGCGGCGGCGAGAAGGTCGTTGGCGCGCATGCGCAGCAGCGGCGCGGGGACTTTCCGTCCGCCGCGGGATCTCTCGAGGAGGAGCGCGCGCTGCGCGTTCCATCGCCACCGCGTCTCGAACAGCGGCGAGGCGAGAATGGCCTGCACGAGAACGCCGCGGGCGGTGGACGGGTGAAGGTAGTCGAACACGTCGGCGAGCTCGAAGCTGTGCTGCGGGCCGAGCGAGAGGACGATCGATTCCTCGTTGGCCGCCGCCTGGAGCTCGAACCCGAAGCCGACGCAGAACCGCTTTCGCAGCGCGAGTCCCCACGCGCGGTTGATCTTCGAGCCGAACGGGGCGTGCACGACGAGCTGCATTCCGCCGCTCTCGTCGAAGAATCGCTCGAGGATCACCCGCCGCGGCGTCGGGACCGCGCCGAGGGCGCGGCGGCCGGCTTCCACGTACTCGGCGATCTGGACGGCGCCCGCTTCGCCCATTCCCGGCCCGATTTCGGCCGTCAGGAATGCGGCGGAAGCGTCTTCCCGCGCCGCGCAATCCTCCCGCAGGGCGCCGATCTCCGCGGCCAGCTCGCGCGTTCGGCCGGGAGCCTCGCCCGAGCCAGAACGGGAGCGACGGCGGCTGTCCCTGGGCGTCCGCGACGCGAACGATGCCGGGCTCGATCCGGAGGACGCGCCACGACGCGTTGCCGAGCTGGAAGATGTCGCCGCCGTTGGACTCGACGGCCCAGTCTTCGTTGACCGTGCCGATCAGCGTGCCGTCGGGCTCGAGGCGGACCTGGTAGTCGGCGGAATCCGGAATCGCGCCGCCGGAGAGCAGCGCCGTCAGGCGGGCGCGTTTCGTGGCGAGCAGGCGGCGGTTCACGCCGTCGCGATGCAGAAGGGCGCGGCGTCCTTCCGTGTGGAGCGCGACGACGCGGTCGAACTCCTCCCTTCCGAGGTCGCGATAGGGCCACGCCCGCCGAAGCACCGCGAAGAGCGCGTCCTCCTCCCACGGCCCGGAGACGCAGGCGGCGACGATCTGCTGCGCGAGGATGTCGAGCGGGGCCGGCGGCTCGGGGTGCGGTCGAGGACGCCGCCGCGAATGCACCGCAGGAGCGCGGCGCCCTCCACGAGCTCGTCCAGCGTCAGGGGAAAGAGCCGCCCCTTCGGAATCTTTTTGAGCGCGTGCCCGGCGCGTCCGACGCGCTGGAGAAACGTCGCGATCGATCGGGTCGCGCCGACCTGAATGGCCAGGTCGACGTCGCCGATGTCGATTCCGAGCTCGAGCGACGCGGTCGCGACGAGCGCGCGGAGCTTTCCCGTCTTCAGGCGCTCTTCGGCGTCGAGCCGGCGCGCCCGCGAAAGGCTGCCGTGGTGGCTCGTCACGGCATCGGGGCCGAGGAGCCGCGTGAGCTCCCCGGAGATCCGCTCGGCCATTTTCCGGGTGTTCACGAAGACGAGCGTCGTGCGGTGCTCGCCGATCAGCTCGGCCATGCGGGCGTAGATCTCGGCCCACTGTTCGTGCGAGCAGACGGTGGAGAGGGGCGAGGGAGGGACCTCGATCGCCACGTCCAGCTCGCGGAACGTGCCGGAATCGACGAGCACGCACTCCCGGGCGGCGCCGACGAGGAAACGGCCGACTTCCTCCAGCGGCTTCTGCGTGGCGGAGAGCCCGATGCGCTGCACCGGGCCGCCCGGCGAGGTGCTCGAGGCGCTCGAGGGAGAGCGAAAGATGGCTTCCGCGCTTGTCGCGGACGAGCGCGTGGATCTCGTCGACGATGACGGTGCGAACGGTCCGCACCATCCGGCGTCCTCCGTCGCTCGTCAGGAGGAGATAGAGCGATTCCGGCGTCGTCACGAGGATGTGGGGCGGGCGCTTCGACATCGCGGAGCGGTCCGCGGCGGACGTGTCGCCGGTCCGCACGAGCACGCGGATTGCCGGAAGGGAAGCGTCTTCCGCCCGGATTTCCTCGAGCGGACCCTGCAGGTTTTTCTGGACGTCGTTGGACAGCGCGCGAAGCGGCGAAACGTAGAGAACCCGCGTTTCGTCGGGCATCTCGGGCCCGAGGCGGAAGAGCGAGTCGATGGCGGAGAGAAAAGCCGCGAGGGTCTTGCCGGAGCCGGTGGGCGCGGCGATCAGCGTGTGCCGCCCCTCGCGGATCGCCGGCCAGCCGTCGCGCTGCGGGGGCGTCGGCCTCGCCGAACCGGGACTCGAACCACCGCCGCACCGCCGGGTGAAAGCCGGAGAGAGAGCTCACCCCCTCATTCTAACGTTTCAGATTCCGCTCTTGACCCACTTCTGAGGGGCCTCGTCGAACTGCGCCTTGTGGCCGTCGCTGCAGAAGAAGTACGTCTTTCCCTTGTAGACGGACTTCGGCGACTTGGCCCGGTCGATGTCCATTCCGCAGATCGCGCAAAGTGGATGTTCGTTCGTCGAGACGAAGGCCTTCGCGTAGGCGTCGTTCGAAGATGCGTCGGTCCATCCCTTCCCCTGGTACTCCATGTAATACGCGGTGCGATCCACCACGGCGTGCCCGAAATAGCGTTCGACCACGTGGAGTGCGAGATCGATCCCGGAAGAAAGGCCTCCGGCGGACGCCAGGCCCCCCTCGTCGACGAAGCGCGCTCCCCGGCGAAGCCGGATATCGGGGAAATCCATTTCGAACTGGCTGTAGGAACCGTGGTGAGTCGTCGCCGATTTTCCCGCGAGAAGACCGGTCTTCGCGAGCAGGAAGGCGCCCGTGCAGACCGACATCGTGACATCCGCGGTTTTCGCGGACTTGCGGATCCAATCGAGCGTCGCCTCGTTTTTCGCGCTCTGCGCCGGAATCACGATGACCTTCGGCGAGGGCGCGGTCTCGTACGAGTAGTCCGGGAGGATCTTCATTCCGGCGCTCGCCTGGATCGGTTTGGTCGTCTCCGCGACCGTGTAGAGCCGGAACGCCGCGTCCGGGCGCCCCGGGATGTACGCGTCCTGGAAGACCTCCCAGGGCCCGCAGAAGTCGATGACCACGGCGCCGTCGGAAACGAGGAAGGCGACGGGGATGCTCCCCGTCGCGGGAGCCGGGAGGGGGCGGCCGGCGGTCCCGCCGCCCGGGAACGCTTCGGGGCAGCTCCGCGAAGCGTTCCCGGAATCGCGGCCAGCAGTCCGAAGGCGGCGGTCTGCTCGAGGAATTCTCTTCTTTTCATGGGGTTCTCTCCTTTCGCGACTCTTGTCGATAATCTACAGGAGATACGATGGCGCCGGAAAAAGGTTCTGCGGGAAAGGAGCCGGCGAGGTGCACAACGTCCCCGTCGTCATCACCGGGCTCGGCCCCGTGAGCGCCATCGGGTGCGGCCGGAACGCTTTCTGGGAAGCGCTCGAAGCCGGCCGCCACGGGATCGGACCGATCACGCTGTGCGACACCGCGGCGTCGCCGTCGAAGATCGGGGCGGAGGTGAAGGGCTTTCGCCTCGACACCTACGTCGAGAAGGGCAGCGTCCTCGGCCGCCACACCCCGCGTCCGATTCAGCTCGCGCTCGCCGCGTCGGTCCTCGCCCTGCACGACGCGGAGCTCGACCTGGACGCGTGCGATCCGGACCGGCTCGGTATCCACATGGGGACCTCGGTCGGAAACCTGGGCGACATGTTCCGCCTTCGAGATCACTCGGAAGCCGAGGGCCGGCTGCCCCCGCACGCGGCCTTCCATGCTTTCAATCACTCGGCCGCGTGCGTGCTCTCGTCGTTCTTCAACATTCGCGGGCCGATCCACACGACGAGCTCGGGCTGCAACTCGGGGATCGACGCGCTCGGGCAGTCGCTTCGGATGATTCAGGCCGGCGCGGCCGACGCGATGCTCGTCGTCGGCTCCGACTGCGAGGTCGTGCCGGAGGTCATCCTCGCCCTGAACGCGTCCGGCTCGCTCGCGACGCGTTACAACGACCGCCCCGGGGAGGCTTCGCGGCCTTTCGACCGAAACCGCGACGGAAACGTCATCGGCGAGGGCGCCGCGGCGCTGCTCCTCGAGGCGGAACCGCACGCGCGGTCGCGCGGCGCCAGGGTTTACGCGCGGCTCGCGGGCTACCAGGTGTGCTCGGCGGGGCGAAACCGCCAGTACAGCCACGACGCTCCCGAGATCGATCTGCGGCCGTGCGTCCGGGCGTTCCGGGGGGCGATGGACGAGGCGGGCTGGCTGCCGGCCGACGTCGACCTCGTCAATGCGAACGGGTCTTCCTCCGTGATCTACGACCGCCTCGAGGGAATGGCCCTCGCCGAGGTCTTCGGCGAAGCGCTCCCGAAGGTTCGCGTGCACTCCATCAAATCGATGCTCGGCCAGCACGGGGCGGGTTCTTCCGCTCTCCAGGCGGTGACGGCGTGCCTCTCGATCCGGCGGGGCACGGTGCCGCCGACGATCAATCACGACGATCCGGATCCCGCCTGCGGGCCCCTCCGGGTCGTCACCCGCGCGGAGAGGGTCGAAGTCGAAAAGGTCCTCGTCCACTCGATCGGTCTCGGCGGCTTCTATTACTCCGTCGCGGCGTTCGAAAAGCCGGGGGAGCAGGCGGGGATGACCGGGTTGCTCAAGGTCGAATGGAGCAAGGACGGCCAGCCCCGTTTCCATCCGAGCGAGGAGTTCCAGAAGCCTCTCGTCCCGTGGAGCCCGAGGGAAGACTAGAGGCTCTGCGGGAGGTACCTCTCCTCGAGGATTGTCCGGTGGTGAACGAGGTGCCCGGCGATGATCCAGGCAAGCGCCCGGACGGTGAAGAAGTTGTCGCTCGCCTTCCACCCCGACTCCACGCTTCGTCCGGACAGGTCTCGGATAGAACGTCAGCGTCGCGTCGCGGACCGCTCGAAATTCCTCGACGTGGCTCTTCCACGGACGGTCGTCGGCCTTCGCGATTTCGACCGCCGTCTTCTCGTCGAAGCTCGGCAGGGCGACTCTCGAAACCCCTCGCGAACCAGAAAGCCCGGAACAGAAACAGCCGCTCGGCGTCGTTGACGTGATTGAGCACCTGCCGCATCGACCACTTTCCCGGCTCGTAGCGGCGAAGAGACTCCTCTTCCGCGACGGTCGAGAGAAGCTGGATCGTCTCTTCCCGCTGAATTCCGAGCACGTCGACGATGTCGCCTTCGGGGACCCGGTCGATGTAGGTGAAGTAGTACGGCGCCGCCTCGTTCGCGCGCCGGGCGTTTCGATTGGCTCGTCACGTTGCGTCCCTCCTGTGTCATCGAGCCGCGTCAGGGCCACCAGCGCAGGCGCGAACGCCGCGTCGGCGCGAGGACGACGAGCTCCGGCTCGCCCCGGAGCATATCCGTGCGACGACAACGTTTTCGCCGACCGGTTCGCGGCCGGGCGAAAGACCTGTTCCAGCGCGGAGTCGTCCTCGAGAACGCCGAGCCACACGAGAAAGGGGCCGTCCGTTCGGATCGGAAGCCGCGGAAAGTTGTTCGGCACGTCGAGCGTCGCCAGAATCCCCGCCTCGCGGGCGCCGGCCGCGCGGTAGCCGGCGAATTCCACCTCGGCGCGTTTCGCGAACGCGTCGGCGAAACCGGCTTTCACCGGGAAAATCTGCGCGACGACGACGCCGCGGGCGCCCTTTTCCTCGCGGACCGGGTCGACGGCTGGAAGAACGGGGATGCCGTGTTCCGGCAGCGCTCGCAGCAGCAGCACGTTGTCGCTGTCGAGCAGGATGTCGTTCATCGTCGATCGGTGCTCTTTCCACAGCGGGCCGTCATAGAACGCCCCGTTGACGGCGGCGCGGTCGTCGATCGAATGAAAGCCGCGCAGCCACGTGAAATGCGACGCGTCGTCTCGCTCGAGGAATTGACCGAACGCGATCGCCCCGAGCTGCTCGAAGGCTTCGGGGAAATAGCTCTCGAAATATTCGGCGAAATGTTTTCGCTCCCCGTCTTTGATGGTGTAGCGGCGAAATTCGACGACGGGGAAATCCTTCAGGTGCCGGACCGTGCTCGATCGAGGGTCAGTCTCGGCCGTCATTCCGCTTACCGCGCCGAGAAGGACGCCGACCGCGACCGGGAGAAGCGTCCATTCCATGGGGATGACTTTGCATCCAACGATCGGTTCGCCGCAATAGCCAATTCTGATCGAATCGCCTGACCATTGGGCGACGCGGAACGGCTACTTCCCGGACCCGGTTTCTTCACCGGGGTTGACCCGGGTCCAGACGAGCGGCTCGAATTTCCGGAAATCCAGGATGTGCTTCACCTTGCCGCTCTCGTCGCGGACGAAGATCCATTCTCCAAGGCCGCCCGAGAGAACGAAGGCGTCCGGCGTCAGCGGAATGAGTTCCCGCAGCTTTTTCGGGTCTCGGCCGCCGTAGAGCTTTCCGTCCTTGAGCGCGACGGTGAAGGTCCAGCCGTTGGGAAGCAGCCGATAGCTTCCCGCGAGCGCCGGCCATCCGGCCGTCGAGACGGCCTGGCCTGGCGGATTCTGCGTCACGACGGAGGCGTGAGAGGCGACCATTTTCCAGGCGTTGCCGCTGCGCCGGAACGTGTCGGTGACGCGGTACTTCGTTTCGAGCTTCTGTCCGAAGACCTCTTCCCTTTCATCGAGGCGGCACCGGACGATCGCGAAGTCCCCGAATTCCTGAACGGTGAGGTCCCGGATGGCGATCTCGCCCCTGAGCCCCGGGGGCAGACCGGTCAGCTCCGCGAGGAACTCTTTCTTCGGCGTAACGTCGCCCTCCTCGGAGGTGACGATGCAGCCGTCATCCATGACTCGGTCGTAAACTGACTTGTCGCCCTTCGCGATCGAATCCGCCAGTTCCTGTTCCGTCTTCTGAAACCACTTGACGGTCTCGTCGGAGGAAGCGGCAGTTCCTTTTCCGCCGGGCAAGTCTTCTGCGAAACCAGCCGCGCACGACAGGATCAGAAATCCGGCGAGGCATTTGGCTTTGCTCATGGCGGCTTCTCTCCGCCGCCGAGAATTGCACGCGCCGGGAGGCGCGGCAATAGCCAGTTGTCCCGGGAACCGCATAGCCAATCCCCCGGGAGGTCAGCGCCAACAACCATTTGTGCTGGAATTCCCATAGCCACTACCATGAACGCGGTGAAGAGAACGCCTCCCGCGCTCATCCCCGTCGTCGCCGTCGATCGAGCGTCTCCAACGCCGCTGTACCGGCAGCTCTACGAAGGTTTTCGCGACGCGATTCTCGAGCGACGGCTTCGGGCGGGCCAGCGCATCCCTTCGACCCGCACGCTCTCGGCCGAATTGAGGATCTCGCGTCTTCCGATCCTCAACGCGTTCGAGCAGCTCGTCGCCGAGGGGTATTTCGAAAGCGGGGTCGGCTCCGGGACCTTCGTCGCGAGAAACGTTCCGGGCAAAGCCGCGGCGCCGGACCGCCCGAGCGTGCCGGAGATGGAGCCCCACCGCGTCCGGCGGCCGGTGTCGCGCGAGTCCGATTTTCTCCTCCGGAAGGAAAAGGATCCCTGGCTCGCGGGGTGGGGAGCGTTTCGCGTCAGCGAGCCGGCAGTGGATCGCTTTCCCCTCGGCATCTGGTCGAGACTGGTCGGCCGGCACGGGCGAACGCTGCACAAGCGGCCGGAGATCCTGAAGTACGGCGATCCGATGGGATATCGCCCTTTTCGGGAGGAGGTCGCGGCGTATCTGAGAACGGCGCGGGCGGTCCGATGCGAGGCGGACCAGGTCATGGTGGTGAGCGGCTCGCAGCACGCCCTGGAGCTCACGGCTCGAGTCCTTCTCGAGCCCGGGAACCCGGTCTGGGTGGAGCAGCCCGGATACGGAGGAGCGCGGGACGTCCTCCGGCTTCGGGGAGCGAAACTCGTCGCGGTGCCGGTCGACAGCGAAGGTTTGAACGTGGCCGAGGGAATCGAGCGCTGTCCGCGGGCGCGCGCCGCGTACGTCACTCCGTCGCATCAGTATCCGATGGGCATGACGATGAGCGCGTCGCGCCGATTGCAGCTTCTGGACTGGGCTCACCGGAGCGGCTCCTGGGTCGTCGAGGACGATTACGACAGCGAATACCGGTACGAGAACCTTCCGATCGCTTCGCTTCAGGGGCTCGACCGCGATTCCCGCGTCCTCTACATCGGAACGTTCAGCAAGGTTCTCTTTCCGGCGCTGCGCGTCGGATACCTCGTCGTTCCGGCGGATCTCGTCGAGCGTTTCGCGGCGGTTCGCGCCGCGACGGACGATTTTCCCGCCGACCTTCCTGCAGATCGTCCTGACCGATTTTCTCCGGGAGGGCCATTTCGCCCGCCATCTTCGAAGGATGCGGGCGCTCTACGGCGAGCGGAGGGCCGCTCTCGTCGACGCGATTCGAAGAGGAGCTCGGCGAGGTCTTGAGCGTCTACGGAGCCGAGGCGGGAATGCATCTCGTCGCGGCGCTTCCGAAGGGCTTCTCCGACCTCGACGTGTCGTTGCGCGCCGCCCGGCGCGGACTCTGGGCAATGCCCCTCTCGCCCTGCTACTTCGGAAAGGCGCTGCGCCAGGGTCTCGTTCTCGGATTCGGAGGCACGAGCGTTCCCGAGATTCGCGACGGCGTCCGCCGTCTTCGGGAGGTCCTCGGGCGCTGAAGGCTCGGGACTCGCGGTTACCAGCCGCCTCCGCCGCCGCCCCCCGAGCTGCCGCCGCCCCCGCCTCCGCCGCCTCCTCCGGACGAGCCGGATCCGGGCGACGCGACGCCCGCCGACATCGCGCCCATCGCGCCGACCCATGCCGCCGTGGCCCCCGCGCCTCCGAACGCCCCGCCGCCTCCGGTGAAAGCCGTGCCCGACGCCGATTCCGATCCCGAAATCGAGGACAAGCTGCCCGACGTCGCGCCCGAAGCCGCCGAGGACGCGGTCATCGCTCCGAACCGCGAGAACCATCGGCTCACGCTGTGATGGAGGCCGAGCGCGAGGAGGTAGGGCGCCCACGCATCCTCGAGATCGGGCTTCGGGTTCTCGAGCTCGCGGGCGAACCAGCGGCGCGCCTCCGCAATCTCGCGCCGCCGGGCCACGCGCGTGTCCGGCTCACGGCTCTTCGCGAGGTTCAGGACGCAGCTGAGAACGGCCAGCCCCACGGCCATCCAGGCGGCGACGAATCCGGCCGAAAGCCCGTAGCCGAGAAACAGGAACGGCTCGAGCCCGATGGCCCCCGCCAGGAGAATCGCGATCGCCAGCGCGACCGGCAATCCGTGGATCTTCTTGCGCGCCGAGAAGCCGAGCCCGATCGCGGGGAGTCCGGCGACGACGAAGCTGAAGACGATCGAAGGGATGAAGCTTCCCTCGCCGGAATGCGTCGCCGCCGACAGGATCAGGACGGCTGCGGCGGCGATCGCGATCGACATCGTGCGCCGCTTCGACGGAGCGATCCGGGAGCCGCCCATTCCGCGCCGCCCCTGGACGGCGCCTTCCACGCCCGCTCGAATTCGGGCGGCCGGGTCGAACCCCGATCCTTTGTAGTGCTTCTTGATCGTCTCCGTGTCCGTCTCGGATCGGCCGCCGAAAAACAGTCCGTCGATGAGCGATTTTTCGTAGCCGCTGAAAGCGTTTCGATCCGCGAGGAGCTTCAGGTGGAGCACCCCGTGAGAAAGCATGCCCTCCGTCTTCTCCACTCGCGTCGAGAGTTTGCGCTCCGCGGCGAGGCGAGCGATGACGGCCGAGACCTCGTCGGCGCCGACCGAATCGCGCCACGCGGCGCCGATCTCCTCCGGTCTCCAGGAAAAAACCTTGTCCGCGAGCCAGGAGCGGTCGGGCACAATTTTCGCGAGCGGGGAACAGGCGCCCGCTCGGGCCTTCGGAGCGCGCGAATTCCGCGAGCAGGAACACGAAGGCCGCGAGGAACGCGCCGAGCAGCGCGTACCGCGCCGGGCGGGAGAGAAGCGCGAGAACCCCCGCGGGTTTTCCGGGAGCGGCGCGGGAGAGGCGCAGCGCGACGACGAAGCCCTGGCCGGGAGGGAGATTCGACGCTTCGAAATGGGACGGAGATTTTCCCTCGACGCGCCACTCGGGGTCGGTCTCGAGATCGATGGCGAGCTTTTCGATCCTCGCCTCGCGGTCGGGAAATGCGAAGTCGTGGTCGAGAATGTACGCCGCTCCGTTCTGGCGGATGACGTTGGCGAGCCGGTATTCCAGGATGTAATCGATCTCCTGGTGGTCGAAAGGGGGGTCGGAAGGGAGGCGGCTTCGCCACCGGAGATTCGTCGAGTCCATCCACTTGTACTGATCGACGCCGGACAGGTCGCCCGAGGAGAGCGCAACTTCTTTCCCCGTCTCGGGCTCGATTCGAAGCAGCCGCTCGAAGGAGAGCTTCTGCAGGGTTCGGATTCGAAACACGCGGTAGCCGCCGTTCCAGTCCCCGTCGAAAACGATGTTCTGCCGCTCGCGGACATGAAGGACGCCTTGCGCGTCGATCTTCGCGCGAACGTCGAAGCCCTTCCAGTACAGGTCCTTGGCCCGCGCTCCCGGCGGGGCGGCGAGAGCGAAGCCGAGGAGGGCGGCCGGGATCGCGACAGTTTTCGAGAACACGCCGTCATTCTAAGCGGCAACGGCGGCCAATGAGGTCGCGATAAACTCGAAGCCGGGAGGGCGGGCGGATGCCGGACAAGAAAATCATCGCGGTGATCGGCGCGACGGGAGCGCAGGGAGGAGGCCTCGTCCGGTCGATCGCGGCCGATCGATCCGGAGCCTTCGCCGCAAGGGCCATCACGAGAAAGCCCGATTCGGAGAGCGCGAAGGCCCTTGCCGGGCTCGGCGTCGAAGTCGTCGCCGCCGATCTCGACGACGAGGCGAGTCTTCGCCGGGCCTTCGAGGGCGCTCATGGCGTTTTCTGCGTGACGAACTTCTGGGAGCATTCTTCTCCGGAACGCGAGCTCGCGCAGACGTCTTCGGCGGCGCGCGCGGCCAAGGCGGCGGGCGTCTCCCACGTCGTCTGGTCGACGCTCGAGGACACGCGCCTCCAGGTTCCGCTGTCCGACTCGAGGCTTCCGACGCTCAAGGAGAAGTACAAGGTCCCCCATTTCGACGCGAAGGGGGAGGCGGACGCGGTCTTCGCGGCGCTCTCCGTGCCGACGACGTACCTGCTGGCGGCGTTCTACTGGGAAAACTTCATTGGGTTCGGCATGGGCCCCCGAAAAGGGCCGGACGGAACGCTCGTTCTCGCTCTCCCGCTCGGGGGCGGACGGCTGCCGGGCATCGCCGCGGAAGACATCGGGCGGTGCGCGCATGGCGTGTTCCGGCGCGGAACGGAAATGCTGGGGCGGCGAGTCGGCATCGCGGGAGAGGTCCTCTCGGGCCCGGAGATGGCGGCGGGGTTCGCGCGCGCGCTGGGATCGAAGGTGGATTTCTACGACATGCCGTTCGACGCGTTCCGCGCTCTGGGTTTTCCCGGCGCCGACGATCTCGGGAACATGTTTCAGTTTCAGGCGCTCTTCAACGACGAGTTCTGCCGCAGCCGGGACGTCCTGCTCTCGCGCTCGCTCGACCCGGAGCTCCAGGGCTTCGGGACCTGGCTCGAGCGCAACAGTTCGAAGATTCCCGTGCAGTGAATCGACGGGGCGGCCGCGAGCCACTCCCCGTCGCTCCCGAGTCCTACGTCCGATTGCCGAGAACGCGGGCCGGGAGAAGAAAAAGCGCGCGAAGAAGGGCGAGCACTCCCTCGACGGCGATGCCGGCAATTCGGAACGGCAGGAGGAGAAGCCAGACGATCGGATAGAGCACGAGCGCGAGCAGGGCGACCGGCCAACACAGGAGAAGGAGCAGCAGCCAGAGAAGGAGCTTCACGGGGAGTGATACGGAAGATCGGGCCCGGGGTTGCCGCGCGTGTGAAGGATTGGCGTAAAGAAATTGTTATTGACATCAAAGCTCCACGGGCGTAAAAAGCGATCACTGGTTTCCCGGAAAAGTCACGGAAGTTATTGAAAGAGGAGGCGGATATGTTCCAGCCACGCGTAGTACTCCTGGCGGTCTGCGGCGCCCTCTTGAGCCTCGCGGCCGCGCCCGCGGGCGCGCAGGGGATGGGAAAAATCGGCGGAACCGTTCGCGTCGCCAACGGCGAGGCGATCACGGGAGCCGCGGTCACGGTCACGAACCAGGACACGGGCGCCAAGCAGACCGTCACGTCGGTGGCGGGCGGCGCTTATGAGACGCCCGATCTGCCTCCCGGCCTCTACATGGTTTCGGCCGACGTGCAGGGATTCCGCGGCGTCGTGGTGAGGGACCAGCGAGTGGAGGCCGGTGCGACGCACACGGTGAACATCGCCCTCCAGGTGAAGTTCTCCGAAGCCGTCACGGTTTCCGCCATGAAGCGGGACGAGACGATTCAGAACACGCCGATTTCCGTGGCGGCGCCGAGCGAAGAGACTCTTCGCGAGCGCGGCGCCCAGAACATCGAGGACGTGGCCGCGAACGTCGCCGGGTTCAGCGTTCAGAACCTGGGACCCGGCCAGAGCACCGTCGCGATCCGCGGAATCTCTTCCGGACAGATCGCCCGCGACCAGCCGGGCGTGAAGGAAGAGGTGTCGTCCTATCTCGACGAATCGGTCATCTCGCTGTCGCTGTTCACGCCGGACATCGACCTGTTCGACATGAATCGCGTTGAGGTCCTGCGTGGGCCGCAGGGAACCCTCTTCGGTTCCGGATCTCTCGGGGGCACGGTGCGCTACATCACGAACCAGCCCCAACTCGGGGTGAGCAGCGTTTTCGGGGAAATCGGCGGCAACACCGTCGACAGCGGAGGAACGGGCGGCGACTTCAAAGTCGGCTTCAACGCGCCCCTGAGCAACAACGTTGCGCTGCGCGTCACGAGCTACTACAACCGTCTCGCCGGCTGGACGGACGCCGTGCAGCCGTTCGGCTCGGAAACGCCGGGCAAATTCAGCCTCCACAAGAACGTGAACGCGGGCGACCGCGAGGGCGTCCGCGTGGCGCTCGCGCTCAATCCGATCGAGGGCCTGACAATCACTCCTCGGTTCGTTTACCAGAAAGTCGACATGGACGGGTGGGACCGCACGGACGTCTTCAACATCCTGGCGAACCCGTACACGACGACCCGTCCGGCCGTGACGCTCGGAGGCGACAAGCAGTTCACGCAGACCGGCGAGCCGTATACCGACAAGTTCCAGCTCGGAGATCTCGACGTCAAGTGGGACCTCGGCTCCGTGCTCCTGACATCGGTCACGTCTTTCACCGGCCGCGACATCGACGTCGTCCGCGACGCGGGGGCGCTGACCTCCAGCATCACGGGCGGCAGCGTCGGCCTGCCGGAGGACGTCTACACGCTCAACGCGCCGCTGAGCGATCTCACCACGGCCCACGGCTGGACGCAGGAGCTGCGGCTCTCGGGCGGCACCGCGAAGGACCGCGTTCAGTGGGTCGTCGGCGGCTTCTATTCGGATTCGCGCCGCCACTACGGCCAGCACCTCCTCGTCTCGGGTTCTCGGCCGCGTCGGCATCCCCACCCAGGGGCAGTTCGCCCCGACCGACAACCTCTTCTGGTCGGACCTGAACTACAAGAACAAGCAGTACTCGATCTTCGGCGAGGGGACCGATCGCCGACCGCCTGGACCTCACCGCCGGCCTGCGCTACTACGACTACAAGGAAGACAAGGTGCAGATCTTCGACGGCATCTTCGGCTCCAACTCGACGGAACTCCCCAGATCCAGCCGGGCAGCGTCAAGGCCAACGGCTGGGCGCCCCGCTTCATCGCGAGCTACAACGTCAGCGACAACACGACGATCAACGCCCAGGCCTCGAAGGGATTCCGCCTCGGCGGCGTCAACGATCCGCTCAACGTCAACCTCTGCACTCCCCAGGACCTCGCGACGTTCTCCGGCCGGGACTGCTGGAAAGACGAGACGGCCTGGAACTACGAGATCGGCTCGAAGTCCACGCTCATGGGCCGCGGCACCTTCAACGCGTCGGCCTATTACAACGACGTCAAGGACCTCCAGGTGACGGTGACGGCCGGCTCGTGCTCGTCCCGCCTCATCTTCAACGTGCCGAAATCGCGGAGCATCGGCGGCGAGCTCGAGATCTCCTCGATCACCGACAACTTCGACTTCTCCCTCTCGGCCGGCTACAGCGACTCGAAGGTCCGGGCCGCAACGATCGCCGGCGACGCCCGGCCTCGTGCAGGTCGACCGGCATCGTGGCGGGAACCGGCTGCCGACCGCGCCGAAGTTCCAGGCGGCTCCGCCGGCGACCTACCAGCAGCCGATCGGACGGCTCGACCGGCTATCTGACCGGGACCTACCAGTATATCGGCTCGCGTTACACCCAGATCGGTGACCAGGAGCCGGGCATCGGCCTCGTGGACCTGAACTCGTTCGGTGCGAACACGATCGGCGGCCCGCTGACGCAGAGCACCTTCCCGTTCAACCCCCTGTTGCCGGCCTACGACATCGTGAACCTGCGCCTCGGCTTCGCCAGGGAGTCTGGGATATCGCGGTGTACTGAACAACCTGACGAACGAACGCGCTTCCTCGCTCTCGACCAGGAGCGCGGAACCCGCGCCCGCGTCGGCTTCCTGACGAATCAGCCCCGCACGATCGGCATCAACTCCCGGGTCGACTTCTAACCGCTCCGTCGAACGGAAGTATTCATCGAGGCCGCCCTTCGGGGCGGCCTCTTCGTTTGGGGAGGCAGCGTCAGGACGCCGTCTTGAGCTTCTCCAGCGCCTGTTTCATCCGCGGGATGTTCCCTTTCTGCGACGGTGGCACGTTCGCGAGCGCGAGCTCCCAGTTCGCGATCGCGTTCTTGCGGTCGCCGGCCGCCGTGTAGCCGCGCGCGAGGCCGAGCACGGTCCAGAACTTTTCTTCCGGGTGGCGCTTCGCGTTGAGGCGAAAGACTTCGAGCGCCGCCGCGTTCTTTCCCGCGGCCAGACGGCGCGATCCGTACTGGTAGATCAGGAACGGGTGCGTGCCGGGAAGGCGCAGGGCCCCGGCCATCAGCGATTCGGCTTCGCTGTCGCGCCCCATCGCCTCCAATACCGCCGCCTTGGTCTGGAGGGTCGAGAAGTCCTCGACGCCCATCGCCGCCCCGCGAAACGGCTCGCGGATCGCCCTGTCGGCCCACACGAGAGCCTCGTCGAGGTGGATCTTGTTGTCGGCGCAGAACTGCGCGGCCGTCTGCCAGTTCTGGTAGTTGAACCCCGGCCAGCCCAGGAGCTCCCTGCGCATCTGCGCGAAGTACAACTCGTTGGCGTCGGGGACCTCGATCTTCAACGGCACCCGCTTCTTTTCCCATTGCAGGAACGCCACGGCGGAGTCGGCGTGGCGTTCGTCGAATCCGTAGATCAGGAACTCCGTGTAGGGAGCGTCCTGCGGCGCGGCCTCGAGCCTCGCGACCTCGTCCTTCGGGTCGTACTGATAGCTTCCCCAGCCCGGCTTGTCGGAGAGGATCCAACTCCACGGGCCGCTCGCGGCGGAGCCCCGAAAAGCGCGTACGTCCCCGCCTTGACGGGCTTTCCCGCGACGCGCACGTCGTGCGAAAACGTGATCGTCGTGCTTTCGTTCGCGCCGGCTCTCCACGGAGCCCCCTCCGTCGGTCCGAACCCCTCGTCGTACAAGCCGTTCGGGATCTGACCCCTCCGCCCAGATGTGGCCGGTCCGATCGGTCCCTCGCCCGTGGACGTTCGGGCTGCATACCCATGGTGACTTTTGCGAGACCGATCCACTGGGAGACTTCCGCCCTCTGGCTGACGCCGTTGCCTCCGGGCGGAAGGGAAAGCTCCGAAAGCTCCTGTCCGCGGGCGATCCGCCCGGCCGCGCATCCCAGCACACCAACGGCGATCCATTTGCCGATCCGATTCATGGTCGTTCCTCCGGCGCGAAGGGTACGAGAACGCCGAAGCGAGGCGCTACCGGAAACTTGCTCCGGCGCTGCTCGTCAGTCGTCGGCCGAGTTCTCGGCGGCGATCTTCCGCTCCAGACTCCGGAGGTACCCGGGCGGCATTCTCCCGAAGCGGCGCAGCCGAAGGAGGCCTCGGAGATTCTTCCGACAATGAGGAAGCGCCAGCCAGGCTGTCGCTGAACTTAGAGCGCGAACTCCCAGGCGTCGCCCACCAGGTCGTGTCCGAAGCTGGAGTGCCGCTCGGAGGCCACGACACGAAACCCCGCCTTCTCGTAAAGGCGCCTCGCGGCCGAGAGGACGTCGTTGGTCCAGAGCGTGATTTTTCGGTAGCCGGCGCGCCGCGCGAAACGAATGCATTCGGTGATCAAGCGGGCGCCGATGCCGAGCCCTCGCGCGGACGGCTCGACCAGGAGGAGTCGAAGCTTCGCGACGGTCGCGGACTCTTTAACGAGGAAGACGCTTCCGACGATTTCGCCGTCTTTCTCGGCGATCCAGCAGCGTTCGCTCTTCGGATCGAATTCCTGGATGAACTTCGAGACGATGTCCGAGACGAGCGCCTCGAAGCGCTCGTCCCAGCCATACTCTTCCTTGTAGAGAATGCCGTGCCGGTGCGCGACCCATCCCATATCGCCGGGGCGATGTGTGCGCAGCCGGTACGGCTCTGGGAAGGTCGGCCTGCCGCCAAGTACGGTCTCAATCGATCGCATGGCGGCGACGAGCCTCCCGCGATCAGGTTCGGAGAGGTTGACGAGCGTTGAGGCAACCTCGTTGTGAGAACGTTGGTCGAGAGGCTCGAACACGGCCCGACCGCGCTTCGTCAACGCCAGAAAGCTCTGCCGGTTGTCGGTCTTCGAGCGCGTCCGTCGGAGAAGTCCGCGCCGTTCGAACCCGCGGAGGATCCGGCTCAGGTATCCCCTGTCGAGACTCAGATCCCGGCCAAGCTCCGTTGCCGTCGGGTCTTTCCGATGGGCGATCTCGTAAAGCACGCGGACTTCCGTCAGGGAAAATTGGCTGCCGAGGAGGCCTTTGCCGATAAACGCCGATCTGCAGCGTGTAGAAGCGATTGAAACGACGAACCGCTTCGACCTCGGGATCGAAAGGCTGCTTCGGGGCGCTGGTAGCGGGGCGACTCACGCCGGGAAGCGTAAGCGAATTTAGTTGACGGAGTCAAGT
>CAVYTN010000001.1:0-280145 GCA_963771475.1 uncultured Alphaproteobacteria bacterium | reverse complement strand
GAGGCGGGCGGCCTTGTTGTTGTTTTCCGCTTCCTTGCGATCGATCGCCGGTCAGCCCGGCCGAGGCCACCTGGGCGCTCGCGGTAGCAGTGATGGGCCTCGTCGTTCAGCACGACGATGTTCTTGATGCCCATCAGTTCTGGCATAACACGGTGCAGCATCTGGCCTTCGGTCTCGGCCGTGTCGATCGCGCCGTCGCGGCCTTCCAATAGAGCGCGGCCAAGCTGGAGACCTCCATTCGCTCCCGGCGCTTGAACGCGTGGAAGTTGGTGATAACGATCTTGGCCTTGGCCAGGTCGGGCAGCATGTCGGCGGGGACGAGTTCGCGGGACCGGTAGTAGCTGTCGGGGTCATTGGGCTGCAGGACGCGCAGGCGGTCCTTAATGGTGATGCCCGGGGTGACCACCAGAAAGCCGTCGGTGAACCGCGGCTGTTGGGGTGGCGGACGGCGTTGACGGTGTGCCAGGCGATCAGCATCGCCATGACGGTGGTCTTGCCGCTGCCGGTGGCCATCTTCATCGCGAGACGCAGCAGTTCCGGATTTGCCTGAGCGTTGGCGCCTTCCACGTGATCGAGGAATTTCTTGCCGCGCGGGCCCAGGGTTGGTGCGACCTCGGTCAGCCAGATCATGGTTTCAACGGCTTCGACCTGGCAGAAGAATGGGCGCTGGTGAACCCGGAACTCGTGAGTGCGCCAGTGTTGCAGCAGCCGCTGAGTCGCGGGCGTTACGCTGCGTCGAGGGTCGACAGTTGCCGCCAGGCGTCCACGTACTGACGAATCTCGTTGATAATTGGGGTGGGATTGTCCTCGACCTCCCATCAGACAGGCCCTTGCTGTCCGTGAACGTCATTTGCTGAGGGCTACCTTGCCCTTCCTCTTTGGCTTCGGCACGGGAGTGATCAGTTCCGACCGGCGTCGACCCGCAACAGGCGGATTGTCCGTCGGTTGACCGTCTGGATCAAGATCGTGGTGCCATTGCGGTGGCTCGTAAGGCGAATTCAAAGTGGCATTAAAAAAGCGGTCACTCATCACAGGAACCTTGCAGCGTCTGCCAGCGACCGGCACAAATCGCTTCTACACGCTAATGAGCGATGGCTCGGCTGTCACCCCTATGTTCAATCGACGGCGACATGGCTCGGGAGCGCGTCGAATTCCGGACCTTCCAGCAACGCTGCTCGCTTCACCACAACCAAGCCGCTTAGTTTTGCTCAATCGGATGGGCTAGACAGCCCATTGTGCCGTCCCAAAGGAGCACGTAAATGCAGATTGGACTTCCTATCAGCCGGTGCCATTTCGAGGCGGGCGCCATCCAACTGGTCGTTGCTTTGCATCCTGAGCTCCTTCGGGGATGAGGAGGCGATCGGTCGCACAAGGTTGCCGGCCTCTGTAAGTTCTATCTCCTTTTGGCGCGCCGAAAAGGATCAGGAGTGGGCCATCGGCGGTTCCAGCAAGCCGCGCTATCTGCTGTTCCCGGATGAGGAACTCGACCACCTGATTAAGGATGTCAATAGGCGGCTCGGACACGCTCTCAAGGGGGCGCACCTCGGCATGCCGATGCTGATGGCCGCGCGCACTTTCCCTTCCGGTACGGGACTGACCGGCAAACCCAGCATCGCTGCTATGATCCGCACAATTTATCCGGGGGCGGACTCCGTCAAGCTTAAGAACGTCCGGAAGGAATACTGGCAGCCCTACCGACGCGTAGTTCACATCCTCTGTGCGATCGACATCGCGATCAGAGAACTGAACGAGCACGTCAAAAAGCACAAACCGGCAGACGCCAATCAGTATTTGTTCAGCTTTTTCGATTTCTTAGGGGACGCCAAGCTGACCCGCGATGTCGCGACACTTTCCGAACGTCTTGCGCCGCTGTTTCCGAAAACCGGTCACTGGGCAAAATTCCACCGCGATCGGGTCAGGTTAATCCTCACCTGAGGGGTCTTTAATTCGGCTCCGCCGACCACCCTTTTTGGATCAGGCTGCTCCCCACCGAAGGGAGCATGGAAAACACAACAGTCTCGACAGCAGAAGGATGCCGCGGCGCCCTTGCCCTCCGACGAGGGCAAGGAAGCTGCGGCGCATGGCTTCTTGCAGGTCCTTTGCCGCGCGCTAGCGCGGCAGGCGCGCGCGAGGCGCGCCTGGTTGTTGAGGCGGAAGGCGCGCATGACAAACCCCTGGCATGATCCCTGGCCACCGTCCGACGGATCGGAGGAACCGGATGTTCTGTCCGCTGGGCCGCTCTTTTTGTCGCTGAAAGATTTTGCGGCGCTCGTCGGCCTGTCTGCCAACACCGTTCGTGGCCGGCTTAATATGGGTGACGTCCGCGGCAGGTCGGCCGCCGCTGGCTAATTCCAGCCAGCGAGATCGGCAGGCTGCTGGGCTGAAGCCTGATGTCGTTACACCCCAAAATACAGGCGCATAGGAGAAATTATGAAGAGGGATCACAGTATAATCTAGCCTTGTGTGGACCCTTCTCATAATTGATGTTAAACGCACGTCAACGGAGGTAAAACAAAATATGGCACCAAGAGACGCCCAAGATCTCTTTCTCCCCGGGCTGGAACCGCCGGACGAACCGCCGGAGCAAGACGGTACCCAAGACCATCGCTGAGTTGCGGGAATGGAATGAGATCAACCCCGCCCGGAGCGTGAGCTGGAGGCAGATCGCCAGCACCTGCTTGTCAACTCTCGGCACCATCGTCGCCAACGAGGCCGCCCGCCGGGCCGGCCGCTGCGCGCGCCTCGAAGACTGGGAGATCGACCTGGCGAAGATCTCTTGCGCGGTTCCCGACATCAATGCGCTGCTGCCGCCTGGTCGCGGTCCCGGACGGGCATGACGCGGGGGAGCTATAGCAACGTTATCTGCAAATACCGCCAGACCATGGTGGATCTTGGTCTGGCCGAGCCGGATGCATGTCCGCCTCCACCAGCGAATTCAGCCTGGGCGCAACTCTTTGCGCAATTCGAGCGCGAATCCATTCTCCCGGTGGTTCGGCTGGGACGCTGGGCGCATCAGCGCGCTATCGCGCCCGAGGCGATCTCGCCCGTGCACAAGCCCGCGTTCGCTAACTTCGTCATTGAACGCGTGGTCAACCACGGCGGCGAGGCCTTCATCGACAAAGCCTTTGACCGCCTCGCGCGCCTGCTTCGAGGCGGTGGCCAGCGGCAAACCGGAAGCCCAACCTCGCCAAGCGGCTGGTCCCGGGCCCGGACAAGCCCCCTCTCCCGGAGGCGGTGCAGGTCGAACTGGACAGGATCCGCTCCATGATGTCCGGCACCAATCGCGACCGTCCGCGCCGCCGCAGCGAGGCCAAACTCCTCGAGGAGAACACGATCATAGGCTACATGGCCTGGGCACGCCGCTTCGCCGAATGGTGCCTTCAAAAGGCGGCCGATCCGGAGACTGAGACGTTCCGGGAATGGTTTTTCGGCACTCAGGTCGACGATTTCCTCTTCTTGCTCTACGACCAGGATCGCGACCTGGCCGCGGCCAAATGCGGCGTGGCGAAAGAGTCGCTGCGCGAGCGCGTCGGGAAGTCGGCAAAGCCCGCGCAGTGCGGCAGCGCCCTGATGTGGGTCACCCAGTTTTACCTGAAGCTCCCCCCGGATCGCCTGGCGCAATTGGATGATGAGATCTCGGCCTACCGGCCGCGTCGCAGCAACAGCATCAATCCCAAGGATCGCGCCCTGCTCGACGCCCTGGCCGAGCACCACCACCAGCCTGCAGAGTCTTCGCTCCTAAACGGCTGTTCAAAGATGCCAGGAAGTTGCTGAACGCCGAACCTGGCAAACGCGACCCGCTCCAGGCCGCTTTGCTGGCCATGACCGGGATGGCGATTGCCATCCTGCTGCGGTGCCCGCTGCGGCCGAGAACCTCCGCACGCTGCGGCTGGGTGACAACGTCAGGTTTGAGCGCCAGCGTGGTCGCAAGGTCGGTCCGTTGTTCTGATTCTGCCCGACGACGCCAAGGGCGATACGCTGTATGAATGGTTAGTTGGCGACGATACCATCGCCTTATTGCGGGAGTCTGCGTACAGTTTCATCCGCTGCTGCAGCAAGGCGGCCCCTGGCTGTTTCCGATTCGAACGACCATTCCATACCTGCTGGAGCCGTTTCCGGGCCTTCATCGTCGGCGCCATCGACGAGCATGTCGGCGTCCTCGTGCATCTGCACCTGTTCCGGCATTTCGCCGTCTGCCTCCGCCTCGAGGACGGCACCTATAAGCGCGCAACTGCGCATGCTGCTGGGTCACCGGACGTTTGCCACGATAGAACGCTACTACGCCTATATCGAGCCCAAGCTCCTCGCCGCGCGGCACGAGGCCGCGCTGATGCGCGCGATGCGGGGCGTGCCGATCGAGATCCAGCGTTGGATCGACGGAGGCGCCTGAGGCCGTGACCCGCAGATTTCCCCCCGACTATGTCCGCATCTGTCCGCCGCGCAGCGACTGGCCTACCCGGATCCAGGGACGAGTTCGAGTGTGCGTTTGGCGCACGGGAACACCCGCGCCGCAAGGGTGAGGGTGGCGACTTGCCGCGGGCCACATCGATCGACAAGTACAGCCGATCGGTCGGCCATTTCGTCGGCTGCCTACGGCGCCTCGGACTGGAACGTCCGGACGCCGTGTTGCGCGACTATCTGATGAGTGACGCCACCCGCGACGGTTATTTCCGGGACGGGCTGGAACGGGGCTTAAGCGACTACACGATTTTGGGCCGCTTCAAGGGCGGGTCCGCATCGTCGCCGGTCGGTTTTATCCGGGGAGCAGGCTGTCAGACATCACGCGCGTGTATGACGTCCCGATCTATCGCCTGCTGAGCATGCGGCGGCGCGACATTGAGCCGCCCCGCGAGGAACTCATCGCATGGTGTCAGGACCTGTATACTGAAGCCCTGGAATGGGATGACGGCCAGTCGCGTTGGCTGCAAATGCGCGATGCCGCCCAGTTTTCCGTCCTGACCGAACTCGGTCCACGCCTGAGATCGGTTCGCCTCATGCAGGTCGGGGTGCACCTGCGGCACCGGCCGGACGGCTTGGGCTGGTGCGTGAGTTTCGGTCCGGCCGAGACAAAGCAGAATGCCGATTACGCGGCTAACCTCGAGGAATGGACCTGGCCGATCATTAATCGATGATGGTCGAGCGGGCAGCCCTCCTGGGTGACCGCCAAAGCACAGCGCTTTCGATCGCCCGCGGCGGCCGCCAGTTGTGCGCCAAGGCCATCTGGCACACGGTGTATCACCGGTCGCGCAAGCGCTTCGGGCGTGGCTACGGCGTCCATATATTCCGTTACAGCATAGCAACCGACGGCATGCGCTCGGGCGAGGCCGCGTTCGAGGACGCAAGCCCTCGCCTCGGCCACAGTTCGCTGAATATGTCGATGCGCTATGTGCACCCTTCCGCGATTACCGAAGTCTCGAAGCGTCACACCGAGACGATTGACGATCTGACCGGGGAAGGACCCGTTGACGCTGGAACGCGTGTTTCCCGAGGCTGATGACCCGGCGGCAAAGCCCAAACCACCGCGTCGCCGCCGGTATTCGCGCCGGCGGGGCCAGCTCGATATGTTCGCCCTGGGGACTCGCCCTCCGACGCCTTTGGCCCACCTAAAGCCGATCACAAATGAGGCCCGTATGACCCTCCGCGCCGTGATCTACGCCCGCTACAGCAGCGACAACCAGCGCGACGCCTCGATTGTGGACCAGGTCCGGCTGTGCAAGGAGCGGGTGGCGCAGGAAGGCTGGGAGCTACTCGAGGTCTACCGCGACGCCGCGATCAGCGGCGCGACGACGCTGCGGCCCGGCTACCAGGCCCTGCTGGAAGGTGCCCGGACCGCCGCTTTCGAAGTCGTCGTCGCCGAGGCCCTCGACCGGCTGTCGCGCGACCAGGAGGATGTGGCGGCTCTGTTCAAACGGCTGCAATACGCCGGTATCCGGCTGATCACCCTCGGCGAAGGCGAGATCAGCGCGCTCCACGTCGGTTTAAAGGGCACGATGAACGCCCTGTTCCTCAAAGACCTGGCCGATAAGGTCCGTCGAGGCCTGCGCGGCCGCATCGAAGCGGGCAAATCCGGTGGCGGCAATTCCTACGGCTATGATGTCGTCAGGCGGCTCGATGCCGCCGGCGAGCCGGTCCGTGGCGACCGCACCATCAATGAAGCCGAGGCGACCGTGGTCCGCCGGATTTTCCGCGACTACGCAGCCGGGGTCTCCCCGCGCAAGATCGCCTTGCAGCTGAATGCCGAAGGCGTGCGGGCGCCGCGCGGCGGCGCCTGGAGCTCGAGTTCGATCAACGGCAACCGCGTCCGCGGAACCGGCATCCTCAATAACGAGCTGTACATCGGCCGCCTGGTCTGGAACCGCCTGCGCTACTCCAAAAACCCCGAGGACGGCCAGCGCCGGTCCCGCGAAAATGCCGGATCCTCAGTCACCACAGTGGCGGCACCGGCGCTGTGCATCGTGCCCGACGATCTCTGGGACCGCGCCAAGGCCCGGCAGGTGAGGCTTGATCAGGGACGTCAGGACGGCCCGGAATCGGCGCCCGCCCCCTTCTGGTCCAAGCAGCGGCCCCGCTATCTGTTCTCCGGGCTGATGCAATGCGGGGTCTGCGGCGGTGGCTTCTCCATGCGCAACCGGACCCATTTCGGGTGCTCGACTGCCCGGAACAAAGGCCCGGCCGCCTGCACGAATCTGATTACCATCCGGCGGGACGCGCTGGAGGACAGGGTCCTGGTCGGCCTGCGGAACCGGCTGATGGACCCTGACCTGTTCAAGGCGTTCGTCAGCGCGTTCACCGTCGAGTGGAATCGGCAGCAGGCCAATTCTGCCGGAGATCGCGCGACCAAGGTGATCGAGCTCGAGCGCGTCCGTCATCAAATCGAACGCCTGGTCGACGCGCTGTCCGACGGCACGGCGGCCGCAGCGGTGAACGACCGCCTGGCCGGGCTGGAGCAGCGCCGTCTGACGCTCGAGACGGATCTGGCCAATGCCGCGGCACCAGCTCCCCGCCTGCATCCGAACCTGGCGGAGCTGTATCGGCAGAAGGTGGCCGACCTGACGGACCTCCTGGCCCAGAACGACGGCGCCGACGCCCGCGAGCTGGTGCGCAGCCTGATCGAAGCGATCGTGTTGGTGCCGGAGGATGGCCGCCTGCGCGTTGAACTGCGCGGTCAGCTGGCCGGTATCCTCGCCTTGGCGGAAGCCGGACAAAGCAAAAGCGCCGGCCCTGGGACCGACGCTTTGAGTTCGCAAATCAAGATGGTTGCGGGGAGAGGATTTGAACCTCTGACCTTCAGGTTATGAGCCTGTTTCTGCTGTCAAAGTTAACCTATTGTCCGGGCACAAAACCCCATGTTTCCCGCCATAACCATCTAATTCATTTGTAGACATCGGGGCCGCCATTCAGGACAATCATTGACTGCAGCAGCCAGTCAGAGACATATGCGTTCGGACATGGTTCGGACATAGGCCAACGTCCCGCCGCAGCTGAAGTGAGAACCGCAATGCCACGACGCGCGACACAGCGGCTGACCGATAAGCTGGTCAAGTCCCTGCCCCCGCCGCCCAAAGGCGCGACGATCACATATGATGCCGATGTCGCCGGATTTGGGGCTCGCATTACGGCCGGCGGGGCGCGCGCTCTCGTTCTGAACTACATGTGCGCCGGGCGTGAACGGCGCATGACCATCGGCGCGTTCCCGACGTGGTCGACGACCGCGGGGCGGGAACAAGCTCGTGCGCTTCGCCGCATGATAGACAGTGGCGTTGACCCGATGGATGAGCGGGAGGCGCAGGACGCTTCAGCCGTCGCTGGCCGGATGGCGCCAACGATGTTGGACCTTTTCAACCGGTATGACGCCGAGCATTTGCCTCGAAAGTCGCCCCACGCAGCGGCGGACGATCGCAGTATGTGGCGCAAGATCGTGCTGCCCCGCATCGGCGCGATGAAAGTCGCGGCTGTTGTCCACGCCGATATCGACGCCCTCCACGCCGAGATCAGCAAGACCCGGCCCACCCGCGCCAACCGCGTGATAGAGGTGGTCCGCAAGGCGTTCAGCATGGCGATCCGCTGGGGCTGGCGGGCCGACAACCCGGCATCGGGGGTCAACCGAAACCAGGAGCACAAGCGAGCCCGCTACCTGTCAGCGGCGGAACTTATTCGCCTGTCGGAGGCGCTGGCCACTCACCCCGAGCGGGTTAGCGCGAATGCCATCAGGCTTCTGATGCTGACCGGCGCGAGACGCAACGAGGTCCTGGCGGCGCGCTGGGATATGTTCGACCTGGATGCAGGCGTCTGGGTCAAGCCGTCGGCGCACACCAAGCAGCGCAAGGAGCATCGGGTCCCGCTGAGCATCCCGGCTCGTCAGCTTCTGCTCGACATTCGTGCTAGCTCGGCCAGCCCTTACGTCTTTCCCGGCCGGGGCGATGGTCCACTTACTGACATCAAGCGAACGTGGTCGGCGGTCTGTGCGGCGTCGGAGGTTCGGGATTGCCGCCTGCACGATCTCCGGCACACCTACGCCTCGATCCTGGCTAGCGCGGGTCTGTCTCTTCCTATCATCGGCGCATTGCTCGGTCACACCCAGACCCAGACAACCGCGCGGTATGCCCACCTCCTGGACGATCCCCTTCGCGCCGCTACCGAACGCGTCGGAGCAGTCGTGATGCCGAACATCGCGAAAGCTCCACGGGACGGGCTCGGGGAAGAATAGTCTGCGTGCAGGTTATCACACATATGTGACTGCGAGAGACCGAGCTCCTCGGGTCCACCTGATGTTCGATCCGAGAGCCGACGGTCTGAGCGGCTAAATCCGGCTCGAGGGCGAGGTGAATCAAGGAGCAAGGCCACTCAGAGACAATTTACGGGACAGACGAAGGTTTTACTTTCGATATATTGTCTTAACGATCAATTAACGGCTAGTAGAACAAATACGACTATTTTCCGATACGGCCTTTTACTAATTGCTCAACTAACCGATCGACAAGGCCCCCGAACCGAACAAATATGGTCAGCAATGTGTTTCGGCGTGGAAAAAGGACCCCGTTGGAGGGGTGATCGGCGTCCAAAAGGGACCCCTCTGATGATGGGGTTCACGATGGCTCTCGGGACGATCGGGGGCCTGGATTGGGATGCTGGTGGTGGAGACGGTCGCGAAGATCCGGCGGGCGTATTTTGTTCAGGGCAAGACGATCAAGGCGATCTGCCGCGAGCTGCGGCGTGTCGCGGAAGGTGGTGCGGAAGGTTCTGCGCTCGGAGGCGACGGAGTTCCGCTACGAGCGTGAGGAGCAGCCGCTGCCGCGGCTGGGGCGCTGGCAGGACGACCTCGACGAGCTGCTGGCCGCGAACGAGGCGAAGCCGAGCCGCGAGCGGCTGACGCTGATCCGGATGTTCGAGACGCTGCGCGGGCGTGGCTATGAGGGCGGCTACGACGCGGTCCGGCGTTACGCCCGGGGCTGGCAGCGTGATCGTGCGTCGACGTCGGTTGGCGCCTTTGTCCCGCTGAGCTTTGCGCCGGGCGAGGCCTACCAGTTCGACTGGAGCCACGAGATCGTGCTGATCAACGGCACGACGGTGACGGTGAAGGTGGCGCATGTCCGACTGTGCCACAGCCGGATGCTGTTCGTGCGGGCCTATCCGCGCGAGACGCAGGAGATGGTGTTCGACGCCCACGACCGGGCATTCGCCTTCTTCAAGGGCGCCTGCACGCGCGGCATCTACGACAACATGAAGACGGCGGTGGAGACGATCTTCGTCGGCCGCGAGCGCGCCTACAATCGCCGCTTCCTGCAGATGTGCAGCCATTATCTGGTTGATCCGGTTGCCTGCACGCCGGCGCTCGGGCTGGGAGAAGGGCCAGGTCGAGAACCAGGTCGGGCTGGTGCGCGAGCGGTTCTTCACGCCGCGACTGCGGGTGAAGAGCTACGAGGAGCTGAACGCCTGGCTGCTCGACCAGTGCGTCGCCTACGCCAAGCGCACACCGCCATCCCGAAGCTGCGCGAACAGACGATCTGGGAGATGTTCGAGGCGGAGCGGCCAAGTCTGGTGCGCTATGCCGGCCGCTTCGACGGCTTCCACGCGGTGCCGGCCTCGGTGTCGAAGACCTGCCTGGTCCGCTTCGACAACAACCGCTACTCGGTGTCGGCCAGTGCGGTCGGGCGGCCGGTCGAGATCCGCGCCTATGCCGAGCGGATCGAACTGCGGCAGGACGGCCGGCTGGTCGGTGAGCATCGCCGCTGCTTCGGTCGCGACCAGACGGTCTTCGATCCCTGGCACTATGTGCCGGTGCTGGCCCGCAAGCCCGGTGCGCTGCGCAACGGCGCGCCGTTCAAGGACTGGGTGTCTGCCGGCGGCGCTGGAGCGGATCCGCCGCAAGCTTGCCGGCGTCGGCCGATGGCGACCGGCAGATGGTCGAGATCCTCACCGCCGTGCTGAGCGACGGGCTTGCCGGCGGTCGAGGCGGCCTGCCTGGAGGCGCTGCGCGAGGGCGTCCACTCGGCGGACGTCGTCATCAACATCCTGGCCCGGCAGCCGCGAGCCCGCTGCCCCGATCACCATCATGACGCCGGACGCGCTGCGGCTGCGGCACGCGCCGGTGGCCGACTGCGCCCGTTACGACAGCCTCAGGAGGGCCGCTGATGGAGCGATCCGAGATCCTGACCACCATGGGCGAGCTGAAGCTCTACGGCATGAAGGCGGCCTTCGACGAGATCATCGCCACGGCGGTGAAGCGCCAGCACGAGCCGCAGCGCGTCGTCGGCGACCTGCTGACCGCCGAGATCGCCGAGAAGCAGGCGCGCTCGATCCAATACCAGATCACCATCGCCAAGCTGCCGCTGGCCAAGGATGTCGACGACTTCCCCTTCGACGGCACGCCGATCAACGAGACGCTGGTCCGCGACCTCGCCGGCGGCAACTTCCTCGCCCACCAGCGCAACGTCGTGCTGGTCGGCGGCACCGGCACCGGCAAGACGCATCTGGCGATCGCGATCGCGCGGGCCTGCATCCGCGACGGCGCGCGTGGCCGGTTCTTCAACGTCGTCGATCTGGTCAACAAGCTCGAGGCCGAGGGTCGCGCCGGCCGGCAGGGGCGGATGGCCGACTATCTCTGCCGGATGGACTTCGTCGTGCTCGACGAACTCGGCTATCTGCCGTTCGCCCAATCCGGCGGGCAGTTGCTGTTCCACCTGATCAGCCGCCTCTACGAGCAGACCTCGGTGATCGTCACGACCAACCTGGCCTTCGGCGAATGGCCCAGCGTGTTCGGCGACGCCAAGATGACCACGGCGCTGCTCGATCGGCTCACCCACCACTGCGACATCGTCGAGACCGGCAACGAGAGCTGGCGCTTCAAGAACCGCGCCTGATCCGTTCAAACCCCGCCCTGTCCAAGCCTGGCGTCGTGCTCGCCGCCGTCAAGGACGCTGCGCGCCGCCTCCGCGGTGGCCTGCGGCCATCCTTGACCGCGGCTGCGCGCGACGCGCCGTGAGAGATCAGGCCGGGACGAAGAAACGGCCCTCTCAGCCGAACCAAGAAACATCGCTGGCTTCACACAATCCGAAACGAAAGGGGTCCCTCTTCCACGCCGATTGGGGGTCCCGGTTCCGTGCCGATTGACACCGATGACCTCCGCCCCGGCGATCGACATGCATGTTGATCGAGGCCACGGATGCGGGGCCGCGCTCGACCATCTGAGATGGGGTGGTGTGATGGCGTCCGGGAAGCGGCATTTTGCGTAAGTTGGACGAGGAGGCCAGGCTCGCGGGAACCCGGCTGAGACGAGATCTGCCCGGCAACTTCCCTCTTCCCGGATTGATGGGATTCTCTTCTGGTATAAAAGCTTGTGACGCTCTACTATGGACTAGGCTTAGTCCAGTCTGGAGCGGATCATGCAAACGGTCAACATTCATGCGGCCAAAACTCAGCTGTCCCGCTTGGTGGACGAGGCTGCCGCCGGCGAGGAAATCATCATCGCCCGTGCCGGCAAGCCGATCGCCCGGTTGGTCCCGCTGGCCACGCCCCCAACTCTGCAGAAGCGAGTGCTCGGCCGCCTGGCGGGTCAGCTGACGGTGCCCGCGGACTTCGACACCCCGCTCCCTGACGACGTGCTCGACGCCTTTGAGGGACGCTGATGCGCCTGCTGCTCGACACACATGTCTTGCTCTGGGCGGTTGGGAAGCCTGCGCCGCCTGAACGCTGAGACGCGTAGCCTACTTGAGGAAACCGCTAACGAGGTGCTGTTCAGCGCTGCCAGCATCTGGGAAATCGCCATCAAGGCCAAGCTCGGTCGAACTGACTTCGCAGTGCGTCCCGAACAGATTGCGCGGGCGGCGCTTGAAACCGGATTTGTGGAACTACCTGTTAGCGCTGCCGCCGCCGCGCGAGTGGTAGATCTGCCGTTGCATCATCGCGACCCTTTTGACAGGCTGCTGGTGGCGCAGGCCATGGCCGAGCCGATGCGGCTCTACACCGCCGATCCGCTGTTGCCGCCCTACTCCGAGCTGGTGCAGTTGATCGCATGACGAATCGATGGCGCCGCGTCGATCTTCCTGATCCCGTATCGTTCGGTTGCAGGCCTGTTCGAGACAGCAGTTGTCGCGCAGCACCTAAATCAGCAAGTTGCAAATAAGGTGCTTTTTTATGGCAGCTAATTCGCAACAGGCCGGCGCACTGCACCCCCAGTGTGAGACACGGAAACTAGCCACACACTGCTGCTGGCACGGTAGCCACCGTCGCGGCTGTCACTCTGCCGTTTGAATTGAGAACATTTCTACTGATAATTCAATGTTCGGCTTCTGCCGTTAAACTGCGAATATGTCGTTAAAAATGCGAATTGCGTTGGGCGTCCTGCCCTTAACGTGAGAATATCAACTCAGCACGTTGCAGCAAGGTTGGCAGCCGTCGATGGCCGCGATTGGCGACGAGGATCAGGCCGAAGCGTCTGAGGATCAGTGTGGTCGACACGACGTCCTCCGTCACTCAAACCCCAGCCTCCGACGGCCCGGTACCCTTCTCCTGCCCAAGAGAAGCGTCCTATTGGGGCGAACTCGGGGCGAGCTGACCCTGGAGCCCTTCAAAGCAGCCGGCATCAATCCAGTGTTCGGGCACGATATTCTCATTTTCTGCCGCATACCTGAGAATATCGCGGTTCGAAATTCTCATTTCGAACAGCAGAACAAAACCGTACGGGCACTATTCTCCGTTCTAACGACAACGCGACAAACGCCATCCGAGACGCGCTAACGGCCTTCACACCGCAGGAGTGCGCCGACTACTTCACTGGAGTTGACCCGGTTCGGTGGAGCCAATCCCGTGTCGGGAGCAGGCGTGATCCTGCTTGCGACACGCGTATCCTGGCGCCGGACTACGCGCTCACGCTATCAAACGCGACGCATCCAATGTACCCATCCAGTTCCCCGATCCATTGATACGTCCATGAGCAATCGACAGCGGACCGGCTTATGCGCGGAGCCCGCGATTGCTCGTCGCTCTCAGGCAAATTCACAGCGATCTTCGGCAGATCATCTATGATGCCGGTCCCGACACCTTTGAGCAAGGCTTCTTTCGCCGTCCATAGGCGAAAGAATGCACGTTGCCGTTCGGCCGAAGCGGTATTCGCAAGTGCCTGCTGCTCAGCGGTCGGGCATACGACTGTCGCGACAGTCGTCCAGTCGAATGTGTCGTCGATGTATTCCAGGTCTATCCCCACACGCCGTCCGTATGAGATTGCGATCAGCGCGCAGAGGCCCGAGTGGGAGACGTTGAATGAGAGGCTCGGGTAGTCGGGCAAATACGGCTTTCCGTGTGTGCCGAAGGCGAGCCGCAGATCCTGCGGTCGCACGCCAAGCCGCCCGGAAAGCAGGCATCGAAGCACGTATCGCGTCGAGACGTAGCGCGCACGGTCGATGTGCTGCCGGTAACGCCACGCGCGTTGCTGTTCAGCGACCTCCAATGTCGCGATCATGTTCGCGAACTCGGGCACGTCGACGGCCACGTCGACACGCCACACGTCAATGTCGTCAGGCCACCTTCGATTGCTGCAGAGTGGAGCGCCCAGGACGCCGGTCCGAAGCCCGACCATCCCGTCGTTGGGCTTCGATCGCGGTTCCGCTATTGGCTGTGAATTTTCCAACGCCAAATCAGGCGGGTACGACGGAGCGGCCTGACGCATCCATTGGCTGTTCGCCCAGTAACACGCCGCGATCCAGTTTGATCACGCGGTCCGCGCAATCGAAATAGGCGTCGTCATGCGAAATGACGAACACCGTCTTGCCGCGGGCTTTCAGCTCGGGCAACAGCTCCCGATAGAAAACCCGCTTGAAGGCGGGATCCTGGTCAGCGGCCCACTCGTCGAACAGATAGATCGGGCGGTCTTCGAGATAGGCCGACACCAGCGCCATGCGTTTGCGCTGGCCCAGTGACAGGCTCGTGGTGGAAAACCTGCCTGACTCCACCTTCACCTTGTCGGCGATTTGCAACCTGGACAGATACGCCGTTGCCTGTTCCGCGACTGCGTGCTGATTGCCGCAAAGCACTTCGTCGAACAGATGAAAATCGGCGAAAACGGCTGAAAAGTACTGCCGGTAATGAGCGACGCTACCAGAATCGACAGGGACGCCGTTCAGCTCGACGCTGCCCCGTTCCGGCTCGTAGAGCCCGAGCAGAAGCATGGCGAGTGTCGTCTTCCCGCTTCCGTTTCCGCCGACGATGAAGACTGTCTCTCCTGCCTGAATCGAGAGGTTGATAGGGCCCAGAGTGAATGGGCAATCCTCGGTAAGCCCGGCGAACTGATGACACACACGCTTCAGTCTCAGTAGCGGAGCACCCGCGACAGAGTGGATGAAAGGATCTGTGCCCAAGGCGTGGGATGGGTCCGCCGACCCGGTCAAGCCGCTGTCCAGTTGCCTGATCCGGGCCAGCGCGATTGCCGACTGGCGCAGGTAGGGCAGTGCCGTCATGACGAAGGTGATCGGCTGGATCAGATAGAGCAACAAGAATGTGATCGTGACGATCACCGGCGACGGTTGGGGAAACCACGTTGGCAAGACGAACAGCAGCAGTCCGATGACGATGAAAAACAACGCGCCGCCGGCATTCGCGACCAGCGAGTAGCCGATCGTGGCGCGCACAAACAGGGCTTGAAAATGACGCGCGGACGGACCGATCACGTGTTCGACAAAAAAGCCGCCGCGATCCCTGTTGAGCTGCAACTCGCGGGTACCTTCCAGCAGCGACCGGAAGTGTCGATAGACCACGTCCATTTGCTCACGGGCCTTGCGCATCTGTCGCAACGGCCACACTTCCGACAAGTGGTAGGCCGCCATGCCCAATACGAGAAACATCGTGAAAAACAAAAACACTTGCCAGGAAAGAAAGGCCATGTAACCGACGCACACCAGTACGACCATGCTGCTGCCGAATACAGCCGGGAGTAACTGGCCTGCCTGGGAAAACGTATCGACGTCCGCGGTCAGCGTGACGAGCAAGCGCGCCTTCCCGAGGCTTTCGAGGGTCTTGAACGGCGTTACCAGGAGCTTGCGCGACAGTCCGATGCGCAAGCGGCAAATCATTTCCTGCGTCAGACCGACAAGGGCAATTTCCGAGCCTGCCTTGCAAATGATCTGCGCTGCGCACAGCAGAAAGAAGGCCGAGGTGAGCAACGGCAATTGCGTGTGGTTAGTGGTGCTGCGGCTGATTAACGTGACGACGCCGGCGCCCGCGAAGCCGCTCAGTGTGCCGCAGACCGCTGCAAGGATAAAGCGCCCATGAGTGACGATATAAGTGCAGCAACATCTTTGGGTCGAACCTGTAAGGGATGGGCGCATAGGTCGGCATGAAGGCGATGCGTCGATGAAGCGGCGCCATCGGGTGAGCGGGGATGCCTGTTGATTACGGCAGTTCTTCGTCCGAATCCAGGCTGGCAAACAACCTTTGCATGTGACCTGCCGGGCGACATGTTATCGGACCAGGCGTAAAAAGACGGGAAAAAAGCGGACTTGTTCGACGACACGCATGGCTTCCGCGCTCGAGGCCGAACGATACGTTCGGGTCTGCTGGAGGAGTGGTGGCCCGACTGCGCTGGTTCAACTAAAATGTCAATGTAACGTTAATACGTCCAATCGATTTTTATATTTCTTTAATACGTCCAATCGATTTTTATATTTCTTTTGAATGTCTTTTGAGCGTCTTTGAATATACTTTGCCCGGGCATCCGTGATCCCCGCCGATACGGGTTTTTTATGGAGAGGGGGCATTTATACAGAAGTGCGTAGCCTCGCCGCATCCAGCAGCGGGGGCTGCGCAGCATGGCATTCGCAGCACTCCTCGATGGTCGCCGGGGCGCATTCGCGTCGCGGATGATTGACGCCACGCGAGAGCGCCATCCCGTTTTAGCTGGCGACCCGTGCCGCTGCACGCACGGGATGCGCGCCATTCGCATCGAGAGGCCCATCACGCATTTGCCGCCCGCTACTCACCGTTTCTTCGCGGCTTTCCCGACGCTTTCGCCGGGACTGCAAAATTCGCCCGAAGGAACGTTGATGAGTGTTTCGCCGTAAGGCCCGCAGGTCACGATTTGCGGCAACGTTTCCCGCGTGCGGCGCTCTGAGGGCAGCCCCAGACCGGGCCGGTTCAGGTCTTTCCTCTCCACGGCCGATGGCGGCCTCCGTGAAAGTATAGTTCGGATGCCCTGTTCGATTGATTCCTCTCTTCCGCTTTCTGAACCACAGGCGGCAATCTGGTTTGGGCAGGCAGTCGATCCCGGGAGTGCGGCATACAATGTGGCGGCCTACGTGGATCTCGGCCGCGCGATCGAACCGGTTCTCTTTGAGAGAGCACTTCAACGCCTCGTGTCGGAGGTGGATGTGCTCAGACTGCGCTTTAGTGAAGGGGAGGACGGGCCGAGGCAGCATCTCGACCGACCGCATCAATGGTCTCTTCTTTTCGAAGATCTGTCGGAGACGCCGAATCCGGTCCGCGCCTCCGAGAACGCGATGCGTGCCGACGCGGCACGCCCGGTCGATCTCCTGAGGCAAACGCCGTTTGCCTTCGCGCTGTTCAGGATCGCGCGCGACCGGTTCAGGTTCTACTACCGGTATCACCACATTCTGGTAGACGGCGCCACGGTCAGGATGTTGACGCTGCGCCTGATGGACATTTACTCGGCGCTCGAAGTCGGGAAGGATCCTGGGACGACGCCATTCGACCGGTTGCAGACGCTGCTCGATGAGGAACGCGCCTACATAAACTCGCCGCAAGAGTCGACAGACCGGCGGTATTGGCATGCGCGATTGGCCGGCTGGGGCGAGCGCGCCTCGGTCGCCTCCCGTATCGGGACCATTGCGTCGGAAACTTTCACGCACTCGCTCGCCGTTCGACCAACGGTAACGGACGGTCTGACCGCGGCCGCGGCACTCTGTCGCGGCACGCTGGCGCAGGTTCTTATCGCGGCCGTTGCGATGCTGTTTTATCGGCTGACCGGGATTTCTGACCTTGTGCTGAGCATTCCGGTGAGCGGACGCTTTCGGTCAACCCGTCGGGTGCCGACGACCGCGGCAAACGTTCTGCCGTTGCGGCTCGCGCTGGGCGCCGACATGACCGTCGAGGACATCGTACAGCAGGTGTCCCGTGAGGTGCGCTTCATGCTCAAGCACCAGCGATATCGCGGCGAGCGTCTGGTCCAGGAGACGCTCGGTGCGGGTGCGCAGTCGTTTGGCCCCAGCGTCAACGTGATGCCCTTTTACGAGGGGACGTTGCTCGGCGCGCCGGCATCGGGTGACAATCTCTGTATCGGTCCGGTTACGGATCTGATGGTCTCGCTGTGCCCGATGGTGGACGGACGCGGGCTCAGGCTCGATCTGGAGGGCAACAAGGGGCGTTATGACACGCGCGATATCGAGACGCTGACCGGGCGCCTCGTGCGCGTGCTGGAGGCCATCGCGGCGGATCCGGCACGGCGTGTCGGCGCAATCGAGCTGATTGATGCGGCAGAACGCCGGCGGCTGCTGGTGGCGTTGAACGACACCGCACACACGGTGCCCGCGGCGCTGACGTTGCCCGAACTGTTCGAGCGGCAGGCGACACACTCGCCAGACGCGCCGGCCGTGGTGTCCGGGCAGCACAGCCTCTCCTACGCCGCGCTCAACCGGCGGGCCAACCAGTTGGCGCATCATCTGATCGCGCTGGGCATTGGCCCAGAGGACCGGGTGGCGCTCTGCCTGCCGCGCTCGCTCGACATGATCAGCACGTTGCTCGGCATTCTGAAGGCCGGCGCAGCCTATGTGCCGCTCGATCCGGACTACCCCGACGAGCGACTGCGTTTCATGCTGGACGACGTCCAGCCCAAGGCCGTCGTCACGCTGCGCGAATTCGAAGGCAGGCATGCCGTTTCCGGCGTTCATCGCATCCTTCTCGATGACCCGTCGCAGGCCGCCGCCCTCGATGCGGCGCCCGTCGACAATCCGGTCGACGCCGATCGCGTGACGCCCGTCGCGCCTCATCATCCAGCCTATGTCATCTACACCTCCGGTTCCACCGGCACACCCAAAGGCGTGGTTGCTTCAGTGGCGGGGCTTGTCAACCACATGCTCTGGATGATGGACGCGTATCCGGTCGATGCCACGGATCGCGTGCTTTCCCGTACCTCGACCAGCTTCGACGCGTCAGGCTGGGAAATCTGGCTGCCGCTCCTCTCCGGCGCAACGTTGCACGTGGCCTTGTCGGAGGTGGCGCGCAACGTTGTGGAACTGCTCGACTACATCGACAGCTCCGGCATCACGGTGGCCCAGTTCGTTCCGTCTCTGTTGGCCGCTGCGATATCGGAAAGGCCTGACAGACCGTCGCATCTTCGCTGCCTGTTTTGCGGTGGCGAAGCGTTGTCGTCGGGGTTGGCGCGGCGGATCGCAACGGAGTGGAAGATCCCGGTCGTCAATCTGTACGGCCCGACTGAGACGACCATTCAGGTCACGTCGGGAACGTTGCGGGAGGCCGAATGCGAGCAGCCGCAGGTGCCGATCGGCCGTCCGATCTGGAACACGCAGGTCTACGTTCTGGATGGCTCGCTGTCCCCCGTGCCGGAGGGCGTGGCGGGCGAGCTTTACATCGCCGGCGCCGTGCTGGATGCCCGGCGTCGCCCAGGCGAGCGTCGTCGCGCGCCACGACGAATCGGGCCGACCCCAGCTTGTCGGCTATGTCGTGGGCCACGCGGAGCACGTTTTCGACCCGGCCGCGCTGCGCGGGGCGCTCGCCGGGCAGTTGCCGCAGCACATGGTCCCCGCTGCGCTTGTTCCACTGGCGCGGTTGCCTCTGATGCCGAACGGCAAGCTTGACCACCGCGCGCTGCCTGCGCCGGATTTCGCGTCTGCCGCGGAACTGCGCCCCCGCACGCCGCGCGAGGAAATCCTCGCCGGCCTGTTCGCAGACGTGCTTGGTCTCGAGCGCGTCGCCATCGACGCCAGCTTCTTTGACCTTGGCGGCGACTCGCTGCTGGCCACGAGGTTGATCAGCCGGATCCGCTCGCGCCTCAATGCCGAACTGCCGATCCGCGTGCTGTTCGAGGCCCCCACCGTCGCGCAACTCGCTGCACGGCTGAACGGCGGCGAGCTCGTGCGCGCGCGCGTGACGCCTCAGGTGCGGCCGGCGCGCCTGCCGCTGTCGGCCGCGCAACAGCGGCTGTGGTTTCTGCACCGGCTTGAGGGGCCGAGCGCGACCTACAACATCCCGATGCCGTTGCGCGTGCAAGGCTCGCTCGACGCCGCCGCGCTGCAGATGGCGCTGCGCGACGTGGTGGCGCGACACGAGAGCCTGCGCACGATCTTCCCGGACACTGACGACGCTTCCTGCCAGCACGTCCTCGGCATCGACGACGAACGGACGCACCTGCGTCTCGCCTGCCGGGAGATCGACGACGCAACCCTGCAGCAGGCCCTGAGCGGGGCTGCGGCCGAGGCCATCGACATCACCCGGGAGATCCCAATCCGCGCGATGTTGTTCCGGCTTGCTGCGCAAAGTCAGGTGTTGTTGGTAATGGTGCACCACATCGCCGCCGACGGCTGGTCGCTCAACCCGCTCGCGCGCGATCTGGCGGTGGCCTATGCCGCGCGGCGCGGCGGGTGCATGCCGGCGTTCGCGCCGCTGCACGTCCAGTACGCCGACTACACGCTTTGGCAACGCGCGCTGCTCGGTGCCGACGGCGATACCGACAGCCTGATGGCTCGACAAAGCGCTTACTGGCGTGAGGTGCTCGCCGGACTGCCGGCATGCATCAGCTTGCCGACCGACCGGCCACGCCCGTCCGTGTCGTCCTATCGGGGCGGGCATGTGCCGATCCGTCTGACTGCGGCACTGCACGGCAGGCTGCGCGCATTGGCGCATCGCATAGGGCTGAGCCTCTTCATGGTGCTGCAAGCCGGTCTCGCGATCCTGCTGGGCAAGCTCGGTGCGGGCGAGGACATCGCCATCGGCAGCCCGATCGCCGGCCGCACCGACAACGGGCTCGACGACCTCGTCGGCTTCTTCGTCAACACGCTGGTGCTACGCACCGATCTGTCGGGCAATCCCACCGTGGTGGAGCTGCTCGTGCGCGTGCGTGAGCGCAGCCTCGCGGCGTACGCCCATCAGGACCTGCCTTTCGAGCGTCTGGTCGAGATCCTCAATCCGGTCCGTAGCCAAAATCATCACCCGCTGTTCCAGGTCATGCTCATCCTGCAGAACAACGAAGCGGTGCGGCTCGACCTGCCGGGGCTCTCGCTCACCGAGCTCAGCGCCGAGACCGGCACGGCGAAATTCGATCTGACGTTCAGCGTGGCCGAAACCGGCGACGGCCTGAGCGGCCGCCTCGACTATGCCACGGATCTGTTCGATCCGGGGAGCGCCGAAGCCCTGGTGGCCCGCTTCGAGCGGGTACTGGAGGCGATCGCAGCCGATCCTTCGCAGCGGATCGGCGCGATCGATCTGCTGGATGCGGCGGAGCGCCGGCAACTGCTCGCGCAGTGGAACGACGCCGCGCGAACGGTGCCCCCGTCGACCCTGCCTGAGCTGTTCGAACGGCAGGCGAGGCACACGCCCGACGCCACGGCGCTGGTCTTCGGAGAGCAGAGCCTGAGCTATGCGGCGCTCAACCGGCGGGCCAATCGTCTTGCGCATCGTTTGCGCGAGCTGGGAGTCGGCCCGGACGCGCTGGTCGGCGTCTGCTTCAATCGTTCGCTGGAGATGGTCATCGCCCTGCTGGCGGCGCTGAAGGCGGGGGGCGCATATATGCCGCTCGATCCGGCTTATCCGCGCGAGCGCCTTGCCTTTATGCTCGAGGACGCGAGTCCGGCAGTCGTGCTCACCCAGGCGGGCCTGCTCGACGGCGTCGCCGATGCCGCGGCGACCACGATCATCCTGCTCGATCGCGACGAAGCCGCCTTCGCGGAATACGCCGCGCACGATCCGCAGCGCGTCCGCGCGCCCGCGCGTCTCGCCCCCGCGCATCTGGCCCCCGAGCATCTGGCCTACGTGATCTACACGTCTGGTTCGACCGGCCGGCCCAAGGGAGTCGGCGTATCGCACGGCAACGTCGTCAACTTTCTGCACGCGATGCGCGAGGCGCCGGGCATCACGGAGCGGGACGTGCTGCTGGCGGTCACCTCGCTGTCGTTCGATATCGCCGGTCTCGAACTGTGGCTGCCACTGACGTCGGGTGCCTGTGTCGTCGTGGCAAGCCGCGAAGCGAGTGCCGATCCGGAACGGCTGTGCGCCCTCATCGAACGCCACGGCGTCAGCATGATGCAAGCCACGCCGTCGGCATGGCGCCTGTTGCTCGCGTACCGGTGGCCGGCGCGGCCGCTGACGGTGCTGTGCGGCGGCGAGGTACTCTCGCCGATGCTTGCGCAGCAGATGCTCGCTCATGTGCCGACGGTGTGGAATCTGTACGGGCCGACGGAAACCACGATCTGGTCGTCAATTCAGCGCATCGCGTCGGAGCAGCCGCGCGTCGCGATCGGCCGCGCGATCGCCAACACGCAGCTTCACATTCTCGATTCAGGCCTGAACCCGACACCGGTTGGCGTTGCCGGCGAGCTGTACATCGCCGGAGACGGTCTCGCCCGCGGCTACCTGCGTCGCGCCGGCCTGAGTGCCGAGCGATTCTTACCGAATCCGTTCGGCGCGCCCGGTGCACGCATGTACCGCACGGGCGATCTGGCGCGCTGGCTGCCGGACGGCGCGGTCGACTACCTGGGGCGCATCGGCCATCAGGTGAAAATACGCGGCTTTCGCATTGAGCTCGGCGAAATCGAGGCCACCCTCGCTGCCCATCCGGAGATCGGCGAAGCGGCAGTCGCGGCACACGATGATGGGCTCGCCGGCCTGCGCCTCGTCGGGTACGTCGTGCCGCGGGCGCCCGATGCATCGCGGCACGAAGCCGGCGCCGCGCCGGATGTGAGGGCGCTGCGCGAGCATTGCCTGAGCCGCCTGCCGGACTACATGGTGCCGTCACACTTCGTCTTGCTCGATCGCTTGCCGTTGACCGCCAATGGCAAGCTCGATCGCAAGGCCCTATTGCCGCCGGCGCAAGTGCCTGCCGGCGTCGGCCGCGATGCGCCGGAAGGCGAAATCGAGCAAATCCTGGCCGACATCTGGGCGGAGGTGCTGCAACGCGACGCTATAGGGCGGCACGACAATTTTTTTGAACTGGGCGGGCATTCGCTGCTCGCAATTCAGGTCGTGACGAAGACGAAGAAGGCGTTCGACGTCGACATACCCGTGGGGCAACTCTTCGCCAATCCCACTATCGCCGCATTGGGCGAATGGGTCGTGCAAGTGCAACTCGATCAACTCGAACAATTGGATGAAGTCGAACTTGAGCAACTGTTGGCTCATTCCAGCCAGGCTGGCGCCACGATTTCGTGGGAAACATAACGATGGAAAAATCGTCTCTCAGCAAATTGGACGCAGAAAAACGGCAGCGCCTGTTGAAGCTCGCCAGGACCGCCAACGTCGCACGAATTCTGAACGTCAAGCAGGATTCCATCTCCCCGGTGGGGCGCGGCGGCCCGCTTGCACTTTCGTTCGCCCAGCAGCGGCTGTGGTTTCTGAACCAGTTGGAGGGTGACAGCGCGTCCTACAACATACCGGTCGCGGTGCGGCTCACGGGCGTGCTCGACGTGCAGGCCCTGCGGCGTACCGCCCGGACCTGACGGCGGAGCGCTTCCTCGACGACGCGTTCAGCGCCGAGCCCCGCGCGCGGATGTACCGCACGGGCGACCTCGGCCGCTACTTGCCGGACGGCAACATCGAATATCTAGGCCGCGCCGACGATCAGGTGAAGATCCGGGGCTTCCGCATCGAGCTGGGCGAGATCGAGGCGACATTGCTGCGGTTCGGCGGCGTGCGCGAAGCGGCCGTGGTCGCGCGGGAAGATTCGGCCGGCAGCAAACGCCTCGTCGCGTACTACGTAGGGGAGATACCGGAGACCGGGCCGCTGCGTGCGCATCTGTCGGCAAGCCTGCCAGACTATATGGTGCCGTCGGCCTATGTCAGGCTCGAAGCCCTGCCGCTCACACCGAACGGCAAGCTCGACCGCAAGGCGCTGCCCGTCCCGGACCGGCAGTCCCTCGACCACCAGTCTGATTCGATTCCAGGCACGGATACCGAGCGCGCCCTCGCCGCCATCTGGGCCGAACTGCTCGATATCCCCGTGGCGAGCATCGGCGTTCACGACAATTTCTTCTCGCTCGGCGGACATTCGCTGCTCACCATGCAACTGGTCGCGCGTGTGCAGGCGGTGCTGTCGATCGAGGCGACCGTGCATACGGTATTTGCCGCGCCGACCATTGCCCTGCTGGCTACCGCGCTCGACCAGGCTCGGCCCCTCGCCAATGCGGCGCTGCCGCCGCTGGTGCCGGTGTCTCGCGAGCAGGTGCTGCCGCTTTCCTTCGCACAGCGAAGAATGTGGTTCCTGATGCAGATGGAACCCGGCAGCACGTACTTCAACATGTCGCAGACGATCCCTCTGCCCGCCGCACCCGACGTCGGCGTCGTGCAGGAAGCGCTGGATGCGCTTGTCGCCCGTCACGAAATTCTTCGGTACGAGCTTTCCGGTCGATGACAGCGGCGTTCCCTATCAGCGCATCGCGGCGCGACTGCATGTGCCGCTGCCGCAAACCGACCTGTCCACGCTTTCCGCGCAGGAGGGCGACGCGCATGTTCGCGCGCGCATCCGGCAGGACATCGGCCAGTTGTTCGATGTGGCGAACGGCCCCTTGCTGCGCGCGCATCTGTTGCACCTGGGCGATGACCGGCACGTGCTCGCGGTCACCTTGCATCACCTGATCTACGATGGCTTGTCGATCGGCATCTTCGCCCGCGAGTTTCTGGCGCTCTACCATGCGATTATCGAAGGAAAGCCGTCGCCGCTTGCGCCGGTGTCAATCCACTATGCGGACTACGTGGTCTGGCAGCGGGCCTGCCTGGACGGGCCGTCGTTCGACCGGCATCTCGACTATTGGCGGGCGCATCTGCAGGGCGCACCCGCCTTGCTGGAATTGCCGACGGACCGCCCGCGCCCGACAGTCGGAACCTTCGCGGGCGCCGACCATGTCGTTTCGCTGTCGCCAGAGCTCTCGGAGAAGCTCCGCGCTTTCTGCCTGAATCAAGGCACCACGCCTTACGTCACGTTGCTGTCCTGCCTGTTCGCGCTGCTCTCAAGATACAGCGGACAGCAGGACCTTGTGATCGGCACCATGGTGGCGGACCGCTCGCAGCCCGCGCTTGCGCAGGCGATCGGCTACTTCGTCAACGCCGTTCCGTTGCGCGTCGCGTTCACCTCGGCGCACACCGCACTGTCGTTGCTGCAGCAGGTGGAACAAGCGATGCTGGGCGCGCTCGCCTATCAGCAGATGCCGCTCGAATACCTGGTGCAACATCTCAATCCGCAACGAAGCGCGTCGTATGCGCCGATTTACCAGGTCGCGTTCATTTCCGATGATTTCCTGCGCAACGGCGGACGTGAATTCGAACACGCACCCGTGTCGGATCAGGATACGGCTGACAAGGCAGGCTATACGGTGCACGACCTGACGGTCGTGGCACGGCAGGCGGAATCGGGCATCAGCCTGCTGTTCAACTACAACACGGATTTGTTCGAACGCGGCACGATACGGCGACTGGGGCGGCATTTCACGCGCGTGGTCGAGCAATTGCTCGAAGCACCGGCCCAAAGGCTGGCCGATATGTCGTTGCTGGATCGGGATGAGCAGCGTGCGATCCTGGCATCGGCGCATCCCGCTGCCTCCATGCAGATCGGCAATGTCACATTGCAGCAGCGGTTCGAGGCACAGGCCGGCCGCACGCCTGACGCGATCGCCGTGACGTCGGAGAAAGGCTCGCTGACCTATGCGGAGTTGAATGTGCGGGCCAACCGGTTGGCGCACCATTTGCGCGAGCTGGGTGTGGGACCCGACACGGTGGTCGGCCTGTGTGCCGAGCGTTCGTTGGAGATGATCGTTGGGCTGCTGGCGATCGTGAAGGCGGGGGGCGCGTATCTGCCTCTCGATCCGTCCTATCCGCGAGACCGCCTCGCCGACATGCTGGACGATGCCGCACCTGCGGTGCTGCTGACGCAACACCATCTGTCGGCAACGGTTCCGGCCGGCGACATGACTGTCTTTTACCTCGATGCGCAGTGGCACGAGCTGGCGGACCGGCCGGCCAGCAATCCGGCCGTGGACACGAGGCCCGAACACCTCGCGTATGTGATCTACACCTCGGGGTCGACCGGTCGGCCCAAGGGAGTGATGGTCGAACGCGGCGGCCTGAACAACTTGCTGGACTGGTATCTCGAGGACCTCGGGCTGGCGGCGCACGACGCTGTACTGCTCGTTTCTTCCTACAACTTTGACCTGACGCAAAAGAACGTCTTCGGGCCGTTGCTGGTGGGTGGGCGGCTTCATCTCGCGGCCGAAGTGTTCAATCCGCTTGCCCTGGTCGCGCAGATCCGGCGCGAGTGCATCACGCACATCAATCTGTCGCCGAGCGCCTTCTATGCGCTCGTTGACGCCGATCCGGACGTTGGCGCCGGCGGACTGAAGCGGGTTGTGCTGGGCGGCGAGCCGATCCAGCCCGCCAAGCTGGCGCTGCTACCGGAACCACGGCCGGACTTCATCAACAGCTACGGTCCGACGGAGTGCACCGACGTCGCCGGGTGGCACAGGCTGTCGCGCGACCTCGGGCACTATCGGGCTGCGCCGATTCCGTTGGGTAAGGCGGTGCCGCGTGATCAGGTTCTGCCGCTTTCCTTCGCGCAGCAGCGCCTGTGGTTCCTTGCGCAGATGGAAGGCGGCAATGCGACCTACCACCTGTCGATCGGGTTGCGTCTGAGGGGCGTGCTGGATCGCGCCGCGCTTGAACGCGCACTGGACCGCATCGTCGCGCGCCACGAAGCGCTTCGCACCAGCTTTGCGGTGGTCGATGGCGAGCCCGTGCAGCACGTGGCCACGGCGGATGCGGGGTTTGCGCTGCAGATATTCGATCTGGCTGGCCATGCCGACGCGGAACGCGAGCTGACAGCGCTGGGCGCGCAGGAAGTGGCCGAGGCGTTCGCCCTCGAGCATGGTCCGCTCATCCGCGGAAGGCTGGTCCGGTTCGGGGAGCAGGACCATGCGCTGCTGGTCACGATGCATCACATCGTGTCGGACGGCTGGTCGATGAGCGTGCTCACGCGCGAGCTGGGCACGCTTTACCGGGCCTACCGGCGTGGCGAGGCTGACCCGCTGCCACCGCTTCCGATCCAGTACGCGGACTATGCCGCCTGGCAGCGCTGCTGGTTCGGCGGGGACCTCCTGAAGGAACAGGGCGCGTACTGGCAGCGCACGCTGGCCGATGCGCCGCCGCTGTTAATGCTGCCCGCCGACCGCGTGCGGCCCCCGCAGCAAGACTACACGGGTGCGGCAATCCCGGTGGCGTTCGACGAAGCATTGACCGCGGCGCTCAAGACGCTGGGGCGGCGTCATGGCACTACGCTCTACATGACCGTGCTGGCAGGCTGGGCCGCGGTGCTCGGCCGGCTCTCGGGGCAAGGCACGGTGGTGATCGGCTCGCCCGCGGCCAACCGGATGCGCGTGGAAATCGAGGGGCTGATCGGCTTTTTCGTCAACACGCTGGCCGTGCCGGTCGACGTGTCGGGCGATCCGACCGTCGAAGCGCTGCTGCAACGCGTGAAGGCGCAGACGTTGGGCGCGCAGGCGCACCAGGACCTGCCGTTCGAGCAGGTGGTGGAGGCGGTAAGGCCGGTGCGCAGCCTGTCGCATAGTCCGGTGTTCCAGGCCATGCTGGCATGGCAAGACATCGATTCGGCGAAGCTCGAGCTTGACGGCCTGAACATTGAACCGATGGTGTCGGCCGGCCGGACAGCAAAGTTCGACGTGTCACCGGAACTCGGCGAGGTCGACGGGCGCATCCAGGGTTCGCTGGAGTTCGCGACTGCACTATTCGATCGAGAGACGGCGCAGCGCTACGTCGGCTACCTGGAGCGGATGCTGAGGGCGATGGTCGGCGACGCGCGATGCGTTGTAAGTGCGATTGCGTTGCCGGGTGAAGCGGAACGCCAGTTGGTGCTGGCGGATTTCAATGCGACACGGCGCGCGTACCCGCAGGGCGAGACGATCCACGCGCTGTTCGAAGCCCAGGTGGCGCGCACACCGAATGCGGTGGCGGTGGTCCATGGCGACGCGAGTCTGAGCTATCGCGAACTGAATGCGCGCGCCAACCGCCTTGCGCACTGCCTGCGAAAGCAGGGTGTCGGGCCGGACGTGCGTGTGGCGATCTGCGTGGAGCGCGGCACTGACATGGTGGTGGGGCTGCTCGCGATTCTGAAGGCCGGCGGCGCCTACGTGCCGCTCGATCCGGCGTATCCGGAGCAACGGCTGAAGTACATGTTGGCCGACAGCGCACCGGCTGCGGTGCTGGCGCAGGCCGCCACGCGCAGGCTGCTGGCCGGGATATCGGTGCCCGTGATCAGCCTCGACGGCGACTGGCAAGACGAATGCGCCACCAATCCGCATGTGCCGGCGCTGAGGCCATCGCATCTGGCCTATGTGATCCACACGTCGGGTTCGACCGGCTGGAACTGTATCTGCCGCTGATATGCGGGGCGCGCACCATCCTGGTCTCGCGCGACGAGGGGCGGGACGGCACGCTGCTGGCCGACGCGATCGACAGAGGCGGTGTCACCATCGCACAGGCCACGCCGGCAAGCTGGCGTATGTTGCTCGAGTTCGGGGTGGCGGGGCGCGCCGTCGTTGACCGCCCTGTGCGGCGGCGAGGCGTTGCCCAAGGACCTCGCCGCACGCGTGGCGGGCAAGGTCAAGGCGCTGTGGAACGTGTTCGGCCCCACGGAGACCACGATCTGGTCGTCGAGCATGCGGGCGCATGTCGACGAGACGGGTGGCATCGAGGTCGGTATCGGGCGCCCGATTGCCAACACGCAGATTTATCTGCTGGACGAACACGGGCAATCGGTGCCGCTCGGCGCGCCGGGCGAGATCTATATCGGCGGCGAAGGTGTGGCGCGCGGCTACCTGAACCGTCCGGACATGACGGCGGAGCGTTTCATTCCGGATCCGTTCAGCTTGCGTGAGGGCGCGCGCATGTACCGGACGGGGGACCTGGGGCGCTACCTGCCGGACGGCACGATCGACTACCTGGGCCGCAACGACGATCAGGTGAAGATCCGGGGCTTCCGCATCGAACTGGGCGAGATCGAGGCGAAGCTGGGCAGGCAGGAGGGCGTGAAGGAAGCCGTCGTGATGGCGCGCGAGGACGAGCCGGGGGAGAAGCGGCTGGTGGCGTACTACACGGCGCAAGGCGACGGTGCGGCACCGCAGGCGCAGGCGCTGCGCGCGCAGTTGCAGGCGCAGTTGCCGGAATACATGGTGCCGGCGGCCTACGTGCGGCTGGAGAGGCTGCCGCTGACGCCGAACGGCAAGCTCGATCGCAAGGCGCTGCCCGCGCCGGAAGCCGACGCATACGCCACACGCGATTACGAAGCGCCGCAGGGCGAGATCGAAACGGCATTGGCCCGCATCTGGGCAGACGTGCTCGAGGTACAACGCGTCGGCCGCCACGACCACTTCTTCGATCTGGGCGGTCACTCGCTGCTGGCGGTGAAGCTGGTGGGCCTCATGGCGCGGGCCAACCTGCCGGCGTCGTTGGCCGAACTGTTCCAGCATCAGAGCGTCGCGTCGATGGCGTCGCTGTTGCAGAGCCGAACGCCGGGTGCCCGGCGGTGCGATGCAATCGTGCCGGTACGGACGAGCGGCACGCAACGCCCGCTATTCCTCGTGCACGAGTTCACCGCACTGGACTTCTACTTTCCGGTGCTGGGCGAGCATGTCGATCCGGACGTTCCGGTCTACGGCCTGCCAGGCATTCCGTTGGGCGAGCCTCAGTTGCAAACCATGGAAGGGCTCGCGACGCGCCTGCTGGGCATTATGCGTTCCGTGCAGCCGCAGGGACCATACCGGATTGCCGGATGGTCGTTCGGCGGCCTGCTGGCCTATGAGATGGCGATGCAACTCGTCGGCGCGGACGAGGAGGTCGAGTTCCTCGGGCTGATCGATACCTGGCGGCCGAAGCGGCTGGCCAGCGACAAGACGGGCTGGACGCCAGGGAATGCGCATCTGCGGGTTCTGTTGGACAAGTGCGCCCTGTTCTGGAAGACGCGCGAGCCGGCCGGGGCAGATGTCGAGCCCATCCTGCGGGCATTGTCGGGCTTGCAGGCGGACGTCGGCAGCCACGATTTCGCTGGCCTTGTGCGACGGTGCCGCGAGGAAGGGGTGCTGCACCGGGAACTGGCGGTACACAGCACGAGCGAACTCTGGCACTACGTCGATCGCGAGGTGGCGCACCGCAACGCTCTGGAGAACTACGCGGTATTTCCGGTCTCCTGCCCTGTGAACCTGTTCGTCGCTAGCGAATCTCGCGAAGACGTGCCGCCCCACGGCGGCTGTCTGGGCTGGGATGATGTTCTTCCAGGTCATCTGCTGCATCTCCGCACGGTGCCGGGAGACCACTTGACCATGATGCAGCCACCGCATGTCGAGACGCTTGGACAAGCCCTCGGCGACGCTTTGCGCGCCAGGGCCAGCGCCAGGCGGCCGGCCCCGGTGCCCTCGGACACGTTCTATCAGCCGCTGGTGACGATTCACGGCGGTCGCGCTAGTCACGCGCCCGTGTTTTGCGTCCCCGGCGCGGGAGCAGGCGTGACCGCCTTCTTCGAGCTCGCCAACGCGCTCGGACAGGCCTGGCCGATCCACGGGCTGCAGCCGCGCGGACTAGACGGCAGCCAGGTGCCGTTCAGTCGTGTGGAGGCCGCGGCCAACGTTTATCTGAAGTCGATCGACGCCGTGCGCCCCGACGACCCGGTTCACCTGATCGGCCACTCTTTCGGCGGATGGATTGCGTTCGAGGTGGCTTCGCGATTGCAATCGCAAGGTCGCAGGGTGGCTTCGCTGACGCTGATCGACAGCGAAGCGCCCAATGGCGACGGCGTGCTTGGCAAGCCCTATACGGCTACGGAGGTGCTGGAGCGGCTGACCGAGGCGATGGAACTCGCGGCAGGCGAGTCGTTCGGCATCGATGCTGCGGCGTTCCGCGCGCAGGACGATGCCGGTCAAATGCACTTGCTGCATGCCGGCATGGTGTGCGCAGGCCTGCTCCCGCAACGTTCCGCGCCCGATGCGATGCGCGGGCCGGTGCGGGTCTTCGGAACCGCGCTACGCACATGCTACGTGCCGCAGCATCCCCATGCCGGTCCGATGCGGCTCGTGCTGGCCGACGACCCTTCGCTCGATACGGCGGCCAATCAGCGCGCAAAGCAAAAGACGATTGAAGGTTGGCGGCGGCATGCGCCGAACCTCGAAGTCTGGCACGGGCCCGGGAATCACTTCACGATCCTCAAGGTGCCTCATGTGCAGGATCTGGCGCAGTGGTGGCGAACCGCCTGTGATCGCAGTCGCGAAGAGGTTGCGCTCAGCGATGCCGTATAGCGTAAGTGTCTGGCGAATCGACGGGCACCTCAAAAGGGTGCTCGCCAACAGGAGCGTCGAAGTTCTTCGGCAAGCCGGCGCTGTTCTGTGCGGGTTGGGGCTGCATCCGCAGGCGCGCGCACAAAACAGGATCGACGCTACACTCGTTTCTGATGAGTCTTTTTTACCGGGGCTTTGTGTCCTTATCATTTTTTACGTGCGGTTCGATACGATATCGATCGACAGGCCGTGCGCCTGCCTTGTTTGCGCAGGGCGCCGAATGTTGCCGGACTGGCTTCCACACAGACCTAATCCGCCATGGAGATCACCCGCAAGACCCGAAATCCGCGCGGGATGAGCGACAGCAGAGCAGACGACACTTGCCAGAGCACCTTCCATGTGAGCCCAGGCTCTCTCCTTGATCTCGGGCCCAAGCACACCCTCCGGCTCAATACGCAAAGTACGGGAGATCCCAAACTTCATGGACACAACCACATTTTTCTGCGAAAAAGCGCCACCAGTTGCCAGCAAAAGACTTGTCATGAGTGAAACCCGCGAAGAAATCTTTGTCGTTCTCGTCAACCACGAGGAGCAGTATTCGATCTGGCCGGAATACAAAGCGATTCCCGCAGGCTGGAATCCGGTCGGCAAGAAAGGGCCGAAGCAGGCTTGCCTCGACTATATCAATGAAACATGGATCGACATGCGCCCGCTCAGCCTGCGCCGTCGGACGCAAGCGTGACCAGCCGCAAACGCGATGGCCGGTTCGACGAGCCCGTGCGCCCGCGGCCCGTCACGGACATTTTGCCGCGGCGAGCGTCGGCGCGTGCCTCATGCAAATATCCCTAAGTCGCTGGATAGATCTATCGCGGCCTTTGTTCTTGATACCAGGATAGAAATTCACAATGCAATCCGGTCCGGAAGTAACCAGTCGTCCGGCATTTTATCCGCTGGATAAATTCCCGAAGCTGAATGAGCTCGCATCGAGCTGGCAAGTCATCCGGGACGAATTCGTCCGGCTGAGCGCGCCAACGCTCGAAATCGACCGCGTCGGAAAATCACATGCCGAGGTATATGAGGAAACGCTGAAGTATGTGATGGGAGGCGGCGAATACGGATGGCTGAAGGGGTGGGACGACAGCGAGCAGGGCAATCCGGACTGGACGCAATATGGATTGGTCGCGTTCGACAAGCCCATTCCGTTCGCTGAAGCGATTATGCCCCGAACCATCGAACTACTGAGAAAAATTGAAGGTGTGAAGATTTGCGCGCTGTCGAAGATGAAGCCGAATGTCTTCCTCAACACGCATCGGCATCCGGAATTGTTCGAGCAGAATCTACTACAATTTCACATCACGCTGGATGCAGCCACCGAAAATAACTTCGCGTACCTGAATGTTGCGGGCATATTCAATCAGAACGTGATAGGTAACGCCATCGTCTTCGATGGATCGCTGGATCACTTCGCGCTTAATGCATCGCCGGTTGACCGCACCATCCTCTACATGGAGTTTGAACGTTCGAAACTCATGATCGGATGACCAGGAGGAGTTGTCGCGCGGCACCTAAATCGGGTCTGATTCACTCTCGGTGCAAGCTGAAGGGCCGTCCGGTGTGCAAGCCATTGTTGGTGCTCATGAAACCAGCGGCCGCGGGACAATTCGATGACGGCCTCGCAACCACTAATCCTGGAAGCCAGATTGAAAAGCAGTTTTAATAGCTTGATCAGCATGGAGACGTCGGCAGGAATTCGATGATGGCGTCGTCTGCCCTCTCCAACCTTTCCTTCGCATGCCTGGCGGCGAGCAGTAGCTCTTGGATCACCAGGCCATGCGCGGGATGATCGAAACGTTGCGTGTTCAGCCAATTCATGTGCCGCACGCCCCATGTTTTCTTGCCGGGGTAGATGCGTCCTAGGCGCAACATCATGAGACCGTCCAGAAGGTGGGGGTGCTATGGGACCGCCCGGTCGTTGTAGCCGGGAGTTCGGGATGAAGTGGCGGGTCATGTTGGAACTGATCGGACCGGATGGGACCGTTGGCGTTCATGAGGTCGGCGGTCGCGCGGCGGTGGCCGAATATGCGCCGCGGATGATCGGGCTGACGCTGGAGGAGGGCAAGCATCTGCTTGCGGCGTTGCAGGTCCATCTCGTTCAAGCGCAGGCGGAGGATCATTGCCGCCGCCGGCGACGCTGCCAGCGCTGCGGCGCGCAGCGGCCCCTCAAAGATCAGCGCTCCCGGCGATTGGTGTCGCTGTTCGGCACGGTGGAGGTCCGCGCGCCGCGCTTTACCCCGTGTCGGTGTGCGGTGACCTGCCGCCGGACGCTCAACCCGGTTGCCGAGATCATGCCCGACCGATGCACGCCGGAGTACGAGCGGACCGTCGCAAAGATGGGTTCGCTGTTACCCTACCGCCGGGCGCGGACGCTGCTGGCGGAGTTTCTGCCACTCGGCAAGCTGCAGGCCGTGGAAACCACCCGGCAGCGAACCCTTCGTGTTGGCACCAGGCTGGAGCAGGAGGCTGTCGCGGGGGCGGGATCCAAGCCGGCGGTGGCGACGAAATCGATTGCACTCTCCATTGACGGCGGCCACGTGCGGGCGGCTCGTCAGTATCAGGGACGCTCGTTCGAGGTTCTCCTCGCCCAGGTCAGCAACGACGAGGGAAAGCAGGTCGTGTTCGCCAGCGTGCCGGCGGAGGCGACTTCGCAGACACGGCAGTTGCGCGGTGTGCTGCATGGACTGGGAGCGACGCCCGCTACACCGGTTACCATCCTGAGCGATGGTGCCGACGGTCCGCGATCGCTCGGCGAAGCGGCCAGCCCTGGTCCAACTCATCATGTGCTCGACTGGTTCCATCTCGCGATGCGGGTTCAGCACGTCGCACAGGCGGCCAAGAGCTGGCCCGACGCCACGGAGACTGATCGCCAGGCCGGTGCTCGTCTCGCCGAGACGATCGAACGGATCCGTTGGCGTCTCTGGCATGGTCAGGTCAGACGCGCTCTGGATCTCATCGCCGAAACCGTCGTTACGGTGGACGCCGCAGCCGACGATACGCCGCCGATTGCCGGCGCGGCACGCAAGGTGGCGCGCCTTCTGGACGAGCTCGAGACATATGTCTCGGGACAATCCGATATCATCATTGATTACGCGACGGCGCGGCGGTGTGAAGAACCGATCTCGACGGCGATCACCGAGAGCACGGTGCAATGGCTGCTGCATCGACGAATGAATGCTCAGCAGCAGATGCGCTGGTCTCCGAGGGGCGCACATTTGATGCTGAAAGTTCGGACCTCCGTCGTGAACGGCACGCTCGATCGGGACCATGCCGTGGCCGAACGCTGGGCCCGCCGGCCGTTTCGGTGAGCGGCCTGACCACCCCCACCTTCTGGACGGTCTCATGCCAGAGAGAAGGCGCGTTTGCGGGCATCGTCCCGCGTGAGGGCGCGGGGCATAACACATGTCGCTGTGCCAGGTCTCGCCTGCACGGTGGATGCCGATCGGCCGGCCATCCTTCGTGATGTTGGAAACCACCACGATCTCAGGGCTATCGGGTAACCGTGCGCCCAACGCACCGCCTAACGGACACGGCACAATTGCCCTTTGAGAACAATGCCATCGCTCATGGTCATTTCCTCGTTGGGTTTAGATTGCCCCACGCGCGCCCGATCGCGGCCACACCTAACCGGATATACATCCTGGCCAGCAGCAAATTGTCCCGCAGGTAATGGAAGTGCGAGACGCCATCCTCCGCCCGGCTGAGATAACGCACGCGGGTCGGCAGATGGACCAGCTTCATGCCGTCCCACACGAGGCGGACGACCGCCTCGGGATCGAAATCAAAGCGGCGCATACCCTGGCTTGCCTGCATGACGCCGAGCAGGGGACGAATCGGGTAGACCCGAAACCCGAACAGGGTGTCACCAACCGAACGCCTGGTCATCAACGCCGCAATGCCGTTCGAAAGTCGGCGCGAGACGACACGGACCCACGGTGCATCGGGACCGAATACCGGGCGCCCCATGACCAGCGCTTTCGGCGCGGCAGCGGACATGGCCATGAACTCCGCGATACGATCAGCCGGATGCTGCCCGTCAGCGTCCATGATGAGAGCATGGGTAAAGCCGCGCGCGTCCGCCACCTCCAGCCCATAGCGGACCGCCGCCCCCTTTCCGCAATTCCTCGACAAACGAAATACGCGCAGAGCCGGATCCAGTCGCGCCATAGCCTCGACCGCGGCCGGGGAACCGTCGCTGCTTCCATCAATCACAACCCAGACAGGGGCCCAATGTGCCCGCGCCGTCCGCACCGTCTGTTCCAGCAAGCGCCCACTATTATAGCTCGGAATCACAACGAGATGCGTGCGCGACGGCACCGGACCGTGATCGCTGACACCCGCGCCAACGCAATCTTTTTCCGCGGGCGATACGGTCGTCCGCTCCTCCGGACCGCCATTGCGCAGTACCGCTCTCATCTGAGCGAATCCCAGGATCTGAGAACACCGGTTGGTGTGGAACGGTAACGGTCCATCCGCGCAATCCCCGACACAATCCCCTGGGGGGCAAGTCATGCGCCAACCCACCATCGGCCCCCATATTCGAGGCGGGCCGTCCGCGCGGGCCATGCGGCTTTCCACCGGTGATGCGTCCGGCCGTCAGCCAGGCTCGTCGCCACCCCTTAGCGGCCATACACGAAGAGTGGTTCCAGGCGAATCGTTTTCTGCTAGGTTGCCAAATCAGAGGAACATAAGTCGGGATTGCTGCTTAGTGACGAATATATCAGCCGAACACCTGCCGTCAGAAGCAACGGCGTCGGCACTTGCGAAACTGATCGTGGAAACGTTGAACCTAGAGACCGATCCGAACACGATCGAGCCTCAGGCGCCGTTGTTCGGCGAAGGCCTCGGGCTCGATTCGATCGACATGCTGGAGATTGCCCTTGCTGTGTCGCAGACCTACGGTGTGAAGCTTCGCTCCGACGACAGCGACAATCATCGGGTTTTCAGCTCATTAGCCAGCTTGAGCGAGCATATTCAGCAACAACGGGCCTGATTGTGTCGGTGCGGCAAGGTGCTTCGTTATCCGGACCGGTGATCGTGTCCGTTGGAGTCGCGGGCGTATTGGTGCACCGCCTTATTCCGGGCACATCGCCGTGGATGGTCGGCGTCGTCACCGCACAGGCGACCTTGACTATGTGGCTGGTCGCCGGCCAGCTCGCGATACGCCATAGATCGTTGTTGACCGGTTTGGCCGGGACCGTGACCGCTGTGGCAATTCTGTGGCTGGGCCTACCGGCGCGCACCCTGGGTCTGGCGATGGCAGGGGTTTGCCACGCCATTGCCTATTCCGGCCTGCTGATCTGGTTCGGCTCATCGCTGAGGTCCGGCCGCGAGCCTGTCGTTACGGGGTTCGCGCGCCGGACGCGCCGGACGATGCCGCCCGATGTCGTTCGCTATACGCGCCAGGTTACCATGGCATGGGGCGTCTTCTTCGCCGGCCAGATCGTGCTGTCCCTGGCGCTTCTGCTTGCGGCGCCCGCTTATGTCTGGTCAGGCTTCGCGACCATGTGGAACCTGCCGCTCGTCCTGGCCATGATCCTGGCGGAGTTCATCTGCCGCACGATCCTGTTCCGGCACCACCAGCGCACGGGCTTTCTCGCGACACTGGCGGCTCTCCGCCAGATGAGCGGCCTGCCCGACAGATCATCATGAGCAACGCCGGCGCAATCAGGCTCCCGATCCTGTGCGATGGCGCCGGCCCGGTCGCGCGCCAGGGCGAACGTCTCATTTCACGCGCGACGTTCCTGGCTGAGATCGCGGGCGTGGCCGAGCGCTTGCCCGATGTTCCGTACGTGATCAACCTTTGCGCCGACCGGTACCGCTTCACCGCGGGCTGGCTGGCGGCCACGACGCGAGGCCAGATCACGCTGCTTCCGAGCAGCCGTGACATCCATGCGGTGACCGCGCTGCGCGAGGATTACGAACCGCTTTACGTCCTGACCGACGATGAAGCGGAACACTGGCCCGCGCCCACATTTGTCTACAAGTCCACGAGCTTGGTGGCCGGCCAAGCGCCGGTGCCCGCATTTCCGTCGGACCAGGTCGCGGCTGTGCTTTTTACCTCGGGTTCCACCGGCCGCCCAAACCCCAGTCCGCGCCGCTGGGGACGCCTGGTCGCCAGCACCCAAGCAGCCGGAGCGGCGCTCGGTGTCGACCGCTTCCCCGGTTCGGCGTTGATCGCAACCGTGCCTCACGGTCACAGCTACGGGCTGGAATCGGCGGTCATGCTGCCCCTCCAGCACGGTCTGCTGCTGACTGCCGAGCGTCCGTTTTTTCCGGCCGACGTCACAGCTGCGCTGGAAAAGGATGCCTTGCCGGGTATTCTCGTCACCACCCCGGTGCACCTGCGCGCGCTGGTTGGGGATGCCGCCGTGCCGGGGTTCGGCAGTTCATTCCGCGCCAGTTTTGTCCTTTCGGCCACCGCACCGCTATCCGGCGAACTGGCCGAAAGAGCCGAATCTGCGTTTGGCGCGCCGGTGTGCGAAATCTACGGCTGCTCCGAGGCCGGCCAGCTCGCCACGCGGCGGACGATTGAAGGTCCGGTTTGGCGCGCCCTCGATGGCTTCCGCCTCTACAGGAACGACACCGGGTGTTGGGCCGGCGGTCCCGCCGAGGATGACGTGATGCTGGCCGACGAGATCGAGCCGATCGGCGAGGGTACGTTCACGCTCCAGGGCCGCACGGCAGATCTGGTGAACATCGCCGGCAAACGAAGCTCACTCGCCTATCTGACCCAACAGCTTCTGGCCATCGATGGCGTGCGCGACGGGGTATTCCTGATGCCGGCCCAAGATGCGTCCACCGATGCGGCTACCGTGACGCCGAGGCTGGAAGCCATCGCGCTCGCGCCGAGCCTGAACGCGGCCACGATCCTGGCGCGGCTGAGGGAGCGGATCGACGCCGCGTTCCTGCCGCGTCCGTTGCACGTCGTGGACAGGCTGCCGCGAAACGATGTGGGCAAGCTCCCGAAGGCGGAGCTTCTCCGGCTGATCGGGCAAACACCGGCGGCGCCGGAATCCGCCCCGATCCTGGTCCGTTTCCCCGCCGATCATCCGACGGGCCCTGGGCATTTTCCAGGCGATCCGATCATTCCGGGCGCCCTGCTGCTCGACGAACTGCTTGCCGCCGTTTTTCCGGGCGTCGGTTCCGGCGCAATCGAAGCCGCCAAGTTCCACCATCCGGTCCGGCCGGGCGATACGATCTCCGTCACGCACCACAGCGATGGCCAGTCCTCCCGCTTCGAATGCCGTCTGGCGGACACGGGGCAGATCGTCCTCTCGGGCAGTTTGAGGTCGTCATCCCTACCCTCGTAAATACACCCAGCCCTTCGGCGGACTGGAGCGCGCGTCGCGAAATGGGCTCTATGGGCTTGCTGCGTGGCGCCGTATGGGTCGCCCGGCGCCTTGGCCGGACACTGACACGCTGGTTGATCTTCCCGGTCTGCCTCGGCTTCGTCCTGTGCCACCGCGAGGCGCGCGCAGCCTCGAAAGCCTATCTTGCTCGGGCGCTCGCAAGGCCACCGCGGGTCTGGGATGTGGTGAGGCATTTCTTCTCATTCGGCACCACGGCGCTGGATCGCGTGTACCTGCTCAACGATGAGATCGATCGTTTCGACATCACCGTCCATGGCGCCGACATCGTCCGCAATATCCTTGCGCGCGGCGAGGGCTGCCTGCTGCTCGGTGCTCACCACGGCAGCTTCGAAGTCCTGCGGCTGGTTGGACGCAATCAGCCCAATCTCCGCGTCAGCCTGGCGATGTATGAGGCGACCGGGCGCAAGATCGGCGCCGCCCTGAATGCGATCAATCCGCATCTGGCGCCCACGATCATCGGGCTGGGCACCACGGGTGCGATGATCCAGATCCGGGACTGCCTGGAACAGGGTGGTTTCGTCGGTATGCTCGCGGACCGCACCCTTCGCGCCGACACGCCGGTCCGCCTGCCGTTCCTCGGTGCCCCGGCGGCCTTTCCGAGCGGTCCACTCCGGCTCGCCGCACTGCTGCGGCCAAATGTCGTGCTCATGGTCGGCCTGTTCCGGGGCGGCAATCGCTACGAGATCCACTTTGAGCGGCTGGCGGCACCGACCGAGGCGAAACCCGATCCGGCGGAGATCGCCCGGTTGATGACCCGGTATGTGGAGCGGTTGGAGCACTACTGCCGCGAGGCGCCATACAACTGGTTCAATTTCTTCGATTTTTGGGCGTAGCATGACCTGCCGGCACCGCGCGATATGGCCGGTTGCGCTGGCACTTCTGATGACGCTTTCGGCGGCGGCGTATCCGGCCGGGGCCGCTCAGGCCGATGCCGGCACGCCGGTGACCCTGGACCAGATCATGACGGCGGTCCGAACGGTCCGGCATGTCAGCGCCCGGTATGTCGAACGCCGCTACCTCCATATCCTGAACAAACCGATCGAATCACGCGGGACGCTGCGTTTCGACGCGCCGGATCGGTTGGAGAAGAAAGCCGATCCCGAGCCCAACGGTGCTGCGGAACGGCTGATGGTAGATGGCGACCGGCTGACGATCGACCGCGGCACTGGCGCGCAGCCGGTGGTCATCGCGTTACACGAGCACCCCGAGATCGGCGTGCTGGCCGAGAGTATCCGCGCGACATTGTCAGGCGATGGCGCTGCACTGCAGCGGACGTTCGAGGTAACGCCCTCGGGCAGCCTGGACCACTGGCAGCTCGTATTACAGCCCCGTGACCCCGCCGAACGGAAGCTGCTGCAATGGATGCGGGTCGTTGGCTACGCCGAACGGATCACCGAATTCGATACGGCAGACGGCGAAGGTGACCGGTCGGACATGAGCATCGTCGAGCAATGGCCGTGACGACACGCCGAACCGCTCTTCTGATCTGGCTCGTCCTGGTCGCGGTGTGCGGAAGTTTCGTCGTTCGGCTCCACATCGATACCGACATGGCGGCATTCCTGCCGCGCACCGCGTCGTTGGCCGAACACGTCCTGGTCGATCAGTTCCGCGAGGGCGTCGTCTCCCGCCTCGTGCTGGTGGCGATCGACGGCGTCCCACCGGATCAGGCCGCCGCGATCAGCAAACGGATGGCCGCGTCTCTGCGCGGGGACAACCGCTTCGTCGCGGTCGAGAATGGCGAGGAAACCGGCTTCGAGCGCGATCGCGCCTTCCTGTGGTCCCACCGGTATGTGCTGAGCGACCAGATCGCCCCCGACCGCTTCTCCCGCGCAGGACTGCGTTCTGAGCTCGAACGCGATCTCGCCGATCTCGGATCGGCCGCCGGCTTTCTGGTCAAGGACATGCTGCCCGATGATCCGACCGGGGAGATGCTGCATCTGCTTGCTCAGCAGCAGAGCGGCGGCAATGGCCCCGATCGTCATCAGGGCGTCTGGGTCTCACCCGATGGACGCCGGACATTGATGCTGGTGCGGCTGCGCGCCGGAGGGTCCGATATCGACGGGGAGCAACAAGCCCTGGCGGCGATCCACGCACGCTTTCATGACGCTGCCCCGGACACCGGCGCCGCGCACCTTCTTCTCAGCGGTCCCCCGGTCTTCGCGGTCGAGGCGCGCGACCGGATCAAATCCGATGCAACGCGGCTGTCCACCTTGGCGAGCCTGATCGTCGCAACCGCCCTGCTCGCGGTATATCGGTCGCCACGTGTCCTTGTGCTGGCCTTCGTCCCGGTCGTCAGCGGAGCCCTTGCCGGGGCTGCGGCCGTTGGCCTCGTGTTCCGGCATATCCATGGGATCACCCTGGGGTTCGGGGCCACCCTGATCGGCGAGGCTGTCGATTACGCGGTGTACCTGTTCACCCAGACCGGCCCGGACTCACCCGTAGAACAGACGATCGAGCGCATCTGGCCAACCCTGCGCCTGGGCGTGTTGACGTCGATCTGTGGCTTTGCCGCGATGCTGCTGTCCAGTTTCGACGGATTTGCCCAGCTTGGGCTCTTCACCATCAGCGGCCTGGCAGTGGCGGTTTGTGTGACCCGCTGGGTGCTGCCGGCGCTGCTTCCGGCTCGCTTCGCCGGCGTCCGGCAATCCCGAACCATGATACGCATAGCCACTCTGGCCGCTCGGGCGCGCCGTTTCCGGGTCGCGGCCCTTGTCCTGGCATTGGTCGCCGCAGCCTCGCTGTTGCTGGATCGTGGCCCGTTCTGGGCCGGCGACCTCACCAGCCTCAGTCCCGTGTCGGCAGCGGAGCAACGCCTTGACCGGAGCCTGCGGCAGGATATGCGGGCGCCGGGCGCCGGGTCCATGATCGTCGTTCGCGCGCCCGACCAGGAAGCCGCGTTGCAGGCTGCAGAACATCTGACCGCGGCGCTCACGCCCTTGATTGGACAGGGGGCGCTGTCGGGATTCGATACGCCGACCCGGTACCTGCCCAACCTGGCGACCCAACGAGCACGCCAGGCGGCCCTGCCCGAACCGGCTGCCCTGCAGGCCGATCTCGATGCGGCACTCGGCGGAATGCCATTCCAACCTGGGCTGTTCGCACCGTTCGTCGCCGCCGTCAGCGCAGCACGATCCGCGCCGCCGGTCACCCGAACCGACCTCGACGGCACGTCGTTGTCGCTCAAGCTCGACGCACTTTTGCAGCACCGAAGCGATGGCTGGGTGGCCATGCTGTCGCTGCGCGGCGTGACCGCCCCGGCCACGATCGAGCGCGCGATGGCAGCCGAACCAGGTGCCATTCTGGTCAACCTCAAAGCGGAATCGGATCGTCTGCTGGGCGTCTATCTGCGGGAGGGCGTGAGCCTTGCATGCCTGGGTGCCGGCGCGATTGGCCTGCTGCTGGCGGTCAGCCTGCGATCCGTGACGCGCTGGCTGACGGTCATGGCGCCGCTCGCGGCTGCGGTGGTCGTGACCCTGGCGATCTTGCGTCTCGGCGGCCATACGCTGTCGATTTTCAACCTGTTCGGGCTGCTGCTGGTGGTCGCCATAGGCTCGAACTACTGCCTGTTTTTCGACCGGCAGCGCCACGACGCCGCGGGAATGCCGCGTGTCCTCGCCTCGATGCTGCTGGCCAACGGATGCACGGTCGCCGGGTTCGGCGTGCTGGCGGTGTCGCAGACGCCGGTGCTCCATGGGCTTGGCATGCCGGTGGCCATCGGCACACTTCTCAGCCTAATGTTCGCGACCATTATCATGTCACCGGTGCACACGACGTTTCATGCCGCACGATAAATTTGACGCCGCCGGGGAATTTGACGGGTGCGGTCGGCAGTCTATCCTGGTCGTCATGGTGCCGGGGATGAACATGCAGGCCGATGATTTTCGTGCCAATGGCCTGATCGCAGAGATCGAGCGGCGCCGCTGGCCTCCGGCGGTCACGACGATCGATCCTGGGTCGGATGCGTATCTGGATGGTTCGGTCGAGACACGCCTGCTGGATGAAATCGAAGCCGCCCGGGACGCAGCCGGCGCGTCGCGCATATGGCTAGCCGGCATCAGCCTGGGTTGCCAGGGCATCCTCCGCTGTGTTCGCCGGCAGCCGGCCCTGGCAGCCGGTCTGCTGCTTCTGACCCCGTATCTCGCAAGCACCGGACTGATCGCCGAGGTGGTGCGCACCGGCGGCCTTCGTCGTTGGGCCGCATCGCAGCCGGCGCCAGCCAAACCCGAACAGTCCCTTCTCGCCTGGCTCGGCGCGACGCCGCCGTCTTCGCTTCCCCCGATGTTGGTGGGTCACGCCGAGCGTGACCGCTTCGCATCGACGGCATTGCTGCTGGCTGAGGTGGTGCCCCCTGAACGGATGTTGAGCGTGCCCGGACCGCATGACTGGACAAGCTGGGTCCCGCTCTGGCGCCAGATGCTGGACCGGAACCCGTTCAACCGGCCGATGGCTGCGACGCCCTGATGCGGCATCGCTGGCTCGCGGTAGTTGCCGCTCTGCTCTGCGGCCTGGCGGGATGCGCCACGCTTCCCATTTCGTCGACACCCACGCCGACGCCCGAGGCTGCGTACACGGCCGAACACCCGTACTATTTCGAATTCTGCGCGCTGTCGGAGGTGCAGAAAAAGCCTGGGTACGGGGCCGACATAAGGGGGGGCGTCGGCGGACACTCGACGATCTACCTGAATGGGGCGTGCCTGGACGGGGCCGGATATCCCGAACTCAAGGTTTGCACCGATAATCCGGCCGCAAGCGGCGTCGGGTTGAGCGTCAACGCTCATTTCGCGAACGCAAACTGGGCCGCAATCCCCGGTCGCAACTTCTTCTATCATGGCGACCTCAAGCCGGGTCAGTCCCTCACGCGGGCGATTTATGACGCGACGAAAGCGCATGCCAAGCGTTTGGGTATTTATGACGCCATTCGGTACCACGACGATGTGTTCGATGACATGCCGACGGGCTACAGGCGGGAGGCGTTCAAATACGAGGTTTCGATCGCGACCGACTATGCCATCGGTTATGGGCGTGACCGCTACTGCGCACGGGTGCCGGTATCCGCGGCGGAGATGGCGCGCATTGTCGATTACCTGAACGGACTGAACCGACCCTACAGGGACGGAAAAGCCGAGTACGAATGGAACGTCTTCAGCGACAACTGCATTCATGTCGCGCACAACGCCCTCGCGGCAATCGGCTTCTGGCCGGTCTGGCCAACTCATCGTCCCTTCCTGATCTCGCTCTTTGATTTCCCCGTGCCGAAGAACGAATTCGTCAACATTATGCGGCGCGCGAATGACATGCGGATCCGCGATCCAATGACGGTCTGGAACGACAGGTCGACACGGCGGGCGCTGCTGGCAGGTGAGGACTTGCCGCGGCGTCCTGGCGCCCTTGCGACATTCGAACCCGCGACGCAGGTCAATGCAGTCTATAACACCGACTTGCAGCTCATCTTCTACGACGATCCGGTCTTCGGCTCTTACGAGACCTGGTATCGCCAGATCGCCGCGGAGCCGCGTTATACCGACCTACAGGCCGATCAGCGCACCTACCGCGACCTTTACGCCAAGATCGAGGACAATCGCCGACCGCTCGGCTGGTGGCTGAAAACCCACCCCGCGCTGCGGTCGCAGCCCGACTTCCCGATCTTCTATGCCCGTTTCTACGATGATATCGAGCATGCCGCGTCGTCACTCGGCTCGCCGCGGTCCGTCGTCGCCGGGATCGGAGGCTGAGGCATGCGCCCGCTTGCCATGACCGCCGCTTGCATCGCCAGCAGCCTGGGTCTCGGTCTCGAAACGACGCTGGCGGCGGTGCGGCGCGGCGTCAGCGGGCTGCAGCCTTGCCGCTTCGAAACGGTCGACCTGCCCACCTATGTGGGGGAGGTGGACGGGCTGGACTTGTGGCGATTGGATTACTCCCTCATCCGCTTCGATTGCCGCAACAACCGCCTGGCACGACTGGCCCTGGCTCAGGACGGGTTCGAGGCCGCGATCGAGACGGCAAAGGACCGCTACGGTCCAACGAGGATCGGGGTGTTCCTTGGCACCAGCACCGCCGGCATCCTCCAGACCGAGCAGGCCTACCGGCATCGGGACGAAGCCGGCCGGCTGTCATATCCGATCGATTATGCCGCGACGCAAAGCACCTTCTCGATTGCTGAGTTCGTCCTCTCGTTGCTGGGGATCAGCGGGCCGTCTCTGGTCATCTCTTCAGCCTGTGCGTCGACGACAAAGGTATTCGCGACCGCAGCACGGATGATCGAAACCGGCCTGTGCGATGCCGCAATCGTTGGCGGAGCGGACAGTCTTTGCCTGACCACCTTTATGGTTTCAATTCACTCCAGTTGCTGGCGACGGAACCCTGCCGTCCGTTCGATGCCGACCGCCACGGACTATCGATCGGGGAGGCCGCCGGGTTCGCCTTGTTGGAGCGACCGGAACGGGCGTCGAGCGACCACGTCTCGCTGTTGGGCGTTGGCGAGAGCAGTGACGCGCATCACATGTCGACGCCACGCCCGGACGGCGCCGGCGCGGTGATATCGATGTCGCGGGCGCTGGCCGCCTCGGGGCTGCGGCCGGATCAGATCGATTACATCAACCTCCACGGCACGGCGACCCGGATCGGCGATGCGGCGGAAGACCACGCCATCGTTTCCGTCTTCGGTGATGCGACGCCGTGCAGCTCGACAAAGGGTCATACCGGTCACACGCTGGGTGCGTCCGGAATTGTCGAGGCGATCATCGCCATGCTGGCAATCAGGAACGGCCTGATTCCCGGTAGTCCACATACCGCGGTTCGTGACCCGTCCCTCCGGTGTGACTACATCACGTCCGCCCGTCCTGCTCGCGTCGACCGTGTCCTGTCCAATTCCTTCGGCTTCGGCGGCAGCAATGCCAGCCTGATTTTGGGCAGGGCTGCATGAGCGCAGGCAGTTTGCGTGTCGGTGTGGAAACGGTCGCCATTTGCGGCCCGGGATTGCCGGACTGGGACACGAGCCAACCGGTCCTGACCGGCGCGAAGCGCTACCAGACAGCGCCGGTTGTCCTTGTCCCGCCCCCTCAGCTTTCGCCGGCGGAGCGACGCCGAGCGGTTCCGTCCGTGAAGCTGGCGCTGCATGTCGGGACGGCCGCGGTCAGCCGGTCAGGGCTCGACCCGGCCAGCCTGCCGGCGGTATTCGCCTCGTCCGGCGCGGACGGGGAAACCATCGATGCTGTCCTGGCAACCTTGGCCACCCCGGCGCGCGAGGTTTCACCGACCCGATTCCACAATTCGGTCCATAATGCGCCGTCAGGCTATTGGGGGCTGGCAGTGCAGTCGCAGGAGGTCGTCGGCAGTATCAGTTGCCACGACGCCAGCTTCGCCGCCGGTCTGCTCGAAGCGGCGGTGCAGGCCGTCGCGGGCACCCGGCCAATCCTGTTGGTCGCCTACGATCTTCCCTATCCGCAACCGCTCGAAGCGGTTCGGCCGATCGGAGGCAGCTTCGGAGCGGCGATCGTCCTGAGTGCCGCGCCTTCGCGCCGCGCCCTGGCCGAACTCCTCATCCGCACCGCAGACCCGGACGGTGACCCGACCGGCTGCGCAGATCGCGGGCTGGAGACCTTGCGTCGCGGCAATCCCGCGGCCCGGTCACTGCCTCTGCTCATTGCGTTGGCCCGGCGCTCCGCGGCGTCCATCCGTCTCGATCTCAGCCGCGGCGCCGTCGATGTTCGGGTCGAGCCATGCTGATCGACCGCGACCGGATCGCGGCGTTGATTCCGCACGCCGGCGCGATGTGCCTGCTCGATGTGGTCGAAGCCTGGGACGACACGCGGATCGTGTGCCTGACGACGACCCACCGCTCACAGAGCAACCCGCTTCGGCGCGGCGGGCGTCTAGGCATCCTCTGTGGCATTGAATACGCGGCCCAGGCGATGGCAGCGCATGCGGCCCTCAACGCGCAGTCGTCGGGCCGTCAGGGCCAGGGTTACCTGGCGAGCCTGCGGTCCGTCACGTTCGTTCAGGATCGCCTGGATTTGGTACCGGGCGCACTGGCGATAGAAGCCACCTGCCTGCATCGGGAGACAGACCGGGCGGTGTACGGCTTTGGAGTCCGGAATGGAGATCGCAGCCTGCTGCAAGGGCGGGCGGTCGTGGTTTTCGAACCGTCATTTCGATCAACAGCCGAATGATCCGATCAGGCCTGAACCGATTGCGGCTTGCCTGTCGTCAGCTTCCGGTGCAACGTCTTGGCATAATAGAGCGCCTTGAACAGCGTCAGCCTGCGATGCACGGGCGAGGGGCGGAAGACGTCTCCCGACAGCAATGACAGCATCGCTTCCTGAAGGCGGAAAAGGTTGCGCGGGTTCATGAGGAGATCGCGCAATGCCGGACGGTTCATCCGGTAGATGAACCAGGAGAATCGATCCAGCGCGCGCCGCACATCGGCCTCGAAGCGGGCAAGCGACCGCCCGGCCTTCGATGGTTGCTCGAGCGCCATGGAAACGGCATTGGCCGCCCGGAATGCGCTGCTCATTGCCAGGTACACGCCCGTAGAAAATACCGGATCGATGAAGGCATACGCATCGCCGACCAGCAGATAGTTGCGTCCGAACATGCTGCGCGAGCGGTACGAGTAGTTCCCGGTCGCGGTCGCTTCGCCGATCAGCGTCCCGTCCGCAATTCGTTCCGCCAGGCGTGGCGCCTGGGCGAGGGTTTGGTGGAAAAATGTCGTCACATCCGTGGTGCGCGACTTCAGGTAGTCAGGCGGGCAGACCGCGCCGATGCTTGTCGTGCCGTCCGCGAGCGGGATGAACCAGATCCAGCCATGATCGAACCAGAAGATGCTGATATTGCCCTTGGCGCGTCCTTCCTGCCGCCGAGCGCCGGTGAAGTGGCCGTAGACTGCGGCACTGGCGTGGCGCCGGTTTCGCTCCTTGAGGCCAAGGCGGTTGGCAACCAGCGTGTCCCGGCCCGATGCATCCACAAGGAAGCGACCCCGCCATCGGCTTTGCTCCCCCGCATCGTTCTTGGCAACGGCCTCGACCGCGTCCCTTTGATCGAGATCAAGTGCGGTGACGCGCCAGCCTTCGACCACCTGCACGCCTTTGGCAGCGGCGTTCTTCAGCAGGAGGTGGTCGAACTCCGATCGCCGGACCTGGAACGAATACGGCAAATGCTTGTCCCAGGCGTCCCCGAACTCGAAGCTGATGGTTCGATTATGCGTCGGGGAGGCGAAATCGACGCCCCATTTGGGCATTCCGATTGCCTTGATCTCGTTGCTGATGCCCAGACACTCAAACAGCGGCAGGTTCAACGGCAGGAGGCTTTCGCCGATATGGAAACGCGGGTGCCGGTCTTTCTCGATAAGAACGACATCGAACCCAAGTTCCGCCAGCCGCGTGGCAACCGTCGAGCCGGCCGGGCCACCGCCGACGACGAGCACATCGCACCGTTCAGGTTCGTGTTCCTCTTGCGGCATTGCCCGCCCCTCCGAGTGTCCGCGCCGTGGCCCATGGCGGTGACTATAGAACCACCACGGCGATATCAAACGCTAAGCAGAGATTCGTGGCTTGGCCAACGGAATCGCCAGAGACCGTCCAGAAGGTGGGGGTGCTATGGGACCGCCCGGTCGTTGCAGCCGGGAGTTCGGGATGAAGTGGCGGGTCGTGTTGGAACTCACCGGACCGGATGGAAGCGTTAGAGTTCACGAGGTCGGCGGCCGCGCGACGGTGGCCGAATACGCGCCCCAGACGATGGGACTGACACTGGCAGAGGGGAAGCGGGTGCTCGGGGCGTTGCAGGTCCACCTTGTTCAAGCCCAGACGGGGATCACTGTCGACGCCGGCGACGCTGCCAGCGCTGCGGCGCGCAGCGGCCCCTCAAAGATCAGCGCTCCCGGCGATTGGTGTCGCTGTTCGGCACGGTGGAGGTCCGCGCGCCGCGCTTTACCCCGTGTCGGTGTGCGGTGACATGCCGCCGGACGCTCAACCCGGTTGCCGAGATCATGCCCGATCGATGCACGCCAGAGTACGAGCGGACCGTTGCAAAGATGGGTTCGCTGGTACCCTACCGTCGGGCGCGGACGCTGCTGGCGGAGTTTCTGCCACTCAGCAATCTGCAGGCCGTGGAAACCACCCGGCAGCGAACCCTTCGCGTTGGCGCCAGGCTGGAGCAGGAGGCGGTCGCGGGGGCGAAATCCACGCCAGGGATGGCGAGGAAATCGATTGCGCTCTCCATTGACGGCGGCCACGTGCGGGCGGCTCGTCAATACCAGGGACGCTCGTTCGAGGTTCTCCTCGCCCAGGTCAGCAACGATGAAGGGAAGCAGGTTGTGTTCGCCAGCGTGCCGGCGGAGGCGAATTCGCAGACACGGCAGCTACGCGGTGTGCTGCATGGATTGGGAGCGACGCCGGCACCGTCAAGTTGAGCGGCCCTCCGGCTTGGCGGAGCCGGGGTGGTCAGGTATCGGTCTCGGATGACGACGCTCGAGACCCGATTTATGCCGGCTATCGCTACCCCGCCGAGATCATCAGCTACGCGGTCTGGCTGTATTTTCGGTTCCCGTTGAGCCTGCGCATGGTCGAGGAGATGCTGGCGGCTCGCGGCATCTCGGTGACGCTACGAGACGATCCGGCAGTGGGGCCTGAAATTCGGCCGGGAATTCGCCAACCGCATCCGTCGGCGAGCGCCGCGCCGTGGCGACAAATGGCACCTCGATGAGGTCGTCATCACCATCGCCGGCAAGAAGCATTGGCTCTGGCGTGCCGTCGACCAGGAGGGCTTTGTTCTCGATGTCCTCGTCCAGAGCCGGCGCGACAAGAAGGCCGCCAAGCGCCTGTTCCGCAAGCTCCTGAAGAAGCAGGGGCGAGCGCCTCGTGTGCTGATCACCGACAAGCTGAAGAGCTACGCCGCCGCCAAGCGGGAGATCATGCCCGGGGTCGAGCATCGGCAGCACAAAGGCCTTAGCAGGCTGCGGAAATTTCCCTTTACAGACCGCATCCACCTGGCTTGATGGCATCTCCGTGCGTTGTATGTAGGACATGATGACTCCCTTGTGATGGATGCGGATACCGCGAGCCTGGTCTTCCTGTTCGAACGCCCTGCTCCGGTTCCGGAACCAAACATAAAGTTCGTCCGCATGCGGGGAAGACTTGGAAAGGCATTGCCAAGTTAACCGCGGCTGGTGCCAGGTCGCGAGGTGGGCGAAGCTGGCCAGATGACGCCAGAGCCCAGTTCGTACCCGCGCCATCGCTTCCCGGCCGAGATCATCAGTCATGCCGTGTGGCTGTATCATGTTTTCAGCCTCAGCCTGCGTGATGTGGAGCTGATCCTGGCCGAGCGCGGCGCTGCGGTGGATCAGCACGGGGTCGTGCTGGATATCCTGGTGCAGGAACGCCGCGATGGCGCTGCCGCCAAGCGCTTCTTCCGGCGCTTGCTGAGTGGGTTGCAGTACAAACCGAAGCGCCTGATCACCGACGGTCTGCGCAGCTATGGCGTTGCTCGCCGTGCCCTGCTGCCCGATGTCAAACACCGGACCAGCCGCTACTTGAACAACCGAGCGGAAAATTCGCATCGGCCGACGCGCCGGCGGGAGCGGCAGATGCAGCGATTCAAGTCACCCGGTCAGGCGCAGGATTTCCTCTCAGCGCACGCCATCATCTACGGTCACTTCCGGCCACGGCGTCATCGCCTCGAGGCTGTCGGCTATCGGCGTGCCCGGACCAAAGCGTTTCGGACCTGGCGACAGGAGACGTCTGTCCAGCAGGTGGGATAAAGCTCGGCACGCCGGCATCATCAGCCTCAACTTGTTCCGCAAGCGGTTAACTTGGCAATGCGCTCTCAACCTCCTGCACCCTAATTGGCGCGGGCTATGTCTGCTGGGACGAGATCATTAGGAAGTGGACCGCCGACTGCAAGAGACTCCAAGTCGAGCACATAAACCTCGACAGTCGGGCCACCAGCACCATTTAGCCTAAACGTGTTCAACATCTGCGAACCCATCCCTTTTTCCAGCGGATAAAGAAGAAACAGTCTCGCACTGCTGTTCAAGACGATCCGGCCGATCCCGCGCCGCCCTGGCCGCCGTTTCGTCGGGCCGGCGAGGCAGCGGGGCAAGCCGGGTACGTTGGTGAAGGCGCTCGGCCGCATACGAAGCAAGGCCGTCTGCCCGGTTCGCCGGACGAATGCGATCACTTCCTTGCGCGCCAGCAGGCTCAGGGCGCCAGTCAAAGATAATCCCCTGCATAAACGTGTAGTCTCAACCGATAGGATGTCCGGCGGAGTGTGTTGAGCGACCTTGAAGAGGCGCCTCTCTAACGCAACGGGGGAAGCGAAAATGGCGACGACCGCGTCAAAAGTGCCCGGACGGCGATGGACGATCGGCGTCCTCCTCGGGGTCGGCGTGCTGATCAACTACATCGACCGGATCAACCTCTCGGTCGCGGCCCCGCAACTGCAGCAGGATTTTCATCTGTCGCCGGAGGAGATTGGGCTGCTGTTCAGCGCATTCTTCTGGTCCTACTCGCTGCTGCAAGTGCCGGGCGGAATGGTGCTCGACCGGTTCGGCGTCACGCCGGGTCGGGCGCTGGGGCGCGTTTCTCTGGGCCGTGGCATCGGCGATCACCGCCCTCTCCAGCGGATTCGGCGGCATCTTTGCCGCCCGGGTGCTGCTCGGCGTCGCGGAGGCGCCCGCCTTCCCGGCGAGCCAGAAGGCCACCGGCTACTGGTTCCCCCCCAACGAGCGGGCGCGGTCGACCGCCATTTTCGACTCGGCGGCGAAGTTCTCCAACGTCATCGGCGTGCCGCTGGTGGCGTTCGTCATCGTCAATCTGGGCTGGCGCTGGGGCTTCGGGATCACCGCCCTACTCAGTCTTGCGTATTTCGTCGCCTATTATTTGATCTATCGCGATCCGAGCGCGCATCCGAAGCTGAGCAAGGCGGAACACGATTACATCCTCGCCGGCGGCGCCACGCCGGAAGGCTTGCCGGCCGGCGGCAACAGCGGGATGTTGGGATATTTGCTGCGCAACAGGAAAGTTTGGGGGCTGACCATCGGCTTCTCCGCCTACGGCTATTCCTTCTATCTGTTCCTGACCTGGCTGCCCGCCTACATGGTCCAGACCCTGCACATGAGCATCCTGAAATCGGCCGGTTTTGCGACCATCCCCTGGATTTTCGCCAGTCTGTCCGATTTACTGATCGGTGGCTTCCTGGTCGATTATCTGATCGCGCGCGGCTACGATGACACGAAGGTGCGCAAGACGGTGCTGGTCGCCGGCATGCTGGCGGGAACCGCCGTGTTCGGCGCCGTCACCACCACCGATCCGCTCTGGGCGATCATCTGGATCACCATCGCGCTGACCGGCCTGTCGGCGGCGGCGCCGGTGGCTTCCTCCATCGTGTCGTTGATCAGCGCCGCGCGGCGGCACCGGCACGATCGGCGGCATCGTCAACCTCACCAACAACCTGATGGGCGTAGCGGCGCCCGTGATCACCGGCTTCATCGTCGGCCTCACCCATTCCTTTGCCGGCGCCTTCCTGGTCGCGGGGATCGTGTTGCTGGTCGGCATCTTCTCCTACGTGGTGATACTTGGCCGCATCGAGCCGATCCCCGAACCTGCGGGCGCAGTTGTTGCGGCATCCAGATGATGGGAGGCGGAGGTCATGGCAGGCGATCTGCTGATTCGCGGTGCCCGGGTGATCGACGGGACGGGTGCGCCCTGGTTCCGCGGCGACGTTCGGCTGCATGCCGGGCGCATTGCTGTGATTGCCCCCTCGCTGCCGACGGATGAGGCGGACATACTCGACGCGGACGGGCGCTATCTGGCGCCGGGCTTCATCGACGCCCATTGCCACGACGACCTGATCTGTCTGCGCGAGCCAGGACGGGTCGAGAAGGCGATGCAGGGCGTGACCACGCTGGTGGTGGGGAATTGCAGCTTCTCGCTGTATCCGACCATGCCGCGCTCCGCCGAACTGCTCCGCCAGCATTTCTCCGCGCTGCTCGGAGAGACGACAGCCGACGAAGTGTTCGAAAGCTTCGCCGCTTACCGCGAGGCGCTGCACCGGCGCGGCATAGCGCTGAACATCGTGTCGCTGGTCGGCCACGCCGCGCTGCGCCTGGCGGTGATGGGCTATGAACGGCGCGCCGCCACGGCAGAGGAACGGGCGACGATGCAGACGCTGCTGGCCCGTCAGTTGGCGGACGGCGCGGCTGGCCTGTCGCTCGGCCTGGTCTATCCGCCCAGCGCCTATGCCGACGACAGAGATGCTGGCGCTGGCAGAAACCGTAAAAGTCCACGGCAAGCTGCTGACCGCGCATATCCGCAGCTACGAGGCGGGGCTGCTTGAAGCGACGGATGAATTCATCGGTATCCTGCGGGCGGCTGATACGCCTGGTCTGTTGTCGCATCTGCAATCCGCCGGGCGGCCGAACTGGGGCGCGTGCCACAGGCGATCGAACGGCTGGAGAGTGCCGCGACGCGACGGGTTGGACGTCAGTTTCGACATGTATCCGTATCCGGCCGGCAGTTCCTATGTGCTGCAACTGCTGCCGCCGGAGACACTGGAAGGCGGCGTTGGAGGCGATTGCTGGCACAACTCCGCGACCCGGACCGCCGCGAGACGTTGCGGCGGTTGGTCGAGGAAGGCAGTCCCGACCCGGACGCCGCTCAGTCCAAGATCGTGCTGATCGGCTGGAACAATGTGCGGATTTCCGGCACCAGCAACCCGGCGCTCGAAGCACTTCGAGGGCAAGGCGATGGATGCCGCCGCGGCCGAAGCCGGCATCACGCCGTTTGATCTGATGGTACGCCTGATCGAGGAAGATGCCGGACAGACCGCGATCGTGCATGTTCCAGCTGGATGAGCGCGACCTGCGGGCGGCCTGCACGCATCCGCTGCACATGGTCGGCTCCGACGGCCTGCCGCGGCCCGGCACCAAGCCGCATCCGCGCGCCTTTGGCACGTTCCCGCGTATCGCCGGCCGGTTGCGGCGCGACCAGGGCTGGTTCGCGCTGGAGGACGCGGTTCGGCGCATGACCTCGGTCGCGGCGCAGCGCTTCGGTCTGCACGACCGGGGCGCTGGTGCGTCCGGGCATGGTCGCCGACCTCGTGCTGTTCGACGACGATATCGACGACCGGGCGACATTCGACGAACCGACACAGCTTGCCAGCGGCGTGCGGCATGTCTGGGTCGCGGGTGAGGCGATCGTAGCGGACGGTCACAGCACCGGGCTGCGTCCCGGGCGGATGCTTGGGGTTTAACGGGAAAGGGAAGACTGGTGCGCAAAGCGATTATGGTTGAGGGCGCCGTCAAGCCCGCCGGACATTACTCACATGCGATTGTCGCCAACGGCTTCGTCTACGTCTCCGGCCAGGGTCCGGCGGATCCGGCGACCGGCACTGTGCCCGATGGGTTTGCCGACCAAGTGCGACAGACCCTACGCAACGTTCAGACGATCCTGAGCGGCGTGGGTGCGGGCCTTGGGGACGTGGTGAAGGTCAACACCTATCTCAGCGACGTGACCCGCTTTCGGGAGTACAACACCATCTACCAGGAGTTCTTCGCCGCCGACCCGCCCGCCCGCACCACGATCGGATGCCAACTTGTCGGCATCCTGGTGGAGATCGACTGCGTGGCGGTGCTGCCAACCTGATTTAGGAGGCGAGGATGCGCATCGAGGATCTGGAAACCCCGGTTCCGGTGATCGACCTGGACCGGGTCGAGCACAACCTGGCGAAAATGCAGGCCTACTGCGACAACCACCGTCTGCGGCTGCGCCCGCACATCAAGACCCACAAGATGCCGGCCTTCGCACATCGCCAGGTCGAACTGGGCGCGCATCGGCATCACCTGCCAGAAGCTTGGCGAAGCCGAGGTGATGGTCGATGCCGGGCTGGACGACATCCTCATCTCCTATCCGCTGATTGGTTCCGCCAAGGCGCTGCGTCTGGCCGAACTGGCACGCCGCGCGAAGATGAGCGTCGCCGTCGATAATACGCTGGCGCTGGAGACTGACCGCCGAGGCCGCGCGCGTGGCTGGCGTGCCGATCGGCGTGCTGGTGGAGTTCGACAGCGGCAACAAGCGCACTGGTGTCGTCTTGGTTGAGCAGGCGCTGGAACTGGCGCGCCGATCCGAAGCGACGCCGGGCCTGCGCTTCGATGGTCTGATGACCTACCCGAGCACCGGCTGCGACGGCAGATTTTGTGGCCGAGGCGCGGCGCCGGTTTGCCGAGACTGGTATCGCGATTTCCGTCGTTTCCGGCGGCGGGACGCCGAACGCGTGGCAGGCACACGAGATCGCCGGACTGACCGAAGTGCGCGTCGGCACCTACATCTACCACGACCGCGCCACGGTCGGCGCAGGCGCGGCCAGTCTGGAGGACTGCGCGTTGCATCTGCACGCCACCGTTGTCAGCCGGCCGACCGAAGAGCGGGCGGTGATCGACGCCGGCTCGAAGAGCCTGTCGAGCGATATCGTCGCCTCGTCGGTCGGAACAGGATATCGGGCTGATCCTCGGCTATCCAGACGCGGTGATCGAGCGCCTGAACGAGGAACATGGCGTGCTCGATCTTTCGCGCTGTCGGGAGAAGCCCTCGCTGGGGGAACGGGTACAGAATTTTGCCCAATCACGTGTGCGTCGTGAGCAATCTGCACGACGAGGTGGTGATCAGCCGCGACGGACGGGTTGTCGATACCTGGCGCGTGGCGGCGCGAGGCAAGACCCGATAGTCAGGGCGGCAAACGCGTCCTCAACTTGGCCCGAACGAGACCGTCCAGAACATGGGGGGTCTGCCGGCCATTAGTCGGGCTGCCGAGCGGGTGAAGCACGAGGAAAGCGAGATGATCGGGGTCGCGCGGGCTTACCGGCTTTGTTCTCCCCCCAGGTTCTGGACGGTCTCACTGAGCCATACTGTTCTCCTTCGCCGACGACTCGTCGGCATCTGCATTCTGGGTACAGAATGAGAACGACCTGCGTCAACATATTTCCGAGTGTATGGATATGCGCAAACGTGCGCTGTTATAGCTTGTGGTTTCGCGGGTCTTTTTGTGGGATGTAATATCGACTGAAGTCAACTATTTGTTCTAATGTCATAATGCCGCTGTTAAGGCGGAAACCCCTCCACCAGACACCCCGCGCCTGACCGGCCCCTCACTGCCGCAAGTCAGACGCGCTCGGCCGACGCCGCCTCCGCAGCGCCAGACTCGCCGGGCGTGGCGCGTTTGGAATGGATCTGATTGGCCGGAATCGGTCTGCCGAACAGGTAGCCTTGCACCTGGTTGCATGATTCCTGCTCCAGGAACTCGTATTGCTCGACCGTTTCGACGCCCTCGGCCGTTACCTCCATCCCCAGGCTGTGGCCCAGTGCGACGATCGCGCGAGCAAGGACGTCGGCCCCGCTTCCGTCGCTCAGTGCCTGAATGAACGACCGGTCGATCTTGAGCTTGTTGAACGGATAGCGCCGCAGGTAGCTCAGGCTCGAATAGCCGGTCCCGAAATCGTCCAGCGACAGCCTGACACCGTAGGCGCGCAGCTTCTCCAGCGTCGTCAGCGCTTGGTCCGCTTGTTGGATCAGCACATTCTCTGTCATTTCCAGTTCCAGCCGGTGCGGCGGAAAGCCGGTTCGTGCCAGGATTTCCACCACCATGTCGGCGAGATCGGGCTGCTGGAACTGCACCGGGGAAACGTTCACCGACACCTGTAGGCCGTCGGACCAAAGCGACGCCTCCTGACAGGCGTTCTCCAGCACCCAGCGGCCGAGCGGCACGATCAGGCCGGCTTCCTCGGCGACGGGAATGAACTCCAGAGGAGGCACCAGCCCGCGAGTCGGATGATCCCAGCGGATCAGCGCCTCGTAGCCGATGATGCGTTGGCTTTCGGTTTGCAGAATCGGCTGATAGTACAACTTGAATTCGCCGGCATCGAGTCCGCGGCGCAGATCCTGCTCCAGGTTCTGACGATTCCTCAGGCGCTCGTTCATCGTTGGCTCGAAGAACCGGTGCGTCCCGCGTCCGTCCCGCTTCGCCTGGTATAGCGCCATATCAGCGTTGCGCAGCAACTCCCCAGCGTCGGTGCCATCCTTGGGATATATGGCGACGCCGATACTGGCGCCGACCGAGATCTGCTGGCCATCCAGGATGATCGGTTCCGACAGGGCGGTCACCAGCCGGACGGCCAAGCTGCTCGCGGCGTCTGGATCGGTGCCGGGGGCCATGGCGACGACGAATTCGTCGCCGCTTATCCTGGCGACCACATCCGTCGGACGCGTCAGGGATTGCAGCCGCCCAGCCGCACGCTTGAGCACTTCATCTCCCGCCTGATGACCGTACAGATCATTGACCAGCTTGAAGCGGTCGACGTCGAGGCAAAGCACGGCACAGCCGACGGATTGCCGCGTCGCATCCTGCAGGATGGCCCCCAGCGCATGGCCGAATGCCAGGCGGTTCGGCAGTCCGGTCAGGAAGTCATGGTGGGCCATGTGGCGAAGACTGCCTTCCTCCCGCAATGTCCGCCAGGCGAGGTACTGATCGACGAACGAACTGAACAGGCACACGATCAAGATCATCGTCGCGGCCGCGATGACGACCACCGCCAGCAGCGGCGTGGCGAGCATCAGGCCTTCGGCGACTTCGGACCGTCCGGGCACGACCGTGATCGCGCTCACGCCGGTGAAATGAAGCCCTACGATCGCGCAGGCCAGCAACGCTGCGCTGATCAGACGGCGTGACGTCGTTTTCAGCCCGCCACCGATCAGCAGAGCGAGGCCGGCGAGCAGCATGCCGACCGACAATGCGGCGGCGATGTAGATCGGATCGGGGAGCGGGCTGCCGTTGAAACGCATGGCATCCGCGCCGACGAAGTGCATGGCGCCAACGACGGCCCCCAGCAGCATCCCGGCCGACGCCCGCAGCACACTGCTGTGCTGTCCCAGCGCGAAAGCCCAGAACATGGCCGACGTGCCGGTGCAAACGATGATCAGGGACAGCGCCGTTTCAAAGGCATGATAGCCAATGAGCAGGTCGGAGCGAAATGCCAGCATTGCAACGAAATGCGTTGTCCATACACCTGTCCCGAATACGAATGCCGCACCGGTCAGCCACGCCGCGCGCGCCGCCGCATGATGCGACTTGGAACGCCACAGCATGTTCACCGCGGTGAAGCAGGCGAGGAAGCAGATCAGACCTGCGGTCGCAACCAGTCTTGGATCATGCTGCTGGGTGATGCAGCCTAGGACCTTCAGCATTCTTGCTCCCGATGATGGGCCTACAGCGCCGGCGCCGCGGGGCAGCATGAATGAGAAGGTCTGAATAAAAGGTTAACATAATTCGATACATATGCAACTATTGTAATTGCAACAAATACGATCGCGTTCATTGCGCGCGACGCGGCCGGGTGGGGCGTCCGGATCACCGCCTTGCGCAAACGCGGGGCGCAACATTCAATCCACACGGCGATATTGCGGGCTAGTATTTATTCAAACGAGCAAAAACCATGCAGCCCCCCTTTAGAGAAGGGTGCCGGCAGGTCCGGAGCCCCTGTTCTTTGCTGTCAGGACCGCAGCCTCCTCATCCTCCTTCCCACCACGCTGAACAACCTTCAGCACATCATCCGGCAAGGGACGCTGCAAGCGCAGCGCCTCAACCGCGGGAGCCCCCATCCAGGTGTCCGCGTCGGCGCTCGTGGTCAGGATCACCGGCATGGCCCGCGGGTCAGCGTGGTGCAGGGATCAAAGGTGTCTACGCAACGATCCCAATCCCGGTTTGGGGTCAGACGATGCGGACATAGCTCGGGCGTCCCAGCTCCAGCATGCGGTTGAGGACATCGACTGCCACGTTGACTTCAGTCACCCGACGTTCGTCTATACGTGAGCGCAGCCCATCACCGATCACCTGTTTCCATCGCCCGATCGCCGCCTCGACCTTGGCGCGCCTGTTGTAGCCGGAGGCTTTCTGCCAGGCCATGCGGCTCGTCTCGGCGATGCACTGGAGGTGACGGTCGCGCTGCGTTGGCGCAGTCGCCGCTTTGTCGCTCAGCACCGCCGTGCGGCGCGGCGGCACGATCACCGCTGCGTCAGGGTGACGGTCGGCAACGTCGGCGTAAACGCCATCCTGGTCATAGGCGCCATCGGCGGTGACCGAGGACAGCGAGCCGGTGACTTGATCGAGCAACGCGCCAACCTCGACCGCATCGTCCACCTCTTTGCTGGTCAGCGCCGCCGCCACGATCTGGCCGGTGTCGGCATCCACACCGAGATGCAGCTTCCGCCACGACCGGCGTGTCCTGGTGCCATGCTTCTCGACCAGCCATTCGCCTGCCCGAACACAGCGCGCAAGGTCAATGCCGTCAGGATCGCCAGCGGCGAATAGGAAGGTTGGCCACCGCGCGTCGTCCGTGGCGCCGCTACCCACGCCGCGACCGCCTCATCGGTAAACCACACCGTCAGGCTGCCGCGCTGACGCAAGCCGGCCTCGTAGGCGGGCCAATTCGTGACCTTATGCCAGCGTGGTGCACGGATCAGCTCATTGATGCTGGAAAGCCAGCTGGCATAGGAAGGGTGCCCGTTTGTAACTTCGGATGCCTGCCTTGCCGTTCAAGCTCAACCAGGATCACCGCCACCACATCCCGCGGCAGCAGCATAAGGACTCGCGGCGCTGAAGGCGCGGCTGGGGCCGCTGTTCGGTCTACGAGAGTTGCGGGAGCCGGCTGCGGCTTTTCTCGACGGCGTGCATTCAGTCGTCGAGCGCAAGCCCGGGTGGCTGTTGGCCGAGCAGTCGGGCGCGGCGCGACCGTACCGAATGCAATCGCTGCTCGCAGGGCGCGGTCGGCGGCGGCGCAGCCGTCTAGCAAACGCGGCGCCGAACTTTCGGCACCAGTTCCGGATGCTTTCGTGAGTGACCGCCACGCCCCGCTCAGCCAGGATCAGTTCGACATCCCACAGGCTCAGGCTGAACACGTGATCCAGCCACACCGCGTGGCTGATGATCTCGGCCGGGAAGCGATGGCGGTGTTACAAAAGGGGCTCTGGCGTCATCTGGCCAGCTTCGTCTGTCTCCCCTGCAGGCGCCAGCCAGGGTTAACTTGGCAATGCCAGTGGATATTCTGGTGCAGGAGAAACGCGATGGCGCCGCTGCCAAGCACTTCTTCAAACGCCTGCTGCACGGTCTCCAGTATCAGCCCAAGCGCATCATCACCGATGGTCTGCGTAGCTATGGCGTTGCGCGGCGTGCCCTCCCGCCCGACGTCATGCACCGAACGAGCCGCTATCCGAACAATCGTGCTGAAAACTCGCATCGACCAACGCGACGACGAGAACAGCAGATGCAAAGATTCAAGTCCTCCTCTCAGGCACAGGAATTTCTCTCAGCGCACAGCATCATCTACGGCCATTTTCGACCACGACGTCATCTGATGACAGCAACGCGCTACCGACGCGCTCGGACAAGGACTCTTCGGATCTGGCGACAGGAACTCTGCGTCCAACAGGAAAGATAGGCCATGCAATCACCGACAACATCGGGTAATTTCATTCCGCTGCCCGTTCACTGCCAATCCCGCCACACATCAAATGATCTTTCTCTCCTTGAAGTCCTCGATCTGCGCCGCGCTGTAGCCGAGCTCCGAGAGGACGGATGCGTTATGCTCACCCAATGCAGGGGCGCGACCGATCTTGGCGGGCGTCTCCGAAAAATGCCACGGCGAGCCGTGGACTTTCAGCGTCTTGCCGTGCGTCGGATACTCGACCTCGGTGACGTATCCGTTGGCCAGCACATCGGGATCGTTGGAGGCTTCGAGCAATGTATTGATGGGTGCAGAGACGATGTCCGCTTCGCGCAGCCTGGCCACCCAGTCGTCGCGCGTGCCGGCTGCAAATAAATCGTCTAGCAGGCGCAAAAGGATCGCCCGCTTTTCGTTCGAGATGATCGCCACACCGAGATCGCCGAACCCCGCCCGGTCGAGCGTCTCGTAGAAGCCCAGCGCGGTCATGGCCTCGCGCCATTTGCGTGCGCCGTTCAGCTGAAAGACCAGGGGTTTGCCGTCCCGGTCGTTGAAGCTGGCGCTGAGGCCGGGGCGGTCCGGCGTGCCGGTGACGCGGGCCTGGCCGGTGACCGGATTGCGGTCGCGCCACATGGTCGTGGTGAGCGTCCAACCCATGAGGCGGATCTGGCCACCCAGCAGCGAGCAGTCGACCTTCTGTCCGATCCCCGTGCTACGGGCGTAAGTCAACGCCGCGAGGGCGCCACCAAAGGCAAGGATGGCACAGGTTTCATCGGCAACGGAAACGATGCCGGTGCGCAGCGGCTGGCCCGGTGTCGAATAGGCTTCCGCGATGCCGCCAAGCGCCTGGGCCATGGAATCGGTACCGGGGAGGTCGGCATGCGGCCCCTTCGGGCCGTATCCTGAGATCGAGATGTATACGAGCTTCGGATTCACCTTGCGGAGTTCTTCGTAGCCGAAGCCGTTCTTCTCCGCCGCCCCAGGGCGGAAATTCTGGCCGAACATCTCCGCCTGCGCGACGAGCTTATGGAGGATCTCCCGACCCTCTTTGGTCTTCAGGTTCAGCGTGACGCTTTTGACCCCGCGGTTGTTCGTTTCGAAATAGGTGCTGGGCAAACCGGGCAGGACGCTCGATCCACGGGAGCTGTCACCGCCCTCCGGCACCTCGATCTTGATCACCTCCGCGCCGAGATCGGCCATCAGCATGTAGGGCACCGTACCGGCTTGTGCCGTGGAGCAGGCGACAACCTTCACGCCGTGAAGGGGACCCTGTGGTTGTGTCATATCGAACGACCTCCTGTCTTTTTGCGGGTTTTGCACCCGGTCCGTACGTTCAAATGCTACTTTGCGGGCTGGTCGAGTTTGGGCAGGCGGAAGCGGTCCCGCGGATCGTCCCATCCCTTGAACTGGGGCGCGCGCTTCTCGGCGAAGGCCGAACGCGATTCCATGAGGTCGCTCTTGGCGCCGTGGTCGTGCAGAGCGGTGGCGAGGCGCTCAAACTCCGGCGCCACCGCGGGGCGCATCTGGCGCATCATATGCACTGTGTTAACGCGCGAGGCCGGCGGCAGGGTTAGCAGATGCTGTGCCATCTCAAACGCGGTCGGCATCAGCGCATCCGGGTCGACCAGACGGTTGACGAACCCGACTTCGTAAAAGCGTTCGGAGGTGAAGCGAAAACCGAGCGCCATCTCCATCGCGATCGGGTAGGGCAGGTTGGCGATGTGGCCGTGATTGTAGCCGCCCAGCAGCCAGCGCTTGGCTTCCGAGACCTCGAACACCACGCCGCGGGACGCGACGCGCAGGTCAGTACGCTCGACCAGCATGAAGCCCCCGCCCATCGCGAAGCCGTTCACCGCCGCGATGACGGGCTTTTCCAGAGTGCCGTCCATGAACGGGTCGGACGCCGTGGGACGCCGTCCGCCGGGGGCGCCATCCTTGAGCGATTCCTTCATGTCCTCCCCGGCACAGAAGGCGCGTCCGGTCCCGGTGAAGATGGCAACCTCCAGCTCATTGTCATGCCGGAACTCGGTCCAGGCTGCCGCAAGCTCGGACCGCAACTCGTGGTTCAGGGCATTGAGGCGCTCGGGACGGTTCATTCGCACCACGAAGATCTGTCCGTGGCGTTCAATCTCGACGACTGCCATAGTTGTTGGCTCCTGTGTTGCGACGGCAACGACCGTCCATTTCCGCTTCAGGTGCAGTGTACAGGGGGTATGACAGCGACCCAACCCCGCCATTGGAGTTCGCGGCGTCATCTTGGGTGGTTCGGTGAGAATGAATGAGCGTCCCGAACGAATGAGGCCGCCGATTTGCTGTCAATGCAACACCCTGAAGACAAGTCAAGATACGGGATAGATCCGGGAAGCAAGAATACTAGCCTTGTGCAATATACTGAGTGATATCTTGCCACGTTCTGCTGAGAATACTCAGAATTGGCGTTCGAGGAACACTGAGACCAATACGTGAATAGCGAGCGATGGGAAATTAGATGCGCGAGCGGCGCAGGGTGGCAGGCCGGCGCACTTTCCGCTCCCCGATAACTGCTCGCTTCGCCATGCCGTCCGGCTGTGGATGGAACCTCTAGTTTCAAAATATTCGCCGCTTTTGCCGACTGTCTATGCCCATCGCAGGCAGTGACCGGCGCGTATGACCGTGTGCTGTATTTCTTCGCCGGCTGCGCGCTGCTGTTCATTATTGGCGCGCTGCTGATCTCCTTCCCATGGCCGGGATCGCGTGATGCCGCGCTACGACGGATCCATCGTCGACGCCCGCCGCCTTCCACCATCCAACGCAGAAAATATGGAACCGTCGTGAGCCAAACCGCCACCTTGACCGATGATGCGGTCTTCAAACGCATCACCTGGCACATTCTGCCGCTGCTGATGCTGGCGTGGCTCTTCGCCTATATCGACCGGGTCAATATCGGCTTCGCGAAGCTGCAGATGGCCTCCGACCTGCAGTTCTCTGACGCAGTCTATGGCTTCGGCGCCTGCATCTTCTTCCTGGGTTACTTCCTGTTCGAGGTTCCGAGCAACCTGATCCTACACAGGGTGGGTGCAAGAGGCTGGATCGGCCGGATCATGATAACCTCGTCGATCTTCGCGGGGCTGACTGCGTTCGTTCGAACGCCTTTCGAATTCTACATCATGCGCTTCCTGCTCGACCTGGCCGAGGCGGGATTCATCCCCGGCGCCGTGTACTTCATCAGCCAGTGGTTCCCCAGCACACGCCGTGGGCGGGTGTTCGGCATCTTCTATCTCGCGCTGGCCGGATCTGGCCTGATCGGTGGGCCGCTTTCCGGCGCAGTCCTGGGCTGGATGTCCGGTTGGTTGGGCCTCGCCGGCTGGAAGTGGCTGCTGCTGATCGAGGCGTTGCTATCGGTGATCATCGGCATCCTGATCGTCCTGTTCCTGCCGGACCGGCCTGAGACCGTGCCTTGGCTCAATTCTGAAGAGCGCGGACGCGTGGTCGGAGCCATTGCTGATGACCGCGATCAGCAAGCCGGACTGCGGACCGCCGATCTCTGGCGCAGTCCGATCATCTGGCTGCTGGTCGTGATATACTTCCTGACGAACTACGCGACCTACGGCCTGTCGTTCTGGTTGCCGACGCTGGTGCAGGGCTTGGGTGTCAGCGATGCGCTCACCATCGGACTGCTCTCCAGCGTGCCCAGTGTGCTCCATGATCTGCATGGTGATGGTCGGCTTCAGCGCGGACCACCGCAATGAGAGGCGCTGGCACCTGACGGCGATGTTCCTGATCGGCGCGGTCGGCTTTGTCGTCACCGTCATGGCTGGGGGTAGGCTCCTCGGCGGCATGGTCGGGCTTTGCATGGCCGCGATCTGCACGCAGGCGTTCCCGTCACTGTTCTGGGCAGTGCCGACCCGGCTGCTCACCGGCGTGTCGGCTGCGGCCGGCCTTGCCATGATCAACGCGCTTGGCAACCTTGCCGGGTTCTTCGGCCCATACGTGGTGGGCCGGCCTGCTGCGCAGGACGGCATGGAGCACGCCTGCCGCCGTCTATAGCCTCGCGATCGCGCTGTTTGTCTCAGTGGCGCTCGTGCATGTGCTTCCGTTCCGACTGATCGATCGTCCGCGAGGGGCCCGCGCGTGAACCGCTACCGCGTCAAAGCCATGCCGGTCGGGGATCGAGCCTTGAGCCGGCCGGTCTTCGCGACCACACTCATCACACTGACGATGGGAGTTGCCTCGTGATACGCCCAACAGAAATCTTCGATGCGCATCACCACTTCTGGGACTTGGGTGGACCCGTCCGTTACCCCTGGCTGCAGGATCACTACAATGCAGACTTCTTCCTGGGCGATTACCATGCGTTGCGGCGCAACTTCCTTCCCGACGACCTGCGCGCCGCCTATCGACAGTGGAATCTCATCGGCAGCGTCCATGTCGAAGCCGAGCGGTCCCGGCGCGATCAGGTAGCCGAGACGCAGTGGCTGACTGAGCTCAGCGCCGCCGCCGGGCTTCCGTCCCTGATCGTCGGCCACGTGTATTTCACCCAGCCGGACCGCGACGAGGTGCTGGCCGGCCATGCCGCTTATCCGCTCATGCGCGGGATCCGGTCCAAGCCGATCATCGCCGCGGGTCCCGGCCAATCCGTCCGGGGTCAGGCCGGCACGCTGCAGGACCCAGTCTTCGCCGAGGGCCTCGCCGCGCTGCAGCGCCACCATCTTTCCTGGGATCTTCGGGTCCCGTTCTGGCATCTTCAGGAAGCCGCCGATCTTCTTGCGGACTTCTCCGATCTACCGGTGGTCGTGAACCACCTCGGCTTGCCGCTCGACCGTTCCTTCGAGGCGCTGGCGGTCTGGCGCAGCGGCCTCGCCGCGCTCGCGGCCCTTCCGAACACCACGCTGAAAGTCTCCGAACTCGGCCAGCATGGCGGACGGTGGGAGGAGGAAAGCAACCGCAAGGTTATCGCCGAGGCAGTCGGCATCTTCGGCTTCCATCGCTGCATGTTCGCCAGCAATCTGCCGGTCTCTTCCCTGTCGGTTCAGCTCGACCGGCTGATACAAACCGTCCTGACCACCTTGCCTGGCGCCACCCAGTCCGACATCGACGCCTTGTTCGCAGGCACTGCGCGCCGCTTTTATCGCGCGTAGCGGCCAGCAATCGCCGGACCGAAGGCGGACATGCCACTTCCCACCCGTCGCTGCGCCGGTGCGGCGCGTCGCTATAAGAGGAGATCGCATCGGTTGTTAGATAGACAACGCGAGACATGAACGACTGGAACAAGGGCTACGACTCGGTCTGCAAGTGTCGCGCGGGCGGCCGACTGAGATCGGAGCGCTGGCGACAGGGCGTTGTCAGGTTGGCGGCCCCTGGCCGGCGTGGCAGCCTACTCTCTATGACGACCTCGCCCAATCCCTACCGCGGCTTCCGCTTTCCGGTTTCCGTCGACCAAGACGGACATGTGCTCGACATTCTGGTCCAGAGCCGGCGCAACGCCAGCCGCGGCCACGCGGTTCTTCCGCAAGCTGCTGAAGGGCTTGCAGTATGTTCCGCGGGTGATCGTGACGGACAAGCTCAAGAGCTACGCCGCTGCCAAACGCGAGATCCTGCCGAAGGTGGAGCACCGCCAAAGCCGCTATCTCAACAATCGCGCTGAGGTCTCGCACCAGCCGACACGACGACGAGAACGACAGATGATGCGCTTCAAGTCAGCCCGTCACGCGCAGCGTTTCCTCTCCAACCACAGCCGGATCCACAACCATTTCCAGCTTCGCCGTCATCGCCTGTCGCCAATGACCATCGCCGGCTCGCGATAACGCCTTTCGCACATGGCGCGATGTGGCCGGAGTTCCAGTGGCCGTGTGACGCCAAGCGGCCCGCAGTGCCGACGCCGCCTGCCCACCGTCAAGTTGACAACGCCACGCCACGCGCTCGCGCAGGCGGTGTTCACCTTCAAGCAGGGCCGCGGCGCAGACCGCAGCCACGACGCCCAGCAGTTTCGTGCCTCTGGCCTGAACCTGGTGATTGCTGCGATCGTGTATTGGAACGCGACCTATATCGCCGACGCCGTCGCGCACTTGCGCGCCCAGGGTCACGTCGTATCAGATGAGTTGCTCGCCCACACCTCGCCGCTGACCTGGGAGCACATCGGCTTCTCCGGTGACTTCCTCTGGGCGCATGCCGCGGCCATCGCCGGACGACGCCGACCGCTCAGCCTGGGCCGCAACGCGAAGGCCGCGTAGCCCCATGAAACAGTCTGTCCGCCGCAAGAGACCGTCCAGAACCTGGGGGGAGAACAAAGCCGGTAAGCCCGCGCGACCCCGATCATCTCGCTTTCCTCGTGCTTCACCCGCTCGGCAGCCCGACTAATGGCCGGCAGACCCCCCATGTTCTGGACGGTCTCTTTCCGGACACCCAATGACGGCCATTGATCGCACGGCCTACCCACGCCCGGGTGCGCGGCTGACCCATGAGGAACTCGATGCCAGATATGCTCTGACCGCGACGGACCTCGCCTTCATTCGCGGGAGCGCCCGAGGGAAGGTGGGCCGCCTGATGCTGGCCGCCTTGCTGAAAGCACGCCAGGATCTCGGGTGCTTCCCGGCTCTGGACGAACTTCATGCCGACACAATTGCGCATCTGGCTTCGCAGCTTGGGTTGACACCGTCAGTGTGGGGCGATGAGGTACATAAAACCAAATCGCTCTATCGGTATCAGGCGGCGGTCGATGTGCCGGTCGGGACCGCCAGCCTGGTCGCGAACGTCCGGCCTGTGGCCTTTTGCGGATCAGTTGCAGCCCGCGCATCCGCCAGTCCCTCTCCCTCTCCCGCTCCCTGACGTTGCCCGGGAGTCAGTTCCATGGATTACGATTTTACCTTGGATCGATTTCCATTCCTTCTCAGGCGTTCCAAGGTCCCCGTCTCCCCAAACGTGGGTTTGAGAAACATGCTGTTCAAATTGCGGATGGCGTTGGGCACGAACCATTCCGCCCCCGCAAACGACCCCAGGGCAGCAGCTGCGGGACCATTGCGCCATTCAGCCAGCGGAAGAATTCAGTCAACTCCTGCCAGAACAGATCAACGGTAGGCAGCAAGGGAAGTTGGTGGCCCAGCATGTTGTGATCGCCTGTTGAATTCTCCCCAAAAGCGGCGGTTGAAAATTCCTCAGTTGGGCAAATCCGGTGTGAATATCTGCTTCGGAGTGAATACGGCCATAGCGATGGCCCGGTCCCACTTGTCCGATTTTATCTAGGCATCCTCTTCGGCATCTTCTTGCAAGTTGTCGCTCGCCGACTTCTTCAATCCGTAGGCCCGCTGGACAATGCCTTCCACTGCTTCGACCTCGTGGTCAGAGAGGGCGCTGAATTCCTTGGTCCGGCGCTTCTTCGGCAGAACGCCGTCGTTCTGCCTCGCGAACATGATCAACATTGATATCTTCGAGTCCGGCATGTCGAACGTGTTCAGGATTTCCGACTTCGCGCGGTCGTAGGCGCGCAGATGCGCGATTTCGCGCGGCAGGTCCTCTTCTACGGTCCGGGCCACGCATGCGTAGAGGAACTCGGCGAAGTCGGTCACATCGCAAAACGCGTAAAGGTCGAAGGTATTGTTAGTGACGTCGACGTTGCCCCATTCAGTCGCTCGCCACTCGATATGATCCATCAGCGGGCCGGAATGTGCCCTGAGCAGGCGTCCGTAGTCTTTGATGAGGTCGAGGATGGCGGTTGACACCGGAAACAGGATGCCCGGTGGAGAAAACCCACGCTCCGCTAAGACGTGATGGATGAGAAAGCGGTGCAGACGGCCGTTTCCATCCTCGAACGGATGCACCATAACGAAGCCGAAAGAGATTGCCGCCGCTTGGACCACAGCGTCGAGGCCGTTCTCGGACATCCGGGCGTTCGCGGCAATGATTCCGTCCATCAGCCGCGCGAGGTCCGATGGCCGGGCACCGATGAATTCCGGAACCGGGGTGCCGTCCGCCGCTCGATCTCCGAGAAACACGCCCTCTTTCCGGATGCCCGGGGTGACAAGCCGCCCATCGTCGATGATGACCGACTGCAGGCGCTCGAGTTCGGCTACGGACAAGGCGCGCTGCCCGGCCTGTATAACGGCGCGCCCCCATCTTTCGATGCGGTTCCGCGGGGGCCTTTCCCCCTCAATCTGGTAGCTGGCCTGGCTATCCGCCAAGAGAAGAAAGCTCGCCGCTCTGGACAGCACCCGACGATCCACGCGACCAGTGATTTCCTCCGCCCGTGCGTCAAGCTTTCGGCCGATGAATTCAGCTAGTCTCGCTGTGCGGCGGATGATGGGGCAGAAATCCGGCGTTCCCGGCAGGTTGTCCTTAATCCGGTGCCGAGGTGAATTCCGGGGCTTAGCAGTGAAGTAGGTGCCAGGGTCAATGGCGTCAGCATAATTAGCAATCGATGCATCCGGAAGATCCAGCCGCCGTCCGGTGAGCCACTCGCACAAGAACCATGCTCTCCGGGTCCAAGTGCCAGTTGGCGCCGAGGCCACCATCTCCTCCACTTCTTCGATCGGAACCGCGCTGAAGATCCTCTTGAGCAGCAAGAGGTCCAGAGGCTCGTGCCGCAATGCGAACGTCATGTGGCCCGCAAGCGTAGGCTCGGGCTTGAAGCGGTTCTGGAACGTCGTCCATTCGGGAGTATCGCGCCGCCCACCCCTGATATAGTATGGTACCACACAGGAAGCCTGCCGGACTGGGGCGTCCACGCCATACGCGTGAACCAGTGCGGCGTACCCGCGAGCTCGCCAGAAGGCGGTACGAGCCGTTCGCGGAATACGCGCGGAGTGCTGAATGAGGGCATGGTCGAAAACCAGTTATTTTTGACGCATTTCGCTTACTCCAGACCAGCATAGTCGCAAACCAATTATTCCCGAGAGCGCGGCACCCTTGGTGATCAATTCAGTTCCTGTTATGTTCTGGGCCATGGGATCGAGTAATCTGGACAGGTTCCCGCTGACGTCCTTCCGATCGGTCTTCACCGACATCGCCTTGAATGCATCACGCACCTGCCGCGTCTCCAACAGATCTACCGGAACCCCGGCTGCTTTCAGGGACGCATACACGCCCCTCGATGATGCTTGGAACTGCCTACCCCCAGCCTCCGGTTGATTGGACACCATCACTCTGAGGGACGACCGCACACCTGCATCTCGCCGGCCGGCCCGCTACCCCATCCTACAATTCTTTCGACACATGACGCTGCCCATCTTAATGTCCCACTAATATCACCGTCCCTGACGAAAGTTCTTGCAGGATGATGCGACTAGTGGTGCTGATGGCGCCGCTTCTCGTGGCGCGGCAAACCTTCGCGGCCCCGCCGCCGGACATCGACCTCAACAGCCCAATCCATGCCTGGTTCGAACACCAGCACTCCGTCATCGGCAGCTGGTGTTGCAGTGTTGCCGACGGCCACATCCTCGACGCATCTGATTGGCGCACTTCCGGCGGACGCTATGAAGTCAAGATCGACCAGGTCTGGTACGGTGTGCCGGCAGCATCGTTACGCGATCCGAGCGGTGGCCCCAATCCGACTGGGCAGGCGGTGGTTTGGTGGTCTCGGTTCGGCGGCGAGGTGATCATCCATTGCTTCGCGCCCGGCAACGAATTGTGAGGCGGGACCTTCAATCCACGGGGCTCGGCGCTGCCGCGACAATGCTTGGCGTCGCACCGCTCACCGCAGCCACAACTCACCTTTCTTTTCTGAAGGAGAATGTCATGTCCGAGCAACCCCGCCCCTACGAGCCGCTCACGTCTGAAAACGCCGCGCTCATCCTCATCGACCACCAAGTGGGCCTGATGACGGGGGTTCGCGATTATTCGACAGGAGAACTGAAGCACAACGTGGTTGGCCTTGCCAAAGCGGCTAAGGCGCTGAAATTGCCGATCATCGTCACAACGACCGCGCGGGACAGCATGTGGGGCCCGACCTTTCCAGAACTCGTCGAGGCGCTGCCTGGCGTTCCAATCATCGATCGCTCGTCTGTGAACGCGTTCGACGATCCTAAGGTGGCCCAGGCCATCACTGCGACCGGGCGCAAGAAACTGATCTTCGCGGGCATCTCCCTTGAAGTCTGCGCGGCGTTCCCTGCCATCACCGCTGTTGGCAAGGGCCTCGACGCTTACGTGGCCGTCGACGCCTCCGGTACTTTCAGCGAGACTAAACGACAGGTCGGGCTTCTGCGCATGCTGCAAGCCGGCGTGATCCTCTCCGATTACGCCACATTGATGGTGGAAATCCTCAAGGACAATGCGCGCCCCGAGGCGGGGCCCGTCTACGGCGCCATCGACATGCCCTGGGCGAAGCTCGTCGGGCAGATCGCGCAGGCTTACGGCAAGTAACCGGTACGCCGGTGGAAGTCCGGTCCTGGCACATCCCGCCGATCCCGGAACTGTTCGGCATGGCCGCTACCGAAGGGTGACGGGGTCACCTGCCGATTTGTTCAAAACTGCACGCTAAGCCGCAAGAGATGGGACCATAAATCGAACATCGCGTAGTGGCCGGAATGGTGCAGCGGTGTCAATCGGCGCGAAAGCGGTCGCGCCCATCGGTGGTGTCAGAATTATGCAGCTTATGCTGCGCCGACGATGCGACCGAAACGGCCGGCCTGGTAGTCGACGAGAGTGCGTCGAACGTCCTCTTGGGAGCTCATGACCAGCGGGCCCGCCTTGACGAACGGCTCGCGGATCGGGAGCCCGGCCATCAGCACGAACTGCCCGGCGGTCTCGGTCGACAGCACCACCTCAGCGTCGTGATCCGCTACCTCGATCGTCGTCGCCCGCCCGGCGGGAACCATCTGGCGCTCCCCGTCGAGGGACACCGTCAGCTCGGATGCCATAGCGTAGATCCAGCCAGATCGGCCGGCTGGCAGGACGTGCGTGAACCGAGCCCCGGCCACCAGTTTGCCGTCCAGGATCGTCATTTCCTGCGGTGCGCCGCCGGCTCCCTGGACGCCGTTAGAGGCGCCGAGCGCGAGGCGAACGCGGTAGCCCTCACCTTTGAGGATGGGCATCTCGCCCGCGGGAACGTGGATGGAGCGAGCCGGGTCGCCCTTCATCCGCGCCGGCAGGTTGACGAAGATCTGCAGGGCGTGGGTCCGGGCGCCGGGCGCCGGGCGCTCATCATGCACCGCGCCGCTGGCGGCCGCGAGCCAGTAGAGATCGCCGGGCTTCAGGTCGAGGTGGTTGCCGAGGCTGTCGCGATTGACGAGGTCGCCCTCGGCGTCCTCGAAAATGAAGGTTACAGCGGAGATCCCAGCATGGAGGTGCGGCTGGAAGGTCGGTTCCGTCATCACGAAGTGGTCGACCATGAGCAGCGGGTCCATCCGTCCGGCGAACATCTCTTCGTTAAAGTGACGGGCCTTGAAGCCCGTGCCGATGTCGAGCGGAGCGGGCGTGACGATGCCTCCCAAGCGGGGGGGGTGGCGGCGGTCTGGCGAAGCGTGGTCTGGGACATCGGGTTATCCTCCGGTTAGGGCGGGCTCTCTTGATATGAGGCCGAAGCTAAGACGGGCGATGGCGTCAGAGAAGCCACGGAATTCCCAACACATCGTCCAAACAGTTGGACGATGATTCAATCCCCAGAGCCAGCTAATGTTTTGACTAAGTTAGAAGAACAATCTTCGGAAACTCCGTGGCGATGTGGTCGAGGAACGCTCGCACGGAGGGCAGCAGACCCTGCCGGTAGGGCACCAGGGCGCTGATCGTGGAGTCGCCCGCGAGCCAGCCCGGCAAGACGCGCTGCAGAGCTCCGGATTGGACTTCTTCGCGACAGATGTAGCCGGGAAGTGCCACGATCCCCATGCCGGCGATGGCCGCCCGTTTGAGGGCGACTATATCGCTGGTCATCAGGCGGGGATTGATCGGCATGACCACCTCCTCGTTCCCTTTGGAGGTGTTGCGCACCCTCCAGATCGGCGCGATGTTGCCACGCATCATGAAGAGCGACGGGTGCTTGGCGAGATCCTGGGGGATCTTCGGAGCGTTCGGCTGGCGCATGTAGTCCGATCCCGCGAACAGGAACCAGGGCGCTGGCGCCAGGGTCCGCTGGACCAAGGTGGAGTCGGGGAGGGGGGCCGAATGAGCCCGGATCGCAACGTCGAAATTCTCGCCCACGATGTCGACGGCCGCGTCCGTCGCGTGGCCGACCAGATTGACCTTGGGAAACCGGACGAGAAAATCCGCCACCATGTCGCACATCGCGAACTGGGAAGTGGCGACGCCTGCGGTATAGCGCACGGTCCCGGAAGGCTCGATGAGCCGGTGACGGATCGCCGTCTCCGCCTGTTCGGCCTGGTGCAGCATGCCGACCGCATGGCGATAGAACTCCCCGCCGGCGTCGGTCATGGCGAATTGCCGGGAGGTTCGGTTCAACAGGCGCACGCCCAGTTGCGCCTCCAACTCCCGGATCCGATGGCTCAGCGTCGATTTCGGCACCCGAAGGGTGCGGCCCGCCGCCGTGAACCCGCCGCGGTCGACCACTTGGACGAAGTAATAGAAATCATTCAGATCAAGCACAAACGCTCTCCTATCGACCAACCTATTGGACGGTGAGTTAAAAATATCACAATTCCTTCGCCGACCGTCGAGGACCTAAAATCGATCGCTCATGGCCCAACTGGTTGTCGCGCCCTGCCGCGGATCTCCCGCACGGCTCGACCGCAGCCGATGGAGGCCCACCTGAGCGATCCGCCCGGTGGGGAGGCGTCGTCCCGCGCCTCGCCCTGCTGCTGGCCGTGGTGGTCCTTGTCGTCACCGTGGTGCTGCTGATGTGGGGCCGCTGGACAGCCAACGCTGCCCTTCAGACGACCGACGACGCCCACTTGGCCGACGACGAGATCGGTCTGTTCCAAGCGCTGGGCGGAGGTTGGGAGGTCACGTCCCCCGCCGAATTGTCCACCGGATCGCTTCCTGGTGCCATTCCCGCATCGTCCAAGTGATTGGACGTTGAGTTCGAAACTTACGAGCTTTCGGGCCGGTTGGGGCGGGGCTAGGTTTGTCTCGTTGGCTGCGAAGACCCCCAGATTAGGACAGCCAAGGTGGCCAGCCTGAAGTAACGCCTCAACGGGAGACCACGATGGAACGACGTCAATTTCTGCAACAAGCAAGCCTCGGCGCCGCCGCCGCAGCGATCACCGCTGGCCCGTCCATCGCCGAGGCGGCGTCCAAATCCCCCAGCGAAAAGGAATCAGCCATGGTTAGCCAAGCCCAACCCTATCAACCGCTGACCCAAGACAACGCCGCCGTGATCCTGGTCGACCACCAGGTCGGTCTAATGACCGGCGTGCGTGACTACGAAACCGGCGAACTCAAGCACAACGTCGTCGCCCTGGCGAAAGCCGCTAAAGTCCTGAACCTGCCTATCGTCGTGACGACGACCGCCCGCGGCAGCATGTGGGGGCCGACCTTCCCGGAGTTGGTCGCCGCGCTGCCCGGTCAGAACATCATCGACCGCGGATCAGTCAATGCGTTCGACGACCCGAAAGTCGCAGCCGCCATCGAGGCAACAGGGCGCAAGAAACTGATCTTCGCCGGCATCTCGCTGGAGGTCTGCGCCCTCTTCCCGGCGATCACCGCGCTCGGCAAGGGCTACGACTCCTACGTGGCCATCGACGCCTCCGGCACCTTCAGCCAGACCAAGCGTGAAGCCGCTCTGCAGCGCATGACCCAGGCAGGCGTCGTCCCCTCCGACTACGCCACCCTGATGGTCGAGATCCTGAAGGACAACAGCCGGCCTGAAGCCGGTCCCTTCTACGCAGCTCTCGACATGCCTTGGGCCGGCCTCGTCGCCCAAATCGCCCACGCCTACGGCAAGTAGCAGCCGCGCCGCCGGCAGGCTCCCGGTCGGCGGCGCCACTTCCTGCAGGTCCCGTCAAACGCTAGCTGAGATCCACCCGTGCTCCAGTCCCGACGGCGAACCTGGGGGCGTACCGACCCCCGATGGGTCGACGCCATCCTCGACTGGTGTTGGAGGTGGTTCCTCGCTCGCGTGGCTCTGACGAGTGCTTGGATTTCGCTTCTATCTGCTTACAACGACGGATCAAAACCGTAATGTAAGCAAAAATGACCCCGAAGGGCCGTTTTTATCGACTTGATTTCCCTAAGAAAATATGGATCGGGCGAAGGGATTCGAACCCTCAACCCCAGCCTTGGCAACAGTTGCTATGCAGCGAGCTTCGGAATCTTCCGTTCGACCAATCGCAAGAATCGGGTGTTGCGTGTCCCCGCAACCAAATTCCTACAATCGGATACATACATGACTCCTCGGATACGCTCGCCGATGGCCGCTTTGCTGTGTCCGTATGGTGTCCGGAAGCCGGCGCTCGCCAAAATGGCGTTCACGTCGGTACACCGAACACGAGAAACGCCGGAGCACGCCGACGAGGTAAAGCCGCATTTCCGCTCGTCAGGGTGTAGACCTTAACCGCTCAATTCTGAGCGCCCGGGTGGGGGCCACTTGCTGGTGGGTGACACCGCTCTATGAGTTGCTGCTCGGGCACGGCGCTGGCGTCCCCCACGTTGTCCGGCGATAGTACGATACCGCCGGCGCTCGATCCTGGCAGGCCCAAGACCGGGACGCTCTGGCTTTATGCGGTCGATCACCGCCTCCGGTCTGGATCGCAAAGGCATCCGTCCGCCGATCATCTGACGGAATTCAGTGGCATGCCTCAGGTTGACGGTTGTGTCGGACTCAAACTGTTGGCTGGGGTCGTGCGGATAACGCATGAGGCGGCCGTTTCTATCGGTCCCATGCTTCGACAAAGTCGCCGCTGGCCGCCGCCGTGCTGGCGAAGATCGCTGAACTCTACGCCATGGAGGCTGACGTCCGTGGTCAACCTTCCCAACACCCAAGGCTGGTGCGGCAGGAGCGAAGCCAACCGGTTATGGGATGGCTCGGGTGTGGTGACCGGGAGTGCGGGATGAAGTGGCGGGTCGTGTTGGAGTTAGTCGGGGCGGACGGGACCGTTTGCGCTCATGAGGTTGGCGGCGGCGCCGCGCTGGCGGAGGGTTCTGTCAGGGTTCGCGCCAGCAAGCATAGTCTGCATTGGGACGCAGTCGTTACTCGATTACGCGGCTGCCCGCTCACGCCGGAAACACGCGAGGTGATCGATGCGAAGGCCCTCGCGGCGATGCCACGGTCGGCCTATTTGGTAAACACCGGCCGCGGCGGTTGCGTCGCCGAGCCGAACCTGATCGAGGCCCTGGCGCCGCACCGCATCGCCGGCGCCGCGCGGGACTGCACCGCCCAGAGAGGTGGTCCGGTTTCCTCGGACACCGTTTCGGTTCGCGGACGCCGATACAGCGCCTCCATGCCCATGCTGCGCATCAGCGTTCGAACGTGCGTCCGGCCGATGGCGATCCCCTCGTTCGCCGGCATGGATCGCAGGGCACCGTCAGGTTGGAGAGCATCAGGATCTGTGGGGTGCTCACGCGGCCTGAGCGACTTCGTTTCCACCGTCTTTGCCCGCGAGGCGTCGCCCGCATGGGGCAAGCCGCTCTCGATACTGAAAATGACGCACTGGTGGCGCTTGAGCAGACCCTCGGCCGACGCCGTGCCGTGCTCGGCGAGCGTCGTGACGATCGCGCCCGCCACCAAGCCGTCGGCCGTCCGGACCTGCTCGGCGAAGAACTCAAGGCAGCCTTGAAGGAGGCGGCCACGATGAGCGAGACCGCCGCGGCGCGGCGTAATGAGGCAGAGGTAAAGGTCAGCATCGACGACCAACGCCGTGCTCGCACCGCGGAATTGCGTGGCGCTTTTGACCGCCAGAGCGCCGCAGCAGCAGTGTGGTTCCAACTGTCCGATTTCATCGGAGACCGTGAAGGCAAAACCTTCCGGCGGTTTGCGCAGGGATTGACGCTCGATCGTCTGCTTGAGCACGCGAACGCCCACCTCGCGGACCTCAAGCCCCGGTATTCGTTGGAACGAGGCGCAGGCGGGGACATGCTGATCCAGGTGGTCGATAACGATATGGCCGGCGAGGTGCGGGGGCTGCACAACCTTTCCGGCGGCGAACGCTTTTTGGTAAGCCTCGCGCTTGCACTTGGTTTAGCGGAAATGTCGACGACCAGCGGCGTCCGGATCGAAAGCCTGTTTATCGACGAGGGCTTCGGCGCGCTTGATCCCGCGAGCCTAGAGCAAGCTGTGACGCTGCTTGAGCAACTCCATGCCACTGGCCGTCGCGTCGGGGTCATCAGCCATGTTGAAGAACTGAAGGAGCGAATACCGGTGAAGATTGAGGTGACCCCAACAGGTCGCGGCACGAGCCGGATCGATCTAGTGGCGATCTAAACTCTCAGCAATGGATTGCGGGTGCGATTCCCGAGCTAACGCTCGGCGACCAGCAGCTTGCCGACCGGCTGATCGGCCGCCTCGCCAACGCACTCGCCCGGGAGCTGCGGCTATTCGAATGGGCAGGCTAGGCGAGCTGCGATCTCCGCTTCCTGCGCCGCGCCATCGGGCCGATGGGCATCGCGGATATTGCTGGCGGTGCAGTTGATTTCACTCAGCGGCCCTCGCCTCGCCGACCGAAATTCCCTGTCGTTGCCGACGCTGTATTCGGACATGGGTCGGACACAGAAATGCCGCCCGCGAAACTGCGCTTCGGGGCGGCTTCTAACCAACTGATCTAATTTGGGAATTTGGTTGCGGGGAGAGGATTTGAACCTCTGACCTTCAGGTTATGAGCCTGACGAGCTACCGGGCTGCTCCACCCCGCGGTGGTATTGGGTGTCGCATGTGAGGATGGACTGGAAGACCTGGCGGCGACCTACTCTCCCGTGCCTTAAGACACAGTACCATGGGCGCTGGGGATTTTCACGGCCGAGTTCGGGATGGGATCGGGTGCGGGCTCCCCGCCAGGACCACCAGGTCGTCCAGTCCATCCTGATTGTGGTCAGGGTGGATGTGGTTCTGGTTGTGTGATGGGACTTTGTGCTGGCTGCCTGGCGAAGATATCCACGCCAGGTTTCTGGCTGACGCCAGGTTTCTGGCGATGATTTCCACGCCAGGTTTCTGGCGATGATTTCCATGCATGGTGTTTTGTATCGAGCCGATCGGGCGATTAGGACCGGTTAGCTGAGGACGTTGCCGTCCGTATACACCCGGCCTATCGACGTGCTGGTCTTGCACGGCCCTGATAGGGAGATCTCGTTTTGAGGTGGGTTTCCCGCTTAGATGCTTTCAGCGGTTATCCCGTCCATACATAGCTACCCGGCTGTGCCACTGGCGTGACAACCGGTGCACCAGAGGTATGTTCATCCCGGTCCTCTCGTACTAGGGACAAATCCTCTCAAATCTCCTTCACCCACGGCAGATAGGGACCGAACTGTCTCACGACGTTCTAAACCCAGCTCACGTACCACTTTAATCGGCGAACAGCCGAACCCTTGGGACCTGCTCCAGCCCCAGGATGTGATGAGCCGACATCGAGGTGCCAAACCTCCCCGTCGATGTGGACTCTTGGGGGAGATCAGCCTGTTATCCCTAGAGTACCTTTTATCCGTTGAGCGATGGCCCTTCCACGCGGGACCACCGGATCACTATGGCCGACTTTCGTCTCTGCTCGAGCTGTCACTCTCGCAGTCAGGCGGGCTTGTGCCATTGCACTCAACAGCCGATGTCCGACCGGCTTGAGCCCACCATCGCGCGCCTCCGTTACTATTTGGGAGGCGACCGCCCCAGTCAAACTGCCCACCATGCAGGGTCCCGGACCGGGCTGACCGGTCTCGGTTAGACATCAGAAGAGGTCAGGGTGGTATTTCAAGGCTGGCTCCACACAAGCTAGCGCCCATGCTTCAAAGCCTCCCACCTATCCTACACAGCCCTCTCCTAATGCCACTGCAAAGCTGCAGTAAAGGTTCATAGGGTCTTTCCGTCTGACCGCGGGTACCCCGCATCTTCACGGGGAATTCAATTTCGCTGAGCCGATGCTGGAGACAGTGGGGAAGTCGTTACGCCATTCGTGCAGGTCGGAACTTACCCGACAAGGAATTTCGCTACCTTAGGACCGTTATAGTTACGGCCGCCGTTTACCGGGGCTTCAATTCGGTGCTTGCACACCTCCTCTTAACCTTCCGGCACCGGGCAGGCGTCAGACCCTATACGTCGTCTCTCGACTTCGCAGAGCCCTGTGTTTTTACTAAACAGTCGCTACCCCCTGCTTTGTGCCACCCCCCAATGGTTGCCCACCAAGGGGTCTCGCTTATCCCGAAGTTACGCGAGCAATTTGCCTAGTTCCTTCAGCATCGTTCTCTCAAGCGCCTTGGTATTCTCTACCAGTCCACCTGTGTCGGTTTCGGGTACGGTCTATACGCTGGAGCTATTTCCCGGAACCACTTCGCCGCAAGAGCAATCCAATAAGCCCTCACAACACCCATGATTCGTCACTTCCAGCAGGCCCAGGACTATTAACCTGGTTCCCATCGACTACGGCTTTCGCCCTCGCCTTAGGGGCCGGCTCACCCTGCGCGGATTAACCTTGCGCAGGAACCCTTGGACTTTCGGCGACAGAGTTTCTCACTCTGTTTGTCGCTACTCATGTCAGCATTCGCACTTCCGATACCTCCACGACCCCTCACAGGTACCGCTTCACAGGCTTACGGAACGCTCCGCTACCGCGCTAGTTGCTAGCGCCCACAGCTTCGGCACGTGGCTTGAGCCCCGTTACATTTTCGGCGCAGGATTTCTTAATTAGACCAGTGAGCTATTACGCTTTCTTTAAAGGATGGCTGCTTCTAAGCCAACCTCCTGGTTGTTTTGGAATTCCCACATCCTTTCCCACTTAGCCACGATTTGGGGGCCTTAGCTGGTGGTCTGGGCTGTTTCCCTCTCGACGACGGACCTTAGCACCCGCCGTCTGTCTGCCGCGCTCTACTCTTCGGTATTCGGAGTTTGGTTAGGTTTGGTAAGACTTTGGGTCCCCCTAGCCCATCCAGTGCTCTACCCCCGAAGGTAATACGCGACGATCTACCTCAATAGATTTCGCGGAGAACCAGCTATTTCCAAGTTTGATTGGCCTTTCACCCCTAGCCACAGCTCATCCCCGACTTTTTCAACAGGCGTGGGTTCGGCCCTCCAGTGCGTGTTACCGCACCTTCAGCCTGGCCATGGCTAGATCACTTGGTTTCGGGTCTTCCGCCCGCGACTGAACGCCCTGTTCAGACTCGCTTTCGCTGCGCCTTCGCCTATCGGCTTAAGCTCGCCGCGAACGGAAACTCGCTGACCCATTATACAAAAGGTACGCCGTCACCCCAGAAGGGGCTCCGACTGCTTGTAGGCATCCGGTTTCAGGTCTCTTTCACTCCCCTTTCGGGGTGCTTTTCACCTTTCCCTCACGGTACTTGTTCGCTATCGGTCACCAGGGAGTATTTAGGCTTGGAGGGTGGTCCCCCCATGTTCAGACAGGATTTCACGTGTCCCGCCTTACTCAAGGATCAATCGGCACTTACACATACGGGGCTATCACCCGCTATGGCCGGACTTTCCAGACCGTTCTGTTTCCTTCCGACTGACCACTGGCCTGTTCCGCGTTCGCTCGCCACTACTAGCGGAATCTCTGTTGATGTCTGTTCCTCCAGGTACTGAGATGTTTCAGTTCCCCGGGTTCGCCTCCGCACACTATGTATTCATGTACGGATACCCTTGCGGGTGGGTTGCCCCATTCGGATATCCACGGATCAACGCCTGCTCGCGGCTCCCCGTGGCTTTTCGCAGCGTGCCACGTCCTTCATCGCCTCCTGGTGCCAAGGCATCCACCGAATGCCCTTCTCATACTCGATACGGTGACTATGATCGACTTCCGGTCATATCCACCATCTCAGTGCACGGAAACCATCGTCAGATCCGGTTCCGCCGATCCCAACTTCCATTGGGCCAACAAAACCAGTCATGGATGATCCCGTCATCTCATTTCAGCACAAAGTATTCACACAACGCCTCTGAACCCTCGCCATCCAACGCTGGGGCGCTTGCTGTTGCCCTTACGGACAAACAACCGCTCTCCCGGTCAGACATGCGCTGAACGACGGGACCCGCACCGCTCCGAAGACCGGCTTGTGTCACACGCGTCCAGAGACGCACCAGAACCATATTCACACTGTAAAAGAACAAAGGTCAGCAAGCGGGCTGACCGCATTCCAGGCTAGGAACGCAACGGCATAGCCAACCGACAGGAACGCTTTCGCCCCATCAGCCAGTCACACCGAACTCTTGATTTCCACGATACTGTTGATGATCTCGCACCCAGCCGCCTCTCTCACAGCAGACGCGCCCTTGGTGGAGACGCCCTTGGTGGAGACGATCGGGATCGAACCGACGACCCCCTGCTTGCAAAGCAGGTGCTCTCCCAGCTGAGCTACGCCCCCATCAGGACGCCCCGGTCGGGACGCCCCCATCAGGACACCAAAGGGCCGACGATCGCACGCATCGGCGCGCGCCCATCACCCGGCCCCCATCAATGGTGGGCCAGGGAGGATTTGAACCTCCGACCCCACGCTTATCAAGCGTGTGCTCTAACCAGCTGAGCTACTAGCCCATCGGTGCAACAAGCCACCCCATCTCGGGATCAGACCCGGAGGATCAGCTCACTGACCAGTATCGCGGAAGGGATACGTTGACGGCGCCCCAGAGGCATCCTTCGCAGGATAAACCCCATCCGGGCCGGTCCACAGATCAGGACCGGAAAAACCCGCCCCATAAGGACAGGCCGCCTTCAGACATCCATCTGAAGGACTTTATTCATGGCGCATCCCAACTGGCCCAGAGACAAGCTCCAGATCCAGGCTCAGGACACATCCTTGAAAGGAGGTGATCCAGCCGCAGGTTCCCCTACGGCTACCTTGTTACGACTTCACCCCAGTCGCTAACCCGGCCGTGGACGGCTGCCCCCTTTCGGTTGACGCACCGGCTTAAGGCCGAACCAACTCCCATGGTGTGACGGGCGGTGTGTACAAGGCCCGGGAACGTATTCACCGCGGCATGCTGATCCGCGATTACTAGCGATTCCACCTTCATGCACTCGAGTTGCAGAGTGCAATCTGAACTGAGACGGCTTTTTGGGATCAGCTCGCCATCGCTGACTGGCTTCCCATTGTCACCGCCATTGTAGCACGTGTGTAGCCCAGGACATAAGGGCCATGAGGACTTGACGTCATCCCCACCTTCCTCCGGCTTGTCACCGGCAGTTCCTTTAGAGTGCCCAGCCCAAACCTGATGGCAACTAAAGGCGAGGGTTGCGCTCGTTGCGGGACTTAACCCAACATCTCACGACACGAGCTGACGACAGCCATGCAGCACCTGTGCAGAGGGTCCTTGCGGAAATGTCCATCTCTGGACACGGCCCTCCCATGTCAAGTCCTGGTAAGGTTCTGCGCGTTGCGTCGAATTAAACCACATGCTCCACCGCTTGTGCGGGCCCCCGTCAATTCCTTTGAGTTTCAACCTTGCGGCCGTACTCCCCAGGCGGTGTGCTTATCGCGTTAGCTACGACACTGAGTGACTATGTCACCCAACATCCAGCACACATCGTTTACAGCGTGGACTACCAGGGTATCTAATCCTGTTTGCTCCCCACGCTTTCGCGCCTCAGCGTCAGTAAAGGACCAGGTCGCCGCCTTCGCCACCGGTGTTCTTCCCAATATCTACGAATTTCACCTCTACACTGGGAATTCCACGACCCTCTTCCTCACTCAAGCCCAGACGTATCAAATGCAGCCCCCAGGTTAAGCCCGGGAATTTCACATCTGACTGTCTGAACCGCCTACGCGCCCTTTACGCCCAGTCATTCCGAGCAACGCTAGCCCCCTTCGTATTACCGCGGCTGCTGGCACGAAGTTAGCCGGGGCTTCTTCTACGGGTACCGTCATCATCGTCCCCGTCGAAAGTGCTTTACAATCCGAAGACCTTCTTCACACACGCGGCATTGCTGGATCAGGCTTTCGCCCATTGTCCAATATTCCCCACTGCTGCCTCCCGTAGGAGTTTGGGCCGTGTCTCAGTCCCAATGTGGCTGATCATCCTCTCAGACCAGCTAACGATCGTAGCCTTGGTAGGCCTTTACCCCACCAACTAGCTAATCGTACGCAGGCTCCTCCCTAGGCGACTTGCGCCTTTGACCCACAGGTATCATGCGGTATTAGCTGTAGTTTCCCACAGTTATCCCCCACCTAAGGACAGATTCCTACGCGTTACTCACCCGTCCGCCACTGACATTGCTGCCCGTGAGACTTGCATGTGTTAAGCATGCCGCCAGCGTTCGCTCTGAGCCAGGATCAAACTCTCAGGTTCATCTTCGCTTCAGCACAAAGCACAAAGCTCAGACGAACAGGATCCTAAACTCTCAATCTCGGTTTTTTTGCCAGCCACTAAAGCCAGCAAATGACCTCACAAGCGTTCTGTAACGCATTCAAAAGAGAACTACGTCCAACAAACGCTCATCCAAAGTCAAACCATCGATCTCAAGCACCAGGCTCCAAGCCCAGTCCCATACAATCCACAGCCAAACCCAAACCCCACCGCTCTGCGCAGAGGCAGAGCGCCGCCAACGTATCCCTTCCTAGCCTATGCAATTGTCAAAGAACCCGAGGATTTCTCCCGTCCCGGCCGACCGAACCGCAGGGGGTCCGTCGTGGGAGGCGCCTTCTAGTCGCCCCCCATGGATGTGTCAACGCGATTACGCAGTTCCCCGAAAGATTTTTCAAAACCTCCTAAGCCTTTGAAAAATCACGTACGCAACCCCTGAAAGCCGCCGCCGCCCATGCGCAGAGGAGACATGCGACGCTCGCATGCCCCTTAATGCGCGCCCCTCAATGCGCAATGTCCGAATACGGCTCGATCAGCTTGCCTGACCGCAACGCAGCCGGCTCCAGCAGGGTTTCCGCCTTGCCGTCCTTGAACTGATCCACGTCGTTCCCCTTCACGTCGTGAAACTGCTCCGTCAGGATTTTCGCCTCGGTCCAGTCGCCGTCGGCGCCGAATTTCACGTCGCCGACGATGGTGTGGAACGCATGCCCGTGGATCCACGCCGTCAGCTTGTCCTGGTCCAGCGTCCCCGCACCCTTGATCGCATCGGCCACGACCTGGAGATACGCATAGGCATAGGGCGGCAGGTAATAACCCAACAGATCCACCCCCTGCTTCGCCGCTTCCACCTGGTAGCGTTTCAGGAAATCCTCGATACCCGGATACATCGTCGCCGGCGTCGGCAGCCAGAAATTGTAGTTCACCAGCCCGTTCAGCTTCGGCCCAAGCTGGGTCTTGATCGACGTTGTCTGCAGCCCGACCATGTTGCCGCCCACCAGCCGCGCCTTCAGCCCGACCTCGTGTAGCGCATTGACGATCCCGACGCTGTCGGCCGGATAGGACGCGACATAGACGACATCGGCATGCGACGCCTGCATCGACCGCACGATCGGCGAGTAATCCGTCGTGGTCGGCGGATAGGACCGGTTGTAAACGACCTGCAGCCCGTCCTCTTTCACATTGTCCAACGCCCCCTCGATCGCATTGCGCGACGCCTCGGCATCGGCGCTGACGATCGCCACCGTCTTGACCGGAGGGTTCATGTCCTTGGCGACATCGAAGAACCCTTTGGAGAACGCCTTTTTGGCGCTCGCCGACGGGCCGGTCGGGATCATTCCGAAGTAGCGCGGATACTTGAAGTCGGCGTTGATGCCCAAGGCGAACAGCGTCATGAACATGCGGTTATGCGCCATGACGACGGGCATCGCCGGCACCGTCATGTTGGTCCCGTAGCCGGACACGACGATATCGACCTTATCGACGTCCAGCAGTTTCGTATAAAGCGCCGGCACGTTCGGCGGCGTGCTCTGGTCGTCGTAATAGACCAGCTTCACCGGCCGTCCGAGCAGGCCGCCGGCCTTGTTCACGTCGTCTTCCCAGAGTTTCATGGCGATCAGCGCCGCGCGTCCGTTTGCTGCGATACTCGCCGGTCAATGCCATGCCGAAGCCGATGGTGATCGGGTCGGCAGCCCGAGCGGCCGGACCGGAACACAGGAGACAAAACGCCAGCACAAAAGCGCCGGCCAAACGCGCAAAGCCCATCCGTCATCCTTCCCTGGCCGCCGTCCTTTTTGTGGCGGTCTGACGAAACGTTATCGTGCCCGTATCGGAAAGACCAGAGACGGTGACGCGAGGACAGGAAGCAGCAATACTCGACGCCAAACAGCAAAGGGGGAAACGCCATGCCTCGCCTGCAAGACAAAATCATCCTCATAACCGGCGCCGCCCGCGGCCAGGGCGCCGCCGAGGCTCGACTCTTCGTCCGCGAAGGCGCCAAGGTCGTCATCACCGACATCCTGGAGACGGAAGGCCACGCGCTGGCCAAAGAACTTGGTGCCGCCGCCGTCTTCCTCAAACATGACGTCACCAATGAAACGGACTGGCAGACGGCCATCGACGCCGCCGCATCCTTCGGCGGCCTGCACGGGCTGATCAACAACGCCGGCATCTACCAGCCACGCCGTCTGCTGGAGACCGACACCGCACTGTTCGAGCAGCACATGCGCATCAATCAGCTCGGTCCGTTCCTCGGCATGAAACTGGTCGTGCCGTTGATGGAACGGTCTGGCGGAGGGTCGATCGTCAACATCTCCTCCGTCGCCGGCTTGCGCGGATCGCCGGGGGCGATCGCCTATAGCGCGACGAAATGGGCCCTGCGCGGCATGACCAAGGCCGCCGCCGTTGACCTTGCGCCGCGCAATATACGGGTGAACTCCATCCACCCCGGCCCGATCGATACGCCCATGCTGAATGCGCGGACACCCGAACAGAACCTGCAACGGCTGCAATTGGTCCCGATGAAACGGATGGGCACGCCCGAGGAAGTCGCTGACCTGGTACTGTTCCTCGTGTCCGATGAGAGCCGCTATATCACCGGTGCGGAAGTAGCGATCGATGGCGGCGCGACACTCTGACCGGCAGAAGCCCTGACGGCGCCATCACGTCGAAACCCATAGAGACGAACAGCGGCAGCGATCGCGCGTTGCAGACATCCTGCACCAACCGGCTGTAATGGTGGGTTTCTGCGAACGCTGCATTGAACGTGGATACATTCCCACTCGTACGGGTTACTCAACGCCACAGCATATCAAAATCCGGGTTCCCCTCGGGGGCGGCCTTTCCGGCTGCGATCGACTACGATCACGACCGATATCCAATCGGGTGGCGAACGCGAAACGCGCGGATTCGGCACAGACTTCTCTACAGGGGCAGTTTCGCCGAGTGCCGCAGGCAGGGCGTCATGGCAGGCTGATCGCGCAACCCCGATCAGCTTGTCCCGTCGCACGAGCGGGATGGCGCCGAAGCGGCGACCGCGGAGGCAGGCCGCCTTCTCGGCGCTGCGCCGGAGCGAAACGCGGTACCAAACGCTATAAAAGGACATTGATGCTCAGCAAAAACCCGGCCTCGAATGGAACGACAAAATTGACGACCGGGCCCAGCGCGAACGTGCTATCATCCGGTCACATCAGAAACAGCTTGAATCTCATGCAAGGATTGGAGCTTCATGATTTCCTTCCTCGTCGTAGGCGACGGATTTGCGGCGGCGAGAGTGGCCGCGGCGGCAGCCTCGGTACCGGGAGGTTGTTTGGCCGCAACGGCCACTACGGCACCGCGACCAGCGGGAAGACGCACACAGCTGCATCGCCATGAGCCCGAGGAAGTGTCGACCGCGTTCCTCAAGGAGGAGGCAGGGCTGGCCTGGGCGCGCCAACTCGGCTCCGTTTGGTTGCTCTGCATCAACTCCACTGTCATTCTGCCGGCCGCGCTCATCGCGCTCTTCGAGGGACGTGCCCTCAATTGCCACCCAGGCCCGCTACCTGAATATGCCGGCCTGCACGTGCACCAGTGGGCCATACGCAACGGTGCGACGGAATTCGGGGTGACCCTGCATCGGATGGAAGCGCGGGTCGACACCGGGCCAATAATGGCATCGCGGCGTTTCCCCATACGCCCCGACGACACCGGTCTGTCCTTGTTCCGCCGGGCCATGTCGGAAGCCGCGGATCTGACCGCATCGGTAGTCAGGCGCATTGCGTCAGGCGACGTCCCGCCTTGCGTACCGCAGGACCTTTCTCGGCGGCGTCTCTATCGCCATCGTGATGCGCTGGACGGTCGAATCGACTGGCAACTCCCGCGTCGCGCGGTGATGGACTTTATCCGCGCCGGCAACTACGAACCTTTCAGATCTCCCACCATGGTGCCCGGCATGGAGATGCCTTCCGGCGTCACTGTGGAAGTCCTGCGCGCCGAGCCCGCCGGCGCCACCGACCGTTGCCCCGGCTCTCTCGTCGCAGTCCAGGAACCGGGCCCCGTCATCGCGTGTGGCGACGGGCAGGCGTTGTGCATCACGCGCGCGCGTGATGGCGTGGGGCTCATGGACAATGCCCGTTGGCAGTACCACTTGGGCTCGCACCCGCGGTGGCACCCGGGCTTGGCGTCATGACACTGATGGCCAGCATCAGGAGCAGGCGCCAGCACGCTTACGCCTGACAAGCGCCTACTTGTAGACGCGCACAAGTATTCTTGATGATTTGCGTCTGCGGTGAAGTGGCCCGTAAACTGCGCGCGTCGAAGCACGCATCTGCAGCAGGCGGGACGGATCGGCAACAAGCTGGCGGATTGCTCGAGCCAAATCCGGCGCATCGCCAAGTGTGAAGAGTGTAAGCCGGTGCGAAGATCATCGACCGATCGGCGACGGCGGAAAACGCGCGCCAGAGAACCTGCCCGCACGGACCGGCATCCTGCTCGACAGCACGCCGTATGGTTGGCGCTATGCCGTACATGCTGACGCCTAAGGCCTCGCCGCATCCGGCGGATGCTCACTGACCTGGCGGTTCTTTTCCACCGCCGCATTGAACGCGGCTGCGGCGAACCAGAGATCCTGTTCATCCCTCGGAATGTCCAGAACGAAGCTGGTATAGCCCATGGACAGGTAGCGGGCGATTTCAGATGAAACCGCATCGACGTCGCCAACCAGATAGGGGCAGAAAGTCTGGTGAGACGCAAACGGATGCAGCCAGTAGACCCCTTCCTGCACCACGTCCCGCGGCACGTCGCCTGCTGCCCGCGACAGGCGGTGATGCCACTCGGAATCACTGACCTTCATCGCAAGCTCGTGCGCAAGCTGGCCACGGCGGTCCGTGGGGAAGCGCGCATGTGCCTCCCGCCAGGCCGTGTCGCCATCCGAACGGGCGAGGATGCCGACGCGGGCGCCTCGTTCGCAGTCCGGCGGCCATGCCGTATCCGGCGGCGCCTGACCGGGTGCGGCGGGATACTCAACGGCGACAGCACCGATTTCCGCCGCAGCAGTGCGCGAAGCGGCGGAAGAGCCCGAGATCATGAAGCCCGGTCGCAGGTCCGGCGGCAGCGGTGGCGTCATGCGCAGTCCGTTGAACTGATAGAAGTCGCCGGTGAAGTTCACAGGCTGGTCGGTTTCCAGCAGAAGCCGCATCACCTGCGCATATTCGCTGGTCCGCGCGTAACGTAAATCATGCGCCGTCGTGTCGCCCAGCGCGAGGAGATCGTTGCGGAAGCCACCCGCCAGCATGTTCAGCCAGATACGGCGCTGGTACAGGAAGCCGAGCGAGGCCACCATTTTGGCCGCCGTATAGGGCAGCATGTAGACTGGCTGCACGGCCACCAAGGGGCAGAGCCGGCTGGTGCATCGCAGGACCGCCTGGGCCACCAGCCATGGATCGACAATCGAATTGTCTGTGTAGATCAGCATGCCTTCGCAGCCTGCCGCCTCGCTCCAGGCGGCAATGCGCTCCACCTGGGCAAGATAGTCGCGTGGTGACGCGGTCTTGGATTGGGGACAGGTGCTAAACAGCCGGATAAAAGGAGGGGATTCAGTCATTGATCACCTTCGCTTTCCCGGGTTGGTCGGCGCTGCCCCCCGGCGGCGGGCGGCCGAGCCCAGCGATGACAGGCAGGGCATCATCGGCACGCAGCCACCCAACGTCGAGACAGGTGGGCGTTTCCTGTTCCCGGCCGGCCCACCAATAGGTCGGCTCCGACTGGCCTTCGAGAAAGCCGACCTTGCGGTATGCCTCGATCTTTGCGGCGTCCGATACGCGGCACCGGATCAGGGTGGCGCCGTCATTCGCCAGTTGGCGAACGGTCTCCCCGATGATCCAGGCCAGGCCGTCGGGTCCCAGTCGCGCGTGGCGAAGATGGAGCAGCGCCGCCTCTTTCCCGACCGGAGAGGGTGCCATCCAGGAATAGGAATAGCCGACCGGCCTGTCGCCCACCCAGAAACCGAGTTCGACGGGCTCCCCTAGATCCGCGGGCGCGGCCCCCAGCCAGGCGCGGTCGGCCTGGTCGAGCGTTTCGCTCAGGCCGTGTGCATCGGTATCGAAGGCGGGCACGGCTTCCGTGGCCCCAATCAGGCGCCTTAAGTAGCCCCCGGCCGGTCCCACCGGGCAGTGCGGTCTCGGCAGATTGATTGCGTCCGGTACGAGTTTCGCGATGCTTTCATACCCCGGCCAACGTCGGCGCAGGACGGTGGCCGCCAGCGCACGCGCCTTCAATGGCAGCCGAAGCCGCCGCGCACTCGGCAACTCAGCCCAGCTCAGGCGCGGGAGAAGCGCGAGCGTCACGTCCGTGCCGCCGATGGACAGGATCGGTTCAGGCCGCGCCATAATCCGGCGCATCAGCGCCACTCCAACCCCATACGGACGATAGGCCGGCAAGCAAAACCAGTCACAGGTTTCCCGGACGAAAATCTTCCGCCCATCCAAAATGTAGGGTCGCCGGAACGAAATCGATCATGCCGACACACTGGTCATCATGCAGTGCGAGGCAGGTCAGCCCGCCCGGCGGCCTTTCCCCGAAGCGCCAGCGGGTCAGCGCAGCGCGCAACTCGTCGTCGGCCGCTCGGCACCAGCCATTATCCAGCAGCCAGGCCGGATCGGGATCGGCCGTGTCATCGAGTTCAATGAAGCGCAGTGTCATGAGGGGCCAGACCCTTCGTGACCGGTTGCAATCAGCGTTCCATCGGGACGAAGGCGTCCGCGAGGCGCGCGACCGTCAGCCCCTGTTCGATATCGAGGCGCTCGATATCGAAGCCACGCCCGGATATCTGTTCGACCTGCAAAATAATGTCGAGAAGTTCCTGTAAATCGACAATCCCCTGCGCCAGAAGCTCCGTGCCGGCATTCAGATCATTCGGCACGCCGCGGTTTCGTTCGATCTGCGCGCGTACCGTGTTCAGCAGAAGCACCAGAAACGTATCGGCAGAGGCGCCGGTCAAGGTTTGAAACTGCATCTGTGTCACCTCAGCATTTCGCGAAGCTGCGCGTAGTCGATCTTGCCGCTGCTGTTCAGCGGGAAGTGGTCAAGCTGATGGATCGCCGACGGCCGCGCATAGGGCGGCAATATCGCTCGGCATCTCTCATGGATGTCCTCTGGCAACCGGTCAGTTCGGGATACGAACCCGACAATGCCACGGGCCAGCCCGGTTTCGTCGAGCGGCCAGGCGATCGCCGCAACGGTGACGGCACCGGTCGCGCGCGCCAATGCCGTCTCGACTTCCTGGAGTTCGACGCGGTATCCGCCAATTTTGACCTGACGATCCAGCCGGCCGAGAAATTCCAGGCCGAGCGTCGTGCGACGAACGCGATCGCCAGTGCGATACCAGGTCGTTTCTGCCGGCGCGTCCTTCAGTCTGACGAAGCGCTCCGCCGTCAGGTCGGGACGCCGCCAGTAGCCATCGGTGACCTGCGTTCCGCCCAGGCAGAGTTCGCCGCTTTCACCATCCGGAACAATTCCTCCCGCCGTGTCGATAATCGCGGTCGTCTGTCCCTGCAGCGCCTCACCGATCGGAAGGATGTCGGGCAGGTGCTGGCCTGATGCCGTATCCGGCGGCAGACGATACGCGGTAATCGCAATAGTTGCCTCTGTCGGTCCATACAAATTCTCGACAACCGAATTGGGCGCCGCCTCGACCCAGGCCCGCGCCAGGCGCCTGGGCAAGGCTTCCCCGCAGAACAGGCTGTATCGCAGGGTTGGAAAGTCACCCGGCCGCAGCATGCCCAGCCGCATCATCACCGCCGCCGTGGACGGGACCGAGAACCACATGGTCAGTTCGTGGCGCCTTATGAACTCGCGCGGTGCGAAGCGTGCCGCCTGAGGCAGGCAGTAAAGGGTCGCGCCGGAGGCCCAGCACAGAAACATGTCGTGTACCGACAGGTCGAAGGTCAGGTCGAAAACCTGAGAGAACCTGTCGTCCGGCGTTGGCCGGTATCGCGCGATGGTGTTCCGCAAATAGGCGATGACGTTGCGATGCCGGACGAGAACGCCCTTGGGCAGGCCGGTGCTGCCGGATGTGAACATAAGATAGGCGCCGTCGTCCGGGGAAACCGTATCCATTATATACGGTGCGGAACCGCCAAGATCGCCCTGGCAGAAGAAGCGGTGCTCCGGCAGGCCGACAGCCCAGTCGGGAACGGTCTCGCATTCCGGCAGCACGACAACCATGGGTCGCGCGATCTCCCGAAGCACCTCGCGCGCCAAGGCAGCCGACCGGGCATCGACAACCAGGAAATCAGCCTCCGACTGCAGAATGATGCCGACCAGCCGCTCCACCGGATGGGAGGGGTTCAGCGGGACATAGACGCAGCGGGCTGACAGCGCGCCCAGCACGGCAGCGAACGCGCTCAGGCCGCGGCCGCACAGAATGGCGCAGCGAGCACTCGCTTGCTGCGGCAGGACGTGACGCATAGGCCGGGCGATGCTGGCGGCGATGGCCGCGAGTTCACGATAGGTCACAAGCCGACCATCCACCCATAGCGCCGGCCGATCGCCATACATGGCGACCGTGTCCTCAAAGGCGGCCGGCAGGGTTGGGCCATTCGGTGCCACTTGTATGGCCGTGGAGATGGAGGAGCCGGGGGCGTTCTCCACCAATTGATCGTCGCCCGTCATAGTTTTGTTATCCGTCGATGTTTGGAGCGCATGGAAACGCGCAGGGGCCTGACCGCTCGCACGGAAACAGGAGCAATACCGAAAATTCCCATACCACTCGTAAAACTACTCGCGGGTTGGCCAAATAAGCGTGAGGGATGCGAATTTCAGCACACAATCGACCTTTGGCAGTAACGGAAGGACAAACGGTCGCGTCACCACCTGCCCATAAGCATCGGGCGACGGCCATCGCAGGCTATTCTCAATAGCTCTGCCACGCCGTCATACCCTCCCGCGGGCCATGTGAGGGGTAACTTTTTTGTATATGACATTGATCGGCAGGAGATTTGATGCGGTTAGGAAAATGTATCGGCGGTCCTATTTGTTAGAGCGACGCCGCCTGAAAACGGAAACCAGCGCCGTATTGCAGAATCCCAATAAACTTCGGTACGCCAACATCTGTCTTGCGAGGATCCGCCGTCATACGGCCGACGCCAGACCGCGAAGTGCGCTCATGGGCGACCGCCCGCGCGGGCCTGAGATTGAAGAGGCACCGGGCGCGAAGCTACAACCACTTCATATCCGGCTCCCCGCCCAGCCGATACAGCCCGACCGTCTCGAAATGCGTCCGCCGCCCCTGCGTCTGCTGCGACACGCTGTTGATATCGCGCAGCCGCCGCTCGAACGGCTGGTTGTTGAAGATCGCCGTCGACCCCGCCTCATGGAAGATCGCATGGCACAGATCCCGCGACACATGGATCGCATACGTCGTCGCCTGCCGGATATCGACCCGGTGGTCCAGCGACAGTTCCCCCGTCGCCACAACATCATCCCAAGCCTCGCCGCAACGCCAGATGCAGCCCCGCGCGCGCCGCCTTCCACGCCGCATCCCAATAGCCCGATGACATTCTGGATCGCATGGTTGTCGCGCATCTTCTCGCTCGACCAGGCCTGAGACTTCGTCCTGCGCCAGATCGATGAACGCATCCAGCATCGCCCGCGCCACGCCCAGCGCGACGCGACGAAAACCCGCCGGCATAAAGCTGCATCGACTGGAAGCGGTACAGAGACCCGTCCTCCCGCCGCTCCGGCGCATATTCGCGCGTCACGGTATGCGCGTCATCCACGAACAGCCCGTCGACCGTATAGGTATCGCTCCCGGTCCCGCGCAGGCCCATCACCTCCCAGACATCGTCGATCTTCGCCTTGCTCGCGGCGAAACAGCGGCGTCCGCTCCCACGGCTTGCCATCCGGTCGCACGCACGCCGTCCCATCCGCCTCGAAACTCGGGCACATCGCCCCGAGCCAGGTGGCGTGCCGGGACCCGCTGGCGAAGCTACCACGACCCATGGACGCTCCAGCCGCCGTCGGCGCGCGCACCGTCTTCGCCCCTGGCCCCTGCCCCCAGGCCAGCACGTCGCGTGGTCCGCCCCAGACCTCCCGCGCCACGGCCGGAGCCACATAGGCCGAGGCCATCGAGCACCCCGATCCCTGGTTCATGCACCAGGCCGCCGAGGCATCCCCCTCGGCGATCGCCTCCACGCATTGCACATACTCGACCGGCTGTCAGCTCGACCCCGCCCAGAGACCTGGGCAGCAACAGCTTGAACATCCGCGCCTCGAACATCGCATCCAGGACGTCGGACGGCAGCTCATTCGCCGCATCGATCCGGTCCGCCGCCGTCCGCAGCAATGGGATCAGCGCCCGGGCACGGGCCAGGCACGCCGCACCCGGACATGTCCAGGGCAGGTTGCAGCGGCAAGACCGGCCAGCATCGTTCATCGGACGGTTCCCTTTTATCTCAGCGTTCCCAAAATTGACATACCAATCAGGCCTCAGCAATACTCGACCAGTATCCCATCCCATCGAAACGGAGCATAGTCCATGAAGCTGATGTGGTTCCACCTGATGCCCTACACGGAACTGCCGGACGATTTCCGCGACGCCAACCCGTCCGTCTGGGTGGACATCCACTCGTCGCTGTTCGATCCGAAGCGCGCCCACCTGATGTACAACGACTTCATGGACGAGCTGGAATACGCCGCCGAATGCGGCTTCGACGCCATCTGCGTGAACGAGCATCATTCCAACGGCTACGGCCTGATGCCGTCGCCCGAATCTGATCGCGTCGTCGCTGGCGCGGCGCACCGCGATACCGCGATCTGCGTCATGGGCAACTCGCTGGCGCTGTACAATCCGCCGACGCGCGTGGCGGAAGAATTCGCCATGATCGACTGCATCTCCGGCGGCCGCCTGATCGCCGGCTTCCCGGTCGGCACGCCGATGGACACCTGCTACGCCTACGGCACGAATCCCAGCCAGCTCCGTCAGCGCTACCTGGAGGCGCACGACCTGGTGGTGCGCGCCTGGACCGAGAAGGACACCTTCGCCTTCAACGGCCGCTTCAACCAGCAGCGCTACGTGAACATCTGGCCGCGCCCGGTGCAGAACCCGCATCCGCCGATCTGGGTGCCCGGCGGCGGTTCGGTCGAGACCTGGCACTGGTGCGCCGAGATGGACTACGTCTACTGCTACCTGTCCTACTACGGCTACAAGGCCGGCCGCGCCACGATGGACGGTTTCTGGGCCGAAATGGACCGGCTGGGCAAGGACCGCAATCCGTACCAGGCCGGCTTCCTGCAATTCGTCGGCGTCGGCGAAAGCCGCCAGCACGCCTTCGATCTCTACGCCGAGGCCGCCGAATATTTCTACGGCCGCTGCCTGCACGTCGATCCGCGCTGGGCCACGCCGCCCGGCTACACCAGCGAGGGCAGCCAGCGCGCCGGCATCGAAAGCCAGGTGAAGAAGGCCGCCGACTGCCGACGTGCGCGGCAAATCCACCGGCGAACGTTTCGCCTCCGTCGCGCGCGAGATGGAGGCGCATCGTCGACAACGGCTACGTCATCATCGGCTCGCCCGACGAAGTCGCCGAACAGCTGCGCGAAGTCGCGACCAACCTCAATGTCGGCCACCTGATGCTGCTGCTGCAGTACGGCAACATGAGCAAGGACCTGACCCGCTACAACACCAAGCTGTTCGCCGAACAGGTGATGCCGAAACTGAAGGATCTGCACGCCGGCTGGAACGACCGCTGGTGGCCGCAGCCGATGGAAGCGGCCCAGCGCGCCGAAATCCCCGCCTTCCTGCCGAAGCTCGCCGCCGAATAGACAGGAGACGGAGCGACCGTGAGCGAACCCGAGACGTTGACCATCGATGTCAACGGCTTTGCCACCCGCGTCTGGCGCAAGGGCAGCGGCCCGAAGCTCGGCTTCCTCGCCGGCTTCGGCGGCCTGCCGCGCTGGATGCCGTTCCTCGACGAACTGGCGCAAGAGCCGCACCGTGATCGTGCCGTCGCTGCCCGGCTTCCCCGGCGGCGATCGCGGTCACTCCGTGCTCGACTACGCATCTCGACTGGCTGCTCGCGGTGCGCGAGATCCTGGAGCAAGTCCGACCTGGAGGGCGCCGATCTCGCCGGCAGTTCGGTCGGTGCGTCGCTGGCCGCTGGAGGTCGCGGCGCTCTGGCCCGCCAGCGTGCGGCGCTCGCCGTGATCGCGCCGTTCGGCCTGTTCGACGAGAAGAACCCGCCGACCGATCCGTGGGCGCAGCGTGCCGACGCGGTGCCCGGCCTGATGTGCGCCGATCCCGAGATCTGGAAGGCGATGAAGGCCGCGCCCGAAGGCGCCAACTCGATCGAATGGCCGATCGAGCAGACCCGCGCCAACGAGGCCGCCGCCCGCATCTTCTGGCCGCTCGGCAACACCCGGATCGAGAAGCGGCTGCGCCTGATCAAGGCCCCGACGTTGCTGCTGTGGGGCGAGCACGACCAGATCATGCCGCGCACCTATGCCGAGACGTTCGCCAAGGGCATCGCCGGCCGACGACCGCCACACGATCATCGCCGGCGCCGGCCATCTGGCGGAACTCGACAAGCCCGAGGCCGTGGCACAGGCAATCGGGGCGTTTCTCGACCAAGCGTGATCCAAACGCGCGGCGGTCCGCGCCAGGGCGGCTGGTCGGCCTGACCCGCGAGCGCCTGGGTGAAGGCCGCGACGAACCGCCGCGTAAGCCGCCCCCTCAGGCAAACTCCCGCGATCGGTCCCACAGATTGGGCACCGTCTCGCAGGAATAGCCGGATATGAACGACTTCGCCGTGCCATCCACGCCGAATATGTGCCGTCGGACGGCACCGATATTGCCGCCGTAGAGGTGGATGCTGATCGACGGCTGGTCCTCCAGCAAGTTCGCCACTTGGTGGATGTCGCCGTCCCAGGGGGAGACGACGCCGATCTCACCGGGTCGCAGCACATGCGGTTCGCCGTCCTGGACCAGGGGTCCGTCGGCCGAACGCGTATAGGGGATCGAAACCTCCGCCCCGCGCAGCATGCCGATCAGGCCCCACACCAGGTGATCATGGATCGGCGTCTTCTGCCCCGGTCCCCAGACGAAGCTGACCAGCGAAAATCGCTCCGCCGGGTCGCAATGCAGCAGATACTGCCTGTACCGTTCCGGATCGGGCACCGAGGCGGTCTCAGGCAGCCAGTCATCCTGGGCGACCAGATCTGCCAGCAGCGGACGCGCCGCCACCATCAGGGCCGCGCCCGGCGCCACCGTATCCGCCGCTCGGGTCATCGCAACGACAAAATCACGAAGCCTGTGAAGGGCCATTTCGACTTCCTTCTTCCTGGTCGCGAAAATGGAGAATTGTTTTCTGTCGTTTCGGATATGTTGATGTGGTTCTTCTATTTGCCGTCGAAACTCGTCCATACGTCAAGCACCTCGCGCAACCGTCCCGCCAGTCACGCAAATCTGGCTGGCCTCCGCCCCGCCGCAGCGGTTCTGCTGGCGCGAAGGAGGCGTGCGATGGATTTCATCTGCTATCTTCATGAGAGTTGGCATCCGCTCATCCGGCCGGCGGAGCCCACGCGCGCCTGGATGGATGGTTCGCCCAACGCCTTCGCCTATCGCTGCCTGCCCCTCAACATCGCCAACGCGCATGGGTGGGAGGTGCTGACCCCCGCCGGCTTCTGGGCCTACTGGCGTGGTGGCGGAGCGACCGAGGACGTCATCATCCGCAGCGACTCCGACATGCCGGCTTTCGCGGCCCCGGTCGCGCTGTTCGGGCAGGCCACCTTCACCATCCATATCCAGGGCCTGTTTCGCACGCCGCCAGGCTGGAACCTGATGGCTGGCGGCTCACCGAACCAAGCGAAAGACGGCATCGCGCCTTTGTCGGGCATCATCGAGACAGATTGGTCGCCCTACACCTTCACCATGAACTGGCGCTTCACCCGCCGTAACCACTGGGTCCGCTTCGACGCGCAGGAGCCGATCTGCTTCCTGATGCCGGTGCAGCGCGACGCCCTGATGCAGATGAACCCGCGTTTCGTGCCACTGTCGGAAAATCCCGACCTTGCGCGCCAGTTCGCCGCTTGGAGCAAGTCTCGCGACGAGTTCCAGGCCCAGATCGCCGCCAACCCGCCCGCCACACCGGCGGAGCATTGGCAGAAGCGTTACTATCGCGGCATCGACATGGACGACAAACCGGGCGTCCTCGATCATATCAGCAAGCTGCGCCTGAAGCCTTTCACGTCGGGTTAGAGTGCGATCGTCTGAGGTTGACGCGCCTATGCGCGGCAACCTCAGACGTAAATCGCCCTCTCAAACAAATAAGCGATCGTCTGAAGTTGACGCGCCTATGCGCGGCAATTTCAGACGTGAATCGCCCTCTCAAACAAAAGGGCTGGCACATGATCGGGTCTACCTGAACCGATCATGTGCCAGCCATCCGTATCGTTGACTGTCCGGTCGGTCTATGTAAGCCTCCCGCCGCAAACCGGAGGGAAGAGAGACCATGGCGAACCGGGAAACCGTCGGATGACCGCTCTCTCCCCGGAAGTCATGGCGCAAGCCTGCGCCGAGGCCATGTGGCGCGAGGATGAGGCGTCCCGGAACCTGGGCATGGCGATCGATACGGTCGGTCCGGGCTTTGCCGTCCTGTCGATGACGGTGACCGATTTCATGACCAACGGCCACCGCACCTGCCACGGCGGCTTCATCTTCACGCTGGCCGATTCCGCCTTCGCCTTTGCCTGCAACAGCTACAACCAGCTTGCCGTCGCACAGCACGCCGCGGTCACCTTCATCGCCCCCGCCTATGCCGGCGACCGTCTGACCGCCACCGCGCGGGAGACCTCCCGCCGCGGCCGGGGCGGCATCTACGACGTATCCGTCACCAACCAGGCCGGCGAGCAGATCGCAGAATTCCGCGGCCATTCACGCACCGTAAAAGGCACACACCTGCCGGATAACAACAGGGAGGATCACCGTGAAGGACCTGGCGCCCAAGCCGGATGAACTGGAACCGATCGAAACCGCCTCACGCGACGAAATCGCCGCGCTGCAGTTACAACGCATGCGATGGAGCTTGCACCACGCCTACGGCAAGTCGCCATTCTATCGCCGGCAGTTCGAGGCCGCTGGCGTACATCCCGACGACCTGCACAGTCTCGACGATATAAGAAAATTCCCGTTCACAACGAAACGGGATCTGCGTGACAACTACCCGTTCGGCATGTTCGCCGTGCCGCGGGAGGACCTGGTCCGCATCCATGCGTCATCCGGCACCACGGGCAAGCCGACCGTCGTCGGCTACACCGCCAAGGACATCGATACCTGGGCATCCCTCGTTGCGCGATCGATTCGCGCATCCGGCGGCCGGCGCGGCGACATCGTGCATGTGGCGTATGGCTACGGCCTGTTCACCGGCGGCCTCGGCGCGCATTACGGTGCGGAGAAACTCGGCTGCACCGTCGTGCCCGTGTCCGGCGGCATGACCGAACGGCAGGTCACGTTGATCAACGACTTCAGGCCACGCGTCATCATGGTGACGCCGTCGTATATGCTGTCGATCCTGGATGAATTCCGCCGTCAGGGCCTCGATCCGCGCGAAAGCTCCCTGGAGGTCGGCATCTTCGGCGCCGAACCCTGGACCGAGGCGATGCGGCGGGAGATCGAACAGGCCTTCGACATGCACGCCGTCGATATCTACGGGCTGTCGGAAGTCATGGGCCCCGGCGTCGCCAACGAATGCGTGGAAAGCAAGGACGGGCTGCATATCTGGGAGGATCATTTCTTCCCCGAAGTCATCGACCCCGCGACCGGCGAAGTCCTGCCCGACGGCGAAATGGGTGAGCTGGTGCTGACCACGCTGACCAAGGAAGGCCTGCCGATGATCCGCTATCGCACGCGCGACCTGACGCGGTTGATGCCGGGAACAGCCCGCAGCATGCGGCGCATGAGCAAGATCACCGGCCGCTCCGACGACATGATCATCCTGCGCGGCGTCAACGTCTTCCCGACGCAGATCGAGGAACAGATCCTCAAATGCCGTGGCCTGGCGCCGCATTTCCACATCGAGCTGACCCGTGAGGGACGGATGGACGTCATGACCGTGCATGTCGAGGCGACACCGCACGCAGCCGATCCGGCGCATCATCACGGCGCATCGGCGGAACTGACGCTCCACATCAAAAGCATCGTCGGCGTCACCGCTCACATCCAGATCCACGCCCCCTCCACCCTCCCCCGCTCCGAGGGCAAGGCTCGGCGTGTCATCGACAACCGCCCGAAGAACTGAGATGGCGCGCACGAGAGCGAGCGATTTCGATACGAAACGACTGGCAATCCTGCGCCATGCGGCCGAGGTCTTTGCCGAACTCGGCATGGAGAAGGCGTCGATGGCGCAGATCGCGGAACGATCGAACGTTTCGAAGGCGCTGCTGTACCACTACTACGCCAGCAAGGACGAACTGGTGTTCGGCATCATCCATGCGCATCTGACCGAGCTGGATGCGGCGATCGAGGCCGCGGACGACGGCACCGCCGATGCGCCGTCACGCTTGCGCATCCTGGTCGCCACGGTGCTGAACGCCTATCGCGACGCCGACAGCCAACACAAGGTCCAATTGAACGGAACGGGTGCCCTGACGACCAACCAGCAACAGGACATACGCGCGCTGGAACGCAAGATCGTCGATCGATTCGCCGCGGTGTTGCAGGAGATCAATCCCGATCTCAGCAACGGGTCCCGCAAACTGCTGAAGCCCATGACCATGTCCCTGTTCGGCATGCTGAACTGGGTCTATCTCTGGTTCCGCGAAGACGGTCCGATTTCGCGGCAGGACTACGCCGACGCGGCGACGACCCTGTTCCTGCAGGGCCTCAGTTCGGTTCGATAGCGACGCGTGACAGCGCTTCATTCAGCGCCGCCGTCCATTCGGCCAACAGAACTTCGTTCGGCCTGTGCCGCAGCCCCGATTTCCGCAGCATCTCGAAACGAGGCGAAGCAGCCTGGCCGAAACTGGCGGCAACGAGGGGACGCCAGAATGCGACCGATCCGGCCGCGGCCGAACGTCCGGTGTCGGTGGCGCAGATTCGAACCAGTCCTTCCAGCCCCAGCCGCGTATGCGCCGCCTCGCGCGGTGCGATCGCTCGAAAGACCTCGGCCAGCGGCGCGTAGGAGATGCGGGCCAGTTCCTGCAGTTGGACAGAAGCCGCGGTGCCCATCAGCACGTTCATCACCACCGCATCGACCCAGTCCTTCAGCGGATAGTGGAAGACCGAAAGCCGCATATCCCCACCGAATTGCGCGCTGCGCCGGACCTGCGTGTCGCGGGCGACGCGGGCGCCCCAGGGATAGTGGCTGGCGTAACGATCCACGTCAGCGCCGAACTCGCCCATGATCGCAGCACCTGGGCCGGCATGTTCGGTCTTCTCCAGCACGATGCGGGAGGCGGCGATGCGCTCCTTGATCCCCGGGGCGGTGATTGATCATGTCGGCGAAGCCGGCGGACCCGGCGAGTTCGCTGTCGACGAAGCGTCGCCATGATGCGCAGCAACTCGCCGCGATAGCGCGGCGGCGCATTGGCCGGCGAGGTCAGCACGCCGCCCTGTGCGAGATAGTCCTCGATGCTCATGCTGTCGGACATCGCCTTGCCCCCGTCACTGGTCGTAGCTGACGACAAGCCGGTCGGTCAGCGGATAGCACTGGCAGGTCAGCACATAGCCCTGGCGGACCTCGTAATCCTCCAGCGCATGGTTGGCGATCATCTCGACCTCGCCCTCCAGCACCTTCGCCCGGCAGGTCGAGCAGACGCCGGCCTTGCAGGCATAGGGCGCGTCGAAGTTGTTGGCCAGCGCCGCCTCCAGCAGGCTCTTGCCCCTGCTTGGGCATCCGGAAATGACGGGTCGCACCGTCGAGCGTGACGGAGCGCTTCGCAGGCGTGCGGCAGCGGAGGCGGCCGACACCGGCGGCGCGATCCTCGCCCGGCCGGCTGGCCGGAGGCGAACAGCTCGAACTTGATCTGCGCATCGGTCATGCCATGCGCGCGCAAGCGACGCGGCGATCGCCAGCATCATCGGTTCGGGGCCGCAGATGAACGCCGTGTCGACCGTTGCCAACGCGATCCAGTGCTCGAACAGCGCCGTGCATTTCGCCGCATCGATCCGGCCGGTGAACAGCTCGATGTCCTGCGCGTCGGTCTCCAGGACGTGCAGGATGGACAGGCGGCCGAGATAGAGGTTCTTCGATATCCTCCAGCTCCTCGCGGAACATGATCGAACTGACCTGGCGGTTGGCGTAGACCAGGGTGAAGCGCGACCTGGGCTCGCGCGCCAGAACGGTCTTGATGATCGACAGCACCGGCGTGATGCCGCTGCCGCCGGCAAAGCCCAGATAATGGCGCGCGGCCGCGGGATCGAGCGGCGTGTGAAACGAGCCCATCGGCGGCATTGCCTCCAGCACGTCCCCGGCGCGGAGGCTCTCATTGGCCCAGGTGGAGAATGTGCCGCCGTCGACGCGCTTGATGCCGACCCTCAGCACGCCGTCATCCTTGCCGGCGCAGATCGAATAGGAGCGGCGCAACTCCTCGCCGTCGAAGACGCGGCGGAAGGTCAGATACTGGCCCTGGATGAAGTCGAAAGCGGCGCGATCTTCCTCGCGCGGCGCCAGCGTGACGACGACCGCATCGCGGGTCTCGCGGTGGATCTCGGTGACCTCCAGCGGATAGAAGCGCGCCATCGGCACTCAGATGCACTTGAAATAATCGAACGGTTCCAGGCAGTCCGTGCAGCGATAAGCGCCTTGCAGGGCGTGGAGCCGAACTGGCTGATCTTCTCGGTCTGCGTCGATCCGCAGCGCGGGCAGGCGACCGGCGCACCGAGCCACCGGCGGCGCGATGCCATATGCGCTGCAAGCTTCTCGCGGCCCGCGGCGCTGATCCAGTCCGTCGTCCAGGGCGGCGACAGGTGGCGTTCCAGCGCAGCTTCTCGACGCCGTGCTGCGCGCAGCGCCGTTTCGATATCGAGATTGATCACCGCTGTCGCCGGGCAGCCCGGAATAGGTCGGCGTGACCGTCACCACGAGCGTATCGTCGTCCCAGCCGGACATCGCGGACGATCCCCAGATCGATGAGCGAAATGACCGGGATCTCCGGGTCCGGAACCTCACCCAGCCAGTGCCAGACCTGCGTCGACCGGGACTCACCACGTCGCCCCCGGATAGGCGCGCTGCAGGAACTGCATCTCGGCCAGGATGAAGCCGAGATGCTCCGTGTGGATGCCGCGCTTGCCGCCCTTGTGCACGAAAGTGCCGCGCCGGCGCCGCAGCGTCGCCGCCGTCAGCGTGGTGCGCACGATCTGCTCCCACGTCGGCTTCAGCGAGTCCGGCGCCGGCGCGATCGCCGGCCGCGGCAAGCTCGCTGTCGATGCATCGTCCGTAATGAAACATCTCGCCGGTATAGGGCCAGAGGTCGTCCAGCGCCGCCTGCATCCGCCGTGGCTCTCCTCCGTACCGTCGCCGAGCCGGATCACCAGATCGGCGGATGCGGCCGAGATGATAGGCAACCTCCTTGGAGGCCTTGTCGGCGATCTCGGCGATCCGCGGGTTCGGTCGACGCCATCAGAGCCGTCAGCAGCGTATGGTGCCAGGCGTCGAACAGGAACTGGCGCATCAGCGTCTTGCCGAAATCGCCGTTCGGCCGCTCGACCATCAGCACGTTGCGGAAGTCGGAGGCGTCGCGCAGATAGGCGAGATCGTCGGGCGTGCCGCCCCTGCCCTTCGACCGCAGCCGCCAGCCCCAGCCACAACTGCGTCTGGCCGATCAGGTCGAGCGCGGTATTGGCGAGCGCGATATCCTCCTCCAGCGCCGGCGCATGGCCGCACCATTCCGACAGCGCGTGGCCGAGGATCAGCGTGTTGTCGCCCATGCGCAGCAGGAACGTCGAGCAGCGAGCGCCCGCGCATCACATATGTCCCACTTCGTCCGGGATGTCGAAGAAGGTCGGATGCCGATAGACCTTGGAGTTCGACGGCTCGAACAGCGGTCCCTTGTCCGAAGGGCTGGAGGCGACGATATCGGTCGGAGCGTCACCACCCAGATGCTGACGCCCTCGTTGCGGCGGGTATAGACGTCGCGCGCATGCGGATCGCCATCTCGGCGTCGGGCGCGTGCAGGCTGCCGACATGGCGGTGGTTGAGGCCGTGCTGGCCGCGGATGAAGACCTCCCACAGTGGCCATTCGCTGGACATCGGCTTTCCTCCTATTCGGCCGCCATCGGCGCGCGCGCCTTCGCCGCATGGGCCGACAGTCCGTCGCGGAACCACGCGCCGTCGTCCCACGCCTTGACGCGCGCGCCGAGGCGTTCGCGGTTGCAGGGGCCGTTGCCGGCGAGCACCTCGATAGAACTCCGCCCAATCCGGCTCGCCGAAATCGTAGCCGTCCTTCTCCTCGTTCCAGTTCAGGTTCGGGTCGGGGACCGTCAGGCCCAGGTACTGCGCCTGCGGCACGGTCTGGTCGACGAATTTCTGCCGCAGCTCGTCGTTGGAGTTGATCTTGATCTTCCACGCCATCGACTGCGCCGAATGCACCGAGTCCTTGTCCGACGGGCCGAACATCATCAGCGACGGCCACCAGAAGCGATTCAGCGCATCCTGCGCCATCGCCTTCTGCGCCGGCGTGCCCTGCGCCATCTTCATCATGATCGAAGCCCTGGCGCTGGTGGAAGCTCTCCTCCTTGCAGATGCGCACCATGGCGCGCGCGTAAGGTCCATAGGAGCAGCGCTGCAGCGGCACCTGGTTCATGATCGCCGCGCCGTCGACCAGCCAGCCGACCGCGCCGATATCAGCCCAGGTCAGCGTCGGATAGTTGAAGATCGACGAATATTTCATCTTGCCGGAATGCAGCATGCCCGATCATCTCGTCGCGGCTGATGCCGAGCGTTTCGGCCGCGCAATAGAGATAGAGGCCGTGGCCGGCCTCGTCCTGCACCTTGGCGAGCAGGATGGCCTTGCGCTCCAGCGTCGGCGCGCGCGTGAGCCAGTTGCCCTCCGGCAACTGGCCGACGATCTCGGAATGGGCGTGCTGGCCGATCTGGCGGATCAGCGTCTTGCGATAGCCCTCCGGCATCCAGTCCTTCGGCTCGATCTTCTCGCCGCGATCGATGCGCGCCTGGAACGCCTCATCCTGGGGGGAGCGATCAACGGGCCCTTCGGCCTTCACCATCTGGGCGTACATGCCAGGCTTCCTCCTGTCCGTCAGGGCGGCTTGGGAGGCGGCCCCTTCCAGATCGTCGAAATTAATCGACCGGCCGGTCACATATAAAGCGCCGGGCCGCTGATGACAATGGCAGACCCCACGGGCAATACCCGTCATGCGCCGCGGCATCGGCAGCGTGCCGGGCGCGCGGCTCGCGGGCCCGTCAAAACACCGCGGGGATCAGCCTGGAACTGTAATCAGCCTCAACGTGACCGTCCGACGTGTCGCGTTTTGGCAGTTTGATGTCGGCCCGATTGTATTTCTCGTATGGGATCTGACTGAGCACGTGACTGATAATATTGAGCCGGGCGCGCCGCTTGTCGTCCGATCGCGCAACATACCAAGGCGCCCAAGGCTTGTCGGTCCTGACCAGCATCTCGTCGCGAGCCCGTGAATAGGCGTTCCAACGCGAGTAAGATTTCAGGTCCATCTCAGACAGTTTCCACAGCTTGCGGCCGTCATCGATGCGGGATTCCAGCCGTCGGGTCTGCTCCTCCGGACTCACTTCGAGCCAGTACTTGAGCAGTATGATTCCGGAGCTCACCATCGCCTGCTCTACCCAGGGACAGTCGGTCAAGAATGTCTCGACCTCTTTCTCCGTGCAGAACCCCATTACGCGCTCAACACCGGCGCGATTGTACCAGCTACGATCAAAAATCACGACTTCGGAGGCCGCCGGCAGGTGGGGTATATATCTCTGCACGTACATTTGAGATATTTCCCGCGGCGTAGGGGCCGTCAGGGCCACGACCCGAAACGTTCGTGGGCTCACCCGCTCGGTGATAGCTTTGATAACGCCACCTTTGCCAGCGCCATCCCGCCCTTCGAAGACGATGCAGATCTTCTTCCCTTCGCGGCGAACCCATTCCTGAAGCTGCACCAGCTCGGCCTGCAGCCGCGCGAGTTCCTGCTCGTAGTCTTTTCGTTTCAGTTTCTCAGTGTCAGGGCTGCCGGCGATGTCAATCGCGGCGTCGGTTTTCGGTTTCTCCTTGGACTTCCCCATACGCCCCACCCTTCACCGGCTTCTCAGACGCGAGGAAAGTTTAACGCAATCGTCACTGAGGCTGCAAATTTTTTATATGTCAAATCATGGTGTGGGCGCACGATTTATATCGACAGGACTTCCGCCATGCGTACAATCACACATCTGTGCTGAGGTTTATCTATACGTTTAAATAATTATACTTTGTGGCGCGTTCGGAAAAAATGCGCGAACCGCGGTTTCGAGGAAAGATTATGCTCTATTCTACTCTAACTACAAACCCGTTTTTCAACTACTTTCAGGATGCATTCGAACGTTCCATTCTTTTCCTGGACATATTGCGGTGCCGGGGGAACGATTATCTGGAGCAGAGCAGTCGAACAGCGCCGCATGTGCTGACGTTTCAAATAGAGCTTGTGGTTGACGGACGCACGCTACCGAAACCGGTCAATTACGGCCTCGTGCGCATAATCCCGCCCGCCGGGGTAACGATCGACCCTGCCAAGCGGCCTTTCATCGTCTTCGACCCGCGCGCCGGACATGGACCGGGCATTGGCGGGATGAAGCATGATAGCGAGATCGGTGTCGCAATGAAGGCCGGGCATCCCTGCTATTTCGTCGGCTTCCTGCCTCGGCCGGAACCGGGCCAAACGATCGAAGACGTCTGTCACGCAGAGGCGCATTTCGTCCGCGTCGTCGCCGAACGCCACAGCCATGCCGACGGCAAGCCCGTCCTGATCGGAAACTGCCAGGCAGGCTGGCAGATCATGATGATGGCCGCCATGGAACCTGATCTGTCCGGCCCGATCCTTCTCGCCGGTACGCCACTGTCCTATTGGGGCGGCGTGCGCGGGAAATATCCGATGCGCTACCTTGGCGGCTTGCTCGGCGGCACGTGGCCGGCCTGGTTGCTGGGCGATTTGGGTAACGGCGTCTTCGATGGCGCATGGCTGGTTTCGAATTTTGAATCCAACAACCCGGCAAATACATTTTGGGAAAAGCCTTACAACGTCTACGCGAAGGTAGATACGGAGGCCAAACGTTATCTCGATTTCGAGAAGTGGTGGGGCAACCCCGTTCTCCTCAACGCCGAAGAGATCCAAGTCATCGTCGATGAACTGTTTGTCGGCAACAGGCTGGCAGCCGGAAAAATCATTGCCCGCAATGGTGAGCGCGTTGACCTGCGCAAGATCAAGTCGCCGATCATCGTGCTCTGCTCCTTCGGCGATGACATTACGCCACCGCAGCAAGCTCTCGATTGGATCCTCGACCTTTATGAGGACGTCGACGGGATCATCGCCAATGGGCAGACGATCATCTATTCACTGCATCAGAGCATCGGGCATTTGGGCATCTTCGTTTCGGGCAAAATCGCCAGAAAAGAACATGAGGAGTTTGCCTTCAACATCAACCTGATCGACGTGATGGCCCCCGGGCTTTACGAGTTGGTGCTGATCGATGCTGACGAAATCCACCCCCCATTCTGAGCTTGTTGAAGGAAAATACATTGCGAACGATCAAACCCCGCACGCTCGACGACATTCGCGCGCTCGGGCACAACGATGCCGCCGATCAACGCCGCTTCGAAACCGCGGCCCGCGTCTCGGACGTCAATCAGAGCCTGTACCGCACATGCGTCCAGCCAATCGTCAGGACTCTGACGACGGACGCATCGGCCGAGTTCCTGCGGGAGATGCACCCCAACCGCGTCGCGTTCCGCGCATTTTCCGATCAAAATCCGATCATGGCACCGGTCGCCGCGGCCGCCGAAAAGATCAGGACCGACCGCCATCCCGTCGAAAAGGACAACCCCTTCCTGGCCTGGAAAAGATGGCGTCGTCGTGGATCGTCAGCAACCTTGAGATGTTTCGCCAAGACGCGCGACGCGATGACCGAAGCAACGTTCCTCGGTCATTACGGGTCACCCTTCCTTCAGGCGGCGCTTGGTCTTAACGCCGAACACACCGACGCGGGGCGCGTCAGGTCGAACAGATCTCGCCCGTGCCGAGACGCGCGCGCAGAGCTCGAGGCGGACATGGCGCGGGGCGGCTTCCTTGAAGCGGGCCTCCGCGCCTTGGTTTACGTGCTGCGCGGCGGAGGCGCGGATGAGCGTCAATTCAATGCGCTCGATAAGCTGCGTAACGCTGCCCCCGAGAATGAGCGCATGCCTTTGTCGCAGCTCAAGGACATTACTGCGACGGCAGGTGCGCTGGTGCGCTCTGAATGAGCAAGAAGCCCTTGCATCGATTCCCGAAAATGCTACCCAATGACCCTGGCGGCGCGCCCGAGGCTGCTCACCGCGATCCATGAAGTCATCACGGCGGACGGCGAATTTATTCCTGAAGAGGACAACGAGTTTCAAGATATCAAGCGCTTGTTCGAAGGCCAGCCTGCGCAAAGAAGCAGACGCCGCGCCGATCCCTCCGAAGACGGCGTGACCGTGATGAAACCTGTTTCCAAACCCGAAGCGCACGAAAAGTATCAAAGGCTGATTGAGGCGGCGACTGCCGCGGGATCGGTTTCGACCGCCGTGGCGCACCCTTGCGATGAGGTGTCTCTCAAGGGCGCTGTCGAAGCGGCGCGACTGCGTCTGATCGATCCGATCCTCGTCGGCCCGGCAGCGCGTATCCGCTCGATCGCAAGCCAGTATGATATCGACATTCAGTGGCCTGAGGATGGTCGAACTCGCTGCACAGTCACGATTCCGCGGCAAAAGCTGTCGAGCTTGTGCGCAACGGCGAAGCCGAAGCGCTGATGAAGGGCAGCCTGCACACCGACGAAGCTGATGGGAGCGGTGGTGGCGCGCGAAGGCGGCATACGCACGTCTCGGCGCATCAGCCACTGCTTCATCATGGACGTGCCCGGTCATCCCGATCCGCTGATTATCACCGACGCCGCGGTTAACATTGCGCCGACGCTGGAGGACAAAGATCGACATCGTGCAGAATGCGATCGATCTTGCGACTGCGCTGAAAGTCCCGCAAGTGCGCGTTGCCATCCTTTCCGCGATGGAAACGGTCAATCCCAAAAGTCCGTCTTCACTCGAGGCAGCGGCCCTCAGCAAGATGGCCGAACGCGGGCAGATCACCGGCGCCGCGGTGGACGGACCGCTTGGCGTTTGACAATGCAATCAGTGAAGAGGCGGCGGCGACAAAACAGATTCGTATCCCCCGTCGCGGGCCGCGCCAATGTGCTGGTCGTGCCGGACCTTGAGGCGGGCAATATGCTCGCCAAGAGCCTCACCTTTCTCGCGGGCGCCGACAGCGCCGGCGTCGTGCTTGGCGCGAGAGTCCCGATCATCCTGACCAGCCGCGCTGAATTCGCTGACAGCGCGGCTCGCATCCTGCGCCGTCGCGGCGCTCATTGCCAGGTTCCGCCGCGATGAAGCGACGTCGCGTGCAACGTGAGGTCTAGAATGGAACCAAAAATCAACCCAGTCCTCGCCGGTCGGAAAGCGCTTGTCGTCGGAATCGCCAATGATCAGTCGATCGCGTTTGGATGCGCGAAAGCGTTCCGGGCGGCGGGCGCCGACCTGGCGGTCACGTGGCTCAATGAAAAAGCACGGCCGCATGTGGAGCCTTTGGCCGTCGAACTCGGAGCCGAGATTACGGCGGCCCTGGACGTGTCAAAGCCGGGCGAACTGGAAGCGCTGTTCGAGACGATTCAAAAGACCTGGGGGCGCCTTGACCTGCTGGTTCATTCGATCGCCTTCGCACCGAAAGCTGACCTGCAAGGAGGGCTTGCTGAAATGCTCCGCTGAAGGTTTCGCAACGGCCATGGATATATCCTGCCATTCGTTCGTGCGTATGGCGAAGCTCGCAGCGCCGTTGATGACCGACGGCGGCGTGATGTTTGCGATGAGCTACAATGGCGCAAACAGGGTCGTGCCCAATTACAATGTCATGGGTCCTGTCAAGGCCGCCCTGGAGGCTGTTTGCCGCTATCTTGCTTATGAGCTGGGTCCAAGCGATATCCGGGTGCATGCGATTTCGCCTGGGCCATTGAAGACCCGAGCCGCTTCAGGCCTGAAAGACTTTGAGCTGATGCTCAATGAGGCGGCGCATAAGGCGCCTCTGGGTGAACTTGTCGACATCATGGATGTCGGCTGGACCTGCGCCTATCTCGCAACGCCATTCGCTCACAGGGTCACCGGCGGCACGGTCTATGTCGATGGGGGTGCCAATATCATCGCCTGACCACACTGAAGCTGCCTGAGGGGATAGATGTCGAACATAGCCGTTTTCAATGCAGGATCGTCCAGCATCAAGTTGGCCGTATTCCATGCGGCGCCGACGCCCACGCTGCTGCTGCGAGGCCAGATTCGAGGGCATCGGCGCAGTACCGAAGGCCAAATTGTTCGACGCGGCGGGCAATCTCCTCGTCGACGAAAGTTTCGAAGGTTCAGGCCATCGATCACGCTGCGGCGACGCAGGAGATGATGCGGATCGGCGCGCAATCGCTTGATGGGCGCGAGATTTTGGCCGTCGGACACCGTGTCGTTCACGGCGGAACGGGTTATTCGGCGCCGACACTCGTAACAGATGAAGTCATCGAGAAGCTTACAACCCTCATCCCACTCGCACCGCTACATCAGCCGCACAATCTTTCGCCGATCCGGACAATTCACGAGGCTCATCCAAATCTGCCACAAGTCGCCTGTTTTGATACCGCCTTCCATCGCAGCCAACCCTCAGTCGCCCAGGCATTCGCCATTCCCCGGAAATATTCGGAGGAAGGCGTTCGGCGGTATGGTTTTCATGGCATATCATACGAGTATGTCTCAGCGCGGCTTAGGACCGTCGCCCCGGAAATCGCGGACGGCCGTGTCATCATTGCGCATCTCGGCAATGGTGCCAGCCTTTGCGCAATAAAAGAGGGACGCAGCATCGCAAGCACCATGGGCTTCACGGCTGTCGATGGCCTGATGATGGGAACACGCTGCGGTGCCCTTGATCCCGGTGTGCTTGTCCATTTGCTCGACCACTACGGTCTTAATGCCGCGGGAACTGGAGGACGTGATTTACCGCCAGTCCGGGCTTCTCGGCGTATCCGGAATTTCCTCCGACATGCGAACGCTGCGAGCGTCGTCGGCACAAGCGGCGAGAGAAGCCATAGATTTGTTCGTTTACCGCATCGTGCGTGAGATCGGCTCACTTGCGGCGGCGCTGGGTGGAATTGACGCAGTCGTTTTCACTGGCGGGATTGGCGAGAACGACGCGGCCACACGCGCCGAAGTCGCCAGCGGCTGCACCTGGCTTGGCCTGACGCTGGATGACGGGGCCAATCGCCGGTCTGTAACCAGAATCAGTGCGCAGACGTCGCGCGTTGCCGCCTTCGTTGTTCCCACGGATGAAGAGCTCAAGATAGCGACCCATACCTTCTCGGTCACGCATGAGGATGACGTGAGACGCGTTTAGAACGCGCCAGGCCAATTGCCATACTACGCCGCAATCGCCGCCGCGTGGCTGGAAGATAATTTGCCATTTCCGCATAGTGTCCCGCCGGCCGGCCATCCTAAAAGTCTCACTCACGCCGGGCGCAGCAACATAACTTCTTAAGATTGTTGAGGCTTGTTCAACGTTCTCTGTCGGTGCTGGGGCGGTTTGCCTGTGGGCGGAGAGAAGCTCTGATGTCAAAAAAATTTCTGAGGTGGACCATCATCGTGGCGGTCGTTGCTGCTGCGGCCGGCTTCTTCGGATACCGGTACTGGGAGCGGCTGCAATCTGCGTTGCCGGCAGGGATTGCCTCGGGTAACGGCCGGATCGAGGCCAAGCTCGTTGACGTCGCCGCCAAAGAAGCTCTCAGGGTCAAAGAAATCCGCGCCGCAGAGGGAGCGCTCGTTCGTCCCAATCAGGTGCTGGTCGTGCTGGACACCGCCACGCTGGAGACCCAATTAGCCGAGGCAAAGTTGAATGTCGCGGCCACGCAGGAACGGGAAGCGGCCACGAAAGCCAGCATTACGAAACGTGAAGCCGAGGTCGAACTCGCCAACATCGAAGTCGCACGGAGCCGCGAACTCGTCCAGCAGCGCGCAGGCTCGCAGCGGGAGCTCGATTTGCGCGAAATGACATCTAAGACAACCGCGGCTAACCTCGAGGAAGAGCAAGCCAAGCTGCGGACTGTCGAACAAGAGGTCAATGTCGCACAGGCAAAGGTCGCGAATGTCCAAAGCCGTATCGATGATGCAACACTGAAATCGCCGGTCAATGGAAGAGTGCTCTATCGCCTGGCCGAAGTGGGCGAAGTCGTGGCATCCGGCGGAAAAGCGATGACGCTGGTCAACCTTGATGACGTTTACATGGAAATTTTCCTGCCGAGCCAGACAGGCGGCAAGACTGAAGATGGGGGCGGACGCCCGGCTGACTGTCGACTACGCTCCCGGTCGCTCGGTCGCCGGATTTGTCAGCTTCGTATCCCCTGAAGCGCAGTTCACGCCCAAACAGGTGGAAACGCAAAGCGAGCGCGACAAGCTGATGTTCCGTGTAAAGATCCAAGTGCCAGAAAAGACGGTTGAGGCATACATCGATCTCGTCAAGACCGGCGTCCGGGGCGTCGGCTACGTGAAAGTGGACGAATCCGCGGTCTGGCCAGAGTGGCTCCAGAACGTGTTAACGCCACCGACGGGAACTGCGTCGAAGGGACCACTTTGACGGAGGGCTGAAAGGGCACAGGTCGGGCCGCAAGTTCAACCGCAAAGGTGCAACACGACAGAATGGCTACCATGGCAAACTCCGCGCCCGACACGTCTTCGGTGGCGCCCGTAAGCAGCACGCCCGTTGTGTCCATTCAAGGCGTTTCCCACTACTACGGCAGCGCTATGGGGCTCGATGACCTGTCGCTCGATATTCCAAGTGGACGGATGGTCGGCATCATCGGCCCTGACGGCGTTGGCAAATCGACGCTCATGGCATTGATTGCTGGCTCCAAGAAGATGCAACAAGGGAAGCTGTTCGTCCTGGGTGGCGATATCGGTGATCCCCATCACCGGCGCACGGCATGCCCACGGATCGCCTACATGCCCCAAGGTCTGGGTAAGAACCTTTACTTGGAACTCAGCGTCCAGGAGAACGTCGACTTTATGGCCAAACTCTTTGGCCTTTCAGGTCCAGAGCGCCCGGCCCGTGTCAAGGAACTCCTCGAGGCCACTGGCCTTGGGCCGTTTCACGCTCGCCCGGCTGGCAAGCTTTCAGGCGGGATGAAGCAAAAGGTCGGCCTCTGCGGCGCGCTGGTCCATGAACCGGACCTACTCATTCTCGACGAGCCGACCACCGGTGTCGACCCGTTGTCCCGCCGGCAGTTTTGGACGCTTATCGACGATATTCGTGCCGATCGCCCCGGTATGAGCGTCATCATCTCCACCGCTTACATGGATGAAGCCCAGCAATGGGACTGGATCGTTGCGATGGATGCAGGGCGCGTGCTCGCGACAGGAACGCCTTTGGAGCTGATGGAGAGGACCGGCACCAACGATCTGGAAAAATGCTTTATTGCCTTGCTGCCCGAGGAAAAGCGCAGCGGCCACGTGGATGTAATCATTCCGCCCCGTGCAGGTGGCGAAGCGGAAATTGCTATCGACGCAAAGGGCCTCACGCGCCGTTTCGGCGACTTCGTTGCGGTCGACCACGTTACCTTGACGATCGAACGCGGCGAGATTTTCGGCTTTCTCGGCTCCAACGGCTGCGGCAAATCCACAACTATGAAGATGTTGACGGGATTACTGCCTCCGAGCGAGGGATCCGCGACGCTATTCGGTGAGTCGGTCGAAGCCGGAAGCATAGAAGTTCGCAAGAACATCGGGTACATGACGCAGGCCTTCTCGCTTTATGGCGAGCTGACGGTGCGACAGAATTTGATTTTGGATGCGCGCCTCTATCACATCCCGCCGGACGAAGCGAAAACCCGCATCGCGGAACTCGTCGAGAAATTCGGGCTTGGCCCGTATCTCGATGCATTGGCGGGGGATCTGCCGATGGGTTTGCGTCAGCGTCTCTCGCTGGCGGTCGCCGTTTTGCACGGACCGCCCCTGCTCATTCTCGACGAGCCCACATCCGGCGTCGATCCGGTGGCGCGCGACAGTTTTTGGGAGCTGCTGAGTGATCTTTCACGACAGCAGGGTGTGACGATTTTCGTCACGACCCACTTCATGAATGAAGCCATGCGCTGCGATCGGATCTCGTTGATGAATGCGGGCAAGGTGCTGGCCTGTGACGCTCCCCAGAAGTTAATAGAGTTGCGTGGCACCGCAACGCTTGAGGACGCTTTCATTGCCTACATGGAAGATGCCATTCCGGGCGCACCCGCCGGCGGCAAAAGCGACACCTCGCGCGCTGCCGCTGCCGATGAGCAGTTGGCGACCGCTCCGGTAACGCCCCAGCGCTCCGGCATCCGCTTGCGCGTCGACCGGATGCTTGCCTACAGCGTCAATGAAACCATGCAGATTCTCCGCGACCCGGTGCGATTGGCGTTTGCCTTCGTGGGGTCCGCACTGCTGATGCTCGTCTTCGGCTTTGGGATTACCACGGACGTCGAACGCGTTCGTTATGCCACCTACGATCTCGACCGCTCCGCCGAAAGCCGCGCTTATCTGGAGGAATTCGCCGGGACTCCCCGTTACTTCAGTCAAACCACGCCTGTCAGTTCGGCCGAGGACGGCTTGCGGCGGCTGCAGTCGGACGATATCTCGCTGATCCTCGAGATCCCGCCGAATTTTGGCCGGGATCTCCGCAAGGGTTCGGAACCGGAGGTCTTGGCGCAGGTTGACGGCGCCAATACATTCCGCGGCGAAACCGTCTCCCAATATGTTCAAGCGGCGCAGAACAACATGCTCAAGGATCCTTCGAGCAAATTGCCCACTGTTCAAAAGCAATACAGCGCCAAATTCCAAGATCGCTATATGTACAATCCGACGTTCGAAAGCGTCTACGCGATGGTTCCGAGCGTCCCGCCCCTGCTGTTGATTCTGATACCGGCAATCCTCATGGCGATCAGTGTCGTGCGGGAGAAGGAGCTGGGTTCGATCATCAATTTCTATGTCACGCCGACGGGGCGGCTGGAATACCTAGTGGGGAAGCAGCTTCCCTATATTCTGATCGGGCTCATCAACTATTTCATTCTAGTCGCCATGGCGATCGTCGTCTTCGGTATCCCCATCAAGGGCAGCTTTCTGATATTGACACTCTGCACGCTGCTCTACGTCACTGTGACGACCGGCATCGGCCTGGTGGTTTCCACGTTCGTCAGCAGCCAGGTCGCCGCCGTCTTTGTCACCGCTATCATCACCCTTTTGCCGACTGTTCAGTTTTCGGGTCTGCTCCAACCGGTCTCCACGCTCGCCGGTCGAGCCAAGTTTATCGGTACGATCTGGCCGACAACCTATTACATGCACGCGAGCAAGGGGGCCTTCACCAAGGGTCTCGGAGCCGATCTCCTGCTGCAGGACATAATCTTCCTTGCCTGTTGCATCCCAATTATCTGGGCTGTGAGCACCTTGGCTCTCGGCAAGCAGGAGAAGTAGCAGTGGCGTCACTGACGAACATCTTCTGGCTTGGAATCAAAGAACTTCGCAGCCTGGCAAGCGATCTGGTGATGATTCTTTTCGTTGCGTACGCGTTTACCGGGGCGATCTACGTTCAGGCGACGGGCACATCGAGTGAGGTCAACAACGCCTCAATCGCATTTGTGGACGAAGATCAGTCGGCGTTGTCGAAGGAACTAATGAATGCCTTCTTCCCGCCGCGGTTTCAGCCCCCTGAAACGATCTCCACGGCGGAGGTCGAAAGGACGATGGACGAAGGTCGGTTCATGTTCGTTGTCGTGGTCCCGCCACGGTTCGAGTCGGATCTCCGCCTCGGGCGCCACCCGGATATCCAGTTGAACATCGATGCCACCGCCATGCAGCAGGCCGCTATCGGAGCGGATTACATCAAGAACATCGTCAACGATCGTATCACCAATTTTTTCGCGAGAACGGATAAAACAGCGCGGGAGCCGATTAATCTTGTCGTTCAACGGCTTTTCAATCCAAACGGTGAGGCATCCTGGTTCACGGGCGTTGTCGCCATCATCAACCAGGTGACCCTTCTGACAGTGATTTTGACCGGAGCGGCGGTGATTCGTGAACGCGAGCATGGGACGCTGGAGCATCTCCTCGTGATGCCGCTTACGGCATTCGAGATTGCATTGGCGAAAGTCTGGGCCAATGGCCTGGTGATCCTTGTCGCGACAGCCCTGTCGCTCTACCTGATCATAAAGACGGCCCTGGAAGTGCCCTTTGCGGGATCGGTTGCGCTTTGGTTCTCCGGTGTCGCGCTCTACCTCTTCTTCGCGACGGCCCTGGGCATATTCCTGGGGACCATTTCGCGTTCAATGGCTCAATTTGCGCTCCTGATTATTTTGGTGGTCCTTGTGTTGCAGCTTCTCTCGGGCGGGTCGACGCCGGTCGAGAGTCAGCCGATACTGCTACAGTATATGACCTTCTTTCTGCCTTCCCGGCATTTCGTCAGTTTCTCGCAAAAGATCATCTATCGCGGTGGCGGCATCACCGCCGTCTGGCCGCAATTCCTGATGGTCGCCACCATTGGCTTCGCGTTCTTTTTTTACAGTCTTGTGCTGTTCCGCAAATCGATCGCTGTGACGAAATAGGTGCCGTCAACACAAACCTGTTGATTGGTGATGCATAACAGTGGCGTGAAACACACGTTCTTTAGACGGCAACGAATCGCATTTACCCAGGAATAGTACTATAAAAAACGACGAAGTAAAATATGACAAGCCACACCGGACAGCAAGTTCATACCAAGTCCTTGCCGGCCGGCGTGAGAGACGATTGTTCGAAATACCTTGCAGACCTGGTTGTCGGACCCCAATTCGGCCTACTTAAAGAACGCCCGTGAGGGGTTCAGCTGCACATGACCCTGGTTGTTGCATACGAGGTGTCTGGATGCACTGCCGTCAGAATCCAAAACGAACCGCGTGCGACAGAGGCTTCGCCCTTGCCGGCTCGCTGGGCCTGGCGATCGTGATGAGTGCCTGTGCAGTCGGTCCCGACTTCGAAACGCCAAAGGCCAAAGTGCAGGAAAACTGGATTGAGAAGGGCGACCAACGGGTCTCAACTCAAGGAACCATCAGCAGTCGCTGGTGGCAGGCGTTCAACGACCCGACGCTTGACAGACTTATTGAACTGGCTTCCGCGCAGAATCTGCCGGTGCAGATCGCCGGATTAAGAATTCTCGAAGCCCGGGCCCAATTGGGCATAGCCATCGGAAACCTGTATCCCCAGACACAGGAGGGATTCGGCAATATACAAGGGAACCGCATCAGTTCGCAGTTTGTCAACGAACCCGGCTTCCAACATACATTCGGCAATTTCAACGTGGGCTTCGACGCGGCGTGGGAATTGGATTTCTGGGGTCGGTTTCGGCGAAATATTGAAGCGACGGACGCCAGCCTGATTGCCACGGTGGCGGATTATGACGATGCGCTTGTCTCACTCACCGCGGAAGTCGCCCGTACCTATACCGCCATTCGCACCTTCCAGGTGCTCATCCAGCTTGCCCGTGAAAACGCTGCTATCCAAAGGGACGGACTGAACATCGCGGAGGCTCGTGTGCGTGCTGGCGCTACCTCGGAACTCGACGTCGCCCAGGCGCGCACATTGCTCGAGAGTACTCTCGCTGACATACCCGGGCTGCAAGCCAGCCTTCAGCAGGCCAATAACGCTCTGAGCACGCTGTTGGGACAGCCGCCCGGCGGCGTTGAGGCCTTGTTGGGTGGACCAGAAAGGATTCCGACGGCACCTAAGGGCATAGCCGTGGGGCTCCCGGCCGAACTGCTGCGCCGCCGTCCTGATATTCGCGCCGCCGAACTTAACGCGGCGGCGGCATCTGCCCGCATCGGGGTTGCCAAATCCGACTTCTATCCTCGGTTCTTTCTGTTTGGTGAAATTGGAGCGCAAAGCAGCGAGGGTAGCAATATCTTCGCGTCCGGCAGCCTGATCTATACCGTCGGTCCAGGGTTCAGATGGTCCATTCTGAATTATGGCCGCATAGCCAATAATGTGCGGACACAGGACGCGCGCTTCCAGCAGACACTCGTCACCTATGAAAATACCGTACTCACGGCAGCCAAGGAGGTAGAAGACGCATTGATCGGCTTTCTCAAAGCGCAGGAGAGCGAGGTGATTTTGCGAAGGGCAGTGGCCGCTGCCCAACGCTCGGTCTCCTTGGCGCTGACACAGTACCAGGAAGGGGCCGAGAGCTATCAGCGTGTGATCGATACGGAACGGTCTTTGTTGCAAGAAAGGAACCGGCTTGCTGAATCGCGTTCGTCTATCGCAACCAGTCTGATCGCTGTGAACAAAGCCCTGGGCGGAGGCTGGCAGGTTCGCGATGGCCAACCTGTCGTGCCGCAAGCCATGCAAGTCGAGATGAGACGGCGGACCAACTGGGGGGATCTACTGCCCCCGCCAACGACGCCGACGACGGAAACTCTCACCACGCCGGTTCCAGCCAGCGCTGCGCCGCTCTTCCCGGCCCCCAACTGGTAGCAACACTTCCGGTCCACTTGGAAGTCCCGCTCTGATTTTATCGGGCCATGGCCCCAATGGGAGGCGTCTTGGGAGGCGTCTTGGGAGGCGTCTTGGGAGGCGTCGCCCATGGAATCAGTGTAACGCCCCCCGCCGACCCTGACTCGGTTTTTAGTCTTCGGGGCATTTCGGGTGGAAGCTGCGCGCCTCCTCAAGCATCGCCGTCACCTCGTCGTCCCGCAATTGCCTGAAGTCAGCGTAGAACTGGCCAACGGCCATGAAATCGTCCGCGGCGTTCAGGCAGACGACTTCGTCCGCGTCCTTTCGCATCCGTCTGATCAATTTGGGCGGGCTGACGGGGACAGCAAGGACCAGCCGAGCGGGGTCGCGGCGTCGAACGGAACGAAGCGCAGCCCGCATCGTTGCACCGGTTGCGATGCCATCATCGACGACGATGGCGGTACATCCGGTTACCGGAAGCGGTTGGCGGCCGCCGAGATACAGGTTGCGCCTGCGATCGATCTCCTGCAGCGCTGCGATCCTGGCTTCTTCCAGGTAGTCCGCGGATATGCCCAGGGCCGATATGAGCGAGGGGTCCGTGACAGATTGAGGGTTCGGCCCGTCGGCAATCGCACCGACCGCCAGTTCTTCCTGGCCGGGCGCACCGATCTTCCGCACCAGGAGGAGATCGAGCGGTGCGGCGAGGGCTCGCGCGACCTCAAGACCCACCGGGACACCGCCGCGAGGCAAGGCCAGGACGATCGGATGCAGGTCCTTGAGATGCGCCAGACGTTCGCCCAACCGCCGTCCTGCGTCCTGTCGATTGCGAAACAGCATGATCAGTCTGCCTCGCCTTGGCCTGCGAGAAGCGAAATATCGAAGACCTTGCTGGGACTGACGGCGTCTTGTGCGGTCAGCCGATCGGACCGGAGTGTCGCGAATCCTGCCTCCTGAAGCGCTGCGGCAACCAGCGCGTTCCCTGGGCTGAAACGGCTGCTGCCGCTCCCATGGGCGAAGGCGACCGCATCCGGGAACCCGATCAGCCCTTCGCCGCCATGCGGCGGACGAATAACATCGATTGAGCGGCGCTTTGAACCGGACATGGCCATCCCTCGACTGACAAGGATTGGACATCAGCACCGGAATGGACGCATTGATCGAATTCAACCGAAATTGAAACGATCACGCGGATATCATCCTCGTGGTCCAGGGACGCGCGAAGCGGCGTAGGCTGCCCCCGAGGGACCAACGCATGCAATACGGTCTTCAATGCCCAGATGGCCAAGCTGGACGAGATCCTGGCATCACGCAAACCTGAAATTACGCCTCCAGCAGCTCCAGCAGATTGTCGTCGTCAAGCGTCCGTTTGCCGTCCTCGATCTCATGGATCATTTCGGACAGCTTGCGGCATTTTGGACAATCCACGCCATGCGCGGCACCCGTCGTAACGATCGGAACGATCTGCACATCGACCTCGGTGCGGCGCTTGCGAATGGCGAGGTCGCGCCAGATGCCGGAATGGGTCTTTGCGTTGGGCCGGTTGAACGCGACCATCGCGTCCACCGATCGCTTTGCATCCGCCTCGGTCGCGCCGGGCGCAAACGCCGTTGGTTCGAAGCCGTTGAACCCAAGCTGTCCAGCCCCGATGGCTGCCGCCACCGCATGTACCTCTCCGCAAATTTCGCGCCACAGCGGCAGCAATTCTGGGCGAGCAAGGCAGTCGGCGATGCCCAACTGCCCCAACGCCTGGGCATAGAGCAACGTCAGGTACCCCAGTTTCCCCCACAGATAGGACTGGAGGCTGTCGGTGGTGATGGCGTCCGGTTCGAACCCGTCGCGGATTGTCGCATGCAGCGCCTCCAGCCGAGACGTGATGCGGCCATCGAGTTCGCCAAGCACGCAGGCTCCGCGGTTGCCGAACAGGATTTCCCCGGGCGCGATCCAGTCGGCGCCATAGTTGATGAACGCACCGATCACGCGAGACGGCCCGACGACCGAGGCGATGATCCCCTCGCACAGCCCGTTCTGCAGCGACAACACATAGCCATCCGGTGACAGATGCGGCAGCAGGGCGCGGGCCGCTTGCTCTGTGAACTGTGCCTTCACCGCGAGATAGATATGATCCCAGGTCCCGGTCAGCGTCTGCGGCGTGAAAGCCGGCGCGGTCATGCTGAATGTATCGACAGGCCCCGTGATCTTCAGTCCAGGCCCGCTGATCGCCGCCACATGTTCTGGAACGATATCGACGAACGTCACGTCGTTGCCGGCGCGTTTCAGGAACGCTCCCGCCGTGCCGCCGATCGCCCCCGCGCCCCAAACCAAGATTCGATCCGCCATCAAAACGCCTCCAAACACGCCGTCAGAGCATCGGTCGCCTGATCCAGCGCATAGCCCAGCCGGTTGCACGCCCGACGCGCCCCGCCCGTCAGGAACAGCGCCTGATCCGATCCCGGGGGAGCCGTGGCCAACTGCCGCACCACATCTAGCACCGGATATTTCGATTGCGGCAACGCCGGATCATGCTCGAACCGATCGCCCGTCGTATAATCCATCGGCACCATCGCTCGGCTGACGGCCATCAGCGCCTGATCGACGCGCGCCGCGGCCGCATCATCGGCCAGGCGAGCAACCGCTTCCGCCTTTTCCCGCAGCAGATCAGCGCGCGTAATCACCCCCGACAGGTCGAAGGCGCCATCCAGCGCCTGCTGCGTCTTCGCCAGTTCCGCGTGCAGCGCCGATGCTGCCGCCGCATAATCCAGCGGCAATACTTGATCCGTCAGAAGCCGCCCGATCGTGTGGACATAGATCTGCGTATCCCGCACCAGCAGTTCGGGATCCATCTTGTCCAGCGTATCGTCAGGCGTGTGCCACCACCAGCCGAAGCCTGCGCCCTTGCGGGCACCGCCACCAAACACGGAACGTGTGAAACTATCTTCCGAACCGGCCGGCTGCTCCCCCATGCCCATGAACATCGACGGCACGCCAATGCCCCAGAACGACTGATCGCCCGCGCGGCTCATGCGATGCCCGTCATGTTCCTGACCACCCCGCACGCTGATCGCCTCACGCGCCAGCCCGCACAGCTCCGCCGAACACGGCGCATCCGCCAGAACGGTGTTACCCTTCGCGCCGGTGGAATCGACATTCACATGCACCACGCAGCGCCGCACCAGCTCATGCCAGTGAGTGTCGGCATACCAGGTGGACCCGGCATAGCGCCCATGCGAATGGCCCGACCAGAAACACAGCCGCAGTCCCCGCCGCCACGCCGCCCGCTCCGGCGCAAACAGCCGAGCGATTTCGAGCATGGTGGCGTTGGCGCCGCCGTTGTCCATGACGCCGTAATACCAGGTGTCATGATGACCGGAGAACATCACGAACGGCTCCGCCTCATCCGGCCCCGGCAGATCCGCCACCAGAATGGGGGTCTTGCGCCAGCGCGTCTCCACCTCGGCGTGGAGCGTCACCTCGACCGGCGCATTCCCCTGCAGGCGCCGCTTCAGCGCATCCCCGTCCGCCTTGCGCAGCGTCATCACCACGGTCGATGGCAGAGCATTTTGCGTCGCCTGCGTGGGACTGCCCCACACGGGAGAGACGCACATCTCATGCAAATGCTCGTGCGGGCTGATATGCACCTGCCCAATCGCTCCGGCCAAGGAAGCCTGGCGGCTGGCACTCGGATTCGCCATCCCGTCCAACAGCACGATCTTGCCGCGTGCGTCGATTGCCGCAAAATCCTCGGCCCGGCCGTTCCCGCCATACACCACGGTACCGTGCAAACCACCGGCCGGCGAGGGCCTGGAGAAGGAGTGCGTGATGCAGTCCGGCGTATCCGCCTCGACCTCGATCTTCGCCTTCCCCGGCAGGCTGATATACGCGTCGTGCAGGATTAGGTTAGTCTTGTAACCATACCCATCCAGCGTTGCCTGCAGGTAGCGGAAACTCTCCAGTTCCTCGTCTGTGCCGGATAGTTTCACCCGCTTCGCAAATTCCTCCAGGTGGCGCATCATCGCGCCGGCGTCGACGGCCGCGCACAGGCCGCTAATCCAGTCCGTTGTCATTGGCCGCTCCCTGCCCTGTCGTTCTCCAGCCATTTCAGAGTCCATTCCCGCTGCTTCGTGCCTCCTCCCGCCATTGGGTGCTAAATCGACTCCAGATACTCCGCGAAATAGTCGTCAACGGAAACCAATTTCGGCGTCAGGCCGAGCGCGAACCCCATCTCGGAGAACAGCTCCATCGTGTGACGGTTCGGCTCCAGCCCGTCGGCGTGATAGCCGGGAGCGCTGAGCTCGTTCTCCAGGTCATGCCAGGGAGTCACATACGGGAAGCTACGCTGCTGATTCTCAAAATATTCACTGCTGCGGATGAAAGCATCTGTCAGCCGGCGAGCCAGGGACTTGTCACGCTCCCACACCTCACGGCGCATGACGATCAGGTGCTGCGGCGGATACACGCCGGTGTCGGTGAAATAGCGCTGTTCCGTCCCACGCACATCCCCGATGAGCCGCACGATCGGTCCATTCGCCGGGTGGTACTTGATCGGCCGGGGCGGGCTGTACAGCGCGTCGATCTCGCCGGCGATCAGCATCTCCGACAGTGCGCGACCCGAGGGTGCGGATTTCACATGCGGCGGGAAATCGCCACCGACCTGGGAAATCTGCGGCACATCGACGTCCCCGATCAGCCACTGGATCTGGTCGGCCTCGACACCGCACCAGCGCAGGAAATGCCGGTACCAGATCGATCCACTGGCAGTCCAGCTATACATCCCGACGCGCTTGCCGATTAGGTCCGTCGGCGTCCGCACCGTACTGTCTTTCGTCACATAAAGGTCGCGAGCGGTGAAATTCCGGAGCGGAAACGCCGGCAGCGCAATGAAGCGACGGTCTCCCCGGCCGATCCGGGCAAGATGTTGTCCCATCGAGCCTTCGCCGGCATCAACCGACGGATCGGTCAACGCGCGGCTCAGCAGCGTAGCGCGATCCGGCCAGGAGCCCTCTTTGCCTGTAACGACATTCAGCTTGACGCCCTCGGGCGCTACGGCGCCGGTCACCAGCGGCATGACCCGCGCATAATCCGCCAGAGTGAGGGTGAGTGTCGCATCTGCCATGTGCATCTCCTGAAACGATGGTCCGCTTGAGAGGGCGCTCCACGCCCGCGTTCGCCGCCCTGACTTGCGTCGACATGCTTCTTACGTTCATCGAAGATTGTGGACTTTCTTCAGTTCCGGTCAAGGAAGCAGGTCCTTGTGCACGCCGGCACGGTCTCAACGCGGACTGACAAGACCCTCCATATCACCACTGCTACGCAGGCTTGTCCGGCCAAGCCTGCGCAACTCTCATCCAGCCAACGATGTCCGCGTCGCCTGGAACCGACCGGGGCCGAACTGGGACAGATTAATTGGGCCCTGATGGTGATGAGTGGCACTGCCGAGCGTGACGTCGCCGTAGATTTGACCATCGTTGATCGCGCCGTCGAGCTGATATGCGATCATGGTCCCTTCGTACCACATGGACAACAGCAATTTGACTCGGTTGCCGTCGACATTCCCGGTAACGGGTCCCGTAAACTGATGGGAGATTTGGCTACCGGTTATCGTTCCAGCCTTTTGTTGCAATTGCATTGAATGCCTTCGCTTGCCGGTCAAGAACGACACCTCGACGTCCCATGAACCGGAGACGTCCATGTTGCTGACGGACGCTGTGGCTTCCCTCGCCGCGGCCGGACTCCGAAGAACCGCCACGATACGCCTCCCAACCTGGTCCGCTTCGCTCGGCTGCAGACCGAATGGATCGATCTCGAACGAATTCCGATTGACTGCCATATCATCCAGCATGATCCGAGGCTCACCATCCAACAGGTGGAGACGTACCTGTTCGCCCGTCAAATCGTCCCGCTGCCAGGAAACTCGAAGCCGGGGTACCCGGACTACACCCTTCGGCGCGATGACCTCGGTGCTAATACCTGGCATGGTCAAGTAGCCCGCAATCACGGCGAGATCATTATTCCACCGCTGCAGTTCGGCAGCGGGGTCGCGGCGCTCGAACCAGATCTCCAGCGCTGTCAGGACACCGATGACGTCCTCCTTCGAGACCTTCATCCCGCGGGCGAATGCCTGGTGCGGGGAGGCGTTGCGCCATGCCGCCTGCACCAGGTCCTTGCGCCCCAGCAGCAAACCGCTGGTTTGCGGTCCGCGGAGGAATTTGCCCCCGCTATAGATCACCAGATCGGCTCCGCGGCTCAGATAGGGATCAGGCCGAGCAATGTGTTCCGACGCGGCGTCAACCAGAATGGGGATACCGAGCGGCTTTGCACGTGCAACGAAATCCTCCAGCCGCACGGGAGACGACGCTTCATCCTTGCCGAGGAGAGCAATCATCGCGACCGGCTCGACGAGCGCGGCGTCGAGGTCGGCGCTCGATCCGACCTCGACGATATGCGTGCCGACCATGCGGATCGCCTGATCGTAGGCGAAGCGATGCGATTTCGGCATGATCACCCGGTTCGTCCAGCCATCGGTGAAGGGCAGGCGGGTCATCTTCACCGGGTCATTGCCGGCCACGCAGGCCGTGGTGGCGAGCGTCAGGGCGGCGGCGCTGCCGCAGGTGACCATGCCCCATGGCGCACCGGTCAGTTCCGCAATCCGGCGGCCGGCGCCTTCCATTAGTTCGTCCAGGCTGATGAAGTGGCGGGATGCCTGGTCGACGGCAGCCCGCACCTCAGGCAACATCAGGCTGCCGCTATGGGCGGTGCGGACAGAGGCGCAATTGATGAAAGGACGGACGCCCAGCGCAAGGTACGGATTGGTGTTGCGCAGTTTCGCGGGCGCTTCCGTAACGGACTCGTTCATCTTGGTCACTCCTCTTTGCCCCTATCGGGCTCTAAAACGATCCGATGGTCAATCCGGCTTGCAATGTCTGGCCGCATCCTGAGGCGCCGCACCTTCACGACACGAATTGGGCACGACACGAATTGGGCACGACACGAATTGGGTACGACGACCCTCACTTGCCCTGTCCCATTTGACTGGGTCCGTCTCGCAACGTGCAATTTATTGATTTTATTATAAGCCACTGCGACGCAAACAGGGGGACGTCCGTCTGGGACAGACGTTGAGGTTTAGGGATCTATTGGAACGAGCGGCAAAAATCGATCGTCACGTTTTAGGAATGGATCGATTAAAGCAGCATGTGCTATGCGAGTCGCGGTCCAGAGAATAGGCGTGTGTCGCAGTCTCGCGCATTGCGGTCGGGCGTAACCCTGGACCAGTGAACCACAAGAAAGCAGCTAGGGCGCGTCGCGCTGGTCAGCTTCGCTTGGTTCTATTTCGCTACTTTCCTCGCGATCATAATCGCCATCCGGCTGGACCTGATCTTCCATCCCGGCTTCGGCCTCAACCTGACGCCGACCGGGTCGATCCCCGCGCATCTGGCATCTTCCATCGATTGGGTGAAATTCGCGCTGGATCTCATTCCATCGAACATCGTCCAAGCAATGGCCGAGCAGAAGACCCTGCCTACGCTGGTTTTCGCGATGTTGTTCGGGCTATCACTCGCCGGCATCGGCAGTAAAGCGAAGCCCTTGGTCGATCTGCTCGAAGGCATCATGGCAGCGATGTTCCGGCTGACCGGATGGATTGTCGCGCTGTCGCCTGTGGCCGTATTCGGCCTCATGGCGTATCTATTCGCGACCCAGGGCTTTCACACGATCGCCGGCCTTGGCAAGCTCATTGCCATCGAATACGTCGGCCTTGCCATCATCGTCGGGATCTTTCTCATCATGATGGGCCTGATGGGTGAGAGGCCATTCCTCGTCACACGACAGGTCATGGATCCGGTGCTGCTAGCGTTCACCACCAGGTCGTCGGAAGTGACATTGCCGGTGCATATGCAGAAGCTCGAAGAGATGGGCATGCCGAACCGCATTGTCTCAGTCGTGCTGCCGCTGGGCTATGCCTTCAACATTGACGGAACAACCCTGTATGTGACGCTCGCCACGACGTTCCTGGCGGAAGCCTATAACCTGACGCTTGGCTGGTCCGGCTACGCATCGGTCCTGATCACCACGCTGATTGCCAGTAAGGGCGGCGCGAATATTCCCTCTGGCGGTCTGGTGATTCTCGCGACGGTGCTCACCACCATTGGCCTTCCGATCGAATTGATCGCGCTGATCGCCGGTATAGATGCGTTCCTCGACATGGGGCGCACCGCAGTGAACGTATTCGGCAACACAGTGGCGGCCAAGCTGGTCATGCGTTTCGCGGGCGCTTCAGTCCGCGAGGCATTGCCAACTTAACCGCGGCTGGTGCCAGGCCGAGAGGTTGGCGAAGCTGGCCGGATGACGCCAGAGCCCAGTTCGTACCCGCGCCATCGCTTCCCGGCCGAGATCCTCAGCCATGTGACCCGAAAGGCCGCCGAAAAGCTAGGCCTCGAGTGAAATATCGGGAATCGGCAGGATGGAAGCATGGCGGATGGGGTGAGATTCGAACTCACGGTACGCTTGCACGTACGGCGGTTTTCAAGACCGCTGCCTTAAACCACTCGGCCACCCATCCCAATTGTGACGAGCCTTCCAATATAGACACCCGTGCCGCATCTCAAGTGTTCAACCGTTGCATTCCGGTGTATGATCGACCACCCTGACGATTTGAGAGGCTCGCGAAGATCGACCGCATGACGTTCCGGACCATTGCTACCATCGCGGCGATTTTCGCCCTTCCTATCGCTGTTGCGCCATCGGCCGCACGGGCACAGGCAGCACCTGACACCAGCAGCGTCTGGACGTTGCAGGACGAAAACGCCTCCATATCGGCCGGCAAACCGACCGACCGGTTCTATGTCAACGGCCTGCGCCTGAGCTGGTTCTCGCCCACCACCGTGGTGCCGGATTTCCTGGCCGATCTCGGCAGAACCCTCTGGGGGCCGGGCGAAATGCGCGTCGGGGTCGACCTGACGCAGCAGATCTACACCCCCGCCGATACAACCGTCGAGCATCCCCGACCCGCATGACCGGCCTTATGCCGGCGTGCTGCTGGGCGACTTCACCCTGATGGGCGATACCGAGGACACGCGCAGCGTCCTGACCCTCAGCCTTGGCGTGGTCGGTCCCGCCGCGGGGGCTGAGACAGTGCAGAACGGCTTCCACGACCTCATCGGCCAGGCCCACACCAACGGATGGGGCTTCCAGATCCCCAACACCCCGGCGATCAACCTGCTGCATGAGCGGACCTGGCGCCTGCCCATGGGCAAGGTCGTGGGGCTGGAGACCGATGCCCTGCCGTCCCTGACCATCGCGGCCGGCACTCTGCGCGACTACCTCCAGACCGGCATTCAGTTCCGCATCGGCCAAGGCCTGGATTCCGACTTCGGCGTGCCGCGCGTGCGCCCAGGCCTGAGCGGCGGCGACGTCTTCAAACCGACCCAGCCTTTCTCCTGGTATGTCTTCGGCGGCGTGGACGGACAGGCGGTCGGTTACGATCTGCTGCTGAGCTCCCACCCGTTCCGCTCCGGCCCGCATGTCTCGCCGGTCTGGGACGTGGCCGAATTCCAGGGTGGGTTTGCCGTCATGGCCTATGGCATGCGCCTGACCGTCGCCTATGTCGCGCAGACGCAGGAATTCCATGGCCAGACCGGCGGCCTGCATCAGTTCGGTTCGGCGGCCCTGTCGATCCGGTTCTAATCCAAGCGTCAAAAGTCCGAGCGCCGTGTTCTAACGCCTTGGCAACGATGCGTCCGCCGTGCAGGTCGCGCGTCACATGGATGTGCCATGAGTGGCGCGCCCCGCCGAGAATCCTGCGCGCGCACGATCAAGATGTCATCGCGCCTATCACCGGCAATCACGCGTCAGCAGCCAACCGAACATAGCGCTCTTGTCGGTGGCCCCTCCGATCCACAGATACAGGATCAACGGCTCATCGTCCTCACTCGGCTTTCGTTTGGGACGCTCGGAATAGTCGGGGACTAGCTGCCCAGCAGAGCACGCGTGCCAATGTGACATCGTTACTAGATCAGAAATTTCTGCAGTGATTCATCGCGCGGCTCGCGAGTTCGATGATCGGCGCGGGCAGCATCTCTTCTCAATGGTGACGCGAAGGGGTCAAGAATGATTAAGGTGTCCCCCTCTACTGGTTCCAACATCGTTCTGGCGCTGCAGGGCGGCGGTTCGCATGGCGCCTTCACCTGGGGCGTGCTCGACCGACTGCTCCAGGAATCTTCGCTGACGATCGAAGGCGTGTCTGGTACGTCGGCCGGCGCCATGAACGCTGCCGTCATGGCTGACGGCCATGAAAAAGGCGGAAACGAGGGCGCGCGCGAAGCGCTGGATGCATTCTGGCGCAGAGTTTCCCACGCCGCCGCCTACAGCCCCCTTCAGCGGAGCCCGATGGATGTGCTGCTCGGCCGTTGGTCGCTCGATTACTCGCCAGTTTATGTCGCTTTCGACGTCATGACGCGTATCTTCTCGCCATATGACCTCGCCTTCGGCTCGGCCAATCCCCTGGCGAAGGTGCTTGCAGATTCCATCGACTTTAACCGCCTCGCCAAAGCGAAGACGAAACTATTCATTACGGCGACGAACGTGACGACCGGACGTCCGCGCGTGTTTCGCAACCCCGAGTTGTCGCCCGACGTGCTGCTCGCTTCGGCCTGTCTGCCGCACATGTTCCAGGCCGTCGACATCGATGGGGAGGCATACTGGGACGGCGGCTACTCAGGCAATCCGACCATTACGCCACTGGTGCAGGATTGCATCGCGGACGATACGGTCCTGGTCGCCATCAACCCCGTGGAGCGGCCGGGCATCCCGCGTTCGGCACGCGAGATCCTCAATCGGCTCAACGAAGTTTCCTTCAATGCCGTGCTCCTGAAGGAGCTACGCATGATCGCACTCTTGCGCAAGGTCGCGAACGCCGCAGACAAAGAGGTCGCGCACTGGTCGCGCATGCGCATACACATGATCCAGAGCGACATGATGGTCGAGCTCAGCGCCTCGTCCAAGCTCAACGCGGAATGGGAATTCCTTCGCATGTTGCGTGACGAGGGGCGGCGTTCGGCGGGAGCCTTCCTCGTGACGCATGGCAAGGATCTGGGGCGACGCTCGACCCTCTCCATCGACCGCTTACTGGAAGATGTCTGATGGAGCGCCGCCAGAGCAGGATGACATCGCTTTCGCTCAGCCGTCCCGCTCTAGCTCTTTGTTTGATCGCGTGATTCAGACCTCCGGTGATCCCACCTCCGGTCATCACGCTCTAGTCCCGCTACTCCCCGGCCAACCGCGCCGGCATCAGCGGCGCCGCGAGACGCATCAGGCTCGACACATCCGCCGTCGTGTCGATCGCCAGCACCGCACCCGCCAGTGCCGCGGCACGCTCCGCCCCCAGCACCGCATCCGTCAGCCCGGCGAACTTCGCCTTCAATTCCGCCTCGGTCAGGAAGTTGGACGGCTCGCCCTTCGGCACGACCACTTTCTGCTCGAAGGTCTGCCCGCGCGCCGAGATGGTCAGCTTGCCGGACATGTTGGTCGGGAACTCCGCCTCGATCTCCGGGTCGAATGTGCATTCGACCTTTGGCAGCAGGCCGCGGATCGTCGGGTCGCCCAGCAGTTTGTAGCTGTCCCAGCCCATCGCCCCGGTGGCCAGCGCAGAGGAAATGACGAACGGTCCGCTGAACTGCCCGTCGACCACGTTCTCGGGGTTCGCCTTCTTCTCGGCCGGTGCGCCCACCAGCAGCATGCCCGACTTCGGCAGGCCGAAGCGAATATGCGTGATCTCCTCGGGCTTCAGGTCATTGGCGGCCCGCAACGCCAGCGCCGCGTCGATTCCGGCATGGCCATAGCGGCAGGACGGATAGGGCTTCACCGCCGTATTCATCAGCTCCCACACCGTCCCCAGGTCCTGGACCGCCCGTTCCGGCGTCGGATTCGGCGCATAAGAGCGCATGAAGCCATGCTTGCCCTCCAGCGCGTCGGAGGCACCTTTGAACCCCTCACGCACCAGCGTCGCCGCCATCAGCCCGTTCGTCGCCGCCCAGCCGACCTGGAACCGCTTGGTCCAGGCGCCGTTGGCCAGGAATTGCAGGCTGCCCGCTGCCTGAGACAGCACGGTGCCGAGCGCGTTGGCCACCCCGTCGGCGTTCAGGCCGAAGACGCGTGCGGCGGCGGCGGCGGCACCGAACGCGCCGCAGGTGGCGGTCGGGTGGAAGCCGCGATCGTAATGCTCGCCCGCCGGCAGTGCCAGTGCGACGCGACAGGTGATCTCATACCCGGCGATGATCCCGGCCAGCACATCGGCGCCCGACGCGCCCGACCATCTCGCCCGCCGCCAGGGCCGCGGGGATCACCGGCGCGCCGGGATGCAGCGAGCCGGCAGCATGCGTGTCGTCGAAATCCAGGGAGTGCGCCAGCGCGCCGTTCAGGAACGCCGCGCCCGCCGGGGTATAGCGTGCGGAATTGCCGAACACACCGGAATTGCCGGCCGCCATGCCCATCGCCCGCGCCGCGGCCAGGAAGGAGTGCGTGCTCTCCGCGTCATGGCGCGCCCGCACGATATTGCCCACCAGATCCAGCACGAGGAACCGTGCTCGGGTCACGATGTCGGCGGGCAGCGCATCGATGCGCAGGCCAGCGGTGAATTCGGACAGTGTGGCGGTGACGCCCATGGACCGGTCCTCCAGGCTACTTGGGGGGGCTACTTGCGGGTATTGTGCCGGAAACGCGTCAGCAGGCAAAGGGCGTCAACGATCTCTGCCCCCCATCTGGCCATCCGCCCATCTTGCAGAGCTTCTTCCAGTGGGCCTCTGACACCGGCATCACCGACAGGCGCGACTGGCGCACCAGCGCGAGGTCGGCCAGCTCAGGGTCGGCCTTGATTTCGACCAGCGTGACCGGCTTTGACATCGGCCCGACCGCCTGCATATCGACGCAGACCCAGTCGCCGGACTCCGCCGTCGGGTCCGGATACGCCTCCCGCGCAACCTGGACGACGCCGACGATCTCCTTGCCGACATTGGAGTGGTAGAAGAACGCCCGGTCGCCCTTCTTCATGGCTTTGAGGTTGTTCTTCGCCATGTGGTTGCGCACCCCGGTCCAGGGCTCGACCCCGTTGGCGACCTGCTGGTCCCAGGAAAACGCGTCGGGTTCGGACTTGACCAACCAATAGGCTGGCATCGGACCTCCGGTCACAAGCAGTTTCGACCCGGATACAGCGGCGATGCCAGCCGTTCAAGCGCCCCCTGCCTGGAAAGCTGCTGGGCAAGCGCCCATTTCGTGGTCGGCCCGAGGACAGGCCCCGCCAAAATCAATGGTATCACACCGGCAACGACCGCCGTTGATGCGCGCGCCCGATCCGCGCCGTCTCCTCGGAGTGCCCGGCGATCACCCGCACGCCTTCGTCGAGCCGAGCAGCGATGTTGGCCGGGTGTGCAGCCTTCCAGAAACGCGATGCCGTTGCGCCGGCACGCGGCAAACACCTTGTCCCGTGCCGCCTGCATCACCGGCGGATAGGGATCGCGCATCAACTTCACCGACCCCAGCGACAGGCTCAGGTCGCCTGGTCCCATCTCGGCGAAGCCCAGCCCCGGCACGGCACAGATCGCGTCGGCATTGGCGATCCCCTCCGGGCTTTCCAGCTTCACGCCCAGCAGCAGCTCGCCATCCGGGTTCAGCGGCCAGGGGTCGCACCGCGCCATGTACTCCTCGCCGGAAATGCCCCAGACCGGCGCCGCGGTGCTCTCCGATCCGCGCCCGCGCGTGCCGATCCCCAGCATGCCCGTCCGACCGCGGCGCGGCCGCACCGCGCCGCTGCAGCCGCTCCTCGGGTGACGGCAGAGCCACGATCGACGCCGGTGAGATTATGCGGATACCGGCACGCCTCGACGAAGGCCCGCACCGCGTCCGCCGTCTCCGCCTGGCACAGCAGGATGCCATGCACCCCGCGGCCGAGGATCTGGCGGAACTGCCACGCATTGAACCGGACATTCGCCTCATCGGTGCCGTTGACCGGCGCCTCGACGATGACCGCCGGCGTGCGGTGACCCGACCGGGTCGGCCCGGCATCGACCATGCCGCGCATGTATTCGGCGAGGCCGGTCATGTCGAAGCAGCCATGCTCCATGCCGACATTGATGTAGTCGGCCCAGGTGCCGGCATCGCGCAGGCCCTGTTCATAGGTCAGCACATGGCCGCTGTGCGGGCCGTCGTAATAGATCGCCTGGTCCTGCTGCAGCAGTTCGATGGCTCGGTTGATGCGGGTGACCATGTGGACACTCTCCCTTTTCCTCGGCCTTGTTTCACGGCCTCTCGCCCGTGCAGTCTGCATCCGTCGGGGCCGGATTTGGAAGTCCGTAACCTATCCGTCAGGCAGTATCAGTTGAACGCCATGCCCCCGGACAGCGCGACCGTCTGCCCGGTCATGTAGGCGTTGCCGATCAGCATCAGCGTCACCTGCGCGACCTCCCGCGGCATGCCGAAACGCCCCAGCGGAATGCGAGCCGGCGACGATGCCACGCCCGAGCGGACCATGTCCGTCTCGATCAGCGACGGCGCCACCGCATTGACGGTGATGCCTTGCTTCACCAGGCGCGCGGCATAGCCCCGTGTCATCCCCTCCATCCCGGCCTTCGAGGCATTGTAGTGCAGTCCGACACCCCCGGCCCCACGTGCCGCACCGGAGGAGATGTTGACGATCCGTCCCCAGCCCTGCGCGCGCATATGCGGCAACACGGCCTGGGTGCAGAGGAAGACGGATTTCAGGTTCACCGCGATGGTCTCGTCGAAATCCGCCTCGGTCAGGTCATCGATGCCGCGGATCAGGGCGATGCCGGCGTTGTTGATCAGGATATCGACGGGACCAAGCTCTGCCGCGACTGCCCGCATCATGGCGGCGACGGCATCGGCGCGCGACACGTCCGCCCGCACCGCCATCGCCTTGCGGCCGAGCGCTCGGGCTGCCCCCGCGACGCGGTCTGCGTCTTGTGCGCGGTCCCGGTAGTTGACGGCAACATCCGCGCCGGCCTCGGCCAACATCAGGGCGATGGCTTCACCGATACCGCGCGAACCGCCGGTGACGAGGGCGACGCGACCGGTCAGGTCGGGTGAGAGGGACATGGCAGAGGCTCCGATCAGACTGGAATAGCGGGAACACCAGCACAGCCGAAGAATCGCGCCACGTCGACCCGCTTGTCCCGGCGATCTTGCCAGCGGCGGTGATCCGTGCGGCACTGGAAGAATAAATAACAGGGAGAGGAAGCACCGATGACTGTTTCCGCAATAACGCCCAGAATGCGGCGCATGCAGTGGATCGCCATCGCCCTGGCGACCGGCGCCATCGCCCTCAACTACATCGATCGTTCCACGCTCGCGATCGGCAACCTGACCATACGGCAAGAGTTCGGCCTCAACGCCACGGCCATCGGCGCGCTGCAGTCAGAACTTCGGCGGCTATATCGGCGGGACGGTGTCACCGCTGGTGACGGGAATGGTGGTGGATATGACCGGGTCGTTCGTCATGGCCCTGACGATCGGCGCAGGTGTAACGATCCTGGGCGCGGTGATCCTGCAGGTGGTGGTCCGGGAACCGATCGGGTCGCTGGGTGAGGAGGCATCCGCGCTGGCAACGACGTAAGGATCTATGTCGTCATGGCGTCTTCCTCTCCCCGTCGTGGTCGGCGAAGGCCGGCCACGACGGAATTGACCACCACGACGGAATTGAGCGTCACCACGAGATGAGCCGTCATTACGGAAGAGCCGCGCGACGCCGGTCGGTATGATACCAAGCCCTGTCCTAGAAAGCATCCCGCGCCAGGTGTACCAGGTCGCCGATCCGCTCGACGGTGTGATCCGCCGGCGTATGCGCGGCCACGATCGCCGGATCCAGCGCGTAGTGACCCTGGCGGGGGAACACCGTCGTGACCCGCTCACCCCAGATCGTCTTCACCGCATTCAGGATGCGCAGCTTGTCGTCGATCAGCACATAGCGCTTGGACGGGAAGAAACGCTCGACATCGTCCAGCTCCTGCTCCTTGTGGATGTAGATCAGCACGCGGTCTTCGAACGCCTGCCACAGCCCCGAGCGATGGACCTTGCGCGGCTGAAACACCGCGTCGCCGTCGGACAGGATCACCGTCGGGCCCCATTGGCTGACATGCGCCACCGCCTCCAGCGCACCCGGGTAGAGCCGGTCGGCGAACGGATAATCCACCAGCCAGTTCGCCATGCGCAGCAGTTGCGGGTTATGCAGGTCCTCGACCCGGTAGCGTTCCAGCGCGCCCAGGTAGTCGGCGTAGCCGAGCTCGCTGCGCAGCGCCTCGAAGATCGCCCAGTAGCGGTCACGGGCATGCTCGCCGTAGTTCCAGCCGAGGTGGTCGTGCAGTTCGGCCTGGACGCGGTCGTTGTCGAGCAGCGTGTTGTCCACGTCGAACAGGAAGACGAGATCGTGCATCGGGATGGTCTCCGTCCGGCTTGGGATGACAAAGCAGGCAACGGCATCCGAGCATGATCACCCAATCAGGGTGTTGTGGGAAGGTTGAGATGGAGGCCCTTCGCCGACTGTGACCAGGACCGGCCACCCCGCGACGCTTAGGAAGCTCTACCGGCTCGCCGCCCGCGGCCCGTACGTCTTGAACCGCTCCCGCGCGTCCGCCATCTCCTGCGCCGTCAGCAGCCTCGGCTTTCCCGCCGACAGCGCCAGCAGATACTGCCGGCACAGCGTCTCCAGCAGCACCGCCCGCGTCAGCGCCTGCCTGTGCCGTGGGCGCGCAGACGATCATGCCGTGATTGGCCAGCAGGCACGCGGTGCGGCCTTCGATCGCCTCCGCCGCCAGGTCTGCCAGCGCCGGCGTGCCGAACGTGACATACGGCGCGCAGCGCACATCGTCGCCGCCGAACTGCACGACCATGTAATGAAACGGCGGCAGCTCCACGCCCAGGCACGCCAGCGCGGTGCAGGCATCGGCATGCGTATGCACGACGCACCTGGCATCCGGGTAGACGCGATAGATCGCCGCATGCATTGCCCACTCGCTGGACGGCGTCGCCGTCGCCCGACAGCACCGACCCATCCATGCCCGTATGGACAAGTGCCACGCGCTCCGTCCGGCGAGCCGCCGGACGGGGTGATGATCATGCCGTCCGCGGCACGCTCACTGACATTGCCGGAGCTGCCGACGATCAGGCCGCGCTGGCCCAGGACTGTCATAGAGCCAGGCGGCCTCGTTACGCATCACATCAGGAAGACGCCCTTGCCGTCCGACTGCTTGTCGAACAGCTTGTAGGCCTCCTCCGCCTGATCCAGCTTCCAGCGATGGGTGAACAGCGCGTCGACGTCGACCTTGCGCTCGACGCAGAAAGTCGCGCACTCCGCCTGGATGATGTTGGAGAACGTCCACGACGCGACCAGCGTCATCTGCCGGCGCAGCAGATGCGGGCTGACATCGATCTTCACGTCGCCGCCCTCGCCGACGAAGCACATCGTGCCCCAGACCTTGGTGCTGCGGATCGCGTTCAGCCGCGCCTCGGAGTTGCGCGGAGGTATCCAGCGACAGATCGGCGTAGCGGCCGTGCGTCAGGTCCTTGATCGCCGCGACCGGATCGTTGGAGCCGGGATCGACCACCTCATCCGCGCCGAACTCCTTGGCGCGTTCCAGTCGCTGCGGATTGATGTCGAGCGCGATCACCCGCGCGCCCATCGCCTTGGCGAACTGCGTGCCGGCGAGGCCGACCGGTCCCTGGCCGAAGATCGCGATCGTGTCGCGGCCGGAAATGTTCATCCGCCGCAGCGCGCCATACGCCGTGCCCGAGCCGCAGGAGATCGCCGCGCCGGCGGAGAAGCGTCAGTTCATCGCGCAGCGGCACCAGCGTGTTGGCCGGCACCTTCAGATATTTCGCGTGGCCGCCATGCGAGTTGTTGCCGTACACCTTCACCGGCACCTCCTGGCAAAGCTGCTGCCAGCCGGAGCGGCAATGATCGCACTGCGTGCAGCCCTGGTAGTGATGCACCATCACGCGCTGGCCGATCTTCGCCTCGGTCGGCAGCACGTCGGGGCCGACCGCGGCGACCACGCCGCAGGGTTCGTGGCCGGCGATGGTCGGGTTCGGATTGGGCGGCAGGCCGGTGCGCGTTGCGCGCCTGGCCCTTCGGCCGGCGATACTGGTGCAGGTCCGACCCGCACATGCCGGACGCCTTCATCTCCACCACCACCTCGCCCGGACCCGGCGTCGGGTCGGGGAAGTTCATCATTTCCAGTTCGCGGTCACCGGTGAACACGACGCCTTGCATGGTTCCCTCCTGTTTTGCGCTTGTCGATAACCTAGCACCCTGGGCAGGAGGCGAAACCCCCGTCCGCCGAGGATCGTCTCGACAACTTTTGCGTGTAAATACTACTTTTACGTGCAGACAATCGCACGCCGAATTGATACTCTCCCGCAGATGGAGGGTGTTCAGTCTTGCAGACCGGTCAGATCGATCATTGCCACGGCCGCTATGCATTTGGCTGGGCCATCCCGAGCGATCGCAGCACGCGATGCCGCATCGTTGCCGTCGACCCACGCGGGGAGGTGATCGCCGAGACCATCGCCAACATGCCACGCGGCGACCTGCTGAGCGTCGGCGGCGGCGCGTGCGATTTCGGCTTCCAGCTTGCCATCCCGTTCACCGACGATACCGGCCCGCTCAGCATCCTCGCCGACGACTGCGAAATCCTCGGGTCGCCCCTGTTCATGGGGCCGGAAATCCATGACGGCACCCTGACCATCGCCGGCGGCCGCGTCAGCGGCTGGGTCACCAACCGCCACACCGTCCTCGTCACCCAGGACATCGTCCTGATCGATCAGGAAGGGCAGGTGGTCATGACCATCACGCCCTCCCTCGGGAAGGATGACGGCGATCCGCTGTTCCGCCCCTGCCGTTTCGATGCGCCGCTGCCGCCGCACTGCTTCGGCCGCAACGAGATATGCCTGACCGCCCGCATCGGCGTTTCGGCCTTGAGCACGTGATTCAGACCTCCGGCGATTCCGTTTCCGGTCATCGCGCTCTGGCCAAACCCTTCGCACAGGCCTTCGGGCCGGTCCGGTTGGAGGGCTATCTCGAACTCGCTGTCGGAAACCGGTGCCGTGGGCTGGCTGTTTTCGCCCGACGCGCCGAACCGGCGCTTCACCCTGGTGGCCTTTCGCGACGGCAAACCCGCCGGCAGCGCGGTCACGCGTCTGGACCGGCAGGACGTCGCCAGTCGCTTCCCGCAAGCCGGGGCCTGCGGGTTCGACCTTGTCCTTAAACCCGAACCGGAACCACGCGCCAGGCTGACGCATCTGTCGCTGCGCCTGCTGGGGTCGGAGCGGGAGCTGTTCGGCGGCCCGTTCCTGGTCGGTCCGGCCGCGGCCGGCATCGAACAGGCGCAGGAGGCGCTGGCCAACGACCGCCTCGCCCCCGGCACCCGCGCCACCCTGCTCGATGCCTTCGCAACCTGGGCGGGCCATCTGCGAGGCGGTGCCGGCCTGCGCCTGAAGGCACGCCGAATGCCGAGCGCGGAGCCCGCGGTCCGGCGGCATGGCCATCGTCATCCCCGTCTATGCCGACGAAGCGGCGACGCGCATTTGCCTGAATTCCGTCCTGCGCTGCCGCGACGCGGCGACGGACACGATCGTCATCGTCAACGACAACCCCGGCAACGGCGCAATGGCGGAGCTGGTGGATGGGTTCTCCCATCATCCCAACCTGTTCGTGCTGCGCAACGCCAGCAATGAGGGCTTCGTCGCCGCCGCCAATCGCGGCATGGACTTCCTGACCACCGGCGACGTGCTGCTGCTGAACGCCGATACCGAGGTGTTTCCCGGCGCCTTCGATGAAATGCACCGCGTGCTGCACGCCGATCCGCGAATCGGCTCGGTCACCGCCCTGTCCAACAACGCGACGCTGTTCTCCTACCCGCATCCGATGCTGATCCAGGACGAACTGTGCCGATATCGGCTGGGCCGAACTCGCCGATGTCGCGCTGCGCGAAAACGCCGGACAGTCGCGCGCCGATCCCCACCGGTCACGGTTTCTGCATGCTGATCCGCCGCGCGGTGATCGAGGAGATCGGGCTGTTCGACCACGCGTTCGGGCGCGGTTATGCCGAGGAGAACGATTTCAGCCTGCGTGCCGCCGATCGCGGCTGGCGCCATGTCGCTGCCGGCGGCGTCCTTGTCCGCCATGCCGAAGCGCGCTCCTTCGGTGCGGAGAAAGCCGCCCTGGTGGCGCGGAACCTGGAAATCCTGGCGCAGCGCTTCCCCGAATACCCGCTCCGGGTCGCCCGCTTCGCCGCCATCGACCCGATCCGCCGCCTGCGCTGGCCGCTGGACGCCCATCGCCTGCGCGCCTTCGCCGCCGATCGCCGGTTCTGGCTGGTGATCGACAACTGGCTGGACGGCGGCACAGCCCGAGCGGCGGAGGACATTGCGGCGCTGGTGCAGCCGGCGGATGCGCTGGTGCTGCGGGTCACCGGCCAGCAGGACGGGCACGTCGTCCTGACCGCCGACGGGCTGGCCCTGCACGCCGTCTTCGCCGCCAACGAAGGCGAGGCGCTGTTCGCCATGCTCGCCGCACTGCCGATCGCGCGCGTGGTGGTGCATCATCTGCTGGGCTTCACGCAGGATGTCATCGAGCCGCTGCGCCGCTTCCTGGCCGACCACGACAGCGTCTTCCATGTGCACGACTTCTACTATGCCTGCCCGCGGGTGACGCTGATCGATGCCTCGGGGTCGTTCTGCGGCGGCGCCTCGGCGGATCGCTGCGACCGCTGCCTGACGATGGATGGCGCGCACCATGCCCACCGGCTGGACGAGATGCCGGTGGCGGAGCACCGGGCGCTGTTCCAGTCGGTCCTGGCCAAAGCGAGGCATGTGGTGGCGCCGTCGCTGGATGCGGCCTCCCGCCTGGCGGCGCTGATGCCGGGGATCGAGCCGATCGCGCTGCCGCATCCGCAGACCGGCACCACGTTCCCGATCGGCGTGCGCCGCGGCGGACCCACCGATATCTGCCTGCTGGGCGCGATCGGGCCGCACAAGGGGTCCCACACGCTGCTGGCGCTGGCCCGCCATGCGGCGCTGAACCATCCGGATTTCCGCTTCCACGTCATCGGCTTCACCAATATCGACGATGACCTGGAGGCGATCGGCAACGTCACCGTCACCGGACGATATGAACCCGAGGCGCTGGCGGGGCTGGTCGATCGCTCCGGCGCGCGGATTGCCCTGTTCCTGCACGGCTGGCCGGAGACGTTCTCCTACACGCTGACCGAGGCGGTCGAGCCTGGGGCTGATCCCCGTGGTGCCGGATATCGGTGCACCGGCGGACCGGGTGCGGGAGGCAGGGTTCGGCGTGGTGGTGCCGTTCCCGATCGATGTCGCCGCGGTGATGGACACGCTGGTGAAGATCGCCAGTGGCACGACGCCCATCAGCCGCGACGGCGGGCTGCCGCTGGGGTTCGATTCCGGCAGGTCACACCATCGGATGCGGTCGCTTTACGGGCACGCAGCGATGGTGCCGGAGCCCCGGGCGGCGAAACCGCGACGGCGGCGCGCTGCCAGCGATTGAGGGTCGGGAGCTGGGAACGGCTCCGCGCAAGAAACCACGGAGACGGCCGCTGCGCGGCCTCTGGGGAGGGTTCCGGAGGGCGCGGAGTCGTTGCAGAGGCGACGTGGGGACAAGTTTCGGCCGTGGGTCCGTGGTTGGACAATGCGTATGTTTGCCAATAACCCAGCAGGCTGCAATGTCCCGGCAGCTTGTCGTTGGAGACTTCCCTGGTCCTGCCCGCGCGCGAAGCGCCCTGAAACTACGGCGTAAACCAAACTGCGGCGCGGCCGAAGTCCCAATGTCACCGTGAAACAACGCCTCCGTGCCCCTCCGGAATTCTCCCAGAGGCCGCGCAGCGGCCGGCTCCGTGGTTTCTTTCACAGATGCGGACGCGGCACCGGCAACTGACCAAAAGGCATCCCGGACAGTCAACCGCTCAAGCCCCGGACCGGGACTTTTGCCCTGTCCAATCGCCAGTCAGAGCGTCAGGACGCCTTCTCCTTCACCGGCTTCGTATCGTTCGCCGCGACCGGCTTGATCACCGTCGTGATGGTGTCGCGCAGCACGGTGACGCGCAGGTTCGGGGCGATCTCGACCTCGATCTCCTGCGACGGCACCTGCTTGCCGTCCTTGTCCTGCACCATCGGCACGCGCTGCACGGTGCCCAGGATGCCGCCGCCGGTGACGACGCGGTCGCCGCGCTTCAGCGGCGGCGAGCATCGCCGCGCATTTCCTTCTGCTTCTGCTGCTGCGGCCGGATCAGCAGGAAGTAGAACACGCCGAAGATCAGGACCAGCGGCACGAACTGCGTCGCGCTGGCCGAGGAACATGTCCGCCCACGTCCTGGGCGTAGGCGGGGGAATCAGGGTAAACGGGTTCATGACGGCGCGGGTCCTTGCGATACGGCGGGCCGGACCATAGTTTCCGCCCCTCTTTCGTCAAGCTGATCTGTGAGAATGGCCGCGGATGCTCGATGGATCGACGTATCGATCGCCCTGCTGACCCGCCTGACCGAGGCGCTGGAGCGGCTCGCCCCGCCGCCGCCGGCCGCCGGTGGACCTGGACGCGGCGGATGCGTTCGTCTGGCACCCCTCGCCGGCGCATCTGGCGCCGGTGCCGCATGGTGTCGCGGGTCGACGATCGGGCTGCTGAAGGGCGTCGAGCGGCAGAAGGGCATCCTGCTGGAGAACACGCTGCGCTTCGTCCGCGGCCTGCCGGCGAACAACGCGATGCTGTGGGGCGCGCGCGGGATGGGCAAGTCCTCGCTGGTCAAGGCGATGCACGCCGAGGCGAACGGCGAGATGCCCGGCTGCCTGGTGCTGATCGAGATCCACCGCGAGGACATCCGCTCGCTGCCCGTCGCTGCTGAACCTGCTGCGCGGCCAGGACGCGGCGCTGCCTGATCCTGTGCGACGATCTGTCGTTCGAGAAGGAGGACTCCGACTACAAGGCGCTGAAGTCGGTGCTGGACGGCGGGATCGAGGGCCGGCCGGACAACGTGCTGTTCTACGCGACCTCGAACCGCCGGCATCTGATGCCGCGCGACATGATCGAGAACGAACGCTCGACCGCGATCAACCCGACCGAGGCGATCGAGGAGAAGGTTTCGCTGTCCGATCGTTTCGGCCTGTGGCTGGGGTTCCACAACTGCGACCAGCCGACCTTCCTGGCGATGGTCGACGGCTACGCGGCGCGATATCGAACCTGCCGATCGGTCCCGAGCGACTGCACGCCGAGGCGGTCGAATGGTCGGTGACGCGCGGCGCCCGCTCCGGCCGGGTCGCCTGGCAGTTCATCCAGGAGATGGCCGGGCGGCTCGGCGTGAAGGGCTGAGCTTTACGTTCGCGCAGTCTCTGACCAAAGTCAGCGACAGCAGACCAGCGCGCGTGCCCTGGGTATCGCACGCCGGATCCTGCAGCAGTTGGAAGCCGCCGCGTGCGAGTTCGGCCTGCGGACGCTACGCCTGGAAACCAATCGCACGCTGATCCGGGCACGGAACCTCTACCGCAGCGAAGGCCGCCGCGAGGTTCCGCCATTCAACCAGGAACCCTGCGCGCATCACTGGTTCCAAAAAGAACTTCAGGCCCCTGCCCGTCAGCCGCGATGTCCGCCGGAATGAGCATGGGCAAATCCCGATCTGTGCCCAAACCCGTGATGGTGGAACCTGGGCCCGATTACACCAACGAACCCGACACCCAAGCCCGGTCCCCACCACGGATCGTAATCCCAGGAATCAGGGTAGGCGTAAGCCGCCCGGATGCCGATCGGGTACGGGCTGAGGCTGTTCCCGTCCGCGGCCATGCATTGCACATACGCAATGTCGTAAGCCTGCTGCAACTGATCGGCGGACGTGCCCGGCGTGTCGGGGGGCGCGATCCGCGTCGCTGCGTATTGGCGGCAGGCGGCGTCCTCACTCTGGAATTGCGTGAGATCCTTCCCCTGTGGTGGCAAGGCCACGACGCTGGGGCCGGACGGAGGCACGATGGCACATCCCGCGGCCAACAGGGATATCGCCGTCATGGCCAGCCATTTACCTGACAGCTTCACCGGACACCTCATTGCTGCAGTTGCCCTGTGATATAGAGACGTGCGGCGGCCGGTTTCATTCCGTTTGCCCGCGTTGCCGCTCGGGCAGAGGACACAGGCGCGTTACAAATGCGCGTGTAGAGCGAAGAACATGCCGAGGGGCTCTCCCCACGAAGCCGCCGGCGCCGTTCGCGGCGATGAAGTATCGTTGATCGGTGATATTCCGGGCATCGAGCGACGCGCCCAATGGTCATTGCCATACCCAAACGTCACATTGAGGATGACGAAGCCCGGGACGGAATTCACATTCGTGACGTCGCTGAACGACTTCGCCTGATAGTTCAGCCCGCCGCCGACATGAATGTGATGTTGCCCATGGAAAACGCATAGGTTGTCCAGAGATTGGCGATGCAGGGAGGCACACCCTGCGGCCGGTTGCCGACGGATTTGATGCCCTGTGGTTGGTAATGACTGCATCCTGGCCGGTGGAACTTGCGCGAACCTGCCACTGACCCGTGATTTCGAGCGCCGAGGGACACCTCACCGCCGCGACGAAAAGATGACCCCGCAAATCGGTATGACAGGCGCGCGGCGCCTTTACCGAGGCGTTACCGCCTGCCAGGGCGTAGCGCACTGTCCGACATACGGGTAGTAGCCGGCTGGAGCGGGGCACCAGTACCAGGCCGGCCCCACGGGCGCTGGAATCGAAGGGGGCACATAAGGGCTGGGATACGGGTAGACCGGGGCCGAATAGTAATACCAGGACGGTCCGACCACCCACCACCAGCCTATGTGGCCGTTGTGCCACTCATGGCGCCAACCACCGCCACGCCAGAGGCCGATATCGTGCGGTCCGAACGGATGGCCGTGCCAGCCCGCATGGAAACCGCCGCCATGGAAACCGTCCCCGTGGTGACCGCCCCGTGGTGACCGCCCTCGTGGTGACCGTCCCCGTGGTGACCGCCCCCGCCATGCTGCTCCGCGAAAGCCGGTCCCGCCAGCAGCGCAGTAAACCCGGCGGCTGCCAGCATCGAACCGAAAGCGCGAAATCTCATCGTCTGTCCCCTGTGGTCACGGTATCCCATTTGGCCGCCGCAGCGTCGTCATCCTCGCGCGCATCGACCCATGCTCCTGCACCGGAGGTCAGATCCTCCCGCTTCCAGAACGGTGCCTTCGTCTTCAGCCAGTCGATCAGGAACGATGTCGCATCCAGCGCCGCCTGGCGGTGAGACGAGGCGGCGATGACCAGCACGATGTTCTCGCCCGGCCGCAGCGGTCCGACGCGGTGAATCACCGTGACACCCAGCAGCGGCCAGCGTTCCCGCGCATCCGCGGCGATCCGCTCGATCGCGCGTTCGGTCATCCCGGGGTAATGCTCCAGCGTCATGCCGGTGACCCGGCCGTCGGACCCTTTCGGATCGGCGCGCACGGTGCCGACGAAACAGCCGATGCCGCCGATATCCGAGCGGCCGGCGGTCAGCGCCGCGAATTCGGCGCCAATGTCGAAATCCTCAGTCTGGACGCGAATGACCATCATCTGAGATTAGGCAACCGCAAGCGTTTTGTCATTGGGATCCTTCCACAACCATGCGTCGATATCCAGGCACCGGACCGGAGTTGCCTGATGCGACATCAGGCAACTCCGGTCGGGTGATCGGCAATGGTGCAAACCGCTCCGTTCAGGGCCAAGGCGATTGTGCCGGACGCGTCGCGGTCCCAGGCCTGATCAGGTCTCGGAACCCGATCGTTTCACGGGATCGGATGAAGCGCGGCTCCGTGGTCTCCGAAAGCCCGCCGCGCTCCACCGCACCGTCATCAGGCGTTGCGTGACTCCTGATGCCGGTCTAAACGGCGCTGCCCTCCAGCACCGGCCCGAACAATTCGAAATGATCGCCGGCCCAGCGTGTCAACTGCATCTGCCGGATCGGATGATAGTTCGTCGGACTGGTGTTGACCTTGATGCCCGGCAGCAGCACCGGAATCTCCAGCTCCTTCAAGTTGGCCGCCTGCTTCATGATATTGGCGCGCGAGAAATCCGTGCCGCACTGCTTCAGCACCTGCCACAGCGACATCGTCACGCCATAGCCGAACACCGTCCCCTGATCGGACACGTCCGCATCCGGCATGTATTTCGCCATGAACGCGCGCCACTGTTTCATCCCCGGATCGTCCTTCCAGGTCGGATCGGTCGGATCCTTCAGATACGCCGCGCTGATCAGACCCGTGGCATTCTCCATGCCCCGCCGGCTTGATCACGGCACCGACCGATATCGAAACGTTGGTCATGAAATGCAACGGCTTCCAGGCCATGTCGGCGATCTTGCGAATCGTCTGAGCGGCGAACTTCGGCGTCGCCGCCGTCAGCAGCACGTCGGCGCCCGCGTCCTTCAGCTCGACCGCCTGCGAGTTGATCGTCGCATCGGTGACCTCATAGGACACCGTCTTCACGACGTGCTTGTCGAAATCGGCACCCAGCACGTCGCGCACGCCGGCGGGATAGTCTTTGCCGAAATCATCGTTCTGATACAGGATGCCGATCTTCGCGTCCGGCTTTTCGCTTCAGGATATACTTCGTGTAGATCTGCGCCTCGGTCCGGTAGCTCGGCTGCCAGCCCATGATCCAGTGCGCGTGCTTGTAGATCGCCCCATTTGTTGGCGCCGCTGCCCAGGAAGAGCAGCGGCACGCCCTTGCTGTTCATGTAGTGGGCGATCGCCGTATTGGTCGGCGTGCCGATCGTGGCGAAGATGAAGGCGACCTCGTCTTGCTCCACCAGCTTGCGCACCTGCTCCACCGTCCTGGGCGGGCTGTAGCCGTCATCGACCGAATCATAGACGATCTTGCGGCCGCCGACGCCGCCCTGGTCGTTGATCATCCGGAACACCGCCGCCTCGGTCTTGGCGATGATCCCATAGGCCGAGGCTGGGCCGCTATAGGCGCGCAGTATTGCCGATCTTGATCTCGGTCGCGGTCACGCCGGGCGTGTCCTCGGCGGCAAAGACACGGAATGGCAGGCAAGCACTCGTCGCCCCGCCGGCAAGCGCCGCCAGGAACACACGTCTGGACATGGTAACCTCCCGTTTATTATTTATGGCCGGGATGCTAACGGGTTCGGCTACGCATTGGAATTAAGAAATGGTCAGGACGCAGCGGCCTCCTCGACCACATTCAACACTTCCCGCGTGCGGGTGACCTTCGTGCCCCAGCACCGGTCGAACTCGGCGATCAGCGCCTCGATCGCCGGGCCTGTCGTCGCGCGCGCCGCGTCCTCCAGCGTATCGAACCGGTAGAAGGCGCAGTGCACCGCGGGCTCCGTCTGGCTCCAGGCACGCCAGGCGGTGCGCACGCCGAACGCCTTCATCGCGTCCGGAAGATGTTCCTTGTGATACCAGTCGTCGAACGCCAGCCGGTCGCGCAGATTGGCGACCGTCGCGCGCACCACCAGCAGGGCGGCCATCAGGACGGCTTCGCGTATTTGCCGGTCAACTGATGCGTCGGGCCCTCCTGGCCTTTCTGCTGCCGGTCCAGCCGCGTCTCGCGCGACCAGGTGCGCTTCAGCTCGTCGCGGATGTTGAAGCGCAGCCGCCCGAGGCCCTGCGGTCTCCAGTTCGACCATGTCGCCGTCCATGAAGCTGGACAGGCCGCGATGATTGGTGCCGGTGGCCAGGATGTCGCCCGGCTCCAGCGTGTGGATCGAGGTCACCCACTCGATGCAGCGCGCGATCGTTGTGCGCCATGTCGTCGGTGTTGAAGTCCTGCTTCACCTCGCCGTTGACCCACAGCTTGATCGGCAGCTTCTGCGGATCGGCGATCTCATCCTTGGTCACCAGATACGGGCCGATCGGCGCGAACGTGTCGCGTGACTTCATCTGAAAGAACACGTTGCCGGCCGGCGGCAGGCCGCGGGCCGAGCCGTCGATGAAGTTGATATAGCCGAACACGTAATCCATCGCCTGCGCGGCCGGAACGTGGCGTGGCGCGCTTGCCGATCACCACGGCCATCTCGGCCTCGCCCTCGAAGATCGTGGCGGGCACGTCGGGCAGCACCATCGTGTCGCCCGGGCCGATGATCGCGTTGGCCGCCTTGTGGAAGGCGTTGATCGGCGCCGGCTTCGCCAGCGTGCCGTTTTCCATGTAGTTCACCGCCATGCAGACGATGTTGCCGGGCTTCGGCAGCGGCGGGCGGATGCGCACGCTGGACAGCGGCACGCCGGCGCCCGGCGGCCGCGTCCTCGAGCTTGCCGCGATAGTCGTCGAACCGGGCGATCAGGCCGCTGATCAGGTCGCCGGGCCCGAGATGCGGAATGTCCGTCACCGCGGCCGAGACGTCGACGATCGTGTCGCCCTTGACCACGCCCAGTTTGAAGTCGTCGAAAAATGCCAGTTTCATGGTATTGTTTCCGCTGCCTGTCGCGGCGAGCCTAGTCCACGCCCTTCCATGCGGCAACGGCCGGGAGCGGCGTGCTTTGGATCGGCTGTTTGGTAAAGCCTAACACGGAGCCGGCCGCTTCGCGGCCTGAACGAAGGGGCCGGAGGGCCATCCAAAACACCCTACCCCCCGAATTCCCCTTTGCATCCAGCCAGCATTCCGGCATGGTGTCCTCGTCCCGGGCACCCGCCGCGGGAGAGCTGCGGGGCAACCCGCCGCCGAAGGCGCAACCGGCCCCCGGAAACGCTCAGGCACCAGGGACCGCGACGGGTAGGGATCTCTGGAAAGCCGGACCCGTTACGGGTCTGCACCGACGGAGTAAGGGGCCGCATCCGCGCTGAATCTCTCAGGTCCGTGACAGAGGGGGGTCATCGCCTCCGGCAGTTCCGCCGGGGGATGGCCCTGCGAGTAGCGCCCGTGGACCGAAGCACTCCAGACTCGACCGCACCGCTGCGCTGAAACGCCCGCTCGACGGCTGGCATCGCCGCCACGGCGCCAGGATGGTGCCGTTCGCCGGCTATGCGATGCCGCTGCAATACGATTTCGCCGGCGACCTCGCCTCCCGCTGCAAGGGCGGGATCATGGCGGAGCACCTGCACACCCGCGCTCCCGCCGGGCTGTTCGACGTCTCCCACATGGGGCAGGCGACGCTGGAAGGCCACGGCGTTGCCGCGGCGCTGGAGGCACTGGTGCCGAGCGATATCATCGGCCTGAAGCCCGGCCGACAGCGCTACACGCTGCTCACCAATGAGGCCGGCGGCATCATCGACGACCTGATGGTCGCGCGCCTGGCCGAGGATCGGCTGTTCCTGGTCGTCAACGCCAGCCGCAAAGAGGTCGACTTCGGCCACCTGCTGAACCATTTGTCCGGCCACACGTTGACCCGGCATGAGGACCGAGCGCTGCTGGCGCTGCAGGGACCGGCGGCGGCGCAGGTGCTGGGGGAAAAGGCCGCCGCGCTGCCGTTCATGGGCATCGCGGACCTGGCCCTGTTCGGCATCGCCTGCCTGGTCTCACGATCGGGCTACACCGGGGAGGACGGGTTCGAGATCTCGGTCGCCGGTTCGGACGCCGAGGCGCTGGCGGATGCGCTGATCGCCCATCCGGAGGTCGTCCCCATCGGCCTCGGCGCGCGCGATTCGCTGCGGCTGGAGGCGGGGCTGTGCCTCTACGGCAACGATATCGACGAACTCACCAGCCCGGTCGAGGCCGGTCTGACCTGGGTCATCGGCAAGCGCCGGAAAATGAGCTGGGACTTCCCCGGCGGGCTGCTGGTGCGCGACCAGCTCGACAACGGTCCGCCGCGCCGCCGAGTCGGCATCCGGCCGGAGGGACGCGTCCCGGCCAGGGCGCTGACGCAGATCCTGGCGATGGACGGGACGGAGGCCGGAACGGTGACCTCCGGCGGGTTCGGACCCAGCGTCAACGGCCCGGTCGCGATGGGCTATGTGCGAAAGGACCTGGCTGACGACGGCACGCGGCTACAGTTGATCGTGCGTGGCAAGCCGATTCCGGCCGCGGTTTCGCCCTTGCCATTCGTTCCACATCGCTACCAACGCTGAACAGGGAATCCGTCATGGCCAGCAAGAATGCCGACAAGCGTTACACCAAAGATCACGAATGGGTCGTCCTGGATGGCGACATCGCCACCGTCGGCATCACCGACCATGCGCAGGAGCAACTCGGCGACCTGGTGCATGTCGAACTGCCGGAGCTGGAGCGCGCGGTCGCGGAAGGCGAAAGCTGCGCCGTCGTCGAAAGCGTCAAGGCGGCGTCGGACGTCTACTCGCCGCTCGCCGGCAAGGTCGTCGAAATCAACGAAACCATCGTCGAGGACCCGTCGATCGTCAACAGCGATGCCGAAGGCGAGGGCTGGTTCTTCCGCCTTGAACTCGACGATCCCGAGGCGTTCGAGGCGCTGATGGATCAGGACGCCTACGACGAATATCTGGAGACCCTGTAAATGATCGATCGTATTGGCGGAACTGACGGAACTCGAGGAAAACGACGGCTTCGTCCGCCGCCATATCGGTCCATCCGAAACCGAATTGACCGCGATGCTGCGACGCGTCGGCGCGGCATCGCTGGACGATGTCGCCGCGAAGACCGTGCCGGGCTCGATCCGGTCGAACAGCGCGCTGGATCTGCCGCCCCCGGTCGATGAGGCCGGCGGTGATCGCCGAACTCCGGTCGCTCGCGTCACGCAACGTCCTGAAGAAGTCGCTGATCGGCATGGGCTATCACGGCACCGTCACGCCGCCGGTGATCCTGCGCAACGTGCTGGAAAATCCGGGCTGGTACACCGCCTATACGCCCTACCAGGCGGAGATCGCGCAGGGCCGGCTGGAAGCGCTGCTGAACTTCCAGACCATGATCAGCGAGCTGACCGGCATGGAGATCGCCAACGCCTCGTTGCTCGATGAGGCGACCGCCGCGGCCGAGGCGATGGCCATGGCGCATGCCCTCAGCAAGTCGAAGTCGGACATGCTGGCGGTGGCGACGCGATCTGCATCCGCAGACGCTGGCGGTGCTGGCGACGCGGGCGAAGCCGCTGGGCATTACGCTGGTGTCCGGTCGCTCCGGGCGACCTCGCGGCGATCGGCGCGGCCAATCCGTTCGCGCTGCTGCTGCAATATCCCGGCACGACCGGGGCGATGCGCGACCTGTCGGCGGAAATCGCGGCGGCGCACGAGGCCGGCGCGCTGGCGATCGTTGCGACCGATCCGTTGGCGCTGGCGCTGCTGACGCCGCCCGGCGAGATGGGGGCGGATATCGTCGTCGGATCGGCGCAGCGCTTCGGCGTGCCGATGGGGTTTGGCGGCCCGCATGCCGGGTTCTTCGCGACGCGGGACGCGTTCAAGCGGGCCATGCCGGGCCGGCTGGTCGGCGTGTCGCTGGATGCGGCCGGCCAGCCGGCGATGCGGCTGGCGCTGCAAACGCGCGAGCAACATATCCGGCGGGAGAAGGCGACCTCCAACATCTGCACCGCGCAGGTGCTGCTGGCGGTGATCGCCGGGTTCTATGCCGTCTGGCACGGCCCGGAGGGGCTGCGGCGGATCGCCCGGCGGGTGCAATCTGCAGGCGCGGATGCTGGCGGATGCGGCGCTGCGGGCCGGGCTGTCGGTCCGGCATGGTGCGTTCTTCGACACGATCGTGGTCGAGGGTGCGTCCGACCTGATGCGCGCGCGGCCGGCGGCCGGGTTTCAACCTGCGGCGCGTCGATGGCGGCGGTGTGGCGATCGCGCTGGATGAGACCGTGACGCGCGACGACCTGATCGCCCTGGCGGGCGTGCTGGGCGGCGAGCGCTGGCGGACTGGGTGCGGTGGCGTCGATCCCGGCGCCGCTGCTGCGCGGATCGCCGATCCTGCAAGGCGCCGTCTTCAACCAGTATCACGCCGAACACGAGATGCTGCGCTATCTGAAGCGGCTGGAGGACAAGGACATCGCGCTGAATCGCAGCATGATCCCGCTGGGGTCGTGCACGATGAAACTGAACGCGACGGCCGAAATGATCCCGATCACGCTGCCGGGTTTCGCCGATATGCATCCGTTCGCGCCGGCCGATCAGACCGAGGGGTTCCTGGCGGTGATCCGCCGGCTGGAGTCCTGGCTGTGCGCCGCCACCGGGTTCGCGGCGGTGTCGTTGCAGCCGAATGCCGGCTCGCAGGGCGAATATGCCGGGCTGCTGGTGATTCGGGCGTGGCATGAATCGCGTGGCGAGGCGCATCGCGACGTGTGCCTGATCCCGTCCTCGGCGCACGGCACCAACCCGGCCAGCGCGGCGATGGCGGGGCTGAAGGTCGTGGTGGTCGGCTGCGACCGGGACGGCAACGTCGATCTGGCGGATCTGCGCGCGAAGGCGGAGAAGCACGCGGCCAGCCTGGCCGCGCTGATGATCACCTATCCCTCGACGCATGGCGTGTTCGAGGGCGCGATCCGCGACATCTGCGCCGTGGTGCATGAGCATGGCGGCCAGGTCTACATGGACGGCGCCAACATGAACGCGCAGGTGGGGCTGACCTCGCCGGCGTCGATCGGCGCGGATGTCTGCCATCTGAATCTGCACAAGACGTTCTGCATTCCGCATGGCGGCGGCGGTCCGGGCGTCGGGCCGATCGGTGTCGCGCCGCATCTGGTCGCGGTTCCTGCCGAACCATCCGCTGCGCGCCGATGCGGGGCCGGAGACGGGGATCGGTCCGGTCTCCGCCGCGCCGTTCGGCAGTGCGCTGATCCTGCCGATCTCCTATGCCTATATCCGGATGATGGGCGCGGCGGGGCTGAAACGCGCCACCGAGGTCGCGATCCTGTCCGCCAACTACATCGCGCGCCGGCTGCGGGAGTCGTATCCGATCCTGTATGCCGGGCCGGGTGGGATGGTGGCGCATGAATGCATCATCGACTGCCGCGGCTTCGCGCAGGAGGCCGGCGTGCAGGTCGAGGACATCGCCAAGCGGCTGCAGGATTACGGCTATCACGCGCCGACCATGTCCTGGCCGGTCGCCGGCACGCTGATGATCGAGCCGACCGAGAGCGAGTCGAAGGCCGAACTCGACCGTTTCTGCGACGCGATGATCGCGATCCGGGCGGAGATCGCCGCGATCGCGGCGGGGCGGCTGGATCGAGGCGGACAATCCGCTGAAGCATGCGCCTCATACCGCGCGTGAGGTGATGGCGGATGTCTGGACGCATGCCTATACGCGGGACCGAGGCGGCGTTTCCGCTGCCCTACGTGGCGGCGTCGAAATACTGGCCGCCGGTGAAGCGGGTCGACAACGTGTATGGCGACCGCAACCTGGTCTGCACCTGCGCGCCGCTGGAGGCTTACGCGCAGGCGGCGGAGTAGGGGGCGTTCTACACTACTTCGACCTTCGCCTGGTGACCGGCGGCTGAGGCGAGCCGGCGGTCGCGCGTGAGCAACGGGCGGTCGAGCGCCTCGGCCAGCGCCACATAGACGGCGTCATAGGCAGTCAGGTTGTGCCGCAGCGCCCATACGCGCCGCAGCAGCACGTCATGCGGATAACGCTGGATCGGGAAATCCGTGAGATCGGTGAGTGCCGCCTCGCCGCGCGCCGCTTCGATCGCGCCGCTGGTCACATAGCGTCGCAGCACCTGCGCGACTTCGACATCGATCAAATGCGGCGCGTGCAGCGATTGTCCGGGGGCGAACAGGCGTTCCTCGATCGCGTCGGCCGACGGTGTGCGCAGCAACACCTCCAGCAAAGCGGATGCATCAACGACGATCACACCCGGTCGCGTTCGGCGCGGATTGCGTCTACGGGGGTCATTTCGGGGTTTGTCGCCGGACGGCTATGCAGGCGGGTGCGGAGTTCCTGCAGAGTTGGCCGTTCCGCGATCTGTCGGACTTCGCCCAGCAGGTAATCCGACAATGACATCCCCGCCATCGCCGCTCGGGACTTCAGTTGGCGGTGGAGGGTCTCCGGCACATTACGGATTTGGATCATCCTGCCCATGTGTAAAGCATGGGAACATGTGTTGCACATGTCAAGTGACCTGACCTCTTGTGCCCGCCCCTATGATAATTTTTGTGCGCGCGAGCGATCCGGCGCGCGCTGGCAGACCCCCTTCGTGCCGTCGGCCGGTGAAGTGAGGCTACCGCGAGGTCGCTGATGGTCGTCGCCGGCCGAGCGGAATTGTCGAGGTTGGCGATCTGTCTGGCTCTTGGCGGATTGACCAGAATTGGCTTGGCTCAGGCTCCCCGACGTGATGACGCAGGCCCTTAATTGGGTTGTAGTCGGATTGCATTGTGATCAGGGGCGAAATTTGGTTCGCGCCTATCTATACTTAAAAGAGTAAGTCTTCTTTCGCCCAGTTCGGTCAGGGTTACACTGCGGAATACGTCATCGTCTTCGTTTTTGTTTTGCTGAAACTGAAGTAAGCCGAGTTCCTTGAACTGGATTACGCAGCGATCCAGTTGGCTTTCTTCAAGTTTTATCTTTCTATTTTGAACCTCATCGATTAGCTTTGATCTTATATGTTCCTCCAAATTATCTTGGAAAGGATAAGTCTTTGGTTCATACGTGCCTGACCGCTTTCGAACGATGTATCCATACATTGAGGGTCCGATAACCCTGAAGACCTCATTCCATGAGAGCTTGACGTCCCTCCGTACCACCAGTTTGTCTTTGCTCTGAAATGTTACCGTAATGCTAAGAAGATCGTCTCCTTGAGCCAATAACTCTGGAGGAATTTCATCGCTCAGCACTGCCAAATCACGAATTTTTCTCTCCAGTTCCTCGATGTAAGTCTCGGCCTCTTCAAGGTCTTCCGAGACCATGCTACTAACATGTGAACATGTGCTCCACATGTGATGTTGGCGACCTGCCGCCGTTGGCTCGACCAGCCGAGACCGCCGGCGATCCCGCGGGTGCTGGCACATCCCCTGCATCCTCAAAAAGCATTAGCTGGAGGGCGTGTTCAATGCTGTTTCACATGGTCCAGGGTGGTCCCAAACCGGTGGCCCCATTCAGCCACGCGGTGGAGTGTGACGGCTGGGTGTTCGTCACCGGCCAGATGCCGGATACACCCAGCACACCAGGCGTGCTGCCGGAGGGGATCGAGGCGCAGACCCGAAACTGCATGGCCAACCTGACCACGGTGCTGAACGGCATCGGCCTCGGTCTGGAGCACGTGACCATGGTCCGCATCTATCTGACGCATTTCCAGGAAGACTACGCGGCGATGAACGCTGTCTACCGAACCTTCTGGCCCGAAGGGCGGCTACCGGCGCGCACCTGCATCGGCACCACGGGCCTCGCCTATGACGCACGCATCGAAATCGACCTGGTTGCCCGCCGGCCGGCTGGAGGACAGGCAGAATGACAGACCTGAAAAAGCGATCCCGGCGAAATCCCCTATAGCCGCTTTGGCATCCCAAATATGGGGTTCGAGAACGACTGGTATCCGATCGCCACCAAACGGGAACTCGGCAAGAAGCCCAAAGGCGTGCGGCTGCCGGGCAACGACCTCGTGCTGTTCCGCGACTGCGGGCGACGGCCCGGTTGGCACTCCGCCGAAGCCCTGGCACACTGCGCACTATCTAACTGACGGAGAGCATAGACATGACTGACTGGGTCCGGGTCGCAGCAAAGGGCGACGTGGCCGAAGGCGCCTGCATCGGAGTCCGCGTGGGCGAGAAGGAGATCGCCGTCTACCACATGCCCGACGGCGATTTCTGCGCCACGGACAACGTATGCTCGCATGAATACGCGCTGCTGTCCGAGGGCTGGATGGAGAATGGGTGCATCGAATGCCCGCTGCATGCGGCTCAGTTCGACATCCGCAGCGGCAAGGCACTGTCGGCGCCGGCGGATGAGGCCATTGCCGTCTATCCGGTGAAAGTCGAGGGCGAGGACGTGCTGGTGCAGGTTTCCGGCTAAGTCGGGGTTTTGCAAACGGAACCGCGGATGCAACCCCGTACCCGGTAGCTTTTGACCAGCCACCCCGCTTGACCCGAAGCACCGCGTCGCGAGGTTCCTAGCTATCGGCGTTTAGAGCGTGATGACCGGAGGTGGGATCACCGGAGGTCTGAATCACGCGATCAAACAAAGAGCTAGAGCGGGATGGCTGAGCGAAAGCGATGTCATCCTGCTCTAGCGGCGTTCATCCGCGGTTCCATGGGGCGACAAGGCGGACGTTTCGCTGGTCGGCATGGACCGAACGAAGCGGATGGCTTGCCAAACGGGCCAATCGGGAAAATGATACGCGCGAGGAATGCGAGGGCGTTGCATTTGCAACGAGCTCGCTGACGCATACACGTACTGAAACAAAATGCAGTGCGGTGATTGCACGAGACCGGAACGGGCCTCGATGCGGCGCACGGCACGGATAAAGGCGGGAACGTTCAATATGACGGACAAGACGGAGAGTCTGGACCAGGCGAGGGCGGAGCTGACATCGTCCGGCGGCATCCTTCGGGCTGGGTTCAATATGGGCAACGCCCTGCTCGTGACAGGCAAGACGCCGGAGGGCTACCCCATCGGTGTTGCTCGGGACATGGCGGAAAGCATCGCCGGGCGGCTGGGCGTTCCGCTCCAATGCGTTCCCTATCCCAGGCCGAACCAACTGGCCGACGCGGCGGACGACAATGTCTGGGATATCTGCCTGATCGGCGCGGAGCCGGCGCGGGCCCAGAAGATCGCCTTCACCGACGCCTATGTGGAAATCAAAGCCACCTATCAGGCCAGGGGCGATTCGCCGCTGAAATCGGTGGACGAGGTCGACCGTCCTGGCACCCGCATCATCGTGAAATCCGGGTCGGCCTACGAGCTCTGGCTCACGGCCAACATCAAGCACGCCGAGCTCACGCGCGTTGCATCGTCCGAAGAGTTGTTCGAACGTTTCGTTGCGGAGAAGTTCGACGTGCAGGCCGGCCTGGAGGAACGGTTGCTGGAAGACCTGCCGAAATTGCCAGGCAGCCGCCTGCTGGACGGCAAGTTCACCTCGGTGCAGCAGGCCGTTGGCACGCAGAAGAAGAACGCTGCGGCGGCGCGCTTCCTGAGGGATTTCGTGGAGGAGGCGAAGCGCTCCGGACAGGTCGCCGAACTCATCAGGCGGCATCATGTGAAAGGACTTTCGGTCGCGCCTCCGGCTGGTTCCTGACGTTCGATCGGCCGATGAGCGGCGTGTTATCTTGGGCGCCGTTGAGTTTGACCCGTAGTTGCAGTCCCAACGTTTTGGTCGGCGAAGGCCAACCAAAACGGTGAGAACGTAACCATCCCGCCCCGGATCTCTCTGTTCCGCGTCGATGACGATGGCAAACTGACCCTGCTTCAGTCCCACGACATCGACACGGCTGGCCGGAGGATTTTCTGGATGGGCCTGGTGGAGCTATGATGCCTTCTTCTTTCCCCATCCAGACGGGCAACTGACCATGACGGCCCCGATCGACTGCGACGTCCACCCGATCGTTCCGGGCATCAAGACGCTGTTGCCCTACCTCGACGACCATTGGCGGGAGACGGTGGTCCGCCGCGGCATCGAGGATCTGACGACGATCAGCTACCCGACGCCGCAATCCGCTGAGCTTCCGCAAGGACTGGCGGGACGACGACCGGCCGGACGGCACGGACGTCGAGACGCTGGCGGCGCAGGCGCTGGACCCGTTCGGCACGCAGCTGGCGATCTGCAACTGCCTCTATGGCGTGCAGGCGCAGTTCAGCGAGGACCTGGGGGTGGCGATGGCCCGCGCGGTGAACGACTGGATCGCCAAGGAGTGGCTGGACCGGACCCGCGGCTGCGCGCCTCCATCGTCGTGCCGATGCAGAACGTGGAGATGGCGGTCGACGAGATCGAACGCTGTCGCCCCGGATCGGCGCTTCGTCCAGGTGCTGCTGCTGGTCGGGGTCGGAGAACCACGCTGGGCCGCCGGCAGAACTGGCCGATCTACGCAGCGGCCGAACGGCTCGGGCTGCCGATCGGCATCCACGCCGGGTCGATGTATCCGCCATCCGATGACGCCGGTCGGCTGGCCGACCACGCTATACCGAGGAATACGTCAACCAGGCCGACCGCCTTCCAATCCCAGCTGACCAGCCTGATCGCCGAGGGCGTGTTCGCCAAGTTCCCCGACCTGACCGTCGTGCTGATGGAATCCGGCGTCACCTGGCTGCCGGCCTATCTCTGGCGGCTGACGAAGTTCTGGAAGGGGCTGCGCAGCGAGATCCCCTGGGTGTCCGATCCGCCGACCTCCATCATCCGCGACCGGGTGCGGCTGACGCTGCAGCCGTTCGATGCGCCGCCGGATGCCGGCGTCGGTGATGCGGCTGATCGAGCATATCGGGTCGGATGAGATGCTGCTGTTCTCCACCGACTATCCGCACTGGCAGTTCGACGGGTCGAGTCCGATCCCGGAGGGGCTCGATCCGGGGCTCGCGGCAAAAGATCATGGCGGAGAACCCGCTGCGGACCTATGTTCGATCTGAAACGAAAGGGAGACCGTGCGCATGAATGTGGACGTCCTGAACCGCTCCGGCGTGCAGCCGGCCGCGATGTCGAAGCTGGCGATCGCCGACTGCGACATCCATCCGCGCGCCGCCGGGCGTCGGCATCGGCGGGGTCAGCAAGTCGCTCTATCCCTACCTGTCGAAGCGCTGGATCGACCATGTCGAGGCGTTCGGCATCACCTATCGCCAGCCGTGGGAGAAGGGTTCGGCCTATCCGAAGGGCCAGCCGCAGGCGTGCCGGCGCGATGCGTTCCTGCCCGATGGCGGGTCGCCGGGCAGCGATCTGCGCGTTCATGCAGGCGCAGCATCTCGATCCGAACAACGTCGCGCTGGGCATCCTGAACCCGCTGACCAGCGGGCAGGGCGCGACCAATCCGCTGCTGTCGGCGGCGATCACGCACGCGACGAATGAGTGGCAGAAGGCCGACTGGACCTCGCGGGACAAGCGGCTGCGCGGGTCGGTGGTGGTGCCGTACGAGGACACCGTCGCCTCGGTGAAGGAGATCGAGCTGCGCGCGGACGACCCGGAGTTCGCCCAGGTGCTGCTGCTGAGCCGCACCGCCGAACCGCTGGGGCAGCGGCGCTACTGGCCGATCTATGAGGCGGCCGCGGCGGCCGACCTGGCGGTCGGCATCCACGCCTTCGGCAATGGCGGCTGGCCGAACACGCGCCGGCGGCTTGGGCAGCTACTACATCGAGGAAATGGTCGGCCACGCCCAGGCGCAGCAGGCGCGTGCTGATCAGCCTGATCCTGGAGGGCGTGTTCGAGCGCGTGCCGAACCTGAAGGTCGTGCTGGTCGAAGGCGGGCTGGCCTGGGCCGCCGCGCTGGGCTGGCGGATGGACCGGCAGTGGAAGAAGCTGAAGCAGGAACTGCCGCATCTGAAGCGCGCGCCGTCGGAATATATCCGCACGAATGTGTGGTTCACCACGCAGCCGATCGAGGAGCCGGAACCTCGCAGCCAGTTGGCCGAGGCGTTCGACTGGATCGGCTGGGACCGGGTGCTGTTCGCGACGGACTATCCGCACTGGGACTTCGACGATCCGGCGCAGGCGCTGCCGATCCAGATGACCGAGGCGCAGAAGCAGGCGGTGTTCCGGGAGAATGCGATGAAGGTGTATCGAGCCGGCGTAGGCAACGCCGAAGCGCGTGTCCTGGCGCCTCGGTATTCTGACTATGCGCATCCAAGCCATTCCGAGAACCATTCCTGTCCGATGAGGGCAGCAGCATCCGCGTGCTGCCGCGCCTGCTCCCGTAGAGACGCGACCGTATGTTCGGTCATGGCCGCGATCTGCCCCGTGTTGCAGATCAGCCAACGCTCAAAGTCGCAGGCACGCACTTCGGGGTGGAACTGAACCGCGAGCGCGGACCCTATCGAGAAGGCTTGATTTTCGCATCGCGCCGTTGATGCCAGGCGTTGGGCGCCTTCGGGCAAATCGAACGTGTCTCCGTGCCAATGAAGGACTGGAGTGCCCTGCTCACCGGTTCGCTTCAGGACGCTATGGCGTCCGGCGGCGGTCAGTTCGATCGGCGCCCAACCGATTTCGGCCGCACCCTTGAATACACGCGCTCCGAGCGCCTGTGCCAAAATTTGTGCCCCGAGACAAACAGCTAAAAGCGGGCGGCCTGTTCGCAGATACTTGCTCAATACCGCCATTTCATCGTCGATCCAGGGATAGTCGGCGCGTTCATAGGCACCAACCGGTCCACCTAGAGTGATCAGAACGTCGGGGTCATCGTGTACGGACAGGTCGTCCCGACCTGCATCGTAGTATCTCGCCGCATAGCCTTTCTGGTGGAGAACCTGCTCGAACGAGGCAAGGTCCAGAAACCGCGCATGACAGATGACAGCGGCGGTCTTCAAATCCGGCATTAGATAGTCTCCTGGTTTTGGCTCCACGAAAACCACGGTGGCGGCCGAGGGTTCTGGAGGGTACGGAGTCGTTACGGTGGGGACAGGTTTCAGACCTGGATAAGGTGTATGTTTACCAACAGCGCCCGCAGGCTGAAATATCCCGACGGCTTGTCGTTGGAAATCCGGTCGTTCGCGCCGTCGCGCGAAGCGCCGCTTCAGTGCTGATTGCTCCGTGCCCCTCTAAATCCTCCGTCGAGGCCGCGAAGCGGCCGTCTCCGTGGTTTCTTTCACATACGCTGACCACCGCACCGCCAACCGGAACGACGCCTCAGAAAGCTACGTCCCCCGGTCCGGGAACCCAAACCCCACCAGCGCCAGCACCAGCGCCGACCGCCCACGCCAGATACACCGTCAGCAGCAAATCGCGCGACTCAACCGCCGCGCCACGATACCAGGCCGGCACCGCCCCCAACAGGATCGAGGCGACCGTCGGCGCCCAGCCGAACGTCTCCCCAGCGTACAGCGCCATGACGAAGCCCATGATCGCCGCGACGAAGACGGCAGGGATGCAGGCCAGCAGCAGCATCTCGTGGCGCATCATCGCGCTGCCCAGGATAACGAAGCCGAACAGCGCCAGGGTGGCGAAATAGGTTACTGGTTCGGCGATGCCGTCGGCCATGAGTCCCTGGGCGACGATTCCCTCGGGCATTCGGGGGCTAGCTGCCGACCTTCAGGGTGCTGCAAAGTCCGCGCAGACAGGCCAGCAGCGACAGCGGCGTCAGCATGCCGGTCTTCGGGTTGTCCAGGCTCGGCACGTTCTCGATGGTCATGGTGAAGCGCGCCGCTTCGGCTTCCACCTTGATCGTGTGGATGTTGCGGTCGATCCCCGGATCGGCCCAGATCTGCACATGCGTGCGGACCGGCCCGATGCCGGCCAGCGCCAAAGCGGCGGCGACATTGACATTGGCCGGGAAGCCGGCGGCGGCATCCAGCGCGTTGCCTTCGAACACCATGATCGGGCGATCGATATCCAGCACGTCGATCCCGTGCTTCTCCAGATACGGGGCGCCCAACAGGCCGGTGGGCGGCTTGCGCGTCACCAGGGTGATGCTTTCCACCGGTCCCTCGGCCGCGGCGCGCACCGCATCCAGCCCCAGCAGCGCGCCGGTCGGCACGATGATCCGAGCACCTGTCTGCCGGGCGAGGCGGGCGAGATGCATGCGCGGCAGCAGTGCCCCAACCGAGGCCGGGACGAAGATGCGGCCGGCCTCGATCGCCGGCAATGCGACGCGTTCGAACACCGAGGCCGGGGTCGCCTCGACCACGATGTCGGCATCCGCCAGTTCCGGGAATTCCACCAGACGCGGCGGCGAGCGGAACCCGACAAGGTTCGCCCGCGCCTTGACCTGATCGCGCGCAGAGACGCTGACGAGGCGAAGACCTTCAACGCCACTTGTCGATCGCTCGGGCCAGCGGCAGGCCGATGGCACCGAGGCCTGCGATCGCGACGGTCATGGTCATTCGTCGAACTCTCTCCAGTCACCGCCGGCTGGCGTGTCGTTGGCGCCGGTTGATAACGCTAACGCGTCGCGCAAGCTCCAGTTGCCGCTGTGTATTGATATTAGCGAATGATGTGCAAGCAATTACAGGAAATTCGACGTAGCCGGTGCCGATGATCTCGGCAAATGCTGCGACGCGGCGCATCTGCTGCGATTCCAGGCAGGATCGTAACGTCTCGATACACGACACCGGCCAGGTCGCCACAAGATGGTGCTTGCGATCCTGCGCGATGACGGCAAGCTGGCGCCGGCAGCAGCCGGTCGGCGAAGCCTGCGGGCAGGAACGGCATGTCGCCCGGCACGGTCAGCAGGGCCTCGGCGCCGAGGCCGGCGGCCCAGTGCAGCCCGGCCAGCACCCCGGCGAGCGGACCCTCGTCCGGCAAAGTCCCCATCCGCCAGCACCGGCCGGTTGAAGGCGGCGAAGCGGGATGGATCGCCATTGGCGCTGATGGCGATGTCGGGCAGCCCGACGGCCTCGATCACCGCTTGCAGCATGCTGCGGCCGCCAACGTCCAGCAGCGGCTTGTCGCCGCCGCCCATCCGGCGCGCGGCACCGCCGGCCAGGATGACGGCAACGAGACGGGGGCTCACGTGCGTCCTGAAGCTTAAGATAAAAGGATGGGGCGAGCGATGGGACTCGAACCCACGGCATCCAAGACCACAACCTGGCGCTCTACCAACTGAGCTACGCCCGCCATCCAGGGGGCGCGGTTTAGGCCCGATCCGCCCGACCCGTCAAGCATTCGCGCCGATCCTCTTGCATCGGTTGCGAAACTGCTTGCCCGGCGCCGGTGGGACGGGCATTTTCCGGCGCATGAGCGCGTCCAATACAACCCCGCAAGCTGCTGCCCAAACAGCTCCCCTCCAGGCGGCACCTCCGACAACCCGACGATGCCGGGGGGGGAGACGATCGAGCAGGCGCTGACGCGGGCCCAGCGGCCGCCCAGGCGAAGCGGCTGAACGAGGCGAGCGGGATTTGCGCGGACGTGCTGGCCGTCTCGCCCGAATATCCGGCCGCGCTGGCGCTGCTGGGCATCGTCTCGGCCATGGCGGACGATCCGGAAAACGGCGTCGAGCTGCTGCGCCGGGCGATCCAGCTGCGGCCGGGGAATGCGACCTGGTACGCGCATCTCAGCTCGATGTGCCGCAACACCTACCGGATGGAGGAAGCGCTGGCGGCGGGTCAGGAGATCGATCCGGCTCGATCCCAACAACCCCGAGCATCTGGTCAACCTGTCGCTGATCTTCGTCGACGTCGACGACCGGGAGCGCGCGATGGCCTGTCTGCTGCGCGCGCTGGGCCTGAAGCACGACCATGCCGACGGGCATCTGGCGATGGCGCAGAACCTGCTGGCGAAGGGCGATTTCGAGCCGGGCTGGATGGAATACGAGTGGCGCAACCTGACCGAGGCCGGCAAGGCGACGATGCCGGCGATGACCTCGGCGCACTGGAACGGCATGCGGATCCCGACCGGGCGGCTGCTGCTGGTCGGCGACCAGGGCTACGGCGACACGATCCAGTTCGCCCGCTACATCCCGATGGCGGCGGAGCGCTGCCAGGAGCTGATCCTGGGCTGCAGCGCGGAGATGGGGCCGCTGCTGGAGAACATTCCCGGCGTGTCGCAATACTGCCACCGCTGGAACGACGTGCCCGGCCATGCGGCGCATTGCCGGCTGTCCAGCCTGCCGTATCTGTTCCGCACGCAGATGGACACGATCCCGGCGCCAGATCCCGTATCTGAAGGCCGACCCGTCCCGCATCGCGCATTGGCGGGAGCGGCTGGACGCGACCCTGCCGGCCGGCGTGAAGCGCATCGGGCTGGCCTGGACCGGGCGGCCGACGCATCCGAACGATCGCCGCCGCTCGATGCCGCTGTCCCGGCTGGCGCCGCTGGCCGATGCCGGGCCGGCCGCCTTCGTCTGCCTGCAGAAGCCGATGCCGGCGCGCGACCTGGAGACGATGCCGCTGTTCCGCGGCATGACCGACCTGTCGAACGACCTGACCGATTTCGGCGAGACGGCGGCGCTGATCGAGAACCTCGATCTGGTCATCACCGTCGATACCTCCATGGGCCATCTGGCCGGCGCGCTGGGCAAGCCGGTGTGGATCCTGATCCCGAAAGCCGCCGACTGGCGCTGGATGCTGGAGCGCGAGGACATCCCCTGGTACCCGTCCGCTCGGCTGTTCCGCCAGCAGAAGCCGGGTGCGTGGGATGAGCCGATGGGCCGCCTGCGGGCTGCGCTGGGCCAGTATCTGGCGCAGGACCTGGAAGTTGCCGCTGCGAACTGATCGCGTGCCATGGCCGAACCGGATGATCGGGACGGGCTGAAGCGGCAGCTGGCAGCGTCGGGCCTGTTCGATGCCGCGTGGTATCTGTGGCGTAATCGAGGATGTCGCCGCCGCGGCATCGGACCCTCTGGCGCACTACGTCGAATACGGCGCGGCCGAGGGGCGCTGGCCGAACCGGTATTTCGATCCCGCCTGGTACCGGCAGGAAAATCCCGACGTCGCCGCCGCCGGCATCGATCCGCTGCTGCATTACATGACCAATGGCGAGCGGGAGGGACGGCGCGCGCATCCGCTGTTCAATCCGGGCTGGTATCGCCAGGTCTACGGCGTGCCGGAGACGCAGTTGGCGCTGGGCCATTTCATCGGCGCCTGCCGCACCGGCCGCGTCGTGCCCTCGCCCGACCTGTTTCCCGTGCCCCTGATGGCGCCGTATCGCGACGATCCGCCGGCCGGCATCGATCCGATCGGGCACTACCTGGACGATCTGGCCAGGCGGGCTGGGCGGAAGAGACGCTGCCGGACCTGGCCGTCGTGCGGGACAGCGGTTTGCTGGACGAGAACTACTACCTGATCAACGCCGCCGACGTGCATGAGGCGGATGTCGATCCGGTGCAGCATTACTGCCGCTATGGCTGGCGGGAGCGGCGCAAGCCGAACATCTACTTCGACCCGGTCTGGTATGCTCACACCAACCCCGATGTCGCCCGGCTGCAGATCAATCCCCTGGTCCACTACATCCTGGTGGGGGAGGCGGCGAACCGCCGGCCGGTGCCGTTCTTCGATCCGGGCTGGTATCGCACCGAGTATCATATCCCGGATGAGCAACTGGCCTTGGGGCATTATCTGGCGAACCGGCGCAAGCAGCAGTTCAGTCCGACGCCTCTGTTCGACGTGAAATGGTACGTGGCGCGCTTCGGCAGTGAGCTGGGGCCGAACCGCGATCCGTTCGCGCATTACCTGCAGGCCGGGATGACGCAGGACATCGATCCGTCCCGCTGGTTCAACGCCGCTCGCTACCGGCGGACGCATCTGGGGCGGCCGAGCCGGGGGTTTTTGAGAATGCTGAGGCCGGATCAGCATAATCCGCTGGTGCATCATTTACGGGTTGAATACGAGCAACGCCGCGACGATGGATGAGCTTCAGCGCCCCGTCCCCCGGTGATAATCTGCCGGCATGAGCTTCGATCCCGATACGCTGCTGCGCGACCTCGATGCCGAGGGCTATGCCGTGCGGCCGCTGCTGACCCCGGCGGCGTGCCGGGACACTGGCCGTGCTGTATGACCGGGAAGCCCTGTTCCGCAAACGCATCATCATGGAGCAGCGGGCCTATGGGCGGGGCGAATACCAGTATTTCGCCTATCCGTTGCCCGAGACGGTGGCGGGACTGCGGGAACAGCTCTATCCGCCTCTGGCTCGCGTGGCGAATGTCTGGAGTGAGCGGCTGAAGCGAAGGGCGGGTGTTTCCACCGACGCTGGACGCCTATCTGGCGCAATGCCACGCGGCGGCGCAGACCCGGCCGACGCCGTTAATGCTGTGCTATGAAGCCGGTGGTTTCAACTGCCTGCACCAGGACCTGTATGGGGACCTGGTGTTTCCCCTGCAGGTGGTGGTGCAACTGAGCGATCCGGAGACGGCGTTCACCGGCGGGGAGTTCATCCTGGTCGAGCAGCGGCCCCGGGCGCAGTCACGTGCCATTGTGGTGACGCCGCGACAGGGGGAGGCAGTGGTGTTCCCGGTGCATCACCGGCCGGGTGCCGGCGCGCGGGGCGCGTATCGGCTGACGATGCGGCACGGGGTCAGCCGCGTGCATGCCGGCCGGCGGCAGACACTGGGGATCATCTTCCACGACGCGGCATAATGCAGGTCGTGTTTATACTTCCTTAAGAAAGCGGTTGTAGCGTCGAGCCAAATGGAGGTTCGACACTACAATGGTATTACTTCGATGGCTCCGCGACCTACCGGTCGGCCTGAAGCTCGCAACCTCGGTGATGGGCGCGCTCTCCCTCCTGAGCGGCCTGTCGTGGTTTGCGCTCGACCGTCTGGAACTGGTCGCCGGGCTTGAGGCGGTTGTCGCCGAACAGGCCGCCGTTGCCGAAGACATCGAGGCGAGCCTCGTGGCCGCACAGGACCTGCGCGTTGCCAGCCGTGAGGTCCAGTTGCAGCAGACGAGCAGCGCGGTCAAAGCCTCCCTGCAGCGGGCGGGGCAGCAGAATGACGCGTCGACGGCGCTGTTGCGCAAGGTCGCCGGCCATATTGACCCGGCGAAACTGAGCGACGCTGCCGCACGCCTGGGCGCCTTGATGGACACCGTCCAGCGTGTCGCGGACGCTCGGACCAACCTGATCACGATGCGGCAGAAGCGCCTGTTTCAGGCGCGCGGGGCGTTCGAGAGCAGCCTGTCGACCCTGACGGCGGAGCTGTCGAACGGCGTCGCGCTGGCCAGCGGCGTCGATTCCGTGCGCGAGAAAGGATCGGCGGACGGAGACGCGGCCAAGGCCCCGGATGCCAACAACCCGCAGGTCGCCGCGCTGACACGCTATCGGATCGCGATGAGCCGGCTGCAGCAATCGGCCTTGATGTTCATGGCAACGGGGAATGGCGGCGCGGCAAACGAGATCGCCGATGCGAACAAGGAACAGGAGGCGGCCATGGCTGCTGTGCAGGCGGCAAACCTGCCGGACGCAGTCCAGGGCGATGTGCGCCTGGTCCAGACGCTGGGTAAGGGCATCGCGGATGCCTCGTCCGACCTGGTGCGCATGACCCGCGGGCTGGACGAGATCGCCGGCAACGATATGGAGAAGGCCAGCCAGGCGCTGCAGGCCTCTTTCGACACCCTGTCCACGGTGGCGACGCAGCAGCAGCAGGCAGCGGTGCTGGCGGGGCAGCAGGCCGCGGACGAAGCGCGGCGTAACCTGCTGACCGCGATCGCCGCGGTGGCGGTGGCCCTGATCGCCGTCGGTGCCGGCTTCACGCATCTGATCGCCGGTCCGATCCGGCGTCTGACGAAAGCCGTGCAGGCCATTGCGGGCGGGACGACCGACCTGACGGTGCCCTATGTCACACAGCGGGATGAGGTCGGCCGCATGGCAGAATCGGTCGAGACGCTGCGCGGTGTGATGCGGGAGACGTTCATCCAGAGCCAGGTGATCGATCAACTGCCGGTCGGCGTGATGACGGCGGCGCCATCGCGCGAATGCCCGGTCAATTACGTGAATGCCGAGGCGCGGTCGATCCTTGGGCTGGTGCAGGATGAGCTGCGTGCGCCGGCCGATGCGCTTGTCGGTCGTCCACTGGAGACGATCTTTCCCGACCACCTGCGGTTTGCGTCCATCGCCGATCCCGCCAACCTGCCGTATCATGAACGGTTCGCCCTGGGTCAGGAAACCCTGGACCTGCGGGTCAGCGCCACGCTGGACCGGGAAGGCATCTATGCCGGTCCGCTGTTCATCTGGCGTCGCGCGACCGATCAGACGCGGCTGGTCACGCAGTTCGAACAGAGCGTGGGCCGCATCGCGCAAACCGTCGCCGGCGCGGCGGACGCGATGCGCGATGCCGCGGTCGCGATGCGCGCCAGCACCGTGGAGGCCGGGACGCGGACGCTGGCGGTGTCCGCAGCCTCGGACCAGGCGTCCAACAGCGTCAGCGCGGCCGCCTCGGGCGCGGAACAGGTGGCCGTCTCGGTCGCGGAGATCGGGCGTGAGGTGGCCGAGTCCGCGCGGATCGCCGCGCATGCCGTCGCCGAGGCCGAGGAGACGAATGCCTCGGTCAGCAGCCTGTCGGCTGCGGCGGAACAGATCAGCGCCATCATCAGCCTGATCCGCGACATTGCCGGCCGCACCAACCTGCTGGCGCTGAACGCGACGATCGAGGCGGCGCGGGCGGGCGAGGCCGGCAAAGGCTTCGCGGTGGTAGCCAGCGAGGTAAAGAACCTCGCCACCCAGACGGCCAAGGCGACCGAGGATATCGGCTCGCAGATCAGCGCCATGCAGCAGGCGACATCGACCGCCGTGTCGGCCCTGCGCGCGATCGGTACGACGATCGAGCGGATGAACGGCATCGCCGGCCGGATTTCGGATGCCGTCGACCAGCAGGGCGAAGCGACGCAGTCGATTGCCACGGCCGTTCAGCACGCGGCGGCCGGCACGGCCGAGGTCAACAGCAACATCTCCGCGGTGTCGGAGGTCGTGGAGGAGACAAGCGGCAAGGCCAGCGGCCTGCTGGAGGCGGCCACGGCGATGACCGGACAGGCGGCGATGCTGCAGCGGGAGGTCGCCGGGTTCCTGTCGGCGGTGCAGCAGGCGGCTTAGGCGTTGGGAAAGGAGCGGCGGGCGGCAGCCGCTTGTGGGAGGCGGCCACGGCGATGACGGATCAGGCGGCGATGCTGCAACCGGAGGTCGCAGGGCTCCTGTCGGCAGTGCAGCAGGCGGCTGAAGAGCCAAAACGATAAATTGCTTCACTCATCGGTTAAGCGCCTGCGGACCGCTGACGAACCGATTGCCCCGAACGTAGAATCGCAGCGGACTGTCTGCTGCGCGCGTAATGCCGATCCGTTTGCTCTGCCCAATTTCCCCCGGTGCCTGATCGTCGAAACCGAACCACAGCGGGCCGACCTGACAGAGGTCGATCCCGTCCAGCCGGCGATCAATCTCCAAGGCTGCGCACAGCCGTCCCGGGCCTCGCGCCAGGTCTCGCACCCGCCTGGTGCCGCGGTTTCGCTCCATGATCGTGGTGCCGTCGGTTGGCTCGATCGCCCTGATCAAGACGCCCGCGCCCACGCCGGCCGCCTCGCTCGAGACGTTCAGCATGAACGAGGTGCCATAGGCGAGATAGACATAGGCGTGCCCGCGCTCGAGGAATAGCGCCCGATTGCGCGGGGTGATGCCGCGATAGGCATGACCTGCGAGGTCGCCGATGTCATATGCCTCGGTCTCGACGATGCGGCCGACCGCCATGCCTTCGGACAGCATGCGCACGACCATTTTGCCAATGAGGAAACGCGCGAGCTGGACGGTATCGATGGGCATGTCTGCCCGATCCAGCACGCTCGGGCGCACGACTGTCGCGCCCATGTCACCCCATTCGCTCAACCAGATGGGCGCGCGAAGGCCCGGGCTCGAACGGGTCACCGAAGTACTGCGTCTCGCGGGCCACCTTGCCGTCCAGGAACTCCATGACGCTCACCGAATAGGACGGCCGGCCGTCATACGAGATGATGAATTCCGAGACCCAGAGGTTACCCGCGCCGACGATGCGGCGCACCGTGAAGCGTTTCGCGTTCGGCTGCGCGGCGCGTGAGGCCTGGATGTTGTGCCGGCCCCTGATGCGCTCCCCCGATTGCGGGTATTCGAGCACTGCGTCCTCTCGGTATATGTCGTGCTCAACCTCAAAGTCATTTGCGTCCGACGCGGCCCAGTGGCGATCGAGTGCCTCTCGAATCTCATTCTCAGCCATCCTGCTGCTCCCCTTCCTGGTCAGAAGTCTTGCCCCCTCAGGCCATTGCCAGCGCCTCCGTCCGCACCAGCGCCCCCTGCCTCACCAGTTCCGTCTGCAACCGTCCGACCGGCACCGCGCGCGGCTGCACGCCTGCGCTCACCGCCAAAGCCGCCGCGACACCGGCCGCCTGGCCGGTCATCCAGCATTGCGGCACCTCGCGCAGGAACGAGTGGCTCGTCGCATCGCACGACACGCGCTCGCCCCGCGACCAGCAGTCCGTCCACGTCCGCCGGCACCAGAGCGCCATAGGGCACCGACACGATCGGGAACTTCGGCGACAGCGACGGCGACACGCCGATCTCGTCCGGCCGCGGCGATGCCGGCGGGCCAGTCCTCCCGCGTCACCGCGCCACGCCCGACCAGCCGCCGCGCGTGGCGCACGCCGATCTGCGGCGCGGACAGCATCAGGAACGCGTCCTCGAACCCCGGCGCATGCGTCGCGATAGACCGCCAGGTGCGCCGCCATCAGGCGGTGGGAGCGGATTTCGACCTCGGTCAGATCCTCGACATCGACCGCCGAGTAGCCCGGCCAGCCGCGGCCCCATGAACAGCGCGACGTCGTTGCGCCAGGAGACGAAGGGCCGCTCGAACAGTCCGCCGCAGGCGGCGCGGCCGCGTTCCATGAAGGCGGCGAAACCCGGCGGGCTGGCCGGTCTTGAAGTCGATCCAGCGCGTGCATGTCGACGCCGCCGAACAGCCAGGCGGTGTTGATGCAGTGATGGATGTCGCGCGTATCGATATCGGTCAGTGCTCGCCGCGCCGGCGCGGTGGAAGATATCGCCGTCGCCGGTGCAGTCGATCGTGACGCGGCGCGGATCGCCATGCGGCCTTCCTTGCTCTCGAAGATCACGCCGGCGACGCGCGCCGTCCTGCATCAGCGGCATCGCGCCCCAGGCGTGCAACAGCAGATGCACGTTGCTCTCCAGCACCATCTCCTGGCGAGGCCAGCTTCAGGTGCTCCGGGTCGATCGTCGGCGACCAGGTGACGATGCCGTGATAGGCGGCGGTGCGTTCCTTCCAATAGGCGGCGGTGGCCTCGTCGGCGCTGCCCCACAGCCCGCGCGGCGGGCCGGCGACGGCGTCCTTCGGCAGGCGGTCGAGCAGGTCGTTGGCGATGCCGCGGATCACCTGTTCGCCGGTCCAGTCGGTCATGCGGTCGATCCAGATCACCAGGCCGCCGGTGGACAGGCCGCCGAGATGGTTGTTGCGCTCCAGCAGCATGACGTCGGCGCCGGTGCGGGCGGCGGCGATCGCGGCGGCGGTGCCGGACGGGCCGCCGCCGACCACCAGCACGTCGCAGTCGCGGAAGACGCGGACGTCGCGAGCGGGTTCCTCGATCGTGCCGAGTTCGGGGCGTGGCGTGCGTGGGAGATGGCCGGTGGAGAAGATGCCGGATTGGTAGAACAGCCGCCCGCTGTCCTGGTATGTGCCGCTCATGCCGATCCTCCCGTGCGTTGGCAGGGATTGGGCCCCGGTCGGGATGGGATTGCAAGCGGGGCGGCACGAGCGGGGCGACCGTGTTCAGCCCCGTCATGGCGGGCTTGGCCTGTCATCCAAGCCTCACGGTGGAGAGAAAGAAGCGTCGGTGGTGGGCCTTCGCCCCGCCCTGTGAAGGAGCGGGCATGCTGATTGAGACCAACCCCAACGAGTTCGCGCGCTAAGCCGTCGCCGAAGCGGACTGACGCCAAATCGTCTCAAGATGGTACCCGTCATGGCCCGCTCGACCGGGCCATCTTTTTCCAATATCGCACGAGATGGCCCGGTCGAGCCGGGCCATGACTTGTGGCGCCTTTTTCGGGAGCCGTGACCGTTCGTCGCCTATCGTGCGACACCCCGCATGGAGGCAGGCTGTCCGGGCAGTTTCACGGCCGGCCCCACCTGCTCGGGCTTGCCGTTATTGACCCGGAACACCTGGAGGTTCTGGTCGTTATAGTTGCCAACGTAAAGATATGCGCTGTCCGGACTGAACGCGATCCCCTCAGGCAGGGCCCCGAGCTTTGCCTTGCCGGTCACCGTGAGCTTGCCGCCGGCGCCGATCGCCATCACCACAAGCTCCCCACCCTGCGTCCGGAACCAATCGCTCGGCTTTGCGCTGGATCCTTCGATCAGCGGGGTGGCGGCCCATTTGCCGTTGGGGGAAATGGTGAAGCCCTCCGGCCCGGTGCCGGGGCTCATGACGTCGACCACGTGCGGATGGGGACCCGTGGCGTCGATGACCACCTCGGCGTCGGCGTTGTTCTTCATCGCGCCGGTGTTGGACGCGATGACGTATTTGCCGTCCGGCGTGATGTCGATGTTGTATGGATTGAACGCCGCCGGGATATCCAGCGACTTGTCATAGGTCACCTTGGTCCCGTCGATCGACAGCACACCGATCTTGTTCGCCAGGTTCAGGGCGACGAAGGCTCGCTTTCCGTCAGGCGTGATGACGATGGCCGCGGCTTCCTGCTCCATCGGCACCTCGCCCACGGCCTTGACCGATCCATTGTCGATGCTCAGCACGGAGACGCTCTTGCCCGCCCGATTGGCGATCAGCGCCAGGTCGCCTTTCTTCGAGATCGCCAGTCCCGAGGGCTGGCGTCCGACGGTGACCGTATCCTTCAGGACGGGAGGATTGGCCACCAGGTCGATGACGAACAGCTTGTCGTCCGGCGCCACCTTCCACGCGGTGCCGTCCTGGTTCATCACCACCGAGTTCGCGACCAGTCCCAGCTTGCCGTCCGGCGTGATCTGCAGATTGGTGGGCGGCCCCAGCAGCGAGTTCATCAGCGGCAGTGAGGCGCGGATACGCGGCTTGGCGGGGTTGGCGATGTTCACGATCAACACCGCATCCTTGCCGGGCGGCCCGTTGACCGGACCGTTGGCGTCGTTGGTGATCTTCTCGTCGAGGCCGATCAGGATGTCGCTGGTGCTGGCGAAAGCTGGTGCGGCGCAAAGCAAAACGGCCGCCAGTCCGAGGGCTGTACGCATGGTCATTGGATCGTCTCCCTGTGTTTTCTTGTTGTTACAGGGGCGAAGGCTATCCGCCGGATCGCAGATACGCAATCCACACCTGGGTAGACACAGGGAGCGTGGTCGGACCATCAGGCGGCAAGCTGGTCGGCTGAATTTTGCCTTCGCGCCCGAATTGCGCGAACATCGCCCCCGTCATGGCCCGGCATGTACGGGTGCCCCGACGAGCCGGGCGATGACGGGGTGGGGACGTTAAACAAGAATGGAGCAACGACGATGGATGGACTGTCGAACGCGCCTTACCGCTATATCGAGACGCACAAGATCTCGGGCTCCCTGGGCGCCGTCGTCAGCGGTGTGAACCTCGCCGAGCCGCTGCCGCCCGAGATTTTGGCCGAGGTCCGGCAGGCGCTGCTGGATAATCTGGTGATCTTCTTCCGCAACCAGGACATGACGCCGGAACGGCTCATGCGCTTTGGCCAATACTTCGGCAACCTCCACCGCCACCCATATATCGCCGGCATGCCGGATTACCCGGACGTGCTGGAACTGGCGAAGAAGCCCGGCGACAAGCGCAATTTCGGCGGCGACTGGCACACCGACCAGATGTTCGCGCCAAAGCCGGCGATGGGCACGATGCTGTGGTGCAAGAAGTCGCCGGAGGCCGGGGGCGATACGCTGTTCACCAACCAGTATCTTGCGTATGAAACCTTGTCGGACGGCATGAAGAAGCTGATCGGCACGATCCGCGGCATGGCTGTCGGCGACAAGAAGAAGAACGGCCAGACGCGCGCGGCGGTGAACGCAGCGACAGTGGCCGGCTACACCACGCTGGAGCCGCCGCCGGAGATGCGACGCTCGCCGCATCCTCTGGTGCGCACGCATCCCGAGACGGGGCGCAAGTCGCTCTATATCGGCGGCCACGTTCATTACCTGGAGAACATGACCGAGGAAGAGAGCGCGCCGCTGATCAATTACCTTTACAACCATTCGCAGCGGCCGGAATTCACCTGCCGCTTCCGGTGGGAGGAGGGCTCGCTGGCGTTCTGGGACAATCGCTGCACGATGCATTTCGCCATCAACGACTACCCGCCCGGGACGCGGGTGATGCACAGGGTGACGGTCGCCGGCGACGAGCCGTACTGATGCGCCAGATGATGCCCCGTCAGATGGTCATGGTCGGTTTCCTGCAGGCGCAGAACTGCACGAACCTCGTCAGTTCCTGGCGGCATCCGGAGTCGCGCGATGATTCCATGTCGGCCGACTACTACCGCACCATCGGCCGCGTGCTGGAGGAAGGCAAGTTCCACCTCGGCTTCTTCGACGACCGCCTGGCGATGCCGGACCGCTACGGCAACGACCATCGCCACACGGTGGAGCACGGCATCCGCTGCGTGAAGATGGACCCGATCACCGTGCTGACCGTGATGGGCATGGCGACGAAGCGTCTGGGTCTCGGCGCCACCGGTCCACCACCTATTTCGAACCGTTCCACGTGGCGCGCACCTTCGCCACGCTCGATCTGATGACGGGCGGCCGCGCGGCGTGGAATGTCGTCACGTCGATGAACGACGGCGAAGCGCTGAACATGGGCAAGGACGAGCATCTGGAGCACGACAGCGCGCTACGACCGCGCCGACGAGTTCATGGAGGTCGTGCTCGGGCACTGGAACTCCTGGGACGACGACGCGATCGTGCATCGACAAGCAGACCGGGCTGTTCGCGCATCCCGACAAGGTGCGGCGGCTGGACCACCAGGGCGACATGGTTCCGTTCGCGCGGGCCGTTCACCGTGCCGCGGTCGCCGCAGGGTCATCCGGTGGTCATCCAGGCGGGGCAGAGCGGGCGCGGCAAGACAGTTCTCCGCGCGATGGGGCGAGCTGGTGTTCGTCTCCACGCACACCAGCATGGAGCACGGGCGGCAGCTCTATCGCGAGATGAAGGACGATGTCGCGAGCCAGGGCCGCGATCCGGATCAGTTCTTCATCACGCCATCGGCCTATGTCGTGTGCGCCGAGACGAAGGCCGAGGCCGAGGACAAGATGGCGCTGATCGAGACGCTGGCGACGGACGAGGACGCGCTGTCGCTGCTGTCGGAAGCGATGAACTTCGATTTCGCGTCGCAAGGGCATGGACGAACCGTTCACCGATGAGGAGCTGGACGAACATCTCCGGCACGCAGTCGATGCGCGACCGCGTGCTGCGCGCCAGCGGCATCACCAATCCGACGCCGCGCGACTTCGTCAAGTTCAGCCATCGCGCGCGGCCGAACAAGCCGTTCGTCGGTGGACCGAAGGAAGTGGCGGACGGGCTGGAGGAATGGTTCACCGACCGGTGTCTGCGACGGTTTCGTGCTGGCGGCGACGCATGTGCCGGGCACCTACATGGATTTCGTGAAGCACGTCGTGCCGGAACTGCAGCGGCGCGGGCTGTACCACAAGGACTACGCGGGCGCGACGCTGCGGGAGAATCCTCGGCTTGCCGATGCCGCAGCGCGACATGGAGGAACTGCAGCGATGAAGCTCGGCCTCTCGATCGGCTATTCGCGCGCGCAGCTCGAAATCTCCGGTGCAGCTGGTGCAGCGCGCGGAGGAGCTTGGCTACGACAGCGTCTGGACCGCGGAAGCGTACGGCTCCGATGCGGTGACGCCGCTCGCCTATCTGGCGGCGCTGACGAAGCGCATCAAGCTCGGCACCGGCATCATGCAGCTTGCCGCGCGCACGCCGGCCAACGCCGCGATGTGTGCCGGCACGGTCGATGCGCTGGCCGGTGGTGGACGCTTCATCGCCGGCCTCGGCGTGTCCGGGCCGCAGATCGTCGAGGGCTGGTACGGCGAGCCGTGGGGACGGCCGTACTATCGCTACAAGGACTACGTCGCGATCATGCGCAAGATCTTCCGCCGCGAGGAGCCGGTGACGCATGACGGTCGCGAGATCTCGCTGCCGTACACCGGCGAAGGCGCGGCCGGTGTCGGCAAGCCGCTGAAGTCCATCCTGCACATGAACCCGGACATTCCGATCTATCTCGGCACCGGCAACGAATCGACCGTGAAGCTGACAGCGGAAATCGCCGATGGCTGGCTGCCGCTGGGCTTCGTGCCCGGCTCGCATGGCGGAATACCTGCCCGTGGCTGGAGGAAGGCTTCCGGCGCGCCGGCAACGGCAAGAGCCTGCGGACTTCGAGATCCAGGCCTCGGTGCATGTCGAGGTCGACGACGACGTGAAGGCCGCGCTGGCGAAGCTGAAGCCCGAGGTCGCGCTGTATGTCGGCGGCATGGGTCACCGCGACAAGAATTTCCACAAGGACATGATGATCCGGCGCGGCTTCGGGATGCCGCGGACCGGATCCAGGAACTCTATCTCGCGCATCGCAAGGAAGAGGCGATCGCGGCGGTGCCGGACGAATGGGTGGACATGAAATCGCTGGTCGGGCCGCCGGAGCGGATCAAGCAGCGCTTCCGCGCCTGGGAGGATTCCGGCGCGACCAGCCTGACCGTGCGCTCGCGCCAGCCGGAGGCGATCGAGGTGATGGCGCAGGCCGCACGGCTGAACTGAACAGGGGAGGACAACCATGCGCTTCAAGGACAAGGTCGCGCTGATCACCGCGGTCGGCAGCGGCATCGGCCGTGCGACTGCCGACATCATGGCGCGGGAGGGCGCGGTGATCGTCGGCGTGGACAATGACGAACGCCGCTGGCGATGGCGATGGAGGCGATGAACATGTCCGGCGGCCGCGCGATTGGGCGGCTGTGCGATGCGCTCGATCAGGCGCAGGTCGATGACGGTCGTCGCCTGGGCTGGCGAAGCAATTCGGCCGGATCGATATCCTGGTGAACGCGGTCGGCGGCAGCACGATCATTCCGAAAGCCGCGGCGCACGGTGGATGAACTACTCGCTCGACGACTGGCAGAAGCTGATCCGCGTTCAACCTGAACGGCACATTCCTGTTCTGCCACGCGGTCGTGCCGGTGATGAAGCGGCGCAAGAGCGGCAAGATCGTCAACCTGGCCTCGATCGCCGGCCGCGGCCTGAGTGTCGTCGTCAGCAGTCGCCTATGCCGCGGCGAAGGGCGGCATCATCGCGTTGACCCGCAAGCTGTCGTTCGAACTCGGGCCGTTCGGCATCAACGTCAACGCGATCGCGCCCAGCCTGACGCTGACCGAGCGCATCCGGCCGCGCTGGAACCAGCAATCACCGGAGGAGCAGGCGGCGGAGATCGAGCGCACGCCGCTGCGGCGGGTGGCCGAGGCGGCGGACCAGGCGAAGGTGATCTGCTTCCTGGCGTCGTCCGATGCGGATTTCGTGACGGGGCTGACGATCGATGTGACGGGCGGGCAGTCGCAGGGTCGATGGTCGCAGAACCGCCCTCACCTCGCCGAACCGCGGCAGTTTTTCCGCCAGCCCGGATACGCCTCCTCGTCCGTGCGGTCGTAGCGCAGCGGCGTCACCACGATCTTGCCGGCACGCAGCGCGTGTAGTCGCTCTCCGGCCCCTGCTGGAGATCGCCGCGACTGAAGTTGAGCCAGTGATAGGTCATGCCGCGCGGATCGATACGCGTATCGACATGCATGCCGGCGACCATGCCCACGCCCTGGCGGGCCAGCGTCATCGGTCCGGCCTCCGCGGCGGGGATGGGCGGGAAGTTGACGTTCAGCACGCATCCTTGCTCCAGCCGATCGCCAGCAGATTGCGGACCACCTCCGGCGCCAGCGTGCGCGCGGTGTCCCAGGGGACGTTGTTGCGGTCCGTGAACGCCTGGCTCAGTGCGAGCGACGGCACGCCCAGCATCATCGCCGTCATCGCGCCGCCGACGGTGCCGGAGAACACCGTCTCCATGCCCAGGTTCAGCCCGCGGTTCACACCGGACAGCAGCAGTTGCGGCGGCGTCATCCGTCATCAGATGGCAGATGCCCATCACCGCGCAGTCGCCTGGCGTGCCGGTGATGCCGAAGCGGCGCTCGCCGCGTTCGGCTGACGCGCAGCGCGTGGTGCAGGCTGATCGCGTGCGACTCGCCGCTCTGGTCGTGTTCCGGCGCGACCACCCAGACCTCGTGCGCGATCTGGCGGCGATCGCCTCCAGCACCTGCATGCCGGGGGCGTCGATCCCGTCGTCGTTGGTCAGCATCACTCGGTCCAGCACGGCGCGTATCCCTGTCCTGTCAGGGTCGTTTTGACCCGGTTGCCCGACCAGGGGCAAGATTGCCCGCACACAGAAAAGGAAACGTCACCCGGATTACCTAACCAGGAACTGGTCTCGAAGTGTGTATGTAGCAAAATTCGTCGATCAAGACCGTCAACGATAGGTCTCAAAGGCGGCGACGAAGCGTTCATCAAGACCCCCTAACCAACCGAAGGCCGCCCCGAAACCGGACGTTCGTCCTGCTTCATCGAGGCTGTTGGCTCACGAGGCAGGAGGCGCCTCGTGACGCGTCAAGGTGGCCTTGCAATTTGCGATAAGACGTAATCGAAAGGGGCCGTCGAGACCCGAAATTCGCCGCGGAACGGGTTGCTCAGCCCGATGATCAACACCAGCACCAAAACCCCTGAGACAGCTAGTAACGAGCACATTACGAGGTGCATGCGCACGCTTGGCGAGCCCAGCAACGAACCAAAGGCGGTCGTGATCGCTCCGCCAACGATGACCACGAACCAAACAATCCCCGGGATCGTGGTCTCGGCAGCCAATAGTCTCTCCTGTCTGGCGTCGCGAAGCCGCGTCAAGGATTGCAGGAGCAGCATGCGATCGCTCGTTTCCGCCTGGCTGACCGGCCTGAGGTCGGCCGCGAGCTGGTCCAACTCCGCGACATACTTGTCGCCGGCGCGAACCACATGGCCTTCTGCCTGAGCCGGCCACTCGGTCGCTATGACGGCCACCGTGTAGCGGTTCAGACCGCGGATCAGGTTGACCCTCGCCGGATCGGAAAGGGTGTTCGCTGCCTGAAAGACGTCCATGACCTGGACGGCCTCCATGTAGCTTGCCGTCTTGGCCTTGTTGAAGCCCTCCCAAGCGAGCATGGCGACGAAGGCCAGGAGTACGGCATAAGTCACGCCGATGATCGAGAAGATTGCCGCGGCAATTTCGTTGTGCTGGAGCCGGACAGCAGGCGAGACGAAGCGTCGCACGCCGAACTCCAAAATCACCATCCCAATCACGGCTACGATCGCAAGCGAAACCCCGACCGCCCAGATCGGGTACTGATAGACCATGTCAGGTCGCATCATCGGTTCTTGACCTCACGGAGGCACTCATGCCCGCCGCAAAAATAGGCAGCCGTTTCTAGCTAATTTTCGTACACAGAACGTTCAGGCGAAGGGCACGATCCTGTATGTCCGGATTGGCGGTCATGGCCCGGTATTGCATGGCTATGGCGAGATCGGGGATATGTAGACATTGATGGATGCCGATCTCGTATAGCATTTGCAACGCGGGAGCCATCCACAGGGCCATTCAACTTCCTGCCACACCTACTCGTTCCGCTCTGCGCCCATCTGGGTCATTCGGTCGATCAGATGCCGTTACCGCGTAGCGGACATCCGGCCCCAAGACGTTATCCACTGGGATGGGACGAAATCGGCCTGTGGCGGCTTGCAATTACCTTCCGGCGGCCTGCCATGGATGGCGTAGCTCACCCTGCAGGAGCACAGCCATGGACCTCACCGTGGTGCCCATCGTCAAGCCGGACGCTGCCAATCTCCACGGAGCAGGAAAGGAACGTGGGATGCAGCCCCGAAACCGTGCTCTGTCAGGTACTTCCGGTCGCGGCGAAAGAAATAGGCCATAATTCCGTTCCGAAGCTGGAATCATGGGATTGCTTCAAGACCTAAAAAGAGCTGCTATTAGTATAGCATGGATTGGGATTGGTGTTAGCATCAAGACTTAAAAGGGGCCTGGGTGGTAATGCTGATCATCGACGCGCAGGTGCATATCTGGGGCAGCGGCACGCCCAGCAGTCATCACCGCCAGACCTCCCTCTACACGGCGGATGAGCTGATCGCGGAGATGGAGGAAGCCGGCGTTGACGGCGCGGTGCTGCATCCGCCAAGCTGGGACCTGGCGTCGAACGAGATGGCGGATGAGGCGGTCATGGCGCATCCCCGAGCGCTTCTGCACGCTGGGCTGGTTCCCGCTGAACGATCCGTCGCAACGCGGCCGCATCGACACCTGGCGGCAGCGGCCGGGGATGCTGGGCCTGCGATGGTCGCTGACCCGGCCGGAGCAGGAAGGACTGGCCGTTCGACGGCACGATGGACTGGCTGTGGCCGGCGGCGGAGAAAGCCGGGCTGCCGATCGCCACCATGGCCGTGGCGCTTCCTGCCGCAGTTCCGCCAGATCGCCGAACGCCATCCGAACCTGAAGCTGATCGTCGACCATCTGGGTCTCGTCTGGGGCGCCAAGGGTCAGGACGCCTTCGCGCACCTGGACGACCTGCTGGCGCTGGCGAAGTTTCCGAACGTGGCAATCAAGGCGACCGGGGCGCCCGGCTACTCGGCGCAGGCCTATCCGTTCCGCGACCTGCATGACGGGCTGCACCGGATCTACGACGCGTTCGGGCCGGACCGGTTCTTCTGGGGCACCGACATCACGCGCATGCCGTGCAGCTACCGCCAGTGCGTGACGATGTTCACCGAGGAACTGCCCTGGCTGAAGGGCCACGACCTGGAAACGGTGATGGGCCCGGGCGTCATCGACTGGCTAGGCTGGAAGCGGCCGTAGTATCGCTGGCGACCCATAGATTTCGCGCGCAGCCGCAATGGCCGCGGCGTTCCTTGCCAAGGCGTTCGCCGCTACCGTTCAATTCAATTTGCTTCAAATAATTACGAGACCGCGTAACGGTGCGGGCCGCTCACCAGGCGTTGTTATATCCGCGGAACGGCGTCGGAATTTGCTTGATCTGCACAAGCGTCTCGGGCGGAACGTCATCGCCGGACGCGGATGAATCGGCGCGCAAATTGATCGCGTCGCTCAGGCCACCGAAACGTTCCGCAATGCGATCGGCGATCTCCCGGTGCGTGCCAACGGCAGCGAACAGGTGCACGAGGTCGTCGGGGATGCGTGCCGGCATCTCGTTCCATTTGCCGGCCTTCGACATGGCGTTCAGCTCGCGGCCGAGGTCGCCGTAGCCGTGCAGCTCCAGCACGCCCCAGTAGGCCGGCGTAGAGCCGTAGAAGCCGATGCGCCCGCGCACGATCTCGAAGGCCTTGGCGACGGCATCGGAGTCCTTGCCGGTGGCGACGAAGCCGCCGCCGGTGATTTCGAAATGTCGCGCGGGTGCGCCCGGTCCGAACCATGCCCTCCTGCAGGCGGGGGAGGATCATGTCTTCCATGTAACGGCGGGTGCAGAACCCGTGCAGGCGGACGCCGTCGGCGAGTTCGCCGGCCAGGCGCAGGGAATGCTCGCCGACCGCGGCGAGGGTGATCGGCACCATTTTCTGGCCCGTCGAGGGCGGCATGAAATAGGGCGGCATCAGGGTGAAGGTGTAGTGCTTGCCGCGGAAGTCGAGTTTCTCGCCCGTCTCCCAGTTGGTCCAGATCGCACGCAGGGCCTGGACGTATTCGCGCAGGCGCGGGGCCGGCGCGGTCCAGGGCACGCTGAAGCGGCGTTCGTTGTGCGGCCTGATCTGCGGGCCGATGCCCAGCACGAAGCGGCCGCGGGAGGCGTTCTGCAGGTCCCAGCAGGCGTTGGCGACGACCATCGGGCTGCGCGGGAAGGCGATGGCGACCGAGGTGCCCAGCTCGATCCGATCGGTGTTCACCGCGGCGATGGCATGGGCAAGGAACGGGTCGTGCTTGTTCTCCATCGTCAGCAACCCGTCATAGCCGGCCTGTTCGGCGGCGATGGCGGCAGCGGCGGTGGTCCGCAGGTCGGCCTGCGGCAGGGTGTTCAGGACCCGCATCGGATCAGCGTCCTCCCTTTCAACGACCCTGGAAGACGGGCTTGCGCTTTTCCTTGAAGGCGGCGATCGCCTCCTTGTGGTCCTCGGTCTGGCGAGCAGCGGGCCTGGTGGAAGGCTTCCAGGTCGACCAGGGCCTGGAACTCCAGCGTCTCGGCCGCTTCCAGGTTCTTCTTGGTGTAACCCAGGGTGATGCGCGGCTGGGCGGCGATCTTGCGGGCCATGACCATGGTGGTTTCCAGCAGGTCCGCATCGTCGACGACCTGATTCACCAGGCCGAGGCGGAAGGCTTCCTCGGCGCCGATCATGTCGCCGGTGAAGAACATCTCGCGCGCCTTGGCGGTACCGACCAGCCGGGTCAGGCCATAGGTGGTCCCCCAGTCGCCGGACAGGCCGATCTTGATGAAGGCGGCGCCGAACTTGGCGGAGCGGCCCGCGATGCGGATGTCGCAAGCGGTCGCAAGGCCCAGGCCGGCGCCCACCGCGACGCCGTTGATCATGCCGATGATCGGCTTCGGCGTGCGGTGCATCAGCGCCGGGACGCGGCCGGATCGCTGGATGCCGGCCATGCGGGATTCGAAGCCGCGGGCGTTGCGGTCGGACATGGACTTTACGTCCCCGCCGGCACAGAAGCCGCGACCGGCGCCGGTGATGACGATGCAGCCGACATTCTCGTCGGCGCCAAGGCGGGTGAGAGTGTCGACCAGGCCGAAGCGGATCTCGTCAGACAGCGCGTTGAGGGATTCGGGGCGGTTCAGCGTTAGCGTGGCGACGCCGTCTTCGATGGTTTCGAGCAGGTCGGGCATGCGGTTTCCTCCGTTCGGGCGGAAGATGGCCGGGGATGAGCCTTGGTGCAATGGCGAGGGGCGGCGGCCTGCTGTGTGCTTCACAGCAAACCCCCTGATCAAGGCGCAGGGATCCGGTCCAGCCGCCGCACCCCATCCGGCATCGCCACCAGCGCAGTAGACGCCATGCCGATGAACAGCCCCGTCTCCACCACGCCGATCGTCTGCCGAAAGCCGCGCCTCCAGCGCCGCCGGATCGGCGATCGGCCCGAAATGGCAATCGAGGATCAGGTTGCCGCCGTCGGTGCGGAATGGCTGCCGGCCGCGTCCTTGCCGCAACTCCGGCTTCGGCCCCAGCGCGGCCAGCCGTTCGGCGGTGGTCTCCCAGCCGAACGGCACGACCTCGACCGGCACCGGCACGGTCCCGCCCAGGCCGGGCACCAGCTTCGGCGCGTCGGCGATGATCACCAGCCGGTCGGAGGCGGCCGCGACGATCTTCTCCCGCAGCAGCGCGCCGCCCAGGCCCTTGATCAGGTTCAGCGAGCCCTCGGCGATCTCATCCGCGCCGTCGATCGTCAGGTCGACGCGCGCGATGGCTCGGCGAAGTCGGTCAGCGGGATGCCGCCCGTCGCGCGCCTGCTGCCGCGCTGCGCTCGCTGGTCGGGATGCCGACGATGTGCAGGCCGTCGCGCACCCGGTCGATCAGCGCCTCGATGGCGAAGCGCGGCGGTCGAGCCGGTGCCGAGGCCGACGACCATCCCGTCCTGGACCATCGCCACGGCTGCATCGCCGCTCGCGCTTGCGGCGCGTCCCGCGCGGCCTCGCGCTTGCTGCATCATGTTCAGACATCGCGCACCGCCCTGAACACGCGCAGCCAGTTGCCGGAACACACTTTCTCCACCTCGTCCGCGGTCAGGCCGCGATCGCGCAACGCGGCCGCGAGTTCCGGATGGCGGGAGAAATCCGGCATCTCGGTCTGCGCCACGCCGGCCGGCAGGTCGGTGCCGATGCCGACATGGTCGATCCCCACGCGCATCGATCATGCGGAACATATGGCGGATCATGCCGGGCAGCTTCTCCTCGCGTCAGCACCGCGATCCAGGCGCCGATCACGCCGCCGGTCTCCGACCACCATCCGCGCGTAGTCCGGGCTGATGAAGCGCGGATGATCGCCATCCGGAGCGCCCGGTTCCTTCAGATTGGCATGGCGTGCACAGGATCGGCTTCGTCGTCGCCGTCCACCACGCCGCGCACCGTATCCTCCGAGCAGTGCGCCACGTCCACGATGACGCCGATCTGGTTCATCCGCCGCACCGACATCGGCGCCGAACGGCGTCAGCCCGCCATGCACCGGCGGCGCGGTCTGGATGTCGCCGGTTTCGTTCACCAGATAATGCGTCAACTGGATGCGAGCGCACGCCGCGCGCCTCCATCGCGTCCAGCCGGTCGAGGTCGCCGTCGAGGAAGTCGCAGCCCTCGATCGCCAGCACCAGCGCCGGATCGCCGTCGCGGATGTCCGCCGGCTCGCGCGCGATGCGCATGCCCGCGTTGCTCGAAACTGTCGAGATAGTCCTCGACGCCGTCCAGGCATTCGCCGGGCTCGGGGTCGCGGACCTTCTCCAGCCGTCTCGGTCGTCCGGATCGCGGCGGATCATCGGCAGATGTCGGCGATCGCCGAGACCACGGCGGCGGCGACGCCGGCCCGTGCCGCATGGTGGCGAGCACGCGTGCGATCGACGTCGCCGGTGCGGTTCGGGCCGGCCGGCATGCGTGTGCATGTCGATGATCATGCGTCTCGCTCTACGGATCGTTCCGCGCCTGGCGCGTCTGACCGGACTGCGACGTTGACCTTGCGTCGGGCATCGCGGTTGCGCATCTTGCGCAGCGTTAGCCAGCCGGCATCGGAACGACGGAGACCAGGGCCGATGGACGGCGGGGCCGACGCGAGACGCATCACGATCCACGCGCCGGAGGACTTCGCCGGGATGCGCGCCGCCGGCCGGCTGGCGGCCGAGACGCTGGACATGATCACCCCGCATGTGCGGCCGGGCGTGTCGACCGGCACGCTGGACAAGCTGTGCCACGACTTCATCGTCGCGCATGGCGCGGTGCCGGCGCCGCTGAACTATCGCGGCTATCCGAAGTCGATCTGCACCTCGATCAACCACGTCGTCTGCCACGGCATTCCCGGCGAGCGGAAGCTGGAGAACGGCGACATCCTGAACATCGACGTCACCGTGATCCTGGACGGCTGGCACGGCGATTCCTCGCGCATGTATGTCGCCGGGCACGCCGTCGACCCGGGCGCGCAACCTGATGGACGTGACCTACGAGGCGCTGATGCGCGGCGTGCGCGCGGTGAAGCCGGGCGTGACGCTGGGCGATGTCGGCCACGTGATCCAGAACTTCGTCGAGGGCCACCGGTTCAGCGTGGTGCGCGACTTCTGCGGCCACGGCATCGGCCGGCGCTTCCACGAGCCGCCGAACGTGCTGCATTTCGGCCGGCCCGGCGAGGGCCCGGTGCTGCGGCCCGGCATGTTCTTCACCATCGAGCCGATGGTGAACGCCGGCCGGCCCGAGGTGAAGGTGCTCGACGACGGCTGGACCGCGGTGACCCGCGACCGCAGCCTGTCGGCGCAGTTCGAGCACATGATCGGCGTGACCGAGACCGGGTGCGAGATCTTCACCCTGTCGCCGGCCGGGCTGGACAAGCCGCCGATCGGGTGAGGTCGGGCGACGGCCACGACTGTCGGGCATGCCTCTTGCTCAGTCGCCGGTGCCGCGATCAGCGTAGGTGACAGAAACCACGGAGACGGCCGCTTCGCGGCCTCAGGGAGGGTTCCCGAGGGCTCGGAGTCGTTGTTTCACGGCGACCTGGGGACATAGGCCATTCCGCAGTTTGGTTTACGCCTTGTCCTCAGGGCGCTTCGCGCGTGGGCGGGACCGAGCGCGTCTCCAATGTCGAGCCGCCGGGACATTTCTGGCTACGGACGGCCGAAACCTACGGCCCAAACCTGTCCCCGCGCGGTCACTGCAACAACTCCGTGCCCTCACTGCATCCCTCCGTGCAGGCCGCGCAGCGGACGCTCCGTGCTTCGCTTTCGCGGAGCCGAAACCATCCCGGACCGGCAAGCCTGCGCCGATCGCCGGAGTCTATGCCACAGCCGCACCGTAAGCCGCTGAAACGACGCCCCCGCGTTAGCGGATTGGCAAGATTTCCCCGCCTACCCTCGGGCCTCATTCGCCCGCCCCCATCGCAAGCCCGATCCATGCCCCTCCCGCAAATCCCGCAAACCGGCCCATCTGGCTGAAGCCCCATTGTTCGCCTTCTCACCCACCGACACGGCCCAGGCGTCCGTTGCCGGCAGCGACGGCCATCGCGGCCGCATGCGCCAGCGGCTGCTGACCGCCGGCCCCGACGCGCTCGCCGATCATGAGATGCTGGAGATGATCCTCTTCATCGCCTTGCCGCGCCGCGACACCAAGCCGATCGCCCGTGCCATGCTGACCCGCTTCGGCTCCTTCGGCGCCGTTATCGGCGCGCCGGTGCCGGAACTGCTGGCGATCGAGGGCCTCGGCGAGGCCGGTGCCGCCGCCATCAAGCTGGTGCAAGCCGCCGCCCAGCGCCTGCTGCGGCACAAGGCCACGGAACGGCCGGTTCTGTCCTCGTGGGACCGGACGATCGACTACCTCACCGCCGCGATGGCGCAGGAGCGTGTCGAGCAGTTCCGCGTCCTGTTCCTCGACAACCGCCACCGACTGATCGCCGACGAGGTGCAGGGCCGCGGCACGATCGACCGCACCCCGGCCTACCCGCGGGAGGTGGTGAAGCGCTGCCTGGAGCTGAACGCGACCGGCATTGTCCTGGCGCACAACCATCCCAGCGGCGAACCGACACCCTCCCGCGACGATATCGCGATGACCGGGGAGATTGTCCGGGCTGCGGCGGCGCTGGGCATCCGGGTGCATGACCATGTCGTGGTCGGCAAGGGAAAATGCGTGAGTTTCCGGACGGAACGACTGCTCTGAAACGCCGGCCCACACGCCGCTGAACAAATCCTCGCGAACATCGCCGTCCGGCGCCCCGCGCAAGCGGCAAGCTCGTCCTTCGGCCTGCGCCGAAGCAATCGTCCGAGACAGCCTCTCCGACGGGCATTAGATAAGACCTGCGACCGTCGGGAGAAGAACCGCCATGAAACGGGAGATCATCCGCGTAGAGCCGGTAGCGGCCTATCTGGAACGGCCCGATTTCCCGTCAGCTCCGCAAAAGCCTCACACGGAGCCGGCCCGCAAGCGGGCCTTGAACGGAGGAAGCCGGAGGGCACGGAGTCGTTGTTTCACGGCGGCGTTGCGACGCACGCCGTTTCTCGGTTGATTTACGCTAAGCAATTCAGGGCGCTTCGCGCGCTACGGAACCGCACTGCATCCGCCGGGACATTGCAGGCCGCCGAAGTCCGCAGACAGGGTTTGGCCAACATAAGCCCTGCCGCGAGGGTAGCCCTGCCGCGAGGGTCTGGCCAAACTCCGTCCCCGCGACATACCTGCAACAACTCCGTGCCCTCCGGCTTCCTCCGTTAAGGCCGCGAAGCGGCCGGCTCCGTGTTTTCCTTTCACCCAGGCCAACCACCGCACCGCCCTATGAACGAGGAAGCCATGTTCTCCGTCATCTTCGAAGTCCATCCGAAACCGGACCAATGGGACACCTATCTGGCCACCGCCGGCATGCTGCGGCCGGAGCTGATCGAGGTCGACGGTTTCGTTGACAACATCCGCTACCGCAGCCTGACCCGCGACGGCTGGATCCTCTCCCTCTCAGGCTGGCGCGACGAAAAATCCGTCGTCCGCTGGCGCACCGCCACGCGCCACCACATGGCGCAGGAGAAAGGGCGCAGCGACATCCTGCTCGATTATCACCTGCGCGTCGGCCAGATCACCCAGGACACGCGCCTGCCCGACAGGCCACGTCCTGCAGGAGCAGAGGCTGGACGAAACCGAGACCGGCAGCGCAACGACGATCATCCTGATCGATGCACCCCAACCCGGAGCAACGAACGCGGCAGACAGCGCTGCCCGTCTGGGCCTCGACCCACAGGCGAACGGCCTTGTCGCATGGGACGTCTTCGATGCCGTGCTGACACAAGGCGACGGGATCCTGCTGACGTCCTGGCGCACCAATGCAGACGCGGAAGCCTTCGCCTCCCGCGTGAAGCTGCCGGACGGCGGCAGGCTGCGGCGGGTTCGTATCGTACGTGACTACGGCATGTTCGACCGCCGGGAGGCCCCGCAATACTACCCCGCTGTGGAGCGTCAGCCGCCCGCGCCCTGACAACTGGTCAGTCGGCGTATTCGATCCCCCACCGGTCCGCGCCCGGCGCCGGCGGCTCGCACCACATCGGCACCGCATTGCGCGTCCGCACATTCGGCTCATGCCCCATCACTGCCCGCAGCGCTCGGAACAGCGCCCCGTGCGCCACCACCAGCACCGGCGCCGGGCGCAGCAGGCAGCGGTTCACCGCATCCACCGCGCGCTGCTTCAGATCGGCGAAGCTCTCGGCACCGTCGGGGGTCAGCGTGCCCTCGACCCAGGCGGAGAACCACTCGGTCATCGGCTGACCCTCCTGCACGCCATAGGCGCATTCGCGCAGGCCGGGGTCGAGTTCGACCGGCAGTCCGATCGCCTCCGCCGCAATCTCCGCCGTCACCTTCGCTCGGCCCAAGGGCGAGGCAACGATCGCGCCGATCGTCTTGCCGCGCAGCAGCAGCGCCGCCGACTTCGCCTGGGCGAGTCCGGTCGCGTTCAGCGGGATGTCGACATTGCCCTGGGCCAGGTTCCGCGTGTTCCAGTCGGTCTCCCCATGGCGCAGGAACCAGAAGGACACGGGGTTCAGGATCGGACGTTGGCCTGACATCGGGGATACCTGCTGTTTCGTGCGGGGATCAAAGCAACGCGGCGGCTGCCATGCAACCGCCGCGTTGCGTTGGATCATGTCTACCAGATCGGGATCAGGCGAGCCCTTCCTGCTGCATCACCCGCTGCACCGCGGGGCGCGCCAGCATCCGGTCCAGATGCGCCGCACAGTTCGCCGGCAGCGGCAGGTTCACCCGCTTGCTCCACAACTCGACATAGAAGACGGCAGCATCGGCGATCGAGAACTTGCCGACCGCGTAGTCCTTGCCGGCCAAAGCCTTGTCGAGAACGCCGAAGCCCTTCTCGGCGAGTTCCTTGCCACGGGTCTTCACCGCATCTTCCTCGGCGGGATCGGCCGAGAAGTTGGCTGGGGCGGAACTGCCGCGCGAAACCCTGCATGTGGATGGTGGCGACGGCGTAGTCAGTGATCTCCAGCGCCTGCGCCTGCGCGTCGATGTCGTCGGGCAGCAGGTTGGCATAGGGGTTGGAGCGGGCGAGGTAATAGGCAATGGCCGGGAACTCGGTCAGCACCGATCCGTCGTCGCGCACCAGGGTGGGGACCTTGGATTTCGGGTTCACGGCTGGTGAAGCCGGGCTTGTACTGCTCACCCTCGCGCAGGTTGACGGCCTGGGCTTCGTAGGGCTTGCCGATTTCCTCCAGCAGCACATGGATGCCGATCGAGCACGCGCCGGGTGCGTAATAGAGCTTCATGTGTTCGGTCTCCCTGGTTTGGTTCCGGGTGTGTATAGCAGGCGGGGCGAGGGGTGCGAAGGCGGGGCCGGTCAGACCCTGGCCATCGCGAGAGATGCATTCACCCGAACGCCAAATTCCTCTATTCTGCGACGATGCCGCAAAAACTCACGCGTCAGGCATTCAAGGACTGGGCCGAACAACAGCCGCGCGGCCGGTTCGAGCGAGCCGGCGGCCAGCCGATCGCCATCCCGCGCAAGCCCTGGGTCCATGCCCGGCTCAAAGCCCGCGTCTGGCAAGCACTCGACCATGCCATCCGCGAAGTCGGTCTCACTTGCGAGGCTGCCCCCGACGGAATGACCGTCGAAATCGACGACGACACCGATTACGAGCCGGACGCCCTCGTCAACTGCGGCCCCCTATCCCCGATGACGCCACTGCCGCCCCGAACCCCATCATCGTCGTCGAGGTATTGTCGCCGAGCACGGCCGCCCTCGACGCTGGCGGGAAGCTGGCGGACTATTTCCGGCTGCCGTCCGTGCAGCATTACCTGCTGGTCCGTCCGTTACGCCCCGAGATCATCCATCACCGGCGCACCGGCGATCGGATCGAGACGACCGTAATCCGCCAAGGCACCATCAGCCTCAACCCGCCTGGCATCGAATTTTCACTGAATGCCATCTACGGCCCATAGCCCCCGCCACACCCGGCATATTGACCCGGACCGCCCGCAGCGCCACATCCCCGCGCGTCCGTACCACATCGGCCGGACCATAGGGGATTACCCGATGACCAACGAAGAGCGCGACATCATCAGCCAGTTCATCGCTCGGGTCGGCGGTGCGCAGGCACAGTCCAGCTTCTCCGCCGGGTCGGTGCCGGCGACGCAGGCACCTGCCCTGCCGCCGATCGACCAGGACGCGGATCAGTTCATCGCCCAGAATTTCCAGCGCTACCCCGAGGCGCGGTACCGCATCACCCAGCTTGCCTTCGTGCAGGATCACGCGCTGGTCGAGGCGCAGAACCGCATCAAGCGGCTGGAGTGGGAGCTGCAGCAGGCTCAGGCCGCCGCTCCAGCAAGCCCAGCAGCAGCAGGCGCAGCAGCAGCAGGCGGGGCGCTCCTGGCGGCGGGTTCTTCAGCGGCTTGTTCGGCGGCGGCCGGCAACCGCAGGGCGGCGCGCCATCCGGCCCCGCCCGGCCCCGGCGACCCGTGGGGCCAGCAGACGCCGCCGCAACAGGGCTACTACCAGCCAACGCCGGGCCACCGCCGCCGCAATACCCGCCCAACTATCAGCAGGGCATGTTCCAGCGGCAGGGTTCCGGGTTCCTCGGTTCCGCGCTGACCACAGCGGCCGGTGTCGCCGGCGGCCTGGTGGCGGGCAATGCGCTCATGAGCCTGTTTTCGCCGCATCAGCTGTCTTACGGCGGCGGCTTTGGCGGCGTGCCGGTGGAAGCCCGTGGGGTGCGCCGGTGGATACGGGTCAGGGCAACGTCGATACCGGCGCCTGGGGCGGCGGCGGCATGCCGGCGGGCAACCAGGACTATGTCGACAACGGCGGCTGGGACCAGAACACCGGCAGCGGCGATTCGTCCTGGACGGATGACAGCGGCGGAGGCGACAGTAGTTGGGACAGCGGCGGCGGGATCCGACGACACGCTGTAGGCGGTCCTAAAATCGCCCTGACCGTCTTGGCCCGGCTTGACCGGACCATCTCGTGCAGCGGGGTACGCGGCGCGTGGGGCCGTGCCTCCCTGGACAGGGATGCCCCCGGTCAGGCTGGGCCATGACGGGTGCGCCACACGCAAAACCCGGCGGCGGCCGGCGCCTGCCTATACGAGCACCCTACATCCGTTCCGCCGGCCCACCCGCTCCGGGTTCCAGCGTCTCCAGCCGATCGAGCACCGCCTCCGCGCTGCTGGCCACCTCATAGAACATGCGGCTTGTCTGGCGCCGCGAAACCGCGTTCGATGGCGTGCTCGATCAGGCCGAGCAGCGGCTCCGCCCAGCCGTCGATATTGGCGATCAGGATCGGCTTGTCGTGCAGACCTAGCTGCTTCCAGGTGATGACCTCGAACGCCTCGTCGAAGGTGCCGAGTCCGCCGGGCATGATCAGGAACGCGTCCGCCTCCTCATAGAGACGCGTCTTGCGGACATGCATGCTCTCGGTCACCACCATCTCGGTGGCGCCGGCATGCGCGACCTCCATTTTCGTCAGGAAACGCGGGATCACGCCCAGCACGGTCCCGCCGCCGGTCAGCACCGCGTCCGCCACCACGCCCATGATGCCGATGCGCCCGCCGCCATAGACCAAGCGGATTCCCATCCGCGCGAGGCCGGCACCGAGCGTGCGGCCGGCGGCGGCATAGACCGGATCAACCCCAACGCGGGAACCGCAAAAGACGGCCAGGGAGTGGATTTGCGTCATCATCATCCTTCCAACACAGGCTGCAGTCTGTCCGATCGGCAACTGATTCTGCTATCAAATCGTTTCCGCGGTGCAGCATAAATGCTGGCCCCGGGATCGGCGACAAAACCCGGAAATGCAGAAGCATGGCAACACGCATTGCGTTGTTCGCGGCGGGCGAACGCGGAGTCCACAGCTTGGCAGCGGCTGGGGCTGAATGACCCGATATCATCAGCGTCCGCCAGACCGCCTTTGCCCATTGATATACAGAGACGATATCATATATAAAGTCTCGGCCATGCGCACTCTGATCGACCTCCCCGACCCTCAGATCCAGGCCCTCGCCGCCCTGTGCGAACGGGTCAAGCAGTCGCGCGCCGCCGTCATCCGCGCTGCCGTCGACGAATACCTCGCCCGCCACAAGCCCCAACCCCTGCAGGCCGGCTTCGGTCTATGGGGGAACGAAGGCCCCGACGGCCTCGCCTACCAGCGCGACATCCGTGCCGAGTGGTGAAGGCGCTCTTCGACACCAACATCCTCATCGACTACCTGCGCGGCCTCAAGCAGGCTCAGCGGGAGCTCACGCGGTATGAGGCGCACGCCATCAGCATCGTCACCTGGATGGAGGTCATGGCCGGGACCCCCGAACCGGCCGAGACCGGCACGCGCAACTTCCTCGCCGCCTTCGACCTGATCGAGCTCGATCCGGCCGTCGCCGAACGGGCCGTGCAACTGCGCCAGAAATACCGTTTGAAACTGCCCGACGCCATCGTCTGGGCCTCCGCCGAGACGCGGTCCATGCTGCTTGTCACCCGTGACGAGAAGGGCTTTCCCCCCGACGATCCCGGCGTACGCATACCATACCGGCTCTAATTCGCCCCTTGGTGCGCTCGCTCCGGCGCGCAGTCGGGTCTAATCTCCTCGGCCATGAGACCCGACCGCACCGCCCGACCGCAGACCGTGCTGCTGATCGTTGCCAGCGCGATGTTCATGGAGCAGTTGGACGGCACGGTCCTCGCCACTGCGCTGCCCACCATGGCACGCAGCTTCGACGCCGACCCGTTGCGGATGAACGTGGCGCTGACGTCTTATTTGCTGACGCTGGCGATGTTCATCCCGGCCAGCGGGCGGATCGCCGACCGGTTCGGCTCTCGCTCGACGTTCAGGGCCGCGATCGGGCTGTTCACGCTGGGTTCGGTGCTGTGCGCGCAGGCGCCATCCCTCTGGGCCCTGGTGGCCGCGCGGATGCTGCAAGGTGCGGGCGGCGCCATGATGTCGCCCGTCGGCCGGCTGGTGATGCTGCGGGTGGTTTCGAAAGCCGAGCTGGTGAAGTCCATGGCGTGGCTGATGATACCGGCAACGATCGGGCCGATCATCGGGCCGCCGCTGGGTGGTTTCATCGTCACCTACCTGGACTGGCGCTGGATTTTCTACATCAACGTGCCGATCGGCATCCTTGGCATCATCCTGGTGACCGTCTTCATCGCCGAGATGAAGGAAACATCGCACACCCAATTCGACCTGCTGGGTCTGGTCCTGGCCGGCACCTCGCTGGCCTGCCTGATGTTCGGGTTGGAGATGGGCAGCCGCGGCGCTGCCTCCCGCTTTGTGGTCGCCACGCTGGTGATCACCGGGCTCGTGTCGGGCCTGCTCTATATCTGGCATGCGCGGCGGGCGCCGAAGCCGATCCTCGATTTCCGGCTGCTGCGGATCGAGACGTTCCGCCTGTCCTGGGCCTGCGGGTCGCTGTCGCGGATTGCAGTCGGCGCCATGCCGTTCCTGCTGCCGATGATGTTCCAGGTCGGCTTCGGCGACTCGGCGGCGCAGAGCGGGCTGATAACCTTCGCCAGCTCCATCGGATCGCTGGCGATGCGCGCCTGCGCGCCCTGGCTCCTCAGCCGCCTCGGCTTCAAGCCGGTGCTGACCTGGATCGGTGCGCTGGCGACCGGCATCCTGGCGTTGAGTGCCGCCTTCCGCCCCGACTGGCCGCTGCCGCTGATCTACACGGTGCTGTTCGCCAACGGTTTTTTTCAGTCGCTGCAGTTCATGGCCTACAACACCATCGCCTATGCCGACATGCCGCGGGAGCAGATGAGTTCGGCGACCAGCTTCTATACGACGTTCCAGCAGATGTCGCTGACCACCGGGATCGCGATATCGGCGGCGGCGCTGGCAGTCTCCGTCGCGATGACCGGGCACGCCCAACCGGGACCGGCCGATTTCTCCCACGCGTTCCTGTTCGTTGCGATGATCTCCTTCCTCGCGCCCGTGCTGGCGCTGCGGCTCGACCCAAATGCCGGGGCCGAGATGTCGGGCCACCAGGGCCGCCCCACCCCCGCCAAGGCTTGACGGACGCGCCGGTCGGGCGCCCACTGCTGCGAAAGACAGGAGGGACGTTCCATGGTGCAAATCCGGCGCGTCGGACCACAGATCGGCGTGGAAATCTCGGGCATCGACCTTCGGACCATGTCCGACGATGATTTCAACCGCATCTATCAAGCCTGGCTCGGCCACAACGTCATGGTGGTCAAGGACCAGGAACTGACGATGGAGCAGTTCCTGGCCTATAGCCGCCGTTTCGGCATCGTCGCACCGCATCCGTCCAAGAGCACCCGCCATCCCGAGGTGCCCGAGATCACCGTGATGGGGGTCAACAAGTTCAAGGCAGACGGCTCGCTGGACCAGGCCGTCTACCGCCGCGGCGCCGAGGGCTGGCACACCGACGGCGCCTATGACGACATCCCGTTCAAGGCCACGCAGCTTTACGGCCTGGCAATCCCGAACCAAGGCGGCGACACGCATTTCGCCAGCGCCTATGCCGCCTATGAGGCGATGCCGGAACGGCTTCGTGCGCGGCTGGACGGGGTGCGCGGCGCCTTCACCTATGGCGGGCGTTCTGGCCGCCAGGCCCTGCTGAACCCCGAAGATCGGGACCGCGCGCCGGCCTTCCACCTGATCATCCGCACGCACGCGGAGACGGGGCGGAAATCGCTTTATTTCGACCCCGGCAAGATCCTGTATATCGAGGGCGCCGAACCGGCCGAAAACGAAGACCTGATCAGGGAACTGACCGCTCTGATGATCCAGCCCGACGGTGAATACCGGCATAAGTGGAGCGTCGGGGACGTGGTGATCTGGGACAACCGCTGCTCCTACCACAAGGCCGCCGGGGATTACCCGCCGGAGCAGGACCGCATCCACTGGCGGACATCGATCAAGGAGTGGCCGACGGGGGCTGCGGCATAAAACGCCCTCTCCGATAGGGGTCGGCCTGACCAGGTCACCTCGTGACTATGTGGCACTGATACCGCTGCACGAGATGGCCCGGTCAAAGCCGGGCCATGACGGGGTTGGGAAGGGCTATGACGGGGTTGGGAAGGGTCATGGCGTACACGGCGGTTACAACGCCAATCGTTGCTGCCATTACGAAATATCACGCCGCGTAGATATCCTCGATCGACACACTGATCCCCGGCGGATCCAGCAGGATCTCCCCCGCCATCAAGATCCTTGTCTCGATCGTCTCACTGCCGTCCCGCCGGTGGTGATGAACGACCTTCGGTTCATCGGCCCAGAAAACCAGATAGTGCCGCAGTGAAGCGACCTGGAAATACGCCGCCAACTTCCGTGTCAGATCGACATGGCGCGTGGAGGGCGACAACACCTCGACAATGATCAGCGGATCGGGAACATCAACCCGGTCGCCATCCAGCCGGTCGCCGCACCGCACGACGGCGTCCGGTTCGAAGTCGCTTTCATCGACCTCGATCGTCATGCCGTCAGGATAGATCTCGCACGGCAGACCAGCAGCGCGGATCGCCTGGCGTAGGGTCACGGCGATCTCCAGTTTCCGCCGCGCATGCACGGCCCGCTCAGGCGCCATGGCGATCACCTCGCCATCCACCCGCTCGAACCGGCCGGTCGGCTGCGCTTCCGCCCAGGCGCGATACTCCGACCGCGACATGCGCAGACCCGTCTCCAGAGGTTCGGGCAGATCGTTCATGACACCAGGCACGCTACGCGACATTGGGCCACCATTCAATTGTTCTTGCCACGTTCCCTGCCCCGAGATACAACCATTACACGAACATACCAAGTCAATACAACCATGAACCTGCACAACATCAGCCAGAGCGTCTTCGACCGCATCATGGCCTTCCTCACCAACCTCTTCCTGCCCGCCACCGACTACGACCCGGACCGAGCCCGTGATGCGGTGTTGGAGGCGCTGGCGGAGTACGACCCCCGCACCAACCGCGAACTCCGCCTCGCCGCCCTGGCGCTGGCCTTCAGCCTCGGCGCCCTGGACGCCCTGTCGCGCGCGGTGGATGAGGAGCTGACGCTGAACCAGGTACTGAGACTGAGAAGCAGCGCCAACGCCCTGCACCGCTCCGCCCGCCACGCCGAACAGGCCCTGGCCGAGGAACGCGAAACCCCCGAGGAGACGACCGGGAGACGACCAAGGAGACGACCGAGGAGACGGCCGAGGATGCACCCCTCCCCGCCAGCACCGAACCGCAAGACCTGACCGCTTTCGCCCGCACTACCGCGCCGCTGTCGCGCCAGCAGCGCCGCAAGCAGGAGCGGGACGCGGCGAAACGCCTCCGCCGGGAGGAAGACCAGGCCCGTCAGTCGACAAAAGACGCACACCGGGGGATGCGCCCTAAGACAATCGCGTTAACCACTCCTTTACCTCCCGCCCCTATCTTCCCGCCTGGAACCGCCGGAGCCGGAGCATATGCCACCAGCGCTGTGGCTTGAGGACTTCAACGACCCGCCACCCCAACTCGCCCTACCCGAACCGGAGCCTGAACCCGATCCGCTGCCGGAACCCATCCCCGATCCGCGGCTGGAAGGCTGGCACGAAGGCTTCATCGCCGGTCACCGCCAGGCGATGCTGGAGGTCGAGCAGCGCAAGCCCTCCCTGACCGCGGAGCTGAACCAGCGGCTGCGGGAGCTCGAAACAAGGCTGGAGGACATCGCCGCCGACGCCGCCGCGCAGATGGGCGGGCTGCTGATCGACATGTTGCAACGCGCCGTGCCGGACAACTGGCCGCAAGCGTTCAAGGAGCGGCTGGCAGACGTCGTCGAAGCCGTGCGTCCGTCCTTCTATCTGGACCCCAAGCTGAACGTGCACCTCGACCCGCCCGGCCAGATCGATTTCCGCGACCTGCCCGGCTTTGCCCAACGGCTGGACACGCTGGAGGCCACCGACTGGGCCGTCACCATCCACTGGGATGTCGAGAAATTGCCGGAAACCGTGCTGCCAGAGCTGAGCACGGCGATCGCCGGCGAGGATCAGGCGTCCGGATAGGCGATTGCCAGAATCTCCAGCACCTCGGCCCCACGCGGCGTGCGCACCGTCACCTCATCGCCCGCTCGGGCTTTCAGCAGCGCCAGCGCAACGGGGGAACCAATGCTGATCTTGCCGGCATTCATGTCGGCCTCATCGACGCCGACGATGGTGACGGTAATCTCCTCGTCCCGTTCGGTGGCATAGGTGACCGTGGCGCCGAAGAACACCCGGTCGCGCTGCGGCTGAGCGGCGGGATCGACGATCTCGGCATGTGCGAGGCGGTTGGTCAGGAAGCGCAGGCGGCGATCGATCTCCCGCAGGCGGCGCTTGCCTTCCTTATAGTCGGCGTTCTCGCTGCGATCGCCGTTGCCGGCGGCCCAGGCGACGATCTCGACGACGCGGTGGCGTTCGGTCTTCTGGGCGGCGAACTCCGAGCGGAGGCGGGCCGCGCCCTCCGGCGTCATGTAGAACTTGCCGCCTGGCAGCCGGGGCGGGCCGTCTTCGTCCTCGTCGTCCATGCGGTCCAAAATGCGTTAGAGGGGTTCGAAGCGAGCGTATGTCGGCACGGCCGACAGTACCATCGGGATCGCGGCGACAGCTCCTATCCCAGGTTGCGGCGGTACAGCGCGATCAGACGCTCCCAGTGCCGTTCGGCGGCCGGCTTGTCGTAGCACCAGCGCTGCGGGAAGGCGAAACCGTGATGGACCGCGGGGTACATCTCCAGTTCGCCCCGGTTGCCGGACTTCTCGAACAGGCCCTTCAGCTCCTCGACCATCGGCAGCGGCGCGAGTTCGTCGTGTTCCGCACAGCCGATGTAGAGCTCACCCTTGGCTTTCGCGAGCGTCAGATGCGGGCTTTCCTCATTCTCGGAGACCAGCCAGGTGCCGTAGAACGAGGCGGCGGCAGCGATCCGGTCGGGGTAGCGCGCGGCGGCGGCCAGGGCATAGGGGCCGCTCATGCAGTAGCCATGCGTGCCGACGGGGCCGGGCTTGGCGGCGGGCTGGGTGGCGACGAATTCCAGCATGTCGGCGATGTCCTCCATCACCGGCGGGATCGTCATCCTGGTCCGGACGGACCGCATGCGCTGCTGTTCGGCGCTGCCCTTGGTCAGCACGTCCGGCCCGTATTTCGTGTCCTTCCCCGCGCGGTAATAAAGGTTCGGCAGCAGGACGTAGTAGCCGACGGTGCAAAGCCGGCGCGCCATGTCGTACAGCTCCTCGCGGATGCCGGGGGCGTCCATCTGCATGATGATGACCGGGTGAGGGCCGCCGCGATCCGGATGCACAATGAACGTCTCCATCGCCCCTGCTCGGGTTTTGATGTCTCGGACTTCTTCTTGCATGGCGCATTTCCCTTACGGTTGCCACTATCGTTCCACGTGATGCAAGGTTGGGCAATCCCAAGGGGCCGGACCCCAAGGGGCCGGACCGTGGGAGTGCCCCATGGCGGACGTCCGGCACAATTCTCGCTTGGCTTGTTCCAAAAAGGGGGTCTCATGCGTGGATTGCTTACGACGCTGTTTGCCGGGCTGCTCATTTCGGGCGCATTCGCCCCGGCCTGGGCAGACGATTCACTGCTCGACATCGTGCTGAAGCGCGACAAGATCATCGTCGCCACCTACAGCACCTCGCCGCCGCTGGCCTATGTGGACGATGACGGCAAACTGGTCGGCTTCGAAATCGATATGGCGCACGAGATTGCCAAGGACCTGCTGGGCGACCCGAACAAGGTGGAGTTTGTGGTCGTGCAGTCCGACGGACGGTTCCCCGCGGCTCTGTCGGGCAAGGTGGACTTCGGCCTGTGCTCGACCACCATCTTCCCGGACCGAGCGGCGAGGATCGCGTTCACGCGGCCGTATCTGGACACGGGGAACAGCCTGATCGCGCGCAAGGACGCGCATATCAAGTCGATACAGGAGTTGAACGATCCGAAATATACTTACGCGATCCTGAATGTGCCCCCGGCGATCGAGCGGGCGAAGCAGTTGCTGCCCAACGTCAAGCAACTGCTGTTGGATAGCCCCTCGGCCCTGTTCCTGGCGGTGAAGACCGGACGCGCGACAGCGTTCAACATCGATAAACCGATCGCCGATTATTACGAGCACGAAAATGACGACCTGATGCGCCTGAACGTCGACGGCACACCCTTCGCCTATGTGCAGCAGGACGCGATCTTCATGAAGCCGGGCGACTTCAAGTGGTGGCTGTATCTCGATACGTATGTGGGCGAACTGCGCTCCGGGTCTCGCTACAGCAAGTATCAGGAGTGGTACCAGAAGTGGCTGCACAAGGACGCACCACCGCAGCGCCCCTACGACTTCAACAAGTATTGACGTACTTTGGCGTTCGACCTGCATTTCCTCGCGAGGCTCTTCCCCGAACTGCTGGAAGGGGCAGTGGTGACGGTGGAACTCGCCGTCCTGACCATAGCGATCTGCCTGGTCTGGGGCCTGCTGGTGGCGCTGGCGCAGGCGACGCGAGGGCCGCTGGCGTGGGCCGCAGGTCTGTATATACAGATCGTTCGCAACACGCCGCTGCTGATCCAGATGTATCTGGTCTATTTCGGCCTGTCCCTGGCAGGGATACCGCTGTCCGGATTCGCCTCGGGTCTGCTGGCGCTGTGCCTGCAGAACGGCGGCTATGTCGCCGAGATCTACCGGGGCGGCCTGCAATCGGTCAGCGCGCGGCAGTTTGAGGCCGGTCGCGCGCTGGGCATGCAGCGCTGGACCCTCTACCGCGTCGTGATCCTGCCGCAGGTCATCGCGCGGGTGATTCCACCACTGGCGAACCAGGGGATCAGCATCACCAAGGACACCGCCCAGGTGGCGGCGATCGCGGTGATGGATGTCATGAAGGTGGCCCAGGTCTGGGTCGAGTCTTCGGCGAATACCTACGACGTGTTCCTGGCGGTCGCGGCGATTTACCTGACGCTGACGACGGTGATCGGCCTCGGCGCGAAACTGGCCGAACGGCACCTGGCGTTCGCGGCATGAGGGGCTGTGGTTCCTCGACCCCGTCATGGCCCGGCTCGACCGGGCTCGACCGGGCCATCCCCATGCTGTGGGGCACAATCTGTATGAACGCCCGCATGCCGACCCGATGTGCCGACGCGGCATGGGATGGCTCGGTCGAGCCGGGCCATGACGGGGCGGCGAGCGGTGGGCGCCGGATCATCCGAAGGGGCGCGCCATGCTGACCCTGAAGACCTTTACGCCGCTGATCCACAGCTACTGGTACCTGTTCCGCGGCGCCGGCATGACGCTGCTGATGGCGTCTTCGGCCATCCTTCCCGCCACCATCCTCGGCGTCCTGTTGGCGCTCGGGCGGCAGTTCGGGTGGCCGGCAACGCGGGCCATGATCAACGCCTACATTTTCCTCATCCGCGGCATTCCGTTACTGGTGCTGCTGACCTTCACTTACTACCTGCTGCCGCTGACGGGCATCGACCTGCCGCCGTTCTGGGGCGTTGTCCTCGTCCTCGGCTGTTACTACGCTGCATTCATGAGCGAGGCCTTCCGCGCGGGGATTGAGTCGCTGCCGCAGGCACAGTGGGATGCCGCCCGGTCACTGGGCATGAGCCGGCACATGATGATGCGTATCGTCATCCTGCCGCAGGCCATGCGCCTAGCCGCCCCGCCTTACGTCAACCTCTGCATCAGCCTGATCAAGGCGACGTCACTGGTTTCCATCGTTGGGCTGTGGGAACTGACCATGGCCTCCCGCGAGGTCGTCGAACGGACGCTGGCTCCGTTCCAGATATTCCTCGCCGCCGCCGCGCTGTATTTCGTCCTTTGCTACGCTCTCGCCCGGTATGGGAGATACCTTGAAAACCGGATCCTCGTTGGCCACTGAGCCGCCCGCCATGTCGCGTGCGCCGATGCTGGCGATGTCCGGCATCGTCAAGCGGTTCGGCGATCACACCGTGCTCAACGGCGTGTCGCTCGAGGTCGCCAAGGGCGAGACCGTCGTGGTCATTGGTCCCAGCGGATCGGGCAAGACCACGCTGCTGAGATGCACCAACATGCTGGAGGACTACCAGGAAGGCACCGTCACGGTGGACGGCGCCCCTGTCGGCTACATGCTCGACCGAGCCGGCCAGCGCCAACGCATGAGCGAGCGTGACATCGCCGCGGCCCGCGAGAAGATCGGGATCGTCTTCCAGAGTTACAATCTGTTCCCGCACATGACCGTGCTGAACAACATCACAGCCGCGCCAGTCCGCGTCCGCGGTATTGCGCGCGCCAAGGCGGAGGAGCGGGCGAAGGACCTGCTCGCCATGGTCGGCCTGTCCGACAAGGCCGGCGCCTATCCCGCCCGCCTGTCCGGCGGCCAGCAGCAACGCGTCGCCATCGCCCGAGCGCTGGCGATGGACCCCAGCATCATGCTGTTCGATGAAGTGACCTCGGCGCTCGACCCCGAACTTGTGGGTGAGGTCCTGGCTGCAATGCAGCAGCTCGCCCGCGACGGCATGACGATGATTGTCGTCACCCACGAAATGAGTTTCGCCCGCGACGTCGCCGACCGGGTTGTCTTCATGGACGGGGGCGCCATAGTCGAGCAAGGTTCGCCCGAAACACTGTTCACCCAGCCGAAGACCGAACGGGTGCGTCAGTTCTTGAAACGCTACAACGATCGTTACCGACTTTGAAAGGATCGCACATGTCCGCCACGGCCCTGCCGAACACCACGCTGCTGGAAGCCTACAAGGCGATGACGCCCGGTTCGGCCGAACTGTCGGCCAAGGCGAAACAATTGCTGCCCAGCGGCATCTCGCATGACGGACGGAACTTCGACCCGTATCCGTTGTATGTGAAGCGCGCGCTCGGCCCGGTGAAATGGGACGTCGATAACAACAAATACGTCGACTATTTCGGCGGCCATGGCGCGCTGATTCTGGGCCACAACCACCCGGCCGTGACCGCCGCCGTGCATGCCGCGCTGGACAACGGCACGCATTTCGGCGCCTGCCATGAGCTGGAAGTCAAATGGGCCGAGCTCATCACCCAGATGGTCCCCTCGGCGGAACGGGTGCGCTTCACCAACTCCGGCACCGAGGCGACGCTGATGGCGCTGCGGCTGGCGCGTGCCTATACCGGGCGCGAGAAGATCGTCCGGTTCCGCGGCCATTTCCATGGCTGGCACGACCACATGACGTCCGGCTACTCGAACCATTTCGACGGCACGCCGACCTCCGGCGTCGTGCACGGGCTGTCGGATGCGGTGATCCTGGCCGATCCGAACGATGTCGAGGGCATCGCCCGGATCTTCAACGATCACAAGGACATCGCCGCGCTGATCCTGGAGCCGACCGGTGCCAGCTTCGGCAAGATGCCGATCCTGCCGTCCTTCCTGAAGCTGCTGCGCGACCTGTGCACCGCCGCTGGCACGATCCTGATCTTCGATGAGGTCGTCACCGGCTTCCGCGTCTCCACCGGCGGGATGCAGAAGGCGTGTGGGATCATCCCGGACATGACGACGATGGCGAAGATCCTCTCCGGCGGCATGCCGGGCGGCGCGGTCGGCGGGAGGAAGGACATCCTCGACTGGCTCGACTTCCAGGTCAGCAATGCCAAGGGGATGGAGAAGATCTACCACCCCGGCACATTCAACGCGAACCCGGTCTCGGCCGCCGCCGGTATCACGACGCTGGAGATCCTGCGCGACACCGACGCCAACGACCGGGCGAACGCGTTCGGCGCGGAGTTGCGGGCAAAGATGAACGAGGTGCTGGAGGAGGAGAAGGTGAAGTGGGCCGTCTACGGCAGCTACTCCGGCCTGCATATCTTCACCAACCCGGACGGGGCGGACATCACGCCGTCGACGTTCGATGCGATGTCGTTCATTCCCGGCATGATGGGCAAGTCGCGCGGTGCGGGAATCGCCCCCAAGGTCCGCATGGGGCTGCTGGTGAACGGCGTGGACATGAACTCCGGCCCGTCGGGGACGATCTCGGCGATGCATGGAGAGGAGGAGATGACCATCACGGTGGACGCATTCCGCGCGACGGTGCGGGCGCTGAAGCGTGAAGGGGTGATCTAGGAACACCGCGAGTCCCCCGTCATGGCCCGGCTCGACCGGGCCATCTCGGGCCAGTGAGGCACCGTGTTCCGTGTCCCGCCTCCCCCGCCTTCGGAGATGGCCCGGTCGAGCCGGGCCATGACGGGCAGGGCGGTGGTCCTTGCTGTCCAGGCACACGGGCATTGACGTCGCCCCGCGGCGTGCCAACCATGGAGATAACCAGAGCAAAGGATTGTCCAATGCCCGTCAGAGTCATCGGCATGATCGGGGTCGCGCCGCCCGCGGGGACGGCGCTTCACGTGATCGGCGGCGGGGTGTCGCCGTCCTTCCTGGCGACGTTCGCCCAGACCCATGAGGCGGCCGGGTTCGACCTCGTGCTGGTGGGTTACTACTCGGCCTCCGCCGAGGGCTTTGCCGTCGCCTCTTACGCCGCGTCGCAGACAACACGTCTCGGCTACCTGATCGCGCACCGGCCGGGGCTGGTGGCACCGACGCTGGCGGCGCGTACGATTGCCACGTTCGACGCGCTGTGGGGCGGCCGCCTCGCCGTGCACATCATCGCCGGCAACAGCGATGAGGACATGCAGCGCGACGGCGACTTCACCCCGAAAGAGCAACGCTACGAGCGCGCAACCGAATACCTCGACGTCATGCGCCGTGTATGGACGTGCACCGAAGCGTTCGACTACGAGGGTCGCTTCTACAGGTTCCGCAAGGTCTTCCCCGACGTCCGGCCGCTGCAGCAACCCTACCCCGAATTGCTGTTCGGCGGGTCCTCGCCCGGTGCCTTGCAGATGGGCGCACAGCATTGCGATACCTTCGCCATGTTCGGCGAACCGCTGGCCGAGACGGCGGAGCGGATGGCCGAGTTTCGAGCGATGGCGGCGGGTTTCGGGCGTCCGGCGCCGCGGTTCAACATGTCGCTCCGCCCGATCATCGGCCGCACCGAGGGCGAGGCCTGGGACAAGGCGCACAAGGTGCTCGCCGACCTGAAGGCGGCTGAGCCTCACCCGCGCGGACAGGACCACTCCGGCAAGCGTCTGGTGGATATCGCAGCGCGCGGGGATGTCCATGATGAGCGGCTGTGGATGCCCGTCGCCGCGCTGTCGGGTGGCAAGGGCAACACGTCCTGCCTGGTCGGAACGGCGGAACAGGTCGCCGAGGCGATGCTGAAATACTACCGGATGGGGATCGCTTCGTTCCTGATGCGTGGCTTCGATCCGCTGAACGACGCAGCGGACTATGGGCGGGAGCTGATCCCACGGCTGAAGGCCGGGGCGCTGGCGATCGACCGGGAGGCCGCGCTGGCGGCGTGAGAGCGGCTCTTCGGGGGTTAAGGGGTTGTTAACGCTCCACGGCCAAACGCTTTGGAATCATATTGGATTTTTGGCGAGCCATGATGCGGCGGCCCGTTCATCATCCATTAAGCAATCCCCCCTACCTCTCGCCGAATGTTCGAGATTCGACAGTCGGCGATATTCCGGGACTGGCTCGTCCAACTCCCGGACGCTGTCGTTCGTGCCAGAATTGACGCCAGGCTTTCCCGGCTGAGCCTTGGACTTTTCGACGACGCCAAGTCCGTAGGCGAAGGGATCAGCGAGCTGCGGATCCACTTTGGACCAGGTTACAGAGTTCTACTTCACACAGCGTGACGGGCGCATCATCTTGTTGCTATGTGGTGGCGACAAAACAACGCAACGCCGCGATATTGCCAGGGCGAAGCTGCTGGCGAGAAACCTCGAGGACTGACCCGATGTCGGTGAAGACCTATCCATTCGACGCAGCGCGCTACCTCGACAGCGACCTCGCACGATCGGTGTTTATGACCGAGGCCCTGGAAACCAACGACCCGGCTTTCATCGCTCATGCGGTCGAAGTTGTCGCTCGGTCGCGCGTGATCGGCCATGATCTCGGTGCGGCGTATGATCCCGATCCGGTGCCCCTGCCAGTGCCGAAGCAGCCGGATCTGGACCTGGGAAAGCTACTCGAAACGATCCGTGATCTCGGACTCTGCCTGACGACGAAGCGGGTCGCCTAGAGCGTGATGACTGGAGGTGGAATCGCCGGAGGTCTGAATCACGCGATCAAACAAAGAGCTAGAGCAGGATGGCTGAGCGAAAGCGACGTCATCCGGCTCTAGCATCCGATCGCAGAGAAGCGTGAGCCGCGAAGCGGCCACGATTCGTCGCGTAAATCGGATGCTTAGACCAAAACCGACGTATCGCCCTTCTCTGATGGGCGGTACCAGGGCGCCCCGTAGCCCGGGTTTGCCGAACGGACAAAACGCGCTAGACGATCCCGCCCCTGCAACACCCTAGGAACTCACCGGACCATGCCCGTCCTGTCCGACCGCTGGATCCGCGAGATGGCCCAGAACCATGGCATGATCGAGCCGTTCGTGGAGGCCCAGAAACGCGACGGCGTGATCAGCTTCGGCCTGTCCAGCTACGGCTACGACGCGCGCATCGCCGACGAGTTCAAGATCTTCACCAATATCGATTCCGCCGTCATCGACCCCAAGGCCTTCGCCGCCACCAGCTTCGTCGACCGCAAGACCGATGTCTGCATCATCCCTCCCAACAGCTTTGCGCTCGGGCACACCATCGAATACTTCCGCATTCCTCGCGACGTGCTGGTGATCTGCCTCGGCAAGTCGACCTATGCCCGCTGCGGCATCATCGTGAACGTGACGCCGCTGGAGCCGGAATGGGAAGGCCAGGTCACGATCGAGATCAGCAACACGACACCGCTGCCCGCCAGGATCTACGCGAATGAAGGCATCTGCCAGTTCCTGTTCCTTCAGGGAAACGAGCCCTGTGAGACGAGTTATCGGGACAAGGCGGGCAAATACATGGGGCAGCGCGGGACGGCGTTGCCGCGCATGTAACGAATCCACTTGCCCCAAACCCTGAGCGCCTACGCCGTCAACATTTGCATCCGTTTTAACGCCAACGAAATCATCGCCGGCCGGCCTGAGGGGGCCGGAAGACCTCACCCGCTCCAATGACCGAGGATACGCAGCGAGCTTTCGGCAAGCTCGCGCGCCTCGCCGAGAAGATGGCCTACCTCTTCGGTGGCAAAGAACATGACTGCGGCGAGCACCCCCGCGTTTGCCTGACACCAACCGCTCAACACCCGCTCAGGCGTCTTCAGTGGCAGGGCAAGGATGCCCTTCATGCCAAGGTACCCCATCAAGGCACCCGCGACGATATCGCTTGGGTAATGGATTCCCAGATAGACGCGCGGCAGATCGATGATCACGATCGTCCACAGGAATGCAATCAGGCCGACAGTCCGATTGACCGACCAAAGCCCGGTTGCCAGGGCGAAGAAGAAGACTGAGTGGTCGCTGGGGAAACTGTTCCAGTTGTTGAGGCCGCTGAAGCCGGTTTTGGGGAACGGCAGATCCAGATGCGCAAATACCGGCCTTTGATGGATCGGCAGCAGGACTTGCAGCACCCGCGACAAGGCCCCAAGGAGAATTGTCCCGATCAGGGTCCGAATCAGGCGTTTCTGACGTTCCTCCCGACCCGCGGCGCTTTCGCCTTTGGGGAGCTCCACCCAGAGGTACCAGAACAGACACATCAGGGCGACGCCCTTGAACAGATCCAGCCGGGACAGCGCATTCACGACATGATCGAATAATGAACTTCGACCTGCGAACCCGGACAGAAAATGCAGAATGGGTAAGTCGAAACCATCGAAGATGTGTGCGACAGACATGGGAACCAGTCCGCTGATACAGATGCAAGCCAGAGCCGGTGTTACCCCGGGTCCGCGTTCATATAGTTGCAATACACTTGCAACAACTTCACTGCACGTTCTGTTGATCTAATAATTGTGAAGGCGCTTCCGCTAACCTTCCCCACATGGGCGCGGCAATGTTCACGATGACGCGTCCAGCAACTTGGCGACCGCTGCGAACACCGTCGTCCAATCCCCAAGCGCCGGTTGGCGGAACAGCCGCACCGTCGGATACCATTGGGTCCGATCGCCGGTCAGCCACCCACACCGGCTTGGCAAGCGCGCCCCCACAGACGCGCCATCGCGGGTGTCGCTCGGCTTAGCCGCTCGGCCGCCTCCTTCCCTGACCTTGCGCCGGATCGACGCGGCCGGCCATTCAGCCGCTGAGCAGGGAGGTGATGGCCGTCAGCACGGCGTGGTGCGTCGCCATGTCCCGCGCGTCGATGGTGACCGAGCGGGCGAGAGTGACGCCGTCGACGGCGGGTCCGTCGGCGACCATGGCGGCGACGATTGCTTCATCCAGCGCCGGGTCCAGCAGGCGGCGCAGGCCGCGCCCGCCCGGCTGCAGCACCGACAGCGCCGCGAGCAGCGCATAGGCGCCCCAATGCGAGACGCCGGCCGCAATCAGGTGTTCGGCCGGCACGACGCAGCCGACGGCCTCGCCCAGCGGCACGTGTTCGGCGATCAGCGCCGGCGGGACGGAGCCCATGCCGAGCTCGTTGCCGCCGTCGCCGATGGCGATGGTGCGCCAGGGGCCGGCGGTGAACAGCCGGTCGAGCGGCGCGACGTAATCGGACAGGTCCCGGCCGCGCATGTTGCGGGGGATGCCGTCGGCTGCGGGTCCGCAGCGCTCGATGGCGAGGACATGGTCGATGCCGGCGTCGCGCCAGGCGGCGATGACCGGGTCCGGGCTGGCGTTCGGGGCGACGGCGTCGACCGGAACGGTCCCGGCGCAAGCAGCGTGCAGCGCGACGGTGCAGGCCTGGGCACAGATTGTGTCGGTGGCGACGCGGCAGTCTAGCCCGGCATCGCGGAAGGCGCGCGCCAGCAGGGCGGCGCCGGCGGGGCCGTCAGTCTCGGCGGCTGGTGGGGTGGCGCCGGGAACGAAGAAGCCGGTGATGATGCCGATCCGTCGAGCCCCGGCCAGAGCGGAAGCCGCCCGCCACAGGCCGCCCCGAGTCGCCGCGAACACGGCGTCCATGCCGCGGCCGACATCGCGATGCAGTTCGGCCTCGATCCGGTCGATCAGCGCCCCTTGGGACAAAGCCACCTGGGACAAAGCCCCTTGGGACAAAGCCGCTTGGGACATTGGCTGGCCGGACAACCGGTTACAGCGCGGCGAGAGAGGTGTTCTTGAGGTCGGTGATCAGCATGCTGCCCGGCGCATGGGTGATGCAGAACGCCGGCTTCACCTGCGCGATCACCGCCTGGGGCGTGACGCCGCAGGCCCAGAAGACCGGCAGTTCGTCGGCGCCGATCGGCACCGCGTCGCCGTAATCCGGCTTGGCGATGTCGGTGATCCCGATCATGTGCGGCAGGCCGACATGCACCGGCGCCCCATGCACCGACGGGAACCGCGACGTGATCTGCACCGCTCGGATCGCATCCTTTGGCTTCAGCGGCCGCATCGAGACGACCAGCGGGCCATGAAACGGGCCGGCCGAGGCGCGTCGGGATATTGGTGCGATACATCGGCACGTTGGAGCCACAGGCGATGTGGCGGACCTCGATCCCGTCCTCGATCAGGGCTTCCTCGAAGGAGAAGGAGCAGCCGATGGCGAAGCTGACCAGGTCGTCGCGCCAGACGTCGCGCACGTCGGTCGGTTCGGCGACCATCTCGCCATCGCGCCAGACGCGGTAGAGCGGCAGGTCGGTACGGATGTCGAGGTCCTCGCCCAGCGTCGGGAAAGTGGGCGATCCGGCTTCGGACACCGCAAGCACCGGGCAGGGCTTCGGGTTGGCCTGGGCGAAGCGGAGGAAATCATGCGCCAGGTCTTTTGGCAGGATGACCAGGTTGGCCTGCACATTGCCAGGCGCGAGGCCCGAGGTCGGGCCGGTATAGCTGCCGGAGCGGATCCGCAGGCGCTCCATGGCGCCCATATTGCCGATGTGGTCGTTCATCGCAGGCCCTCCTGGTATGTTGGGCCAAGGCTATAGCGGATTTTGCGGTGCGGGAAGCCGGGGCCCGCGGCGGACACGGGTCTGTCAGCGCCTCATCGCCCTTGCTCCGCGATACGCACCGCGGCGGGGGTGGCGGCGATCAGCCGATCATGCGTGGCAGGGCGGTCGGGGCGGATGAACCCGAACGCGGCATATCCATGCGCGCCCATCTGGCCGGCGGGCGGCCAGAACATGCGCACCGAGCTCCAGTCCCCCGCGTCGGAGGCGTCGAGGACCGGCTGGTCCTCGGTCACCTGGTGATGCACCCAGTTGGCCTGCGTGACCATGATCTGCCGGCGCGACAGCACGCGGGAGACGACCGCGACATGCCCATACGGCAGGCGGTCGGAGCGGCGGAGCACCAGGATACTGCCGACCGCCGGCGCATCGCTGCGGACGTAGCGGCCTTGTGCCTCATACCACCAGTCGGCCGCGTCGCCGGCCAGCGACACGCCGGTGAGAGCGCGGGCGAAAGGGGCGCATTCGATGGGGGCAGGGCTGGAAAGGACGCCTCCGGCACGCGGTGGTCGGAGCCGCCGCAAGCCGCGAGTGGCAGACACAACAGCGGCAGCAGGCGGGCGGATGCTGATAGCCTTCCTTTGGGTCGCATCGCTTTCGTTAAGGGAAGCCTTCGCAGCATTCGCACGCCGAATCAGTCCTTTGACGCGTCTTTATCCCGCATCGAATGAAACGAATGCAACAACGAATTGAACCGGTTGGGTGAACCTGGGTGCCGCGTCTGTCCGGTTGATGTCTGCGTACCGGCAGCTTATGTGCGGCTGCGAAGAAGGAGCCCCGCTATGCGCATCGATGCCATCTCCATCGGCAAGAACCCGCCCGAGGACGTCAACGTGATCGTCGAGGTCGCGATCGGCGGCGAACCGATCAAATACGAAATGGACAAGGAGGCCGGCACGCTGGTGGTCGACCGCTTCCTCTACACGCCGATGCGCTATCCGGGGAATTACGGCTTCGTGCCGCACACGCTGTCGGACGACGGCGATCCGATCGACGTGCTGGTGGCGAACACGCGGCCGATCATTCCGGGTGCGATCATCAATGTCCGCCCCGTCGGCGTGCTGAAGATGGAGGACGACGGCGGCGGCGACGAGAAGATCATCGCCGTTCCGTCACCCAAGCTGACGCAGCGTTATGTCAATATCCATGACTATACAGACCTGCCGACGATCACGCTGGAGCAGATCCAGCACTTCTTCGAGCACTACAAGGACCTGGAGCCCGGCAAATGGGTCAAGGTCCTCGGCTGGGGCAATGGCGCCGAGGCTCGGAAGCTGATCGTCGAGGCGATCGATCGTTACAAGCGGACGTAGTTTCGGGGACGTCTTGGTGCCTCTTGGTCTGGCGCCGATGCGGTGGTCAGCTTGGGTGACAGAAACCACGGAGGCGGCCGCGACGCGGCCTTTGCGGAGGTTCCGGAGGGCCACGGAGTCGTTGTTTACGGTGACAGGGGGACGTCGGCCGCTCTCCGGTCTGGTTTGCGCCGTGCATTTCAGTGCGCTTCGCGCGTGGGCAGTACCGGTCGGGTTCAACGACTAGAGCGTGATGACCGGAGGCGGAATTGCCGGAGGTCTGAATCACGCGATCAAACAACGAGCGTGATGACCGGAGGCGGAATCGCCGGAGGTCTGAATCACGCGATCAAACAAATACCCTGGAGCAGGATGGCTGAGCGAAAGCGATGTCATCCTGCACTAGCCGTCACGGCACTTCAGCCTGCCGGGTTTGGCAAGCGAACGCCTTTTCCGAAACCCCTCCCCGCGACGCCACCGCAACGACTCCGTGGCCCTCCGATACCCTCCGTTCAAGGCCCGCTTGCGGGCCGGCTCCGTGGTTTCTTTCACGAAGCCGGAACTAACCCCCTTACCCCGCCCGCGGCAAGCCCAGCAGCGTTCCGAACACGTACTCATTGTGTGCCCCGACCGCCGGCCCGGTCCAGCGGACCACGTCCTCTGGCCGTTCGCCGTCCAGGCGGATTGTCGGGCCGGGATGCAAAGTGCGGCCGATCAGCGGATCGTCGACCTCCTGCACCGCCTTTCGGGCGCGAAAATGCGGGTCCGCGGCGCAGTCGGCGATGTCGAACAGGCGCGAGCACGGGACCTCGGCCGCCTCCAGGACCGCTTCGGCCTCCTTCGCCGGCAGCGTCTGCGTCCAGGCGCCGATCACCGCGTCCAGCGCCATCCGGTTCTCACAGCGCAGCCCGTTGGTCGCGTAGCGCGGATCGTCCGCCAGCGCCGGCTGGCCGATCGCCTTCATCAACCGTCCGAAGATCAAATCTGAGTTCCCGGCGATGCACAGCCACCGCCCGTCGGCACACGCATAGGTATTGGTCGGCGAGGCCGTCGCGATGGCCGCACCGGTCGGCTGCCGGACCCGTCCGTCCATGGCGTATTCCGGCAGCATGCCCTCCATCAGGCTGAACACGCTGTCGACCAGATTGACATCGACCACCCTGCCCTTCGCCGTGCCCATCGCATCCCGCTGCCAGACGGCCGACAACAGCCCGATCGCCGCATACATCCCGGCCAGGTCATCGCTGATCGAGATGCCGCATCGCGGCGGCGGCAGCTCCGTCGTGCCGCCCGTCGTGCCACCTGGGGGACCATGAGGGTGTGCGGTCAGGTGACGCAGCCCGCCGATCGCCTCACCGATAGCGCCGAACGCCGGTTTGTCCCGGTACGGCCCGTCCTGGCCGTAGCCCGAGATGCGGGCGATCACCAGTCGCGGGTTTACCGCGTGCAGGTCCTCGGGGCCGATTTTCAGCCGCTCCAACTGGCCCGCGCGCAGGTTCTCGACCAGCACATCCGCCCGCTCCACCAGCTTCAGCAGCGTGGCGCGATCCTGTCTTCAGATCCAGTTCGATACTGAGCTTATTGCGGCCATGGATGCTGAACCACACCGAGTGCCCGTCCTTCGCCGCCCCCCAGCCGCGGAACGGATCGCCGCCGGGCGGCTCGATCTTGATCACCTCGGCGCCGAGATCGGCGAGAATGCGGGTGCAGAACGGCGCGGCGATATAATGGCCGATTTCCAGGACCTTCAACCCAAGAAGAGGAAGCGCAGGCATAAAACTACCTTCGGTTGAATAGAATGGTTGTGGCACACGAAGAAAACGGTACAGGCACGGACTTGTTAACCTACCATAAAGGTTTTTGCCTTACATACAGGTTCGGCGCCCCGATTTGGGACGCTCTGTTTCCTCCCCCGATCGTCGCGCCAGGTGCGCGGCCAACTCAGGCGGTACGACCACCACCCCCCCCGGTCGTACCGCCTTTTTTTCTTCCCCGACAGTCTCTTTTCGGATCGGCATTCTCGCCGCAATATCGCAACGCACAACACTGCGGAGCATGCTGCATGGACCCGATCGTCGTTGCCCTCGCCAAGGGCGCCGGGCTGGACAAGGCGCTCGCCGAATTCCCCAATGACGTGGTCATCGCGGCGGCACAGGCGATGAACAATGCCGGCGCCGTGCAGACCCCGACCGACCCGGCCGCCGAACCCTGGCCGCCGATGCAGGCGGGGCTTGCGCTGTGACCGCGCCGCATTGGCTGACCGCTGGTGAGATCGCCCAGGGCTTTGCCGCCAGGACGCTCTCCCCGGTCGAACTGCTGAACGCCCTGCTGGCGCGCATCGAGACGGTGGATCCGAAGATCCACGCCTTCATCCGCCTCGACCCCGAGGGCGCCATGGCCGCCGCCAGGGCCGCCGAGGCCGAAATGGCCGCCGGGCGCGTGCGCGGCCCGCTGCACGGCGTGCCGGTCGGGCTGAAGGACATCATCGATGTCAGCGGCCTGCCGACCACGGCGCATTCCAAGGTGCTCGTCGACAACATCGCGAAATCCGACGCAGTGGTGACGCAGAAGCTGCGCCAGGCCGGCGCGGTTATCATGGGCAAGCTGTCGACACATGAATTCGCCATCGGCGGCCCCAGCTTCGACCTGCCCTTCCCGCCGGCGCGCAATCCCTGGAACCCCAACCACCATCCGGGCGGCTCGTCGTCCGGTTCCGGCGCCGGCGTCGCCGCCGGGCTGTTCCCGCTGGCCCTGGGCACGGATACCGGCGGTTCGGTGCGCAACCCGGCCAGCGCCTGCGGCATCGTCGGGCTGAAGCCGACCTACGGGCTGGTGTCCCGCCGCGGCGTGTTCCCGCTGTCCTTCACGCTTGACCATGTCGGGCCGCTGACCCGCACCGTCGCCGACAACGCGCTGCTGCTGGACGCCATCGCTGGCTACGACCCCGAAGACCCCGGCTCCGCCGCCACCCCGGCGCGGCATTTCGGCCGCCTGCTGGACAAGGGCGTGCGCGACCTGCGCATCGGCTTCGTGCGCCATTTCCACGAACGCGACATGCCCGCCCACCCCGAGGTCGCCGCCGCCCTGGAGGATGCCGCCCGCGTGCTGCAGGCCGAGGGCGCGCAGGTCCACACCGTCACCCTGCCCTCGCTGAATGAGTTCGCCGGCATCAACCGCGTCATTCTCTGTTCCGAGGCCTGGTCGATCCACGCCCCCTGGCTGCAGCAGCGGCCGGGCGATTACGGCCAGCTCGCCCGCCAGCGCCTGCTGCCCGGCGCCTTCATGACCGCCGGCGCCTATGTCGGCGCACAACGCCGCCGCAAGGAGGTGATCGCCGCCGTCGAGGACCTGTTCCGCTCCTATGACGTGCTGCTGTGCGCCAGCTCGATGGACCCGGCCAGCCGCATCGAGGACGCGGTGGAGACCGGGCGCACCTATCCGCGCCAGGCCCGCACGCCGTTCAACGTCACCGGCCATCCGGCGATCGCGATGATGTCGGGCCTGGCCAGCACCGGGTTGCCGACCAGCGTGCAGTTGGTCGGCCGGTATTTCGACGAGGCCACCGTCCTGCGCGTCGCCGCCGCGTATGAACGCGCGACCGGCTGGCACAAGAAGAAGCCGCCGATCGGCTGAGCCATGACGGTTTCCTTGCCTGATACCGGGCCGACCTCCAGGGTGTTCTTCTCCCAGCGGCTGCGGCTGCACTACGTCGACTGGGGCAACCCGGAGGCGCCGCCGCTGATCCTGCTGCATGGCGGGCGGGATCACTGCCGCAACTGGGACTGGGTTGCGGCCGATCTGCGGCGGAACTGGCACGTGATCTGCCCCGACCTGCGCGGGCATGGCGATTCCGCCTGGTCGGCATCGGGCCATTACACGATGGCCAACTACATCTACGACCTGGCGCAGTTGATCCACCAGCAAGCGCTGGCGCCGGTGACGATCGTCGCCCATTCCCTCGGCGGCAATATCGCGCTGCGTTATGCCGGCATCTATCCGGAGAACGTCCGCCGGCTCGTCGCCATCGAGGGCCTGGGCCCCGGCCGGCGGCAAAAGGCGCATGTCCGGACACGCTGCCGATCCAGAACGGATGCGGCGCTGGATCGACGATACGCGAGCACTGTCAGGCCGGCAGCCCCGGCGCTATCCGACGCTGGATGCGGCCTATGCGCGGATGCAGGAGGCGAACAGGCACCTTTCGGCCGACCAGGCGCGCCATCTGAGCCAGCATGGCGTCAATCAGAACGAGGACGGCACCTATAGCTGGAAGTTCGACCACTATGTCCGCCTCTGGCCGCCCTATGACATGACGCGGGAAGAGATCACCGGCCTCTGGAGCGCCGTCTCCTGCCCGACGCTGCTGGTCTGGGGCCGCGAAAGCTGGGCGACCAATCCGGAGACGGACGGGCGCCTGGCGCATTTCCGCAACGCCCGTGTCCTGGCCGTCGATCGCGCCGGTCACTGGGTGCATCACGACCAGCCTGACCTGTTCCTGCGCGAAGTGAGAGCCTTCCTGGCCCCGGCAGCAAAACCTGCCTTATAGTAGGCGCACCCGGCAATAATATCGGCAGCCCAACGGCTGCGGTATTCGCGCAGGGCTGCCACAGGAGGCCGGTTTGCGGTTGCGCGCGAAATCAAGACGATACCAGCGGCCCACCCGTCCTAAAACGCGTTAAGATGTCGGACCGCTGGTATAACGTTGCGGTTCGCGCTTGTGTGAGTGGGATAACGTTGAGGTGCAAGTCGGTGCAAAACTTGACAAAACCGTTGCCAGGACAACCGCAACGTGCGAAGTCTGGCGGACCATTCCGGTCCAGGCAGGTTTAAACCGCCAGTGATTGACAATGCCTCCGAAACGAACGAATCGAGCCACCTGAAGTTTTTCAAAGGCAGCGTGCGCCATCAAGCGTTTCGTGTCAGCCGCCAAATCATCGGATGGGCCGCATTCCTCACTGTTTGCATGTGGACGATCATCGCCGTGTCGTTATGGTCGGAGTACGATCGCGCCTGGGACCAGGCGCGTACCGAGGAGTACAACCTGGTTGCGGCGCTGGCGGGTGAGCTTCGGCAGACCTTCGATTCAACCCAGCGCGAGTTCATGGCCATCCAGCGGAACGTGATGGCGGCGTCCCAGACGATGCCGCTGGCCGAAGCGTTCCGACGGGTCGGCGCGGACGAGCATGCGCTGCTGGGAGAGGATCGCGGCCTGGTGCTGGCGGACGCCAACGGGCAGATCCTGTTTTCCACCGATCCTGGTGTGGCGGTCGGCGGCAGCATCGCCAGGTCAACCTATTTCATTCAGCAAAAGGCCCAGCCGAACCTCGTGCTGCAGATCGAATTCGGCTCAGAACGGATCACGCGCACTGCTCATGGCCAGCGAGGCGCTCCGCGATACGGACGGCCATTTCCTGGGCGAAGCGATCCAGTTGCTGCCGGCATCCAGCCTGCTGACCCTGCATCGTGAATTCGACCTGGGCACGCAGGGCATGGTGACCATCACCGATACCAAAGGCATGGTGCTCGCCGGCTTCGACCGCGCTGACGAGGACGGCACGCTCAATATCGGCGCGAATCTGCGGAACGGCGCATTTCCGGAGGATCTGCAGCCCGAAAAGACGGCCCTTTTCGTCAAGGCCGGCGCGGTCGACCTGATGATTGCGATACGCCGCCTCAATCGTTACGATATCGACATCCTTGTCGCCCTGGCGATGGATGACGTTCTGCATCCCGCGCGGATTCATATCTGGCTGATCTGCTTCATAGGCGTGGCAGCGACGGGGCTGATGGGCGGCCTGACGACGCTTTTGGTGCGGGAGGTCTGGCACCGCACCCGCAAGGAGATCGAGCTCGCCGACGACCGCGAGCGCTTGCAGCACGCGCAGGCGCAGATCGAGATCGAACGCTCACGACTGGCCGAAACCAATCGCGAGTTGATCTCCAGCAAGGAACGCGCCGAGGTCGCCAACCGAACCAAGTCGCAATTCCTGGCGCATATGAGCCACGAACTGCGCACGCCGCTCCACGCGATCATCGGCTTCTCGGAGTTGATCCGCGACCAGGCGCCCGCCGGGCCGCGCGATCCGCCGCTGGGCGAGTACTCAAACGATATCCTGACCTCCGGGCGGCATCTGCTGGACCTGATCAACACGATCCTGGACATCACCAAGATCGAGTCCGGCACCGCAGTGCTGACCGAGAGCATGTTCCCGCTGTCGGACCTGATTCGCAACGCACTTGTAACGATCAGGGCGCAGGCCGACCTGCGGCATATCTCGATCGACGTGCGCCAGCCCGATACGCCGATCCGTCTGTTCGCCGACCGCACCCGCTTGCTGCAGGTGCTGATCAACCTGCTGTCGAATGCGGTGAAGTTCACGCATGAGGATGGGCAGATCGTGGTCTCGGCGACAATCAACCCGGGCGGCGATGTAGTGTTGTCGGTGATGGACAACGGCATCGGCATGACCGAGACGGAGATCCAGATCGCGTTGGAGCCGTTCGGCCAGGTCGACAGCACGCTGTCGCGCTCCTATCAAGGAACCGGCCTGGGCCTGCCGCTGGCGCTGCGACTGATGGAACTGCACGGCGGCAGCCTGGAAGTCACCAGTGTCAAGGGCAAGGGAACGGCGATGCGCGCCACGATACCGGCCAGGCGTGTGGCGCCGCGCTCCGGGAATGCGGCATGATCACGGTATTCGGCTCGATCAATCTGGACCTGATTTTCAACGTCGCCTCGATCCCCCGCCCGGGGGAGACTGTGCTGGGGCCGTCGACGCGCATCGAACCGGGGGGCAAAGGTGCCAACCAGGCCGTCGCGGCGGCACGGGACGGAGCGTCGGTGGCGATGGTGGGGGCGATCGGGCCGGACGCTCTGGGCGATCAAGCCACCGCGCTGCTGCGGGAGTGCGGCGTGGACCTCTCCCGCGTGGCGCGCTCCGTCGTCAGCACCGGCTGTGCCTCGATCGTCGTCGATCCGAGCGGGGCGAACGCGATCGCCGTCGGTTCGGGTGCCAATCTGCTGGCGCGCGCCGATCAGGTGGAGGACACGCTGCTGGCCGGCACCCTCGTGCTGCAGATGGAGGTACCCGCCCAGGAGAACGCAGCCATCATCGCTCGGTCGCGGGCGCTGGGGGGGCGGATCATTCTGAACCTGGCGCCGGCCGCGCCGCTGCCCGAGGACGCTCTGCGTGCGGTCGATATTCTGGTTGTCAATGAAACCGAAGGCGCGTGGCTTGCCGAACATCTGGGCTGCGGCTCGAACGCCGCGGCGCTGCGGGAACGGTTGGGGGGCGTGACGGTGGTGCTGACGCTGGGGGAGAACGGCGCCGAGGTGGCGACGCGGACCGAAACCTGGCATCAGCCGGCGGCGCACATTACGGCCGTCGATACAACGGCGGCCGGCGATTGCTTCGTCGGCGTCCTGGCCAGCCGGCTGGATGCGGGTGCAACACTGCGCCAGGCGGTCGCGGCTGCATCCAAGGCGGCGGCACTGTGCTGCACGCGCGCCGGGAGCCAGGGGAGTTTGCCGCTGCGGGCGGAGACGGAGGGGTTCGCGGGGTAGCGGGCGACGGGATGCCGCGTGGGGGGCGCTGCCTCCCGCTCCGTCATGAGCCGTCTGTCCGTCCCCGGAAGCCCCCCACCCCGTCATGGCCCGGCTTGACCGGGCCATCTCCATCCGCGGGGGACTCTGTGTGCCTGAACGTGCCCCTTGGCCCGGGATGGCCCGGTCAAGCCGGGCCATGACGGGAAAAGGGCTCCCGTCCGCCGCGCGGCGGCCCCTATGGCGCGTGATTCAGTGCGGCCTGGGCGGAAAGGCCCCTGGCTTGCTCGCTGAGATGGGATGGGATGCGGTGCCCTGTTGCCTGATGCGCCTGCTGCATCAGCGTGGCGAAGGGATGCGCCGCCTGGGTGTTCCGCGCGGCGGCGTGGGGCAGCGGGGAGGCGGGATGGGCAAGGGCGGGGCTGGAGAGGGTGTTGATGTTCATCGTCGGGCCTTGCGGGTGCTGGGGACGACGGGAGATTGGCGGAGGACGGTTAACGATTGGTGAACGCGCGATGGGTGGGGTGCATGCGCCAGGGCGCTCTCATTGTGAAAGCGCCCACTTTCGTCGGCGGCGGCGAAGGCCGACCATCCACGACTTGCTGTGCCGGTTGAGACAAATCCGTGGATGGTCGGCCTTCGCCGACCACGACGAGGAGACCGGGGTGGGGCGCTTCGCCCCCCGCTCCCTATTCCGCTGCCACCTTCCGCGGCGGGGTCTGCACGATCGGCGCCAGTTCCGGCGCACCGAAGGACACGACGCGGCGTTCGTTGCCCACCGGCCGGTACAGCGTGTCGCGCTGCATCGGGGCGCGGCCGATACCGCCGATCAGGCCTTCCATCGCCTCGGGCGGGAACTCCTGCCCATGCTGTGTGCCCGGCCGCGCGGCTGATGCTTTCGTTCATCAGCGTGCCGCCCATGTCGTTGGCGCCGGCCTTCAGGCACAGCGCCGCGCCCTCCGGACCCATTTTCACCCAGGACGTCTGGATGTTGGTGATCAGCGGATGCAGCACCAGGCGGGAGACGGCGTGCATCAGGATCGCCTCGCGCAAGGTCGGGCCTTTGCGCGCCATGCCGCGCAGATACATCGGCGCTTCCATGTGAACGAACGGCAGCGGAACGAATTCGGTGAAGCCGCCGGTCTGCTCCTGCACGTCGCGCAAGACGAGCAAATGCCGCGCCCAGTTCAGTGGGGTTTCGACATGACCATACATGATGGTGGAGGTGGTGCGCAGGCCGAGCTTATGCGCAGCCGTGACGACATCGACCCATTGCTGCGTGTTGATCTTGTCCGGGCAGATGATCGCTCGGATTTCGTCATCCAGGATCTCCGCCGCCGTGCCGGGCAGCGTGCCGAGGCCGGCGTCTTTGAGCCGAGCGAGAAATTCCGAGTCAGCGATAGGCCGAGGGTCGCGGCGCCCTGGGTGACCTCCAGCGGCGAGAAGGCATGGATGTGCATGCCGGGGACCGCGGCTTTGATCGCCTTGCAGATGTTGATGTATGTTTCGCCTGTGTAATCAGGATGGATGCCGCCTTGCAGGCAGACCTCGGTGGCGCCGCGATCCCAGGCTTCCTGCGACCGGCGGACGATTTCGCTCATGTCCAGGTCGTACGGCGTGCCGCGCAGGGCTTCGTGCGTCTTGCCTTTGGAGAAGGCGCAGAATTTGCAGCGGTAATAGCAGATATTGGTGTAGTTGATGTTGCGGTTGACGACGTAACGAATGGTCTCGCCGCTGACCTGCTTGCGCAGCGCATCGGCGGCCTGCAGGACACGCTCGTAATCGACGTCGCGGGCGGCGAACAGGCGGATGATTTCGGGCTCGTGCAGGCGGAGGCCGGCGGTGGCGCGGTCGATGATGCGATCGATCTGCGGATCGACCTTGGTCAGGCGGACAGACCGGACCACGGCCGGGAAGGTCAGGCCGGGGGCCCAGGCGTCGTCGCGCGCCCAGCCCTCGGCGTCGGCCTGCTGCATGACGCGGGTGGCGACCGGGGCGTGCAGCCAGCGGCCGGGATCGGCGGCCCAGGCGGGATAGACCGGCAGGCGCTGCACCAGGATCTTGTCCAGCTCCGCGGTGCGTTGCGCGAGGGCTTCGAGTTCCGGCCAGGGGGCCTCGGGGTTCACGTGATCCGGCGTCACCGGCGACACGCCGCCCCAGTCGTCGATGCCGGCGCCGATCAGCGTCTGGTAGACGCCCGGAGACAGGTTGGGCGGCGCCTGCACATGCACATCCGCCGGCAGGATCAGCCGCGCGGCGGCGATGGTCCACAGCAGGTCTTCCAGGTCGGGCTCGTCCGCATCGCGCAGCTTGGTGTCCGGCTTGGCGCGGAAGTTCTGCACGATCACTTCCTGGATATGACCGTACTCCAGGTGCAGGTCGCGGATTGCCGCCAGCGCATCCAGGCGTTCGCCGCGGGTTTCGCCGATGCCGATCAGGATGCCGGTGGTGAACGGCACGGACAGTTCGCCGGCGAGACGGATCGTTTCCAACCGAACCGACGGATGCTTGTCCGGGGAGCCGTAATGCACCCCGCCCGGCTGGCATAGACGCTCGCTGGTCGATTCCAGCATGATGCCCTGGCTGGCGGAGACCTCGCGCAGCGATGCGATCTCCTCACGCGTCATCACGCCGGGATTCACATGCGGCAGCAGCGAGGTTTCCTTCAGCACCAGCGCGCACATCTCCCGCAGGTAGCCGATCGTCGTTTCATGTCCGAGCGCCGCCAGCGCTTCCCGTCGCCGCTCGGTAGCGCAGTTCAGGCTTATCGCCGAGGGTGAACAGCGCCTCGGTGCAGCCCGCCGCCTCCCCGGCACGCGCGATCGCCAGGACTTCGTCGGCCGACAGATAGGCGGGGACGCCGGCATGGGGCGTCTCGGCGAAGGTGCAGTAATGGCAGACATCCCGGCACAGCTTGGTCAGCGGGATGAACACTTTGCGCGAATAGGAGGTATTGCGCCCGAAGATGGCGTCGCGCTTGTCCGCGGCCTCGGCCATCAGGTCGGCCAGGGGCGTGGTTTCCAGCCAGATCAGATCGCTCATTGTCCATGTCCAAATAGGGGCCGTTGCCCTTTGGCGCGGCATCGTGTGCTATCGCGTCCCGGAAGACAACTATACCACAACAGGAGGAAGCCATGCAGATCGGATGCAGTGCACCAACCAGCGGGCCACTGATCGAACCCGACAGCCTGCTGAAGCATCGCCACCGAGGCGGAGGCACTTGGCTTCGACTACGTCACCGTCAGCGATCACGTGATCATCCCGACCTCCATCGCGTCGCGCTATCCCTATTCCGACAGCGGCGAATTCCCGTCCGGCGCGGCGGCGCCACGGCTGGAGCAACTGACGGCGGCCACCTTCATTGCCGCGGCGACGACGAAACTGGGGATCGTGACGTCGGTGATGGTGGTGCCGCACCGTCCGCCGGTGCTGACGGCGAAGATCCTGGCGACGATCGACTATCTGTCCAAAGGGCGCCTGACGCTCGGGCATCGGCGCAGGCTGGTGCGAGGAGGAATTCATCGCCATCGGCACCGAACCGTTCGCCGAACGCGGCGCGGTGACCGACGAGATCCATGGCCGTCTGCCGGAGCTGTGGACCGCGGAGCACCCGGAATTCGACGGCAAATACGTGAAATTCAAGGACGTGCTGTTCCCGCCCAAGCCGCCCGGCGCGATCCCGATCTGGGTCGGCGGCGAGAGCGGACCGGCGATGCGTCGCACCGCGGCGTACGGCGATGCCTGGTATCCGATCGGCACCAATCCGCAATTCCCGATGGACACGCTCACCCGCTACAAGGCCGGCGTCGCGAAGCTGCAAGGGCATGACCGAGAAGGCGGGCCGCAATCCAGCCGCGGTCGGCCTCGCCTATCGCGTCTCCTCGAACCCCGAGGCGCAGCCGAAAGGCACTGTCGATGGGGAACGTAAGCTCTTCTCCGGCAGTGCTTCCGATTATCGTTGGCGACATCAAGGCGCTCGGCGACGTCGGTGTCACATCCTTCGATTTCGGCCTGTTCGGCGCCGATCTCGGGGCCACGATCGACAATATGCGCCGCTTCCGTGACGACGTGATCGCAAAGGTGCGGTGATGCAGCTCGGCATAACGGTCGACCTGTCCGGTCCGCATCCGAAACTGGATATGGACCGGGTTCTGGAGGCGGAACGGCTTGGCTTCCACCAGGTCTGGTCCGGCGAAGTCCTACAGCACCGATGCCGTGACGCCGATCGCGTGGATTCTCGCCAGGACGACGAAGATCAAGGCCGGCACCGGGATCATGCAGATGCCGGCCCGCACGCCGGCCTGCGCGGCGATGACGGTGCTGTCGTTGCAGGCGCTGTCCGGCAACCGCTTCATCTGCGGCGTCGGGCCGTCCGGTCCTCAGGTCGTCGAGGGCTGGCACGGTGTCCCCTATCGGCAAGCCGCTGCAGCGGGTGAAGGAATACATCACGATCATCAAGGCGATCCTCGCACGCGAAAAGCCGCTGGAATTTCACGGGGATCAGTATTCGATCCCGTATGACGGGCCGGACGCCGACCGGCCTCGGGCGGCCGCTGCGCAGCATCGCGCATGGCGATCCGAACGTGCCGTTCTTCACCGCCTCGATCACCCCGGCCGGGCTGCGGACGGCGGGCGAGGTGGCGGACGGGAACCTGCCGATCTTCTTCTCCCCCGACGCGCCGGAGGTGGTGACGGGGCCGACGCTGGAGGGCCGAAAGAAGGCCGGCAAGACGATGGAGGGCTTCGACACCGCGCCCTATGTGCGGGCGAAGATGGGGCCGGACGTGGCGGCGTGCCGGGACGCGATCCGGCCGGAACTCGCGCTCTATATCGGCGGCATGGGAGCGCGATCGAAGAATTTCTACAACGACATGGTCTCGAAGATGGGGTTCGAGGCGGACGCGAAGGTGATCCAGGACCTGTATCTGGACGGGAAGAAGAACGAGGCTGCGGCGGCGGTGCCGGATGCGCTGATCGACGCGATTTCCCTGGTCGGGCCGGCGGAGCGGATCAGGGACCGGTTACAGGCGTGGAAGGCCGTGGCGAAGGACGGGCATGTGGGGACGACTGGTGCTGAAGGGCGTCAGCGTGGAGGTGATGCGGGTGGTGGCGGAGGCGGTGCTTTAGCGCCGCCCCGAAGCAGAAAACAGGGAAGCGCAATCCTACTGGACGCGAAACGCTACGCCGTGCTCTGTCGTCGTCACCCCGACCGGCACGAATGACAGACCGGTGCGCGCAACGAACTCCTTGAGCGCGCGGCAGGAATGCGCTTCCCAGTTCGGGAAGTTGTACCAGTCGTCGAAGGCTACGATGCTGCCCGGCCGCAATTGGTCGGCGATTCCGTCCAGAACGGTGCAGACCGATTCGTACAGGTCGCAATCGACGTAAACCAGCGCCAGCGCGCCCGAATATTGCTTCCGGTAGACCGGCACCGTGTCCTCGAACCAGCCGGCATGGATCGTGACGCCCTCCGGCAGGTCGGGCACGACTCCGCCCTGATCGAACGCTCCTTTCGCGACCGATAGCGCCATCTGTTCCGGCACCCCGCGGAAACTGTCGAATGCATGATAGGCACGGGCCGGAAAGCGGGGGCGAAGGAAGCGTGTCACGGCGCCGGTAAAGACACCGAATTCGGCGATGTCACCGCTGACCAGGGTGCCGTTGCAGATCGCATCCAGCATCTCCGCGCGCGTCGCATACTGCGGCACCCGCTCAGCATTCTGATAAATCCATTGAGCGGCTGACTGGGCCGCGGCGATCTGGGCAGCCAGCCGGATGTCTTTCGTCAGGGACAAGGCGGCGCCACCGAAGTCGAGCTGACGAACCATGACGGCCTCGGAAACCTCACGGGCCATATCAATGACCGGAGGCTTTCTGGCCGCCTCGGCGGCGACAGCGGCGACGGCGGCGGCAGCGGCCTCGGCGGCGGCCTCGGCGGCGGCTGCGGTAACGGTAGCGGCCTCGGCTGCAGCTGCGGCAGCGGCCTCGGCGGCGGCAGCGGCGGCGGCGGCGGCAGCCGCAGCGGCGTCAATTGCGCTGATCATTCGGTTCACTGTATCCGTCCGGGTAATCTGACAACCAAATAGGTTAAGGAAACGATTTATGGCTTCGGCAACTCTCATTGGGCTTCCCCGGGTGGACTGATGCTCTCTCTAAAATACGCTAACAGGCGCCACAACCTAGCCGCCCCCGAACTTCCGCCGACCAGGCGTCCGTTCAGCGTGGAGGTGATGCGGGTGGTGGCGGAGGCGGTGCTTTCAGGATTCAAGAGGAAATGACGGTTCCACCTGCCGCGACCGATTCACCCGTATAAACAGCGCCTGGCCGTCGCTCCAGGAACGGCCAAATCGATGCGCCTGGAGCAGGTTCAGTCCATGCTCGTGGGCTATCCGGCGAAAACCGTCAGCCCGCCGCCGCGGCAAACCGCCGAAACGACTCCGCCAGCACCTCATACACCGGCCGCTTGAACGCCACCGCCAGGGCCGGCAGATACGCCAGTTCCACCCAGCGCCACGCGTCGAACTCCGGATGGTCGTCGGCGTTCAGCCGGACCTCGGCATCCTGGCCCAGGAACCGCAGCGCGAACCATTTCTGGCTCTGCCCCCGGTAACGCCCGCCCCAGGCGACCCCCACGAGGTGCGGCGGCAGGTCGTAGGTCAGCCAGTCCGGGTGTTCGCCGATGATCGCGGCATTGGCGGTGCCGATTTCCTCGGCCAGTTCGCGCAGCACTGCGTCCGCGGGGTCCTCACCCCGGTCGATCCCGCCCTGAGGCAATTGCCAACCGCCGTCAGGACCGTCCTTCATCGGCATACCGATCCGGTGTGCCACCAGCACCAGACCGTCCCGGCTGAACAGGACGGCGCCGACATTCCTTCGATACGGCAGATGGCTCAAACGGGACCTCTAAAACGTCGCCAGTGCGCTGACCGGAACCAGATCGACCCCCTTGTCACCGAGGCTCCGGCTCCAGGCCGCCGCCCGGTCCAGCGTCATCGGGCGGGGCGTAGCGATAATTCCCACCGCGCTGCCTTTGTCCAGCGCGATATGCGTCAGCCTGTCCAGACGCGCGTCCAGCACCGCACTGTTCACCGGATCGTCATCCAGCACCACGTCCGCCTGCCGGCCTTTCATCGACAGCGCCTGCGTCCCGGCCTCCACGAAGAACAGGCCGCGCTCCGTCGCTTCCTTCTGCACGGCACCGAACAGATCGGGGGCGCTCATCAACCGTTCCCCCTTCAGCGGGCCCAGCACATTGGTCAGCCCGACATAGCCCGCAGCGCTGGCAAGGATCGCGTGCAGACGGCCGGCATTCTCCTCATCCGTCAGCGACGTCATCAGCGCGGTGGCGCCGTCGGGGTCGTCCATCGGGTAGCTGCGCGGCTCCATCGGCACGGACAGCAGGAATTCGTGCTGATGCTCGCGGAGCATCGGCAGGATGCGCGCGAGGTTGCCCGCCCCCGGCGTCACCGCGAGGCTGACGGCCGCCGGCAGGCGGTTGATCGCGGCTGGTACTGTCGGTCAGGCTCAGGCCAATGCCGCCGACCAGCAGAGCGACGCGCGGCCGAGGGGGTCCGGCGGGCATTTCGGTGCGGTGCGCGATCGCGGAATGCGGCGGCGATGCGACAACCGGAACGTGTGGCGGACCGGCGATCTGCAGGACAATCAGCAGCGCCGCAAAGAGGCCGCCGACCGCCATCCAAAAGCGCCCAAGCCCTCTCCAACCCGACAGGAATCCCCGCAGGCCGAACGGATCAGACTGTCCTAAAAAGGTTAGCATCGCCATTTTCATACCACCATAGGTAGCAGAACTGCAACGCTCGAACCAAGGGGCGGCATGGGTTGGACGCGCCCTTGAACCAAGCCTATCCTCCGACGCAACAGCAGAGGAAACCGCCATGACCGACTGCTCCCGTGGTCCGCCTGGAAAAGGACGGCGACATCGGCGTCATCATCGTCAACTATCCGCCGGTCAACGCGCTCGGCCCGGGCGTGTCGGACGGGCATCATCGACTGCCTCAACAAGGCCAACGCCGACCCGGCGATCAAGGCGATGGTGCTGATGGGCGACGGCCGCAGCTTCATCGCCGGCGCCGACATTCGCGGCTTCGGCACCGGCCGCAAGCGCCCGCCGATCGGCGCAGCGCACCTATGACGTGATGGATCGCCAGCCCCAAGCCGGTCGTCGCGGCGATCCACGGCTACGCCCTCGGCGGCGGGCTGGAGAACGCGATGGGCTGCCATTACCGCATCGCCGTGCCGTCCGCGAAGGTCGGCCTGCCCGAGGTGCTGATCGGCATCCTGCCCGGCGGCGGCGGCACCCAGCGCCTGCCGCGGCTGGCGGGCGTGCAGACCGCGCTCGACATGATCATCTCCGGCCGTCACGTTCCGGCGCCCGAAGCGGCGAAGCTCGGCATCCTCGACGAGGTGCTGCCGCGAGGGCGCCGATCTGCGCGCAGCGCGCCGTCGCCTATGCGCGCAAGATCGCCGATGTCCGTCCGCTGCCGCGCGTGCGCGACAAAGACGGTGCAAGGCCGATCCGGGCATCTTCGAGGCGATGCGCAAGTCGATCGCGCGCCGGGCGCGCAACCAGAAGGCGCCGTATCAACTGCATCGCCGCCGTCGAGGCCGCCGGCGACGCTGCCGTTCGATGAGGGCATGCCAACGCGAAGCCGAACTGTTCGCCGAACTGGAGAACGCCGACGAGGCGAAGGCCCTGCGCTACGCCTTCTTCGCCGAACGCGAGGTCGCGAAGCTGCCGGACATGCCGCTCGGCGTGAAGCCGCACGACTTCCACAACGCCCGCGGTGATCGGCGCCGGTACCATGGGCGGCGGCATCGCCATGTCGTTCGCCGATTTCGGCTATGACGTGAAGATCATGGACGCGACGCAGGAAGCGCTCGATCGCGGCATGGAGCGGATCCGCAACAACTACGCGACCTCGGTCAAGCGCGGCAGCCTGAAAGCAGGAGGAGATGGAGCGCCGCCTCGCCCGCATCCATCCGGTCGCCGGCTACGACGACATCAAGGACTGCGACGTCGTCATCGAAGCGGTGTTCGAGGAAATGGACGTCAAGAAGCCGATCTTCGCCAAACTCGACGAGGTGATGAAGCCGGGCGCGTTCCTGTTCTCCAACACCTCGGCGCTGGACATCGATGAGATCGCCGCGGTGACGAAACGGCCGGAGCACGTGGCCGGCACGCATTTCTTCTCGCCGGCCAACGTGATGAAACTGCTGGAGGTCGTGCGCGCCGCCGAAAGCGTCGCCCGAGACGCTGATCACCGCGATGGCGCTGGGGCGGAAGATCGGCAAGATCTCGGCGATGGCGGGCAACACCGACGGTTTCGTCGCCAACCGGTCGCGCGCGCCGTTCAACGCCGAGATGGTCATCCTGCTGGAGGAAGGCTGCCTGCCGGAGCAGGTCGACAAGGTGATGGTCGATTTCGGCTATCCGATGGGGCCGTTCGCGGTGGGCGATCTGGCGGGCCTCGACATCGGCGCCGAGGGCCGCAAGCGGCGCGCGGCGGCGAACCCGAACTACCGCAAGCTGCCGATCGCCGACAAGCTGGTGGAGACTGGGCCGTTACGGCCAGAAGACCGGCGCCGGCTGGTATCGATACGAGAAGGGCGACCGCACGCCGCATCCCGACCCCGAAGTCGCCACCATCATCAAGCGTGTCGCCGCCGAAATGGGCGTGCCGCAGAAGACCTTCACCGACACGGAAATCCTGCACCGGCTGTTGTTCTCGTCGGTCAACGAGGCCTGCCGCATCCTGGAGGAAGGCAAGGCCTACCGCGCCAGCGACATCGACGTGATGTGGCTGCACGGCTTCGGCTTCCCGCGCTATCGCGGCGGGCTGATGTACTGGGCCGACGGCATCGGCGTGAAGCGATGTCTACAACCAGATCGCCACCTGGCATCAGCAATACGGCGAGCGCTGGGCGCCGTCGAAGCTGCTGCGCGAACTGGCGGACACCGGCACGCCGTTCAGGGAGGCGAAGCCGGCACCGTTTGTGTGAGGGGAGACACCGCTCCCGCGACCTGTTCTTCGGTCGCGGGAGTGCGTCACCTTTGGCCGATTCCGGCGTAACATCCTGCTATTCATGCTTCCTGCTCATCCCGGCGGCTCGGCCGTTCCACGATCGGCCCCCGCCGGCCCCTCCGGTGGCCCCCCCGGTGGCCGACAAGTCGCTCTGGCCGTTTTGCTGCTGATCGGCCTCGGCGGCTGCGCAGATACGCCGCCCGCCTGCGTGCCGGAGGCTGTCCCGCAGAAGGACGTCGTCTATCTCATTCAACATGGATGGCACACGGATCTTGCGATCCCGAGTCGAGAGCTGCGCGGCAAGATGACCGTATTCCAGCAGATCTTTCCTGGCTTGCAGGTGCTTGTCGTGGGCTTTGGAAAGCGCACCTTCATGATGGCGCCCGTAACGACGAGCGGCGACTTGCTGATCGGGCCATTCCCGGGAGAGGGCACCATGCTTGTTATTGGACTGAAGGGGCCTCCCGAGCAGGCATATGACGACGGTGTCGAGGCAACGCTCGCCCTCCCGCCTGCTGGCCTGGAAAAATTGTCGGACTTCATCTGGAACACGTTGGACGTCGAAAATAGCACGCCCGTGAAGCTCGGGGACGGCTTCTTCCCCGGGAGCGTGTTCTATGCCACGCGGATCGGTTACGCCGGTACCTATACCTGCAATACTTGGTCGGTCGATGCCCTCCGCTCAGCGGGTCTGCGCGTAGACCCAACCGGGGTGATTTTCGCCGGGCAGGCGATGTCGCGAGCTGCCCCCCTGTCTGGTGGCATTTGCGCCATCAAGGACACGCCTTAGAGCGTGATGACCGGAGGCGGAATCGCCGGAGGTCTGAATCACGCGATCAAACAAAGAGCGTGATGACCGGAGGCGGAATCGCCGAAGGTCTGAATCACGCGATCAAACAAACACCCAGGGGGAAATTACATCGAAGCGGGGGCCCGGGTCGGGGCCGTCTCGCCAGGCGGCACCACGATGTAGGTATCGTTCGGCTTAGACCCGCCACCGCCGCCGCTGCTGGAACTGCAGCCGGCCAGGAGGCCACATGCCATGAGTACCACGAGCCCCGAAGTCTGCCAAATACGCCCGGCCATAATCTGGATCCTATCAGACACATCGGCCCCCTATTTAATTGCACCGGAACGACGGGCAACAGGCGCCCGATCACTTTGCGATGCGGTGCCGGCAACGCTTCACTTGTGCGTTTATCGTGTTGTCACGACAGTTTCGTGACCTGCAGAACCGAAGGACCTTGGGAGTACGCACCCCTCCCCCATACAGGGGTTGAATGGCAGGTCCCAGGATGCTGCACAAAAAGTTCGACCTCCTTCTGACCCTCTTGGACGCAAGAGCGACCTCCGCAGATACGATCCCGGTCCGCGGCATGCGCGCTGCCTTGGAGGCGCGGAGGGGCGCATGCGGCGCAACGGCGACTACCTGGTGGCCATTGCCTTCCTGTAGTCGACCGGTAATCTGGATACGACCGACCGCCACGCTGGACAACGGATCAGCCCAAGCGGCCCGACCGCCCGGCGGGCCGCCGGCGCGATTTCGTTGCTACCCCGTCATCGCCGCTTGACGAGCGGCGCATTCGACCGCAGGTTCCCGGTCAAAGCTGTGGCAGATCGCGTCGGGATGGCGGCCATCGGCGGACGGAGAAATTTGCGCATGCGACGTGCTTTGGCGGCGTCCTTCGGGGCGATTGCAACCATTTTGGCGACGACGGCGGCCAGCCGAGCGGATACGTTCAAATGCCCTGTGACGGGCGGCGATTTGATCTTTGCTCAAGAAGCAAACATCAACACGCTCGATCAGATGACCTCCAGCACAATCTCCACGCGTAACATTGCGATGAACATCTACGAATCGCTGATGACGCGGGACGAGAACAACCATCCGATCCTGGAGCTGGCGGAGTCGATGACCGAGGCACCGGATCATCTGACCTATACGTTCAAGCTGCGCCAGGGCATCCATTTCCATAACGGCAAGCCGATGACCTCGGCCGACGTGGTGGCGTCGTTCGACCGCTATGCCAAGGTGGGCAACCAGCGCAGCACGCTGGACAACGTCGACCGCTGGGACGCGCCGGACGCCGATACCTTCGTCATCCACATGAAGAAGGTGCAGCCGACCTTCATCGAGGCGCTGTCGTCCTTCAGCGTGCCGATCGTCATCATTCCGGCCGAAAACCGCGACGTGCCGGCGCAGCAACTGACCAAGCCGATCGGCACCGGGCCGTTCGAGCTGGTCGAGTCCGTGCCTGGCAGCTACGTCAAGCTGAAGCGTTTCGACGGCTACAAGCCGAACACCTCCTTCCAGGAGCGGACCGGTTTCGGCGGATACAAGCAGGCCTGCCTGGACACCGTGACGTTCCGCATCGTCACGGAGCCCGGCGCGCGCGTCGCCGGCCTGAAGACCGGGGAACTCCAGGCGTCGGAGGATTTGCCGGCGAAGTCCGCCGCCGACCTGAAGGGCGACAAGAACATCGTCATCCTGCCGCTGAAGAACTGGTGGATTCAGATCGCCAACCCGAACACGTCCAACCCGCCGACCGACAACCTGATGGTGCGCAAGGCGATCCAGGCGGCGCTGGACATGGATGAGATCATGGATGCCGCCTCCGACGGCAACTACCAGTTGAATGTCGGCTTCCAGTATCCGAACCAGCCCGACTACACCGATGCCGGCAAGGAAACCTACAACCTGCACAATGCGGCGCTGGCGAAGAAATACCTCGCCGAGGGCGGCTACAAGGGTGAGCCGGTCGTGCTGCTGACCAACAAGGACTACCCGTCGATGTACAACTCGGCGCTGGTCATGCAGCAGCAATTGCAGGCGGTCGGCATCAACGCGCAGATGAAAGTGGTGGACTGGCCGACCTCGGTGCAGATGATGCAGAACTCGACCGAGGGGTGGAACTTCCTCTTCACCGGCTGGGGCACGCAGCCGGCGCTGGGTGCGCTGGCGACGATGCAGTTCCTGGTGGAACCGAACGCCACCTATAAGCCGAAGGACGGCAAGGACGATCCGGACATGCTGGCGGCGTGGAACGACATGAACACGCTGCCCACCGAGAAAGGCCGGCAGGATGCGTTCGCTCGGATGCAGAAGCTGGTGCTGGAGCGGGTCTACGCGATCCCGTTCGGCTCCTTCACCAAGGTGCAGGCGGTGCGGGCCAACGTGCATGGGTTCGTGCCGTTCCGCATCCCGCGGATGTCGAACGTGTGGATCACTCATTGACCGGAGGGTCATGGGCTGATCGGACCGGCCGCTGCATGGGCGGGTTGATCCTGCGCCGGCTGGCCGGAGCGGTGCCGATCCTGTTGATCGTCAGCCTGATCACCTTTGCGATGGTCCATCTGATCCCCGGCGATCCGGCGGCCGCCATCGCCGGGATGTCGGCGACGCCGCAGCAGATCGCCAACATCCGGCACGATCTGGGGCTGGACGAGCCGCTGCTGGGCCAGTTGCTGCACTGGTATGCGAACCTGCTGCGCGGGCAGTTCGGGACCTCTCTGCTGCTGGGGCAGCCGGTGTTGCAGGTGGTCGGCATGCGGCTGCCGGTGACGCTGGCGCTGTCGGCCTACGCGCTGGTGATCACGCTGCTGATCGGCCTGGGCAGCGGCATCATCGCGGCGCTGCGGCAGAACACCTGGGTGGATCAGGTGGCGATGGTGTTCGCCATGCTCGGGATCTCGCTGCCGAACTTCTATCTGGGGCTGCTGATGATCATCGTGCTGGCGGTCGATCTGCGCTGGCTGCCGACGGGCGGGTACGTGGCGTTCACCGACGATCCGCTGGGCTGGCTGGCGACGTCGACGATGCCGGCGATCTCCCTGGCGCTGCTGCTGGCGGGACTGCTGGCGCGGATCACCCGCTCGACGATGCTGGAGGTGCTGCGGCAGGACTATATCCGCACCGCGCGCGCCAAGGGGCTGACCGAACGGCGCGGTGGTGCTGCGGCACGCGCTGGCGAACGCGCTGATCCCGATCACGACGGTGGTGGGGATCATCGTCAGCCTGCTGCTGTCCGGGTTCGGTGGTGACCGAGACGCTGTTCTCGATCCCCGGCATCGGACAGTTGCTGACGCAGGCGGTGCTGAACCGGGACTATCCGATGGTGCAAGGGGGACTGCTGCTGACGACGGCGCTGCTGGTGGCTGATCAATATCGGCGTCGACGTGTGCTACGCGCTGCTGGACCCGAGGGTGCGTTATGAGCGGGGGTAGGTGCGTTCGAACCACGGGAAGGTGGGCATTGTCCCGCTCTCCGTCGTGGTCGGCGAAGGCCGACCATCCACGACTTTGCCGACATCGGCACTGCAATCCGTGGATGGTCGGCCTTCGCCGACCACGACGGGGTAGCGAGCGGGGCTGGCGGGTCAGGGCAATGCCCCCGATGACCCAAGCCGGTGCCACCATCCGCCGCCTGCTGCATCACCGGCTGTTCATGCTGGGCTGCGTGCTGTTCGGGATCGTGCTGGTGGTCGCGATCCTCGCGCCCGTGATCGCGCCGGTGGATCCGAACAAGCTGGCGATGCGCTACAAGTTCCAGCCGCCCTCGGCCGATTTCATCTTCGGGACCGATAATTTCGGCCGCTCGCTGTGGTCGCGCGTCGTCTGGGGCGCGCAGCTGTCGATGATCATCGGCGCATCCGTCGTCGCCATCAACGCCGTGGCCGGCACGGCCGTGGGCGCGGCGGCGGGGTATTTCCAGCGGCTCGACAACGGGTTGATGCGGATCAACGACGCGCTGATGGCCTTCCCCGCCGTGCTGCTGGCGATCGGCGTCACCGCCGTGCTGGGGCCGTCGGTCAACGACGTGATCATCGCCCTGTCGATTGTCTATACACCGCGCACGGCGCGCATCGTCCGCTCCAGCGTCATCGTGCTGCGCGAGATGGAATACGTGCAGGCGGCGCGCGCCGCCGGCGCAGGACACTGGCGCATCCTGCGGCGGCATATCCTGCCCAACGCCATGGCGCCGCTGATCGTGCAGCTATCCTTCCTGTTCGCCTATGCGGTGCTGACCGAGGCGACCCTGTCCTTCCTCGGCGTCGGCGCCGTGCCGCCCACGCCCACCTGGGGCAACATCATGGCCGAGGGCCGCCAATACATGACCGACGCCCCCTGGATCATCACCATCCCCGGCGCCGCGCTGATGATCACTGTCCTGGGCCTGAATCTGCTGGGCGACGGGCTGCGCGACGTGCTTGATCCCCGGCTGAGGATACAGGCATGAGGGGTCAGGCTAGCGAAGACCGATGACCGCGACGCGATCCTCGTGCCATGGCTGGCCTGGGCTGGCATGAAGGACTTGCCATCAGGACTGCAGTCTGGTGGACGGGCCAAGCCCGACCATGACGCATGAAGGACTGGGCCTCGCCTCGATGCCCTGGAGACCGGACACGTGGACCGAGTTGCCACCTGATGGCCAGCCCACGGGATCAGCGGCATGAGTCTGCTGGAGATCGACGGCCTGACCACCGCCTTTCAGACCGGGTCCGGTCAGGTGACGGCGGTCGAGGAGATCAGCTTCAGCCTCGACAAGGGCGAGATCCTCGGCATCGTCGGCGAATCCGGGTCCGGCAAATCCGTCACCGCCCTGGCGATCATGGGTCTGCTGCCGAAGCCCCCCGCGCGCATCCTGGGCGGGCAGATCCGCTTCGAGGGCCAGGACCTGCTGCGCCTGTCCGACCGGTCGATGCAACGGCTGCGGGGCCCCGGCATGGCGATGGTGTTCCAGGAGCCGATGACGTCGCTGAACCCGGTCTTCACCATCGGCGATCAGATCATCGAGACAATCCGAGCGCATGAGAACATTTCGCCGCGGGATAGTTTCACGCGGGCGGTGGAGATGCTGGCACGGGTCGGGAATTCCCTCGCCGGACAAGCGCATGAGCGACTATCCGCACCAGCTCTCCGGCGGGCAGCGGCAGCGGGTGATGCTGGCGATCGCGCTGGTGTGCCAGCCGAAGCTGTTGATTGCAGATGAACCGACCACGGCGCTGGACGTGACGATCCAGGCGCAGATCCTCGATCTTCTGATGGACCTGCGCGATGAATTCGGTATGGCGATCATGCTGATCACCCACAACATGGGGGTGATCGCCGAGACCGCCGACCGGGTGATGGTGATGTATGCCGGCCGCGTCGTCGAGCAGGCGCCGGTCGATCGCCTGTTCGATTCGCCACAACATCCGTATACACGCGGCCTGCTCGCCTGCGTGCCGACGCTGGATCAGGACACCGACCGTCTGATCGCCATCCCCGGCAGCCTGCCCGAACCTGCTCGCCGGCCGCCGGGATGTCGGTACTCGGTGCGCTGCACGCTGGCGATCCCGGCCTGCTCGGATGGCATACCGACGCTGATTGGCACCGAACCGAACCATGCCGCCGCCTGCATCCGCATCGGAGAAACCGCCTGATGCCGGCGCTGCTGAAGGCCGAGGGCCTGGTCAAGCACTACGACGTCGAAACCGGCGGCTTCCTGCGCCGCTCCCGCATGCCGTTGCGCGCCGTCGACGGCGTCGATCTGGAGATCCAGCCGGGCGAGACGCTGGGGCTGGTGGGCGAAGTCCGGCTGCGGCAAATCGACGCTCGGCCGCGTGCTGATCCGGCTGATCCCCGCCACCGCCGGTTATGTCGAGTTCGACGGGGCCGACGTGCTGCGGCTGGACGCACGGGCGCTGCGAGACGTGCGGCGGGGGATGCAGATCGTCTTCCAGGACCCGTTCGGCGCGCTCAACCCGCGCATGTCGGTGGAAGAAACCGTGCTGGAGCCGCTGCTGATCCACGGCACGCGCCGCGGCCCCGAAGCACGCGCCGCCGTCGGCAAGATGCTGGAGATGGTCGGCCTGCCCGAAAGCGCGCGGCTGCGTTTCCCGCACGAGTTCTCCGGCGGCCAGCGGCAGCGGATCGGCATCGCGCGCGCGTTGATCCTGCGGCCGAAGCTGGTGGTGCTGGATGAGCCGGTCTCGGCGCTGGACGTGTCGGTGCAGGCGCAGATCGTCAACCTGCTGTCGGACCTGCAGGCGGAGCTGGGGCTGACCTATCTGTTCATCGCGCATGATCTGGGCGTGGTGAAGCATATCTCCACCCGTGTGGCGGTGATGTATCTCGGCAAGGTGGTGGAGGTTGGGGAAAAGCGGGCGCTGTATGCGGCGCCGAAGCATCCCTATACGCAGGCGCTGATGGCGTCAGTGCCGGTGACGCATCCGTCGTTACGGAAAGCGCGGACGGCAGGCGCGGCTGGCGGGGGATATCCCGACGGCGCTGGCGCCTCCGCCGGGGTGCCGGTTCCATACACGGTGTCCGCTTGTGATGGATGTGTGCCGGACGCAGGAACCGGCAATGCGCGCGGCGGGGCCGGATCACCAGGCGGCGTGTCATTTGCTGCCAGGGTGAACCGCCATGGTGAACCGGGGGCGGTGTGGGTAACGGTATGCACGCAGGGTTGCCAGGGGAGGCAGGTTTGCGGCTGCTCGCGCAATCAAGACCATACCAGCTTCCCGTTCGTCTCAGCACGAGTAAAGACTTCGGGCCGCCGGTATGAGGGCTGTGTCCTCCGGATCGACGTGCTGCGAAGACTGTTTGCAAATGATACCGAATAAGCCCTTCTGGTTGAAACGCCGCGTGTCCGGACGCAATGGCTCCGCGGTGCAGACGAACGACGGATGTTCAGGATGGGCCCTGGTGAACGTATCGAAGGCAGGATTGACGTCGATGTCATCGACCACGATGACGCCGCCGGCGGACAAATAGCGCCAGGCACATTCGAGCTCGAACGTGACGTTACGGTTGCTGTGCATGCTGTCGTGAATGAACAGATCGATCCGGCCGAGGCGCGACAGCAATGCCGGAAGCCGACGCCGGCTGGTGCCTGCTATATACGTCCACCGATAGATGGGCACACCGCTTTGACGCACTGCGACCCCGACTTCCTGGCGAGTGACTGGGTTCAACGGGGGCAGATCGATACTCCACAACTTGCCCGCACCGTTCGTTTCAAGTGCCTCTAGTATGAAGCGCGACGTCATGCCGTGCGCCACTCCGGTTTCGACCACATTGACGGGGCGCAAGCGGCGTATCAGACACCAGATGGCCCGGACGAATCCTGCATCCCCGTCGTTCCATTCGTAAAAGCTGAAAGGGCCGACGGCCACGCCCTGTGCCTGCAGGGTCTTCACGACGGTGGACCATAACGGCCAAAAACCCTCCCCCTCGGACTCGGGCGACATCCCCAGAAGGCGGTGCAGCGCAGCCTCCCAGTCGGGGTCCGCCATATAGCGAATCGTATTGGGGGATCCGATGCGGGAGTGGATGTTTTCCAGAAGTGCCGCCAGCATATCAAGTGGATCCACCGCCGCTTGCTTGAAAACCAATAATGGATGCCGCAGTAATGTTTCGAACATTCGCCGGACCTCGAAAAATCAGCCGTTTGAACTTCGGTGTTCAACACATAGCTCCGTTCTCCGACAGTCGGAAACTGCAATTTATTTTTACTATACTCTCAGAAATGGTTGGGAATAGATGCCGATGCGCAATCAGACACTGCGCTGCACTTCCGCGCGTTGAATGAGGTCAAGGGGAGCCGGCGATCCGTGCCGCCCATGATCGGATCGGAATGTTCCGGTACACGACCTTCATGCGGCAGCCCACGACTGGAAATCAAACGAATTTTCAACGACCGGTAACATGCTCCCCCATTTGTGTTCGTCTGTGAAGGAAGTATTGGTGTTGGATTTTACGACAGCCTGAAATACGCCTTGTGCAGGGGCAACTGCCTATCCCGCGGAAATCGGTCCGGGCATCTGGGACATCCATAGCCCGCGTATCCCGGATGCGAACAAGATGGCGGACTTGCTTGGCCTTGCCCGCAAGCGGCTGGATGACTGGCAGATCTGGGTCAATCCGGATTGCGGTCTGAAAACCCGGAAGTGGGAGGAGGTCCGGCCGGCGCTGGAGAACCTCGTGGCCGCGGCGCGACGGCTGCGGCGCGGTAAGCGGCGATTGCGGGGGGTGGCGGCGCCCGATCGGCGCGGTCGCCCCTTCCTCACCGTCGTGGTCGACGAAGGCCCATACGCGTTAAAATAAGAGCCGGCGGGGTGTCGCCTTCTCCCCGTCGTGGCGGCGAAGGCCCATAGGCGCTAAGATAAGCCAAAGTGGGGGCACCAGCCCCTATCTCGTCGTGGTCGGCGAAGGCCGGCCATCCACGGATTTCTCTCCGCCAGCACCGCCAGTCGTGGATGGTCGGGCCAAGCCCGACCACGACGTGGGGAGGACGGTGCGCCCTATTTTAGCGCATATGGGCGAAGGCCGACCACGACGGATTTGTTTGCAGCAGCACCGCCAGTCGTGGATGGTCGGGCCAAGCCCGACCACGACGAATAAGGACCGGTGCGCCTTGCCCCTTTTGTCTTCATAGGCGGTCGGCGCGAGCCCAAAGTGACAAACCAGCCGTCCGTGACTAACCTCCCGGTCAAACGGGAGAAACGCCATGGTCATCGAAGTCCGCACCTATCAGCTAAAGCCCGGCTCCGTGCCGGAATTCGAAAAGCGCTTCGGCGAGAAACTGCCGGAACGGGTCAAGCTCTCACCGCTGGCGGCGCTGTGGCACACCGAGGTCGGGCCGCTGAACGAAGTCATCCATGTCTGGCCCTATGACTCGATGGACCAACGCACCGAAGTCCGCGCCGCCGCGGTCAAGACCGGCGTCTGGCCGCCGAATAACGGCGAGTTGCTCGTCTCCATGCAGAGCGAGATCTACATCCCTGCCCCGTTCTCGCCGGCGCTGACGCCGCGGGCGGTCGGGCCGCTGTTCGAGATCCGCACCTACACTCTGGCCCCCGGCGCGCTGCCGGGCATGATGGAGCGCTGGGCCGCGAAGATCGACGAGCGCGTCAAGCTCTCGCCGCTGGTCGGTGCCTGGTACTCGGAACTCGGCGGGCTGAACAAATGGGTGCATATCTGGGCCTATAAGGATGCCGCGGAACGCCAGCGCATCCGAGCGGAAGCGGTCGCGAAGGGGATCTGGCCGCCGGGGGGCGCCGCGTCGGGCCTGGTGATCAAGCAGGAGAACAAGCTGGTGATGCCCGCCGCCTGCTCGCCGCTGCGCTGACGGGAGGGGGCGATGCAGGTCGGCACGGCGTTGAGCATCCTGGCGCAACCAGGGCGGCCGGATGTCGCGCTGTTCAACGAACACATGGCGCTGGGTGACCTGGCGGAACCGCTGGGCTTCGACTCGCTGTTCGCGCTGGAGCATCACTTCACCGGCTACTCGATGTCGCCGTCGCCGCTGCAGATGCTGAGTTACTACGCCGGGCGAACGAAGCGGATCATGCTGGGGACGTGCGTAATCGTGCTGCCGTGGCACGACCCTATTCGCGTCGCGGAGCAGATCGCCCTGCTGGATGTGTTCAGCGGCGGGCGCACGCTGATGGGCTTCGGCCGTGGCGCCGCCAGCGTCGAATACGAGGGCTTCCGCATTCCGATGGAGGAAGCTCGGCCTCGTTTCGTCGAGGCCGCGCAGCTTGTCATCAAGGCACTGACCGAGGATAGTTTCGAGTGGAACGGGGAATTCTACAAGATTCCCCGCCTCTCGATCCGGCCTCGGCCGATCTCACATCCGGAGCGGCGATTCTATGCGTCGTCCGTCAGCCCGAGTCCGCCGAGGTGATGGCGAAGCTGGGCTTCGGGCTGCTGATCGTGATGCAGCAGCTGGCTTCGGCTGTGATCGTGATGCAGAACGAATGGCCCAAGGCGGCCGAGGATGTGCACCGCTACCGCGCCATGGTCGAAAGCGTCGGCCACACCGCTCGGCCGCCGATCATCCTGACCAATGTCGCCTGTGCGCCGACGCGGCAGGAGGCGCGCGACTGGGCGATGCAGTACTTCAGCGAGAAATGGAATTCGATCGATAACCACTATCATTTCTCGGACGGGCATCTCGCTGGGGTGAAAGGTTACGAGTCTTACGGCAAGTTGGCGAAGACCTATACGAAGATGAAGGATGCCAACTTCCGGACGAAGGCGACGGATTTCTATGTCAGCATCCAGATCGTCGGCACGCCGGATGACTGCATCCAGCAGATCGCGGAACTGCGGCGGCTGACCGGGATGGATCACCTGGTGACGGAGTTCTCGTTCGGATCGATGCCGCATCATCTGTCGGAACTGAACATGCGGCTGTTCGCCGAGAAGGTCCTGCCGGTGCTGCAGCGGGATGCGGCGTTCCAGGGGGTGGTCGATCCGGTGGCGCAGGGTGCTGGGGATGGCAAGGAACGGTTGTTCGCGCCGGCTTAGGCTGAGATCGGATCAGGTCGACCCGGTCACGGCCTTCCTGTGCCCCGGAGAGAAAGAATTCAACCGCGGATGAACGCGGATGAACGCAGACCACGCTGAATGAACAGTCATTCTGGTCGGCAACGTGTGGCCAATGGCGGCGTTACACCGACAATCCGTTTGCTAACAACATTCAGCCGAAAACCGCGACGAAGACATGAAGCAATACATCCCGGCAGTCTGTCTGCCCTTAAATTCAATGGGCTAATACCAGCCGGCGTTGACCTGACCCATCGCCGTGTCCTGTCCGTCATGGCCTGACTTGTTCCGGCCATGACGGGGAGTCGATCTCTTCGCGGGTTGGTATAATTTGAAAATGCTGCAATTCAAGATATGCAATCTGATCGAAAACTGCCCTGACTGTTGTGGCACGCATCTGCGTTCATCAGCGTTTATCTGCGGTTGAATTTTTCTTTGCGGCGCAAAGAGTCCCAAGTCCGTTCCGCCCCCGGGCGATCAGCCCTGACCGCCCGCCCGCAGCGCCGGCAACGCGGTGAACCCCGCCGCGCGCTCGATCTCCGCCGAAACCGCGAACACCGTCTCCTCATCGAACGGCTTGCCGATCACCTGCAGCCCCAGCGGCAATCCGTTCGCGTCCAGCCCGGCCGGCACCGACGACGCCGGCACACCCGACAGGTTCGACGGCACGGTGAACACGTCGTTCAGATACATGGTGATCGGATCATCCATGTTCTCGCCTTGCGCAAACGCCGCCGACGGCGCCGTCGGAGTCAGCAGCGCATCCACCTTGGTGAACGCATCCGTGAAATCCTTCAAGATCAGCGCTCGGATTTTCTGTGCACGCAGATAGTATGCATCGTAATAACCGGCCGACAGCACATAGGTGCCGATCAGCACGCGCCGCCGCACCTCCTTGCCGAAACCCTCGGCGCGGGTGCGTTCGTACAGGTCCCGCAGGTCCTGCCCGTCCGTCCGCATACCGAAACGAACACCGTCATAGCGCGCCAGGTTCGACGACGCCTCGGCCGGCGCGATGATGTAGTAGGTCGCCAGCCCGTAGCGCGTGTGCGGCAGGGAGACATCGACGATCTCCGCCCCGGCGGCGCGCAGCCAATCCAGACCCTGCTGCCAGATCGCCTCGATCTCGGCGGGCATGCCGTCGACCCGGTATTCCTTCGGCACGCCGATGCGCATGCCCTTCACGCCGCGCGCGCACGCCGCCTCGAAATCCGGCACGGGCACGTTGGCGCTGGTCGAATCCTTCGGATCATGCCCGGCCATCGACCCCAGCAGGATCGCGCTGTCGCGCACCGTGCGGGCGAACGGCCCCGGATGGTCCAGCGACGACGCGAACGCCACCACCCCCCAGCGCGAGCACCGGCCATAGGTCGGCTTGATCCCCACCAGGCCGCAGAACGACGCCGGCTGGCGGATCGATCCGCCGGTATCCGTCCCCGTGGCACCCATCGCCAGACGCGCCGCCACCGCCGCGGCCGACCCGCCCGACGACCCGCCCGGCACCAGCACGGCGGCTGTCGTCCTGCCGGCGCTTCCATGGGTTCTCCACCGGACCGTAGGCCGAGGTCATGTTGGACGAGCCCATCGCGAACTCATCCATGTTCGCCTTGCCCAGGAACACCGCCCCGTCACGCAGCAGGTTCGCGGTCACCGTGCTCTCATACGGCGGCACGAACGGCCCGAGGATCGCGCTGCCGGCCGTGGTGCGCACGCCCTCGGTGCAGAACAGGTCCTTGATCGCCAGCGGGATGCCGGTCAGCGCCCGCCCCTGCCCCGCCGCCAGCGCCTTGTCGGCAGCCCGAGCCTGGTCGAGCGCGCGGGCGTGGGAGACGGTGAGGAAGGCGTTGAGGCGGGGGTTCAGAGCCTCGATCGCATGCAGATGCGCAAGCGTCAGCGCCTCGGCGGAAAAGGTCTTCGCGCGCAGCCCGTCGCGGGCCTCGGCGATGGTCAGGTCTGTCAGGCTCATTCGACGACCTTCGGCACGGCGTAGAAGTTCCCCGCTCGGTCGGGCGCGTTGGACAGCACCTTGTCGGGGTAGCAGCCGTCGGTCACCACGTCCTCGCGCAATGCCAGCGGCCATGTGGGCGGCACCGGTCAGCGGCTCGACGCCGGAGACATCGACCTCATTCAGTTGCTCGATCCAGCCCAGGATGCCGTTCAGCTCATTCCGCAGCCCCTCGACCTCATTGTCTTCCACCCGGATTCGGGCGAGCGAGGCGATGCGGCGGACGGTCGCGTGATCGAGCGACATAGGTTCCCTTTCGGACTGCGGGGTGATGCGCGGCGGAGCTATAACGGCCAGGATGACAGGCTTCAACCGGGCGGGCTGGCGGAGGCCTCGGAAAGTGTTCCGATACCGTAATGGAATGGTTCCGATCGTACATCCGTATTAGTCCGACGTATAACTTGACTTCGCAGGCTCAATCAGCGCCCTTCCCGCCTCACGGCGGTGTGAGGGGTCTATTCATGCGCGTAACGTTTGCATCGTTTGATGAGTTTCTGATCGAGCGCATGTTTCAACCCGCCTGCAATCTGCTGGCCGAACGCCTCGGCATCGCGCGCGCGTCGGCCGCCGGTTTCTGCATCGATATCGCCTCCCTCGGCTGGATCATCGCGCGCGTGCCGCCGCTGTCGAAAGAGGTCATGACCTGGGACGCGATGGCCGCGACCCTGCACCTGGCGATCCTGCTGTTCGGCCTGGCAGCGCTGACCGGGCTGCGCGCTGTGTTCCGGCGGCAGGCGGGGCGGCAGGCGGGGCGGCAGGCGAACCCGCTGCGCCAGACCATGCGGCCGCACCGCGCCATCCTGCTGGTGATGCTGATCGCCAGGCTTGCCCAGTTCCAGGCGCCGGGCATTGCCGAGTTTGCCGACATGGCCATGCTGCTGGCGGCGATCGCCGCGCTGTATCTTGGCGCCTGCGCCGAACGCCCGCCGGTTCACCGAACCCTGTTCGCCGCCGCACCCTCGGTTTCCTGATCGTCCCATCCGCCGGCGCCACGCCCGGCGAGGCGGCGGAATTCGGCCGCCAGCACATCATCGCTGAGATCACGAAACCACACCGTCGGGGCCTCCAGGGCTTCCGACAATTGCGTGCGGTAGGCGTCGCGCGGGATCTCCTCGGCGCCGAATTGCTGCAGGTGGCTGGTGACGAACTGCGTATCCAGCAGCCGGAAGCCGCCCAGGCGCAGGCGGGCGACCAGATGCACCAGCGCGACCTTGGAGGCATCGCGGGCAAAGCTGAACATGCTCTCACCGAAGAAGACGCCGCCCATTGCCACGCCATAAAGGCCGCCGACCAGTTCGCCGTCGTGCCAGGTCTCGACCGAGTGGGCGTAACCCAGGCGATGGAGCTCGATGAACAACTGCTCGATCTGCGGATTGATCCAGGTGTCGACGCGCCCGGGCAGCGGGGTGGCGCAGCCGGCGATGGTGCCGGCGAAATTGGCGTCGACCTGAACCCGATAGAGTGGCGAGAGGACCGTGCGGAGCAGGCGGCGGGAGAGGTGGAATCCATCCAGCGGCAGCACACCGCGCTTGACCGGGTCGAGCCAGAACAGCTTATCCGCCGCCCGGCCCTCCGCCATTGGGAAGAGTCCGTGGCGGTAGGCCCGCAAGACCAGTTCCGCGGTGACTTCCACCGAACGACGCGACATGGTCCTATGATGCGGGTTCGGCCCCCAGAATGGAAGCTGGTTATGGAAGCTTGAATGGAAGGTGGCAGGCGATGCTGACGATCAAGCAACTGGATCACGTGGTCCTCCGCGTGACCGATCTACAGGCGATGATGCGCTTCTATACCGAGGTGATCGGCTGCCCGGTGGAGAAAATCCAGGAAAACCTGGGGCTTTACCAACTAAGGGCGGGCAGCTCCCTGATCGATCTGGTGCCGGTCGATGGCCCGCTCGGGCAGAAGGGCGGCGCCCCGGCGGGGACCGAGGGCCGGAACATGGACCATTTCTGCCTGCAGGTAGAACCGTTCGACGCCGATTCGATCATCGCGCATCTGCGCACGTCCGGATTCGATCCGGCGCCTGTGGCATCGCGGTACGGCGCCAAGGGCCAGGGTCCGTCGATCTATGTCACCGACCCGGAAGGCAATGTATTGGAGCTGAAAGGGCCGCCCGGCCCGGTGCCTTGACCTGGAGCAGGATGACATCGCTTTCGCTCAGCCATCCTGCTCCAGGTGTTTGTTTGATCGCGTGATTCAGACCTCCGGCAATTCCGCCTCCGGTCATCACGCTCGTTGTTTGATCGCGTGATTCAGACCTCCGGCGATTCCGCCTCCGGTCATCACGCTCGTTGTTTGATCGCGTGATTCAGACCTCCGGCGATTCCGCCTCCGGTCATCACGCTCGTTGTTTGATCGCGTGATTCAGACCTCCGGCGATTCCGCCTCCGGTCATCACGCTCTAGTGGCCGGTCGCGTTTGCCGCTGCCGCCGCCGCGCTCGCCGCGGGCTGCAGGTTGGAGGGAATGGCGCCGAGCGGAAGCAGGCTGGTCGGTAGGAGACCATCCGCCGGCGCATTGGCCGGAGCAGAGGCGGACGGTATGCCGCCAGATGGGCTGACCGAGGGGTGGCCACCCAACAGGGCGGCGCCTACGGCAGCGGCAGCGGCGGGCGCAGCGTCGGTCGGCTTGGCTGCCGGCTGATCCGCGGCGTCCGCAGCCGCAGGCGCCGCAGCGGTGCCCGTTGGGGCTGCCGCCGCATCGGCGGGTTTGTCCGGTTTCGGGGCCGCCGCATCGGCCGCGGGCGCCGCGTTGGCGGTCTTGCTCCCGGCCGGCTTCGGGGGCTGCTCCAGCGCCTGGTCGGTGTAATCCGGCACCACCCGAGCCTGGTTCCCGGCGATGACCAGGACCTTTTCACCGAGCGCCAGAGGTACCTTGTCTTTCTGGGTGATGCTGACGAGGTCGCCGCCCTTCTTCTGGACGATGTATTCGAAGGCGTCAGTGTCGGAGGTTGCGTGCTCTACCGCGGAACCTGCGAGGCCGCCGACCAGCGAGCCGCCCAACGCGGAGAAGGCGCTGACCACGCCGGCCCCGTTCTGCGAGCCGGCAATGCCGCCGGCCGCTGCGCCGGTGACAGTGCCGATCGTGCCCGCCGCGCTGATCCGCACGGGACGGACACCGATGATGATCCCCTGGTCGGCCTTGTTCGCCTGCTGCGCCGAATTCGTATTGTAGGTGTCGGGCGAATAGGACGGACCGCACGCTGCCAGGGGTGCCAAAATGAGGCCCGGAACCATGCCCGGGATCACATAAGAACGCAGAAAAGATCGGATCAACTGAGTCGCTCCGCTGTGGCAGCGGCGTGTTAGCGGAACAGAGGCAGGATTGTCACGGGTTCCGAGATTTGCGTTCAGCCGGTCTGCTCTGCATTCTGGTCTTGATCCTCTGGGGGGATCTCGACGAACGCGTAGATTTCGGACAGCGGGATTTCCAGGCCGACGCTGTCCAGGACCAGGGTTGCGTCGAGGCCGTCGAGCGCTTCGAAGACCCAGGCCTGATCGCGGCGGCGGTAGATATGGGCGGCGGGTTCTTCGTAGAGTTCGACGATTTCCTGCACGCCTTCCACATCCTGCAGGTCGCGGCGCTTGCGGTCGCGCTGGCGTGGATGCGCGAGTTCGGACGGCGAGACGACCTCGAACACGACGCGCGGCAGGCCGCCGCAACGAATGGTCCCGTCGGGGATGCGTGCGGTATTGCGCTGCTGACGGAGCGGCACAGCACCGACACCGACTTCCGGGCGGCAATCCCGGCGATTTCGCATGCGGGTGCCCAAGGCTGTGGTCAATCCAGCCAGGATGGCGCCATGATCCGGGCTGGGTGCGGCGTGGGCGATGATCCGGCCATCGACCATCTCGTAGCGCCAGGCGGTACCGAATGCCGACTGATCCATTTGCAGGAAATCGTCCGCCGTCAGGTTCGCGAAGATCGTGGCGTTCTCGCTCATGCAGTCAGACTAGCAGATTTCCTGCGCGGCCTCCATTACCCCATCCGGCATCCCATCTGGCACCCCATCGACGCCGCGCTGCGGCTTGCGTAACATCCGCGCCATGACACAGGAAACGCCCCCAAAGACCCCCAAGCGGGGGCTGGCCCGCAACACCGCCAATTACGGTGACCGAGACTTCGCGCTGTATCTGCGCCGGTCCTTCGCCAAGTCCATGGGCTATTCGCAGGCGATGCTCGACCGCCCGGTGGTCGGCATCGTCGATACCGGATCGGCCTACAACAACTGCCACCGCACCGTGCCGGAGCTGATCGAGGCGGTGAAGCGCGGCGTCCTGGGCGCCGGAGGCCTGCCGATGCCGTTCCCAACGGTATCGCTGTGCGAGCCATCTCTGTTCCCGACCTCCATGCACTACCGCAACCTCGCCGCCATGGATACCGAGGCGATGCTGACCGCGCAGCCGATGGACGCCGCCGTCCTGGTCGGCGGCTGCGACAAGACGGTGCCGGCGCAGTTGATGGGTGCGGCCTCGGCGGATATTCCCGCCGTGCAACTCGTCACCGGCCCGATGCTGGCCACCCCGTTCCAGGGCGAGCGCCTGTCCGCCTGCACCGATTGCCGCCGCTACTGGGCCGCCTACCGCGCCGGCACGTGTGACGGAGGAGCGCATCCACGAGATCGAAGGCCGGCTGGCGACAACCGCCGGCACGTGCGGCGTGATGGGCACTGCCTCCACCATGGCCTGCATCGCCGAGACGCTGGGCATGGTGCCGCTGGGCCATGGCTCGATCCCCGCAGTGCATGCCGACCGGCTGCGCGCCGCCGAGGAAGCCGGCGCCCTGGCCGTCAAGCTGATCCACAACCCGATCAGGCCGACCGAGATCATCACCGCGAAATCGGTCGAGAACGCGCTGCGCGTGCTGCTGGCGCTGGGCGGCTCGACCAACGCGCTGATCCATCTGACGGCGGTGGCAGGGCGCATCGGCGTGAAGATCGACCTGCACCGGCTGAACGTGCTGTCCGACGAAACCCCCGTGCTGGTCGATCTGAAGCCGACCGGCGAAGGCTATATGGAGGATTTCCACGCCGCCGGCGGCATGCCCGCGCTGCTGTGGGAACTGCGCGACCTGCTGCATCTCGACACGATCGACGTCACCGGCGTGCCTCTGGGCGAGCGGCTGAAGGAGCCCGCCTTCGTCGACCGCCGCTATATCAGGGCGCGCAACGAACCGGTGTCGCCGGTGGGCGGGATCGTGGCGCTGTTCGGCTCCCTCGCACCACGCGGCGCAATCCTGAAGCGCAGCGCCGCCACGCCGTCTCTGTTCGAGAAGGAGGCGCGCGTCGTCGTCTTCGACGGGCTGGAGGATCTGGCAGACCGCATCGACGACCCCGCCCTGGACGTGACCGAAGACGATATCCTGGTGCTGAAGAATGCCGGGTCGCTGACCCCGGCCGGCATGCCGGAGGCCGGGTATCTGCCGATCCCGTCCAGGCTGGCCCGCGCCGGGGTGAAGGACATGGTGCGCATGAGCGACTGCCGCATGTCCGGCACGGCGTTCGGCACGATCGTGCTGCACATCACGCCGGAAGCAGCGGCCGGCGGTCCTCTGAGCCTGATCGAGAGCGGCGACAAGGTGCGGCTGTCGGTAGAACGGCGCTCGCTGGATCTGCTGGTGTCGGACGCGGAGATGGAGAAGCGCCGCGCCGCGTGGGCGCCGCCGGCAAAGGCGAAGCGGGGCTGGGATCGGCTGCTGCAGGAACAGGTGCTGCAGGCGGATGAGGGCTGCGACCTGGCGCTGCTGCGGGCGGAGGGATAGACATTCGCCGCAGGATCCTGGCCAGTCACGCACCGGCTGCGCAGGCAAGACCAAGCCTGTGGAACACCCGTCCCCTTCCCGCTGAACCGTGCTAGTCTGCTTACGCATGAGCGCAATCGTTCGCAATCCGATGACCCTGGGGGCGTCTTCCCCTGGGAGGAACGGCAGGAGCTTCACCGACTCGAGCGGGTCCGATCCTGCGTGCCGGAGATCGGGATCGAAATACCGCTGGTCGGAGCTCGTACCAGGGCTCGAGTTCACCGGTTGATCCATTCGTCCTTCAGGATAGTCAGCGCCCGCTGTTCAAGCCGGCCAACCGTGACGTGATGGCGGGTACGGCGTAATCTCGGCGCAACGAAAGGGGGAACAGCCATGCAGATGCGCACGTTCACGGATCATACCGGGGTGGAGGTCACGGGCCTCGACCTGACCGAACCGCAGAGCGCCGAGACGATCGCCGCGCTGAATGAGGCCTTTGCCAACCACAGCGTCCTGGTGATCCGCGACCAGCATCTGTCACCGCCGCAGGTGCTGGACGCGGTGCAGCTTTTCGGCACGGTCTTCCATCAGCACAACACGAAGTTCGCGTTGCCGGAGTGCCCGCAGATCCACTACATCTCGAACCAGGATTTCTTCCCCGACGGGCGCCGCTATATCCCCGGTGAGGGCTGGCATACCGATCATTCCAACGACACCAGGCCGCCGAAAGCGACCGTGCTGCATGCCGTGACGCTACCGGACAAAGGCGGCGACACACAGTTTGCCAACATGGCGGCCGCCTATGACGCTCTGGCGGACCGGACCAAGGACCGCATCGCCTCCCTCTTCGGCATCCACGTCTACCAGAGCTCCCACTCCGCTCGGAAACTCATGGGCCTGTCGGAGGCAAACAAGGAGCGCGTGCCCAATGCGGTGCTGCATCCGATCACGCGGACGCATCCGGACACTGGTCGGAAGGCGATCTACATCAATCCGATCCGGATCGAGGGAATCCTGGGCCTGGATCACAAGGAAGCGTTGCCGCTGCTGGATGAATTGTTGGAGCACGCAACGGCGGATCGTTTCGTGTACCGCCACCGATGGCACCAAGGTGATCTGACGCTGTGGGACAATCGCTGTTTGTTACATAAAGCGAATGGCGACTACGACCATGCGCAGACCAGGTATCTGTACAGGGTCATGCTGCAGGGGAGCGTGCCGCAGTAGCACGATCTCCTGCTGGTCGGGGACCGTTTTCGAGTTCTATCGTCGTGGTCGGCGAAGGCCCACCATCCACGCCTTCTGCTGCGATCAGCACCGCAACGCATGGATGGCGGCCCTGCGGCCGCCATGACGGGAGAGTCGGGGTCAACGCCGCTTGATATTATTCGGCCGGCTGGTGTTCCAGGCTTTCCAGCGACCGCCCCCTGGTTTCGGGCAACAGCAGCAACGCCACGATCATCAGCGTCAGGCCGGCAAAGCTGAAGATGGCGATGGCCGCGGGCAGGCCCCACCGAGCCGCGAGGAACCCGACCAGGGCCGGGAACACGGCGCCGATGCCGCGTCCGGCATTGTAGCAGAAGCCCTGCCCCACACCGCGGACGGCGGTGGGATAGAGTTCCGTCATGAACGGCCCCATGGGCGAGAACATCATCAGGTTGATGTAGCCCAGCAGAAAGCCGACCGGCAGGATCATGGTGTTATCCAAGGGGGCGAACAGATAGACCAGCATCAGCACCACTGATCCGATCGCCGAGACCATGAAAGTCGACTTTCGGCCGATCGCATCTGCGAGGTACGCCCCCGAAAGAAAGCCGAAGAACGCCCCCAGGATCAGCACCATCAGGTAGCTGCCGGTGCCGACCGAGGTCAGATGGCGCGCGGTTTTCAGATAGGTCGGCAGGAACGTGGTGATCGCGTAGCTGGAGCCCTGGGCGCCGGCCACCATCATCGAGACCCGCCATGTCGTCGACAGGTATGGCGGCCGAAGAGCGGAGAATACATGCGACAGCCCGCCCGTTCCTGCCTCACGCGGCTTGACCTTCGGTTCATCGACGAACCGACGAATCCAGAAGACGAGGGCGGCGGGTGCCAGACCAATCCAGAACATCACCTTCCAGGTCAGTGCTTCCGGAAGATTGGCAGACAACAGCGTATACAGCAGCGCGGCGGCGCCCCATCCGACCGACCAGCCGGTCTGCACCAACCCCACTGCGCGCCCACGATACTTGTCGCGGATCACCTCGCCCATCAGCACCGCACCGGCGGCCCACTCGCCACCGAAACCCAGGCCCTGCAGCGCTTTCAGAACGAACAACTGATTGAAGTCCTGTGCAAATCCGCACAGAAAGGTGAAAAAAGCATACCATAGGATGGTGATCTGGAGCACCCGCACCCGGCCGAACCGATCGGACAAGGCCCCGGCGAACCAGCCACCAAAGGAGGAGACGACCAGGGTCACGGTCGCCAGCACACCGGCCTCGGCGGTGGTGATGCCCCAAAGACTGAGCAATGACGGGATGACGAAGCTGAAGATCTGGACGTCCAAGGCGTCGAGCGACCAGCCACCAAAACAGGCGGCCATGGTCCGCCGCTCCGTTACATTGAGATCCTTCAACCACGCCAGCATGTCGTCGCCGCCCATTGTTTGTTGATGGCATTGAAGCGCGCCTGGGGGATCGGGACAAGAAGAGGTTCTTCCGACTGAGCAGTTCGATTCGTTACAGCAACGGATGACTGAACCGACACGGCAGGCGCAGGTCGTGCCCGCGCCTGCCCGTCAACAAAAACGGAGATCAGCTTTTGACCAGCGGGCAACCGCCTTCGTTCAGCGGGCGGAAGGCCTGATCCTCTGGCGTAACGGTCACCACTTTCGCCACGTCCCAGGACTGCTTGCTTTCAGACGGTTTCTTCGCCTCCAGCAAATACACCGGATGCAGCGCTCGTGCCGTCCTCGCGGATCTTACCGGGTCCGAAACAGTCATCATCGGTGGGCATCGCCTTCATCCGGTCGACCACCGCGCGCCCGTCGGCCTTGGCGGCGGCGACACCCATCTCCTGCACGGTCTTCAGGTAGTGCAGCGTCACCGCGTAGTCGCCCGCCTGGGTCATGTTCGGCCACACGCCATTGGGGGTCTTGGTCCTCACCCGGTCGTTCCAGGCGCGCGTGCGATCGTTCAGGTCCCAGTAATAGGATTCGCTCCAGCGCAGGCCCTGCGCCACGTCCAGCCCCAGCGCCCGCACGCCGCGCACCTGGATCAGCAGCGCGCAGATCGTCATCGACGTGTTCAGGCCGAATTCGTGCGCCTGCTTGATGCAGTTCTCGGTATCCGCGCCGGCCATGCACAGGCCCAGCACCTTCGCGCCGGAGGCCTGCGCGCGCAGCAGATGGGTCGAGAAATCGGTCGTCTCCGGAAACGGATAGGCGACGCTGCCAAGGATCTTGCCGCCCATCTTCTGCACGATCCCGGAGGTATCGCGCTGCAGGGTCTGGCCGAACACATAGTCGGCGGTGATGAAGAACCAGGTATCGCCGCCCGCCGCGACGGTCGCTCCACCCGTGGAACGACCCAGCATATAGGTGTCGTAGGTCCAGTGGACGGTATTCGGGCTGCACTGCGAGCCCGTCAGATCCGACGACCCGGTGCCGGAGTTCAGGTAGACCTTGTTCTTCTCCCGGCACACGCTGTTGACCGCCAGGCCCACCGACGATGTCGGCACGTCGACGATCGCATCGACGCCGTCGCGATCCAGCCACTGGCGCGCGATGGAAACACCGACATCCGGCTTGTTCTGATGATCGGCGGAGATGACCTCCACGTCCCAGCCCTTGCCGGAGATGCCGAAATCCTCCAGCGCCTGCTTGGCGCAAACGACGCCCGTCGGACCGCCGTCGTCGCGATACGGCCCCGACTGGTCGTTCAGCACGCCGATCTTGATCTTCGGTTTCTGCGCTCTTGCGTAACGGGGCAGGACCAGGCCGGCCGCGCCGCTGCCCAGGATCGTGCGTCGGGTCAGGTTCATCGTCGTTGCTCTCCCACTGCCAGGCATGCTCGCGCCGGCATAGTCGTCATTGTGTTCGTTCGTCGTGGCCGTCTTGGGCGAGCCATTCCATGCCGCGATGGCATGGCGGTCGAAGCGTCATCGGACCGTCATGGTCCGCACGAGGCAGGCCATGACGGGTGGGCGATTGCGCGTCCGGCCGGTCAGGCCGGCGTGAACATCGGCAGACTTACGCCTTCGGTTTCCGTTGCAACGAAAGTGACCTTCACCGCCTGCCCGATCGACAGTGACTTGAAATCGCAATCGACGAAGTTGGTCAGCACCTTCGGGCCCTCCGCCAGTGCGACATAGCCGATCGCATAAGGCGGGTTGGCACGCTCCATCACGCTGAACGTATAGATCGTCGCCTTGCCCGACGCTTCCTCCCACTCGCACTCGCCGAAGCAGAACGGGCAGAGCGCGCGAGGATAGTGATGCGCCTTCTTGCAGGACGTGCAGCGGCGCAGCATCAGCTTGCCGGCCTTGGCAGCCCTCGAAGAACGGTTTCGTTTCCGGGTTGGTCTCGGGCGTGCCGACGAACGGGATCTTTCTTGCCACATAAGCCATGTCGATTACTCCCGCTCCAGGATGACGGTGCTGCCGCAATGGCGAGTGCCCAGCGCGCCGCCGGTGCCGTGCGCGATCGCGAGGTCGCAGTTCGGCACCTGCACGGCCGGATGCGCCTCGCCGCGCAACTGCCGCACCGCCTCGATGATCTTGGTGATGCCGCCGCGGTTGGCCGGGTGGTTGGAGCACAGCCCGCCGCCGTCGGTGTTGAACGGCAGCTTGCCGACGCCGGCAATCAGGTTGCCGTCGGCGACGAACTTGCCGCCCTCGCCCTTCTTGCAGAAGCCGAGATCTTCCAGCTGCATCAGCACGGTGATGGTGAAGCTGTCGTAGATCGACTGGCGTATTTGATGTCGGACGGCTTGATGCCCGCCATCTCCCACGCCGGCGGGCCGGACCAGCGCGCCGCGGTGTAGGTCAGGTCGACGTCGCCGCCCATCTGGTGCTTCGGGCTCTCACCCACGCCGATCACCTTCACCAGCGGACGCTTGAGCGCTCTTGGCGATCTCCGGCTTGGTCAGCACCAGCGCGCCGCCGCCGTCGGTGATCACGCAGCAATCCAGCCGGTGCAGCGGGGTGGACACCATCGGGGAGTTCACCACGTCCTCGACCGTCACCACGTCACGCAGCATGGCGTTCGGGTTGTGCTGAGCGTGATGCGACGCGGCGACCTTGATCCAGGCGAGCTGCTCGCTGGTGGTGCCATATTCGTACATGTGGCGCTGGGCGCACATGCCGTACAGGTTCGCCGTCGCAGGGCCGTATGGGAACTCGAACTGCATTTCCGGCACGGCAGGGTTGCCGGGGCGCGGCGCGGTGCCGGTGGCCTGGCCCTCGCTGCGCGGACGACCGGCGAGCGTGATCAGCGCCACATTGCAGCGGCCGGCGGCGATCGCTTCCATCGCGTGACCGACCGCCACCTGATAGGACGAACCGCCGACATCGGTGCTGTCCACGTGGCGGCATTTCAGGTTCATGTAGTCGATCATGGACAGCGGACCCAGCGCGCCCGGCGCGTCACCGGCGCAGAAATAGCCGTCCACGTCGTCCTTGGTCAGGCCCGCGTCTTCCAGCGCGCCCTTGGCGCATTCGGCGTGCAACTGCGCGATGGACTTGTCCGGCGCCTTTCGGGTGGGATGCTCCCACGCGCCTACGATATAGGCCGCACCTCTCAAACTCATGCTTCACTCCCCCGAACGGTTCCGGTTCACGACAGCGGCGGGCTTGCCGCATGGCGACGCGGCCGCGTGCCGGCGGATTATACTGATCGGTAGCCGTTGGGCTACCCCTGAGCCACCCCTGAGCCACCGCTGGGGACGCGCAGTCCGAGCGTGACTGAGACGGCCGCAAATGTCCGATTTGCGTCGCATTGGCGCAAAAGATATCGATCTGTAACATTAACGTGTCAATTTATGTCGAAGGTCATGTTGCACTTGTTTGTGAACACCTCACAGTGCAATGGATTGCCGACGAAAGGTGGTCCATGGAGACAGTTTCGCGTATCGCCGTCGTCGAAGACGATCCCGATATCAGCCGGATGATGGTCAGCTACATGACCGAACACGGATTTGAGGTGACCGCCGCCCGCAGCGGCCGCGACCTCGATCGCGTGCATGTCCGGCCAGCAAGATCGACTGCGTGATTCTCGATGTCGGACTGCCAGGTGAAGACGGCCTGAGCATCTGCCGCCGTGTGCGCAGCAAATCCACCGTCCCCATCATCATGGTCACCGGTCGCGGGTACCGAGACCGACCGGATCGTGGGGCTGGAGCTGGGGGCAGACGACTACCTGCCCAAGCCGTTCAACCCGCGGGAACTGGTGGCCCGGGTGCGCGCCGTGATGCGCCGCAGCGTCGCGGCCAGCGAGGCCGCGCCCTCCGCACCGGCGCCGAAGACGCTGGTGTTCGAGGGCTGGCGGCTGGACATGGCACGCCGGCAACTGTTCGATCCGGACGGCACGCCGCGGTCGCTGACCAGCGGGGAGTTCAACATCCTGTCGATCTTCTGCCAGAACCCCCGCAAGGTGCTGTCGCGCGACGATCTGCTGGACCTGCTGCACGGCCGAGCGGCGGCGGTGTTCGACCGCAGCATCGACGTGCAGATCAGCCGCCTGCGCCGCAAGATCGAGAGCAATCTGAAGGACCCGTCTTTATCAAGACAGTGCGCTACGGCGGCTATTTCTTCACGCCGCAGGTCACGGCGATCGCCGACAGCTAAAACAGTTTCAGACTGACTGGAAAAACCCGTCATGGCCCGGCTTGACCGGGCCATCTCCAGCAGCGGAGGACGGGCGGCAAGAAACTGTGCCTCACTGGCCCGGGATGGCCCGGTCAAGCCGGGCCATGACGGGTTGGTAGTCGGACCCACGCCTCCATGGCGCTCCGTGGTTTCTTTCCCGGCAAGCGTCCGATCTGGTCAGTGCACCCGTTCGAAGATCGCCGCGATCCCCTGGCCGCCGCCGATGCACATCGTCACCAGCGCATAGCGACCGTCGATCCGCTCCAGTTCGTACAGCGCCTTGACCGTCAGGATCGTGCCCGGTCGCGCCGACCGGATGGCCCAGCGAAATGCCCGACCCGTTCGGATTGGTCTTCTCCGGATCGAAACCGAGATCCTTGGCGACGGCGCAGGCCTGCGCGGCGAAGGCCTCGTTCGATTCGATCACATCCATCTGATCGAGCGTCAGACCGGCCCGCTTCAGCGCGGCGCGGGTGGCCGGGACCGGGCCGATCCCCATGATCTTCGGGTCGACGCCGGCATGGGCGTAGGCGACCAGCCGCCCCAGCGGCTTGGCGCCGCGCTTGGCCACCGTGTCGCCGTCCATCAGCACCACCGCGGCGGCGCCGTCGTTGATGCCGGAGGCGTTGCCGGCGGTGACCGTGCCGTCCTTCTTGAACACCGGCGCGCAGCTTGGCGAAATCCTCGGCCTTGGCGTCGGCGCGGACATGCTCGTCGGTGTCGAAGATCGGTCTCGCCTTTGCGCGACTTCAGCGTGACCGGCAGGATCTGGCGTCTTGAACCGGCCCTCCTTGATGGCCCGAGCGGCGCGCTGGTGCGACTGCGAGCGCGAGTTCGTCCTGCTGGCCGCGGGTGACCTGATGGCATCTCGGCCAGGTTCTCGGCGGTGATGCCCATGTGGATGTTCTCGAACGGGTCGTGCAGCGCGGCGGTCATCATGTCGATCATCGCGCTGTCGCCCATGCGTGCGCCCCAGCGCATCCCGGACGCCAGATAGGCCGCTCGGCTCATGCTCTCGGCGCCGCCGGCGACGGCGATGTCGGCGTCGCCGAGCGTCACGGCCTGGGCGGCGGAGACGATGGCCTGCAGGCCGGAGCCGCACAGCCGGTTCAGCGTCAGGGCCGGCGCGTCCTTGGTGACGCCGGCGTTCAGCGCGGCGACGCGGGACAAGATACATGTCCTTCGGCCTCGGTGTGGATGACGTTGCCGAAGACGACATGCTGCACCTCGTCGCCGGCGACACCGGCGCGCGACATCGCCTCGCGGGTCACCTGGGCGCCGAGTTCGGTGGGCGGGAGGTCCTTGAGGCTGCCGCCGAAATCGCCGATGGCGGTGCGGACGCCGGAGACGATGTAAACCTCGCGCTGCATGGCCATTCCCTTTTCCTGGCAGAGGACTCGAACATGATACGCGGCAGGTCCCGGCGCAAGCGGATGGGAGATAGGACCGCAAGCGGCATGGGAGATAGGACCGCAAGCGGATGCGCAGACGGGTGCGCATGGGGCCAGCCGCCTTTGAATCGTGCCGGTATCAACCTTGATCTAATGTAAGGGGTTGGCTAAGCAGGGCCGCGGTGCGGACGGTCACGACGTGACGATCGCTACCTTGAGCGGATTGGGCCCGAGCGGATGTGGGATAAACAACTGATGCGATTTCTTCGGTGGCTGATCGCCTCTGTCAGCGTAGGTCTTTTCAGCCTCTCGGCTGCTTGGGCGGAAGATGTCGTCGGCGCGCCGCGGCCGTGGGAAATGGGCATGCAGCGCTCATTCAGCCCGATCAAGGACAAGCATGATCAGCCTGCATGACCTGGTGCTGGTGATCATCACGCTGATCACCCTGCTGGTCGGCGTGCTGCTGGTGATCGTGATGACGCGCTTCAACGCGAGAAAGAATCCGGTCCCCAGCCAGACGACGCATCACACTCTGCTGGAAGTCGTCTGGACGGTGCACCGGTGCTGGTGCTGGTGATCATCGCGATCCCGTCTTTCCGCCTGATCTACTACCAGGATCGCACCGCCGAACCCGACCTGACGGTGCAGGTGACGGCGCACCAGTGGTACTGGGAATACAGCTACCCGGACAAGGGCAACATCGACATCGAGAGCCGCTACGTCACCGATGACGACCTGAAGCCCGGCCAGCTTCGCCTGCTGGACGTCGACAACCAGATGATCATCCCGGTCGGCAAGCGCATCCGCATCCTGACGAACAGCACCGACGTCATCCACAGCTTCTTCGTCCCGTCGCTGGGCGTGCAGCGCTACTCGATCCCCGGCCGCACGATCGAAACCTGGCTGGAAGCCGACAAGGAAGGCACCTTCTACGGCGAGTGCAACCAGATCTGCGGCCAGAACCACAGCCGTATGCCGATCTCGATCAAGGCCGTGTCGCCGGCCGCATTCGATGCCTGGGTGGCAGAGCAGAAGAAGGCCGCCTCGGTGCAGCCGCTGCAGCGGGTGGCTTCGAAGTAAATTCGTCCGCCAGGACGAGCCGCTACAGGGCGCTCAGGGACACCTGAGCGCCCTTTGTGTATCCGGATCGCGACAGCAGGCGTTTCCTTGCTGGTTTGTCCGCTTGGACTGCTATCGCCCACCGGCGGTGCAACGGAGCGCTGCTGGTCCTCTGCACTGCGCTGCGACGACGGGTTGGGCGACGGACTGGACAACAGCGCCTCGGGAAATCCGTTCTGGCGGTCGGCCGCCGGCCGTGGCGTCGGTTCTGGCCGAGTGGACGGTTTCCCGCTCGACGCACCGGTTGGTCTGCGTCCCGTCCGCACGCCGGCGCCGCCTCGGGTGCGGCCATTCCACCAATGGAACCGCCTCGTCCGCCGGCAGCGGCGGATACGCAGATCCGCTGAGGACTAAAGCTGGGGGTAAGACCGGATACGGTAAGTCAGGGGATGATGCCTGCGGATAAGCTCTGCGGATAACGCCGGGAAAATCCTGCGGGACAGAAAGGCCCCACGGAGGCATCGACACGGAGCACGTTCTACATCCGTGCGCATGATGCCCGATCCGCGGAGGGAAATCGCCGAACTGGTGAACCGGCCGCCCTCGACGTCGTAACCCGCTCGCGTCAGGAGCCAGCGTCGTCATGCGGTCGCCAAGGCCGCCGTCCGCAGCGTATCCAACGGCAGCAGCGCGCCGTCCCGCTCGAAATGCCAGAACGTCCAGCCGTTGCAGCTTGGCGCGTTCTGCAGCGTCGCGCCGACCTTGTGGATCGAGCCGCGGATGTCGCCCGCACTCGATCGTGCCGTCCGGCCCGACCATCGCGCTGACCCGGCGCTGGCGGTCGAACAGCCAGGTGCCCGGCGCGATCATGCCCCTGCTCCACCAGGTTGCCGAACGGAATGCGCAGGGCCTCCCGCTTGGTCGGCGCGGCGGTCGCCTCTGCGACGGAGATCGGGCTTGGTGCGGATCAGGCGCGCCATGCCGCCTCGACATAGGCGGGATGGCGCTCGATCCCGATGAAGTGCCGGCGCAGCCGCTTGGCCACGACCGCGTGGTGCCGGTGCCGGCGAACGGGTCGAGCACGATGTCGTCCATGGTTGGTGCTGGCGAGCAGCACGCGATGCAGCAGCGCCTCGGGCTTCTGGGTCGGATGCAGCTTCAGCCCGTGCTCGTTGCGCAACCGCTCGGGACCGGTGCACAGCGGGATGAACCAGTCGCTGCGCATCTGGATGTCGTCGTTCAGCGCCTTCATCGCCTGATAGTTGAAGCGGTAACGCGATTCCGGCTCTCGCGCCGCCCAGATCAGCGTCTCATGCGCGTTGGTGAAGCGCCGGCCGCGGAAATTCGGCATCGGGTTGGACTTGCGCCAGATCACGTCGTTCAGGATCCAGAAGCCGAGGTCCTGCAGGATGGCGCCGATGCGGAAGATGTTGTGATAGGCGCCGATCACCCACAGCGTGCCGTCCTTGCGCAGCAGCCGGTGGCACTCGGTCAGCCAGTCGCGGCGTGAACGCGTCGTAGGTCGGCGAAATCGGTGAACCGGTCCCAGTCGTCGTCGACGCCGTCCACCAGGCTGTCGTCGGGGCGCCGCAGCTCGCCGCGCAGTTGCAGGTTGTAGGGCGGATCGGCGAAGACGCAGTCGACCGACGCCGAGCGGCAACATGCGCATCATCTGCACGCAGTCGCCCCGCAGAATCTGGTCCAACGGGAAGTTCGAGAATCCAAGCTCGTTCCAACCTTAGCAGTGCGCCTAGCGTGACGGGGCGTCGCGACGATGGCGTCAACCGGCCTGCGACAGTTCGAGCCGCAGTTGCGCAACGGTGCCGAACGCCTCGCGATGGTGGCGCGTGGCGCCGAGGCGCAGCAGCGCGTCCCGGTGCGCCGCCGTGGCGTAGCCGGCGTTCGTCTCCCATCCGTAACCGGGAAATCGCGCGGCCAGACGTGCCATGGCCGGTCGCGCACGACCTTGGCGACGATGGAGGCGGCGGCGATCGACAGGCACAGCGCGTCGCCGCCGACGACGCATCGCACGGCACAGCCCAGTTTCGGCGGGTAATTGCCGTCCACCAGCGCCAGATCCGGCATCGCTCGGCAACGCGCGACACGGCGCGGCTCATGGCCAGCATCGAGGCGTGGAGGATGTTCAGGCGCAGGATTTCCGCCACCGAGGCCGCGCCGATGCCGATCTCGGCCCCGGAGAGCACGCAGCGCAGTCGAAGGCTGCGTCGCGCTGGGCGGCGGTCAGTTTCTTCGAATTGTCCAGCATGGTCGGCGAGTGACTGGGCGACGACAACGGGCAGGATGACGGCAGCCGCGACAACGGGGCCGGCCAGCGGACCCCGGCCAGCCTCATCCACCCCGGCGACTCGCCCCCCGGCGGCCAGTTCCATTTCCAGACTGGGCATTGTTCGCCCCTAGCATTGCCGTTCCGAGTTGGGGAAGGCTGGCAATCCATGGACTGGCTCGGCATGCGTCTGTCCGGCATAAGATGTGCGCTGGATCGGCGGCGTGAAATCTCACACGGAGCCGGCCGAGTTGCTCGCAGGGGAGGCAGCGGATCTTGCGAGCACTCATCCAGCATTTGCAGGGTCCAGACGCCTCGTTGCAGACGCACTTCGCATTCCCCCGAACCGCTGGTAGAAGCCCCGCCATGAGTGCCATCGCCTCCATGACCGGATTTGCCCGCACCGAGGGCATGACCAACGGCATCGCCTGGGCGTGGGAACTGCGCAGCGTCAACGGCCGCACGCTGGAACTGCGGTTCCGCCTGCCCAATGGCTGGGACAGCCTGGAGACCGCTTGGCGCGACCTGGCGGCGAGGTCGCTGAAACGCGGCAATGTCACCGCCAACCTGACGATCAAGCGGCAGACCGAAACCCGCCTGGAACTCGATCCGCATGCGCTGGAGCAGGTGCTGAAGATCGCCACCGACCTGCACCACCGCATCCCCGGCAGTTCGCCCCCCTCGCCCGAGGCGCTGCTGTCCCTGCCCGGCGTGCTGCGTCAGGCGCAAGCCGACCAGCAGGAGGAACGCGCCGCCGCGTCCGCCGACGTGCAGGCGGGGTTCGTCGCCGCGCTCGCCGATCTGGTCGCCGCGCGCCAGGCCGAGGGTGACCGGCTGGCCGCGGTGCTGCGCAAGCAGTTGGATGAAATCGCCGGCCTCTGCGCCGAGGCCGGCGAAGCCGCCGCCGGCCAGCCTGCCGCGCAGCGCGCGCGGATGCTGGACAACCTGGCGACGCTGCTGCGCGAGCAGCCGAACCTGCCGGAGGAGCGGATCGCGCAGGAAGTCGCGATGCTGGCCAGCCGGTCCGACGTGCGGGAGGAACTGGACCGCCTGCGCTCGCCACATCGCCGCCGCGCACGACCTGCTGCAGGAGGCGGTGAATATCGGCCGCAAGCTCGACTTCCTGATCCAGGAGTTCAACCGCGAGGCCAACACGCTGTGCAGCAAGTCCGCGACGCCGGCGCTGACCGCGATCGGATTGCGGCTGAAGGCGGCGATCGAGCAACTGCGCGAGCAGGTGCAGAACATCGAATGAGCACGATCGCCCGCCGCGGTGTCTGCCTGGTGCTGTCGGCGCCGTCGGGCGCCGGCAAGACCGCGATCAGCGAGGCGCTGCTGGCCAGCGAACCGTTACTCGAACGATCCATCAGCGTAACCACGCGCGCGCGGCGGCCGAACGAGATCGACGGCGTGCACTATCATTTCATGACCGAGGCGCAATTCCAGGACGCGCTGCGTAACGATGCGCTGCTGGAATGGGCTCGGGTCCTGCAGGGCACGCACGCCTACGGCACGCCGCGCGCGCCGATCGAGGCGGCCCTGGCGGCGGGTCGCGACGTCGTGTTCGACATCGACTGGCAGGGCCATCGGCAGTTGCGGTCGAAACTTCCGGCGGATGTGGTCGGCGTGTTCATCCTGCCGCCGAACCTGGCGACCCTCGATGCGCGTCTGCGCGGCCGTGCCGGCGATCCACCGGAGGAAATCGAGCGGCGGATGCGCGTGGCGCGGGATGAGATCCGTCACTGGATGGAGTTCGACCATGTCGTGGTGAACGACGACCTTGCGGCCGCGACCGAAGCGGTGCGTGCGATGCTGCATGCGGCGCGGTCAGGCGGGCGCGGATGGTGGGGTTGCCGGCGTATATCGAGGCGTTGGGTTGAGGCCTCATACCCCATCCTGGTCCAACCCCCGGCAACCGCATATCTTCCTGCGTGCCATACCCCGCTCGCCACGTTCACGCCGAGCGGATAGCCGCAAGGACACGCAGCAGGGGCGCCACCGCAGGCGGCCGCGTCGATTCTCCGCACGTCTTTGCCAGGCCTGCCCTGCGGCGAGGCGGAAGCTCATCCATGTGCTTCAGGAATAGTGCGAGGGCCAGATCTGCTGGTCGCCAGAGCGCGCAGGCACGACGTCTTCCCCGTTGGCGCCGATCAGCGTGACCGTTTCACCTTCTCCACACGAGACACTTCGTTCAGCACGCGCATGGCCGTAGCTGAGGAGGCCGCGGATCTCAAGAAGCATCGTCGTAGACCCAATCGGCCTGAGCCTGTCGCCTCACCCCTGCGCACTGCCCTCGGCGATCAGCTTGCCGAACTGCAGCACGCTGACGCGGTCGCAGACGCCCATGACGGCTTTCATGTTGTGCTCGACCAGGACGACGGTGACGCCCTGTTTGTCGCGCAGGTCGCGCACCAGCGCCATCATGCGGTCGACGTCGCCATGGTTCAGACCGGCCACCGGCTCATCCAGCAGCAGCAGGCGCGGCTTGGGGGCGAGGCCCACAGCGACCTGCAGCAGCCTCTGGAAGCCATGCGGCAGATCCCCGGCGAGATCGTCGGCGCGATCGGCCAACCCTACGAATTCGAGGATGCGTTGCGCCTCGTCCGCCAGTTCCGCCCGCTTGCGGCGCTCAGCGATGGAACCGAAAAAGCCGCCGAGGGTGCTGAAACCCGTGTGCGAATGCAACGCCACCAGAACGTTACGGAACACGGTGAAGGCCGGAAACAACTGGGAGTGTTGAAAGGTCCGCACCAGCCCACGCTTCACCAGCCGGTGCATGGGCACGCCCGTGATATCGGCCCCGTCGAAAGTCACGCGCCCGGCGGTGGGTTTCAGTACGCCGGAGATCAGGTTGAACGTCGTCGTCTTGCCGGCGCCGTTCGGGCCGATCAGCCCGTGGATCGCGCGCGGCTCGACGGCCAGCGTGACGTCATTCACCGCGACCAGCCCGCCGAAGCGGCAGGTCAGGCCGGCGACCTGCAGCAGGCTCATGTCGCCCGCCTCGCGCGCCGAAGCTGGAAGCGGCGCAGCGCGCCGATGATGCCGTCGGGCATGGTGAGCATCGAGAACACCAGGATCAGGCCGAAGATCAGCATCTGGTATTTGCCGCTGGCTCGGAAAACTTCCGGAATGATCGTCAGCACCACGGCCCCGGTGATAGGGCCGGCGAGAGCTCCGAAGCCGCCGACGACGACGAAGATCAGGATGCTGACCGAATACTGGAAGTCGAAGATCAGCGGGCTGATGTAGCCGACATAGTTGGCATAGAAACTTCCGGCGAGGCCGGCGACAAAGGCCGAGATGATGAACGCCACCAGCTTGTGGCCCTGCACGTCGATGCCGACGGACGAGGCCAGCAGCTCGCTTTCCCGGATGCTCCAGAGCACCTCTCCGAACCAGGAGCGGCTGATGCGCCAGATCACCCAGCAGGTCAGCACGACCAGCACAAGGCCGAGATAGTAGAACGGCACCTTGTCCAGCGGCGTGAACAGCCAGCGCGGCGACGGCGGCGGGATGTCGCGCACGCCGTACCAGCCGCCGAACGGCACCTGGAAATAGGCGAAGATGCCGCGCACGACCTCTCCGAACGCGAGCGTGACGAGGAAGAAGTAAACGCCGCGCACCCGCAGACTGAGCCGCCCGACCGGGGCGGCGATCAACGCCGGCAGCACACCCGCGATCGGCAGTGCAATCCAGAAGGAGATGCCGAGGTCCTTGGTCAGCAGCGCCGAGGTCATCGCGCCAATGAACATGAACCCGGCCTGGCCGAAGGAGATCAGGTGCGTGATCCCCAGCAGCCACATGCTGGTGGCGAGCATCACGTTCAGGAAGATCAGGATCATCACGTGCAGCAGGTAGCCGCTGTGCACGAAGGCCGGCACGACCACCAGGGCAACCAGCAGCGCCGCCAGAGCCAGACGGTTAGACGTCATAGCCGAACAATCCGCGGGGCCGCACGATCAGGAAGATCATCAGGATCGCGAAGTCGAAGATGAACGCCAACTCCCCGCCGAACACCGTGCCGGTGATGCTGTCGGACAATCCGATCGCGAGGCCGGCGATGATCGTGCCGAGGACGCTGCCCATGCCGCCGATCTGCACGATGATGAAGGATTTCAGCAGCGGATCGGCGCCCATCTCCGGATCGGCGCCGAACAGCGTGCCCAGCATCGCGCCACCGATCGCCGCCAGGATCGCGCTGATGACAAAGACGGTGACATAGACGCTCTCGGGGTTGATCCCCATCAGTAGCGCGGCTTCGCGGTCCTGCTCCACGGCCCGCATCGCGCGTCCGGGCTTGGTGTAGTGCAGGAATACCGACAGCGCGATCGCCAGGCTGCCGCATAGCACCGCGGCGAACACCCGCTGCTTGGCGACGAAGACGCCGTGCCAAACGAATACGCCGGGGAAGGTCGCCGGAATCGCCACAGGCTCCGGCCCGACCACAGCCCAGGTGGCGGAGCGGATCGCGAACGATGCCCCGATGCCCAGGATGAAGCATGTCAGGATGTCGTAGTTCAGCGGCTTGAACAGCAGCTTCTGGCAGAGCACCGCCACCACGGAACTAAAGACAATCGCAGCAAGGACACCGACCAGGAATGGCATGCCCCACGATACCGAGACGTAATAAACGGCGAAGGCCGACAGCATGCACAGTTCGCCATGCACGAAGTTGACGACGCGCATGATGCCGAACAGCAGCGTCACGCCGAGGGCGATCAGCATGTAGATCGATCCCGTCACCAGTCCGGTGACGATGATCTGCAGGGCGAATGTCACGGCTGTACCGGCTGGATGAGGTCAGACACCCACCGGCCAGGTCACCACTTCGAGCGGCGCCGGCTTGCCGCCCTTGATCACCGCCATCGGAATGTCCCGGGTCAAGGAGCAGTCCAGGCCATAAACTGATTTCATGCCGAACCGCTCTAGCCCGAACAGGCCGTGATATTCGACCTTCCGCAGGGAGTCGGCGACCTTGACCGTATCGGTGGTGCCGGCGTCCTGGATCGCCTGCGCCAGCATGAACGGCCAGTCCCACATCAGATAGGCAAAGGACGGCATCGGCGGACCGTACTTCGCGATCCACCAGTCGCTCAGTTGCTTTTCCGCATCATTTTGCGGTGCCGCCAGCGTATCGAACATGATCGTCCCTTCGGCGGCATCGGCGCCGGCGATGTCGACGAAGGATTTCGCATCGGAATAGCCGAGCAGAATCTTACCCTTGTAACCAAGCTCGCGCAGCGCCTTCACCGCGAGGCCCTGGTCACGGCCGATCGTGCCGCCGAAATCGATCAGGTCCGGCTTATCCTGCGCCAACCGCGTCGCAACCGGATAGAAATCCATGGCGCCGCGCTTGAAGAATTCGTTGGCGCCGCTGGTGTAGCCGTACTTCGCCGCCAGCATCCTGCGGTCTGCCGTCTCGGTGAACCCGGCCTCATCGCTTGGCCCGATATTGGCAATGCGCTTGACCTCGGGAAACGCGGTCTTCATCCACGGATACACCGCATAGGCGGTTTCGTTGCAGGGTTGCACGCGGAAGCTGAACGGGTATTTCGGATTGGTCAGGTGATCCTTGCCCGAGGCGCCGGAGAGCTGGATGCATTTCAGTTCCGTCGTCTTCTCGACCACCGGCACGGAATTGCCGGAGCCTGACGAGAAGAGATAGCGGACGCCGTCGGACAGCATCTTCTCGACAACCGTCACGGCTTCGGCCGGCACGTATTTGTTGTCATAGTGCTGCGCGACCATCGTGTATTTCGTGCCGCCGACCATGATACCTTTGGCGTTGATCTGCTCCAGTGCGTGGTCGATCGTGCGCTGCGTGGTGATGCCGGTGGGGGCCGCGGGGCCGGACAACGGCAGGCTGCAACCCAGGATGATCTGGTTGTCGGCCGCGCGGGCGGAGCGGATGATGGCCGGCAGCGCCAGGGTGGCGCCGGTCGCCGCCAGGACGCCGCGGCGGGTCAGGGCGCGCGCACGGGTAGTGGGCACAACGGCCCAGGATTGGTCTGCCATCTCTGTCGTTTCCCTATCGTTCAGTTCTTAGCCGGCAATACTTTTCCGCCGTACGGCTGCTTTGCCGGCAAAGTCCGGCATTCGCGACAGGGTGTCAAGTTGCCGAAATGGAGGCTGTCCGCCGAGGGTCTGAGGGGCTGTCCGACTGGGCCCGCGGTGTCGCACGCAGCGGGCGGCTCTGTGGTTTCCTAACCACAAGCCGCCCGTGCCGGGACACGGCTCTACCGAGCGAGGGGACGGTATTTGATCCGGTGCGGCTCCGTCGCATCCGCGCCCAGACGGCGGCGCTTGTCCTCCTCATACGCCTGGAAGTTGCCCTCGAACCATTCCACGTGCGAATCGCCCTCAAACGCGAGGATGTGAGTCGCCAGCCGGTCCAGGAACCAGCGATCGTGGCTGATGATCACAGCGCAGCCAGCGAATTCGGTCAGCGCCTCTTCCAGCGCCCGCAACGTGTCGACGTCCAGGTCGTTGGTCGGCTCGTCCAGCAGCAGAACGTTGTGTTCCTGCTTTAGCATCTTCGCCAGATGGACGCGATTGCGCTCACCGCCCGACAGGATGCCGACCTTCTTCTGCTGGTCGGAACCCTTGAAGTTGAACGCCGCGGTATAGGCGCGGGACTGGATCGCCCGCTTGCCGAGGTAGATGACTTCCTCGCCGCCGCTGATCTCCTGCCAGACGGTCTTGTCCGCATTGAGACTGTCGCGCGACTGATCGACATAGCCCAGCTTCACGGTCTCGCCGACCCGCAGCGAACCGCCGTCCGGCTTTTCCTGCCGGTGATCATGCGGAACAGCGTTGTCTTGCCGGCGCCATTCGGACCGATCACACCGACGATGCCGCCGGGCGGCAGCTTGAAGTTCGAGCCCTCGATCAGAACGTTGTTGCCGATATCCCTTGCGCAGGTCTTCGGCCTCGATCACGATGTTGCCCAGCGAGGCCCGGGCGGAATGACGATGTCCGCCACACCGGTCTGCAATTCCTGCGACTTCGCCAGCATCTCCTCATACTTCGCAATGCGCGCTCGGCTTTTCGTCTGCCGCGCGCGGGCGGAGGCGGAAATCCATTCCGATTCCGCCGCAAGAGCACGCTGGCGGGCGCTTTCCTCTTTCTCCTCCTGCGCCAGCCGCTTGCGCTTCTGCTCTAGCCAGGAAGAGTAGTTCCCCTCGAAAGGATATCCGCGCCCGCGTTCCAGCTCCAGGATCCAGCCGGTGACATTGTCGAGGAAGTAACGATCATGGGTTACAACCATGACCGTGCCTTCATAGTCGTGCAGCGTCCGCTCCAGCCAGGCGACGCTCTCGGCGTCGAGGTGGTTGGTCGGCTCGTCCAGCAGCAGCAGGTCGGGCTTTTCCAGCAGCAACTTGCACAGCGCGACGCGGCGCTTCTCGCCTCCCGACAGGCGGTCGACCGACGCATCCGCCGGCGGGCAGCGTAGCGCGTCCAACGCGATGTCGACACGCCGGTCAAGTTCCCACCCGTCCTGGCTGTCGATCTTCTCCTGCAACTCGCCCTGTTCGGCGAGCAGGGCATTCATCTCGTCGTCTGACATCGGTTCGGCGAACAATGCGGAAATCTCATTGAACCGGTTCAGTGCGGCCTTCAGGTCGGCAAAGGCTTCCTCGACGTTCTCGCCCACCGTCTTGGTCGGGTCGAGCGGCGGTTCCTGCGCCAGATAGCCGACGCGCGCCGGGGCTGCCCAGGCTTCGCCGCCATATTCGGTCTCGATGCCGGCCATGATCTTCATCAGCGTGGACTTGCCGGCGCCGTTGACGCCCAGTACGCCGATCTTCACGCCCGGGCAGGAAGGAGAGCGTAATACCCTTGAAGACCTCTCGGCCGCCCGGAAAGGCCTTCGTCAGGTCTTTCATCACGTAAACGTACTGATAACTGGCCATGATCTATCGCTTCTGTATTTGCGCGGGTTCTAACGTGTCCGGGAGTTGTATGGTAGCGGCGGCTTAACGGACCAGGGTTGTGGACCGACAGAAAGCGGCCAGTGGCGCCGCAAAGCCGATGCTGGGGAGTGCCACCTGATCATCCCCTGTCAGGATATCGGCCGTTTCCGGCCAGTTCCCGTCAGGGCGGCGAACCAGCAGTTCCACCTCGATCAACGAGATGATCGCCAATAACCGACCAATCCTCGGCGGTGATCGCCGCTTGCTGCTCCGATGGGCATAGCCACAGCTTCACCGTCGACCAGTTCCTGGGCGCGAGGATCGCCGGAATTCCCATGATAGGAACTCATCCCGCGTCATCCGAGGGGGCGAACACAGCTACCCCGATGTCAGGCAGGCGAATCCCGATGTCAGGTGACGGATCGCGCGCGGCCGCCCAGCCTGTTCGCGTGGATCAGGATGCGACGTCGGCTGCCGGTAAAACGCCGACAAGGACACCGTGAACCGATGCTCGCCAACGTCGACCATCCGAACCGGTGACGATCTGGGTTCCGGCGTCGGGCGGCGCCATCAGGACCGGCTCTCCGTCTATCAGTTCATAGGCAGCGCCCGTTGGGTCCTCCGGCTCCAGACCAGGAACTCCGTCAGCGTCATGCGCTCGGCACGTGTCCGAAGGCGCCTGACTTGCCTCCCCCGCGCTGCGCCCAACCCATGGCTTGGCATACGTCCCGTTAAGGCTCGGTTAACTCGCCCGATTATCGACCAGGTCGGTCACCACCCGCGGATCGGCCAGGGTGGAGGTGTCGCCCAGGCTGTCCACCTCATTCGCCGCGATCTTGCGCAGGATGCGGCGCATGATCTTGCCGCTGCGGGTCTTCGGCAGGCCCGGCGCCCACTGGATGACGTCCGGCGTCGCGATCGGCCCGATCTCCTTGCGCACCCAGGCCACCAGTTCCTTGCGCAACGCTTCACGTGGGTTCCTCACCCGCATTGAGCGTGACATAGGCGTAGATGCCCTGCCCCTTGATGTCGTGCGGGTAGCCGACGACCGCGGCCTCGGCCACTTTCGGATGCGCGACGAGAGCGCTTTCGACCTCGGCCGTGCCCATGCGGTGGCCGGAGACGTTGATCACGTCGTCAACGCGGCCGGTGATCCAGTAATACCCGTCAGCGTCACGGCGGGCGCCGTCGCCGGTGAAGTAAAGGCCTTTGAAGGTGGAGAAATAGGTCTGCACGAAACGCTCATGGTCACCGAACACGGTCCGCATCTGCCCGGGCCAGGAGTCCGACAGACACAGATTGCCCTCCGTCGCGCCGTGCAGTTCCTTGCCCTCGCCGTCCACCATCACCGGCGTCACGCCGGGCAGCGGCAGCGTGGCCGATCCGGGCTTCAGGGCCGTGGCGCCGGGTAGCGGGCTGATCAGGATGCCACCGGTCTCGGTCTGCCACCACGTGTCGACGACCGGGCAGCGCTGATCGCCGACGACGTGGTGATACCACAGCCAGGCTTCCGGGTTGATCGGCTCGCCCACGCTGCCCAGCAGTCGCAGCGACTTGCGGGAGGTCTTTTTCACCGGCCCCTCCCCTTCGCGCATCAGCGCGCGAATGGCCGTCGGCGCGGTGTAGAAGATCGAAACGTTGTGCTTGTCGATCACCTCCCAGAACCGGCTGGAGCTGGGATAGTTGGGAATGCCCTCGAACATCACCGTGGTGGCGCCGTTCGCCAGCGGGCCATACAGGATGTAGGTGTGGCCCGTGACCCAGCCGACATCGGCGGTGCACCAGTAGACTTCGCCGGGCCGATAGTCGAAGACCTTCTCATGCGTATAGCTGGCCCAGACCATGTAGCCGCCAGTCGTGTGCAGCACACCCTTCGGCTTGCCGGTGCTGCCCGAAGTATAGAGGATGAACAGCGGGTCTTCGGCGTTCATCTGTTCCGGCGGGCAGTCGTCCGACGCGGCGTTCATCAGCGTGGCGTAGTCGTGGTCGCGTCCAGCCGTCATCGGCACGGCGGCGCCGGTGACCTTGAGGACAATCACGTCGGTCACGGTCGGGCAGTCGGCCAGTGCGGCGTCGACATTCGCCTTCAGCGCCACCGTGCGGCCGCCCCTGCGCCCCTGGTCGGCGGTGATCACCAGCGGCAATTCGCAGTCCTGGATGCGGTTCGCCAGGCTATCCGGCGAGAAGCCGCCAAACACCACCGAGTGGAGGGCGCCGATGCGGGCGCAGGCGAGCATCGCCACCGCGGCCTCCGGCACCATCGGCAAATAGATGGTGACCCGGTCGCCCTTCTTGATGCCGCGGGACCGCAGCACATTGGCCAGCTTGCAGACCTGCTGATGCAGTTCGCGATAGGTCACACGGCGGCTGTCGTTCGGATTGTCGCCTTCCCAGATGATCGCCGTCTGGTCGCCCAGCTTCTCCAGATGCCGGTCGAGGCAGGAGACCGAGGCGTTCAGCACGCCATCTTCGAACCACTTGATCTGGACATTGCCGTCGAAAGAGGCGTTCTTGATCTTGGTGGGAAACTTCGTCCAGGCGATGCGCTTGGCTTCCTCGGCCCAGAACGCATTGGGGTCTGCGGCGGCCTTCTTGTAGGCGGCTTGATACTCGGCAGCGCTGACAAGCGCCTTGGCCGCGAAGGCAGGTTTCACCGGAATGACGGTTTCGGCGGTGGGCGCGTTGTCGGCCATGGACCTGTTTCCCTTTATCTCTTCCCGCTCGGGAGCCTCTGACGGGGATCGCGGGCGTGTTTTACATCGCTCCGCGCGCCGCGCTAAGGGGGATACGGCTTTTTCCACACCGCCAATCGATACAACGTCAGCAATTGACGGAGGTAAAATCCGATGGAGATCGATGAAGACAAAGTCGATCAGGCTGTCCTCGCTCTGCTTTACCTGACCTTGCATGAAGGCACGCCTGGAAAGGCCACGATTGGGATGCCCTGGAACGGCTGCATAACAAAGGGAGGATCGGCAACCCGAAAAGCAAGGCAAAGTCCGTGTGGCTGACGCAGGAAGGCGAGGCCAAGAGTGAGCGTCTGTTCAGGCAGATGTTCCGCAAGCCGAAGGCATGAGCGGTTCCAGGAAGTGGCTTGGGACGACGTGCGGTTTGCTGGTGCGCCCGGCAGGAATCGAACCTGCAACCAGCGGTTATGAGCCGCCAGCTCTAACCAATTGAGCTACAGGCGCACGCTGCCGGACAATGCCCAGAGCGGCGCTTGCCGTCAACGGATTGTCTCGCCGGTCTTTCGCACCCTCAAGGACGGGCGTTCCAACCGCGATCACGCGCCCCTGCCTTCGCGCAGCGCGGCTACTTCCTTGCGCAATGCGCGCAGTGCCTCGAAACCCTGGGTGTACATCCCGCAGGATCGCGGCGATTCAGCCGATCGACCTGCCTCATCCGTAAACGGCACGATGGTGAATTCCACCGAGAATACGCGTGCCGTCCTTGCGGACGGCCGGCACCGACAGCAGATGACCCTCGGGATAGCGGGACTTCCCGGTCCGCATGGTCGCATCGTAACCCTGCCAGTGCCGCTCCCGCAGACCCTGCGGAATGATGATATCCAGCGTCTGACCCAGCGCTTCGTCGGCCGTGAAGCCGAACATCCGCGCCGCCCCATGGTTCCAGTAGTGAATGACCCCGCCGGCGTCGGCGTAAACGATCGCCTCGGACATTCCGGCCACGAGGCGTTCGGCGAAATGGTCCAGATCGAGTTGTACGTCACCCCCGTAGTACAGCGATTTGCGACACCGGTCAGTCGCGCGTTCATCGGCATATCGTGCGACCGGCTGTCATCGATAGCCAGATTATCCCGAGCGTACCAACGGTCAATCGCGTAACACGTCGTGGCCAGCGAGCGCAGCCGACGGCGCCGGCCTCTCCGCCGGTCGCGCCAGCCGGTGAAACAGCGCCATTTGCAGGCTGAAGGCAATGCGCTGCGCCTTCTCGGTGAACTGAACGGCGATGTCCTGGACGAACAGCTCCCCCGCCGTCGCCTCGAACAGAGCGAGCCAGCGGGCGAACATGGACGCTCCAGGTTCGGGACGGCCCTGTGGACAGCGACCGGATTGCCGGAATACCGGCCCGAGGTGAGCATCACAGACGACCAGAACCGCCGCATGGTCGCTAGGTGTTCAGGCCACTCCTCCGGCAGGATGGTTGATTTAAAGACCGGTCCCAGCACGGGTTCCTGGCGCACTTTCGTATAGAACCGGTCGATCAGCAGCGCGATCGCCTCTTCCGTGACATCGGAGAGAACCTGGTCGACGACTTCGGACATCTGTTTTTTCCTCGCACGCGACTGGCTGAGAACTAAGCGCGGCGAGGGATAAAAGCAATATTCTGAATATATCTTTCCTTCGATCCCGGGCCTCACAGAACGCAGATCGCGCAGGACACCGACTCGGCAGCCCCGCAAGCCGCAGGCGCTGCGCGTAGCGTTCGCGCACATCGGCCGTCAGCATCGACCGGAGCCGCCAGTTCGCGAGGCGGAACCCGGGGTCGATCGCCGAGTACGCGCTGCCCCGCCTGTCGCGCTTCATCCAATTGCCCCAGCACGACCAGACTCGCCGCCAGGACCCGGAACGTCATCGACAGGCCGCCGTGATGCATCGCCGCGAGCTTCGCCCATCGGGTCGCGTCAGCGTAGCGTTCCGCCGCATAATACGCCAACGCCGTCACCGAATTCCGCCACGCTCGGTCGAAGCCCAGGGCGGGAAGCGCCTCCGCCTGTTCGGCGTGGAAGACGGCTTCCTCGCCCTCCCCCATCTGCACCAGCACCTCCGCCTTCATGGTCCAGGCCGCCGCGCAAAACGGGGCCTGATCAATCACCCGATCCAGCGTCACGAAAGCCAGCATGTGATCCCGATGCAGGACCGCCTGCACATAGCCCAGCAGCGCGAGCGAGGCCGGATCGTTGCGATCCAAACGTTCCGACAGCGCAATCGCGGCCTTGACGTCGGTAGCGGGATCTTCGCTCCAGCCCTGGGCGATTGCCATCAGATGCCAGATCGTCAGGACGTAGAGCACGCTGCCCGGTTCGGGACCGGGACGCGTCAGGGCCGCGCGCAGCCATTCGCCCGCGGCCGGGAAGGTCGCGCGATCGGGCTGCATGATCCTGGCAAGCGCGCGCAGGGCGATCACCTGCACCGATAATGCGCCCAGCGGCGACGATTCCGTCCGTTCCAGTTCGCGCTGGATCAACGCGGTCGCGGCGGCCCCGGCGATGCGAGGTGCGCACATGTCGCGCAGGGCGCCGACATCGCCCTGTGCGTTATCGAAGCGGTCGGACCAGAGCACGCGGCCCGTCGCCGCCTCGTTCAGCTCTACCGTCAGACGCAGCGTGCCGCGCTCCTGCTCCGCCGAACCATGCAGGATGTAGCGCGCGTCGCAGGTTTGACGCACCTGGCGCAAATCGACCGCTCCCCAGTGTGCCGGGACCGGCACGCGGGTGATGCCGATCCAGCGCGACGAACCGCCCAGCAGACGGATCACGTCATCGGTGGCAGCCTCGGCAAAGCCGACGACCTGACTGTTGACAACCCGGAACGGCACCATGGCCAGGGCCAGGCGGCCTTCGGGCCGGCTGCCGGTAGTCTTCTCCAACGGAGCGGCCCGGTGGCCCCAGTCTTCGCAGTCGGCTGCCGAAATGGTCACCACCGCAACCGGTTCCGGAAGCTCTCCCAGGATCGGCTGAGCCATGTGCGTCGCCGTCAGCGGCAGCAGCCCGGACAATTCGGCGTGCAGCGCACTCGGCAGGGCGATACCTCCGGCCGGCGCCACGGCTCGCAACTGCTGGGCCAGGATCACCACGGCGGCGGGCTGCAGGTTCAAGCCATCAGCCTCCTGCGAAGCGATGCCGATCCGAACCGATCGGATATGGGTGCTGCGAGTTTGGATCAGCAGCGCGCAGGTGAATGCCTCCGACGCCATGTCGAACTCGGCCATCACGCTCTGGCCGGACACCGAGACGACCGTACCTGCCGCGGAACGGACCTCGCTGCCCAGGTGCTTCAACATCTCGTCGCGGTGCGTCGCGTCAAGCGCGGCATCCACGGCCGCTGCCAGGATGGCGAGCGGCCGAGGCTGTGACACCGCCGTAGATACCGCCGGCTCCTGCATCGAATCTTGCCAATCCCCGCCGGAAGCGGCCCATGTCGAATACAGGCCGCCTCTTGATCGTGCATGGTGATTGCAATGTCCGGTGCGTGCAAGAGGCCCGCGGCCTGGGGCGCGCGCCTGCTGGGCAGAGACGTGTCGTGCAGAGACCTGTTGGGCAGGGACCTGTTGGGGAGAGCGTCAGACCCGGCCGCCGTCGACCACCCACAATTGAGCCGTGCACATCCGGCTGTCGTCCGACGCCAGCCACAGCACCATCCGCGCGACATCCTCCGGCAGCACCTTCTTCTTCAGGCACTGGCTGCGCATCAGATCCGCCTCGGCCTCCGGCGTCAGCCACAGATCGATCTGCCGCTGCGTCATGATCCAGCCGGGAATGACGGAGTTGACCCGGATCCCGTCGGCCCCGAGATCGCGCGCCATGCCCTTGGTCAGCCCCTCGACCGCCGCCTTGGCGGTGGTGTAGGCGGGCATGCCGCCCTGATTGGTGTGCCAGGAGATCGAGCCGAAATTGATGATCGACCCGCCGCCGGCCGCCGCATCATCGGCGCGACCGACTGGATCGCGAAGAACTGGTGGCGCAGATTGGTCGCCATCCGTTCGTCCCAGTATTCGACCGTGACGTCTTCCCAGCTCATGCCGCTGATCGTTGGCCGCATTGTTCACCAGCACCGTGATCGGTCCGAGCCGCGCGGCCGATCTCTGCGATCGCAGCCTGCAACGCCGGAATGTCCTGCAGATCGCAGGGCTGATAAAACGGCGCCGGCAGGCCCTCCTGCCGCAGCGTCTCGATCAGCGGCGCCGGCCGCATCGTCAGCGATGTCGAGGAACGCGACCTTCGCGCCCTGCCGGGCGAAATGCGTGACCTCCGAGGCGCCGATCCCGCTGGCGCCGCCGGTGACGAGCACGACCCGGTCGCGCAGGCTCGGGTAGACGGCGAAGCTTCGGTCATCGCAGACGCTCCATGATGGCGCACGCTCGACGATCTCGCCTCGGCCGGTCCGCCGATATCGACGATGATCGGATGTTCGTCCGGTCCCGGTTCCTCCAGCGTGCGAACTGGCTGTCCAGCAAGCGCCGGCGGCATGAAATGGCCTTTCCGCGCCTGCATGCGTTCGGCGATCAGCGCCTTGGAACCGCGCAGATACACCAGCCGGCATCGCTGCGATCGCCGATCAGAATGTCGCGATAGGCGCGCCTCAACGCCGAGCACGCGACCACCGCGACTTCCCGCCGCACGCAGTTCGTCCTCGCTTGCGGCGATGGCGCGCAGCCAGGGCCAGCGGTCCTCATCGGTCAGCGGCGTGCCGCGCCTTCATCTTCGCGACGTTGGCCGGCGGATGAAACGAATCGCCCTCCAGCAACGCCCAACCCTCGCGCTCGGCGAGCCGGTGGCGATCGTGGTCTTGCCGCTGCCCGACACGCCCATCACGACCAGGATTGTCACTGGGGTCATTCCTTGGCCGGCGCCTCGACATGGCCGCCGAAGCCGAACCGCATCGCCGACAGCACCTTCTCGGCGAAGGTATGATCCTGGCGCGAGCGGAACCGCACGAACAGCGAGGCCGCCAGCACCTCGGCCGGCACCGCTTCCTCGATCGCCGCCTCGACGGTCCAGCGGCCCTCGCCGGAATCCTCCACGACGCCGGAGAACGAGGCCAGCTTCTCGTCCTTGGCCAGCGCCGTCGGCGTCAGGTCGAGCAGCCAGGACGTGACCACGCTGCCGCGGCGCCAGACCTCGGCGATGTCGGCCATGTTCAGATCGAACCGCTCGTCCGCGGGCAGTTTCGTCGAGGCCTTGTTGCCAGGATGTCGAAACCCTCCGCCATCGCCTGCATCATGCCGTATTCGATGCCATTGTGGATCATCTTCACGAAATGCCCGGCGCCGACCGGGCCGGCATGGATGTAGCCGTGCTCGGCGCGTGGATCGTGGCCCTCGCGGTTGCCGGTGCGCTCGATCGAGCCGATCCCGGGCGCCAGCGCCTTGAAGATCGGATCGAGGTGCTTCGACCGCGTCCTTGTCGCCGCCGATCATCAGGCAATAGCCGCGCTCCAGCCCCCACACGCCGCCCGAGGTGCCGACATCCAGATAGCGCAGCCCCTTCGCCGCCAGTTCCTTGCCGCGGCGCACGTCGTCTTTGTAATACGTGTTGCCGCCGTCGATGATGATGTCGCCCTTGCTCATCATCCCGGCCAGCGTCGGCGATCGTGTCCTCGGTGATCTTGCCGTGCGGCAGCATCACCCACACCGCGCGCGGCGAGCCGGACAGCTTGCCGACCAGATCCGCCAGACCCGAGGCCGGTGGTCGCGCCGTCCGCGCCCAGTCCTTGGACCGAGGCGGGATTGGCGTCCCACACGACGGTGGAGTGGCCGGCGCGCATCAGCCGCCGGGAAATGTTCGCGCCCATGCGGCCGAGGCCGATCACGCCGATTTGCATGTCCCCCTCCTTCTTACGGTCCGTATCGTCCGGCCACCCTGCCATAAGCGCCTGCGAAGGCAAGGCGTACCCGTATTTTGTCGATGGGCTCTGCCGCTACGCGCGGCCAGGGGGACGAGGACCGCTGCGGCAGCCTAACAATTCCATACACGCACGAAGTTCACGCTTTTGTTAGCAGTGTGAGCGTTACGAGCGGACATTCTTGCCGCTGCCCTCATTGGAGCCATGGTGACGACATCCCACCTGACCGAACCGGATGCCGCCCGGACCAGACGACGGTCAGAATTCTTCGGATCTGGCGGCGGCGTCGATCTTCATACCCTTCCTGATCCTGGCCGGCGGCGGATGGATCGCATGGCAGCAGAAGCGTCAGGAAGCGCTGGACGAGACGCTGCACCTGGTGCGGCTGGTCACCGACAGCGCCACCAAGCTGTTCGACGCCCAGCTTCTGGCGCTGGAGCAAACGAAACTGCTGCTGCACGACCAGGACGACACCGCCGTGCGCAACAACCAACTCCAACTGCACGAAAGCCTCTCCTTCACCCGCCACTACCTGCCGTTCCTGCGCGACCTGTTCGTCGTTGACCGGAAGGGCCTGCCGCTTGTCACCGCGTCCACCTATCCGGCGCCCACTGCACCGTTGATAGATCGGGACTATTATCGCTATTTCCGGGACGGCCACGGCGGGCGGTTCATCGGTGAGGCCGCCGACGCTATATGAACGGCGAGACCTTCATTCCGATGGCGATAGCCCGCCCCAGCCTGAACGGCGGCTTCAACGGCGTCATCGTCTGCTCGATCAATCCGGATTACATCCGGAACTACTTCCATCGGCTTCTGGCGATGTATCCCGACATCGACGACCGAACGATCACCCTGCGGCGGGACGACGGGCAGGTCGTCGTCCGGTCGGACAACCTGTCGCCGGATCAGGAACGGACCGACGCGACTGGCGCGGTCTTCATGGTCAACCGGACCGAGGACGTCAGCGGCTATCAGGTCTCCTCGGTCCTGGGCGAAAACCGGATCGTCGCCTGGTCGCGCCTGCCGTCGGTGGACATGGTGGTCTTGACCTCGGTCTCACTCGACGGCGTGATGCACGCATGGCTGCGCTCCATGGTCCCCTATGCCGCGCTGTGCGTGGCCTCCGCCCTGTCGCTGTTCGCCCTCTCCAGCCTGGCCCTGCGCCGGACCGAGGCCTCGTCGCCGCCCTCCGCCAGGCGACGGCGGAGCGCGAGCGGCGCGAGCAGGCTGAGGAGGCGGTACGGCAGAGCCAGAAGATGGAGGCGCTGGGCAAGCTGACCGGCGGCGTCGCGCACGATTTCAACAACCTGCTGGCGGTGATCCAGGGCAACGCCGAACTGGCGAAGACCCGCAGCCCCGAGAACATCCCCCGCCTGCTCGACAACATCCTGCATGCCGCCCAGCGCGGCGCGACGCTGACACGGCAGTTGCTGTCATTCTCCCGCGGGTAGTCGCTGATGCCGCGTCCGCTCGATCCCCGCGCCGAAATTCCGCACCTCATGGGGATGCTGAGCCCGTCGTTGCGCGGCGACGTCAGACCACCTCGCGATCAACGACCCGAAATATCTGGCCGGTGGAGATCGACCCCGGCGAGTGGGAGATCGCACTGCTGAACATCGCCGTCAACGCCCGCGACGCGATGCCGAAGGGCGGTTCGCTGTCGGTGACGGCGCGCAATGTCCACCCGGCGGATGGCGACGTGCCGGCGCCCTGAGCCGGCGACTTTGTCCGCATGACGCTGCGCGATACCGGCCCCGGCATCTCCGCAAGTCGCCGCCCGAGCGTTCGAACCGTTCTTCACCACCAAGGATGTCGGTCGCGGCACCGGCCTCGGCCTCAGCCAGGTCTATGGATTTGCCCGCCAGGCCGGCGGCGCGGCCACCATCGCCGCGCCGGCGAGGGCGGCGCCGCCGTCACGCTGTTCTCTGCCGCGCAGGCCGCGGCGTCCGAAGCCCCCGCCGTTGCACTTGGTCCGCCGACTGAGACGGCTTCGTCCGCCGCATCCTGTTCGTGGAGGACAACCACGACGTGGCGGTGATCACGATCGACATCATCCGCACACTCGGCTACGAGGTCGTCCATGTCGATCGCGCGCGCAAAGCCCTGGAAATTCTGACCCGCAAAGACCGCCTTCCAACTGCTGATGACCGACGTCGTGATGCCGGACGGCATGAACGGCGTGCAACTTGCCCGACAAGTAGGCGGGCGTTGCCGTGGATGCCGATCATCCTGGTGTCCGGCTACAACGAGGTGATCCGGCCGAAGCTTCGGAGTTCCCGGTGCTGCGCAAGCCGCTGCCCGCCGAGCAACTGGCGCAGGCGATCGAGGCGGAGCTGGGGGCGTATCCCCGCATCGTCGTCGACAACACCAAGGCCGGCGGGCCTACGAAGATTGCCACGATGCACTGGTCGGCGGCCCGCGTTCGTAAACGAGCCGAGAGGTTGGGCCGCTGGTATAACTCAGCTACCCGCGCCGCTGTGGACGTATGGCAGGAACATATCCTGCCAGTTTTCCGGGGCATGTTTCAGGCGCCCGACCTTGTGCATGAACAGGGCGAAGGTCATCAGCTTCTGCGGCACCGTTGTCCAGACATTGTCGGGGTCGACGATGATCTTCTGCATCTCCTCCACCGGGTGCGTGTCCCTGGCGCCGGCAAGGTAGATCTCCGCCACGTCGCGCGGGCGATTGCGGATCATGTCGTTCGCCTCCTCCTGCGCCGCCAGAACCGCTCGCGCGATCAGCGGATTGTTGCGCGCGAACATGGGTGAGGCCACCAGATTGCCGTTCACATGTGGGCCGCCCAGCGTCTGATACGATTTCAGGACAAGATGCACGCCCGGTGTTGCCAGCTCGTAATAGTAGAATGGCGACACCGCGTAATGGCTGTTCACCGGCGACTTGCCGGACATCACGCCCGGTCGCCGCCTGCGGATGATCCAGCGTCACCGTCAGCGGATCGAGCTTTTCATAATTCGCATCGCCCCAGACCTGTGCGGCCGCCATCTGCAGACACAAGCGCCTGCGCGCCGAGATCTTCGCCGTCGGCAGCGCGATCCGGATCCTTCTGCGCTGAAATCCGACAGCGTCTTCACCCCCGGATCGTTCGTCACCAGCAAAAATGGTTGCAACTGCACGCAACTCAGCGCCTGGACCTGGAGTGGGCGTGCCGTAGGTCTTGTCCCACAGGGTCGCCAGCCCCGGCGTGCCGACGACACACCGAAATCCACCTCGCCCGACAGCAGCGCCATCGATCATCGCACCAGGCCCGCCCAGCGTCGGCCAGTCCGTCTTCAAGGACGGCAAACCTAGCCTGTCAGCGTGTTTCTCCACCAGCTTCTCATGTTCCATTACCATAGAGACGTGCGGCAGCCCGTATTGCCGGACGATGCGCACCGACGACGCCTCCGCCCGCGCAAAACGTGTCAGTGCCTGCATGGCAAGATCGGCAGACCCAGGTCACGTCTTCGCATTCGTGTATCTCTCCCGCTTTTTTTGCCAGCATAAGCTGACTTCGTGCGACGCGCCACCTGATTGCCGACGAACGGCTGATGGGCCGTGGCCGGGTAACGTCGTCGGCACAGGAGCATGCTGATGTCACGCATCCCTATCATCCGTGAAGACGATCCCGACATCTGACGCGCTGGCCTGGATGCAGGAGGCCAGTGCCTCCCGCGGGCAGTTGCTGAACATCTACCGCGCCATGGCGGAGGCCGGAGACAGGCCGAGCGTTCATGACGATGGTCAATACTGTGTATCGCGGGAACGACGCTGGCGCGGAAAGGTGAGCTGGCTTACCTGACCGCCACCGTCGTCAAGACTGCCACTACTGTATTCCGACCCAGGTCGGAGCCTGGGACCGACGGAGGACCAGATGCGGCACCTGCAACGCGACTTCTGAACCATGACGGTTAGGTCCCTGCAGCCGCCATGGCTGTCATTTTTTGTCGTAAGATTTCCAACAATAAATCTCGCGACCGTCCCACGCGAGCGGCTCGGACTTCGGTAGCAGCGGAACAGGGAGTTTCGTTTCAGTGCTCAGACACGCGTGAGGGGCTGACCCCCTGAGGCGGTCGGGGCGCATCCGGTGCCAGACGATGGTCACTGCACCAGACGCAGTGTGAGCGCCATCAAGCCGGCCGCCAGCGAGGGGCTGGCACCTGGCATCTCCTCCGATCCATGTGGGTCTGGCCGCTGCTGGCGACGCTCGCGGTGCACGCTGGCGACGATGGCGCTGTATTCGGCGCCGGCGTCTTGCGCCGGAAATACTGCACGCGACCTGGATGTCCATGGCACGCTGGTGGGCGGGTTCGTCGCCACCGCGTATGGCGTGGGGAACCGCTGGCGCCGGACTGGTCCGCAAATATGGCGGCGTGCGGGCGACGCAGGCGGTTCTGCTGGCGGCGGCGGGGATGCTGGCGATGGCGGCGTTCGGCCGGGGCGTCACCGGCCTTGCCCTCGCCGCCCTCGTCCTGGGTCTGGGCTACGGCGCCGCTGCCCGGCCAGCACTCATCTGCTGGTGCCGCAAACGCCGCAGCCGGTGTTCAACCTCGTGATGTCGCTGCGCCAATCGGCGTGCCTCTCGGCGGTGTGCTGGCCGCGCTGATTTGCCGCCCCTCACCCTCGCCGATCGGCTGGCGCGGCGCCTTGCTGGCCGAGACTAGGACCGGTCCTGCTGCTGATGGTGGCCATGGAGTTCCCGCGTCGCCGGTGGGACGAGGACCGCGAACCCAGCCGTCGCGTGTTGGGCCGCACACTTTGCCATCCCTTCACCTGCTGGGGAGCAACGCTTCCGCCGCCTGTCGTCGCCACCTTCGTCTATTCAGGCCTCTCCTTGTGCCTCGATGCGTTCATGACAGTGCAACTGACAACCGTCGTCGGGAAGACCTTGTGCAGGCGGGGCGAGTCCTCGCGACCTATCAGATCGCCGGGTCGATCAGCCGGCCGATCTGGGGATGGATCGCCGATCGCTTCCTCACGCCTGCGCAAATGCTCGCGATGCTGGGCTTTGGAATGGCGATCACCGCGCTGGTGACCGGCTTCTACGCCCGGCTGGCCGCTCTGGGCGGTGCATGGCGAATGCGCTGTTGGCCGGATGCACGTCCGGCGGATATACCGGCGTGGCTACGCCGAATATGCCGCGCTTGGGCGGCGTCGCGCCGGACCGAGGCCACGGGCCTGGGCACCGCCATCATGTTCGGCGGCAGCATGGCCGTGCCGGCTATCTTCGGATGGTCGGTCTCCGCCTGGGGCGGTTTCCACGAGAGCTACGTGATCGGCGCCGCCTGCGCGCTGGTCAGCGGGATTCGCTGCTGTTGCCGCACCGTCGCTGACGGCGTCATACCAGCGGCCCGAAGTCTTCACTCGTGTTGAGACGAACGGGCCGCTGGTACGGTATTGATTTCGCGCGCAGCCGCAAACCTGCCTCCCCTGGCAACCCTGCGCGCATACCGATCAGCCCTAAGGGCTGACGGCGTCATCGACCAGCACCACATGCACGCGCCGCGGGCCGTGCGCGCCAAGCTCCAGCGTCTGCTCGATATCGGCGGAGCGGGACGGACCGGTGACCAGCATCACGTTGCGCGGCATGCCGCCGAGTTCCGATCGCAGCAGGTCCCACGCTTCCTCATAGGCGCCGACGACGCGCGACGCTCGGAGCACGGCGATCTCGGTATCCGCCAGCAGGTTCAGCGTCACCGGACGTTCGGGTGCGCTGGGCAGCATCATCGTGCCCGTTTCGGCTATGCCGGCGAAGGCGTGCTGGACGCTGACGGTGTCGGTGGCCTCCGCCCTGCCCTCCCGGATCGTCAGCATCGGGCGGCTGGTCCAGGGGATGGCGCGCAGCTCTGGATGCGGCGCCATGACCAGCGAGCCGGGCAGGTTCTGCGTGGCGAGGTACGCGGCCACGGCTTCGGGGACAGAGTCCAGGTCCGGCACGCGGGTGACGGAGCCGAACTCCTTTTCCAGATTGCGAACGAACAGGTTCACCTGCTCCGGGTGCGGCCGGCGAGACCGAGCGGGAATCAGGTGCCGGGGATGCTGTCCAAGGCGGCCGCGCAGCATGGCGGTCTGATCGGCCGGCAGCGACCCGCGCTTCAGGCCGCGGCGGATGGCAGCGAGCATCGTGTCTTTGGTCATACGATTCGCGCTCCGCGCTGGGGGGTCATACGATTCGCGCTCCGCGCTGGGGGGTCATACGATTCGCGCTCCGCAGTTATAGATTTGCGCTCCGCAGTTATAGGATTGCGCTCCGCGCGGGGGACTCATCAGACGCCGGCTCCGCGCTGCTGGCGGGCGTAGCGGGCGAAGAACGTGTCGCCTTCGGGGGCCGGCAGGTCACGCCCCTCGGTCCAGCCGCCCGCCATCGGCAGGCTGCGGAACCGTCCCTTGCGGCGGCCCAGCAAGCCCAGCCCAAGCGCCGCCGCTCGTGTGGCGAGCCGATACAGCGACGGACGACGGGCGACGAAGGCCCACAGCGCCAGGTTGGTGCGCACGGCCGAGGGCGACAGATGCCGCTCGAACTCCCGTTCGCGCCAGTGGCGCATCAGGTTGGGCAGCGGGATGCGGACCGGGCAGACGCTCTCGCATTTGCCGCAGAAGGTGGAGGCGTTGGGCAGGTGCCCGGCCTCCTGCACGCCGATCAGGCCGGGGGTCAGGACAGCGCCCATCGGGCCGGGATAGACCCAGCCATAGGCATGGCCGCCGACCACGCCGTACACCGGGCAGTGGTTCATGCAGGCGGCACACCGGATACAGCGCAGCATGTCCTGGAACTCGCTTCCCAGCATGCCGGAGCGGCCATTGTCGAGGAGGATGACGTGGTATTCCTCCGGCCCGTCCAGGTCGCCGGGGCGGCGGACGCCGGTGGAGAACGTCGTGTAGACCGACATGTCCTGGCCCGTGGCCGACCGTGCCAGGACGCGCAGCAGAGAGGTACAGTCCTCCAGCGTCGGCACGCATTCTCGATGCTGGCAAGCACGATGTGCACCCGCGGCAAGGTCTGCGTCAGGTCGCCGTTGCCTTCATTGGTGACGATGACGCTGCTGCCGGTTTCGGCGATCAGGAAGTCGGCCCCGGTGATGCCGACATCCGCCGCCAGGAATTTCGAGCGCAGCGTGGTGCGGGCTTCCGTCTGGATATCACGGCGCTCATGGAAAATGCGGTCGGCGGGCAGGTCGGTGTGAGCTTCGCGGAACGCCTCCTCCCAGTCCTCCATGTTGAGGTGGAAGGCGGGGGCGATGATGTGGCTCGGCAGTTCGTGACGAAGCTGGATGATGTATTCACCGAGATCGGTTTCGAACCGGCGTGATGCCGTTCTGCTCCAGATGGTCGTTGATGGCGATTTCCTCGCCGATCATCGACTTGCCCTTGGTGACGGTCTTCGCGCCCGCCGCCTGGCAAATCTTCAGCACCGCGGCGCGGGCATCGTCGGCCGTGGCGCACCAGTGCACCTTGCCGCCGGCCTTCAGGACGTTGGCCTCGTAGGTTTCCAGGTAGAAGTCGAGATTGGCGAGCGCGTGGTTCTTGATGTCCCGCGCGATGTCACGGAGCTGTTCGAACTCCGGCAGCGCCGCGGCCGCGGCCGCTCGGCGGGCAATGAAGGACGGGCCGCTGCGGGCAAGTGCCTTCTGCAGGCCGGCATTGCCCAGCGCTTGCGACGCGTTCTGCTTAAAGGCGGAGGATGTTGCGAGGTGCATGGCGCTCAGTCATACCGAAGGCTTCGGCTTTAGCACGAGGGGAGTAACAAGAGGGGAGCAAGCAAAGGTGACCTGTCGATCTCTCGGTCTCTCACGCTGATCGTGTATGATCCCGGTCGGCTGGCGTCGCGAGACTGACCGGTGCGACGTCCGCAAACCGACGTTCACACCAACAGGGGGGGCGCTATAAATGGCTTACCATCTGGAAGGACAGGCTGCTCGAGGTTTGTGAATTGCCGCGTCCTGTGCCCATGCTGGATCGGCGAGGATCCCGATAACGGGACCTGTCATTCTGTATTAGCCTACCACTTGGACTCAGGCGCGATCGAGGGCGTTGGAATTGTGCCGGGCGGACGCTGGCTTTGTGTGTCGCACATTCCCGGCAACGTCCTGGCGGGCAATTTCCGCGTGGCGGTCTATGTCGATGACGGAACGTCCGATGTTCAGGAGAAGGCGCTTCTGGATGTCTATACCGGTAAACTTGGCGGTCCGATTGCAGATTTTGCCAAGCTGATCGGAGAGGTCGTCTCGATCGAGCGCGCGCCGATCGTGTTCGACGTCAAAGGAGGAAGCGGCACGCTGACGGTCGGCACGGTCAGCCATGCCGAGCTTGAGCCGTACAGAGGCCCGGATGGCTCGACGACGGTGCTCGCGAACACGATCTTCTCCACCGTCCCTGGCGCACCGGTCTTTGTGGGCAAGGCGACGCGCTATCGTTCGAAACAGCCGGCACTCGGCCATGATCTCGACATGACCGGGCATAACGCGTTGCAGAGTACATCTTTGTGTTCGACGCTTAATGTCGCGGAACTGTCCGGCGGCCATGTCGGTCCTGCGCCCACGAAACCTGCTCGTCCCGATCATGGGGGCCCTGGTCGGCACGGCTTGGCTTACGCTGTTTCTGTGGGAGCAGAGCCCTTACGGCCGCTACCTTGACCATGGAATGGCCGACCGAACTCGGGTTGGCCGCTGGCATCTGCTCGCGGTCTGCTTCCGCAGC